>NZ_JAFCJX010000022.1 GCF_018130695.1 Bradyrhizobium jicamae | reverse complement strand
TGCGCATCGGGCTCGAAGCCTTCCAAGCCATCAAATTTGGCGCCACTCTGGGGCTCCGCGATGTGTGAATCGAACAGCCCTTGCGGGGGAGGGTTGGGGAGAGGGGTGCCGCTTGCTCAGAACGTCGTGAGTGCGCTCGGGCGCTCGCGCCACGAACATGAACGCCGCAATCAGCCCGCCTTCGCCGCCTTGTCCGCCGCCTGCGACGTTAGGCCACCCTTGGTCTCGATGAAGCTGATGATCCGGTCGAGGCCCTCGCTCTTCTTCATGTTGGTCATCACGAAGGGCCGCTGGCCGCGCATCCGTTTGGCGTCGGTGTCCATCTTTTCGAGGGAGGCCCCGACATGGGGGGCGAGGTCGATCTTGTTGATCACGAGCAGGTCGCTTCGCGTGATGCCGGGGCCGCCCTTGGACGGGATCTTGTCGCCGGCGGCGACGTCGATGACGTAGATGGTGAGATCGGCGAGCTCAGGCGAGAAGGTCGCGGCGAGATTGTCGCCGCCGGATTCGATCAGCACGAGATCGAGGTCCGGAAATTTGGCGCGCATGTCGGCGACCGCGGCCAGATTCATCGAGGCGTCCTCGCGGATCGCGGTGTGCGGGCAGCCGCCGGTCTCGACGCCGGCGATGCGATCCGCCGTCAGTGAGCCGGAGCGCACCAGATATTCGGCATCCCATTTGGTGTAGATGTCGTTGGTGATCGCCGCGATGTCGTAGCGCTCGCGCATCGCCTTGCAGAGCAGATCCATCAGCGCGGTCTTGCCGGAGCCGACGGGGCCGCCGACACCGACGCGCAACGGGCCGTGAGATTTGGACATGTCGATCGAACCCTCTACCGTCGTCCTGGCGAAAGCCAGGACCCATTACCACTGAATTTTGTTATTGCGACAAGCTGCGGCCCCAGCCCAACATGACCACGAACATCTGTGGTTATGGGTCCTGGCTTTCGCCAGGACGACGGTGGGAACCTCATGACCTGAACAACCTCGTGTACTGCGTCTCGTGGCGCAGGCTCGCCAGATCGGCGCGGAAGGTCGCGCTGCCGAGATCGTCCAGCGAGGCCCTCGCAGCGCGCCGTGCGGTCGCGGCGACCACCGGCTCGAGCGCGGCCAGTACGCGCTGGCTGTCGGTCTGCCCGAGCGGAACGAGCCGGGCACCGGCGGAAATCCAGTTCGACACCACCGCATGGAAGAAAGCATGCAACGCCGGCGCCAGCGGGAGGCTATGCGCGGCGCTGACGAGGCCGACGGCGACGGGGTAGACGATCGGGCCATCGCAGGCTGCGACGAGCGCATCGAGACCTGCCGCATCCCAGGCCGCGCGCGCGGTGGTGATGAAGGCCTGGCCCTGCGTGGTGGTTTCGAGCTGGCGCTCGCGCGAGGGCACGAAGGCGGCGGCGAGTTCGGCGATCTCCCTCAGCGCGGCCGCATCATTCGCTGACGCGGCCTGATGGGCCTGCGAAAGGAATACGCCGTCGCAAAAGCCGGAACCGTCGGCCAGCATCGCCGCCAGCCAGTCGCGCAGCGACGCAGCATCGGTGATGTCGCCGGCTTCGACAGCCCATTCGATGCCGCTGGAATAGGAGAACGCGCCGACCGGAAACGCCGGCGAGAGCCACGTCATCAACCGGTACAGCGCCGCCGCCTCGCCGTCCGCCATCCCGCCACCGAGCGCAGCGGGATCGGGCTCATTTGTGCTTATGAGCATGGGCGTGGTCGTGATGGTGATGATCACCGTGGTCGTGGTCGTGGCCGCAATGTTCGTCATGAACATGATCGTGACCACAGGCGTGATCATGGTGATGATCGTGGTCATGGTGATGACCGTGAGCATCGTGATGGTGATCATCGTGATGAGGATGGTCATGATCATGGTGATGATGGCCATGATCATGCGCATGGCCGTGAGCATGATCATGCCCGGCGTGATCATGTCCATGCGCGTCATGCGCCTGCTCGGCATAGGCGCCGCCTTCGGGGTCGAACGGCGCCTCGATCTCGACGACGCGGGCGCCGAGGCCCTTCACCATTGCCTCGATCACATGGTCTTTGCGGATGCGCAGGCCCTTCGGCATGATCTGGGTCGGCAGATGGCGGTTGCCGAGATGCCAGGCGACGCGGATCAGATGATGCGGATCGCTGCCCTTGATCTCGAGCAGCGGCTCCGCCGCGGCCACCACCTCGACCAGCCGGCCATCTTCCAGCACCAGCGCATCGCCGCCGCGCAGGGCTGTGGCGTTTTCCAGGTCGAGCAGGAATTCGAGCCCGCGGGTTCCGGTCATTGCCATCCGCCGCCGGTGCCGGTCGTCAAAATCGAGCACGACGGTGTCGGCTGCGGATTCCTTCCAGCGGTGCTGCCCGAGAACTTTTGTAGCGCGGATCATCAAAACCTCAGAGTTTCTGCACCGTGGCGTCGCTGATGATCTCGATCACCGTCGGCGCCGTCTTCATCTGCGCGGAATATTCCCGCCACACCTTCATGTGCGGCGCCTTGCCGTGGGCGTTGAGGTCCTCACGGGTCTCCCAGCGCTCGACCACGACGTAGAGATTGGGGTCGTTGACGCTGACATTGCCGTCGTAGGAGATGCAGCCCTTTTCCTTCAGCGTCTCGACGGTGCAGGCCTTGTGACCCCTAATGAAGTCGTCCTTGCTTTCCGGCTTCATCGGCGTGGTGGCGATGACGTAGATCATGATGGTTCTCCCATTGTTGTTCTTGCTTAGCGGCTCTCGACCTTTGCCGGCGTGATGTAGTCGATCTTCGGCGGCGCCGACATGCACTTCACCGCGACTCTGCCGAACGCCTTGACGTGCTCGGTGACCCGGTGCGGCCCCAGCGCTTCCATCGTCTCCCACTGCTCGACGAACACCATCTTGCTGTGGTCGGTCACGCTCTCGTGCAAATCATAGGCGATGTTGCCGGGCTCCTTGCGGGTTTCCCTGATGCAGGCGGTGGCGGCCGCGATGAATTCGGCGCGCGTTTCGGGCTTGATGGTCAGCGTGGCGACGACATAGATCACGAAAATCCTCCCGGCTCTTTTTTGACGGCTTCAGATGCCGGGAGAGGTTTTAGAACATAAAGTAACGCTGTGCCATGGGCAGGACCTCCGCCGGCGCGCAGGTCAGAAGCTCGCCGTCTGCGCGCACCTCATAGGTCTCGGGATCGACCTCGATCTTGGGGGTGGCGTCGTTGTGGATCATGCTCTTCTTGGAGATCTTTCCGCGGGTGTTCTGCACCGCGTAGAGCTTCTTGCTGATGCCGAGCTTGCTGGCCAATCTGCCGGTGACCGCGGCCTTGGAGGTGAACACCACCGATGAGGCCGTCAGCGACTTGCCGTAGGCGGCGAACATCGGCTGGTAATGCACGGGCTGCGGCGTCGGGATCGAGGCGTTCGGATCGCCCATCGGCGCCGCCACGATCGAGCCGCCCTTGATGATGCAATCCGGCTTGACGCCGAAGAAGGCCGGCGACCACAGCACGAGATCGGCCATCTTGCCTTTCTCGACCGAGCCGATCAGCTTCGAGACGCCATGCGCGATCGCGGGGTTGATGGTGTATTTGGCGATGTAGCGCTTGACGCGGAAATTGTCGTTGTCGTTGCCCTTGTCCTGCGGCAGCGCGCCGCGCTGCTTCTTCATCTTGTCGGCGGTCTGCCAGGTCCGGATGATGACCTCGCCGAGCCGGCCCATCGCCTGCGAGTCCGACGACATCATCGAGAGCGCGCCGAGATCGTGCAGGATGTCCTCGGCCGCAATCGTCTCCTTGCGGATCCGGCTTTCGGCAAACGCCAGATCTTCTGCGATCGAGGGATCGAGGTGGTGGCACACCATCAGCATGTCGAGATGCTCGTCGATGGTGTTGCGCGTGAACGGCCGCGTCGGGTTGGTCGAGGACGGCAGCACGTTCTTCAGCCCGGCGATCTTGATGATATCTGGCGCGTGGCCGCCGCCGGCACCTTCGGTGTGGAAGGCATGGATGGTGCGGCCCTTGAAGGCCTTCACGGTGTCCTCGACGAAGCCGGATTCATTCAGCGTGTCCGAATGCAGCATCACCTGGACGTCGTAATCGTCGGCCACCGACAGACAGGTGTCGATCGCCGACGGCGTGGTGCCCCAGTCCTCGTGCAGCTTCAGCGCGCAGGCGCCGCCCTTGATCATCTCCACCAGTGCGGCCGGCCGCGATGCATTGCCCTTGCCGGAGATGCCGAGATTGACCGGGAAGGCATCGAACGACTGGATCATCCGCCCCATGTGCCAGGGGCCGGGCGTGCAGGTGGTGGCAAAGGTGCCGTGCGACGGGCCGGTGCCGCCGCCGAGCATCGAGGTGACGCCGGACATCAGCGCATGCTCGATCTGCTGCGGGCAGATGAAATGGATGTGGCTGTCGAAACCGCCGGCGGTGAGGATTTTTCCTTCACCCGCGATCACGTCGGTGCCGGGGCCGACGATGATGGTGACGCCGGGCTGGATGTCGGGATTGCCGGCCTTGCCGATCGCCGCGATCATGCCCTCCTTGATCGCGACGTCGGCCTTGATGATCCCCCAGTGATCGACGATCAGCGCGTTGGTGATCACGGTATCCGCCGCGCCCTGCGCATTGGTCACCTGCGACTGCCCCATGCCGTCGCGGATCACCTTGCCGCCGCCGAACTTCACCTCCTCGCCATAGGTGGTGAGGTCCTTCTCGACCTCGATGATCAGGTCGGTGTCGGCGAGCCGCACCTTGTCGCCGGTGGTCGGACCGAACATGTCAGCATAGACGGAACGTTTGATTTTCACGGACATAGTCAGCCCCCTGTTTCAACCAGCGCGGTCTTTGCGCGCTCAACGGTTTCATCGAAGATGTGGTCGAGCCGCGGATTGATACCGCGACACCCCGCGACGACCTTTCCGGCCCAAGTCGTATAGTCGACGAGATCGTCGCGCTCGTCCTTGCTCGGATCGGGTAGAATGCGCGCGCCGATATTGCTGACCTTGTCGGCGATCTTGATCAGTTTTGCATCCGGCGATTTGTGCGGAGCATCCTCGATCTGCTTTTGCCGGCGCACCGGCTTCTCCAGGCTCATGTCATCGGTCACCTCGACCACGAGATCGGCAACCCGCGCACTGAATTTTTCCGCAAGCTCCTCGCGCGTCGTCCCGGTGTCCTCGATCGCATCATGCAGCCAGCCCGCCGCCACCAGTTCGGCATCAGCCCCATCAGTCACCCGCGCCAGCAGGTTCGCGACCTCCGCGAGATGATTGATGTAAGGTTCACTCCCCCGCCCCTTGCGCGCCATCCCGTTATGACGACGCGCGGCAAGCTCGGCGGCTTCGGAGATGAGACGGATGGCGGGGAGCACTACAGCTTGCCCTTCACCTCGGCGCGGAAGCCGTAGATCACGCGCTTGCCGGCGAGTGCGACGAGCTGCACGTCCCTCGTCTGCCCGGGCTCGAAGCGGACGGCGGTGCCGGCGGCGATGTCGAGGCGCATGCCGCGAGACTTCTTGCGGTCGAATTTCAGGGCGGGGTTGGTCTCGAAGAAATGATAGTGCGAGCCGACCTGGATCGGGCGGTCGCCGGTGTTGGCGACCGAGAGCGTGACCGTCTTGCGGCCGGCGTTGAGCTCGATCTCGCCGTCCTTGATGAAGAGTTCGCCGGGGATCATACGGAGCTCCTTAACGGATCGGTTCGTGCACGGTGACGAGCTTGGTGCCGTCGGGGAACGTGGCCTCGACCTGGATGTCGTGGATCATCTCGGGGATGCCGCTCATCACCTGATCGCGCGTGATGACCTTGGCGCCGGCCTGCATCAGGTCGGCGACGGTGCGGCCGTCGCGCGCGCCCTCGACGATGAAATCGGTGATCAGCGCGATCGCCTCGGGGTGGTTGAGCTTGACGCCGCGCTCGAGCCGGCGGCGCGCCACCATGGCGGCCATCGAGACCAGCAGCTTGTCCTTTTCGCGGGGAGACAAATTCATGCGAGCACTCTCTTGGGTCGTTTCGAAGGATCTAACTCAGCCACAGCCGCGGCAGCGGCACCGTGGAGGCGCGCGCCAGCACCGTCATCATGTCGGCGCGCAACCGGCCTGCATCTTGGGCACAGAAGCGCGCCATTGCAAATCCATTCCAAGCGGAGATGCCGACCTCGCCGCGGAAGGATTCTGACGCTTCGCGGATTCGCTCCACGACGGCCTCGTCGCCGGGCACGATCAGCGCGGTGCCGATAGCGGTGCCGCGATTGGCGATTGCAGGCCGAGCCAATTTCGCGCCAATCTCGCCATCGAGGCGGATGGTCTCGGCGAAAACCAGCTTGCCGCCGCGGCGCATCCGCCAGCGGTCGACGAATTCGCCATGCTGCACCGTCTCGCCCATCGCGGCGCGGCCGAACACCACGATCTCGCACAGCAGCAGCGTGGCATCCTCGGCGAGATCGATGTCGATGCGACGCTGGATGCGGGCGCGGTCGAACAGGATGGTCTCCTGCGGTAGCCATGCGAGATGCGCGCCGGCTTCCGCCTTCAGCGCGATGGTCAGTTGCGCGGCCGGTCCCGGCGCGCGATAGACCTTTTCGGCGGCCGCCGTGGTCAACGTCAGGCTGGAGCCCTCGCCTGCCTCGATGCCAATGTCGAAGCGATCGCCGCCGGCAACGCCGCCCGCAGTGTTGACGAACACGGCGGAGAGACCTTCGCCCTCCGGCGACGGAAAACGCACACGCAGCGAGCCTGACTCATGGAGGTCACCGCGACGGGTGGCGCCGTCCTTGACGCGGACGGCGAATCTCACCGCACCCTGGGCGCGATTGGCGGCAAAGGTCGCTGAAGCCGCGCGCGCGATCTCGGTCGGCATCCGCCCTTCCCCTCACGCGGGCCGGACGCACCGCGCTACGCTCTTTATCTGACGCGTTTTCTTCGCGCGAACCGGTACCCACTTCGCTCGAAAACGCTATGCTATATCACAGCGCCATCTGGCGGCTAATCTCGGCGGAATCGAGGTTACTGCGGTCGCAGGCATATTTCACCGCGCCCCGGTCCATCACGGCAAAACTGTCGCCGAGTTCGCAGGCAAAGTCGAGATATTGTTCGACCAGCACGATGGCGATGTTGCCGAGATTGCGCAGATAGGAGATCGCGCGGCCGATGTCCTTGATGATCGAGGGCTGGATGCCCTCGGTCGGCTCGTCCAGCAGCAACAGCTTCGGCCGCATCACCAGCGCGCGGCCGATCGCGAGCTGCTGCTGCTGGCCGCCGGAGAGGTCACCGCCGCGGCGGCCGAGCATGGTCTGCAGCACCGGAAACAGCGAGAACACGTCGTCGGGGATGTTGCGATCCTCGCGCTTCAGCGGGCCGAAGCCGGTCTTGAGATTCTCCTCCACCGTGAGCAGCGGAAAGATCTCGCGGCCCTGGGGTACGAAACCGATGCCGCACCGCGCCCGCTCATAGGGCCTCAGGCCGGTGATGTCCTTGCCGTCGAAATTGATCGCGCCGGAGGAGATCGGATACTGCCCGACCATGGCGCGGAGCAGCGAGGTCTTGCCGACGCCGTTGCGTCCGAGCACGCAGGTGACCTTGCCGGGCTCAGCCGCCAGCGACACGCCGCGCAGCGCTTGCGCCGCGCCGTAGAACAGGTTGATGTTGTCGACCTTCAGCATCTTTAGCGTCCCAGATACACTTCAACGACCCGCTCGTTCGACGACACCTGGTCGATGGTGCCCTCGGCCAGCACCGTGCCCTCGTGCAGGCAGGTCACCTTGACACCGAGCTCGCGCACGAAGGTCATGTCGTGCTCGACCACCATGATGGTGTGGTTCTTGTTGATCTGCTTCAGCAGCTCGGCAGTCAGATGCGTCTCGACGTCGGTCATGCCCGCGACGGGCTCGTCGACCAGCAGCACCTTCGGATCCTGCGCCAGCAGCATGCCGATCTCGAGCCACTGCTTCTGGCCGTGCGAGAGGCTGCCGGCGAGGCGGTTGCGAGCGTCGGTGAGGCGGATGGTCTCCAGCACCTTGTCGATCCGCTCGCTCTCGGCCTTGCTGCCACGCCAGAACAGCGTGCCCTTGACGCTGTGGTCGACATTGAGCGCGAGCAGGAGGTTGTCGTAGACGGTCTGGCTCTCGAACACCGTCGGCTTCTGGAATTTGCGACCGATGCCGAGCTCGGCGATGCGGGTCTCGTCGAGACGCGTGAGGTCGACCGTGCCGTCGAACAGCACGGTGCCTTCGTCCGGCTTGGTCTTGCCGGTGATGATGTCCATCATCGTGGTCTTGCCGGCGCCGTTCGGGCCGATGATGGCGCGCATCTCGCCGGGCTCCAGCGCCAGCGAGAGGTTGTTGATGGCGTGGAAGCCGTCGAACGAGACGTGCACGCCGTCGAGATAGAGCATGGCCGAGGTGGCGCGGGTATCCATCACAGGCATGGGTCTACTCCGCCATCTTCGGCGCGGCGACGCCGTCTTCGCGCGCAGCGCTCGCTTCATCGGCCGCAGCCGCCGCGCTGCGCCTGGTCTCGCGCCAGGAATTGTAGGTGCCGACGATGCCCTTCGGCAGCAGCAGCGTCACCAGGATGAACAGCGCGCCCAGCATGAACAGCCAGTAGGGCGCGAGCGGACCGGACGTAAAGAACGTCTTGGCGTAGTTGACCACCACGGCGCCGAGCGCCGCGCCGACCAGCGTGCCGCGGCCGCCGACCGCGACCCAGATCACGGCTTCGATCGAGTTGCCCGGCGCGAATTCGGATGGATTGATGATGCCGACCTGCGGCACATAGAGCGCACCGGCGACGCCGGCCATGCAGGCCGACAGCGTGAACACGAACAGCTTGTAGGATTCGACGCGGTAGCCGAGGAAGCGGGTGCGGCTCTCGGCATCGCGCACCGCGATCAGGACCTTGCCGAGCTTGGATGTGACGATCGCACGGCAGATGAAGAAGGCAATCAACAACGCAACGCAGCTCAGGAAGAACAGCGCCGCACGGGTGCCCTCGGCCTGCACGTTGAAACCCAGGATGTCCTTGAAGTCGGTCAGGCCGTTATTGCCGCCGAAGCCGAAATCGTTGCGGAAGAAGGCGAGCAGCAGCGCATAGGTCATCGCCTGCGTGATGATCGAAAGATAAACGCCGGTGACGCGGGAGCGGAAGGCGAGCCAGCCGAAGCAGAAGGCGAGCAGGCCGGGGACCAGGAACACCATCAGCGCGGCGAAGGCGAAGTGGTCAAAGCCGTACCAGTACCAGGGCAGCTTGTCCCAGTTCAGGAACACCATGAAGTCGGGCAGGATCGGATTGCCGTAGACGCCGCGGCTGCCGATCTGCCGCATCAGGTACATACCCATTGCGTAGCCGCCGAGCGCGAAGAAGGCGCCGTGGCCAAGCGAGAGGATGCCGCAATAGCCCCAGATCAGGTCGATCGACAGCGCGAGGATCGCGTAGCAGACATACTTGCCCCAGAGTGCGACCAGATAGGTCGGCACCTGGAACAGCGAGCCCTGCGGCAGCAAGAGGTTGGACAGCGGGATCAGCACGCCGAGCGCGGCCACCACCAGGATGAAGGTGGTTGCGGCACGATCCAGCGAGCGGGTCAGGATGTGCGGGGTCATGCTTCCACCGCCCGTCCCTTGAGCGCGAACAGGCCGCGCGGCCGCTTCTGGATGAACAGAATGATCAGCACCAGGATCGCGATCTTGCCGAGCACGGCGCCCGCCACCGGCTCCAGGAATTTGTTGGCGATGCCGAGCGTGAAGGCGCCGACCAGCGTGCCCCAGAGATTGCCGACACCGCCGAACACGACGACCATGAAGCTGTCGATGATGTAGCTCTGGCCGAGGTTCGGGCTGACATTGTCGATCTGGGACAGCGCCACGCCTGCGATGCCGGCGATGCCGGAGCCGAGGCCGAAGGTCAGCGCGTCGACGCGGGAGGTCGCGATGCCCATCGAGGCCGCCATGCGCCGGTTTTGCGTGACTGCGCGCATCTCCAGGCCGATCGCGCTGTAGCGCAGCATCGCCAGCAGGATCGCAAACACCGCCATGGTGAAGCAGAGGATCCACAGCCGGTTATAGGTGATGGTGATCTGGCCGAGCTCGAAGGCGCCGCTCATCCAGGAGGGGTTGCCGACCTCGCGGTTGGTCGGGCCGAACGCGGTGCGCACCGCCTGCTGCAGCACCAGCGACAGGCCCCAGGTCGCGAGCAGCGTCTCCAGCGGGCGGCCGTAGAGGAAGCGGATGATCGACCGTTCGATCAGGACGCCGATGCCGCCGGCCACGAGGAATGCGAGCGGCACGGCGATCAGCAGCGAATAATCGAACAGCGCGGGGTAGCGCGTGCGGATCACCTCCTGCACCACGAAGGTGGTGTAGGCGCCGAGCATCACCATCTCGCCATGCGCCATGTTGATGACGCCCATCACGCCGAAGGTGATGGCAAGGCCGATCGCAGCAAGCAGCAGCACCGAGCCGAGCGACAGGCCGTACCAGGCGTTCTGCACGCCGGACCAAATCGCGAGGTTGCCCTGGATCGAAGAGATCGCGCCGGCGGCGGCCTTCGCCACCAGCGGCGGCTGGTCCGAGCCAATGCTGGTCAGCAGCGCCATCGCCTCCTGGTCGCCGCGCGCCTTGATCACGGCGATGGCTTCCAGCTTGTCGTTGTCGGATGCGTCCGACTTGAACAGCAGGATGGCGGCGCGCGCCTCGGCGAACGCCTGCCTGGTGGCCTTGTTGGTTTCCTTGGCGAGCGCGGCCTCGACGTTGGGCAGCGCGCTTTCCTCATGGCTCTTGAACACGGACTGCGCCGCCGCCAGGCGCTTGGCCGGATCCGGCGACATCAGGGTCAGCCCGCCGAGCGCGGCCTCCACGGTGCGGCGCAGGCGGTTGTTGAGGCGGACGGTCGCGGCATTGTCCGGCAGCTTGTCGACAGCGGCACCGGTGGTGGCATCGACGATCTTGCTGTCGGCCTGCGTGATGAAGACCTTCTTGGTTTCGGGATCGGCCGACAGGCGGCCATCCTGCAGCGCGCTGATGATCGGGAAAGCGAGTTGGTTGCCGGAGGCCGCGATCTCGCCGATCGCCTCCTCGGTGTCGGAGAATTCGTCATTGGCGAACTTGGCGACCGAGTCCTCGAACGGGCCGGCCAGCGCAGGCAATGCGAAACAGGTAATCAGCAGGATCGACAGAAACGCCGCGCGAAGGCGGACGAAGCAATTGGCAAACACGAGAATACCCCGGCAGGAGTGTGAGGAGAAGGCGGCGAGCCGTGCCGCCTTCTCCAGTGTCTTGGAAGATTTTGTTGTGTCGTTGGTCAGCTCAGGCGACTCTGTTTGAGCATGATCTTTCCGGAAAACCGCTCGGCACTTTTCCGGATCATGCTGTTAGGAGCCCTGGCCGCCGCACTTGTTGGTCTTGGTGTTCCAGTTGCCGCACTTCTTGCCGACCCAATCGCCGATCAGGTCCTTGGAGCCCTCGAGCTCCTTCGACCAGGCGTCGCCGGCCACCAGGCCCGGGGTCTTCCAGACCACGTCGAACTGGCCGTTGCCCTTGATCTCGCCGATGAACACCGGCTTGGTGATGTGGTGGTTCGGCAGCATCTTGGACATGCCACCGGTCAGGTTCGGCGCCTCGATGCCCGGCAGAGCGTCGATCACCTTGTCGGCGTCGGTCGACTTCACCTTCTCGACCGCCTTCACCCACATGTTGAAGCCGATCACGTGTGCTTCCATCGGATCGTTGGTCACGCGCTTCGGATTCTTGGTGTAGGCCTGCCAATCCTTGATGAACTTCTCGTTGGCGGGCGTCTTGATCGACTGGAAGTAGTTCCAGGCGGCGAGATGGCCGACCAGCGGCTTGGTGTCGATGCCGGCGAGCTCTTCTTCGCCCACCGAGAACGCCACGACCGGAATGTCGGTCGCCTTGATGCCCTGGTTGCCGAGCTCCTTGTAGAAGGGAACGTTGGCGTCGCCGTTGATGGTGGAGACCACGGCGGTCTTCTTGCCGGCCGAGCCGAACTTCTTGATGTCGGCCACGATCGTCTGCCAGTCGGAGTGACCGAACGGCGTGTAGTTGATCATGATGTCTTCCTGCTTGACGCCCTTCGACTTCAAGTAGGCTTCCAGGATCTTGTTGGTGGTGCGCGGGTAGACGTAGTCGGTGCCGGCCAGCACCCAGCGCTTCACCTTCTCGTCCTTCATCAGGTAGTCGACCGCGGGGATCGCCTGCTGGTTCGGGGCAGCACCGGTGTAGAACACGTTACGCTCGGACTCTTCGCCCTCGTACTGCACGGGGTAGAACAGGATCGAGTTCAGCTCCTTGAACACCGGGAGCACGGACTTGCGCGACACCGAGGTCCAGCAGCCGAACACGACCGCGACCTTGTCCTTGGTGATCAGCTCGCGCGCCTTTTCGGCGAACAGCGGCCAGTTCGAGGCGGGATCGACCACGACGGCTTCGAGCTTCTTGCCGTTGACGCCGCCCTTCTTGTTCTGCTCGTCGATGAGGAAGAGGATGGTGTCCTTCAGCGTGGTTTCGCTGATGGCCATGGTGCCGGAGAGCGAGTGCAGGACACCGACCTTGATGGTGTCGTCGGCCGCTTGAGCGGGCGCGAACGGCGCGGACACGGCCAGGCCCAAAACCAGGCCGGCGGTCGCCGCCATCCAGCGGCGACGTGTCACGGTCGCTATCTCGTGAGTAAGTTTGCTAAGCATGAAATGTCATCTCCCTGACGCAGGCTGAAACGCTGCGAACGGCCCCACGGCCGCCTGCGGTTAACGGAATCGCAAGAACCATGCCACCGGGCTCACACCGCATAAGAGAATGAAATAGCTAGGGAAATTCGATTCATTCTTGGAAAGACCGAGATCGACAGCCCAAACCTTGGGCAGAAAAAATGTATGCCATTGAGGCAAACTGATTATTCTATAAGCAAAATTGGCCTTTTGGCTAAATTTCCGGCATGGATTTTCGGCCGAATTGATACCTAAGCAGCCCGCCGCCTAGCGCCCCCGGAACCGCAACACCTTGAAACCGCCGCGTTGTTGGTCCATATCATCCGCGTCGCCCACGCCGAATCGTGGCGCGCGCCTGCGAACTTTGCGTGTTCGAGCCGATTGATCGGCTTCTGGTTCGCCTTATCACCCGACCAAGCTAGACGCCTCAAACACGCGGGTGTCCTGACGCCCTCGTGCGATCCTGGCCCTCGATTGGCGGCCGGGACGACGATTGTTTTTATGGAAAGAACGACCTTTTGACCTCCTTTTCGGATTTCGGCCTCGCCGATCCCATCGCCCGTGCGCTTGCCGAAGAAAACTACGTCACGCCCACTCCCATTCAGGCCCAGACCATCCCGCTCGCGCTCGCCGGCCGTGACGTCGTCGGCATCGCCCAGACCGGCACCGGCAAGACCGCGTCCTTTGCGCTGCCGATCCTGCACCGCCTGCTTGAGAACCGCGTCCGCCCGCAGCCGAAGAGCTGCCGCGTGCTGGTGCTCTCGCCGACCCGCGAGCTGTCCGGGCAGATCCTCGACAGCTTCAACGCCTATGGCCGCCATATCCGCCTCTCCTCGGCGCTGGCGATCGGTGGCGTGCCGATGGGCCGCCAGGTCCGCTCCCTGATGCAGGGTGTGGACGTGCTGGTGGCCACCCCCGGCCGTCTGCTCGACCTCGTGCAGAGCAACGGCCTCAAGCTGAACCAGGTCGAGTTCCTGGTGCTTGATGAAGCCGACCGCATGCTCGACATGGGCTTCATCAACGACATCCGCAAAATCGTCGCCAAGCTGCCGATCCGCCGCCAGACGCTGTTCTTCTCGGCCACCATGCCCAAGGACATCGCCGAGCTCGCCGATTCCATGCTGCGCGAACCCGCCCGCGTGGCGGTGACGCCGGTGTCCTCGACCGCCGATCGCATCGCCCAGCGCGCGATCCAGGTCGATTTCGCCGCCAAGCCGGCCGTGCTGGCCCAGATCCTCAAGCAGGAACCGGTCAACCGCGCGCTGGTGTTCACCCGCACCAAGCATGGCGCCGACAAGGTCGTGAAGACGCTGGCCAGGGCCGGCATCGAGGCCAATGCGATCCACGGCAACAAGTCGCAGAACCACCGCGAGCGCACGCTGGCGGCGTTCCGCTCCGGCGAGATCCGCACCCTGGTCGCGACCGACATCGCTGCCCGCGGCATCGACGTCGACGGCATCAGCCATGTCGTCAATTTCGACCTGCCGAACGTGCCGGAAACCTACGTCCACCGCATCGGCCGCACCGCGCGCGCCGGCGCTGAAGGTATTGCGATCTCGCTGATCGCGGGCGCCGAGGAGATGGGCTACCTGCGCGACATCGAGCGCCTGATCAAGATCACGGTGCCGCGGGAAGACCGCCGCACGCCCGGCGCCAACCGCGAGCGCGAGGCAGCTCCCGCCGCGGCCCAGCCGCACCGGGGCGGCCGCTCTGCGCCGCGGGCACATACGGTCCGTGGAAATGAGGCGGCTCCGGGTGCAAAAGGCCCTCGCCGCCGCCGCCGTCGGGGTGGTAATAGTGGCGCGCCGCAGACGAACCGGGGCGAGTCGCCACGTCCGTCTCACGCCGGCAACAGCGAGAGCATTCAGGGCGTCGCCTTCTTGCATCGCGAAAGCCGGCCGAAACCGCAACCGAACCGCAACAACCGACCGCAGCGCTGACCGCCGCTGGATCTGGAGACCTACATGGCTAAGGAAGAGCTGATCCAGTTCGAAGGGCTGGTCACCGAAATCCTCCCCGACGCGCGCTACCGCGTGCAGCTCGACGCCGGGCATGAGATCGTTGCCTACACCGCGGGCAAGATGAAGAAGAACCGCATCAAGACGCTGGCCGGTGACCGCGTCACGATCGAAATGTCGCCCTACGACCTGGAAAAGGGCCGCCTGATATTCCGCCACAAGGACGAACGTCCATCGACACCGGGCGGTCCGCCGCGCGGTGGACAGCAGCGCGGCGGCCAGTTCCGCCGCCGCTGAGGCACAGGAGCACAACTGACGCGCGCATGACGCTCGATGTTCATGCGCAAAACTGGCCGGGCCCACGCCCGGGCCAAAAAATCGCGCACGTCAGGATTGTTTTGAAGCCCTCTATCGAATAATATTGTTCATCGATTTTCGGCCGGACGACATTAGCTAACACCGGTACAGCCGGTTCGGACGCTGACGACCCTTCCAAAAATTCGATCTCACCACCCCGCCGATCAGCGGGTCTTGAACTTGTATATCTGAGAAGGGACTACCCACGTGAGCATGGGAACCGTGAAGTGGTTTAACGCAACCAAGGGCTACGGCTTCATCCAGCCGGATGAAGGCGGGAATGACGTGTTCGTGCACATCAGTGCAGTCGAGCGCGCCGGCCTTGGCACTCTGCGTGAAGGCCAGAAGATCTCCTACGAGATCGTCGCTGACCGCCGTTCCGGCAAATCCTCGGCCGATAATCTTCGCGCCGCTGGCTAAGCCGAATTCCCGACGGGTGCGAGCCTTCGGGAGCGAGCCTTCGGGAGATTGTCGTCAAAGACAGATCGTCCAAATACAATCCGTCAGAGACACAACGTCAAAGACAATGAAGGCCGCACTTTTGGGTGCGGCCTTTTTTGTTTGCGTTGGGATTCTTGATTACGACGTCGGGCAAGCCGGCGTCGTGCCCGAGGTCGGCGTCGGATAGATCACGCAGGTCGATTGCCGCGGCCGAGTGTAGGCGACGTCGGACAGCTTGAAGCCGGTCTTCGTCAGCACGTAGCCCAGCGACGGCACATAGGTGTAGTTGACCTCGCTGTAGATCAGATAGGTGCCGGAGATCTGCAGCGCAGTCGGAATCGCGACCGTGGTGCCCGTGGTGCGCGGCGCCGAACCCTTGCTCCACTGCACCTTCGCCGTCCCCGTCGAGTCGACATAGAGCTCGCTGATGGTGGAGTTGGTCGTCGACGACGAATACGGCGTCATGATGCCGATCGCGGCATTGAAGAAGTTGGTCAGATCAGTGTCGGCCACCGAGGTCGACTGCGAGGTCAGGTCGGACAGCGTGCGCGCCATCAGCGTCACCTTGCGATCGACCGCGACCGCGGACGAAATCTCGATGGTGCCGAAGAACATCACCAGCATCAGCGGCACGATGAAGGCGAACTCGGTCGCCGCCAGGCCCGCGCAATCCTGCGCGAAGGCGGTGATGGAGCGCTGCAGGCGAAACCGGATCGAATGTATCTTGTGCATGGTGTCGCCTCAGAAGGGCTCGTTCTTGAACGCTGCAGTCGCCGTCAGCAGCCGCTTCTTGTTGTTGAGATTGGCGATGTTGTAGCCGAGGCTCGTGACGAACAGCGGCCACTGGTAGAACACCCGCACCACCACGATGTCGCCGGCGTTGCCGGGGCTGTAGCTCATGCTGTTGACGAAATTGCCGCTGGAATCGATTGGCGCGGTGACGCTGACGGTCGAGAACTGCGAATAGCTCCTGACGTCGACGTAGATGCCGTTGGCGCAATCGAACATCACGCTGATCTTGCCGCAGACATAGGTCTTGAACTGCGCCTGGGTGTAGGAGGCGTTCTGCGCCTGCCCGGTCATGATCATGCGCGCGGAATCCTGCGTCACGGTCTCGAGCACCTGGCTGGCGAAGAACACCATCGCAGTCTCGATGATCGCAAACAACAGCGCGAAGAAGATCGGCGCGACCAGCGCGAATTCGACCACCGCCGAGCCGCGGCGGTTGCGGCGGAAGCGGCGCAGGAGTGTGCGAAGAGAGACTGGCGGCATCAACGACCCCGGACGAGCGGTAATTTCGTGACGACAATTACCGGAAACAGATTGTGGAAGTGTTTCGCCCGTTCCAGACGACATGCCCTGTTCCGTTAGGGCGAACTTAACCATGCCGGCAACGTTGCCCGCAAAATGGGAAATGGCGTCGGCGCAGCTGCGCCGACGCCCTGCTCCCCTTGAATTCTGCGCGATCAGTTGGCCGGCCGGCTGGCGGCCGCAGCCTGCCCGACAGCCTGCGCGTTCAGCGAGCTGGTCTGGTCGATCGTGCGCTTGAAGTAGGTCTCGCCGTCGCCGAGCGTGAGGCGACGTTGGCACATCGGCATGCAGCTGTAGGTCTCGCGCTCGACGCCGCGATAGACGGTGACGAGCTGATCCGACGGACCTTCGACCTGGATCTGACGATCCACCAGCACCTGGCCGGTGCGGTCGAGGGCGATGAAATTGGTGGCGCCGTAGCCCTTGCCGGTGACGACGACAATGCCGCCACTCTGCAAGGAAACATCGGCGATCAGGGGATTGCCGACCACGATGGTGGCAATGCCGGTGGGCAGCTTGACGAGCTTGGCCTGATCGACATTGACGGCGATGCGGTCAGGCTCGGGCGCGGCCAAAGACATGACCGGCCACAGCAGCACTGCGCTGGCCAAGGAGATGAACCCGATACGCTGGGACTTGAACGACATACTCTACCCCGGGACGTTGACGAGCCGGCAAAAGCGATACGCAGCGGTACCGGCGCCCGACATGGCCAATTTGACGGTAAATTATTTAAGAAGAGCAAAAACGGCCCGGCGAATTGCGCCAATCGGGTAACTTCCGCACCGGAGCAACCGCTTGGCAAAGCACAGCTGAATCGAATGGCTGCGATTCGACGAATCAGCCTGCGGCCACGGCGGCCTTGTGGCCGACACTCCCCGCCAAAGCGTGGCCCAGCCGATTGCAGCGGCGCTCGATCAGGGGCTCGATCAGGGCGTAGCTCAACGCCAGCGACACGCCGCCGGTCAGGACAAAGGTCAGGAGCAGCTCCGCCGGCAGGAGCATGGAGACCAGCGGCACCACGGCGAAGTGGACCAGATAGATCGCATAGGAATGCCGCCCGAACAGGCCGAGCGCGGCATTCTCGGCGCGCGCGGCCAGCAGCGCATAGGACGCCGCAAACAGCAGCGCGACCTTGGCGCCCCAGGACGAGGTCAGGCAGACGCCGAGCAGCAGCAGCGCACCGAGCCGCGGCCGGCTGCCGCGCTCGATCACATCATAGAGCAGGATGCCGAGGCCAAAGCAGACCGCCTGGCGCGGCAGCCAGCAATAATAGAAGCCTTCGGCGAGATAGGCCTGCGCCGACGGCAGCGAAGCCGCCAGATGCGGCGCGAGATAGAGATCAGCCGCGAAGCGTCCGACGGCACTGATCAGCGCGATCGTGGCATAGCAGATGATCGGCCCGTTCGGCCGCCGGAACAGCCAGATGATCAGCGGAAACAGCAGGTAGAACTGCATTTCCACGGCGATGCTCCAGCCGCCGGGCACCACCGAGTTGAACGCGGTGGGGCTCCACAGATGCAGGAAGAAAACAGTCAGGATGACATCGGTCTTGCCGATGCCGTCAGGCGCCCATTCCTTGATGCCGGCGCCGCCCGTGATCGCGAGATAGAAGACGATGGCGAGCCAGAACAGCGGCACGATGCGGAAGACGCGGCGCAGATAGAAGGATTCCGCGGCGGCGATGTCCGTGCGCTCGCCATAGGTCAGCATCATGGTGTAGCCGGACACCATGAAGAACAGCTGCACGCCGAGCTGGCCGTAGTCGCCGGCGATCCAGGTGAGGCCAGGGACGACGCTGGGTGCGGCAGCGGCGCTATGCGCGGCGACCACCATCAGAATGGCAATACCGCGCAACAGGTCGAGCGATGGATTGCGGCTCGACGACCGCGGCTTAGTTGGCGACGCGGACATGCACCACGGCGCTTTCATCCGCATAGATGCGCTGCCAGCCGCCGATGTGGTCCAACAGCTTCACGGCAGGCGTGGCCGGCGTCAGGATCACCGCATCGATGTCATGGCGTTTGAGCATATCGAGCAGGCCGTCGACATCCTTGAGCTGGACCGCGCGGAAATAGTCCATCTCGAATTTTTCGCCGTAGAGCTCGGCACGGCCGTCGATGAACACCGGGATCTGGCGCCAGATCAGATAGCCGCCGAACGGCAGGTCATTGAAGATGCGCTTGGGGTTACGCGCCATCAGCGCATCGACGGCAGCCGCCGGCGACTGCACCTGGGGCGGCGCGATCGGCTGGCTTGCGGCCAGAACCGAGGTCCAGGCACCGAGCAGGCCGACGAGGACCAGTGCGACGACGGGCTTGAGCTTCACGAGCTTGCCCGGCTGCAGGCTGAATTGCGCCGTCACCGGCGTCAGCACGACGATCGGCAGCAACAGCGCGAAGATCTCGGTGTTCCGGACATGCGACAGCGCCATGTGCAGGAGGCCCAGCACCAGCGCGATCCGTGGCGGCGACAGTTTCACGCCGCCATAGAGCGCGCCACCGATCAGCGTGAGTACGGCCAGCTCGAAGGCGCTGAGATGGCTGAAGTCCGCCGGCATCCATTCATAGATCAGGTGCAACAGCTCGCCGAGATCGAGGATCTTGCGCGAGGCGAGGATCGAATTCCAGCCATAGGGCGTTGCGCAGCACGCAATCAGCGCGGCGATGCCGAATGCGGCCCAGCGCAGCGCGGTCGCGATGCGTTGCGAGCGCTCGGCATTCCACAGCGCATCCAGCGCAAAGCCGCCGACCAGCACGAGGCCGAACACGAAGCCGCCATGCAGATTGGCCCATAGCGCGATCACCGGCAGCAGCCACAGCGACGGCATCACGCGCCGCTCGCTTGCGCTCATCAGCCCGTAGGCCCAGGCGATCATCACCGGCATCACCAGCACATGCGGCCGGGCCAGCAGATGCTGCACCGACAACACCAGCGCGGCGAGCGTGACCACGCAGGCATGCGTGGCAGGCATCCGCCGCCCGAGGATATGATTAAGCAGCGCAAAGGCGCCGGCCACACTGGCCGCAGCCAGCACCACCGGCCCGGTCCAGCCGGCAAGATCATAGGCCGTGGCGTAGAGCACCTGCGCGAGCCAGGACGAGGACAGCCATGGCTCGCCGGTCCGGGTGAAGGAATAGATGTCGACGGTCGGCAGCGCGCGGTGATCGAAGATCCATTGGCCGACCGAGATCTGCCAATAGGTGTCGGAGTCGGCGAGCAGCCTGACGCCGTTGAGCAGCAACAGCGCGTAGACGCCGCTCCCGACCCAGAACCAGGCGGGCACCTGGCCGAGGATCGAGTGCCGGTCCCGCGCAACGGTTGCCGTCTCTGCGCTCATGGCGGCTCGACGCCTTTGCCTGCTCGTCAGTGCCGGAACGGATAGGCCAATTGCCCGCCGATCTCGGTCGGGATCGCCTTGTCGTCGGCGCCATAGGTTTCCGGCAGCACGCCGTCCGGCATCCGGAAGGTGCCGAACAGGATATCCCAGAGCGGGAAGGTGCCGGCGAAATTGGTGTCGCCGCCCTCTTCAAGCGAGGTGTGGTGCCAGCGGTGGAACACCGGCGTCGCCAGCACATATTTGAACGGCCCGAGCGTCCAGTTCAGATTGGCGTGGACGAAGGCCGAATGGAAGGTCGTGAACGGACCGACCCACAGCATGATGTTGGGCGAGATGCCGGCCATCAGCAGGATGACGTCGACCGAGATCGTGCCGATCAGGAGATTGACGGGATGGAAGCGCGCCGCCGAGATCCACTCCAGATCCTCGGAGGAGTGATGGATGGCGTGATACTTCCAGAAGCTGCTGCCGTGGAACATGCGGTGCAGCCAGTACAGCATGAAGTCGGACGCGACGAGAAAGATGATCGCCTGCACGGCGAGCGGCAGCTGCGCCAGCGGCCCGTGACCGTTGTCGTAGAAGGCCACGAGGGCATCGGCGCCGTTGATGTCGAACAGCAGGCTCGCGCCGAGCACCATCAACCCGATGCGAAACACCCGCGCGAACACCGGCACGAAAAACCAGTAGCAGATGTCGGTGACGAGCTCGCGCTTCTGCCACCACGGCTTGCCGGGATTGCACGCCCAGAAGTGCGCGAGCACGGTGAAAACGATCGCGAGCACGATCGTGACCGGCACGACTTTCATCATCGTCTGGCCGACCATCTCGATCACTTCAAGGGGAAGGCTGGACATGGCGGCCTCTTTGATCAATGGGAGACCTTCATGCCTATCTGGTGCCGCTTAAGGAGCTGTGAATCCTTAAGTGTTCACGCGTGCGCGGGAAGCGGACCATTCGCTGCGGGAAAAAATCTGCAACTTTATGAAACGGCTTAATGCCAAATTTACTGTGCGCAAGAACAGCGAGTTCCACCCGTTTTTACGCAATCAAATTAACTGCGCTGCAATTGTCGCACCCTAGGGTTCCCGCATGGTCACGGTGCTGAGAACGCCGGCCAGACCACTGCTAGTTCGACCAGCCACGTGTACACAGGAGTTACCTATGAAGAACCTCGTTTCGCGCTTCGTGAAGGATGAATCCGGCGCGACCGCCATCGAATACGGCCTGATTGCTGCCGGCATTGCCATCGCGATCATTTCCGCCGTGAAGGGCGTGGGCACCCAGCTCTCGACCAACTTCGCGACGATCTCGACCTCGCTGAAGTAAGCATCCCGACGCGGTTGCGTCCCAAAGGTCCCGGGTCTTCCCGGGACCTTTTTTTGTGCCGGGAGGCCCTGCTCCGGTTCAGTCGAACCCGAGCTCCGGCTTTTCCCGATTGTTCACCATTGGCGACTAGGCTCCGGCGATGTTCCGACCGAAGCTTTCTGGCGGTTTGATCCCATGATCCTCGACATCGCGCGCCTGACGCTGTTTCCGGCCCTGATGGCCTTTGCCGCCTCGAGCGACCTCTTCACCATGACGATTCCCAACCGGGTCTCGCTGGCGCTGCTCGCTGGCTTCATCGTGATGGCGCCACTGTCGGGCATGGCGCCTTACGACATGCTGTTGCATGCCGGCGCGGGTGCGCTGGTGCTGGTGGTGGCGTTCGGCTGCTTTGCGATGGGATGGATGGGCGGCGGTGACGCCAAGGTCGCGGCCGCGGCCGGCCTGTGGTTCGGCTTCGATCACCTGCTGGTATTCTTGCTCTATGCTTCGCTGTTCGGCGGCGGGCTCACCTTCCTCGTGCTCCAGCTGCGGCAATTTCCACTGCCCCGCGTCCTCACCGGCCAGGCCTGGCTGGTCCGCCTGCACGACATGCGGACCGGAATCCCCTACGGCATCGCGCTCGCCTTCGGCGCGTTGACGGCCTATCCGGAGACCAGCTGGATCAAGTCGGTCGACCTCACGCACCTTGCGATGCTCTGACCCGATCCGCTGCGCTGACGCGTTTGCTTCTCGCGAACCGGCGCCGATCCCGGATCAAGGCTGCGGCGTGCTTGGCCGGAAGACACTCGGCCTACGGGTAACCACCCGTTAAGGCGATTTAGATACGCCTCATTAACCATGCTTTGACGAATAGCTGGTCAACTCCCATCACGGCGGCGGCAGCGTCGCGGCGTCATGTGGAAAGTGAAGCGTAATGAATACCGCCCGCATTATGGTCCTGGCTATCGCCGGCTGTGCCGGCCTCGCGGCCCTGTATCTTGCGAGCGGCAGCGGCGACGATAAGCCCGTGCAGCAGCCGGTCGCACAATTGCCGACCGTGGACATCCTGGTCGCCAAGTCCGACATCGGCCTCGGCCAGACCGTGAAGCCCGAGGACCTGCAGTGGCAGACCTGGCCGGCCGCGACCGCCAGCGCCACCTTCATGCGCCGCGACACCAACGCCGAGGCGATCAAGGACGTCACCGGCTCGATCGCGCGCGCCCCCTTCATCCAGGGCGAGCCGATCCGCGACCAGAAGCTGGTCAAGGCCGACGGCTCGGGCTTCATGGCCGCGATCCTGCCCAGCGGCATGCGCGCGGTGTCGACCGAAATCTCTCCCGAAACCGGCGCCGGCGGCTTCATCCTGCCCAACGACCGGGTCGACGTGCTGCTGTCCCGGCGCGACAAGAACCCGGACCGCACCGGTCCCGACATCATCAACACCGAGATCATCCTGAGCAACATCCGCGTGCTGGCCATCGACCAGGCGCCGAAGGAGAAGGATGGCGCCAACGCGCTGGTCGGCAAGACCGTGACGCTCGAGCTCAAGCCGGAGCAGACCGAGACGCTGCAGCGCGCACGCCAGAGCGGCATCCTGTCGCTCGCGCTGCGCAGCATCGCCGACGTCAACATGGTCGAGGTCCGCACCGACGATAACGCCGACAAGCGCGGCACCACGGTCAACGTCATCCGCTACGGCGTCGCCGGGCAGGCGACGATGCAGAAGTGAATGGGGCAGATGAGATGAAGTGCAGGGTCAAACAGACGAAGATGCGGACCTTCCTGGTCCGCGCCCTGTCGTTTTCGGCGGTCGCGGCGCTCTCGCTCAATCCGGCACTGACGCCGGTGATCGCGGGCGACTATCGCGCGGCCGCCCCGGGTCCCGGCGCCGACGGCCAGATGAACGCCCGCCCGATGTCGCTCGGCATCGGCAAATCCGTGGTGATCGACCTGCCCCGCGACATCAAGGATGTGCTGGTCGCCGATCCCAAGATCGCCAACGCCGTGGTCCGCTCGTCGCAGCGCGCCTACATCATCGGTGCCACCGTCGGCCAGACCAACATCGTGTTCTTCGACGCCCAGGGCCAGCAGATCGCCGCCTATGACATCGCGGTGACGCGCGACCTCAACGGCGTCCGCACCGCGCTGCGCCAGACGCTGCCCAATTCCGACATCCATATCGAGGGTGTCGGCGATGGCGTGGTGCTGACCGGAACCGCGGCGAGCCCGATCGAGGCGCAGCAGGCCTTCGACCTCGCCTCGCGCCTCGCCGGCGGCGCCGACAAGGTGGTCAACTCCATTGCGGTCCGAGGCCGCGACCAGGTGATGCTGAAGGTCACCGTCGCGGAAGTCGCGCGCAACATCATCAAGCAGCTCGGCATCGACCTGACGGCGAATTTGAACTACGGCACGGCGGTGGTGAACTTCTCCAACGCCAACCCGTTCACCGCCTACGGCCGCTCGCTCACCGACAACAAGCTCACCACCGCGTTCGGCTCGACGCCGTCGGTCCAGGCGACGCTGCGCGCGATGGAAAGCGCCGGCGTGGTCCGCACGCTCGCCGAACCCAATTTGACCGCGATCTCCGGTGAGTCCGCGACTTTCATCGCCGGCGGCGAATTCCCGGTGCCCGCAGGTTATGCCTGCGACCCGACCACCCATGTCTGTACCACCCAGATCAGCTTCAAGAAGTTCGGCATCTCCCTGAATTTCACCCCGGTCGTGCTGACCGAGGGCCGCATCAGCCTGCGCGTGATGACCGAAGTCTCCGAACTGTCGAACGACAACTCGATCACGCTGTCGCAGGCGGTGACGAACTCCACGGTCAACTCGCTGACGATCCCCTCGATCCGCACCCGCCGCGCCGAGACCACGCTGGAAATTCCCTCCGGCGGCGCGATGGCGATGGCCGGCCTGATCCAGGAACAGACCAAGCAGGCGATCAACGGCTTTCCGGGCCTCTCCCAGCTGCCGGTGCTCGGCACGCTGTTCCGCAGCCGCGACTTCGTCAACAACAACACCGAGCTGATGGTGCTGGTGACGCCCTACATCGTGCGCGCGGTGGCGCAGAAGGACCTGTCGCGGCCGGATGACGGCTTCGCCAACGCCTCCGATCCGCAGGCCGACCTGCTCGGCAGCATCAATCGCATCTACGGCGTTCCGGGCCGCAACGAGCGGGCACGGAATTATCGCGGCACCTACGGCTTCATCACGGACTGAGACAGACGATGACCCAATCGACATCCATGACCTCAGCCGACCGCAACCGTCTGCTCCGCCTCGCCGGCGCGCTGATCGGCGCAGCCCTGACGCTCGGCGCCTGCAAGACCACCGACGACAGCCTCGCCCGCGTCGATGCGCCGAACGACTATCGCCAGCGGCATCCGATCGCGGTGACCGAGGCTGACCGCTCGATCGTGGTGTTCGTCGGCCGCGGCCGCGGCGGATTGACCGCCGAGCAGCGCGCCGAAGTGATGGGCATGGGCCGCGACTGGATACGCGAAGGCACCGGCGCGATCTCGATCGACGTTCCGACCGACACGCCGAACGCGCGCGCCGCGCAGGATTCGCTGCGCGAGATCCAGGCGACGCTCGCCGCCGCCGGCCTGCCGCCGCGCGGCTACGTGGTGCGCAAGTATCATCCCGAGGATCAGCGCCAGATGGCGGCGATCCGCGTCACCTATCCGAAGATCTCGGCGGTTGCGGGCCCCTGCGGCCTGTGGCCGGACGATCTCGGCCCGTCGATCCACAATCGCGACTATCTCGAGAACAAGCCCTACTACAATTTCGGCTGCTCCTATCAGCGCAACCTCGCCGCCATGGTCGCCGATCCCGCCGATCTGGTGCAGCCGCGCGCCGAAACGCCGGCCTACACGCCCCGTCGCAACATCGCCTTCGACAAATACAAGAAGGGCACGACGACCGCGACATCCTATCCCGAGGCTGACAAGGCCAAACTCAGCGATACCGGCAAATGATCACCTACGCGCGTCAGAATTCCGAAGAGCAGCCGGACGTCCCGCCGCCGCCCGCGGAAGATCATATTGCGCCGGCACCCCGGGTGTCGGTGCAGGCTTTCTGCGAGACGGTCGAGACTGCCGCCGCCGTGCAATCGGCGGGCGAGGATCGCCGGCTCGGCAAGGCGCATCTGAAGATCCAGATGGGCGGCATGGCCGCCGCGATCGAGGCCTATCGCTCGGCGCCGACGCCCAACGTGATCATCCTGGAGACCGAGGGCCGCACCGATATCCTGGCCGGGCTCGACCAGCTCGCCAGCGTCTGCGACGCCGGCACCCGCGTCATCGTGATCGGCCGTCTCAACGACGTCGCGCTGTACCGCGAGCTGGTGCGTCGCGGCGTCAGCGATTACGTGATCGCGCCGGTCCAGGCGCTCGACATCGTACGTTCGGTCTGCAACCTGTTCTCGGCGCCGGAAGCCAAGGCGGTCGGCCGCATCATCGCCGTGGTCGGCGCCAAGGGCGGCGTCGGTGCCTCCGCGATCGCGCACAACGTCGCCTGGGCGATCGCCCGCGACCTGGCGCTGGATTCCGTGGTCGCCGACCTCGACCTCGCCTTCGGCACCGCCGGCCTCGACTACAACCAGGATCCGGCGCAGGGCATCGCGGATGCGGTGTTCTCGCCCGATCGCGTCGACACCGCCTTCGTCGACCGCCTGCTGTCGAAATGCACCGACCATCTGAGCCTTTTGGCCGCGCCGGCGACGCTCGACAAGGTCTATGACTTCGGCGCCGACGCGTTCGATGCGATCTTCGACACGCTGCGCACCACGATGCCCTGCATCGTGCTCGACATCCCGCACCAATGGTCGGGCTGGACCAAGCGCGCGCTGATCGCCGCCGACGATATCCTGATCGTCGCAGCCCCCGATCTCGCCAATCTGCGCAACGCCAAGAACATGTTCGACCTGCTGAAGGCCGCGCGGCCCAACGATCGCGCGCCGCTGTACTGCCTGAATCAGGTCGGAGTGCCGAAACGGCCCGAGATCGCCGCGAGCGAGTTCGCCAAGGCGATCGAGACCCCGCCGATCGCCACCATTCCGTTCGATCCGCAGGTGTTCGGCTCGGCCGCCAACAACGGCCAGATGATCGCGGAGATTTCCGCCAATCATCGCTCGGTCGAGATGTTCCTGCAGATGGCGCAGCGGCTGACCGGCCGCGGCGAAACCAAGAAACCGAAGGGATCCCTGCTGGCCCCCCTGTTGGAAAAGCTGCGGGGCAAGTAACCCCCCGCCTGGAGTCACGTCGTGTTTGGTAAGCGTAGCGGAAATGATGGGGATGTGCGGGCCGCGAAGCCCGCGTTTCAGGCGCCGGAACCGGCCGCAGCGCCTGTTGCCGCGCGCGAGTCCGCAGCCCCGGCCGTCGCCTCGCCGCCGCTCGCACCGGCGCGGCCGGCACCGCCGCCGGTCGTCGAGACCCGCCGCTCCGACAATTACTACCAGGTCAAGGCGACGATCTTCGGTGCCCTGATCGAGGCGATCGACCTTGCCCAGCTCGCCAAGCTCGACTCCGAGTCGGCGCGCGAGGAAATCCGCGACATCGTCAACGAGATCATCGCGATCAAGAACATCGTGATGTCGATCGCCGAGCAGGAAGAGCTGCTCGACGACATCTGCAACGACGTGCTCGGCTACGGTCCGCTGGAGCCGCTGCTGTCGCGCGACGACATCGCCGACATCATGGTCAACGGCGCCGGTACGGTGTTCATCGAAGTCGGCGGCAAGATCCAGAAGACCGGCATCCGCTTCCGCGACAACCAGCAGCTGCTCAACATCTGCCAGCGCATCGTCAGCCAGGTCGGCCGGCGCGTCGACGAATCCTCGCCGATCTGCGACGCCCGCCTCGCCGACGGAAGTCGCGTCAACGCCATCGTGCCGCCGCTGGCGATCGACGGCCCCGCGCTCACGATTCGTAAGTTCAAGAAGGACAAGCTGACGCTCGACCAGCTGGTCAAGTTCGGCGCCATCACGCCGGAAGGCGCGGCCATCCTGCAGATCATCGGCCGCGTCCGCTGCAACGTGCTGATCTCCGGCGGCACGGGTTCCGGCAAGACCACGCTGTTGAACTGCCTGACCAACTATATCGAGCACGACGAGCGCGTCATCACCTGCGAGGACGCCGCCGAACTGCAGCTGCAGCAGCCGCATGTGGTGCGACTGGAAACCCGCCCGCCGAACATCGAAGGCGAAGGCCAGGTCACGATGCGCGAGCTGGTGCGCAACTGCCTGCGTATGCGTCCCGAACGCATCATCGTCGGCGAAGTCCGCGGACCCGAGGCGTTCGACCTGCTGCAGGCGATGAACACCGGCCATGACGGCTCGATGGGCACACTGCACGCCAACAACCCGCGCGAGGCGCTGTCGCGCTGCGAATCCATGATCACGATGGGCGGCTTCTCGCTGCCCTCGCGCACCATCCGCGAGATGATCTGCGCCTCGATCGACGTCATCGTCCAGGCCGCGCGTCTGCGCGACGGTTCGCGCCGCATCACCCACATCACCGAGGTGATCGGCATGGAAGGCGACACCATCATCACCCAGGACATCTTCCTCTACGACATGGTCGGCGAGGACGCCAACGGCAAGATCATCGGCAAGCACCGCTCGACCGGCATCGGCCGGCCGAAATTCTGGGAGCGTGCGCGCTACTACAACGAAGAGAAGCGGCTTGCGGCGGCGCTCGACGCCTCCGAAGCCCCGCCGCCGGCCTAAGGAGGGCGCGCCATGAGCATGCAGACAATGGCCCTCGCCTTCCTGGCCGCCACCACCGTGGGCGGCCTCGCCTGGGTCTTCATCTACCCCTATATCTCCGGCGAGAAGAAAGCCGAGTCGCGCCGCGCCAACGTCGCGCGCGCCGAGCCGACCGCCAACCGCGTTGCCGACCGCAACCTGCGCTCGCGCCGCGAGCAGGTCGAGGGCTCGCTGAAGGAGCTCGAGGCGCGCAGTCTGAAGAGCAAGAAAGTCCCGCTCTACATGAAGATCTCGCAGGCGGGCCTGTCGTGGTCGGAGCAGAAGTTCTGGATCATCTCCGGCGTGCTCGGCCTCGGCGGCTTCGGCGTCGCCTTCATCATCGGCGGCGGCCTGCTCGGTGCGCTCGGCATCGGTTTTGCCGCGGGCCTCGGCCTGCCGCGCTGGCTGCTCGGCTTCCTGAAGAAGCGCCGCGAGAAGGCGTTCCTGAAGGCGCTGCCCGACGCGGTCGACGTCATCGTCCGCGGCATCAAGGCCGGCCTGCCGCTGTTCGAATCGATCAAGGTAGTCGCCCAGGACGCGCCCGAGCCGCTGCGCAGCGAGTTCATGGCCATCATCGAGACCCAGGCGATCGGCATGCCGCTCGGCGATGCCTGCGCCCGCCTCTATGAACGGATGCCGCTGCCGGAAGCCAATTTCTTCGGCATCGTGGTGGCGATCCAGCAGAAATCGGGCGGCAACCTCTCCGAAGCGCTCGGCAACCTCTCCAAGGTGCTGCGCGACCGCAAGAAGATGGCCGAGAAGATCCAGGCGATGTCGATGGAAGCCAAGGCCTCCGCCGCCATCATCGGCTCGCTGCCGCCGATCGTCATGCTGCTGGTGTTCATCACGACGCCCGACTACATCGCCCTGCTGTGGACCCATCCGACCGGACAGCTGATGATCGCCGCCTGCATTGTCTGGATGAGCATCGGCGTGTTCGTGATGAAGCAAATGATCAACTTCGACTTCTGACGGTGCGTTATGATTGATTTCCTGGTCGCCAAGCTTCACGACGTCAGATTCATGACCATGCTGCTCGCCTTCTTCGCGGCGAGCGCCACCGCCTACACGCTGGTGATGCCGCTGCTCGCCGGCGGCGATCTCAATAAGCGCATGAAGGCGGTCGCCAGCGAGCGCGAGCGCATCCGCCAGCGCGAGCGCGACCGCCTCAACAAGGCGGAGAAGGTCACGCTGCGGCAAACGCCGAAGCAGGTCGTCTCCAAGGTGGTGGAAGACTTCAACCTCACCAAATGGCTGGCGCAGGAATCCGCGCTGGAGAAGCTGGTGATGGCCGGCTATCGCGGCCACGCCCCCTACGTCACCTTCCTGTTCGCCCGCGGCGTGACCCCGATCGTGCTGCTGCTCGCGACCGTCGCCTATCTCTGGATCATGTCGACGCTGGACCTGTCGATCATGGTCAAGCTCGGCATCTGCATCATGGCGCTGTTCATCGGCCTGCAGGCGCCGATGCTGTTCCTGAAGAACGCGATCAGCAAGCGCCAGCTGCAGATCAAGCGCGCCTTCCCCGATGCGCTCGACTTGCTGCTGATCTGCATCGAGTCCGGCATGTCGGTCGAGGTCGCCTTCCGCAAGGTCGCGACCGAAATCGCCGGCCAGTCGATGGCACTGTCCGAGGAATTCGCCCTGACCACGGCGGAACTGTCCTATCTGCAGGACCGCAAGGTGGCTTACGAGAACCTCGCCAAGCGCACCGGGCTCGACGGCGTCAAATCGGTCTGTCTCGCGCTCCAGCAGTCGGAGCGCTACGGCACGCCGCTCGGCCAGAGCCTGCGCGTGATGGCCCAGGAAAACCGCGACATGCGCATGAGCGAAGCCGAGAAGAAGGCCGCCGCACTGCCGCCCAAGCTGACCGTGCCGATGATCCTGTTCTTCCTGCCCTGCCTGTTCATCGTCATTCTCGGACCGAGCTACATCAAGGTCATGGCGATGCCGTAGCGCATGATCCGGACCCGAAGGGCCGCGTTAGCGCAAAGTGTGAAGCGGCTTTCCGAAAGATCATGCGCAAACAAAGAGCCAGGTCACATCGAGACAAACGAAAACGCCCGGCTCGGCCGGGCGTTTTCATTTCTGGCAGTGGTTGAACTTGGATAAGGATCAGTCGTCCTTCGCCAGCACGGGCGCGGACCGCGCGGCGGTCTTCGGGCCGTCCTTGCGGTTCAGCATGTCGCGGAGATAGGCGACATTGGCGGCGGCCTCTTCGGCGGGCAAGTCGGCCTTGACGATGCTCTCGGCTTCGGCGAAGCGGCCCTGCAGGCCGACCACCAGCGCGAGATTCTGGCGCACCCGGCCGTCCGCACGACCGCTGGCATAGGCGCGGCGCAAATTCTCTTCCGCCCGCGGCAGTTCCTTGGTCAGCATGTAGGACAGGCCGAGATTCGACAGCACCGAAGGCTCCTCGGGCACGATCCGCAGCGCGCTCGCATAGTAGCGACGCGCCTCCTCGTGCTTGCCCATCTTGTCGAGCGTGGTGCCCTGCACCGACAGGATCCGCCAATCCGGATTGTCGGGACTGTGGGCCCGGCTCAGCGTATCGAACGCGGCCTGCAGATTGCCGTTGTCGGCAAGCGCGCGGCCGTAGGCGGCGAGCAGCGGCTTGTTGCCGGGATTGGCGATGGTCGCCTGCTCCAGCACCGCACAGGCCTGGGCGCGCTGGCCGGTCATGCGCAGCGCCTGGCCATAGGCCATCGCGACGTTGGGATCCTTGGGATTGGCGCGGTAGCGCTCGCCATAGACCTCGGCGGCGCGCTGCGGATCGTCGGGCACCGCTTCGGCGCGGGATGATCCGGGAGTGGTGATCGAGCCCGCGATATCGGACATGGTCTGGCAGCCGCCGAGGCTGACGGCGAGCACCGCGACCAGGGAAGCGGAAGCGAGATGCCGGGCAAGCTGCCGGGCCAGGCTGGACTGTCGACGCATGGCACTTTGACTCACGAAATCGGGCGATTGGATCGAGCCGAACGCGTCAGCAATAGACTGTTAACCCTAACGTCTGGTTAATCGGGGGTGCTACCATGCCAGCCGAAACGCGTGTAGTGACCCCACACCGCCAGGAAAAGCCCGAGAGCGATAACAATGTCATCCGTATTTGAGACCGCTGGTGCAGCGAGTGTTCCCATCACCTTCGCCACCAGGACGAATTGGGATGCGATCCGCAGCGAGTTGCCTGCACCGGCGCGGCAATTTGCCGAAGCCAACGGCTTTGCGCCGAAGCCCGGCAAATACCTCGCCTTGCCCGCGCCCGATGGCAGCATCGCCCAGGTGCTGTTCGGCCTCGAGGATGACGGCGCCAAATCGCGCGACCTGTTCAGGCCGGGCAGCCTGCCCGGCCTGCTGCCGCCGGGTGTCTATCGTTTTGCCAATGCGCCGCATGATCCACGGCTCGCCGCGCTCGCCTTCGCGCTCGGCTGCTACCGCTTCGGCCGCTATCGCAAGAACGAGGCGCCCGATGTGCGGTTGGTGCCGCCCGAGGGTATCGATGCGGCAGATCTTGCGCGCATGGCAGAAGCCGCCGCGCTGGCACGCGACCTCATCAACACGCCCTCGAACGACATGGGGCCGGAGGAGCTGGCAGAGGTGGCGCGCCGGCTTGCGGCGCGATACGGTGCGAGCTTCTCCTGCATCGTCGGCGACGATCTGCTGCAGCAGAATTTTCCGCTTGTTCACGCCGTCGGCATGGCCTCGCCGCGCGCACCGCGGCTGATCGATTTTTCGTGGGGCGATCCTGCGCATCCCAAGGTGACGCTGGTCGGCAAGGGCGTCTGCTTCGACACCGGCGGGCTCGACCTGAAGCCGTCGAGCGGCATGCTGATCATGAAAAAGGACATGGGCGGCGCCGCCAACGTGCTGGCGCTGGCGCAGATGGTGATGGACGCGAAGCTGAAGCTGCGGCTGCGCGTGCTGATCCCGGCGGTCGAGAATGCAGTCGCCGGCAACGCCTTCCGCCCGCTCGACATCTTCAAGTCGCGCAAGGGCCCGACGGTCGAGATCGGCAACACCGATGCCGAGGGACGGCTGGTGCTGGCCGATGCGCTCGCGCTGGCCGATGAGGAGACGCCGGATCTGCTGATCGATCTCGGCACGCTGACCGGTGCGGCGCGGGTGGCGCTGGGGCCGGATTTACCGCCCTTTTACACCAATGATGAGACGCTGGCGGAGAGCGTCGCCGCTCACGCCAAGGGGGAGAACGATCCGATGTGGCGCATGCCGCTGTGGCCGGCCTACGATTCCTGGCTGGACTCCAAGGTCGCCGACATCAACAACGCGTCGCCCGGCGGCTTTGCCGGCTCGATCACCTGCGCGCTGTTCCTGCAGCGTTTCGTCGAGCAGGCGAAGAGCTGGCTGCATGTCGATATCTACGGCTGGACACCCTCCGCAAAACCCGGCCGGCCCGAAGGCGGCGAATGCCAGGCGGCGCGCGCGATCTACAAATTGCTGAGCCAGCGCTATGCATGATCCACGCCTGACGCCCGCCCGCGACGACCTCGCCGCACGCTATCTCAAGGGCAAGGTCAAGGCCGCGCGCTTCGTCGACGGCGAGGAGTTCGAGGTGGTCGATTCCGTTGCGCCGATCCGGCTCGCGCCGGCGTCGAACGCCGAGCAATCGTCACAGGCGCTCAGGGGCGAACGCATCACGGTCTATGACCGCAACGGCGAGGGCTTTGCCTGGGGCCAGTTGGCGAGCGACGGCTATGTCGGCTGGATCGCCGTTGCCGCCTTGATGAAGCCGGCGGCGGCGCCGACGCACAAGGTCACGGCGCTGCGGACGTTTGCGTTTCCGGGGCCATCGATCAAACTGCCGCCGGTGGAAGCGCTGCCGCTGGGAGCGCGCATCACCATCATCCGCGAGGACGGCAGCTTTGCCGCCACACGCGACGGCTGGCATCTGCCGCGCCGCCATCTCGGCAGCCTCGATGCGATGGAGACGGATTTCGTCGGTGTCGCGGAGAAATTCGTCGGCACGCCCTATCTCTGGGGCGGCAAGTCGAGCCTCGGCATCGACTGCTCCGGCCTGGTGCAGGTGTCACTGACCGCCGCCGGCACCGGCTGCCCCCGCGACAGCGACATGCAGCAGGATGGCCTCGGCCGCACACTGAGCCCTGCCGAGATGAAACACCTGCAGCGCGGCGACCTGATCTTCTGGAAAGGCCATGTCGCGATCGTGCGCGATGCCACCACGATCGTGCACGCCAATGCGCATCACATGGCGACCGTGATCGAGGACACCCAAGCCGCGATCGCGCGGATCAAGGCGGCGGGCAGCGACGTGACCGCGATCAAGCGGCTTTAAGTCGCGACGGCGCCCTCGCCTGCGGCCTCGATCCGGAACGCGGCGGCGAACAGTGCGCGGGTGTAGTCGCTCTTCGGGCTCTTGAAGAGCTCGGAGGCCGGCCCCTCCTCGACCACCTTGCCGGATTTCATCACGATCAGATGGCTCGCCAGCGAGGCCACCACGCGCAGATCGTGCGAGATGAACATGTAGGTGAGGTCGCGCTTGCGCTGCAGCTCGCGCAAGAGGTCGACCATCTGGGCCTGGAACAGCATGTCGAGCGCCGACGTCGGCTCGTCCAGCACGATGAAGTTCGGCTCCAGCACCACCGCGCGCGCGATCGAGATGCGCTGGCGCTGACCGCCGGAGAATTCGTGCGGGTAGCGAAAGCGCATGTCCGGATCGAGACCGACGTCCTTGAGCGCCTTGACCACCCGCGCCTCGCGCTGCTCACGCGACAGAAGCGGCTGATGAACCTCGAGCCCTTCCGCAATGATGTCGGCGACCGACATGCGCGGGCTGAGCGAGCCGAACGGATCCTGGAACACGATCTGCATGTCGCGGCGGAACGGCCGCATCTCCTTGAAGCGCAGGCCCTGGATGTTGCTGCCCAGGAACACGATGGGACCGTCGGAAGAGATCAGCCGCAGCAGTGCCAGGCCCAGCGTGGTCTTGCCGGAACCGGACTCGCCGACCACGCCGAGCGTCTCGCCCTTGCGCACCGCGAGGCTGACGCCATCGACCGCCTTGATGTGGCCGACGGTGGAGCGCAGCAGGCCGCGCTTGATCGGGAACCAGACCTTGAGGTTATCGGCGGACATCACCACCGGCGCGTCCGGCTGCGGCGGCGCCGGATCGGGCTTCGGCTCGGCCGCGAGCAGCGCCTTGGTATAGGCGTGCTTCGGCGCCGTGAAGACCTGCTCGACCGGGCCCTGTTCGACGATCTTGCCGTTGTTCATCACGCAGACGGTGTCGGCGATGCGACGGACGATGCCGAGGTCATGGGTGATGAACAGCATGCTCATGCCGAGCCGGGTGCGGATCTCGGCGAGCAGCGCCAGGATCTGCGCCTGCACGGTGACATCGAGCGCCGTGGTCGGCTCGTCCGCGATCAGAAGATCCGGCTCGTTGGCGAGCGCCATCGCGATCATCACGCGCTGGCGCTGGCCGCCGGACAATTGGTGCGGATAGCTCTGCAGCCGCGTCTCCGGCTCGGGGATGCCGACCTGGCGCAGCAGCTCCAGGGTGCGCGCCCGCGCCGCCGAACCGCCGATGCCCTTGTGCAGCGACAATATCTCGCCGATCTGGGACTCGATGGTGTGGAGCGGATTGAGCGAGGTCATCGGCTCCTGGAAGATGATCGAGATGTCGTTGCCGCGCACCTCGCGCATCTCCTGCTCGGAAGCGTGCAGCAGGTCGCGGCCGCGGAAACGGATCGCGCCGGTCGGATGCGAGGCGGCCGGATAGGGCAGCAACTTCAGCACCGAGAGCGCGCTGACGGATTTGCCCGAGCCGGATTCGCCGACGAGCGCCACGCACTCGCCGCGCTTGATCTGGAACGAGATGCGGTCGACCGCGAGCGAACGGCCGAACGCGACCGAGAGGTCGTCGACGTCGAGCAGGGGCTGGTTGATGGCGTCCATGCGTCAGCCCTTACCGGAACGTCTTGCGCGGATCGAAGGCGTCGCGCGCGGCCTCGCCGATGAAGATCAACAGCGACAGCATGATCGCGACCGAGAAGAAGCCGGTGAAGCCGAGCCACGGCGCCTGCACATTGGCCTTGCCCTGCGACAGCAATTCTCCGAGCGACGGCGAGCCCGGCGGCAGGCCGAAGCCGAGGAAATCCAGCGCCGTCAGCGTCATCACCGAGGACGACACGATGAACGGCAGGAAGGTCATGGTCGCCACCATCGCATTCGGCAGCAGATGGCGGAACATGATCGTCCTGTTGGAGACGCCGAGCGCGCGCGCCGCCTGGATGTATTCGAAATTGCGCCCGCGCAGAAACTCGGCGCGCACCAGGCCGACCAGCGCCACCCAGGAGAACAGCAGCATGATGCCGAGCAGGACGAAGAAGCCGGGCGGCAGCACCGCCGAGATGATCAGCAGCAGATAGAGATACGGAATCGCGTTCCAGATTTCGATGAAGCGCTGGAAAATGAGATCGGTCCAGCCGCCGAAATAGCCCTGGATGCCGCCGGCGGCGATGCCGATGATCGAGGACAGGATGGTGAGGCTGAGGCCGAACAGCACCGAGATGCGGAAACCGTAGATCAGCCGCGCCACCACGTCGCGGCCCTGGTCGTCGGTACCGAGCCAGTTATATTCGAGGTCGCGGCAGCCGGAGAGATTCTTGCGCTTCACGACCTCCTTGCACTGATCCTCGGTCAGCATCCAGGTCGGCGGCGACGGCGCGGGCGTCGGCAGGTCGAGATTGTGCGTGCCGTAGGAATAGCGGACCGGCGGCCAGATGATGCTGCCGCCCTTGGCGGCGATCTGCTTCTGCAAAAAGGGATCGCGGTAGTCGGCGGCGGTCTCGAAGTCGCCGCCGAAGGTGGTCTCGGCATAGCTGAAGAACACCGGCCAATAGAGGCGGCCGTCATACTTCACCATCAACGGCTTATCGTTGGCGATGAGGTTGGCGAACAACGACAGCGCGAACAGCGCCAGGAAGATCCAGAACGACCAGTAGCCGCGTCGGTTGGCCTTGAAGTTCTGCCAGCGCCGCCTGTTGAGCGGCGACGGCTCAAACGCATGGCGGGTGGCGGGAACGGATTCGCCGAGCGGCGACTGCGTCGTGGTCTCGACCGGCGTCTGGGGTGCGAGCATGACCATCAGACCTCCCGCGCCTCGAAATCGATCCGCGGATCGACCCACATATAGGTGAGATCCGAGATCAGATTGACCACCAGGCCGATCAGCGAAAAGATGTACAGCGTGCCGAACACCACCGGATAGTCGCGGTTGAGCACGCTTTCGAAGCCGAGCAGCCCGAGCCCGTCGAGCGAGAAGATGGTCTCGATCAAGAGCGAGCTGGAGAAGAAGGCGTGGATGAAGGTGCTCGGAAAGCCCGCGATCACGATCAGCATGGCGTTACGGAAGACGTGACCGTACAGCACCTGATTTTCGGTGCAGCCCTTGGCGCGTGCGGTCATGACGTATTGCTTGCGGATCTCGTCCAGGAACGAGTTCTTGGTCAGCAGCGTCATGGTGGCGAAGGCGCCGAGCGCCATCGCGATCAGCGGCAAGGTCAGATGCCAGAAATAGTCGATGATCTTCCAGTACCAGGGGAACTGCGCCCAGCCGTCCGAGGTCAGCCCGCGCAAGGGGAAGATGTTGAAGAACGAGCCGCCGGCGAACAGGATGATCAGGAGGATGGCGAACAGGAAGCCCGGAATCGCAAAGCCGATGATGATGATCGCCGAGGTCCAGGTGTCGAACTTCGAGCCGTCGGCGACCGCCTTGCGGACGCCGAGCGGGATCGAGATCATGTAGGTCAGAAAGGTCATCCAGAGCCCGAGCGATATCGAGACCGGCAGCTTCTCTTTGATCAACTGGATCACGCTGACGTCGCGGAAATAGCTCTTGCCGAAATCGAAGCGCGCGAAATTCCAGACCATCAGCAGGAAGCGCTCGGGTGCCGGCTTGTCGAAGCCGAACTGCACCTCGAGCTTCTTGATGAAATCGGGATCGAGCCCCTGCGCGCCGCGATATTTCGAGGAGACCTCACCGCCGCCGGCGCCGATCTGGCTGCGCTGCGCGCCGAAATCGCCGCCGCCGCCGGAGACGCGCGAGGTGCCGCCGGTATCGGCGCCGGAAAGCTGCGCCAGCACGCGCTCGACCGGCCCGCCCGGCGCGAACTGCACCACGACGAAGGAGACGAAGAGGATCCCGAGCAAGGTCGGGATCATCAACAGGATGCGGCGGGCGATATAGGCGCTCATCTGCTACTTCGCCTGCTCGAGCTTGGCGGTCTTGGCCGGGTCGCACCACCAGAGGGTCCGCTCGCCCATGCTCGATGAGTAATTGTCGATCTGATAGCGCGGCAGCTTCTTCGGGTGATCGAACACGTCCCAATAGGCCACCGGATGATTGCTGCGATACCACTGCGGCACCCAGTAGCGGCCGGCGCGGAACACGCGGTCGAACACGTGGCACATCAGCGTCAGCTCTTCGCGGCTTTCGGCGGCCAGGATCTTCTCGACCAGCGCATCGATCACGGGATCGGAGATGCCGGCGAGGTTGTAGGAGCCCTTGGTCTTGGCGGACTGCGAGGTGAAGAAGGTGCGCATCGCATCGCCCGGCGTCGCCGACAGGCTGAAGCGCTCGATCGTCATGTCGAAGTCGAAATCCTCCAGCCGCGCGCGGTACTGCACCGCGTCGACCAGGCGGAAGGTCGCCTCGATGCCGAGCGTGGCGAGATTCTTGATATAGGGCATGTGGTGCGGCTGGATCGAATTCTCGTCGTTGAGGAATTCGATCGTGAACACCTCGCCGTTCGGCAGCACGCGCTTGCCGTCCTTGACGACGCAGCCCGCTTCATTGAGCAACTGGCCGGCCTTGCGCAACAGCGCGCGGTCCTGGCCGGTGCCATCGGACACCGGCGGCACGAACGGCTTGCCGAACACTTCATCCGGCACCTGACCGCGGAACGGCTCGAGCACCTTGAGCTCTTCCGGCGACGGCGGGCTGTTCACCATCATGTCGGAGTTCTGGAACACCGAGTGCGTGCGCGCATAGGCGCCGTACATGATGGTCTTGTTGGTCCATTCGAAATCGAAGGCGTAGATCAGCGCTTCGCGCACCCGCGGATCCCTGAACTTGTCGCGGCGCAGATTGATGAACCAGCCCTGCGCGCCCGACGGCGTCTCGTCGGGAATCTGCTCCTGCTTGACACGGCCGTCCTTGATCGCCGGGAAATCGTAGCGCGTCGCCCAGATGCGCGCGGTGAACTCCTCGCGGAACAAGTAGTTCTTCGCGGTAAAACCCTCGAAGGCGACGTCGCGGTCGCGATAGAACTCGTAACGTACGGTGTCGTAGTTGAACATGCCGCGGCAGACCGGCAGCTCGGCGCCCCACCAGTCCTTGACGCGATTATACTCGATATAGCGGTTGGCCTCGAACTTCCCGACCTTGTAGGGCCCGGAACCGAGCGGGATATCGAGCGTCGACTCCTCGAAATTGCGGTTGGCGTAATAAGCCTTGGAGAAGATCGGCAGGCTCGCGACAAACAGCGGCACGTCGCGTGCGCGTTTCTCGGCGAAGGTCACCAGCACGGTGGCATCGTCGAGCGCATCGGCCTTCACCATGTCGCGCAGCTGCACCACGACCAGCGGATGACCCTTGTCTTTCAGGATGTTCAGCGAGTACGCGACATCCTGCGCCGTCAGCTTGCTGCCGTCGTGGAAACGCGCCTCCGGCCTCAAGCTGAAGCGGTATTCGCGCTTGTCGGGGGAGATCCGCACCGACTTCGCGGCGAAGCCGTACATCGCGTCAGGCTCGTCGGCCGCGCGCGCCATCAGCGTCGCAAAGGTCAGGTCCATGCCCTGCGCGCCCTCGCCCTTCAGGATAAAGGCGTTCAGCGAGTTGAAGGTGAAGTAGGACTGGTTGTTGGTGCGCACCGTCGGCAGCGACGAGAACGTGCCGCCCTTCGGCGCGCTCAGATTGACGTATTCGAAGTTCTTGAAGTCGGCCGGATATTTCAGATCGCCGAACACCGACATGCCGTGCATCTCGGTGCCGTTCTCGGCCGCTGCAGGCGCGATGCGAAGGCCTGCAGCGCTCAACGCACCGATGCCGAGGCCGAGGGCGTGCCGACGGGTGAACTGCGCCATGCGCGGATCCTTGTTCAAGAGCGCTTGAGCTTGGCTGCCTTGTCGGTGTCGTACCACCATAGCGTGGGAAGTCCCGAACGGCCGTATTTCGGCAACGGCTCGGCATGGCTGAAACGATCCCAGCGGGCATAACGCGAGAAACCGTAGGTGAATTGTGGCACGACATAGAAGTTCCAGAGCAGCACGCGATCCAATGCCTTGGTCGCGGCCACCAATGCTTCGCGGTCCTTGGCGAAGATCACCTGCTCGATCAAAGCATCCACGGCAGGATTCTTGATACCGATCGTATTCCTCGAACCCGGCTGATCCGCGGTCCGTGATCCCCAGAATTCCCGCTGCTCATTGCCGGGTGACAGAGATTGCCCCCATTGGTCGATGATCATGTCGAAATCGAAACTGCGGGTACGGTTTTGATATTGCGCGTCATCGGCCACCCGGACCGACGTCGCAACACCGATGCGTTCAAGTGACGGCTTGAAAAACAAGGCGATGCGCTCGGCGGACGGGTCCTGCACCAGGATTTCGACGGTGACCGGCTTGCCGTTGCTGTCAACTAGCTTCTGGTCGCGCACCTGAAAACCGGCCTCCTTCAGGAGCTTCGCGGCTTCCCGCAAATTCGCGCGCACCGCCTCCGGATTGCCGCCAACCGGGTTGACATAAGGTTTTGTGAAGACTTCGGCCGGCACCTTGTCGCGTACCGTCTCGAGAATTTGCAGCTCGCGTCCTTCCGGCAACCCCGACGATGCGAGCTCCGTTCCCTCGAAGTAGCTATTGATGCGCTTGTACTGATTGAAGAAGAGCTGTTTGTTCATCTCCTCGAAATCGAAGGCATAATTGAATGCCCGACGCAGACGCGCATCCTGGAACTGGTCGCGACGCAGATTGAGGACGAATGCCTGCATCCGGCCCGAGTCGTTGATCTTGAATTCTTCCTTGACGACGCGCTTGTCGGCGACGGCCGGAAAATCATAGGCGGTCGCCCATTGCTTGGCCGAATTCTCGGCGATCCAGTCCGCGTGATCCGCCTTGAACGCTTCCAAGGCGACCAGATTGTCGCGAAAGAACTCGAAACGCAGCTCGTCGAAATTGTTCGTTCCGACCTGGGCGGGCGTCTTGGCGCCCCAATAATCCTTCACCCGTTCGAGGGTGACGGAGCGGGCCGCAACGAACTCCTTGATCCGATAGGGGCCCGAGCCCAGCGGTGGCTCTAGCGTCGTAGTCGCGATATCGCGCTTGCGGCCCTGGCTGTCGGTACCTTCCCAATAATGCTTAGGCAGGACAATCAACTCACCGACAATGGTCGGTAGTTCACGGTTTCCCGGGCCATCGAAAGTAAACTTGATTTCGCGTTCGCCGGACTTCTCAGCCTTGATGACGTGTCGGTAATAGGAAGCGTACATCGGGCTGTACTGCTTCAAGGTATTGATCGAGAAGATTACATCTTCCGGCGTGACCGGCTTGCCATCATGCCAGCGTGCCTCTTTGCGGAGGCGATAGACGACCCAGGAGAAATCATCCGGATGGGCCGCCCCTTCGGCCAGCAGCCCGTATTCCGTGGCGACCTCGTCTTGTGACTTGGTCATCAGCGTCTCGTAGATCAGCGTGGCGGCCGGCGCGAGCGAGCCTTTGATACCAGCGACGGCGATGTTGAAGTTGTCAAACGTGCCAATCGAAATCATGCGGGCGACGCCGCCCTTGGGAGCGTTCGGATTGACGTAATCGAAATGCTTGAAATCGACCGGATATTTGACGTCGCCGAACAGCGAAAGCGCGTGCTGCCACTGCAGTCCCTCGGTCGCGGACTGGGCGTGGGCTTCTGTCCACGGGAAGTTTGCGGTGAGCCCCAGCGCCGGAGCCATTGCGGCCAGAGCGCTACCTTGAAGGAGATGTCGTCGGGTGATCGCCAATGCGGAATTCCTGCTGCTAGCCCACCCCACTTAGATGGGACTGAATATAAGGCAACGGTTCGACGAATTACGTTGCTTTTTCCTCATGATAGACGCTCGGGAACAATTTCGCTGCGGCCAAACGTCCCGATAACAAGCCCGCGATCCCGATTGGGTTTCCGTCATACGAAAACGGCCAGGCATTGCCTGGCCGTCCATCTGCATATGATCGCAGAACAAATCGTTACTTCGAAGCGGTCGGCACCGGCTGCGGGTGCTCGGAGTTCGAGTTCAGGTAGGCGATGATGTCGGCGCGCTCGCTGTCCTTCGGCACGCCGGCAAAGCCCATCGCGGTGCCCGGGACGAAGCCCTTCGGATTGGTCAGGAACTTGTTGAGGTCGTCGAAAGTCCACTCGCCGCCCTTGCCCTTCATTGCAGCCGAGAAGTTGAAGCCGCGGCCCTCGCCCTTCTTCTCGCCGACGACGCCATAGAGGTTCGGACCGACGCGGTTCGGGCCGCCCTTTTCAAAGGTGTGGCAGGCCTGGCACTTCTTGGCAGCCGCTGCGCCCTTTTCGACGGAGGCGGTCTGCAGCAGCTTCTCGATCGGCTCGGACGACGCCGCGGCAGCCTCGCCGCCACCGCCATGGCTCTCCTCCTTCACGGCGATCTCAAAACCCGGCTTTTCCGGCAGCTTGGGCGAAAACACCGCGCCGGCGGCAAAGCTCGTCACCAGGACGAGGATGCAGGTGCCGAGGATCGCACCGAGAATCTTGTTGAGTTCGAAGGAGTCCATTTTGGATCAGGCTCCGGGCCTTGAATGACGACGTCAGGCCGGGAAACGGCCGTTCGGGAAAGGCCCAGGAATCGACCGTGTTGTGCCGCCCCCCAGGCAAGGTTGAGATATCGGTTTGCCCGCGCTCTGGCAACCCGTATAAACGCGCCGAATTTCGTCCCATCCCCACCGATTTTCCGCCCACCGGACCGGCCCAGAAACGATGACCGATTCCCGTACCTTGGTGCTGATTCCCTCCCGTCTGGGCGCCACCCGCCTCCCCAACAAACCGTTGCTGGATATCGCCGGCCTGCCGATGATCGTGCATGTGCTGCGCCGGGCCGAAGAGGCCCAAATCGGCAGGGTCGCGGTTGCAACCGATACGCCCGAAATCGCGGCCGCCGTGACCGCGGCCGGCGGCGAGGCCGTGATGACCAGCGCCTCCCACCCATCCGGGTCGGACCGGATTTTCGAGGCGCTCGAGATCCTCGATCCCGAGGGCCAGGCGGAGTTCGTCGTCAACCTGCAGGGCGACCTGCCGACGATCCCGCCGCAGGACATCCGCGCCGCACTGGCCTTGCTGGACGATCCGTCGGTCGACATCGGAACGCTGACCGCCCAAATCCATGTGGAGGCGGAGCACACCACCCCGAGCGTGGTGAAGCTGATCGGCTCGCCGCTGAGCGATAGACGACTCCGGGCTCTCTATTTCACCCGCGCGACCGCGCCTTACGGCGACGGCCCGCGCTACCATCACATCGGGCTCTACGCCTACCGCCGGTCGGCACTGGCGCGCTTCGTCACGCTGCCGCCATCGGTGCTGGAACAGCGCGAGAAGCTCGAGCAATTGCGGGCGCTCGAAGCCGGCATGCGGATCGACGGGGCCATCGTGGATTCGGTGCCGCTCGGCGTCGACACGGCGTCGGACCTCGAAATGGCCCGCGAGATACTGGCCAAAACTTGAGCCGCTGCTAAAAGGCCCTCCATGACCAAGAAGCTGAAAATTGCGTTCCAGGGCGAACCTGGCGCCAACTCCCATATCGCCATCGTCGAGGCCTATCCCGATGCCGAGCCGATGCCCTGCGCCACTTTCGAGGACGCGCTGGCCGCAATCTCCTCAGGCGAGGCCGACCTCGGCATGATCCCGATCGAGAACTCGGTCGCCGGCCGCGTCGCCGACATCCATCATCTGCTGCCGGCCTCGGGGCTGTTCATCGTCGGTGAGTATTTCCTGCCGATCCGCCACCAGCTGATGGCGATCAAGGGCACCAAGCTCGAAGACATCAAGAGCGTGGAAAGCCATGTCCACGCGCTCGGCCAGTGCCGCCGCGTGATCCGCAAGCTCGGCATCAGGCCGATCGTCGCCGCCGACACCGCCGGCAGCGCCCGCGACATCTCCGAGCGCAAGGACAAGGGCGTCGCCGCGATCGCCTCGCGCCTCGCTGCCGAGATCTACGGCCTCGACATCCTCGCCGAGGACATCGAGGACGAAGCCCACAATACCACGCGCTTCGTGATGCTGGCGCGCGAGGCCAACTGGGCCAAGCCCGGCGCGGGGCCGCTGGTCACCACTTTTGTTTTCCGGGTCCGCAACCTGCCGGCCGCGCTCTACAAGGCGCTGGGCGGCTTTGCCACCAACGGCGTCAACATGACCAAGCTGGAAAGCTACATGGTCGACGGCAATTTCTTCGCCACGCAGTTCTATTCGGATGTCGACGGCCATCCCGAGGACCGCGGGCTGGCGTTTGCGCTGGAGGAACTCAAATTCTTCTCGCGCGAGTTGCGCATCATCGGCGTCTATCCGGCGCATCCGTTCCGCGCGACGTTCAGCGAAAAGGCTGCAGAGTAGTTACGCGGCGGCCTTCTTCTGAAGCCCGAACGTTTCGGCCAGCAGACTGTACGACTTCTTCCGCGCGTCGTGGTCGTAGACGGCTGATATCACCATCAATTCATCGGGCTGGCTGGCCGCGATCAGCGGTTGCAGCTTTGTCAACACCGTCGCGGGACTGCCGACGAAGAAGCGCGCGCGGTTGCGCGCGATTGAGGCGCGCTCGGCGTCGGTGTAGGGATAGGCCTGCGCTTCCTCGACGCTCGGCAGCGGCAGATACTGGCCGCGGTCACGGCGCAGGCGGTTGAGGTCCATCGAGGATGCGAGCTGCTCGGCCGCTTCATCGGTGTCAGCCGTAACAACCGCGACCGCCAGAATGCTGTGCGGCGTGGTGCGCCAGCCCGACGGCTTGAACCGGGTGCGATAATTCATCATCGCATCGACCGCGTCATGCGCCGCAAAATGATGCGCGAAGGCAAAGCCCATTCCGACTTGCGCCGAGAGCTCGGCGGAATAGTCGCTAGAGCCGAGCAGCCAGATCGGCGGCAGCGGCGAGTCATCGGGCATTGCTACCACTTTGGTGCAGGGATGGCCGGCCGGGAAATCGCGCGTCTCCCACAGCGTCAGCTCATGCAGCCGCTCGAGAAAATCGTCGCCCTCGCGGCGGTCGAGCCGGCTCCTCAAGGCATAAGCCGTCGCCCCGTCCGTGCCGGGCGCCCGTCCCAGGCCGAGATCGATCCGGCCGGGAAACAGCGCCTCCAGCATCTTGAAGCGCTCGGCGACGACCAGCGGCGCGTGGTTGGGCAGCATCACGCCGCCAGAGCCGACGCGGATGTTCTGCGTCACGGCCGCGATCTGCCCGATCATCAAATCGGGCGCGGGGCTCGCGACGGAAGCGAGGTTGTGATGTTCGGCCAGCCAGTACCTGGTGAAGCCGAGCTGATCGACATGCCGCGCCAGATCGATGCTGTTGCGCAGCGCCGCGGCGGGTTTCGTGCCTGTGGTGACGACGGAGAGGTCGAGAACGGACAAGGGGATCATGGCGCTCAACCTAGTGTGGCCCATCAAGGGCACAAAGGCCTCGGCGGCGCAGATCAGGCCCGCAGACTTCGCGGCTAGCGCCTGATTGAGCGGCGGAGCTATGGGATGAATTGAGACAATCTCCTAAAGCATGCATTCTGCCCACCACCCAAAAGGCATCAAACATCGACCCAAGCCATGATATAACATATTGATTATATTTGATTTATCACCAATATAACGCACTTTCCGCAAGTCGCCCAACGATATCTTCCTGTCTTCACCAAAGGTCATTACTTTGCAAAAAGTGGGCAAATTCCCATCTGCTGTGGGCTGTCAGCCAAACCCTCTTTGCCTTATCTTAGCCTCTGCCGGGGTAGGCCTGTCGCCTGCCCAATCCCGTGGAGCCCGTAGCGTCCCATGTCCGAGGTCAAGTCCCCCACTGCCAACGGGCAGCGCACCCCAAGAATCTCGTTCGAGTTCTTCCCGCCGAAGACCGAGGAGATGGAGCGCAATCTCTGGGAGACCATCAATCGCCTGGCCCCGCTGACGCCGAACTTCGTCTCGGTCACCTACGGTGCGGGCGGCTCCACGCGGGAACGCACCCACTCGACCATCAGCCGTATCCTGAAAGAGACCGACCTGCTGCCGGCCGCGCACCTGACCTGCGTCGGCGCCTCGCGCGGCGAGATCGACGAGATCGTCGACCGCTATCATGAGGTCGGCGTCCGCCACATCGTGGCGCTGCGCGGCGATCCGCCCGGCGGCATCGGCACCGCCTATCACACCCATGCCGACGGCTATCAGAGCTCGGCCGAGCTCGTCGCCGGCATCAAGAGGCGTCATCCCGATATCGAGGTGTCGGTCTCGGCCTATCCCGAGAAGCATCCGGAAGCCGCAAGCTTCGATGCCGACATCGACACGCTGAAGGCCAAGGTCGACGCCGGCGCAACCCGCGCCATCACCCAGGTGTTCTTCGACAACGATCTCTATTTCCGCTACCTCGACCGCGTCCGCGCGCGCGGCATCGAAATCCCTGTCGTGCCGGGCATCATGCCGATGCACAATTTCAAGCAGGCCCGCAATTTCGTCACCCGCGCCGGCACCAGCGTGCCGGATTGGCTCGCCGAGAAATTCGAAGGCCTCGATGACGACGCCGAAACCCGCAAGCTGGTGGCGGCGACCGTCGCTGCCGGCCAGGTGCAAAAGCTGTTCAAGCACGGCGTCGACACCTTCCACTTCTACACCATGAACCGCGCGGACCTGGTGTTCGCGATCAGCCATCTGCTCGGCATCCGGCCGCATGGCGCCCAGAAAGCTGCCTGACCTATGACCGTTCCCGTTTCTCCCAAGCGTACCGCTCTGCTCGCGGCTGCCCGCGAACGCATCCTCGTGCTCGACGGCGCGATGGGCACGATGATCCAGGGCCTGCAGTATGACGAGGCCGCGTTCCGTGGCGAGCGCTTTGCGGATTTTCATCGCGACATCAAGGGCAACAACGACGTCCTGATCCTGACGCAGGCGCAGGCGATCGAGGACATCCACGCCGCTTACCTGCGTGCCGGCGCCGACATCGTCGCGACCAACACCTTCTCCTCGACCTCGATCGCGCAGGCCGACTACGACATGTCGGACCTCGCCTATGAGCTGAACCGCGAAGGCGCGCGGCTGGCCCGCAACGCTGCCGAGCGCGTCTCCGCCGAAGACGGCAAGCCGCGCTTCGTCGCCGGCGCGCTGGGCCCGACCAACCGCACTGCCTCGATCTCGCCCGACGTCTCCAACCCCGGCTATCGCGCCGTGACCTTCGACGATCTGCGCAAGGCCTATGGCGAGCAGATCAAGGGCCTGCTGGACGGCGGCGCCGACCTGCTGCTGGTCGAGACCATCTTCGACACGCTGAACGCCAAGGCCGCGCTCTACGCGATCTCCGAGATTACCGAGGCGCGCGGCATCGATGTGCCCGTGATGGTGTCGGGCACCATCACCGACAAGTCCGGCCGCCTGCTCTCCGGCCAGCTGCCGGAAGCGTTCTGGCATTCGGTGCGGCATGCCAAACCGATCACCATCGGCTTCAACTGCGCGCTCGGCGCCGAGGACCTGCGCGCGCATATTGCCGATATCGGCCGCGTCGCCGATACGCTGGTCTGCGCGTACCCGAATGCCGGCCTGCCTAACGAGTTCGGCCAGTATGACGAGACGCCCGAATACATGGCACGCCTGATTGGCGAGTTCGCCGCCGCCGGCCTCGTCAACATCGTCGGCGGCTGCTGCGGCACCACGCCCGACCATATCGGCGCCATCGCCGCGGCCGTTGCCCCGCACAAGCCGCGGATCGTGCCGGAGATCGCGCCCAAACTTCGATTGTCCGGCCTCGAGCCGTTCACGCTGACGGACGCGATCCCCTTCGTGAACGTCGGCGAGCGCACCAACGTCACCGGCTCCGCCCGCTTCCGCAAGCTGATCACCGCCGGCGACTACACGGCAGCGCTGCAGGTCGCGCGCGACCAGGTCGAGAACGGCGCCCAGGTCATCGACGTCAACATGGACGAGGGCCTTCTGGACTCTGAGAAGGCGATGGTGACCTTCCTCAACCTCGTCGCCGCCGAGCCCGACATCGCCCGCGTGCCCGTGATGGTCGACTCCTCGAAATTCCACGTCATCGAGGCCGGCCTGAAATGCATCCAGGGCAAGCCGATCGTGAACTCGATCTCGCTGAAGGAAGGCGAGGAGAAGTTCTTGCACGAGGCCACCGTCGCCAAGCGCCATGGCGCGGCCGTGGTGGTGATGGCGTTCGACGAGACCGGGCAGGCCGACACGTTCAAGCGCAAGACCGAGATCTGCAAGCGCGCCTATGACATCCTGGTCAACCGGCTCGGCTTCCCGGCCGAGGACATCATCTTCGATCCGAACATCTTCGCGATCGCGACCGGCCTCGAGGAGCACAACAATTACGGCGTCGACTTCATCGAGGCGACGCGCTGGATCCGCCAGAACCTGCCGGGCGCCCACATCTCCGGCGGCGTCTCCAATTTGTCGTTCTCGTTCCGCGGCAACGAGCCGGTGCGCGAGGCCATGCACTCGGTGTTCCTGTATTACGCCATCAAGGCCGGCATGGACATGGGCATCGTCAATGCCGGGCAGATGATCGTCTATGACGACATCGATCCCGAGCTGCGCCAGACCTGCGAAGACGTCATCCTCAACCGCGACGCGAGCGCCTCCGAACGCCTGCTCGCACTCGCGGAAAAATTCCGCGGCAAGGAGAAGCAGACCAAGGAGCAGGACCTCGCCTGGCGCGAATGGCCGGTCGAGAAGCGCCTGAGTCACGCGCTGGTCCATGGCATCACCGAGTTCATCGAGACCGACACCGAAGCTGCGCGGCAGAACGCGACGCGCCCGCTCGACGTGATCGAAGGCCCGCTGATGGACGGCATGAACGTCGTCGGCGACCTCTTCGGCGACGGCAAGATGTTCCTGCCGCAGGTCGTGAAGTCGGCACGCGTGATGAAGCAGGCGGTCGCCTATCTGATGCCGTTCATGGAGGAAGAGAAGGCACGCAACCTCGCCAATGGCGTTACCGGTGGCCGTAACGCCGCCGGCAAGATCGTGCTCGCGACCGTGAAGGGCGACGTCCACGACATCGGCAAGAACATCGTCGGCATCGTGCTCCAGTGCAACAATTTCGAGGTCATCGACCTCGGCGTCATGGTGCCCGCCAACAAGATCATCGAGACCGCGAAGGCCGAGGGCGCCGACATCATCGGCCTGTCCGGCCTGATCACGCCCTCGCTGGATGAAATGAGCTTCCTCGCCGGCGAGCTGGAGCGGCAGGGCATGAACGTGCCGCTCTTGATCGGCGGCGCGACCACCAGCCGCGTGCATACCGCCGTGAAGATCGACCCCAACTATCCGGGCGGGCCTGTCGTGCACGTCAACGACGCGAGCCGCGCCGTCGGCGTCGCCTCCTCGCTGCTGTCGCCGGAGAAGAAGCAGGCTTACGCCGCCGAGGTGCGCGCCGAGTATGCAAAAATCTCCGCGGCGCATTTCCGCGCACAGGCCGACAAGAAGCGGCTGAAACTCGCTGAGGCGCGCGCCAACAAGGTCGCGATCGACTTTGCCGCCGTGCCGCCGAGGAAGCCGACCTTCTTCGGGCTGAAGAGCTTTGACGCCTATGATCTGGCCGAGCTCGCGCAGTACATCGACTGGACACCGTTCTTCCAGACCTGGGAGCTCACGGGGCGTTTTCCGGCGATTCTCGACGATCCCAAGATCGGCGAGGTCGCGCGCTCGCTCTATGACGATGCCCGCAAGATGCTGGATACCATCATCAAGGAGAAGTGGTTCACCGCGCGTGCGACCATCGGCTTCTGGCCGGCCAACGCCGTCGGCGACGATATCAAGGTCTATGCCGACGAGACGCGGACGACCGAGATCGCGACCTTCCACGCGCTGCGCCAGCAGCTCGAGAAGCGCGAGGGCCGCTTCAATGCCGCGCTGTCGGACTTCATCGCGCCGGCGACGTCGGGCGTGCCCGACTATATCGGCGGCTTCGTGGTCACCGCGGGCATCGGCGAGGATGCAGTCGCCGACCGCTTCAAGAATGCCAATGACGACTACTCCTCGATCCTGTGCAAGGCGCTGGCCGATCGCCTCGCCGAGGCCTTTGCCGAGCGCATGCACCAGCGCGTCCGCAAGGAGTTCTGGAATTATGCGCCGGACGAGACGTTCTCGGCGGACGAGCTGATCCTCGAGAAGTACGACGGCATCCGCCCGGCGCCCGGCTATCCCGCGCAGCCCGATCACACCGAGAAGGCGACGCTGTTCAGGCTGCTCGATGCCGAGAAGACGTCCGGCGTGAAGCTGACCGAGAGCTTTGCGATGTGGCCGGGCTCGTCGGTGTCGGGTCTCTACTTCTCGCACCCCGAGAGCTTCTATTTCGGCGTCGGCAAGATCGAGCGCGACCAGGTCGAGGATTACGCCGCACGCAAGAGCATGAGCGTCGCCGAGATCGAGCGCTGGCTCGCGCCGGTGCTGAACTACATTCCGTCGCAAGCGGAGAAGGAGCCGGTCATCGCGCCGGCCGCGACGCCGGCGAACGATGTGGCCTCGCACCCGCAAGGGTGCACCTGCGCCGTGCATCTGGCCTGGCGGAAGAAGGCGGTCGGAGCTGGCTGAGCGCTTCGCCTCGCCCCGCCCTTCGCGGGGAGAGGCCGAAATTCGCGCAGCGAATTTCGGGTGAGGGGTGGTCCCGCAGGGACGGTCTCCCTTGTTGCGAGTGAGGATTTCCGAGTCGGAGAGGGCTATAGTGCGGCAACGTTGTGCCATGCCCCTCACCCGGCGCTGCGCGCCGACCTCTCCCCGCCAAGAGCGGGGCGAGGTGAAGAACGGAAATCTCCCCATGAAATTCTTCTCCTTCTGGCGATCGCTGGCGAGCTTTCGGGTGCGGATCGCGCTGAACCTGAAAGACGTGCCGGCCGAAGTGGTCTTCGTCGACATCGATGCCGACGCGCAGCGCGCCGACGCCTATCGCAAGCTCAATCCGCAGATGGCGCTGCCGGCGCTGGTGACTGATGACGGCACCGTGCTGGTGCAGTCGCTGGCGATCCTCGACTATCTCGACGAAACTTTTCCCAACCCGCCGTTGCTGCCCTCGGATGCGCTCGGCCGTGCCCGCGTGCGCGCGCTGGCGCTGATGGTCGCCTGCGAGGGCCATCCGCTGGTCACGCCGCGGGTGCGGCGCTATCTCGACCGTGAACTGGATTTGCGCGACAGCCAGCTAAATGCCTGGCGGCGGCACTGGACGATCGAAACGCTGGCCGCGCTCGAAGGCCATCTCGCCGGCCACAAGGCGACTGGCCAGTTCTGCCACGGCGATGCGCCCACCATGGCCGACATCTGCCTGGTCGGCCACGTCTCCTTTGCCATCAACCAGCAGATCAATCTGTCGCCCTGGCCGACCGTGAAGCGCATTCACGAGACCGCAATGGCGCTGCCGGCGTTTGCGAAGGCGAGTCCCACCGCGCAGCCGGATACGCCGGAAGCGATGCGGGCGAAGTAGCCCAAGGCTTGCTCAACATCGTCGTCCTGGCGAAGGCACCGATTCACATATCAAACAGCGACGAGGGTGTAGGTCCGCGGTCTCGCGACATGATTTGCCCGAGTTTTTCCGTTCGTTCCGCCCTCTCTCTTGAGTGAGGGCGCAGGGAAAGCCGGGTGCACGCTGCACCCGAGGTCCCGTGCGCAATGGGATAGAAAGTGGCGCACACGGGCATACAGAGCAGCGGAGGCACGCCGGCCTTCCCTGCGCGATGGTTTTACGGCTTATACGTGCTCGCCCTGGTGAGACTCTGCTTTTGTGCCACCATCATCCGCGATCGGCTTTGGACCTCTCGCGGACTTGCCACCAGCATCGGGGCGGCAAGCCCACACGACTTCGCCGTACGCCTTGCATGCGCACATCTATCGCACGTTCGGCGTCCACCGCATCCCGACCCGCGTTCGTGACATTGCGCAACGCCCCTCAGAGGGCGGGATGCGTCATTATTAGCATATTCAGAACTTCCAGTAAATAGGAATATTTTTGAAGGAGTCACTTGACAGGTTTTTCGCGCTCTCGCTGATTTGCCCGTCGTGTCGAATTTGTCACAGGCCCGTAGCTCAGATGAGCGAAGCGATATCCGGCACCGTCCCATCCGCAGAGGGTCTCCCGGATGTCGCTTCGCTCATCCGGGCTACGATCTAACCGCTCGGCGGCGCCAGCGGCTGCACGATCTCCTTGAACGGCGCCAGCGCTTCGCACTTCGCCGCATGCGCCTGCAGCGCTGGATAGCGATCGTCGAACAATGCGGGATGCGCCTCGCCGGTGAAGCGCAGCACGCAGGCGACCGCGATGTCGGCGTGGCCGATGGCGGTGCCGAACCAGTACGGCGTCTTCACCGCCGCGCGCTCCTGCTCAAGCACGGAGAGCACGCCGCCGATCTGCGCCTCGCATCGCTCGACCCACAGCTTGAGCTGTTCTTTCCGCAGCACGCGCTCATAGACCAGGCTCACCGCCTTGTCGCCAAGCCCGGAGGCGAGCGAGCAGATGCGCAGCTGCTTGCGGCGCTCCGCGCCCGCGCGCGCGATCATCGCCTTCTCCGGCCCGACCAGCTCGTCGAGATAATCCAGGATCGCCGTGCTCTCGATCAGCGCCTCGCCGTCATCTAGCACCAAGGTCGGCACCCGCCGCAGCGGGTTGTAGGGCGCGATGGTCTCGGCATCGCCGAACGTCGACCACGGCTTGTGCTCGAAGGCAATTCCGTACAGCCGCAGCGCGATCGCGGTGCGGCGGACGAAGGGCGAGTCGTATTGGCCGATCAGGAACATGGGTCATCTCATCATCGGTCAGGCCGCAGTGATCCGTTGCCTCGCAAGGGGATTTGCGGGGAGCACGGAGACACTCGGCCATGGGTTGCGCTTTGCACCATCCTAGATAGGCTGCGCCGCATTGCAACAAGATGAGTCATTCCGATGAAGCATTGCCTGCCAGTCATTCTGCTAGCCCTGCTGCCGCTTGCCGCCAGCGCGCAGGCTCAGGACGGCCTCGTCGGCTTCCAGACGCCGTCGAAAAACATCGCCTGCCAGTTCTTCACCGACGACAACCGGCCCGCGCTCCGTTGCGACATCGCCAACATGGACACCCAGCCGCGCCGCCCCGCCGACTGCGACCTCGACTGGGGCCACGCCTTCGAGATGACGGCGAAGGGCAGCGCGGGGCGCATCTGCCACGGCGACACGGTGATGGACTCCCGCCTGCCGCTGCTCGCCTATGGCGAGGTCTGGCAGCGCGGCGGGTTTACGTGTCGCTCAGAGCAGACCGGGCTGACGTGCTTCAACGCCATGCAGCACGGGTTTTCGCTGTCGCGGGCGGAGCAGAAGGTGTTTTGAGTTACCGTGGTACCCTGCTCTAATCCGCGTCCTAAGGAAGTTATGGTTGAATGAGCGGACCCAAGCGCCACCACTGGTGGCCACAGCTACAATCCCGACATTGGACCAATAGCAACGGCACAATCCATGCTGTTCGGTCGGATGGGACTTCTTTTACAAGTAGCCCAGCCAATATTGGCTTGGAAGGCGATCTGTATACTCGCTACGATTTAACTGGCTCGAAGGATCTTACCATCGAGCGCTGGTTTTCCGTCGAGATTGAAGCCCCCTTCGCGAAAACTCTCGATTACGTTTCGACAATTCCAAGTCTATCAAGGAAGCCATTCAAAGGCGATCCAGAGAAGAGAAGGACCACCGAACATGTGGGCTTCATCGTCAGGGATTACACTGAGACTATCGCGTTGCCGCAGGAACATCGATCGTCTCTATCCAGATACATCGCTGCACTCATCGTTAGGAATCCGCGATACCTGAAGCGGATTCAGGATTACCATTCAATGAGTGGCACAAACCTCCTCGGAGGCGACTTGATATCGAATGGCAATCTCGTGAAAACAATTGCCCTAGATAATATGCTTAGGACGTTCGACCTCTATTGTCAGGTAATACTTCGTTCGGAGATCTTCTTCATCAAGCGAGAATCACCAAACGAGTTTCTATTCTCTGACGCCGGAGTGTCGCCAGAAGAGCCTTGGGACGCTGGACCAGTCCCATTCGATGTGTACGCCCCGCTGACGCCCGACCTAGCAGTCGCCGCACTGCCCGCACCTCGTATTTCAAGTACGAATCGTGCAATTCTGGCTCGGGTAAATTCTCGTGGAGTTGCTAGATTTAACCGTATCGCTGTTGGTCAAGCCGAACGATTTGTGTTCTCGCGAACTACTCCGCCAATCGATTTTATCAAAAAGCACTTCGGGCTCCCTCCTCCCAAATCATTTGGCCACAGGTTCGTAGATGGGAGAATGGAGATACAATTCGATCGAGATCGAGATCGGGAGTAACTTATGCGAATCGCCTAACGACCTCTCCGAATGATTTTCGTATCAACATCTTAGCTACCCAGCCAGCCATTTCGCGATGGTCAACGCATCAAAAGAGCTCGACGTTCTCCGCGGCTTCATCGATTTTATCAATCGGCAAGTCGGAGTTTACTGCGACTGTTTATCCGGCTTCAGTGGCAACAAGGCGAGGATTGAACGACAGATTCCGCGGGTTCGACGTCCTACTTCGCGTCGCATAGAAGATGGCCAGCCAGTAATTGTTTGGAGCAGCGTCGAGGATCCTAAATCTCCCGATATTCTGCACCATCGGATCACACGCTCGGAAGACTTTATTGCCGCAAACGCGGAAGCGGGCTTCAATGAACAGCAAATCTGTTGGTCAATAATAGTCTTTCTCTTCACTCGATGGGACGAAGACATCCGACCACAGATTGCTGCGATAAGAGGGGTCACGGCAAATGACGTGAAAGTAGACGCGCTTGGGGACTTGCGCATCTTACGTAATTCGATCGTTCATAACCAAGGGATCATATCGCTGACTGACCATAAGAAACTGAAGCGAATGGCCATCCTTTTTGCTCCAAATGCTCCTATCAGCCCCGATCATGACGAGATGCACAAAATCTTTGTGTTTATCAAGCAAGCTGTAGCAGAGTTGATTCTAGACCATACGGGACACTTACCGGGAGCACCAAAAGCGTCCGATTTAGTTGATGTTGCGATCCAGAATGTTCGACATAAGACGCCCGGAAACCGGTATGGGTTTTGGACCGTTGGCATCAAGTTCTGACTGAGCATTTCAGCGATACGTTGCGGCGGCCTGCCACTCAATCACCGACACATGCTTTGCCGCATCGCGCGGTGCCGTCCCATCTAGCCGTGGATCATCCGCCACCTCCACCTGCCGACGGAACGCGCTGAAGCCGGAGCGCTGGTAGAACGCCACGGCCGAGGGATGGTCGAAGGTGCAGGTGTGCACCCAGACGCGCGTCACCTCGCGCGACCAGGCGATCTCGAGTGCGCGGTTCATCAGATAGCGGGCGGCGCCGGTGCCGATCAGCTTTGCGGTGACGCCGAAATAGCCGAGCTCGCATTGACCGGGCTCGCGGAAGTCGAGTTCGAGCAGGCCTTCGTCGCGGCCGTCGATCACCAGCGCGTAGACCTCGACACCGGGGGAATGGATGATCGCGGCGAGATCGGCGTCGCTCTTGCGGGCGCGGGAGAACCACAGCCACTCCTCGCCGACGCGGCGGTAGAGGTCGCGGTACCAGGCGAGATCGGGGTGGTCGACCTTGCGCAGGCGCCAATCGCCGGGCGGATCGTCGCGGCGCGGCGGGCGGGCGGTCATTTCGAGATGGGTGACGATGGCGGCGATCTTGCCGGCGGGGATATCGTAGTAGCCGTCGGGGAGGATCATGGTGGCCTCTCAATGGAGTAGACTCGCGGTCGAAACGGGACTGCGCCCCCCTCTCCCCGTTCTTCACGGGGGCGCGACGAGCATAGCTCGCGCTGAGAGGGTTGGGGTGAGGGGCTCTCTCCGCGAGTGATGTCTATCGATGGACCTGTACCCCCTCACCCGGATCGCATCTTCGATGCGATCCGACCTCTCCCCGCAAGCGGGGCGAGGTGAAGTGGAGTTCGCGGCGCCTCACCGCCGTGGCGTCAGCGAGATCGCTTCCGCGGTTGCCGCCTCCACCGCTGGCCTGCTGTACAGCAACGGCACATACTGGCCCGTGGCCCACAGCGGCGCGAGGTCGCGGTAGTGGGCGTTGAAGGGATCGCCGGATTGGCCGGGCGTGTTGATGGTGCGGCTGGCGTCCCAGTTGCCGACGTCGAGCACCATGCGGAACGAGGCGCCGGATGTGAGCTGATAGTCCGAGCGGCGATAGGTGGCGGCGCGCGGCACGTTGGCGGCACCGCCATAGGCGAGCGGGCCGACCGACATCTGTGCCGCCGTGGCCTTGTCGGCGAGCGGCATCAGCGCGTGATCGAACTTTGCGACGTGGAGACGGCCCCAGCGCCACGTCGAGCTATCCGCGCCGAGCTTCTCGGCGACGTCGGCTGTGGCTTCGCCGAGGCTGTCGCGCAGCACGCGGTCGCGCGCGTCGGCGCTCAATGCAGCGTCGGGCTTTTCGAGATAGGCTGTTATGGCGGAGATGCTGGAGGCCTCCGGCGCGATCAGGTCCGCCGCCTTCGGCGCCGTGGTCTTCAGCAGCACGCGGCCGAGATGGTTGGAGATCCAGACCTCGTAGACCGCGGCCGCCGCGCTGTCGGCGGTGTCGCGCGCGTCCCAGGCCTTCAGCAGATCGAGGCCTTTCTTCGTGTTGGCATCGTCAGACGACAGCGGCTTGAGCAGTGCGACGAGGCGGCGCGCGATCATCGCCGTGTCGTCGTTCTGCAGGTCCATCGCGTCGGCGAGCGTCACCTTGCTGTTCTTCTCCAGGACCTCGGCGATGCGCTGCCAGCGCGCGCTGTCGGCCCATTCGAAGCCGACCTTGCGCTCGGCGACGGGATAGCCCTCCGGCAGGTTCATGTGGTTGGCGGTGGCGAACCAGCCCTGCTTCGGCTGATAGGCCTTTGGCAGTTCGTCGAGCGTGAGAAAGCCGTTCCACTCGTAGCGGCCGTCGCCGGGCACCGGCATCAGGCCGTCATAGCCGGTGCGGCGCGGCGTCTTGCCGGCGGCGACCCAGCCGATGTTGCCGCGCGTGTCGGCATAGACCTGGTTCTCCGACGGCGCGCCCCAGCGGCGCATCGCGGCGAGGAAGCCGGTCCAGTCCTTTGCGGTCATGTAGTCCGACGAGCCGAAATAGGCCGAGGTGCCCGGCTCGAACCAGATCGAGCGCACGGCAAACGCACGCTTGTTCTCCTCGTCGACATAGATCACCGGACCGTGGCGGGTGAACTTCAGCTCGAGGTCTCTGGCCGCCTCGCCCTTCACCTCCTCCTTTTCCTTGACGATTCGCATGTCCTCCCAGCCGGAGCCGTAGCGATACTGGTTCGGATTGGCGGGGTTGAGCTCGTAGACGTAGAGATCTTCCTGGTCGACGTTGAAGATGGTGAGGCCGAAGGCGATGGTGTCGTTGTGGCCGATCGAGATGCCCGGCAGCGCCGGCTCGCCGGCGCCGATCACGGATAGGCCGGGCGCATTCAGCCCGACGATGTAGCGCAGCGACGGCACACTGTGCTCGCGATGCGGATCGTTGGCGAGGATCGGCCGGCCCGTCGCGGTGCGCGAAGCGGCGATCACCCAATTGTTGGAGCCGATGGTGTCGCGCTGCTGATCGGCCTCGGTGAGGAATTTGTCGGGATCATGCGCCAGCGCGGCCTTCTGGTCCTTCGGCCTGGCGAAGGCGACCGGGCGGGTGGCGAGATCGTAGGCCGCGAGCACGGCCTTGGGCACGCTGCAAGGATCGAGTCCATCAGGGATTTTCGTGGTCCAGGCCGGCTCGAGCTTGACGCGGAATCGATCCGCATCGAGGCCGGCGGCGCAGGCGACCAGCGAGCGCTTCACCTCGGAGGCGACGTTGCGGGTGAGGCCGTGGCTCCGGATGCGCACGACGTCGTCCGCCGACCACAGGTCGGGCATGGTGCCGGCAATGCGGAATTCGATCGGCAGCGGGCGCTTGCCTGCCTTGACATCGCCGACATAGGAATTGACGCCGGCGACGAATGCCTCCGCATAGGTCTTCGCCTTCGGGCCGTAGGCAGCCCATTCCGCGGTCATGTCGCCGCGATAGAGGAACAGCCGCAGCGCCTTGTCCTGCGCGGCATAGGCGGGACCAAAATCCTTCGCCAGCAGACCGAGCCCGCGCTTGCGCCAGAGATCGATCTGCCAGAGCCGATCGCGCGCGGCGTTGAAGCCTTGCAGGAAGAACAGGTCGTGCTCGTTGCCGGCATAGATGTGCGGGATGCCCCAGACATCGACCAGGATCTGCGCCGGTGCCTTCAGCCCGGCGACGTCGGACCTGGTCTGGCGGGCGGCGACGAGGGCGTTGTCCTTGTCGCGCGCGATGGCTGGCGATGCGAGCAGCGCTGCGCAGAGCGTAGCCCCGACCAGTCGGGTCAAGCTGCGAAGTGCGATGATGGGAGAAGATTTGTAGGGTGGGCAAAGGCGCGTCTTCGCGCCGTGCCCACCGTCAAGTGTCGTGCTCGTGATGGTGGGCACGCTTCCGCCTTCGCCGAGGCTTCGGCGGACAAGTCGCTTTGCCCACCCTACAAGTCTACGGTACTTTCGAATGACGCGGTTGAAATCCGTGTTCATCTTGTTCTCCCGGCTTTTGTTATCGTTGAACGCGCGCTTGCTCCGCGCGCGTTATTCTCCTTCGTCGCTCGCCAGCACACCCTTTACCGCCCGCGCCCAGCCCGCAAGCTTGCGCGCGCGCGTCTCCTCGCTCATCGCCGGCTTGAAGCGGTGCTCGAGCCTCCAATTGTCGGCAAATTTGACGGGCTCCGGATAGACGCCGGCTTGCAGGCCAGCGAGATAGGCGGCGCCGAGCGCCGTCGTCTCCTGGATCATCGGACGATCGACCGGCGCGTCGAGCAGATCGGCGAGCCGCTGCATGGTCCAGTCGGATGCGGTCATGCCGCCGTCGACACGAAGCACGGTGTTGGCGGCATTCGCCTCCGGCCAGTCGGTGCGCATCGCTGCCCAGAGATCGAAGGTCTGGTAGCAGACGCTCTCCAGGGTCGCATGCGCGAGCTCGGCCGGGCCGGTGTTGCGCGTCAGGCCGAACAGCGCGCCACGCACGCGCGGATTCCAGTAGGGTGCGCCCATGCCGACAAAGGCCGGCACCAGATAGACGCTCTGCATGGAATCGGATTTGTCGGCGAGCGGACCGGTCTCCGAGGCCTGCTTGATGATGCCGAGGCCGTCGCGCAGCCACTGCACGGCGCTTCCTGCGACGAAGATCGAGCCTTCCAGCGCGTAGGTGCGCCTTCCCCCGAGCTGATAGGCGATGGTGGTGAGCAGCTTGTGCTTCGACTTCACCGGCGTGGCGCCGGTGTTGAGCAGCGCGAAGCAGCCGGTGCCGTAGGTCGACTTCATCATGCCGGGCTCGAAGCAGGCCTGGCCGATGATTGCGGCCTGCTGGTCGCCGGCGATGCCTGATATCGCGATGGGACCGCCAAAGAGATCGGGGATGCTCTCGCCGAATTTGGCGGAGGAGTCCTTCACCTCCGGCAGCATCGAGCGCGGCACGCGAAGCAGCTTGATCAGTTCATCGTCCCACGCGCCGGTGTGGATGTTGAACAGCAGCGTGCGCGAGGCATTGGTGGCGTCGGTCGCGTGCACCTTGCCGCCGGTGAGCCGCCACAGCAGATAGCAATCGACGGTGCCGAACAAGAGCTCGCCACGCTCGGCACGCTCGCGGGCGCCGGGCACGTGGTCGAGGATCCAGGCGACTTTTGTCCCAGAGAAATAGGGATCGATGATCAGGCCTGTCTTGGCCGAGATCGCGGGTTCATGGCCTTCGCTCTTCAATTTGGCGCAGATGTCGGCGGTGCGGCGGTCCTGCCAGACGATGGCGCGGTGCACCGCCTGTCCCGTCGCGCGGTCCCACACCACAGTGGTCTCACGCTGGTTGGTGATGCCGATCGCGGCGATATCCTTCGCCTTCAGCCCGGCCTTCTCCAGCGCATCGCGGCAGACCATGACGGTCGAGGTCCAGATGTCCTCCGGCTCGTGCTCGACCCAGCCCGAGGCCGGGAAATGCTGCGGAAACTCCTGCTGCGCGACCGCCGCGATGGAAATATCGGAGCGGAACACCATGGCGCGCGAGGATGTGGTGCCCTGATCGATGGCCAGCACGAAAGACATGGGATGTTCCTTGGCGTTTCCGGGAGTTTGTGGAGCGCAAAAGGAGCGGATTAGCGGGGCAAGGTCAAGGTAGCTCTCGTGCCCCGGATGCGGCGCAGCGCGCTTGCGGTGCGCTGCTAAGCCGGGGCCCACGCCGCGCGCAAAATTGAGATGGGTCCCGGCTCTGCGGTGTACCGCTACGCGCTGCACCGCGTCCGGGACACAAGATTGGCTTAAGTCGCCGCCGTCGTCACGCCACCGTCGACCACGATCGTCTGCCCGGTCATGAAGGTCGACGCGTCCGACGCCAGATAGGCCACCGCGCCCGCGATCTCCTCGGGCTCGCCGATGCGGCGGAGCGGGGTGGAGGCGGTGCGGCGCTTGAGGTTGTCGGGGTCTTCCCACAGCGCGCGGGCGAAATCGGTCTTCACCAGGCCCGGCGCCACGCAATTGACGCGCACGCCCTTGGGGCCCCACTCGCCGGCAAGGCTGCGGCACAGTGCGAAGTCGGCGGCCTTGGAGATGCCGTAGGCGCCGATCACGGTCGAACCGCGTAATCCCCCGATCGAGGAGATGATCACGACCGAGCCTTTGCCGCGCTCGGCCATTTGCGGGACCGCGAGTGCGCAGAGCCAGATGTTGCTCTTGACGTTCGAGCCCATGATCTTGTCGAACGCCTCGTCCTTGATGTCGAGCAGCGGGCCGTAATACGGATTGACCGCGGCGTTGCAGACCAGGATGTCGATCTTGCCGTAGTGCTTGATCGTACCCGAGATCAGCGCCTCGACCTCCTCGCGGCGCGAGATGTTGCAGGGGATCACGATCGCGTCGCCGCCACTCTTGTTGATGCCGTCGGCGACCTCCTTGCAGGCATCCGCCTTGCGCGAGGAGATCACGACCCTGGCGCCGAGCCTGGCCAGCAATTCAGCGGAGGCCTTGCCGATGCCGCGGCTCGAGCCGGTGACGATGGCGACCTGGCCGGTGAGATCGAACGGGGTGTTTTTCATTGTTGTTGGGCTCCGTTACGTCCACTTACTCAGTGTCGTCGCCCGCCCTGTGCGCACTTGCGCACTGGTGCGGGCGATCCAGTATTCCAGAGGCGGCGCGGCACAAACCGAGAAGCCGCGGCGTACTGGGTCCCCCGCTTTCGCGGGGGATGACAGTGATGATGAGGCTACAGCAGTCCACCGCTCTCGCTGACGCGACGGAGGTGGTAGTCCGTGTCGCCAAAGCTGTTCTCGATCATGGTCAGCCGCTTGAAGTAGTGGCCGATCTTCGCCTCCATGGTCATGCCGATGCCGCCATGGAGCTGGATCGACTGCTGGCCGACGAACTTCAGTGACTTGCCGATCTGCACCTTGGCCGCAGCAACCGACGTGGCGCGTTCCCTGGCGTTGTCGAAATCCGCCGCCATGGTCGCCAGCATCGACATCGAGCGGGCCTGCTCCAGCGCCACGAACATGTCGGAGGCGCGATGCTGCAGGCTCTGGAACGAGCCGATCGCGACGCCGAACTGCTTGCGCGTCTTGATGTACTCGACGGTGGTCTTGAGCGATTCATCCATCGCCCCGACCGCCTCCGCGCAAACAGCGGTGCGGGCTTCGTCCGCGACGCGTTCGATCAGCGCCAGCGCGTCCGCGGGATTGCCGATCGCAGAGTCCGCGCCGACCTCGACATTGGTGAAGGTGATGTCGGCGGCATGCAGGCCGTCCTGGGTCGGATAACCCTTCCTGGTGATGCCTTTCGCATCGGCCGGCACCAGGAATACGCCGATGCCGGTCTTGTCGCGCTGTGCGCCTGACGTGCGCGCGGTCACGATCAGCGTGTCGGCATTCTCGCCATTGAGCACGACGAATTTTTCGCCGTCGATGACCCAGCCGTCGCCCTTCTTCTTCGCTGATGTCACGACATCGTGGAGATCGTAGCGCGAGTTCTTCTCGAGCTGCGCGAAGGCAAACGTCTTGCTGCCGTCGATGATACCAGGCACATGCGCTTCCTTCTGCGCGGCCGAGCCGCCATGGCGCAGGAAGCCGCCGGCGATCACCACCGTCGCCAGATACGGCTCGACCACCAGCGCCTTGCCGAGCGCCTCCATCACGATCATGGTCTCGACCGCGCCGGCGCCGAAGCCGCCATCGGCTTCCGCAAAGGGCAGACCGAGCAGACCCTGCTCGGCGAGCTTGCCCCAGACGGCTTTGCTCCAGCCGCCCTTCTCCTTCATGTACTTCTTGCGCGCCTCGAAGTCGTAGGAATCGGCGAGCAACCCGTCGACGCTTTCCTTGAGAAGCCGCTGCTCCTCGGACAGATCAAAATCCATGTTCGTTCCCTTAAACTGAAAGTCGTTACCGAAACCGGGGCCCCCTCTTCACCTCTCCCCGCCTGCGGGGAGAGGTCGACGCGTGAAACGCGTCGGGTGAGGGGGTACAGGTCCCCAGGCAATCATTGCGCGGAGAGATGCCCCTCACCCCAACCCTCTCCCCGCAAGAGCGGGGAGAGGGGGAGGATCAAAGCCCCAGCACCGCCTTGCTGATGATGTTGCGCTGGATCTCGTTGGAGCCGCCGTAGATCGAAACCTTGCGGTTGTTGAAGTAGCTCGGCGCGATCTGCGCGGACCAGTCCATGCTCTCGTTGGAGCCGGCATCGCCGTGCTCGTCGTAGGGCGCGGCGAACGGGCCGATCACCTCCATCAGCAGCTCGGTGGTGGTCTGCTGGATCTCCGAGCCCTTGATCTTGAGCACCGAGGAGGCCGGGTTGGGCTTGCCCTTGCCGTGCTTGCCCTCGTCGGCGACGACGCGCAGCTGGGTCAATTCCAGCGCCTTCAGCTCGATCTCGCAGGCCGTGAGCTTCTCGCGGAACGCGGGATCCTCGATGATCGCCTTGCCGCCGGCCTCGACCTTGGAGGCGAGATCGCGGATGCGGCGCAGCCGCTCCTTGGAGACGCCGACGCGGGCGATGCCGGTGCGCTCATTGCCGAGCAGGAATTTTGCGTAATCCCAGCCCTTGTTCTCCTCGCCGATCAGGTTCTCGACGGGAACCTCGACGTCGTCGAAGAAGACTTCGTTGACCTCGTGGCCGCCGTCGATGGTCTGGATCGGACGCACGGTAACGCCCTTCGACTTCATCGAGAACACGATGAAGGAGATGCCCATCTGCTTCTTCGCATTGTTGTCGGTGCGGCAGAGGCAAAAGATCATGTCGGCGTGCTGGGCGAGCGTGGTCCAGGTCTTCTGGCCGTTGATGATCCACTTGTCGCCTTTGCGCTCGGCCTTGGTCTTCAGCGAGGCGAGGTCCGACCCCGAGCCCGGCTCCGAGAAGCCCTGGCACCACCAGTCGTCGACATTGGCGATGCGCGGCAGGTATTCCTTCTTCTGCTTCTCATTGCCGAAGGTGTAGATGACCGGACCGACCATGCTGACGCCGAAGGCGAGCGGCTGCGGCGCCGGATAGGACTGCAGCTCCTCGTTGAAGATGTAGTGCTGCACGCTGGTCCAGCCGGTGCCGCCATATTCCTTCGGCCAGTGCGTGACGCCCCAGCCCTTCTTGTTGAGGATGCGCCACCAGGTGACCATCTCGTCCTTCGACAGATGGCGGCCTTCCTGCAGCTTGCGCCGCGTATCCGGCGGCACGTTGGTCTTGAAGAACTCCCGCACTTCCTCGCGAAACGCGATTTCTTCCTTGGTGAAAGCGAGATCCATCGGATCCTCCTTTGAGCAAAACCTAGCTTCTTCCTTCGTCATCCTGGCGAAAGCCAGGATCCATTACCACCGGCCTTCGTCGTATCAGTCGGTGGCTGCCGTCGATGCCCCTGCCGAGACTTGGGGTAATGGGTCCTGGCTTTCGCCAGGACGACGGAATTAGTTCAGCACCTCGAACAGACCCGCCGCGCCCATGCCGCCGCCGACGCACATGGTGACGACCGCGTACTTGGCCTTGCGGCGGCGGCCTTCGATCAGCGCGTGGCCGGTCAGGCGCGCGCCCGACATGCCGTAGGGATGGCCGACCGAGATCGCGCCGCCGTTGACGTTGATCTTCTCGGGATCGATGCCGAGCTTGTCGCGGCAGTAGAGCACCTGCACGGCGAAAGCCTCGTTCAATTCCCAGAGACCGATGTCGTCGACCGAGAGCCCGTGGCGCTTGAGCAGGCGCGGCACCGCGAATACCGGGCCGATGCCCATCTCGTCGGGCTCGCAGCCTGCGGAGACGAAGCCGCGGAAGATGCCGAGCGGGGCGAGGCCACGCTTGGCCGCTTCCTTGTCGCTCATGATCACGGAGGCGCTGGCGCCATCCGAGAGCTGGCTGGCATTGCCGGCGGTGATCGTAAAGCCGTCGCCGCGCACGGCCTTCAGGCCGGCAAGGCCTTCCGCCGTGGTCTCGGGCCGCGGGCCCTCGTCCTGCGACAGCGTGATTTCCTTCATCGTCACGGCACCGGTGGCCTTGTCGGTCACCGCCATCATGGTCTTGATCGGCGCGAGCTCGTCCTTGAACTTGCCGCCCTGCTGGGCGGCTGCGGTGCGGCGCTGGCTCTCCAGCGAATATTCATCCTGCTTCTCGCGTGAGATGCCATAGCGCTTCGCCACGACTTCCGCCGTGTCGATCATGGGCATGTAGACCTCGCCCTTGATCTTCAAGAGCGCGGGGTCCTGGGCGTGAAAGCCGTTCATCTTGTCGTTCTGCACGAGGCTGATCGACTCGCCGCCGCCACCGACCGCGATCTCGACGCCGTCGAAAATCACCGAGCGCGCGGCGAGTGCGATGGCCTGCAGGCCGGACGCGCACTGGCGATCGATGGTGGTGCCGGCGACGGTCACCGGGAGACCGGCACGAAGCAGCGCCTTGCGCGCGATGTTGCCGCCGGTCGCGCCCTGCTGCAGGGCGGCGCCCATCACCACGTCCTCGATCTCCTTCGGATCGACCTTTGCGCGCGCGACGGCCTCGCCGATGGCGTGACCGAGCAAGGTCGCGCCCTCGGTGGCATTGAGCGCGCCGCGATAGGCCTTGCCGATCGGCGTGCGGGCGGTGGAGACGATAACGGCGTCGGTCATGAACGGGATCCTGATGCAGCTTGGGGTTTGGGTTGGGATGAGGGTTGTTGCTGGCGCAGCTCATGGCGCGACAGCTTTCCAACGGGCGTGCGCGGCAGCTCGGCGACGAATTCGACCGCGGCGGGCAATTCATGCTTGCCGAGCTTGCCGGTGAGGAAGGCGCGGAGATCGTCGACGGAGAATTCCTTCTCGCCGTCGCGCAGCTTGATGAAGGCCTTCGCGGCCTCGCCGCGATAATCGTCTGATATGCCGATCACGATCACCTCGTGAACGGCGGGGTGCGTGTAGATCGCCTGCTCGATCATCTGCGGATAGACGTTGAAGCCGCCGGAGATGATCATGTCCTTCTTGCGGTCGACCAGGAAGAAATAGCCGTCGGCATCCATGTAGCCGATATCGCCGGTCAGGAAGCGATCGCCGACAAAGGCGTCCGCGGTTTCCTTCGGCCTGTTCCAGTAGCCTTTTGTCACGTTCGGACCGCGGATGCGGATCTCGCCGACCTCGCCCACCGGCATCACCCTGGTCGAGTCTTCCAGCGACACCACGTCCATCTCGATGCCCGGCAGCATCAGGCCGATCGAGCCAGGCTTGTCCGGGCCTTCCTTGGGATGGCCGGTGCCGGGCGAGCAGGTCTCCGTCATACCCCAGCCGCTCTTCAGCTTCATGCCGACGCGGCGCTCGAAGATCTTTGCCACCTCCACCGGCAGCGGCGCGCCGCCGGAGCCGGCCGTGACCAGCGACGACAGATCGCGCTTGTCGAGATCGGGCAGCGAGGCGATCGCGATCCACATCGTCGGCACGCCCGGGAAGACGGTCGCACGTTTGACCTCGATGTCGCGCATCACGCTTTCGACGTCGAAGCGCTGATGCAGCGAGATCAGATGGCCGCGGCGGATCGCCGACAGCAGCACCACCGTCAGCGCGTAGATATGAAACAGCGGCAGCACGCAGATCACGCGCTCGATCGCATTGCGCTCGCGTCGCGCCGGCGCGCCCCAGACGTCATAGACCGAGACCGCCGAGGTGAGATTGCCGTGGCTCAGCATCGCGCCCTTCGGCAGGCCGGTGGTGCCGCCGGTATATTGCAGCAGCGCGACGTCCTCGACGTCGATCGCCGGCCATTGCGCCGGCTTGGTCGCGCCATCGGCGAACTGCTTGTGGGTGATGATCCTGGGATCGTCGGGCAGCGCTGTTTGCGGCGTGCCGACCTTGCCCCACCGGTCGTCCTCGCAGACAATCAGGCGGTCGAGCAGCCCCTTGTTGAGGAATTTCAGCGCGGTCGGCAGCAGCGCGGAGAGATTGCTGGTGACCAGCACGCGCGCGCCGGAGTCGGAAAGCTTGTGCGACAGCGCGATCTCGCCGTCGAGCGGCGACAGATGCACGACACGGGCGCCCGCTTTCAACGCACCGAAGAAATTGACGGGATGGTCCGGCGTGTTGCCGAGGAACAGCGCGACCGAATTGTTCTTGCCGTAGCCAGCGCGCAGAAATGCGGCGGCCGCGGTTTCTGCCAGGGCTTCCAGCTCGCTGTAGCTGATCGGACGATCGCGGAATTCGAGCACCGGGCGCGCACCGAATTCGGCGGCCGCGGTGAAGAGTAGGTCCGGCAGCGTGCCGCGCGTGATCGGATCGCTCCAGCGCACGCCGTTCGGATAATATTGTTCGCCGGGATAGGTCATGAAGAGTTCGACTACCGTTACGTGAGGTGAGCACCGGCGCGCGGGCTCCCCTCCCCCTTGTGGGGAGGGGTTGGGGGAAGGGGGTCCACTCGGGCAGTCCCGATGCCGCCACCCCTCTCCCTAACCCTCCCCCACAAGGGGGGAGGGAACCCTGTCACCGTCTTTGTGTCGCTAAGGACGATCACGAAAGCAGATCACGCCGCCTTCGACGCCGCCGCGAGCGAGGCGAACGTCTTGCCTTCGTCCGCGAGCTTCTTCAGCAGCGGGGCCGGCTCCAGCGAGGGATCGTTGGTCTCCTTGGCGTAGAAGGCCAGGCGATCGGCGATGTGCTTGAGGCCGACGGTGTCGGCCCAGAACATCGGGCCGCCGCGATAGATCGGCCAGCCGTAGCCATAGAGCCAGACCACGTCGATGTCGCTCGGACGCGCCGCGATGCCTTCGGCGAGGATCTTCGCGCCCTCGTTGATCATCGGGTACATCATGCGCTCGAGGATCTCCTCGTCGCTGACGACGCGCTTCTTGAGGCCGAGGCGCGCCAAGGTCTCGTCGATCAGCGTCTCGACCTCGGGATCGGGCAGCGCCGAGCGGGAGCCCTGCTCATACTTGTAGTAGCCCTTCCCGGTCTTCTGGCCGAAGCGGCCGGCTTCGCAGAGCGCGTCCGCGATCTCCGACTTGATGCCGCGGTCCTTGCGCGAGCGCCAGCCGATGTCGAGGCCGGCGAGATCGCCCATCGCGAACGGCCCCATGGGCATGCCGAACTTCGTCACCACGGCGTCGACCTGCTGCGGCAACGCGCCTTCGAACAAGAGCTTTTCCGACTGTTTGCCGCGCTGGGCCAGCATGCGGTTGCCCACAAAACCGTCGCAGACGCCGACCACGGCGGGGACCTTGGCGATCTTGCGCGCGATCGAGACGGCGGTGACCAGCGCATCTGGCGCGGTCTTGTCGGCGCGGACGATCTCGCACAGCTTCATCACATTGGCCGGCGAGAAGAAGTGCATGCCGAGCACGTCCTGCGGACGCTTGGTCGCCTTCGCGATCTCGTCGATGTTGAGATACGAGGTGTTCGAAGCGAGCACCGCGCCGGGCTTGGCGTACTGATCGAGCTTGCCGAACACGTCCTTCTTGACCGCCATGGTCTCGAACACGGCCTCGATCACCAGGTCGGCGTCACCGATGTTCTCGATGCCAACGACGCCGTTGATCAGCGCCATGCGCTTGGCGGGCGCGTCCGCCGGGATGCCGCCGCGCGCTGCGGTCGCTTCCCAGTTCTTCTGCATGATGCCCATGCCGCGCTTGAGCTGCTCCTCGGCGGTCTCGATCAGCGTGACGGGAATCCCGGCATTGGCAAACGACATCGCGATGCCGCCGCCCATGGTGCCGGCGCCAAGGATCGCGACGCGCGCGACCGGGCGCGACTTGGTGCCCTCTGGCACGCCCTCGATCTTGTTGGCCTCGCGCTCGGCGAAGAAGGCGTAGCGCTGCGCCTTGGACTGGTCGCTCGTCAGCAATTTGAGGAAGCCTTCGCGCTCCTTCTTGAGACCCTCGTCGAATGGCAGGTCGATCGCGGCCCCGACGGCATCCGCAGCCGCGAACGGCGCTTCCAGCCCGCGCGCCTTCTTGGTCAGCGCGGCGACGGCATTGGTGAAGATCGAGCGATCGGCCTTGGCAGCCGCGATCTTGCTGTCGTCATCGCGCAGCCGGCGCAGCGGGCGCTTCTCGGCCACGAGCTTGCGACAGAACGCCACGCCGCCGGCGGCCGGTCCCTCAACGATCTCTTCGATCAGGCCGGCCTTCAGCGCAGCTTCCGCGCCGATCGGATCGCCGCCGACGATCATCTTGACGGCAAGCTCAGGGCCGACCGCGCGCGGCAGCCGCTGGGTGCCGCCGGCGCCCGGCAGCAGGCCGAGCTTCACCTCGGGCAGACCGAGCTTGGCATCCTTGGTCGCAACACGATAGTGGCATGCCAGCGCGACCTCGAGACCGCCGCCGAGTGCGGTGCCGTGAATCGCGGCAACGATCGGCTTCGGCGAGTCATCCATCAAGACAAGCACTTCGGCGAGGCCGGGCGGCTTCGGCGGCTTGCCGAATTCGGTGATGTCGGCACCGGCGATAAACGTGCGGCCGGCGCAGGTCAGCACGATGCCCTGAACCTGTGCATCGGCGATCGCGCTCTTCATGCATTCGAGAATACCGCCGCGCACCGCGGCGCTCAGCGCATTCACTGGAGGGCTGTTAACCGTGATGACAGCAATATTGTCCTGACGTTCGAGTGTGACGACTTCGCTCACGGGACTCTCCCTGATGCTTGTTCTTGAACTTGCGTTGAGGTGCTGCGCGACTTGCGTCGAGAAGCTGCGATTAGACCAATTTCGCAGAGCGAAATTTAATTCCACATCTTGACACGGAGGGTTATTTTGAAGCACGTGCCTTGTCAACGAGCATGACGAAGGCAGGGAATGAAGCGACCAGGGAAGAAAGCAGCGACCGATCGCAATTTCGTCGTCGCGCTGTCCCGCGGGCTCGATGTCCTGCGCGCATTCCAACCCAATGACGGCCTGCTTGGCAATCAGGAGATCGCGGCGCGGACCAAATTACCGAAGCCGACCATTTCCCGCCTGACATATACGCTGACCAAGCTGGGATACCTGACACCCGTTCCCCGTTTCGAGAAGTATCAGCTGGCGCCGTCGGCGATGGCGCTGGGCTACGCCGCACTCGCCAATCTCGGCGTTCGGCATTTGTCCGAGCCCTATCGTGAAGAAGTGATGCGCGAGACCGGCGGCGCGGTCGCGATCGGCGGGCGCGACCGTCACAACATGATCTACTTCGGCCAGAGCCGGAACGGATTGACGCTCGGTGTGCAACTCGATGTCGGCTCACGGATTCCGATCGCAACCACCGCGATGGGCCGTGCCTATATCTGGGCACTGCCGCCCGACGAGCGTGCCGCTTTATTGCGCGATCTGCGCGATCACTACGGCAGCCGCTGGGCCAAGATGCGCGACGGCATCGAGCGCTCCGGCGAGACGGTGGCGAAGTATGGCTTCACGATGTCGACCGGCGACTGGCAGGACGACGTCGCCGCCGCCGGCGTCGCGCTGAAGCTGAACGATGGAACTGGACCATATGCCTTCAATTGTGGCGCACCGGCATTCCGCTTCACGGAAGACCGTTTGCGCAACGACATTGGACCTCGCCTTGTCGCGATGGTAAGGAACATCGAACAGGCGCTCGGTGGAACGGCGCCGCAATTCAAAAAACAAGAAAGCAAAAAGCCTAGAGGAGGAGGGAAAGTTGCACGTTTGGCCGAGGGGATCTGAGCGCGTCCATCATGACCTGCGACTTGCTTCGCAAGGTCGCTCCCGCAGCTTCAAGAGCGCGGGCGAGACGAGATGACGCAGGCACAACTCGCGCAGAGCAATGCGCCCCTGCTCGCGGTTCGCGACGTCAGCGTCGTGTTCGGCGGCATCATCGCGCTGAACGGCGTGACCTTCGACATGCACAAGGGTGCGATCCTCGGCCTGATCGGCCCGAACGGCGCCGGCAAGACCACGCTGTTCAACTGCCTGTCCCGCCTCTACCAGCCCTCCTCCGGCGACATCCTGATGGAAGGCGCGAGCATCCTGACACGGCCGCCGCACAAGATCGCCGAGATCGGCATCGGCCGCACGTTCCAGAACGTCGCGCTGTTCCCGAACCTGTCCGTGATCGACAATGTGCGCGTCGGCGCCCATGCCCGCACCTCCAGCGACATCGTCAGCGACTCGCTGAAGCTCGCCTGGGTTCGCCGCGGCGAAGCCGACATGAACAAGAAGGTGCACGAGATCCTCGCCTATCTCGATCTCGAAAGCGTCGCACACACCGTGGTGTCCGGCCTGCCCTTCGGCACCCAGAAGCGCGTCGAGCTGGCGCGCGCATTGGCCGCAGATCCCAAGATCCTGCTGCTCGACGAGCCGGCCGGCGGCCTCAACCATGAGGAAGTCTATGTGCTCGGCGACCTGATCCGCAAAATCCGCGACGAGCGCCACATGACCGTGCTGCTGGTCGAGCATCACATGGGTCTCGTGATGTCGATCGCCGACCACGTCGTCGCACTGAATTTCGGCCGCAAGCTGGCCGAGGGAACGCCGGCCCAGGTCCAGGCCGACCCGGATGTGATCAAGGCCTATCTGGGGAGCAAGGACCAATGACCGCGATGCTCAACGTCAAGGACCTGCGCGCCTATTACGGCCAGGTCCAGGCCCTGCACGGCCTGTCCTTCTCGCTCAACGAGGGCTCGCTCACCACGCTGCTCGGCGCCAACGGCGCCGGCAAGACCACGACCTTGCGCGCGATCTGCAACATGGTGCGCTCGACCGGGGCGATCGAGTTCGAGGGCAAGCCGATCGGCACCCGCTCGACCGAGAACGTGGTCCGCCTCGGCATCGCCCATGTGCCGCAGGGCCGCGGCACCTTCACCACCATGACGGTGGAGGAGAACCTGCAGCTCGGGGCCATCACCCGCACCGACAAGAAGGCGATCGTCTCCGACATCGAGCGGATGTACGCGCACTTCCCGGTGCTGAAGCAGCGCTACACCCAGCAGGCCGGCACGCTGTCGGGCGGCGAGCAGCAGATGCTCGCGGTCGCGCGCGCGCTGATGCTGCGGCCGCGGCTGATGCTGCTCGACGAGCCGTCGTTCGGCCTCGCGCCGCTGATCGTGCGCGACCTGTTCGGCATCCTCGGCAAGATCAACCGTGAGGACAAGGTCACCATCCTCGTCGTCGAGCAGAACGCGCAGCTGGCGCTGGAGCTCGCCGACCAGGCCTATGTGATCGAAACCGGACGGATCGTGATGGCTGGCAACGCCAAGGACATCGCGAACAACGAAGACGTCCGCAAATCCTATCTGGGCTACTGAGGGACCGGGACCATGGAACTGTTCGTCAACCAAGTCCTGGCCGGCGTCGCGACCGGGGCGATCTATGCCTGTATGGCGCTCGCCGTGGTCATGATCTACCAGGCGATCGACCATCTGAACTTCGCCCAGGGCGAAATGGCGATGTTCTCGACCTTCATCTCCTGGCAGCTGATGCAGTGGGGCGTGCCCTATTGGGGCTCCTTCGTGCTCACGGTCGGTTTCTCGTTCGTCGCAGGCATCGCCATCGAGCGGCTGCTGTTCAAGCCGCTGGCCAAGGCACCGATCCTGACCAACGTCGCCGGCTTCATCGCGCTGTATGCGATCATCAACAGCGTCGCCGGCCTGATCTGGGACTTCACCATCAAGCAGTATCCGACCCCGTTCGGCTCCTCGCCGTTCCTGGGCAGCCAGCTGATCTCGACCCACCAGGCCGGCATGATCGGGCTGACGATCCTGATGCTGGTGCTGCTGTTCTTCTTCTTCCGCTTCACCCGCGTGGGTCTCGCGATGCGGGCCGCCGCCTCGCTGCCCGAATCGGCGCGGCTGGTCGGCATCAACACGTCCTGGATGATCGCGCTCGGCTGGGGCATGGCCGCCGCGATCGGCTCGGTCGCGGGCATGATGATCGCGCCGGTCGTGTTCCTCGAGCCGAACATGATGCTGGGTGTGCTGATCTACGGCTTCGCCGCTGCCGTGCTCGGCGGCCTGACCTCGCCGTTCGGTGCCGTCGTCGGCGGCTTCCTGGTCGGCGTCTTCGAGAACCTCGTCGGGACCTACATTCCCGGCGTCGGCAATGAGCTGAAGCTCCCGATCGCGCTTGCGCTGATCATCACCGTCCTGGTCGTCAAACCGGCAGGCCTGTTCGGCCGGCCCATCATCAAGCGAGTTTGATCATGAGCGCCGCTGAAGAAGTCGTCACCGAAGGCCAGGCCGTCGAGGCCGTTCCCAAGCGCGCCATGACGCTCGGCTATGGCACCTCGCTGGTGGTGCTGGTCGCACTGATCATCACGCCGCTGCTGGTCAAGAACTTCATCATCTTCCAGATGACGATGCTGCTGATCTACGGCCTCGCCGTGCTGGCGCTGAACATCCTGACCGGCGGAAGCGGGCAGTTCTCGCTCGGCCAAAGCGCGTTCTATGCCGTCGGTGCTTACACGTCGGCGATCCTGATGGAACACGCCAACATGAACTACGCGCTGACGCTGCCGATCGCAGGTATCATCTGCTTTGGCTTTGGATACCTGTTCGGCAAGCCGGCGCTCCGGCTCTCCGGCGTCTATCTCGCGCTGGCGACGTTCGCGCTCGCCACCGCGATGCCGCAGCTGCTCAAGCTCGGTTTCTTCGAGCACTGGACCGGCGGCGTGCAGGGCCTCGTCGTCACCAAGCCGGATGCGCCGTTCGGGCTGCCGATGTCGCAGGACATGTGGCTGTATTACTTCACACTGGTGATCACCATCGGGATCTACCTTGCCTCGGTGAACCTGCTGCGCTCCCGCTCGGGCCGCGCCTTCATGGCGATCCGCGACAACGAGATCGCGGCCTCCGCGATGGGCGTCGACGTCGCGCTGTACAAGACGCTGGCGTTCGGCGTCTCGGCCGGCATCACCGGCGTCGCCGGCGGCCTCGGCGCCATCGCGGTGCAGTTTGTCGCGCCCGACGGCTACACCATCACGCTGGCGATCTCGCTGTTCCTCGGCATGGTGGTCGGCGGCGTCGGCTGGTTGCCCGGCTCGATCGTAGGCTCCGCCTTCATCATCTTCGTGCCGAACATCGCCGAGGGCATCTCCAAGGGCCTCTCCGGCGCCGTGTTCGGCGTGCTGCTGTTCCTCGTCATCTTCCTCGTGCCGCATGGCGCAAGGCAGGTCGCCATCGTTGCCACGCAACTGTTTGGCAAGCTCAAGAAGAACTAAGAACCCAAGAAGAGAGATCCAGGAGACACTATGCTTTCGACTTTGAGGATCGCCGCGGCTGCCGCGGCGGTCACCGCCTTTGCCGCGACTTCGACCACCGCCTTCGCCCAGAAGAAATACGACACGGGCGCGACCGACACCGAGATCAAGGTCGGCAACATCATGCCCTATTCGGGGCCGGCATCCGCCTATGGCGTGATCGGCAAGACCGAAGAAGCCTATTTCAAGATGATCAACGATCAGGGCGGAATCAACGGCCGCAAGGTCAACTTCGTCAGCTATGACGACGCCTACTCGCCGCCGAAGGCCGTCGAGCAGGTCCGCAAGCTCGTCGAGAGCGACGAGGTGCTGTTCGTGTTCAACCCGCTCGGCACGCCCTCGAACACCGCGATTCAGAAATATCTCAACGCCAAGAAGATCCCGCAGCTGTTCGTCGCCACCGGCGCCACCAAGTGGAACGATCCGAAGAACTTCCCGTGGACCATGGGCTGGCAGCCGTCCTACCAGAGCGAAGCCCAGATCTACGCCAAATGGCTGATGAAGGAGAAGCCCGACGCCAAGGTCGCGGTGCTCTATCAGAACGACGACTTCGGCAAGGACTATCTGAAGGGCACCAAGGACGGGCTCGGCGCCAAGGCGGCGTCCACCATCATCATGGAAGAGAGCTATGAAGTGTCCGAGCCGTCGATCGACGGGCACATCGTGAAGATCAAGGCCGCCAATCCGGACGTGCTGCTGATCTATGCCACGCCGAAATTCGCGGCCCAGACCATCAAGAAGACCGCCGAGCTCGGCTGGAAGCCGCTGCAGATCCTGACCAACGTCTCGATCTCGGTCGGCAGCGTGATGCGGCCGGCCGGCTTCGAGAACGCCCAGGGCGTGCTGTCGGCGGCCTATGCCAAGGACTCCAGCGACCCGCAATGGGCCAACGATCCCGGCATGAAGAAATGGAACGAGTTCGTCGACAAGTACATGCCGGGCGCGGACAAGACCGACACCAGCATCGTCTATGGCTACGGCGCCGCGCAGACGCTCGCCAAGGTGCTGCAGATGTCCGGCGACGACCTGACCCGCGCCAATGTGATGAAGCAGGCGGCGAGCCTGAAGGATTTTGCGCCAGACACCGTCCTGCCCGGCGTCAAGCTCAACACCTCGGCCACCGACTTCGCCCCGCTCGCCCAGCTGCAGATGCAGCGCTTCAAGGGCGAGAAGTGGGAGCTGTTCGGCGACATCATCTCGGGCGACGTCGCGTCCGAATAACGCTGCACTGCAGTACTGACCAAGGAAGCCCCTGCAACGGAAGTTGCAGGGGCTTTTTGTTGACGCGTCGCATGAATGGTATTGAATCCCGCCTGAAGCGCGAAGCGTCGCGCTTCAGGCTTTTTATTCGAGCATGATCTTTTCGGAAAACCGCGTCACACTTTTCCGGATCATGCTTCAAAGAATACGGATCAAAAAACCAAATGATGGCCGCCCGCCTGCCCCTCGCCGCGCTCTCGACGGCGTTCGTCCTGCTCGCCGCGACCTGCAGCGGCGCAGAGGCCCAGAAGACATACGACACGGGCGCCAGCGATAGCGAGATCAGGATCGGCAACATCATGCCCTATAGCGGCCCGGCCTCGGGCTATGGCGTGATCGGCAAGACCGAAGCCGCGTATTTCGCGATGGTCAATGCCGAGGGCGGCATCAACGGCCGCAAGATCAAGTTCATCTCCTATGACGATGCCTATTCGCCGCCCAAGACCGTGGAGCAGGCCCGCAAGCTGGTCGAAAGCAATGAGGTGCTGCTGATCTTCAACTCGCTCGGCACCGCAGCTAACGGCGCGATCCAGAAATACATGAACACGAAAAAGGTGCCGCAGCTGTTCGTCGCCAGCGGCGCGTCGAAATGGAACGATCCGGCCAACTTTCCGTGGACCATGGGCTGGCAGCCCAGCTACCAGGACGAGGCGCGGGTCTACGCCAAATTCATCATGAAGGAGAAGCCGGAGGCCAAGGTCGGCGTGCTCTTCCAGAACGACGATTTCGGCAAGGACTATCTCAAGGGCCTGAAGAATGGCTTTGGCGACAAGGCCGCGATGATCGTGCTGGAGGAGAGCTACGAGACGTCCGAGTCCGCGATCGACAACCACGTCGTGAAGCTGAAGGCGGCCGGCGCCGATACCCTGATCACCATCGCCACGCCGAAATTCACCGCGCAGGCGATCAAGAAGGCCGCCGAGATCGGCTGGCAGCCGCTGCACATCGTGTCCAACGTCTCGGCCTCGGTCGGCGGCGTGCTGCAGCCGGCCGGCTTCGAGAACGCGCAGGGCATCCTGTCGGCCTCCTATTTGAAGGACGGCTCCGACCCGCAATGGGACCATGACGCCGGCATGATGAAATTCTTGGCGTTCCTGCAGAAGTACGAGCCGGACGCCAACAAGCTCGATGGTGCCGTCGTGTTCGGCTACGCCGCCGCGCAGACATTGGCAAAAGTGCTGCAGATGTGCGGCGACGATCTCACGCGCGCCAATGTCATGAAGCAGGCCGCCAGCCTGAAAGGCGTCGAGCTCGATACGCTGCTGCCGGGCATCACGGTCAACACCTCGGCCACCGACTTCGCGCCGATCAAGCAGCTGCGCATGATGCGCTTCAAGGGCCAGAAGTGGGAGCTGTTCGGTGACATCATCTCCGCCGATCTCGGCCATTGAGACCAACAAAGGCGGGCTTCGCGCCGATCGCGAAGTGCGGCTGGCTTTCTACTTCCCCGCATCATCCCGATATTCCGCGCAGCGGCATCCTCTGATCGCAGCGTTCGACTAAATGACGCCTCCCGCGACATCATCGCCGGGGGCTTCTTATTGCCGGTCAGCGGCGAAAGGTATTCAATGCCACAACGAGCCGCGAAGTGCTCCCGATCCAAAAAAACATGACGCATCATCATGATCCCAAGGGAGATCAAAATGCCTGTATTCCGTTTGCGATTGGGCGCCCTTTCCGCCGCCCTCGCACTTCTCGCGGCCTCCTCCACCACGTCCATCGCACAGAAAAAATACGATACCGGCGCCACCGACAGCGAGATCAAGATCGGCAACATCATGCCGTATTCGGGACCGGCGTCGGCCTATGGCGTGATCGGCAAGACCGAGGAAGCCTACTTCCGCAAGATCAACGCCGAGGGCGGCATCAACGGCCGCAAGATCAATTTTGTCAGCTATGACGACGCCTATTCGCCGCCGAAGACGGTGGAGCAGGCGCGCAAGCTGGTCGAGAGCGACGAGGTGCTGCTGATCTTCAACTCGCTCGGCACGCCGCCCAACACGGCGATCCAGAAATACATGAACCAGAAGAAGGTGCCGCAACTGTTCGTCGCCACCGGCGCCACCAAGTGGAACGACCCGAAGGATTTCCCGTGGACGATGGGCTGGCAGCCCAACTACCAGAGCGAGACCATCATCTATGCGAAGTACATCCTGAAGAACAAGCCGGACGCCAAGATCGCCGTGCTCTACCAGAACGACGATTACGGCAAGGACTATCTGAAGGGTTTCAAGGACGGCCTCGGCGCCAAGGCGGCTTCGATGATCGTGATCGAGGACAGCTATGAGGTCTCCGAGCCGACCATCGACTCGCACATCGTACGGCTGAAGGCTACGGGCGCCGACGTCTTCATGAACATCACCACGCCGAAATTCGCGGCGCAGGCGATCAAGAAGAACGCCGAGCTCGGCTGGAAGCCGCTGCATTTCCTCAACAACGTCTCGGGCTCGATCGGCAGCGTGATCAAGCCGGCCGGCTTCGATAACGCGCAGGACATCATCTCCTCGCAATATTTCAAGGACCCGACCGACGCGCAGTGGAAGAGCGACAAGGCGATGATCGCCTGGAACGAATTCCTGGATAAGTACTATCCGGAAGCCAACCGCGCCGACGCCTCGGTGATGTATGCCTACATCGTCAGCCAGGGCCTGGTGCAAGTGCTGAAGGCCTGCGGCGACAATCTGACCCGCGAGAACATCATGAAGCAGGCCGCAAGTCTCAAGGATTTCGAGCCGGGCGGGCTGTTGCCGGGCGTCAAGGTTAACACCTCGGCGACCGACTTCGCGCCGCTTTCGCAGCTGCAACTGATCCGCTTCAAGGGCGAGACCTGGGAGCGCTTTGGTGAAATTTTGAGCGGCGACGTCGGCGGCTAGCTCGAAATCGCTCCGGACGGTCGACTAAAGACGGGAGCCCCTGCGGCATTGCCGCGGGGGCTTTTCGTTGAGACGGCCCCGGCAAGATGATAGTTTCCGCCGCAACAAAAAGAGCCTTCCGAGGGCCACGGCACATCAGACCATAACAGGGAGAGAGACATTAATGTCCGCTACCAAAAAACTTGCGGTGCTTTCGGCCGCGTTCGCATTCATGGCCGCCTCGACGGGCGGCGCACTGGCACAGAAGAAATACGACACCGGCGCCACCGACACCGAGATCAAGATCGGCAACATCATGCCCTATTCGGGCCCGGCGTCGGCCTACGGCATCATCGGCAAGACCGAGGCCGCCTATTTCAAGAAGATCAACGACGCCGGCGGCATCAACGGCCGCAAGATCAATTTCGTCTCCTATGACGACGCCTATTCGCCGCCGAAGACGGTGGAGCAGGCGCGCAAGCTGGTCGAGAGCGACGAGGTGCTGTTCATCTTCAATTCGCTCGGCACGCCACCGAACTCGGCGATCCAGAAATACATGAACGCCAAGAAGGTGCCGCAGCTGTTCGTCGCCACCGGCGCCACCAAGTGGAACGACCCGAAGGACTTCCCCTGGACCATGGGCTGGCAGCCCAACTACCAGAGCGAAACCCAGATCTATGCGAAGTACATCCTGAAGAACATGCCGAACGCCAAGATCGCCGTGCTCTATCAGAACGACGATTACGGCAAGGACTATCTGAAGGGCCTGAAGGACGGCCTCGGCGCCAAGGGCGCCTCGATGATCGTCGTCGAGGAGAGCTACGAAACCTCGGAGCCGACCATCGACTCCCACATCGTCAAGATGAAGTCGACCGGCGCCGACGTGTTCATCAACATCACCACGCCGAAATTCGCGGCGCAGGCGATCAAGAAGAATGCCGAGATCGGCTGGAAGCCGACCCACTTCCTCAACAACGTCTCGGCCTCGGTCGGCAGCGTGCTGAAGCCGGCCGGCTACGAGAATGCGCAGGACATCATCTCGGCGGCCTATCTGAAGGATGCCTCCGACAAGCAGTGGGACAATGACGCCGGCATGAAGGAGTTCTACGCCTTCATGGCCAAGGATTTCCCGGAGGGTGACAAGCTCGACGGCGGCACCGTGGTCGGCTTCGGCGTCGCGCAGACGCTGGTGCAGGTGCTGAAGCAGTGCGGCGACAACCTCACCCGCGAGAACGTCATGAAGCAGGCCGCGAGCCTGAAGGACTTCCGCACCGAGGTGCTGCTGCCCGGCATCAAGATCAACACCGGCCCGACCGACTTCGCCCCGATCAGCCAGCTGCAGCTGATGAAATTCAAGGGCGACAAGTGGGAACTGTTCGGCGACGTGATCAGCGCCGACGCCAACGGCTAAGGCTAGTCTTCCCATATCGTGGAAAATCGAGCCCCCTGCGATACAATCGCAGGGGGTTTTGCTTTATCCTTCCGCGGCAAGCTCGCGAGTATCATCATGACCGACCGACGTTCCTTCCTGCGTTCCATCTTCGATGCTGCGGTCGCAGCCGCGCATCCCGATGTCGTGCTGGCGGCGCATCTGCGCCCCGTACCGAAGGGACGGGTGATCTGCCTGTGCGCCGGCAAGGGCGCCGGCGCGATGGCGGAGGCCGCCGAGCGGCATTATCTCGACGTGCTCAAGCTCGATCCGTCGCGCCTCGTCGGCATCGCCACCACGCGTCACGGCCATGGCGTGCCGACAAGGCGGATCAAGGTGATCGAGGCTGGCCATCCCGTGCCCGACGAGGCCGGGCTGAGGGCCGCCGACGGCACGCTGAAGCTCGCCGCGGAAGCGACCGCCGACGACCTGCTGCTGGTGCTGCTCACCGGCGGCGGCTCGGCGAACTGGATTGCTCCGGTCGAGGGCGTGAGCTTTGCGCAGAAGCAGCAAGTCAACCGCGCGCTGCTCCGCTCCGGCGCGCCGATCGGCGAGATGAACGTGGTGCGCAAGCATCTCTCGCGCATCAAGGGCGGTCGCCTCGCCCGCGCCGGCCGGCACGCCGCCGAGATCGTGACGCTCGCGATCTCGGACGTGCCGCATGACGATCCCTCCGCGATTGCCTCCGGGCCGACGGTACCCGATCCGACCACGCTCGCGGACGCCCGCGCCCTCGTCGCCCGCTACAATCTCACGATCGACGACGCGGTCCGCCGCGCGCTCGATGATCCCAGGAATGAAAGCTGCAAGCCTGATGATCCCGCGTTCGCCCGCGCAACGTTCGAGCTGATCGCAAAACCCGGCGCCTCCTTCGAAGCCGCGGCAAAAGTCGCGCGCGACGCCGGCTACGCCACGATCGAGCTCGGCGCCGATCTCGAGGGTGAGGCCCGCGAGGTCGCCGCCGCGCATGCAAGCATGGCGCTGCAGGCCCGCAGCGAAGGCAAGCGCATCGCGATCCTTTCCGGCGGCGAGCTCACGGTGACCGTGCGCGGCAACGGCCGCGGCGGCCCCAACCAGGAATACGCCCTCGCACTCACCGATCTCCTGAAGGACACGCCGAACGTTTCAGCGCTCGCCGCCGACACCGACGGCGCCGACGGCGGCGCCGGCAGCGCCAGCGACCCGGCCGGCGCGATCATCGACCAGGCGACGTTCGCGAAGATGAAATCGCTCGGGCTCGATCCGAAGGCTTACCTGGAGAACAACGACGCGACGGGGTTCTTTGAGAAGACCGGCGATCTGTTGCTGACGGGACCGACGTTGACGAATGTGAATGACGTCCGGGTGATTTTGGTGGATTGATGCTCTCGTGTCCCGGACGCGGTGCAGCGTGCAACGCTGCTCCGCAGAGCCGGGACCCAGGTCTGTCCATGACGACGGATGGGCCCCGGACCAGCAGCGCACCGCTACGCGCTGCGCAGCATCCGGGGAGCGCAGGCGGCGAGCCCGGTTCAAAACTCCCGCGCCAGCTTCGCCAGCATCTCCAGCATCAGCGCGTGGTGCTCGGGGCCGAGCACCTCGATCAGGCGGGCCTCGTGCTTGTTGGCGACGAACTTCTTGGCGCGGGCGAGCACCGCGCGGCCCTTTTCGGTCAGCACCACGATGTGGGAGCGGCGGTCGTTGGCCGAGCGCATCCGGCTGCAGAGGTCGCGGCTCTCCAGCGCGTCGAGCATGGCGACGAAGTTCGGGCGGAGGATGCCGAGCGTGTTGGCGATCTCGGTCTGGTTGCGGCCGGGGTTCTTGTCGAGCAGCAGCAGCACCGAGAACTGCGCCGGCGTCAGCTGCAGCGGCGCCACGCAGCGCAGGAAGTCCTCGAACACCTTGAGCTGGGCGCGCTTGAGCGAATAGCCGAGCAGCCCGGCCAGTTCGCCGAGCTGGAGCACGCTGTCGTCGGCGGCGGGCTCGACCAAGTCCTTCCGTGACGCGCGGGAGGGTCTGGCAGTATCGGCGGCGGTCTTGGAAACGGTCATCGCTCGGAACTCGCAATCCCGCTAGGATGGTTGCGCACGGCGTGCGCGGGCCTTGAGATTATATTTGATAATTGTTATGGACCATATCAAATATCACCGGCTTTTCAACAGCCGTCATTCGCCGCCCCGGCCGTCGCACCCAACGTGAGCGCCGGATGCGGACGCCCAAAAGGGGGAGCGCTCGGCCTTGAATACGACGATCTTGCTGTTCCTGCTGCAGGACGGCATCACCAATGGCGCGGTTTACGCGTTACTCGGCCTGGCGCTGGTGCTGGTGTTCGCGGTGACGCGGGTCATCCTGATTCCCCAAGGAGAATTCGTCACCTATGGCGCGCTGAGCTACGCGATGCTCGCGACCGGCCAGGTGCCGGGCACGGTGCGGCTCGCGGTCGCGATGGGTTTTGTCGCCTTTGCGCTTGATCTCTATGCCGCACGCAAGGCGCTGCATCTGCGCAAGATCGCGCGCTCGGCGGCGCTCAACATCGTGTTTCCGATCGCGCTCTTCATCGCCACCACCAGGCTCGCCGGGCCGACCACGCCGATCGCGGTCAACATTGCGCTGGCGCTGCTGATCGTCGCGGCGATCGGCGTATTCCTCTATCGCATTGCGTTCCAGCCGATCGCGCACACGTCCGTGCTGGTGCTGCTGATCGCCTCCGTCGGCTGCCATCTGGCGCTGCAAGGCCTCGGCCTCGTGTTCTTCGGCGCCGAAGGCCTGCGCGGACCTGCGCTGTCGAAGGCCTCGGTGCCGGCCGGCCCGCTGGTCTTCACCGGCCAGAGCCTTGCGGTCTACGGCCTGACCATCGCCTTCATCGTCGGGCTGTGGCTGTTCTTCGGCTTCACCAAGATGGGCAAGGCTCTGCGCGCCACGGCCGTCAACCGGCTCGGCGCGCGCCTCGTCGGCATCCGCACCACGCTGTCGGGCCAGATCGCCTTCCTGCTGGCGTCGGTGATCGGCGCCATCTCCGGCATTCTAATCGTACCGATCACGACGCTCTATTATGACACCGGCTTCCTGATCGGCCTGAAGGGCTTCATCGCCGCGATCATCGGCGGCCTGGTCAGCTACCCCCTCACCGCGGTCGCGGCCATCCTGGTCGGCACGGTCGAAGCCTTCTCCTCGTTCTATGCCAGCAATTTCAAGGAAGTCATCGTGTTCACGCTGATCCTGCCCGTGCTGGTGCTGCGCTCGCTCGCGGCGCCCGCGGTCGAAGAAGAGAAGGATTGAGCGCGATGCAGCGGCTTCCTCTCGTCATCTTCGCCGCCCTGATGGCGGTGATCCCGCTGATCCCGGGCATCCCGCCGTTCTGGATCGTGCTCTTGGACAATATCGGCCTCGCCTCGCTGGTGGCGATGGGGCTGGTGCTGCTCACCGGCGTCGGCGGCCTCACCTCGTTCGGCCAGGCCGCGTTCTGCGGCTTCGGCGCCTATACCACGGCAGTGCTGACCACGGCCTATGGCGTCTCGCCCTGGCTGACATTGCCCGCCTCGCTCCTGGTCAGCGGCATCGCCGCGGTGCTGCTCGGCATCGTCACAGTTCGCCTCTCCGGCCATTACCTGCCGCTCGGCACCATCGCCTGGGGCATCGGCCTGTTCTATCTGTTCAGCAAGCTCGAATTCCTCGGCCGCAATGATGGCATCTCCGGCATTCCGCCGCTGTCGATCGGGTCGTTCAGGATGCTGAGCCCGGATACGATCTATTACGCGATCTGGATCGGCGTGCTCCTGGCCGCGATCCTCACCATGAACCTGCTGGATTCCCGCACCGGCCGCGCGATCCGCGCGCTGCGCCGTGGCCATATCGCCGCCGAAGCCTTTGGCGTGCAGACGCCGCGCGCGAAGCTTCTGGTGTTCATCTACGCCGCGGTGCTCGCCGGCCTGTCCGGCTGGTTCTATGCGCACCTCCAGCGCGCCGCGAACCCGACGCCGTTCGGCGCGCAGGCCGGCATCGAATATCTCTTCATCGCAGTCGTGGGCGGCGCCGGGTACGTCTGGGGGGCCGTGCTCGGCGCCGGGGTCGTCATCGTCCTGAAAGAAGTGCTGCAGAGCTACCTGCCCTACATTTTCGGCGGCCAGAGCCAGCTCGAGACCATCGTGTTCGGCATCCTGCTGGTGCTGCTGCTGCAGCTCGCCCCATCAGGCGTCTGGCCGTGGCTGATGGCGCGGCTTTCGATCAAGCCGGCCAGCAAGAAGCCGGATACGTCCCTGAAGCTCGAGACGCGCGAACGCGCGGCTGCGACCTCGGAGACGCTGCTGCACATCGAGAAGGCGCGCAAACAGTTCGGCGGCGTCACCGCCGTGAACGACGTCTCCTTCGACGTCAACGCCCGCGAGATCGTGGCGCTGATCGGCCCGAACGGTGCCGGCAAGAGCACCACCTTCAATCTCATCACGGGCGTGCTGACCGCGACCAGCGGCAAGATCTTTGTGCGCGGCAAGGAAGTCGAGAACGCACCGCCCCAGGAGGTGGTGAAGCTCGGCGTCAGCAGGACCTTCCAGCACGTCAAGCTGGTGCCCGATATGACGGTGCTGGAGAATGTCGCGATCGGCGCGCATCTGCGCGGGTCGTCCGGCGCTGTTACCAGCATGTTCCGGTTCGACCGTGCCGAAGAAGCGAAGCTGCTGGCGGAAGCCGCCCGCCAGATCGCGCGCGTCGGCCTCACCGACCAGATCGACCAGCTCGCCGGCTCGCTGTCGCTCGGCCAGCAGCGCATCGTCGAGATCGCCCGCGCGCTCTGCGTCGATCCGATGCTGCTGCTGCTCGACGAGCCGGCTGCCGGCCTGCGCCACATGGAGAAGCAGCGCCTCGCCGCCCTGCTGCGGCAGCTGCGCGACGGCGGCATGTCGGTGCTGCTGGTCGAGCACGATATGGGCTTTGTGATGGATCTCGCCGACCGCATCGTGGTGCTCGATTTCGGCACCAAGATCGCGGAGGGCACGCCGGCCTCGATCAAGACCAACCCCGATGTGATCAAGGCCTATCTCGGAGCTGCCGCATGAGTGCGCTGTTGACGGTCAGCGACGTCCACATCTCCTACGGCAAGGTCGAGGCCGTGCGCGGCGTCTCGCTCGACGTCGCCGACAACGAGATCGTGACCATCATCGGCGCCAACGGCGCCGGCAAGACCACCCTGCTCAACGCCATCATGGGCGTATTCCCGCTCAAGGGCCGCACCAGCTTCGCCGGCACCGACATGGCGCCGCTGGATATCGAGGACCGTGTCGCTGCGGGCTTAAGCCTCGTGCCAGAGCATCGCGAATTGTTCGGCACCATGAATGTCGAGGACAATCTCGAGCTCGGCGCTTTCCGGATCTCGAAGGCGACCGCCGCGGCCTCGCTGGAGCGGGTCTACACGCTGTTTCCGCGCCTGAAGGAACGGCGCAAGCAGCTCGCCGGCACGCTGTCCGGCGGCGAGCAGCAGATGCTGGCGATGGGCCGCGCGCTGATGGGCGCACCGAAGCTGCTGATGTTGGACGAGCCAAGCCTCGGTCTTGCCCCGATCATCGTCGCCGACATTTTCCGCATCGTCGGCGAGCTGCGTGCTGCCGGCGTCTCGGTGCTGCTGGTCGAGCAGAATGCGCAGGCCGCGCTCAAGATCGCCGACCGCGCCTATGTGATGGAGCTCGGCGAGTTCGTGCTGTCGGGTTCGGCCAAGGAGATCGCGTCCAACAGCCGCGTGGCGGCAAGTTATCTCGGCTTCCAGCACGAAGGTGAGAGCGCGATCTAGCCTTTCACCTCTCCCCGCCCTTCTGCGGGGAGAGGTCGACGCCGGAGCGCAGCGCAGGCGGCGGGTGAGGGGCGAGGCAGACTGCCCATCACAAGCTCGCAGCCTGCCGACTGGGCAATCGCGGAGTCGGAGAGGTTGATTGTATGGCAACATCGTGCACGGCCCCTCACCCGGATCGCCCGAGGGCGATCCGACCTCTCCCCGCAAAAGGGCGGGGAGAGGTGAAGAGGCCACCATTGACTCTTCGTGAGATCGTTATAAAATATAATCATTCTGGACAGGAAGTAATAAAGCCATGGGAAACGCCGCCTCCGCCGCGAGTGATGCATCGCTGCTCAAGATCGAGACCAAGGGCGCGGTGTTGACCATCGGGCTCAACCGTCCCGCCAAGCGCAATGCGCTGAACGACGGCATCATCCTGGCGCTGCGTGACTGTTTCACCGCGATTCCCGACGAGATCGGCGCCGTGATCATCCACGGCATCGGCGACCATTTCTCCTCCGGCCTCGATCTGTCCGAGCTCAGCGAGCGCGATGCGACCGAAGGTCTCATCCATTCCCAGATGTGGCATCGCGTGTTCGACCGCATCCAGTATTGCCGCGTGCCCGTGATCGCGGCGCTGAAGGGTGCGGTGATCGGCGGCGGGCTGGAGCTGGCCTGCGCGGCGCATATCCGCGTCGCCGAACCGTCCGCATACTTCGCGCTGCCCGAGGGCCAGCGCGGCATCTTCGTCGGCGGCGGCGGCTCGGTGCGGCTGCCGCGGCTGATCGGCGTGCCCCGCATGGCCGACATGATGCTGACCGGCCGGGTCTATTCCGCGACCGAAGGCGCGGCCTACGGCTTCTCGCAATATCTCACCGAAGATGGCGGTGCGCTGCCCAAGGCGCTGGAATTGGCCGAGCGGGTCGCGGCGAATGCGCCGCTGACCAATTTCGCCGTGCTGCAGGCATTGCCGATGATCGCGGAAGCCAATCCGCAGACCGGCCTGTTGATGGAATCGCTGATGGCGACCGTTGCGCAAAGCGACAAGGAAGCCAAGAAGCGGATCCGCGCGTTTCTGGACCGCAAGACCGCCAAGGTGAAGCCGACATGAGCGCCCAGCCCAAGACGCCAGCGCCCGGCACTAGCGTACATCCGCTGCGGCCGATCTCGTTCGGCAACCCCGAGGTCACGGTCGAGCGCGGCGACAACGGCACAATCTATCTGCGCCCGAAGGCAAAACTGCTCGAATATCCCACCCGCATCACCGACCGCCTGCATCACTGGGCCAAGGCCGAGCCGAACCGCGTGTTCATGGCCGAGCGTGTTTCAGGCGGCGGCTGGCGCAAGATTACCTATGCGCAGCTCCTGGAAACGACACGGCATATCGCCTCCGCGCTGATCGCGCGCGGGCTCTCGGCCGAGCGGCCGATCGTGATCCTGTCGGGCAACTCGATCGACCACGTGCTGATTGCCTTCGGCGCGTTCTATGCCGGCGTGCCGTTCTGCCCGGTATCCCCGGCCTATTCGCTGGTGTCGCGCGACTACGGCAAGCTGTCCTATCTGATGAAGCTCTTGACGCCCGGCCTCGTCTTCGTCGACGACGCCGACAAGTTCGCCGATGCGCTGGTTGCCAACGTCTCACCCGGCACCGAGATTGCCGCCACCCGCGGCGCCGTGCCCGGCCGCGACGTGACCAGGCTCGCCGACCTGATCGCGACGGCGGAGCACGCGCAGCTCGACGCCACCCATGACGCGATCGGGCCGGACACGATCGCAAAATTCCTGCTGACCTCGGGCTCGACGGGCAATCCGAAGGCCGTGATCAATACCCAGCGGATGATCTGCGCCAACCAGGTGATGCTGCGCGAGACGCTGGCGTTCCTGAAGGACGAGCCGCCCGTGATCGTCGACTGGCTGCCGTGGAATCACACCTTTGGCGGCAACCACAATATCGGGCTGACGCTCTACAATGGCGGCTCGATGTATCTCGACGAGGGCAAGCCGATGCCCGGCGGCATCGAGGAGACCGTGCGAAACCTGCGCGAGATCTCGCCGACCGTCTATTTCAACGTCCCCAAGGGTTACGAGTCGCTGCTGCCCTATCTGCGCGACGATGCGAGCCTGCGCGCAAAGTTCTTCGACCGGCTGCATGCGATGTTCTTCTCGGGGGCTGCACTGTCGCCGTTCATCTGGAACAGCCTGGACGAGCTGGCAGTGCAGGAGAAGGGCTATCGCGTGCCGATGCTCACGGGGCTCGGCGCCACCGAGACCTCGCCGTTCTTCATGTCGGTACGACCAGCCACCAGCCGCTCCGGCCATGTCGGCCTCCCCGTCTCGGGCAACGACGCCAAGCTGGTGCCGAACAACGGCAAGCTCGAGGTTCGCGCCAAGGGCCCGAACGTGATGCCCGGCTACTGGCGGCAGCCCGAGATAACGGCGAAATCCTTCGACGAGGAAGGTTTCTACAAGCTCGGCGACGCCCTGAAGCCGGTCGATCCCGATGACTTCAATGCCGGCCTCGATTTCGACGGCCGCGTCGGCGAGGATTTCAAGCTAGCGAGCGGCACCTGGGTCAGCGTCGGTCCCTTGCGCGCGCGCTTCGTCGGCACCTGCGCGCCCTTGGTGCGCGACGCCGTGATCGCGGGTATCAACCGCGACGAGATCTCGGCACTGGTCGTGCTCGACCTCGACGGCTGCCGCCTGATCAATCCGCAGCTTCCGGCCAATGATCTCGCCGCCGCCGCCAACGATCCGATCGTGCGCGCCGCCTTCCGCGAACGCTTCGCGGAGTTTCTCGCCGGCGCCACCGGCTCGTCGACCCGCATCAGCCGCGCGGTGCTGCTCGACACGCCGCTATCGATCGATCGTGGCGAGGTCACCGACAAGGGCTCTATCAACCAGCGCGCGGTGCTGGAGAATCGCAGCGTCCTGGTCGAGTCGATTTATGCCGAGACGCCGCCGGCGTCCGTGATCACCGCACGCTAAAATTTTCACAGGATCCAGGGAGAGACACATGCAGTTGAAGGATCAAGCCGCCATCGTCACCGGAGGCGCATCGGGATTGGGCGCCGCCACCGCACGCAAGCTGGCCGCGCAAGGCGCCAAGGTCGCGGTCTGCGACCTCAATGAAAAGCTCGCCGAGAGCGTCGCGGCCGAGATCTGCGGCGTCGCCGTGATCTGCGACGTCTCCGACGCCGCCTCCGCCGAAGCCGCGGTGGCAAAGGCCTCCGCCGCGCATGGTCCGGCCCGCGTGCTGGTGAACTGCGCCGGCATCGGCGTGGCCAAGCGCGTGATCGGCCGCGACGGCCCGATGGCGCTCGCCGATTTCGACAAGGTGATCAAGGTCAATTTGCTTGGCTCGTTCAACATGCTGCGGCTTGCGACCGCCGACATGTCCAAGCTCGAGCCGCAGTCGACCGGCGAGCGCGGCGTCGTTATCTCGACCGCCTCGGTCGCCGCCTATGACGGCCAGATCGGCCAGGCCGCCTACGCCGCCTCGAAGGGCGGCATCGTCGCGATGACCTTGCCGATCGCCCGCGAGCTCGCGCAGTTCGGCATCCGCGTGCTGACCATCGCGCCCGGCCTGTTCCTGACGCCGCTGCTCGCCAATCTGCCGCAGGAGGCTCAGGACTCGCTCGCCGCCGCGATCCCCTTCCCGCGCCGGCTCGGCGCTGCCGACGAATTCGCCTCGCTTGCGCTGCACATGGTCGACAACCCCTACCTGAACGGCGAAGTGGTGCGGCTCGATGCCGCGCTCCGGATGGCGCCGAAGTAAGCCAGGTCAAGTTAAGGTAAGTCCATGTTCGTCCATCGGCGCGACGTGCAGATCCAGTGGGGTGATTGCGACCCCGCCAACATCGTCTACTACCCGCGCTACTTCGCGATGTTCGACGACTCGACCGCCATCATGTTCGAGGCGGCCGGGTTCTCGAAGCAGGACATCGTTCACAAATACGGACTGGTCGGCATTCCCATGGTCGACACGCGGGCGAAATTCCACATCCCGTCGACCCATGGCGACTGGATCAAGATCGAGACGAAGATTGCGAGCATCAAGCGCTCGAGCTTCGAGGTCGAGCACCGCGTGTTCAAGGGCGAGCGGCTTGCGATCGAGGCGTTCGAGACCCGCGTGCTCGTCGGCAAGCATCCTGATAATCCCGACAAATTGAAGTCGGCGCCGTTTCCGCAGGAGATCATCGACCGCTTCATGAAGGGCTGACCTACACTCCTTCATGACCTAAAGAAGGGGCTGAATTGGCTCCAAAAACCGGCTTAAAACCAAAAATCATATCCGCAGGGAGGAATGAATGAAGAAGACTTATCTCGCCACAGCTGTGCTCGCGGCGGTTCTCGCACTGCCAGGTGCGCCGGCGTTCGCGCAGAGCAACGAAATCGTCATCGGCATCACGATCTCGACCACCGGTCCGGCGGCGGCGCTCGGCATCCCCGAACGCAACGCGCTCGACTTCGTGCCGAAGGAGATCGGCGGCGTGCCGCTGAAGCTGATCGTGCTCGACGACGGCGGCGACCCGACGGCCGCGACCACCAATTCGCGGCGCTTCGTGACGGAGTCCAAGGCCGACATCATCATGGGCAGCTGCATCACGCCGACGACGATCGCGGTGTCGGCGGTCGCCAACGAGGCCGGCATTCCGCATTTCGGTCTCGCGCCATTCCCGATCAACGAGGCACGCGCCAAGTGGTCGGTCGACATGCCGCAGTCGGTGCCGATCATGGGCAAGGTGGTCTACGAGCACATGAAGGCGCACAACATCAAGACCGTCGGCTATATCGGCTACTCCGATTCCTACGGCGATCTCTGGTTCAACGATTTCAAGAACCAGGCCGTGCCGATGGGCCTCTCCATCGCCGACGAGGAGCGCTTCGCGCGCACCGACACGTCGGTCGCGGGCCAGGTGCTGAAGCTCGTCGCCGCCAATCCCGACGCGATCCTGGTCGGCGCCTCCGGCACCGCCGCGGCGCTGCCGCAGACCGCGCTGCGCGAGCGCGGCTACAAGGGCCTGATCTACCAGACCCACGGCGCCGCCAGCATGGACTTCATCCGCATCGCGGGCGCGGCGGCGGAAGGCGTGATCATGGTCTCGGGTCCGGTGATGTCGCCGGAAACGCAGCCGGACTCGGCGCTGACCAAGAAGCCGGGCCTCGCGCTCAACACCGCCTATGAAGCCAAGTATGGCCCGAACAGCCGCAGCCAGTTCGCCGGCCATTCCTATGACGCCTTCGAGGTGCTGAAGCGCATCATCCCGGTGGCGCTGAAGGCCGGCAAGCCCGGCACGCCGGAATTCCGCGAAGGCATCCGCCAGGCGTTCATGTCGGAAAAGGAAATCGCCGCCTCGCAGGGCGTCTACAACTGGACCGAAAAGGATCGCTACGGCCTCGACGAGCGTTCGCGCATCCTGCTGACGGTCAAGGACGGAAAATACGTCCCGGCGATGTAAGCCCCGCCAAGAATACGAATACAACTACGAATACGAAAGCCGGCCTCTCGCGAGGCCGGCTTTTTTCATGGCGCCGCGTGGGTGGCGCTACAGCACCTGGTGCACGTCGATCACGACGCGGTCGGCGTGGCGGGCGGCGGAGGCGATGAAGATGTGCTGCATCAGCCAGCGATACTTCTCGCTGCCGGTCTCGAATTTCGGCACCGTGCGGAAATAGATCAGCTCCGGATCGACCGGCTCGCCGCGCTTCAGCTTCTGCAGCAGATCCACCGGCCCGAAGCGGATGCCCTTGTTCTCGACATAGACCACCGCGCCGTCATCGGTCTCGAAGGCGTATTTGGCCTCCAGCTCGATCAGCTCGTTGGGGCGGATGATCTGGAAATCGGCGCCGAAGCCCAGCACCTTGCCGTTCACCTTCTCGCCCTTCACCTCGCCGCCGATGATCGGGATGATGCGGCGAACGCCGCTGCCGATGTCGCCCGCCGACGTCACGTCGGCAATGCGCGCGGTGATGGTGAAGGCGTACTTGGTGTGAATCTCTGGTGTCATGATTTAACCAGCCATGCGATGCGGCAGCCAGGTCGCGAGCAGCGGGAACAGGATCAGGATCACCAGCCGGATCAGGTCCGTGACCACAAAGGGCAGCACGCCGACGAAGATGGTCGACATGTTGACGTCCTTGATCACGCTCTTGATCACGAACACGTTCATGCCGACCGGCGGATGGATCAGGCCGAGCTCGACCGTCATCACGATGACGATGCCGAACCAGATCGGATCGAAGCCGAGCGAGGTCACGACCGGGAACACGATCGGCACGGTGAGGATCACCATCGCCATCGCGTCCATCAGGCAGCCGAGCACGAGATACATCAAGAGGATCAGCGCCAGCACGCCGTAGGGGCCGATGCCGAGGCCGGTCAGGAACGCGGTGACGTTCTGCGGCGTCTGGGTGATGGTGAGGAAATAGCCGAAGCAGAGCGCGCCGATCAGCACCGTGAACACCGCCGCCGCCGTGCGCGTCGCCTGCAGCAGCGATTGCAGGATGCCATCCTTGGTGAGCTTGCCGCGGAGGATGCCGATCAGGAAGGCGCCGACGGCGCCGACCGCACCGGCCTCGGTCGGGATGAAGAAGCCGCCATAGAGGCCGCCGATCACAAACAAAAACAGCAGCAGCGGCGACCAGACGTCGCGCAGCGCCAGCACGCGCTCGTGCCACGACGCCCGTTTGCCTGCGGGGAGGAATCCCGGTCGCGCCACGCCGATGATGCCGATCGTGATCATGTGCATCACGATCGCGAGCAGGCCCGGCACCACGCCGGCCATGAACAGCATGGCGATGTCCTGCTGGGTGATGATGCCGTAGACCGCGAGCACGGTCGACGGCGGCAGCATCGCCCCTAGCGTGCCGCCGACCGCGATCACGCCGGTCGCAAACGACTGCGGATAGCCGAAGCGGCGCATCTCCGGATAGGCCACCGCGGAGAAGGTCGCGGCGGTCGCGACCGACGAGCCGGAGATCGCGGCAAACCCGCCGCAGGCGCCGATCGTCGCAATGCCGAGCCCGCCCTTCCAATGGCCGACAAAGGTGTTGGCGGCGCGGAACAGCTCGCGGCTGATGCCGGAGACCGAGACGAACGCGCCCATCAACAGGAACATCGGGATCACGCCGAAGGAATAATCCGTCACCGTGCGCATCGTGGTCTGGCCGATCAGCTTCAGCGCCGGCGCAAAGCCGGTCAGGTAACCGAAGCCGGTGATGCCGACGAGGCCCATCGCCATGCCGACCGGCACGCGCAGCAGCATCAGCACGAACAGGCTGACAAAGCCGAGGACGGCTACAGTCTCGGGTGACATCGCCGTCTACTCCGCAGTCTTGATCTTGGCGTCATGGATGTCTTCCGGATGGAAGATCAGCCGATACGTACGGATCGCGATCAGCAGCACCGCCGAGACGTCGCCGATCCACGATACCAGGAAGAACGGCCAGATCGGCACGCCCAGATCCATGGTGACGATGTGGCCGTTCCGGGTGTCGATCACCTTGTCGATCAGCGTATAGGTCTGCACGCTCACCACGAACAGCAGCACCAGCGTCGCGAAGATGTCGATCCAGCGCTGGTAGCGCGGTGAGGCATTGGCCCAGACCAGGTCCACCGTGATGTGGGTGCCGCGATAGCTGGTCGCCGCGATGCCCCAGAAGATCAGGATGCCGAGCAGGAACTGGCCGAAATTGTAATAGTCGGGAATCGTCACCGAAAAGAACTTGCGCATGAACACCGCGGTGAAGGTGTTGAGCGCGACCACGCCGACGAAGAACGCCGCGACCCATTCGATGGAGTCGATGAAGCGGTCCATGACGTTCTTGTGCGCCGGCTCGGGCGGACCGGTGATGACACCGTCTTGGGTCACTTCAGTATTGGCAGCCATGGCTCGAAATCCCACCCCGCGTCATGGCCGGGCTTGTCCCGGCCATCCACGACTTACTTCGCTTTGGCCAAGACGTGGATGCCCGGCACAAGGCCGGGCATGACGTCTTAAGCTGATCGTTTAAATCCCCGCCCCGAACTTCTGCAGCGCGGCCTGCAAATCGGCTTCGATCTTGGCGGCGTCGCCGCCGGCTTTCTTCACGGCTTCGGCCCAGCTGTCGCGCAGCGGCTTGACCGCCTTCTTCCACTCGGCGAGCTGGTCCGGCGTCAGCGGGTAGACCTCGTGTCCCTCCAGCGCCTTCATCTTGGTGCGGCCGTTGGCCTCGAAGTCGGTCCAGGGATCGGTGACCTTGGAGGCCCATTGCGGCGTGCAGTGATCGTCGATCACCTTCTTCTGCGCGTCCGACATCGAGTTATACTTGGCGAGGTTCATGTTGTAGGTGAACACCGTCGAGTACAGCGGCACGTCCATGTGGTACTTGACCACCTTGTCGATGCCGAACAGGAAGATCGAGCCCCAGGGGAAGGTGATCTCGTCGGCGACGCCGCGCTCGATCGCGTCGCGCGATTCCGGCGCCGAGGCCTGCACATTGGTGCCGCCGAACATCTTGACCATTTCACCGATCGTGCTCTGCGCCGGGCGCACCTTCACGCCGTTGAGGTCGGACGGCACCACGATCTTCTTCTTGCCGTGCAGCGCGCCGGGATCATGGATGAAGGCGAAGCAGAGCTTGGTGTCCTTCATCTCGGTCGGCGCGTATTTATGGTACCATTCGTTCAGCGCCAGGGTGCCCTTCTTGCCGTCCGAGAAGGTGAACGGCAGCTGGCCGGCGGCCGCGATCGGGAAGCGGCCGGGCTGATAGCCGGGATTGACGTAGGTGATGTCGGCGATGCCGTCGCGCGCCATGTCGTAATGGTCGAACGCCTTGCCGAGCTGCTCGGAGGGGAACACGGCCACCTTGATGGTGCCGCCCGAGGCCTTCTCGATGTCGGCGGCCCAGGCCTGCGTGGCCGGCACCAGCGGATGCGCCGGCGGCACCCACAGCGACACTTTCAGATTGACGGTCTTGTCCTGCGCAAATGCAGGCCCAACGGCCGGCGTCACCGCGGCGGCCAACAGCAGCGCCAACACAATCTTCCTCATCGGCCTTCTCTCCCTCTTGCTTCAGGCGGACGTCGGGCGCCCGCTCATTACTTAACATGTTATCTATTTTGCGGACGGGATCAAGACGGAAGACGCCGCCATGACACCGCGTCGCATCCCCGGAATCCCGCCGTCCCGCCCTCTCGCACTGCGGCGAAGAGCAAGGTCTTGCGCAAACCGGCCTTGCCAGAACTGTTATATGATATAATCATCATTGCAAGGTGACGACAGCCGGCTGCTGTGCGGGTATAGGTTCGAACCTACAGGATCGGGAGGAGCAAGTATTGCGGACAAAAGTAGCAATCATAGGCGCAGGTCCGGCCGGACTGTTGCTTGGGCAACTACTTCATGCATATGGCGTGGACAACGTCATCCTGGAGCGGCAGACCCCGGAATATGTGCTGGGGCGGATCCGCGCCGGCCTGCTCGAGGAAGGCACCGTGGCCCTGCTGGAGAAGGTCGCGGCCGCCGGCCGCCTGCACCAGGAAGGACTGATCCACCACGGCATCGAGCTCGCCTTCGACGGCGCGCGGCATCGCATCGACATGCACGCCACGACCGGCAAGACGGTCACGATCTACGGCCAGACCGAGGTCACGCTCGACCTGATGAACGCCCGCAAGGCCGCCGGCCTGACGTCGATCTACTCGGCGGCCGAGGTCAAGCCGCATGATTTCGACACCGACCATCCGCGTGTCACCTATGTGAAGGACGGAGTGGCCCACGAAATCCAGTGCGATTTCATCGCCGGCTGCGACGGTTTCCACGGCGTCAGCCGCGCCAGCGTGCCGGCGTCGGCGCTCAAGACCTATGAGCGGGTCTATCCGTTCGGCTGGCTCGGCATCCTTTCGGAGACCCCGCCCGTGTCGCCGGAACTGATCTACAGCAACCACGAACGCGGTTTTGCGCTCTGCACCATGCGCTCCACCAAGCGCAGCCGCTACTATGTGCAGTGCCCGCTCGATGATCACGTCGATCAATGGTCGGACCAGCGGTTCTGGGACGAGCTGAGGCGCCGGGTCGACCAGAAGGCCGCCGACGAGATGGTCATCGGCCCCTCGATCGAGAAGAGCATCGCGCCGTTGCGCAGCTTCGTCGCCGAGCCGATGCGGTTCGGCCGGATGTTCCTGGCCGGCGACGCCTCCCATATCGTGCCGCCGACCGGCGCCAAGGGGCTCAACCTCGCCGCCAGCGACGTGCACTACCTGTCGCAGGCCTTCCGCGAGTTTTATGACGACAAGTCGTCCGCGGGGATCGACGGCTATTCGGCCCGCGCGCTGGCGCGGGTCTGGAAGGCGGTGCGCTTCTCCTGGTGGATGACCTCGATGCTGCACAGATTCCCCGACGAAGGCGACTTCGCCGCACGCATCCAGATCGCCGAGCTGAACTACCTGGTCAGCTCGCAGGCGGCGTCGACGTCACTGTCGGAGAATTATGTCGGGCTGCCGTTCTAGCGGCGGCCACGTCGCGCTCAGCTTCATTCGTCATGACCGGGCTTGTCCCGGTCATGACGAAGCCTGAGCGCCTCTCAGGCGCTCTTCGACTTCTTCTTCGGACGCGACGTGTTCAGCTCGACCGCTGCGCGGATCAGCGCCTTCAAGGCCTTCTCGTCGATCGTCTCGCCCTCACGGATGTCGATCGCGCGGCGGACGTTGCCTTCGAGGCTGGAGTTGAAGAGGCCTTTCGGATCGTCCAGCGCGGCGCCCTTGGCAAAGGTCATCTTCACGACGGCCTTGTAGGTCTCGCCGGTGCAGATGATCCCGTCATGCTCCCACACCGGCACACCGCGCCACTTCCATTCCTCGACCACCTCAGGGTCGGCCTGCTTGATGATGGCGCGGATCCGCGCCAGCGTCTCGCCGCGCCAGTCACCGAGCTCCTTGATCCTGCCGTCGATATGACGGGACGGAGAAGCTCCGCCGGCGTCCTTGGCTGCGGTATTCTTCGTGGTTGTCGCGGCTTTCTTCATTGCACCCACTCCGACCGTCACGCCTGGCCGTTACGCCATGTCGCGGTATAGGGCAGCGCGAACATGTAGAGCCCGGTGAGCATCAGCAAGATCAGCGGGAACAGGGCCAGCAGACCGATCCACACGGCTTGCTGTTGCTGCACCATCGCGACGATGTTGACGATGACGGCCAACGTGAAGGCGATCGACAGCCAGCGGTGAACCTGCCGAATCATGATGTTCCAGTTCAATGGGGCCTCCTTTGACAACACGCGATTCAATTGGGCCGCGCCAGGACCTGATCGAGTTTCTCGAGGAACTGCTTCCACCCGGCATGGGCGCCGCCATAGGCCTGCTTCTGGTCCGGCCGGAAGCCGACCTGCTCGACCCGCAGATGGGTGCCGGCGCCCGACGGCGTCAGCGTGAACGTCACCACGCTCTTCAGATTGAAGGCTGCGTCGGCATGCGCAAAGTTCCAGGTGTAGGCCAGCGTCCTCTCGGGCTCGATGGTCAGCACCTCGCAATCCAGCACGCCGCCCCAATCGCCACGCAGATTGAACTGATGGCCGACTTGCGGCTTGAAGTCGTTCTTCATCAGCCACTCCTCCATCAAGTGCGGCTGCGTCAGCGCGCGCCACAGCTTCTCCGGCGGATGCGGGAACTCGCGCTCGACGACGACGGAGCGGACTTCGGTGGCGGTACTCATCATTGGTCCATCCTTTTCAGCAAATCCTCGAGATCATCGAACCGCTTCTGCCAGAAGCCGGTCATCTGGCTGGTCCAGTCGATCAATGGCGCCAGCGCAGCAAGCTGCGCGCTGTAGTGCGTCTGGCGTCCCTCGTGCCGGTCACGCACCAGCCCGGCCTGCTTCAGCACGCCGAGATGTTTCGACACCGCCGGCTGCGAGATTTTCGCCCGCGCCGTCAAAGCCCCGACCGTCTGCTCGCCCTCGCGGCACAAGCGCTCGAAGATCGCCCGCCGTGTCGGATCGGCAAGCGTTCGGAACAGGGTGTCGTGGGCATTCGCCATAAATGCATAACCAACCAGCTATGAGTTAATCCATAACCGATGAGTTATGGATTGGTCAAGCGGGAATGTCGCAGATTTGCGGTTTCGCCCACCGATCAGGCGGAGCGCCATATGCAGGCAAATGCCTGCCCTTGACATGCAGGTATTTGCCTGCATATTATGTTCGCATGCGAGCAAGACCAATGGACGCTGACAAGGTTTTCAAGGCGCTGGGCGATGCGACGCGGCGAAGGCTGCTCGACCTTCTCTGCGAGAACAACGGGCAGACGCTCGGCCAGCTCTGCGAAAATCTCGATATGGCCCGGCAATCCGCCACGCAGCATCTCGAGATCCTGGAGGCGGCTAATCTGGTCAGCACGGTCAAGCGTGGCCGCGAGAAGCTGCACTTCATCAACCCCGTGCCGCTCCACGATGTCTACGAGCGGTGGGTGCGGAAGTTCGAACGCGGGCGGCTCAGCCTGCTGCACGATTTGAAGAGAGAGCTCGAAGGAGAGTGAGTATGAGCAAACAGACCACCAGCTTTGTCTACGTGACCTACATCAGCTCGACACGCGAGAAGGTGTTCGAGGCCATCACCAGGCCGGAGATCGCACGGCGCTACTGGGGCCATGCGAACGTCTCCGACTGGAAGGTGGGCTCGAGATGGGAGCATGTCCGCGACAACGAGGAGCGGACCGTCAATATCGTCGGCAAGGTCGTCGAGGTCGCGCCGCCTTCGCGCCTGGTCATTACCTGGGCGAGCCCGTCGCAAGCCAACGATCCCGCAAGCTACAGCCGCGTGACGTTCGACCTCGAAGACTACGACGGTGACATGGTGAAGCTTACCGTCACCCATGACGAGCTCGAAGCCGACAGCGGCATGGCGAAGGGCATCAGCAAGGGCTGGCCAGTGGTTCTCTCCAGCTTGAAATCCCTGCTGGAAACCGGCCGCGGCCTCGATGTCTTCGCCAAGCCGAAGACGGCGTGACCCAGCGACATCGGAGGAGCACAATCATGGCCAGGATGTATGCCGGCGGATGCGCCTGTGGCGCGATCCGCTACGAGACGCGAAGTGCGCCGATTTTCGAGAACCACTGCCAATGCACGGATTGCCAGAAGCGCAGCGGCACCGGGCATGGTTCCTATCTGACCTTCCCGCAGCGCGCCGACGTCAAGATATCAGGCACGGCGTCCGAGTGGCGCGTGGCCGGCGATAGCGGGAACGAGAAGATCCACGCCTTCTGCCCGACCTGCGGAACGCCGGTCTATCTGACCTTCGCGGCGATGCCGGATTTGTTCTCGATCCCCGCGACCAGCCTGGACGATCCCGGCCTGTTCAACCCGCAGGTGCTCACCTACAGCATCCGCGGCCATGCGTGGGACAGGATCGATCCCGCGTTGAAGACATTCGAACGAATGCCGACCGGCTGAATTCGGGCGCGGTTGCGGAGGGCCGCGTCGTGCTTTGTGCCGACGCGGCTCATTCAAACACCGCTTCATTCAAACACTCCTGCAAATCCCGTTTAAAACTTTGTAGGCGGTGCAGATGTCATCGACATCGCGTTCAATGGCGCACAACGAACGCAGATTGCGAGATGCCGATGACGACAGATACGACCACCCTCCCCGAGGTCCCCGCGGGCTTCGAACCGCACTTCCGCAACAGCCCGGTCACCGATGCCTGGGCGCCGCTCTATGCCAGGAAGACCGACAAGGCCGTCATCATCGGCCTGCGGCTAGCCAAGCCGCACACCAATGGCCGCGGCCTGATTCATGGCGGCCTGATCGCGGCGCTGTCCGATAATGCGATGGGCTATAGCTGCGCGCAGGCGACCGGCTGGACGACATCGTTCGTGACGATTTCGCTCGCCGTCGATTTCATCGGCACCGCCAAGATCGGGCAGTGGCTCGCGATCGAGAGCGACGTGATCAAGACCGGCAGCACGATCTGCTTCGCGCAGTGCCTGATCAAGGCCGACGACGTCACCATCGCCCGTGCCAACGGCACGTTCCGCGTGGTGCCGAAGCAGGAGCCGGCGTGATCCGGTCCCGTGTCCCGGACGCGGTGCAGCGTGCAATGCTGCTCCGCAGAGCCGGGGCCCACACCGTACGGCAACATGGGCCTCGGCTCTGCGTCGCACCACTGACGTGATGCGCCGCGTCCGGGGCACGAGACCTAACCGAAGTGCCAGTCGCTGATCTCGGTGACGAGATCGATGAAGGTGCGCACCTTGGCCGACAACAGCCGCGAGGTCGGATAGACGATGTGAATCGGCACGGCCGGATGCTCGAACGACGCGAGCACGATTTTCACGCGACCGGCCTTCAGTGATTCCGCGGCCTGATAGAACATCACCCGCGTCAGCCCGCCGCCCTGCTCGGCATACTGGACTGCGGAATCCGAGCTGTTGGTGGAGAAGCGCGGCGTGATCGTGATGCGGATATCCTCGCCGGCGTCCTGGAAGCGCCAGTCGGGCCCGGAGGTCATGGCGCCGAACTCGATCGTGTCATGAGAGGGAATCTCGGTTGGATGCTTCGGCTCGCCGCGCGCCTTCAGATAGCTGGGCGACGCCACGATGATTCGCCGCATCTGCCCGACATGCCGCGCCACAAGCGTCGAATCCGGCAAATGGCCGATGCGGACCGCAAGATCGACGCCGTCCTCGACGAGATTGATCCGGCGGTCCGACAGGCGCAAATCAGCGCCGACGTCGGGGTAGCGCTTGAGGTAGGCCGTGACGACCGGGCTGACATGCATCCGGCCGAATCCGAACGGCGCGGAGATCACCAACCGCCCCTCAGGCCGTGTCCGCTCACCCTCGATCGCGCTCTCTGCCTCGTCGACATCGGCCAGGATCCGCCGCGCCCGTTCCAGATAGCGAGAGCCGGCGTCGGTCAGCGTCACCTGCCGGGTGGTTCGCTGCAGCAGCCGCGCGCCCAGCCGCTCCTCGAGCGCCGCGATCAGCCGGGTCACGGCCGACGGCGACAGGCCGAGCTTGCGGGCGGCCGGGGCGAACCCTTGCAGATCCGCCACCGCGACGAAGGCCTCCATGGCTTCTATCCGGTCCATGCTCACTATTGCATATCTGGCAATAGTGAAGTGTCAATGCTCCGGATTATTTAGATTTCGAGAACGTCTATGTTGGAGGCCGAACAGGACGCGTCGGCGTCTGGGAGGTTTCGATGTCGGATGCTCAGACCTATTCCAGCGATGTCGCCTTCACCCCGGCGGTGAAGCAGATCCAGACTCGCAAAGGCTCGCGCGAGGCCTATGCCGATGTGGAGGCGCACGGTGGTTGGCGGACCGAGATCGACGAGAACCTCGGCACGTTCCTCGCCAACACCAACAGCTTCTATCTCTCGACCGCCTCCGCGGACGGTCAGCCCTATATCCAGCATCGCGGCGGGCCGAAGGGGTTCATCAAGATCCTCGACAAGTCGACGATCGCGTTCGCCGACTACAGCGGCAACCGGCAGTTCATCACGCAGGGCAATCTCTCGGAGAATCCCAGGGCGCATATCTTCGTGATGGATTACGCGCATCGCCAACGCGTCAAGATCTGGGGCGAGGCGCGCGTGGTCGAGGACGATCCGGCGCTGACGCGGTCGTTGATGCCGCAGGGCTACAGGGCCCGGGCGGAGCAGGTGATCCTGTTCAGGATTGCCGCATGGGACACCAACTGCCCGCAGCACATTCCGCAGAAGTTCGATGCGGCCGATGTTGCGGCGGCACTCGCCGCGCGCGACGGACGGATCGCCGAACTCGAAGCCGAGCTGGCCGCATTGAAGGGCCAGCCCGCTCCGGTCACAACCAGCTAGGCGGCCTGCTGCTGCGGCGTCCAGACGAACTCCGGGTAATATTGCAGCATCATCCGCTCGACATAGGCTGTGAGGTTGCCGAATTTTTCGGTGCGCTCACGCAGGACTGAGTCGAAGAACGGCGTCAAAATGCCGGCGAGCGCACCGAACGCGGTGGCATCGGTGCCGCATGGCGAATTGCCGAACAGATAGGGCTTGTCGCCGAGTTGCACCGAGATCGCAAACAGCGAGCGTATCGCGAGATCGATATCATCGTCCGGCGCATGGCGGCCGAGGCCGCTCAGGAGATAGTTCTCGGCGACGCGGAACTGCGCGTCCTCGCGCAGCTTGTCGCGCATGTGATCGGGCGCGCCGTCGAAGAAGTGTGCCGGACCCTTGGCGAAATTGACATCGTCGACCCAGCGCGCGCCGACCAGCGCCCAGTAGACGTGGTGCTCGATCATCCGCTCGAACGCCCAGGCCTGTGCGCGGGCCTGCAGGCTCAGCGGCGCGTCGAAATCGAAACCGTATTTGCCCTCGATATGGGCGCGGATGAAAGTCGAATCGGCGACCGTTTCGCCGTCATCGATGATGAACGGCAGCTGGCCTTTCGGCGAGGCCGGCGGCATCGCCTTTTCCTTGCGATAATCGAGCCCGGCCATCCTGAGCTGGACCTCGGTCTTGGTCACGAAGGGGCTCATTTCCGGCAAGCCAAAGCCCGCGCCAAAACCGTACAACGTAATCATCGGAAGCTCCTGATTGCCTGAGATAGAGGTCGACGCTAGTGGCGCCCTGCTGCCAGCGTGGTGTCAGCAATAAGTACATTCGCGGTCATACGGGCCGAGCGGCGCGAGGCGGCGAACCGCCCCGCGCACCAGCCTGATCACCCGCGATCGCCCGTACGACCAGGCCGCGCTAACCGATTGCGCAAACGCCGCAATCAACGCCCAGCGCAGGTCGCCGGAGGTGGCATACACAGTCATCAACTGTTCCAGCGCGAAGGTCCGGGTCCGCTGGAAACCGAGTTCATCAAGATTCGTCATGGACAAATTCCCTTCACTTGAGGTGTTGTCCTGATATAGCCGCCCCCTGCTGCCAACATGCTGTCAGCAGCAGTGAGGTAGCTGACGGAAAAGACGACCGACGAGACCGACCATGCGACGCGCCGACCGGCTGTTTCAAATCATCCAGGTGCTCCGCCGCACCCGTAAGCCCTTGACGGCTGACGCGATCGCGGCCGAGCTCGAGACCTCGAAGCGCACCATCTATCGCGACATCGCGACCCTGATCGAGCAGCGGGTGCCGATTCGCGGCGAGGCCGGCATGGGCTACATCCTGGAGAAGGGATTCGACCTGCCGCCGTTGATGCTGACACCCGATGAGATCGAGGCCTGCGTGCTCGGCGCGCAATGGGTGATCGGCCATGCCGACCCTGCGCTGGCGCGCGCGGCCGAGGATCTGATGGCCAAGATCGCCGAGACCGTGCCCGACCGCCTGCGCCCGTTCGTGCTGGAGCCGGCGAGCCGCGCCCGCTCGGCCTGGAATCGCGAGCCGGACCGGATCGACATGGTCAAGACGCGCAGCCAGATTCATGAAGGCAAAAAAATCACGCTGAACTACCGCGACGAGCACGGCCGCAACACCGAGCGCACGATCTGGCCGATCGCGGTCGGCTATCACGAAGCGGTGCGGCTGCTCGCCGCCTTCTGCGAGCTGCGTAAGGATTTCCGCAGCTTCCGCACCGACCGCGTCATCACCGCCATCTATCACGACGACAAATATCCGGAGCGGCGCGACCTGCTCCGGGCGCGCTGGCGGCGCAGCATGGTGTGGGAAGCGCCGAAGGATACCTAATGGCGACGGAGCTCAATCAAGCGAGCGAGAGCCCGTGCCAGTCCTGCGGGGCGTGCTGCAGCTATTCGGCGAATTGGCCGCGCTTCACGGTCGAGGAAGACGCGCAGCTCGACCTGATCCCGGCAAGGTTCGTCAACGATCGGCAGTCGGGGATGCGCTGCGACGGCGACCGCTGTTCGGCGCTGTCAGGTAAGGTCGGTGAGGCAACGCGCTGCGAGGTCTACGCCGTGCGGCCGGACGTATGCCGGACCTGCATGCCCGGCGATGCCGAATGCGCGATGGCGCGGCGCCGCCACGGGCTGCCGCTGCTCCCCGCGTCCTAGGCGGTGACCGCTTCGGTCAGCTCTTCGTCGTCGAGCTCATCGACGATCGGCACGAAGGCCGAGAGCGGCTTGGTCGACAGCGTGATCGGCTTGCGGCCGCCATGCGACGACGAAGCCGAGCGGACCGGCTCGCGCGACAACGCGTAGAGCGTGGAACCGACGCGGCCGCCGAAATGGATCAGATCCCGTTCGGTGCAGCTGGTCGCGATCGCCAGCGCCAGCGCATGCAGATGGCTGCGCTTGTAGCAGAACAGCGCCAGCATGGCGCGGGCGTCGGGCGAGACATTGCCAACCAAAAGCGACAGGCCGTTGGGATTGGCGCGGTACATCTGTCCGAGCAGTTCATCACCGACCGGGCAGGCATCGTTCTCGAAGGCATTCTGGCTTGAAAACATTGCGGTTCTCCCTGTCCGGGAAAATGCAGCGCAATTCTCTAACGAAGGGTTAACCACCCATGTCAGTAGTCACCCGGGGTGCTTGCCAGCTGTGCGCGAATCGGAATCGCCAAAAAACTGATTCGGAAGCCTGGCCAGCCCTAATTCGCGGCCATGAAGATCGCCAGGGCGAAGCCGGTCAGGTGGTGCAGCGCCTGGTCGACGCCGATCAGGGTCCAGAACCAGGGGTGCCCGGACTCAAGCGTGACGTGGAAGCGCGAGGCGCAGATGCCCTTGGCGCGGTCGACGATGATGTGGATGACGAAGTCGACGAAGGCGACGTACCAGAACCGCGGCGCCACCACGAGAATCAGCGCCAGCGCCGTGGCGAGATGGACCAGGCAGTGCGCGAGCAGCGGCATCGCCCAGCCGGTCTTCTGATCCTTGCCGATCGCCATCCAGGCGTTCTGCAGCATGAAGTCGGCGATGATGTGCTTGGCGGTGAGAAGCAGCATCCATCCCACGAGGGCACCAACCGACACCGACGATGACATGGAGGGAAACAAGCTGACGTCCTTCGCTGGGATTTGAGTGGTCGCTTAAGTCGATCGATCAGGCCGTCAGCACGTCTCAAATCCGGCACTTCTTGCGGCACTTGGCAAAACTTGCGGCATTTATGACATTTCCAACGGCGGATTGCACCTCTGGGTGGTCTGAAAATCACATGATGTGCCCGCTCGGCGATCGCACTGCGACATCGCGGCACGGCGCGCCATAAGTTAACGTTACTCCGGCGGCGCCGTTTGCAATCACGCGGCAGCGCGATATGATTGCGGTCAAGCGGAAATTTTCTTTCTTTTATAGGCATTTACGAATTCACCGGGCAGTCGCCGCACCCGCGAGAGGCGTGGGCCGAAAGCCCCGGACAACGGGTTATGAGCCATGAGCGCTGAAGCCCCCAAATCGCCAGCATCCAAATCGCCTGAATCCAAGTCGTCTGAATCCAAGTCGCCTGCCGCCAAGCCCATGCCGCCGATGCCGAAGCCTCGCGCACGGGTGGTGAAGAGCAACCGCGCCCAGATCCTGATCTTCACGCTTCTCACTTTGCTGCTGTCGGCGGCAACCGTCTGGGGCGGCCGCGCCTGGCTGCGCAATTCGGAGACCATCGTGTTCGCGGTCGGCGCCCCCGGCGGCCCCGAGGCCAGGTTCGCCAACCGGCTCGCCACCGTGATCAAGAACAATTCGTCGCGGCTTCGGCTGAAGGTCGCGTCGAACCCCGACAACACCAAGGCGTTGCAGCAGTTCGAGCGCGGCAATGCCAATCTCGCCATCCTGCGCACCGACGCCAAGGTGCCGCCGCGCGCCCGAACGCTGGCGATCCTCGAGCACGACGTCGTGCTGGTGCTGAGCCCGGGCGGCAAGAAGATCAAGTCGGTCGCGGACCTCAAGAAGAAGAAGATCGCCGTGCTCGGCGACGGCGAGAACAGCGCCAATTTCGTCCGCACTGCGCTCGAGATTTCCGACAGCCCCGACGCCGCGCAGCGCGTGCAGCTCGCCTCGCCCGGCACCTCCCTCGACAGACTGTTCGCCTCCGGCTTCGGCGCGGTGGTCGCGATCGAGCACGCCTCGAAGATCATGAAGGACAAGACCTACGAGCAATACGCCAAGCGAACCGGCTTCACGCTGAACGGGATCGATTCGGCCAAGGCGCTGGCCCGCAAATATCCGGCAATCTCGGAGGAAACCGTCTCGACCGGCATGCTGTCGTCCTCGCCCGCGATCCCCGACGACGACGTCGACACGATCGGGCTGGAGTGGCTGCTGGTGGCGCAATCGCGGATGTCGACCACGACCGCGGCCGAGCTCGCCCGCCTGATCTACGAGAACAAGTCCGAGCTCGCGCTCGACGACGGCTTCGCCTCCAAGATCGAGCCTGCCGCGACCGACAAGGACGCCTTCGTCGTCGCCCATCAGGGCGCGGCCGAATACATCAACGACGACACCAAGTCGTTCATGGATCGCTACAGCGACGTGATGTATCTCGGCGCCGGTGCGCTCAGCATCATCGGCTCGATCTTCGCCGCGCTCTACACCAAGGTCACCCGCGTCGCGCCGGAGCGGGCGAGCGAGCTCGCCGGGCGGATCCTCGACGTCGGCGAGCGCATGGAGCACGCGATGTGCCTCGACCATCTCGACGAGCTGCAGGACGAGCTCGAGACGATCCTGCGCCATGCGGTGGTCGGCCTGCGCGACGGCACCATCAACAGCGACGGGCTCGACACCTTCAAGCTCGGCTATGAGCTGGTCCGCGACGAGATCGCGATGCGCCGGGATCACCTGATCCGCCATCCGCCAGTCGAGGCTGATGACAGCACCGACAGCAATGTCGTGGTGGTGAAGACCGCGCAGAGCGCGTGAGCCGGATCATGTGGACGACCCGCGCGGTGTCACGCCGGCGGTCCTCGCGCTCTCCCGCCGCGTCTCATAGCTGACGGCGACGTGGCCGCAGGATTCAGCCGCCCGCTCCAGCCATTGAATCGATTGATCGACCCAGTAGTCGCGATTGGCCGGATCGGCCTCCGCCTGTTCGCGGCACGCCGACGCCTGGGCGAGGCACGCTGTCCTGCGGTCCATGGGCCGCCCTCACTTCGGGGATTGCAGGCCGGACGAGGTTGCCCAGCCTTCGAGATGAGCCCGCGTCTCGTTCAGGCTTGCTTCTCTCAAGAGCGCATCGCGTCGTGGTCCATTCGGCAGCCGCCGCGCCTTCGTCCGCGCGTCGTCCGCCGCCTTCTTCAACCGCGCATCGACGACGGGCGGCTCGCGTCTGTATGGGGTATTGGCAGTGGCCATTGCTCGCCTCCATTCCTGCCATGTTGCAGGAATGATCCGCCTCCAACCCAGGCGCGTCCTTAACCTGTGACATCAGCGGAGTGCGTTTCGCGATGAATATTTCCGTGAGCGCACGGGAACCGCCGCGCGTGCAGGTGCGAAGACGCGGGTGGCTTTCTGGTACAAGTGTCAAACAACGGTGTCAAAAGCCGTAGCGTACTGGGTCGCCCGGTCCTTGTGCGCAATCGCGCACAGGCCGGGCGATGACAGCTGAAGTGAGGATGCAGTTTTGCATTCTCGCGACATGATGTGCCCGAGTCTTTCACTTCGTTCCGCCCTCTCTCGATACCGAGGGCGCAGGGAAGACCGGGTGCACGCCGCACCCGCGGTCTCGCGCGCAATGGATAGAGAGATTGCGCACGCGAGCATACAGGTTCGGCGGAGGCATCCCGGCCTTCCCTGCGCGATGGTTTTACGGCTTATACGTGCTCTCTCCGGCGAGACCATGCTGGTTTGTCACCGTCGTCCATGAGGGCATCGGCCTCTCACGAATTTGCCACCTGCGTCGGGGCGGCAAGACCACACGACTTCGCCGTCCGCCGCATGTGCGCAACGCCTGTCGCACACTCAGCGTCCACCGCATCTGCACCCACGTTCCTGACGTTCGCGAAACGCCCCTCGTGTCGGGTGAGACGGGCGGATCATAGGCTGATTTGCCATTCCGATAAAGCGAATTATTTCTGCGTAAACGACTGGACAGCCCAAATCATATTGAGATCGTTCGACAAATTCGATTTTTGGCGCAGATGCCGATCCGAGGCCGGCCGCTCACAACGGTCAGGATCAAAGACTTGTCGAGCCACGAGCGCCGTTGCTGCGCGTGCGACTGGCGCCATCGCAACGACCAGCGCTACCCCGTAAGCCCCGGCACCAGATCTCCACCGATTTCGACCTTCATCGTCGAGCTCGAGAGGTCGCCCTCGAAGGGCTGGCAGCGACCGCCGAGATGTTTTGCGAGGAATGCTTCCGCTACCGCGTAGAAGGCGAAGCGATTGACCGGCCGGACGAAACCGTGACCTTCGTCGCGGAAAGTAATGTAAGTCACCGGGGCGTTGCGGCTCTTCAGAGCGTCGACCATCTGTTGCGATTCCGCCGCCACCACGCGGACATCTTTCAAACCCTGAGCGATCAGGATCGGCTTGGTGGCTCGCTCGAGATGGTTGAGCGGCGACCGCTCGGCCAAAAGCGCGCGGCCGTCATCGGTGTCCGGATTGCCCAGCCGGTTCTTCCAGATGCTGAACCAAGGCTGCCAGTATGGCGGGATCGTCGCCATGAAGGTCTGCAGATTGGAAATGCCGAAGAGGTCGACGATGCAGGCAAACACATCCGGCGTCTTGGTCGCCGCCATCAGCGCCGAATAGCCGCCATAGCTGCCGCCGAAGAAGCCGACCCGCGCGGGATCCGCAAAGCCTTGTCCGACCGCCCAATCGACTGCGTCGATCAGGTCGTCGTGCATGCGTCCGCCCCATTCGTGGTCCGCCACGGTGACGAACGCCTTGCCATAACCGGTCGAGCCGCGATAGTTCACGCTGAGCACCGCGTAGCCGCGATTGGCGAGCCACTGATGCACCGAACTGAAGCCCCAGGAATCGCGTGCATAGGGACCGCCGTGGATCACCAGCACCAGCGGAACCTTACCGGCGGCGGCTTGAATCGGGCGCGTCAGATAACCGTTGAGACGAAGCCCATCGCGCGTCGGAAACGTCACCGCCTCCAGCGGCTGCAGCTTGAGCCCGTCCAGCTTCTTGCGCTGCTTGAACAACGGCCGTACCTGGCGGGTCTCGCGGTCGAGCAGCACGAATTCGCCGCTCTTGTCGTCGCGCTCGAAAAAGGCGGACAGCACCTTGTTGCCATAGCTGCGGCCGCCAAAATAGACGTCACCCGAGGCGTAGTTTGAGAGGTCCGAAAGATCCTGCACGGTGCCGGGATCGACCGTGTGCCAGCGTCCGCGCTCCTTCGCGGCGCGCGCCGCCAGCGGCCGGCGCGCGAAGAAGCTGACATTCGTGATATCGGCCTCGTCGTCGGACGCGAGCAGCGTCTTTTTCTTCGTCGCCATGTCCACCGCAACCAATGCGGCCTTGTCGCGCCCGCTCGTGTCGATCATGTAGAGCGTCTTGCCGTCGCCGCTGAACTCCAGCAGCTCGGTGCCGTCGGTGTCGCCGATCGGAAATTTCATGAAAGGCGACCAGGTGCCGCTGGCGTGCCGTTCGAACACTTCCGCCGAGCCGTCGGCGGCGTAGCGAACGCCGAGCCGCAGCTCGAAGTCGCCATCGCAGACGAACCAGGCATACTCCCTGTTCTCGTAGAGCAGCTCACTCGAGCCGTTCAGCACGCTGACCCGATAGAGATCGAAATAGCGCTTGTCGCGGCCGTTGTGCGCCAGGAGCACGTCAGTCGCAAACTTGCGGTCCATCTGTACCAAATGAGACTTTACGCCCTGCGCCGGCGACAGCGCGGTGACGGCGTTGTTGCGAATATTGACACTGGAGGCCCGCCAGTTCTCGTCGCCGTCATGCTCCTGGAAGAAGATGATATGGCTGTTGGTCTGCGCCCAGCGATAGAACGGAGCGACATTGCGATCGGTGATGCGGGTCACGGGCCGTGCGGAGGCGAGGTCGTCGATCCGCGCCACGAACAGGTTACGGACGCCGTCAACCGGCGCGAGCCAGGACAAGTGCCAACCGTCCGGGCTGACGGTCAAGCTGCCATAGTCGGGATCGTCGAACAGCACCCGGCGGGCGATCAGCTCGGCTTCGGCCGCATGCGCGCATCGGGGACGGGAAAACGGCAACGCCGCCGTGAAAGCGGCGGCGGATTTCATGAAGAAACGACGATCGATCGGGGCGACGAACACGAGAGGTCTCCCTTGCTGCGGTGGCTTGATATCCGATCTGCGGACGTGCCCCCTGCGATAGCGCCGACGCGTTCAAGCGTGGGTTGACGATCAGGCTAGACGAGGCTGCCACATCACGCAATGGTTGCAGTTATAGCCATGCACGCGCAATTGTTTCTGATCGGACATGAAACAAGCAGCCCCTGCCGACCGGGACCCCACCAGAGACATCACCAAATAGATGCCAAACCCCGCCTTCTCGACAGCAAAGCCAAGGGCCGCAAAGCGGATTAGCCGTAGGCATAATCCGCCGGCCGACGCGGCGAAGAACGGCGGATTATGCTCACATCCGCCTATGCGATCTCCGTCGCAATCTTCGCAGCATGGCGATGGACACTGCGATAGGCACCGTACGGGCTTGCCGCGACATCATCCACGCCGCGCCGTTCGAAAGTCGGAGTAGGCGGACCCGCTCTCAATTCTCGAAAAGATCAGATCAGTCTCGCGTCGCCGTCGTCGCCAAGGCCATTGTTCAGCCGCTCGATGAACTTCACCTTCTTCTCATGCCGCACACGCATCTCGGCGAGGCGACGGTCGAAATCATTCTGGCTCCCCTCTTCGCCGGCCAGGACCTGAAGATCGGACAGCAGACCTATGGCGTTGTCGTAGCCGGTCGGGTTGCGCCGTTCGATCTCCTGCTCGATCTCGCGCCAGACGCTGGCGGCGCCACGTTGCTTGAGACGATCAATCCGCGCGCGACGGGCTTTTTCCGCTGCCGCCGCCTGGCGCCGCCGCTCGGCCTCCCGACGTTTGGCTTCGGCGCGGTCCCGCGCTTCCGCGATTTCCCTCGCCAGGATTCGCAACGAACCGGCCGTGCGGCGTGCGGTCGGCGTCGAGCTCTTTTGGCGAAGCCTGTTCTTCAGCTCCGCGGCGACGTGGCCTTCGCCATCGACGACGCGGAGCAGCAGGTCGGTCTTTTCGGCTTCGGGAATGGCCGCGATGAGCTTGCGCAGCGCGTCCTTGGACTGCGCAGCATCGCTCGCCCCCGACTGGGCTGCCGCCGCGACGAGATCGGGGTCAATTCCGAAAAAATCGGCAAAGGCCTCGAGCGCGCCGGTCAGCGGAGCGATGCCCGGCAGCGGCTCGATTGCATCGTCAGGAAGCGACTCGTCCTGAACTGCAGTCAGCCACACCAGATAGAACATCCGGAAGTCGCCCGAGAGGACGTCGGCACGCAGCGGCGCAAGCGCGGCCAACTGACCATCAGGCCAGTCGTCGTCATCGACATCCGCTTCCTCACGGCAAAGATCGACGATCAGATTGTCGCCGGACGTCGACGCGCCGACCCAGTCGATCTCGCCAAGGAAAGGCTCGAGATCCGTACGGCTCACCAATCGCGTCGGCACGCGCAGCATCAGGCGCCGCGCGTTCCAGTTCGCGAAATACAGATGAAGGTCGAACCAGCGCTTCATGAACTCGCTCGGATCGCCTTTGAGATCACCCCATTCGTAGTGATTGACGAAGCTCGTCGAAGTGATGCGCGCGCGTTCGGAAATCGATCGCAACGCGGCCTGCGCAGCCTTGTCGAGAGGCCGATCGATCGCCAGAAACTCGTAGTATTGATATTCGCTCACGAGGGACTGGTCCTTGGAACAGAGGTCGATAGCGCATCGCCGATTGGCCGCGGAAGCAAGGTAATACAGTTTGTTCGGCTTATTCCACCCTATCCACATCGCCACGGGTGCTTGCGTGGTGGATCTCCGGCAGGATGGTCACTGCGCCAGGTGAAACCGAATCCGCTCGACGATCTTCGTCGCCTCCATCGCATCGGGGAAATGATCGAGATACTCGCCGTTGCGGTCGAGCAGGTAGGCGATGGCGGTGTGCGCGATCTGGTAGCCGTCGGGATCGGCGGGATCGGATTTGCGCTGCGCGAAGATCCGGAAGCATCGTTTCGCATCGTCGATGGCGGCGTCCGGACCGGTCAGGCCCAGGAAACGCGGGTAGTCCGCCTCCAGATAGGCCTTCATTTTTTCCGGCGTGTCGCGGGCCGGATCGACCGTGATGTAGAGCGGCGTGATCTGCCCGGCGGCTTCATCACCGAGCGCATCGAGAACGCCGGACAGTTTGGCCAGCGCGCGCGGGCACACCACGCGGCATGAGGTGAAGCCGAAATAGACCAGTTGGAAAGCCCCGTGAAAATCCGTCTCGCTGACCTCGTTGCCGAAATGGTCGGTCAGCGTGAAGGTCGGGTGGTCCGGTGCGCCTACCATGCAAGGACGAGGCTGGTGCGGCGCGACATGTCGAAGCGCATTTCCAGCCGATCGCCCTCGACGCTCACGCGCGGCGCATCGCTGCCGTCATGGATCACCTCGGGCATGCCGTTCTGCACGGCATTGTCGAAGGCGAGGCAGGCGTCGACCCGGCCTGCGCAGGGTTCAAGCGTCAGCGCCAGCATGCGCCGCTCCGCGTCATAGCTCGCGCGGCGCACATCGATGCCCTTCGAGAGCGACGCCAGCGCAGGTGCGGCGAAATGGGCGTCGGTCAGCGGGCCCTCGAACAGTTTTCGCAAGCCATCCTTCACATTGAGCCGCGCATAGCCGAGCAGCACATTGCCGGTGTGCGGATCCATCACGGACAGGCGCCCCTGCGCGTCGAAATGCTCATCGCGACGCGGATAATAATAGGCGCCGTTTTCGCGCACCGGATTCATGAACCGGTCGGCGTAACCGAGCAGACGGGCGAGCGTTGTCTCGTCGCCGACTTCCGCGGCTGCGACCGCGGCCCAGCCGTGATCGCGCGCAGAGATGATCGGCGACATGTCGAGCTTGCGCTGGACGGCGGGCCGGATCCACAACGTGTCGTGCGGCGCTTCGATCGCCCAGCGCGCGATGTGCGCGGGAAAGCGCTCGGCGACCAGCTCGGGCTTCCAGGCGTGCATGAGGGCTGCGAGCCAGAAATCGACCCAGGGCGCATCGGGCGGCGTCACCACGACGCGCTCCTGCTCCATCACCATCATGTTGAAGTGGCCGCTCTCGGTGAGCACGCCGAAATCCGCCCAGGCCTTGTCGTAACCGTCCATCACTTCGGATGCATGCGAGGTGCCGTAGACCAAATCATGCATGCGAAAGCCGATGATCGCAGGCTGATTGCAGATCTGGAAAACGCAGTTCGGCTCGCAGGCGATGCCGAGGAAGCCGCGTTCGACCATGCTCCAGTAGAGATGCTCGTTGAGCGAGCGCTCGTCATAGGGAAAACGCAGGCTGCCATCGCCCCAGAACATCGACGATACGGCGAAGGTCAAGGCGCCGTCCTTCGCGTAGCGGGCGTCGCGGAAGAGATAGTGGTACATCAGCGCCATCGACTGGATGTAGGCGCTGTACATGATGTTGTCCTTGCCCACCGGATTCCATTGCGCGGGCAGCTCACCCTGGCTGCGATTGATCGGACCGTTGCCGGTGCTGACATAGTGCCAATAGGCCCAGACGTCCGGTGACAGCATCTTTTCGATCAACTGCGCGAAGGGCTTTTTGAACAGGCCCGGCGCCGCCGGCAGGCGATGCACATGGGCAAGCGCCAGCGCATAGCTCATATAGGCGAGCTGGAAACGGAGTCCGCCGAAATCCTCCTGCATCGTGGTCGGGCCCTGCATGCCCGACCAGTCATCCGGAAGCTGATCGGCCAGATTCAACATGCGGCGCAACGCGCCAAGCTGGAGGGCATCGAGCTCGGGAAGCTGCTCGGCCCATTGCAGCGGAGCGGCAGCAGGCGCGACTGAGATCGCGGACATCAGCGTCTCCTCTCGATGGCGAGCGTGACCAAGGCCTGCATGCTCGGCAATTGCCGAGCGTCTTGTCCGTCCACTTCAAATTATACATATTTTGTCATTATGAACGTATCTTGTCAAATCAAACTGGAGGTGCTTCCAATACAGGGACAACTTTCTTGCGGAATCGGCATGAACAGGCGGCAGGAGATCGGGGCTGAGCGCCGCGAGCGCACGCGGCAGAAACTGCTGGCCGCCAGCGCGCGCGTGATCGCGGAGCTCGGGGAGGCCAGGGCCAATATCGACGATTTCATTCAAGCGGCCGGCGTCTCGCGCGGCACCTTCTACAACCATTATTCGACGCGGAAGGAGCTGCTCGACGATCTCTGGGCGTCGATCGGCCGCGCTCCTTTCTTTCAAATTCAGCGCGCGTGCGAAGGCCTGACAGATCCCGCCGAGCGGCTCGCGACCGAGGCACGGCTCGTGTTCGCCTGTGCCGCCCGGAACGAGGCGTGGGGATGGCTGGTCTACTCCATGTCTGGCGACAGCGAGGCGATCTCGGAGGATCTTCTGCAATATCCCAGGCCCGATCTCGAGATCGGCCGCGAGCAGGGCCGCTTCCGGTTCGACGATCTCTTCGCAGCGCGCGATCTCGTCGTCGGCTCGGTCCGTTCGGGCCTGCGCGCCGTTCTGCAGGAGGCCCGTTCGACGCGCTATGGCGATGCCCTGTGCGTGATGCTGCTCAAGGCGCTCTCGATCGACGATGACGAAGCACGTGAGATCGTCGCGCGCCCGATGCCCGAGCTCATCGCGCAGGTCTCCGCGAATTGACGTCTCGCCAGGAGCGGCTACTTCGCCTGCCGATGCGAGCTACTGAGGTCCGTCGGCGCCTGGTGCGAGCGGTAGTAGTCGACGCCGAGCTTGACGCTCCAGGTGCCACACAGCAGGGCTCCCGCAAGGCACAGCGCCACAAAGGCCAGATCACGCTTGTTCATGCCGCGGGCCCCTGCCCCCGTCGTTGGATCGAACCACCGTAGCAGATTCGCCTGCCGCGGCGGCGCCTCACGCCCACGGTTGCCGGCGAATCCAGGGCCCGACATTTGCACTTTGTTTGGACTTTCCGGGTTGAGTAGCCTCAATTTCATTTCTGGTCATTGCCATGGACGACAGCGTTCAAGTCCACTGCACAAGGTGCAAATCCGTCTTCCGCGAGCGGGCGGCGCGGCTGCGGGGCGGCTATTCCAGGCAATGCCCGACCTGCGAGGTCATCCTGTTCTTCGAGGATTATTCGCCGGACACCAATATCAAGCGCGCCATGACGACGGCACGCCGGATCCGGAAGGAGCTCCGTGAGCTCGAAGTGGCGTCGCTAGCCGGGACGGGCTCCGCCGGCACCTCCCGCTCATTCGCCGGGCGGCGGCAAAGCGCCGGCCGAGAAGAAGGCGAGGACGAGGACTAGGCGTATGCCTTGCCCTGTGCCGTCACGGCACATGCGCCGGCAGCGGAAACGCGATCGTGCAGTTGAACCCGTCGGGCTCGAACCGGCGCGTCACCTCGGCATTGAGATTGTCGCGCAGGAGACGCTGCAACAGCGCGGTGCCAAATCCCTCGCGTGATGGCACGACCGCGCGCCCCTGCATGCCGCGCTCGACCCAATCCAGCACCAGCCAGGACACCGCGCCGCGCGGCTCCAGCCGCCACCGCACCTCGACCCGGCCAAGCCGGCTGGTGAAGGCGCCGTGCTCGACGGCGTTGGTCGCAAGCTCGTGGAAGGCGAGCCCCATGCTTTCCGCCGCCTTGGCGTCGAGCCGCAATTGCGGACCGTCGAGCGTGAAGTGCTCGCCCTCGTGCGCGGCACAGCCGAGCAGCGCGTCGAACACCAGCTCGGCGAGATCGAAGCCGGCCAGCGGGTCGCGGTGGATCGCGGCCTTGATCCGGGAGAGCGCCGCGATGCGGCCATCCAGATGATTGGCGAAGTCCTGCACCGTCTTGCTGCTCTCGGCGGTCCGCTGCACGAGGACGCGGATCACCGCCAGCGTGTTGCGCACGCGGTGCTGCAACTCCCAGAGCAGGGCTTGCTGCCGGTCGGCGGCGTGCTTGAGCGCGCTGATGTCCTGCCCGATGCAGCCGATGCGCGTGACATGGCCGTGCTCGTCGTGCATCGGGAAGGCGCTGTGACGCAGCCACCGCGTTGCGCCATCGGCGGCGCGGCGGATGCGGCACTCGAACACAGCCCGCTCCCCATCGCAGACCCGGCCAATGTGGCCGAGCGCCTGCTGTCGATCATCCTCCAGGATGAACTCGGCCCATTGGATCCAATCCTGCCCGGCAAGCGCAGTGTCGCGCGGCGCGCCGAACACCTGCTCGAACGCCGGACTCAGGTACTCCCATTGCAGGGTATCGGCGTTGCGAATCCAGAGCACGTCCGTCGAGATTTCGCCAAAGCAGGCGAAGCGCGCCTCGGCCTCGCGCAAGGCGCGGGCAAGATCGACCTGATCCAGGCTGTTCTGCGGAGATCCGCTGCCTGACGCCGGCGGGCCATCACGTTCATCGTCACCGCCAGGTGTGTTCTCGGGCATCGCCAAATCCCTGGTCCAGGAGTGGAATGGCAGGGAGGCCCTACGGCCGACTACCGTCTATTCGTTGGCATCGAGCTGCCGGCCCTCATGCTCCATGTGCAGATAGTTCGGGTTGAACAATCCGGCCTGCATCAGGCGGCCGAGATCCGGCACGACAAGTGTTTTTCCTTTGAGAACAATAAGATCGGCGGCGCGAAGTTCCTGCAGGGTGCGGTTGACATGCACTTTCGACAGCCCGGTCGCATCAGCAAGGTCCGCCTGCGTCAACGGGAAGTCACAGCCCTCGCCATTGGTGAGGCCGCCCAGCCGCAGCCGCAGGAAAATCTCGCACAGCAGATGGGCCATGCGTTCCGACGCGGTGCGTTGCCCGAGATTCATGGTCCATTCGCGCTGGATCGCGGCGTTGACCAGGGTTTCCCACCAGAAGGCGGTGACGATGCGGGGATGACCGGCGGCGACGGTGTCGAAAAATTCGCGCGAGAGGTCGGCGACCGAGACCGGCGTGATGGTGCCGATCGAGTGATCCATCTCGCGCAGGATGAAGATGTTCACGTCGCAGATGTCGCCGGGCAGGAAGAACGCCACCACCTGGCGGCGGCCGTCTTCCAGCTGCTTGTAGCGGCAGGCCCAGCCGGCGAGGATCAGATGCACGTCCCTCGGCTTGTCGCCCTCGCGCACGATGTCGACGCGCGCCGGAAGGTGGCGCACCCGCTCTGCGGCCGCACGGCCGAGGATGGCATGGTCGGTCGGCGACAGCCGTACGAACTGCTCTAATTTCCGAATTAGCGACGCCAACGACATCAGTCTCCCCGCGTGTTCATCGGGTAACCGTCGGCCGGATTTCAATAACGTATGTTAGATTCCACGCGTATCGCTTCACGACACAGCTCAGCAATTCGCCGGAGAGACCGGATGCGGTCGCTCCGGGGCAGCCTGTTGCGGCTTCGCTGAAGGGCCAACGTTCCAGCTGACGGTCAGCTCTGGAATTAACCTATGAGAACGCCTGCGACCGGCGCGGGGTTCCTGTTGACCGCCTGCAGCATCGCACAAATCGGACGCGCTGCAGACGCGCCACAGCCGCCGGATTCAAGCCGCACGATCACATAGGTTAGTGCGCGATGCGCTCCGTTCCGTAAAGCTCGGCTTCCTTGGGGAACGGCGCATGGCGGACTATCGGGTTTACGTTCTGGATGTGAGCGGACACATCACGGATCGGCTCGACCTCGACTGCGCAGACGACGCGGAGGCCGTCAAGGTCGCGCGTCGACGGCTCAGCGATCCCGATATCGAGGTCTGGCAGGGCACGCGCATGGTCGCGAAATTCTCCAACGACACGAGCCCGACCTGACCGGGTTCCGCATATCTCAGGTTAGCGACGCAAGCCGCGCGTTGGTTCAGACTCGCGGCGCTCATCCGATTCGACGCCGAGGGGCGCCAATGTCCTTGTTCGAAAAAGCCTGTCTCGTGCTGACCGCCACCGGCTTCATCGTGCTTGCGACGGCGGCCAGCGCTTTCATGTTGCGTGCTCCGTTCTAGACCACCGGCACGCCGTAGTAGTCATTGACCGCACGCGTCCTGCCGGTATCGCTCCAATTCCAGTCGCGATCACTGCCGTATCTCGGAGCGCCGCGAAGCTGCGTCTCGGTGACGCCGGTGACGTAGCCGCCGAGCCGCGTGTCGTATTTCAGCGACTGCCAGGGCAGCGGATAGTGATCATTGCCGAGGCCGAGGATGCCGCCGAAGCCGAGCACCGCGTAGGACACGCGGCCAGAAACCTTGTCGATCATCACGCGCTCGATCGAACCGATCTTGCTCTCGTCCGCGCCGTAGACCGCGGTGCCTTCGACCTTGTCGCTGCCGATCAGATTGCCGATTTCCTTGTCGTCCATCGCCATGTGGCTCTCCCTTGGTTGGTGTCGTGGAAGGGCAACAGGCGCTCGATGCGATCGTTCCAGCGGCATTTCGCTTGCGCCGGCATCAGCCGGTCGGCGCATCGCCCTTGTTGTCGGGCACCATGCCGGAGCCCGGCGTCTTCTCGGCATCGCTGAGCCCGGGATCGCGCGTCGCTTCGCGCGAGACAGACTTGTTCGGATCGGCCTTGTGCACAGTCTGCGCGCGCCGCTTGTCGGCCGGCTGTTCCTGGCCCTTGTCGTCCCTGACGATACCGTGCTGCGAATGCACCATGTGCGGTTCTCCCTGGCTTGAAACGACGAGGGCCCCGACGACAAAATTCGCCGGGGCCCTTCACCGGAGTGGTCCGCTGCTCTCGGGGGGCAAACAGCGGACGCGTTGGGTTACGCATGGCCGCGGCATTCGTTCCTCACCTCACGCGCGCGTTTTTGCCGCGCCTGCGCTGTCATAGGTTAACGACGCGCCGCAGGAACCCGCCTAGCATTCGTGCTCTTATCGGGAGACGGCAGTGCCCAACAAGAAGAAGCGCAACCGAATCCGGCCAGCCGGATCGTTTGAAGATCGCCTGCAGAAATTCGCCACCCAGGTCCGGATCGAGGCGCGCCGCCTGCCGCCGGGACGTGAGCGTGAGGCGTTGATGCGTAAAGCACGACAGACCGAGACCGTGATGGAGGTCAGCGAACTGCTGACGCTCCACAAATAGCCGCAAGACATACGCAAGACATCACAGCCGCCGGGAGAGCTTGCGATGATCAAGGAACAGTTCGATTCGCGCACCCTCGCCGCGATGGACATGGCACTCGACCAGATCTGCCAGGCGATGCCGCACGGCGAGGAACATGCCACCCGCAAATACGTTGCCAGACACATCATCAAATGCGCCGAGAGCGGCAGGACGACGCTCACGGAACTGACCGCGGCAGGCCAGGACGCACTCGATAAAGCCGCGCTGGCGAAGCGAGCTGTCGCGGCGAAATGATCGGTCGAATGACCAGCCCTGTCGGCCTTGCGAGGGATTGATTCGCAGTGCAGCGATCACGACCCGCGAGGAACCGAGGCAGATCAACGTGCGACTTGCAATCAGCATCGGCCTGCTGGCCCTTCTCGCCGTCGTCGGCATCTACGCCTATGAAGGCATGGAACTGCCCGATGCGGCGGTACCGACCTATGGCTATGTCGTGTTCGGCGTCGCGACCGCCCTGCTCGCGATCGTCGGCGTCGCGCTGATGGGCCTGTTGTTCTATTCGAGCCGCCACGGCTACGACGACCCGCCGCGCTACGAGCGGTGAGCTTGTCGGGCGGAATCGGTAGGGTGGGCAAAGCGCTCACGCGGGCGGTATTTCCACACACGACATGAGAGCGTGCCCACCATCGCGAGCACGCCGTGGACGGTGGGCACGTCGCTTCGCTCCTTTGCCCACCCTACAAACGATCAGTTCGTCGCGACCGGCACCTTTGCGCGAATCTCCGCGATCTTGCGCTTCAGCGCGGCCTGCCGCGGGTCGGGCATCACGGCGACGCGGGCTTCCAAGATCGCGGCCGCGAGATCCGACAGCGCCAGTGCCCCGTCGAAGGTCGGCTTCGCCAGGCCGTCGATGATGGCGTGCCAATCGGCAATGCCCTGGCGGTAGGGATCGCCAAAACCCTGGATCATGGTCGCGGTCTCGATCACCGCCGTCGCGGCTTTCGGCTGCTTGGTCAGGCTGCGGTCGATCATGTGCAGCCAGCGCTCGACCCAGACCCGCTCGGAGGCATAGCGCACCGAGAACAGCCGCCAACGCTTCAGGCCCGCCTCCATCTTCAGCCGGCGCACGCTGAACGGACTGTTGGCGCTGAAGCGGATCGAGACGTTCTTGCGGACCCAGCCGAACTTCTCCAGCACGGCCAGCATGGGATCGGCGACGACCGCAGGCAGCGCGCCGACCATCTCGTCGACGCGGAATTTCTTGACGTCGTCGGCCGAGCGCGGCTGGAAGCGCCGCTGCGCCTCCTCGAGCTCGACCAGCTTCTGCTGCGCGAGCCTGATCGGATCCTGATAGGCCATGCGCTGCGCCATCAATTGCGCGATGTCGGCCAGCATCGCCTCGTCGACACCGCGGCGGCCGACGAAGCGCTTCAGGCGATCGACATAGAGCTTGGCGTAGGACACGCCCTGATAGTCGATCAACAGATGGATGGCGTCGCTGACGGCGGGCGCGAGCGCCGCCGGCAGCGCCTCGGGCAGCAGGGGCGGCGTATCGTCCTGCTCGCCGATGATGTCGGAGAACAGGTAACGCAGCGAAGCCAGCAGACCGTCGTCATCCGGCAATGCAGTGCCTCCGGTGCTCATGCGGGCTTCGGCTCGACCACCTGCGGGGCGGTGTGCTGGGCCAGCCGCTGCTCCAGGGTCGCGATGTTCTGGAACAGCCGGGCGCTGGCGAGCCGCAGGAAGTAGAAGCCGAAGGCCGGGTTCTGCACATAGAGCTGCTCGACCTGGTCATAGGTCACCGACAGCACCATGCCGCTCTCGATGCATTCCAGCGTCTGGGTGCGCGTGTTGGTCGGCGACAGCATGCCGAACTCGCCGACGATGGCGCCGACCGGCAGCTCGATGCCGGACTCGACCAGGCGGAAGCGGCCGGAGGTGATGTAGAACATGCTGTCGGCCTTCTCGTCCTTGTAGAACAGCACCTCGCCCGCCGTGCATTTCCGCTCGGTGGTGAACGGCTTCAGCCACTCCATCGACAGGTCGCTGTTGACCGACTTCTTCACGTCGCGGACCAGCTGCAGCATCTGGTGCAGGCGGTAGGTGTTCATCGGCAGCAGGATGGCGTGCAGGATCAGCGTCGCATAGTTGTGCGTCGGAATCGCAGTGACGATCAGCACGATGTTGGTCAGGATGGCGAAGACGCGTAGCGGGATCATGGTCCGCATCGACAGCGTCGCGACCACGAAGATCGACGCGAAGAAACTGCCGGCGGCGCCAGCGTGCTGTGCGAGGTGAGAGGTATCCATCGGAAACCAACCAATTTCTCAAGAAGTGAATGTCGCTCTATTAGTCGCCGATGCGCGGCCGCGGTCGCAAACACCGGCTTACATTCCTGATATACGGGGAAAACGCGACGTTTTGTCGGGATTCTCACGTTTGAGGGGTCAAATTCACTGACAGGCAGCGCCGGCATCCGACGAAGGGATGAAATCGGGCCGGGATTAATGTGCTGTGTGGGCTGCTTGCGTTGACGGCTTGCCCGCAGGCGGGCAGTTTGTGGCATTGGCCCCTGCAGCGGCAGGGCCGGTTTTGTCCATTTCAGCGACAGGCATTCCACGTCCGATGTCCCAGCGGCTCGCTCCTCCGGCCTTGACACAATTCGTGTCCGCCACCGCCGGCCGCAACATGACCCGTGTGGCCTATCTCGCGGTGACGCTCGGCGTCGCCATGATGGCGCTGCAGACGGTCGCGCCGGCCTATGAGGCGGCCCATCGCTGGGTCGACGCGCTGCTCTGGCTGTGCCTGGTCTATTTCATCTTCGAATGGCTGGTGCGGCTGCGCCACATGGCGCGGCAGGGCCGGCGGTCGGTCTATCTGCTGTCGAGCGCAGGCCTGATCGACACGGTCGGCGCGCTGGCGATCCCGGTCGCGCTCATCAGCGGCGTCGAGCCGCGCACGGCCTGGCTGCTCTGCATCCTCTGGGTGCTCAAGGTGGTGCCGGGCATTCCCGGCCTGCGCCAGTTGCGCCGCGTGCTGGTGCAGGAAAAAGGCCCGCTGCTCAGCGTGCTCGTGATCTTCCTGATGGTGGTGTTCCTGGCCTCGGTGGCCGAATATTTCCTCGAGCGCGACGTGCAGCCGCAGACCTTCGGCAGCGTCCCGGCCGCGCTGTGGTGGGCGGTGGTGACGCTGACCACGACCGGCTATGGCGACGTGGTGCCGATCACTCCGATGGGACGCGTGGTGGCGGCGATGGTGATGATCTCGGGCCTCGGCGTGTTCGGGCTGTGGACCGGTATTCTGGCCACCGGCTTCGCTGCCGAGACGCGGCGCGACAACTTTTTGAAGACGTGGGAAACCGTCAGCAAGGTACCGTTCTTCGAGAAGCTCGGCCCGTCCGCGATCGCCGACGTCACGCATATGCTGCGGACCATGGACCTGCCGCCGCGCACCATGATCATCCGCAAAGGCACCAGCGGCGACTGCATGTATTTCGTCGCCGCCGGCGAGGTCGCGGTGGAGCTGCCGGGCCGGCAGGTCAAGCTCGGCGAAGGCGCCTTCTTCGGCGAGATGGCGCTGCTCGGCAACGCCGTGCGCGGCGCCAATGTCACGACCACGAAGGTGACGCGGCTCCTGGTGCTCGACCTCGTCGACTTCCGCCTGCTGATGGCGCGGCACCCCGATCTCGCCAACACCATCGACGTCGAGGCCAGGCGGCGCGAGCAAGAAAACAAATAAGGAGGCCACCATGCCAGACGCGGCCGACACCGCCAGCGCGCCCGTGCTCGAAATCAGTGGCGCCCGCGCCACCATCCGCCTCAACCGGCCCAAACATCTCAACCGGCTGCAGGCCGAGGACCTCGGCGAACTGGTCAAACTGTTCGACCGCGTGGAAGCCGATCCGGCGATCCGCGTACTCGTGCTGACCGGCACCGGCCGCGCCTTCTCGGCCGGCTATGATCTCAATTCGGTCGCCGAGCGCGCGGTGAGCGCCAACGAGCAGCAGAGCGCGGGCTCGGCATTCGAGGTGGTGGTGAACCGGCTGGAGGATCTTTCCGTGCCGACGATCTGCCGGCTCAACGGCGGCGTCTATGGCGGCTCGACCGATCTGGCGCTGGCCTGTGACTTCCGGATCGGCGTCGACACCGCGGAGATGTTCATGCCGGCGGCGCGGCTGGGCTTGCATTACTACAAGGACGGCATCAAGCGCTACGTGACGCGGCTCGGCGCCGACAACGCCAAGATGCTGTTCCTGACGGCGCAGAAGATCACGGCACCGGAGATGCTGCGGATCGGTTACCTCACCGCGATGGTGGCGCCCGAATTTCTGGACGAGGAAGTCGACAAGCTCGCTGCGATTTTGGCCGGCAACGCGCCGAAGGCGATGGCGGGCATGAAGCGCGCCATCAACGAATTCGCCCGCGGCAAGCTCGACGAGGAAGCCGCCGATGCCCGTCACCGCGACAGCATGCGTGGGCCGGAGATCAAGGAAGGCATCAAGGCATTCGCCGAGAAGCGGCCGCCGAAGTTTTGAAGCGCGGCGTTCCCCACGCCCCGCTCGTGACAGCCGGGGCGACGCGCCGATGCGGGATCAGGCTGCGGCCTGCGAGCGGCGGAGCCATTCGTCGAGACCGATGCGGCCGAGGCGCGCCTCGCCAAGCGGCACGAGCGAAGTCTCCTCAACTTGGCCGCCGAAGTATCCGGCCTTGGGGTCGCTCACCACCTCACGCGGATCGCCGACGGCCTTCAGATAGCGGGCCACGATGTCGTTGAATGGCGCGCGTTCCGGACCGGCGATCTCGACGATGCCATTGCGCGGCGGCGCAAGCGCCACATCGGCAACGTTGGCAGCAACGTCATCCGACGCGATGGGCTGGAACAGGACGGGTGAGATCCGCACCCTGTTTGCATCCGCGCTTGAATCGGCGATGCCGCGAAGGAACTCCATGAACTGGGTCGCGCGGATGATGGTGTAGGGCATGCCGGAGGCCTCGATCAATTTCTCCTGGGCGAGCTTGGCGCGGAAATAGCCGTTGTCTGTCCGGTCGGTTGCGACGATGGATAATGCGACATGGTGCCGGACGCCCGCTGCGGATTCCACCGCAAGTAGGTTACGCCCGGAAGTCTCGAAAAATTCCAGCACCGCCTTGTCTTCCCATGAGGGCGCGTTGGCGAGGTCGATCACCACCTGCGCGCCGGCCACGGCGTCCTTGAGCCCTTCGCCGGTGATGGTGTTGACGCCTGACTTAGGCGAGGCGGCGACGACCTCGTGGCCGCCCTGGCGCAGAATGGCAACGGTCTTCGAGCCGATCAGGCCGGTGCCGCCGATCACGACGATCTTCATGGTCGATCCTCCATTGTCGTTGGACGCGCTTGGCTTGCAGGTTGCTTGAGGCAATCAATGAGCGCGCCGATCCACGCTGTTTCAGGCGTTGCTGCCCCGGACGAGACGCGTGATGACGCTCATCTCCTCGCGCTCCACAATACCATACAGCGCGGCTGTGTCGGAGGTCCGTCAATCGGTCAGCAAGACTGATCGATTTAAAACTCATTTCCGAGTTGGATCAGGCACGCCTTGACCGCATCGCGCGGACCTGTGTGAGTTCGGGATCCGCCGAAAGCGCCTGATAGCGCTTGCTGTCGACAGCGTAGATCGCGATGCGACCCTTGGCATCTGCATGCACGCCCCAGCCGAAGCGCTTGCCGAGCGGCGAGGCGCGCATGCAGGCCTGGCCTTTCGAGAAGAACGTCTCACGCGCGAGGCTGCGCTCATGCTTCGTCGCCTTGGCACCGAGCTCACGGCCCGGTGCCGAGGTCGCGAACACGACGTCGTCGGAGGTGTATTTGTAGGGTGATCCGGCGAGCATCGCGTACTGCAGCGTGGCAACGGTCGGATTGCCGCCGCGCGGCTGCGGCTCCTCACCGCTCCGCGCCGGGCAGTCCTCCGCGACGCGGATGAAGGTGTCGACGACATTGGTCGTGTGCAGCGCCCTGGTCATCGCCACTCTCTATCACACTCCCGCCGCGACGGCGTGCGCAGCGGCCATCTCGTCGTCCGCTGCGGAAATCCGCTGGTAGGCCGGGCGCGCGGCGATGCGTTCGGCGAAGCGAACGAAGACGTCCCTCTTCGGCACCAGGCCGAACATCATGGTCCAGTTCAACGCCATGCCCCAGAGGATGTCGGCCGCGGTGATCTCCTCGCCGAACAGATACGGCCCCTTCGCGAGCTGCGTCTCCAGCGCGCCCAGCATGGTGTCGAAATCGGCATAGGGCGACTGCGTGACCGGCGCGGGCTCGCGCTTCATGAATTTGTCGATCACGGCTGGCTCGAACGACGCGCCGTAATAGGCGGTCCAGCGCAGATACGGCCCGCGCCTGGGATCATCGAGCGCGGGGGTCAGCCCGGCCTGCGGGAATAAATCGGCCAGATAAATGAAGATCGCGACCTGCTCTGTCACCAGCCCGCCGCGGTGGCCGATGGCCGGCACCTTGCCGAGTGGATTGATGGCGAGATATTCGGGCTTCCGCTGCTCTCCGGCCTTCATGTTGAGGACGTGCAGATCATAGGGCGCGCCGAGTTCCTCCAGCAGCACGCGGGCGCCGGTGGCGCGGCTCTGCGGCGAGTAATACAGTGTGATGCGGTCGGTGGTGGTCATGACGGAACTCCGTGGGCTTCGAAGACACCGTGATACGCGCCTATACCTGACATCCTGTGTCAGGTATGATTTTGGGCATGCGCGCGAGCCGGCTTTTTTCGATCCTCACCACCCTGCAGGCCAAGGGGCAGGTCACCGCGGGCGCGCTCGCGGAGGCCTGCGAGGTCTCGGTGCGCACGATCTATCGCGACATCGATGCGCTCGCCGCCTCCGGCGTGCCCATCTATGCCGATCGCGGCGCCGAGGGCGGCTATCGCCTGCTCGACGGCTATCGGGTGCGGCTGAACGGATTGTCGCAGCCGGAGGCCGAGGCGCTGTTCATGGCGGGATTGCCGGGCCCCGCTGCCGCGCTCGGCCTCGATGCGGCGATGCTGGCGGCACAGACAAAACTGATGGCGGCGCTGCCGGAGAATCTGCGGCCGAACGCACGCGGCATGCAGCAGCGCTTCCATCTCGATGCGCCGAACTGGTTCGGCGAGAACGAGGAGCCGAAATACCTGCGCATGATCTCCAGCGCCGTGCTGCGCGAGACCATGATCGAGATCCGCTACCAGAGCTGGCGCGCCGAAAAGCGCCGCCGCGTCGCGCCGCTCGGCCTGGTGCTGAAGGGCGGCAGCTGGTATCTCGCCGGCCTCGTCGACGGCAGCGTGCGCACCTACCGCGTCGCGCGGGTGCTGGATTGCGCAGCGCTCGACAAGCCGTTCAAGCGGCCCGCCGATTTCGACCTCGCCGCCTATTGGCGCGCATCCACCGAACGGCTCGAAGCCGAGCTGCACCCGAACGAGGCGACGGTGCGGCTGTCGCCGTTCGGCCTGAAGCTGTTCGAGGCGCTGGGCCATCCCTATGTGAAGGCGCGGATGCGCCTCGCAAACGCCGATGCCGACGGCTGGCGCGTCGCCACCATGCCGGTCGGCAAGACGCTGTGGCATGCCGCGACCGAGTTGCTCCGCCTCGGCGCCGAAGCCGAGGTCCTGGCACCCGCCGATTTGCGCGCGAAGATGGCGGAGATGACAAGCGAGATGGCCGCGCGCTATGCGCCGGCGCCGCTTCGCGCGGTGGCAGGGCGCAAGCGCTGAGCGTCGTCCTCGCCGTCAGTAGCGGCTGTCGGACTTGATGACGAACCGGTCGAGCAGGCTGACCGGGAGGATCTCGAAGCGGTCCAGCGTCAGCGTGATTCCCGTGACGATGTCGATGGCCGCGATGGTGCCGCCGAGATCGACGCGGCGCCCGCGTCGCAGATCGCGGGTTTCCGGATGGCTGTTGATGTCGATGTGAGCATAGACCGATCTGTCGAACCGCGCGTGCCGGTGCCAGCCGCGCTGGAAAAGGCTGAACAGCTTGATCGAGCCTGCCCCGTAATCGATGACGTCGAAGAAGCGCGTCTTCCATGCGACGCGCTGCCCCAGATATTCGGAAGCCATGAAAGCGTCCCGCTCGAGCGCGGGGAACTGACGCAGAGTCCAGATGATCTTCGCCGGAGTGAGGGTGGCGGCGCGGTTCGCCATCATGCAGTTCCTGTCCCGCGCGGGAAGATGCGTGGGCCACTTGCTTAAACGGGATCATTTGTCCAGGAATGTGACGGTGTCGGCGACCTCAGCGCGCGAGGTCCGGTAGCTGTTCACCTTGGCCGCATGGTCGGCGTAGCCAAAGGAGATGCCGCAGACGACGCGGCGGTCGTCGGGCAGATCAAAATGCTTTCGGATCAGGCCGGAGTGGCGGGCGAGCGCGGCCTGCGGGATGGTGCCGAGCCCGAGCGCCTGGGCTGCGAGCATGAAGTTCGCGACATAGGCGCCGCAATCGATCGCGCCGTAGATGCCGAGCGGCTCGTTGGTGTGGATCACGGCGACGTGCGGCGCGCCGAAGAAATTGTAGTTCTCCAGCGCCTGCTTGGCATACGCGGCCTTGTCGCCCCGCGCGATACCAAGCGTGTTGTAGAGCTGAAAGCCGCTCTCGCGGCGGCGCTCGAGGTAAACGCCGACATATTCGCGCGGCGGGGTGAAGTCGTGATTGTCCTTACCGCCCGAGGCGGCCTCGGCGTAGATGGCCTTCCGGAAACGCTCCTTGGCTTCGCCGCTGGCGATCAGCACCTGCCAGGGCTGGCTGTTGCACCAGGACGCGGTGCGCTGCGCGACGGTCAGAACATGCTCGATGATGTCGCGCGGGACCTCGCGGGGGAGGAAGGCGCGGACGGAGTAGCGCTCGTTGAGCAGGCTTTCGAGCGCGTCGATACGGTCTGTTGGTTTGACTACAGCGTCCATTGTCGAAACTCACTTTCGTGCCCCGGACGCGGCGCAGCACATCGTGATGCGACGCAGAGCCGGGGCCCATGAGAGGTGGGTCCCGGTTCTGCGGAGCAGCGTTGTACGCTGCACCGCGCCCGGGACACGAGATTTAGCGCCCCTTGGTCGGGATCTTGTTATACGGCACGTCCTTGTCGACGCGGATATCGCCGGGCAGGCCGAGCACGCGCTCGGCGATGATGTTGCGCAGGATCTCGTCGGTGCCGCCGGCGATGCGCATCGAGGGCGAGGACAGCAGCATCTGCTGGAACTGGCCGTGCACGGTCTCCTCCGACATCCCCGTCAGCGAACCGGCCGCGCCCTGCAGATCCATCGCGTAGGCGGCGATATCCTGCAGCATCATGCCGGAGACCAGCTTGCCGATGGAATTCTCCGGGCCCGGCCGCTCGCCCTTCGACAGCGCGGAAATCGCGCGGTAGCTGGTGTATTTCAACCCGTTCGATTTCACCGCCCAGCTTGCGAGCTTCGAGCGCACGGCCGGATCGTCGATCGCAAGGCCGTCTTCCAGCATCAAATTGGAGCAGAACTCGAACATCTCGGGGACGCCGGTCGCAAGCCGCGAGCCGATCGACATGCGCTCGTTCATCAGGGTGGTCAGCGACACGTTCCAGCCGTCACCGACATTGCCGAGCCGCTGGCTGTCCGGGATCACGACGTCGGTGAAATAAACCTCGTTGAACTCCTGCATGCCGTTGGCCTGCTTGATCGGCCTGACCTCGACGCCTTTGCTCTTCATGTCGAGGAAGAACATGGTGAGGCCCTTGTGCTTGGGCACGTTCGGATCGGTGCGCGCGATCAACAGGCCGTAATCCGAGTAGTGCGCGCCGGAGGTCCAGATCTTCTGGCCGTTGACGACCCAGTTGTCGCCCTGCTTCTCGGCACGGGTGCGCAGGCCCGCGACGTCCGAGCCGGCCGACGGTTCGGAGAACAGCTGGCACCAGATCTCCTCGCCCGACGCGAGCTTCGGCAAATAGCGGCGCTTGGCGTCTTCGCTGCCCCAGGCCATCACTGTCGGGCCGCACATGCCCTCGCCGATCTGGAACGGCTGGGTCAGCTTGCCGTAGACGCCCTCTTCCTGCTGCCAGATCACGCGCTCGATCGGCGTCGCGCCGCGGCCGCCATATTCCTTCGGCCAATGCAGGCAGGCCCAGCCGCCCTCGGCCTTCTTCTTCTGCCAGGCCTTGCCGACCTCGACCATGTCGTGCTTCGCAAGGCGGATGCGGCCGAGCGAAGACTTTGACAGCTCCGCCTCGAACTCCTTCGGCGCATTGGCCTCGACCCATTGGCGCGCGACCTGGCGGAATTCGGCTTCCTGCGGCGTGTCATCGAAATTCATTTCGCATTCTCCTCTCTCGTGCCCCGGACGCGGCGCGGCACGGAGTGACGCGACGCAGAGCCGGGGCCCATGGATGGGTGGGTCCCGGCTCTGCGAAGCAGCGTTTCACGCTGCTTCGCGTCCGGGACACGATCAGCTTCTTCCCTTGGTCGGGATCTTGTTGAAGGGCACATCCTTGTCGACGCGGATATCTCCGGGCAAACCCAGCACGCGCTCGGCGATGATGTTGCGCATGATCTCGTCGGTGCCGCCTTCGACGCGGGTGCCGGGCGCGCGCAGCAGCATTGCCTGGAATTTGCCGGCGACCTCGGCCTCCTCTGGTCCATTCAGCCCACCGGCGGCGCCTTGCAGATCGAGCGCATAAGTCGCGACGTCCTGGATCATCGAACCGGCGACGAGCTTGCCGATCGAATTCTCCGGACCCGGACGCTCGCCCTTCGACAATGCCGAGATCGCGCGCATGCTGGTGTATTTCAGCCCGCTCGCCTTCACCGCCCAGTTCGCCAATTTCGAGCGCACCGCGCGATCCTCGATCGCGGGGCCGTCTTCCAGCATCAGGCTGGAGCAATACTCGAACAGCTCCGGGAAACCGGTCGAGACGGCCGCGCCGATCGCGCTGCGCTCGTTCATCAGCGTGGTCAGCGACACGTTCCAGCCGTCACCGACCTCGCCGAGACGCTGATGGTCGGGGATGCGGACGTTGGTGAAGTAGACTTCGTTGAAGTCGGACGCGCCACTGGCCTGCTTGATCGGCCGTACCTCGACACCCGGGCTCTTCATGTCCAGGAAGAACATGGTGAGGCCCTTGTGCTTGGGCACGGTCGGATCGGTACGGGTGAGCAGGATGCCGTAGTCGGAATAATGCGCGCCCGAGGTCCAGATCTTCTGACCATTGATGACCCAGTCGTCGCCATCCTTCTCGGCACGCGTGCGCAGGCCCGCGACGTCGGAGCCGCCGGCGGGTTCGGAGAACAGCTGGCACCAGACCTTCTCGCCTGAGGCGAGCGGCGGCAGGAACGTCCGCTTATGCTCCTCGCGCGCAAACGCCATCATGGTCGGCCCGCACATGCCGTGGCCGATGATGAACATGCGGGACAGCTGGCCGAACGGCCCTTCTTCCTGCTGCCAGATCACGCGCTCGATCGGCGACGAACCGCGGCCGCCATACTCTTTCGGCCAGTGCAGGCAGGCCCAGCCGGCATCGGCCTTCCTCTTCTGCCAGGCTTTTGCCACCTCGAGGATGTTGGCGCCCTTGAGCTGGACGCGGCCGAGCGAGGCCTTGCGCAGTTCGTCTTCATATTGCTTCGGCGCATTCGCCGCGATCCAGGCTTTCGCCTCGGCGCGGAATGCGGCCTCTTGCGGGGTGTCGTCGAAATTCATCTATCTCTCCTGCGTTCCCGGATGCTGCGCAGCACGAAGTGATGCGCTGCTGATCCGGGGTCCACCGTGGGTCCCGGCTCTGCGAAGCAGCGTTTCACGCTGCATCGCGTCCGGGACACGAGTGTCCCTTACGCCGCGTTCTTCTTGCGCATGCGATCGATCAACGCGTCTTCCCAATAGGACAGACTGCCGAGACCAACGGCGACCGCGTTGGCGCGGCGGTAGTACATGTGGCAGTCGAACTCCCAGGTGAAGCCCATGCCGCCATGGACCTGGATGTTGTTCTTGGCGCAGTGCTGAAACGCCTGCGTCGCGCTGATGCGCGCGGCGGCGGCGGCTTCCGGCAGTTCGCCGGCATTGGTCGAGAGCGCCCAGGCGCCGTAATAGGAATTGGAGCGCGCCAGCGTCGCCGAGACGTACATGTCGGCGAGCATGTGCTTGACCGCCTGGAACGAGCCGATCGGACGGCCGAACGCGATGCGATCGAGCGCGTAGTCGCGACCCATCTCCAGCGCGCGGTCGGCGCCGCCGACCTGCTCGAACGCCATCAGCACCGCGGCGCGATCCAGCACCTGGGTGATGACGCCCCAGCCTTCGCCGGCCGCGCCGAGCGGTTCAGCCTTCGCATCCTTGAAGGTGATCTCGGCCTGGCCGCGAGTCGGATCGATGTTGGTGAGCTCCTTGACCTCGACGCCTTCAGCCTTGAGGTCGACAATGAACAGCGAGATGTCGGACTCGCGGCTACCAGATCCCGTGCGCGCGGCCACCACTGCGAAATCCGCGATCGCGCCATCCGGCACCGGCTTCTTGACGCCATTGAGCGCACCACCATTGGCCGTGAGCTTGATCGCCTTCGGCGACGGATTGCCCTTGCCCTCGAACAGCGCCAGCGTGCCGATCGCCTCGCCGCTCGCGATCTTCGGCAGCCACTTCTGCTTCTGCGCGTCGCTTCCGGCAATCAGGATCGCTTCAGCGGCGAGATAGACCGTGGAGGAGAACGGCACCGGCGCCAGCGCGCGGCCCATTTCCTCCGCGATCACGCAGAGCTCGAGATGGCCCGCACCTGCGCCGCCGAATTTTTCCGGGATCGCGACGCCGAGGAAGCCCATCTCCGCGAGGCCCTTCCACAGACTCTTGTCATAGGCAGCCTTGCCATCGAGCACGGCGCGCACCGCCTTCGGCGGGCACTGCTCTGAGAGGAATTTCCGCGCCTCGTCGCGCATCTGCTTCTGCTCGTCGGAGAAATCGAAGTTCATGGCGTTTGCTCTTGTAGGATGGGTGGAGCGAAGCGATACCCATCGGGTTCCTGGTTGGTGCGTGATGGGTTTCGCTGCGCTCTACCCATCCTGCGATTTGCGTTCAGTTGAGGATGATCACGTCCTCTCCCGGCTTGTCGGCATAGAGCTGCTCGACCAGGTCGGCGCGGCGTTCGAGGCCGGCGCGCTGGTTGATGTAGCCCTTGTCGGTGAGTTCGTTGCCATCGATCGAGGGCGGCTCGACCATCAGCATCGCGCGCGCGACGCGCATGCTGCTGCCCTTGCAGGCGGTGTTGAAAGCCTCGAGCCCGCGCTTCAGGCAGGCGACGATGTCGGGATGTTTCACCACGTCCGCGAATGTCGCATCCGGATTGCCGACGACCTGTCGGCAGGCGTGCAGGTTCGGCCAGCACAGCAGGCCGATGAACGGACGATCCTGGCCGGCGACCAGTGCGTCATGCACCACCGGCGTCGCGGCCGCGATCGCGTCGGTGCGCAGCGAACCGACATGCACGAAGGTTCCGGTGGTCAGCTTGAAGTCCTCGACGACGCGGCCGGCGAAGATGATGCCGGCGACGGGATCCTCGGGGTCGACGAACACGCCGGCATCGCCGATGCAGTAGAAGCCTTCCTCGTCGAACATCTTCCTGGTCAGATCAGGCTGGCCGAAATAGCCCGGCGTGACATTGATGCCGCGCAGCCGCAGCTCGTATTTCGAGCCGCACGGCACCATCTTCAATTCGACGCCGGGGAACGGCAGGCCGATCAGGCCGACGCGCTCGGTGTCCCAATAGGTGCCGGTCGAGGTCGGCGCGGTCTCGGTCGAGCCCCAGCCGGTGTAAAACACGATGCGCTCGCCGGTGGTCTTCACGGCCAAGGCCTGCATGCGATCATAGAGATCGTCAGGCAGCCGCGCGCCGCCATAGGCCATGATCGCGAGGTTCTTGAAGAAAGAGCGGCACAGCGCGTCGTCCTTCTCCATCGCCGCGGCGAGGGCGGCATAGCCGGCCGGCACATTGGCGTAATAGGTCGGCGAGACCTCGCGCAGATTCCTGATCGTCTCCTCGAGCTGGCCCGGCATCGGACGGCCGTCGTCGATATAGAGCGTGCCGCCGTCGACCAGCACCGGATTGAACGCGGCGTTGCCGCCCATGGTGTGATTCCATGGCATCCAGTCGAGCACAACAGGCGCCGTGCCGTCGGTGTCGCGCGGCCGCACCTGCATCATCATCGCCGCATTGGCGCACATCATCTCCTGGGTGTTGATGACGGCCTTGGGCATGCCGGTGGAGCCGGAGGTGAACAGCAGCTTGCCGACGGTTTTGGGCGTGATCTTCGCGATCGAATCATCGACCGCCTTGGTCACCGGCGTTTTTGCGAGGTCAGCGAACGATACACTCTTGATGCCCTCGCAGGGACGCAGCACGTGGATCACGGTGATGCCGGTGAGATCGAGCGCGTTCAGCGCCTTCTCGAAGGTCGGGCCGTCCTGCACCATCACGACGGCGGGCTTGATCAGGTTGAAGAGATATTTGAGCTTGAGGTGATCCTGGCTCATCAGCGAATAGGCCGGCGACACCGGCGCGGCCGGCAGGCGTGCCTGCATCGCCGCCTGCGTCATCAGCGCGTGCTCGATCGAGTTGCCGGAGAGGATCGTGACCGGACGTCCCTCGTCGAGGCCGAGATCGAGCAGGCCTTGCGTCAGCGCATCGACGGTGCGCTTGGCTTCGCCATAGGACACTTTCCGCCATTGCCGATCGGGACCGCCGCGCTGCGCGAGCCAGATTCGGTCAGGCGCATCCTTGGCCCATTTCGCCAGCGAGGCCGGGATATGCGTCTCGTAGGACTTCAGCGGAATGCGCGACTTCAGAATGACGGTGCCGTCGTCGCGACGCTCGACGGCGATGTCGCGCGGCAGCCATTCGATCTTGCGAAAGGCGGGCTTCGTCATCACTGCCGCGGCATTCCCACTCATTTTGCGTCTCCCGGAATTCTCTTGTCCTTTGCGGATCTTGCGTCAGCGCCTGATATAGACAGGCTTTCGTTTCTCAAGGAAGGCCTTGATGCCCTCGGCGAAATCTTCCGAGCGGCTGCAGAGCACCTGGTTACGGTCCTCCATCGCGATCACGGCCTCGATCGAGCCGGCATCGACGCTCATGTTGATGCATTCCTTCGACAGCCTTAAGCCGACCGGCGAGGCCGTCATCATTGCCTCGACGTAAGGATTGGCTGCTGCTTCGAGCGCGTCCTCCTCCACCACTTCCGAGACGAGGCCGACGGCGAGCGCACGATCGGCATGGATGAAGCGGCCGGTGAGGATCAGCTCGGAGGCAACGGAGACGCCGACGAGGCGCGGCAGGAAATAGCTGGTGCCGATGTCGCAGCCGCCAAGGCCGAGCTTGATGAAGGCGCAGTTCATCCGCGCATTCTTGGCAGCGATGCGGATGTCGGCGGCCAGCGCCAGCGCAAAGCCGCCGCCGGCGGCCGCGCCCTGCACCAGCGCGATGATCGGCTGCGGACAGCGCCGCATCAGCATCACGATGTCGGCAATGCGCCGCTGCGAGTCCAGCGAGTCCTGCACGCCAGGCGGCTCGGCCTGCCCGCCGCGCCGCGCCATCGCATGCTTGAGATCGAGGCCGGCGCAGAAATTGGCGCCGGCGCCCTTCAGGACGACGACGCGAGTGTCGCGGTTACGCTGCAGTCCCTGGAAGTAGACGTTGAGGGCGTCGATCAGGGAGGGATCGAGCGCGTTGAGGCTGTCGGGGCGATTGAGCGTGACCCAATCTGTTCCGTCGTGGTGTTCGATCATTAGCGGTTGAGACACGGACAACTCCCCATCGTCGTCCTGGACAAGCGAGCGGAGCGAGCGCTGATCCAGGACCCATAACCACAGGCTCTTGTTGTCGATCACCGGCGTTGGTTGAGCTCGCGCAACAACGAACGCCGGTGGTAATGGGTCCTGACTTTCGTCAGGACGACGGCGGTACTACCGCGGCGCCATGCGGATGGCGCCGTCGAGGCGGATGGTTTCGCCGTTGAGCATGGCGTTCTCGACCATATGCACGGCGAGCGCGCCGTATTCGTCGGGCTCGCCGAGGCGGGCCGGATGCGGCACCTGGGCGCCGAGGCTCTTGCGGGCTTCCTCGTTCAGGCCCATCAAGAGCGGCGTGAAGAAGATGCCGGGCGCGATGGTGTTGACGCGGATCTTCAAGGAAGCGAGGTCGCGCGCCGCCGGCAGCGTCAGGCCGACGATGCCGCCCTTCGACGCGGAGTAGGCGATCTGGCCGATCTGGCCTTCGTAGGCCGCAACGGACGCCGTGTTGATGATCACGCCCCGCTCCTCGCCGATGGTCTCGGCGGTGGCGAGCCGCTCGGAAAACAGGCGGAGCGCGTTGAAGGTGCCGATCAGATTGACGTTGATGATGCGGGCGAATTTCTCCAGCGGATAGACGCCGTCGCGACCGACGATGCGCTGCGAGCCGCCGATGCCGGCGCAGTTCATCAGCACACGCGCGATGCCGTGCGCGGCTTCCGCTTTCGCGATCGCAGCCTTCATCTGCTCTTCGCTGGTGACGTCGGCATGAAGCGCGACGCCCTTCACCTCGGCGGCGACCTTCTCGGCATTGTCCTTGTTCTGGTCGAGCACGCCGATCCTGGCGCCCTTCGCGGCCATGGCGCGGGCGGTCGCGGCACCGAGGCCGGAGCCACCGCCGGTGATGAGAACGGCAACGTCTTTCAACTGCATGGGATCAACCTTTCCTTGGGCGTTTCTTCTCTGGACTTCGAACGTGTTATCCGACGGCGATCACCGCCGTTTCATTCTTCGGATTGAGCATGCCGCCGAAAATCAGCGCCTCCATGTGCTTGATGTAGTCGCGGCAGACTTCGTCGGTGACCGGACCGACGCCGAGCGCACGCGACATCGCGTGGCGGCTGAAAAACAGATGATCGCAGGCGCCGATCAGGCTGGTGTAGAACAGCACCGGATCGACCTTGCGGAATTCGCCCGCCCTGACGCCTTCGTCGAGCAAGCGGCGATGAAAATCGAACAGCGGCGCAACGAAGAATTTTGACACTTCGTCCGCAGCTTCGCCGCTGCTCTCGTGCAAGAGATAATGGATCAGCCGGTTCATGTAGGGGAACTGGTGATAGGCGCGGATGATGCCGCCGATGTGCAGGCGCAGCTTTGCGGTGGGCGTGATCGGCTGCGCCAGCAGATATTCGAGCTGGGACATTTCGGTGGCGGCGTCGCGCGCCAGCAGCGCGAGCAAGAGGCCGTCCTTGTTGCCGAAATGATATTTCACCAGGGCTGCGTTGACGCCCGACTTCTGCGCGATGTCCGACAGCGACACCTCGATCGAGGCGCGCTCGATCATCAGCTCGCTGGCCGCGACCAGAAGCTTGTCGGCGGTGGCATTGGTGGTCGCCTGGCGCCGTGTCGGTACGCTGGTATTCAACTGCCGCCTGATCCCGCTGCGAGGAGAATGAGGCCGCACATAAGCCCATGCCGGGGTTGCACTCAAGAGTTAATTGATTGATTGACTAAATGCAGAGCCGCCCCTTAAATCCGGCCCGACATTGCACACCCCAATCCAAAAACATCAGGGAGATCAGACATGGCCGAGGCCTATATCGTCGCCGCCGCTCGCACCGCGGGCGGCCGCAAGGGGGGACGTCTTGCCGGCTGGCATCCGGCCGATCTGGCCGCGACCGTGCTGGACTCGCTGGTCGAGCGCACCGGTGTCGACCCCGCGCAGATCGAGGACGTGATCATGGGCTGCGTGATGCAGGCCGGCGAGCAGTCCAACAACATCGCGCGCAATGCGGTGATGGCCTCGAAGCTGCCGGAGAGCGTGCCGGCCACTTCAGTGGATCGGCAATGCGGCTCCTCGCAGCAGGCGCTGCACTTCGCAGCGCAGGCGGTGATGAGCGGCACCATGGACTGCGTGATCGCGGCCGGCGTGGAGTCGATGACCCGCGTGCCGATGGGGCTGGCCTCACAGCTGCCCGCCAAGAACGGCTTCGGCCACTACAAGAGTCCGGGCATCGAGCAGAAATATCCGAACATCCTGTTCAGCCAGTTCACCGGCGCGGAGATGATGGCGGAGAAGTACGGCCTGTCGAAGGATGAGCTCGACGAATACTCCTACAACAGCCATCAGCGCGCGATCGCGGCAACCCAGGCCGGCGCCTTCAAGGACGAGATCGTGCCGGTGACAATCACCCGCGCCGACGGCTCGACCGATATCCATAGCATCGACGAAGGCATCCGCTTCGACGCCAGCCTCGACGGCATCAAGGGCGTCAAGCTGATCGCCGAGAACGGCAGACTGACCGCAGCGAGCGCCAGCCAGATCTGCGACGGCGCTTCCGGCGTGATGGTCGTCAACGAGAAGGGCCTGAAGGCGCTCGGCGTCAAGCCGCTGGCGCGCATCCATCACATGACCATGATCGGCCATGACCCCGTGATCATGCTGGAAGCCCCGCTGCCGGCGACCGAGCGCGCGCTGAAGAAGGCCGGCATGACCGTCGACGATATCGACCTGTTCGAGGTCAACGAAGCCTTCGCCTCGGTGCCAACAGCGTGGCTGAAGACCACAGGCGCCGATCCGGCGCGCCTCAACGTCAATGGCGGCGCGATCGCGCTCGGCCATCCCCTCGGCGGCTCCGGCACCAAGCTGATGACGACGCTGCTCAACGCGCTGAAGCAGCGTGGCAAGCGCTATGGTCTGCAGACCATGTGCGAGGGCGGTGGCATGGCCAATGTGACGATTGTTGAGCGGCTGTAACTATCTCGTGTCCCGGACGCGATGCAGCGCGGAGCGATGCATCGCAGAGCCGGGACCCATGCGTGTCCCGATGGACCCCGGATCAGCAGCGCACCGCTACGCGCTGCGCAGCATCCGGGGAACGCCTCCTTGAGTTCACGAGCAGAACCTTCTCATGACCCACCCGTCCATTCATGCCCGCAACACGCCCGATAAAATCGCCTACCAGATGGCCGGCAGCGGCAAGGCGATCACTTATCGCGAGCTCGACGAGCTCTCCAACCAGGGCGCGCATCTGTTCCGCTCGCTCGGCCTGAAGGCCGGCGACCACATCGCGCTGCTGATGGAAAACCGCCTCGCCTTCATGGAGATCTGCTGGGCCGCACAACGCTCGGGGCTCTATTACACCGCGATCAGCCGCTACCTGACGCAGGACGAGATCGCCTACATCGTCAAGGATTGCGGCGCGAAGGTCTTCATCACCACGCCGCAATGCGCCGACAAGGTGAAGGGCATCATCAAGGGCGAGCAGGGCGAGCCCCTGTTCTACATGATGGACGAGCCCGAGCCGGGGTTCCGCTCCTACGACAAGGAAGCGATCGTGCAGCCGACCACGCCGGTTGCGGACGAGGTCGCCGGCTACGACATGCTCTATTCCTCCGGCACCACCGGCCGGCCCAAGGGCATCAAGAAGGATTTCGAAGGCAACCGGATCGATGTGCCGAATCCGTTCCTGAAGGTGCTCTGCGCCGACATGTGCGGGATGAATGCCGACAGCGTCTATCTGTCGCCGGCGCCGCTCTACCACGCGGCTCCATTGCGCTTCAACATGATGGCGATCACGCTCGGCGGCACGTCCGTAATCATGGAGCATTTCGACGCCGAGGAATTTCTGAAGCAGGTCGAGACGCGCAAGATCACGCAGTCGCAGCTGGTGCCGACCATGTTCGTGCGCATGCTGAAACTGCCCGACGAAGTGCGCGCGCGTTACGACGTCTCCTCGCTGAAGGGCGCGATCCACGCCGCGGCGCCCTGCCCGGTCGACGTGAAGGCCAAGATGATCGAGTGGTGGGGACCGATCCTGATCGAATATTACGCCGGCTCCGAAGGCAACGGCGTCACGGTCTCGACCTCGCAGCAATGGCTGACCCATCGCGGCACCGTCGGCCGCGCCGTGGTCGGCAAGGTGAAGATTTTGGACGAGAACGACCAGGAAGCGCCGGTTGGCCAGATCGGCCAGGTCTATTTCGCCGACGCGCCGGTGTTCTCCTATCACAACGATCCCGAGAAGACGAAGAAGGCCTACAACGCCAAGGGCTGGTCGACGCTCGGCGACGTCGGCTATCTCGACGACGAAGGCTTCCTCTATCTCACCGACCGCAAGAGCTACATGATCATCTCGGGCGGTGTGAACATCTATCCGCAGGAGACCGAGGATGTGCTGATCACGCATCCTGATGTCGCCGACGTTGCGGTGTTCGGCGTGCCGAACGAGGAGATGGGCGAAGAGGTCAAGGCCGTGGTGCAACCGCACGACATGGCCAAGGCCGGCAAGGACCTCGAAGCCGAGCTGATCGCGTTCTGCCGACAGCATCTGTCGCCGATCAAATGCCCGAAGAGCATCGATTTCGAAGCCGAGCTGCCGCGAACGCCAACGGGGAAACTGGTGAAGCGGCATCTGCGCGATCGGTATTGGCCGAAGCCGGCGAAGGCGTAGCGTGATCTTGTAGGGTGGGCAAAGGCGCACTTGCGCCGTGCCCACCATTCACGGCGTGCTCGTGATGGTGGGCACGCTTCGCTTTGCCCACCCTCATATGGGGATTTGTGAGTCAAGGCCCTTCGATTGGCTTGAGTGAGGTTGGTACGGTGCGAGGGCGGCGCGCGGAGCCATGCGTAGCGCCGCGCGACGACCGCGTTCCGGGCGAGGATTGGCTTCCGAAGATTTCTGCAGCTCACTGCATCACCTCATATCCGGTCGGACTGGTGTGGTCCGGACCCACCTTCCGCATGCTTGCGGCGAGGAAGCCTTGAGGATGAGACCCATCTACGAAACGGCTGTTGGTTCGGCCCAAGGGTGGCACGGTCATCATCCATCCCGCGCGGAACTGCGGCCAGGCGCAGCGCCGGTGCGGTGGTTCGGTTCTATGCCTTCATCGTCGCCCCCGCTGGGACGAGCCCGGTGGTGAGATAGCGCCACAGCGCCACGATCAGTTTGCGCGCCAGGGCGACGATGGCGATGCGCCTGGCCCGCTTGCCGGCGTTGGCGGTGCGGATGCGGAACCAGCGGCTGAGCTCGCTGTCGGCCTGATGCCGCAGCCACAGCCAGGCCAGTTCGATCGCCTTGAGGCGGGCGCGTGGATTGCCAGCCTTGCTGATGCCCTGCTCACGATCGATGCCGCCGCTCCGCCAGGGACTGGGCGCCAATCCGACGTAGCTGGCGACCTCGCGGCGGTTGCGGAAGTCCTTGTAGAACACCTCGTTGGTCAGCGTCGCGGTGAAGGCCGGACCGAGGGCTTTAAGCCGCTGCAGCAGATCCTGCCGCTCGGCCGTCTGCGCAGGGACGGCAGGGGTCTGGGCCTCTTCCAGTACTGCAAGCTGCTCACGCATCAGCATCAGGCGGGCGTGCTCGCGCGTCACTTCGGCCAGCAGATGCGGCGGCAGCGGTTGCCCCTGCCAGTCGCGCTGCCGTGCCAGCCAGCCAAGCCAGTCTCGCCGCCGCGGATTGCCGACGGCCATCCCCTGAAGACGCAACAGCGCCTTGATCCGGTTGGTATGGGCCGTCTGCTCCGTGACCAGCCGATCGCGTTCGCGGCTGGCGCGCCTGGCGTCCTCCTGCGCCGCGCTCGGGACGCGGACGATCCGAACCACCCGCGGCTCGCCGCGCAAATGGGCCATCAAGGTGCGGAGCAGAAGCTCGCCATCGATCCGGTCCGTCTTGGTCCGCCGCGACCGCTGCTCCACCGCAATACTCGCGGGGTCGAACACGTAGTTCGTGATCCCGGCGGCTTCCAGCAGCCGGTGCAGCCAGAAGCCGTCGTAGCCGGCCTCGTAGCAGCTCACCACACGCGGCACCTCTCCGAGCTTCTCTGCCGCCCGCCTGCGGACCTTCTCGATCAGCTCCAGCAGTCCGGCATGATCGCCGCCTTCGAGCTTGTGGCGCGATATCCGATCTCGATCCGGGCTGTGCAACGTCGTCAGCCACGTCTTCTGACTGAGTTCGATCGCAAGGAAAATTGTGCCATTATGGCCGGTGGTGAGCGTGCCTATAGTCGATGCTTGCATCTGACTCTCCGTGGGTTCGAGTGTGGAAACCCAAACCTATCGGAGAGGCCACGCTCACCGCCCATGGAATCTAC
>NZ_JAFCJX010000021.1 GCF_018130695.1 Bradyrhizobium jicamae | reverse complement strand
GCTGCTTGTAAGTCCGCCCCATGGCAACACCTCCAGTCGGAAGTGTTGCACTTCGTTTGTGAACTCAGGGGACCCATGACCCCAAATGCTGATTGTTTCGCGACGCTGGGGCCACGATCCCTTTCACAACAAAGCTCGGTGGTAATGGATCCTGGCTTTCGCCAGGATGACGGTTGTGGGTACGGCCAAAATACGGAATGGGGCGCGACGAACGCCTCACATCGCGCGCACAAATCTCCGAAACCCCGGCGAACCCGTCAGCGCCTCGAACGCCGCATCGCGTTTCTCCTCGGCGAACGCAAATCCCGCCATGGCATAGCAGCGCTCGGCGGCCTGGTTGCCGATCAGGAACGAGATCGAGGCCTGCGCATAGCCGGCCGCCTTTCCATCGGTGAGCGCGCGGGCGATCAGCGCCTGCGCCAGTCCACGACCGCGATAGGCCGGATTTGATGCGACATGCTCGATCAGCCATTCGCCGTCGCCGCCCTGCACCCAGCAATCCCTGGCGTAGGCGCCGCGCTGGCCGATCGCAGCGGCATCGATCCCGCTCTCCGCGGCAATCTCGGCGATCGCCGCGCGCGCTGACACCAGCGTTCCCGCGGCCGGCATCGCGCACAGCGCCGCGGCCGGCCAGCCATCAGCCTCGGCGACCAGGAAGTGCGCGACATGATACCAGGATCGCGTGCGGGCGACCGCGAGGCGCGCGATGAAGGCAAGACAGGCGGCCTCATCGCGGTCGAGCGCGATATCGAACCAGCCGCGCGGCATTGGGCCGCGCTGTGCGGCGACGATGATGCGGGCGATGAAGCCGGCGTCGTCAGGGCGTGCGGGACGGATCGAACTCCGTCCCGGGGCCATCTCAGGTGTTCTTCAGCGCGACGCGGAACTCGGCCTCGGTCTTGGACTTCACCTCGTCGAGCGTCACGCCGTCGGCGAGCTCGATCAGCGCCATGCCGCCGTCGCCATGCTTGTCGATGGTGAACACCGCAAGGTCGGTCACGACCATGTCGACCACCCGCTCGCCGGTCAGCGGCAGATTGCACTTCTTCAGGAGCTTCGGGCCGTCCTTGGCGGAATGCTCCATCACCACGACGACACGCTTGACGCCGGCGACGAGATCCATCGCGCCGCCCATGCCCTTCACCATCTTGCCGGGGATCATCCAGTTGGCGAGATCGCCGTTCTGGGCCACCTGCATGGCGCCGAGGATCGACAGGTCCATGTGGCCGCCGCGGATCATGCCGAAGGAATCCGCCGAGGAGAAATAGCTGGTCGACGGCAGCTCGCTGACCGTCTGCTTGCCGGCATTGATCAGATCGGCATCGACCTCGTCCTCATAGGGGAACGGGCCCATGCCGAGCATGCCGTTCTCGCTCTGCAGGCTGACGTCGACGCCATCGGGAATGTAGTTCGACACCAGCGTCGGGATACCGATGCCGAGATTGACGTAAAAGCCGTCGCGCAACTCCTTGGCGGCGCGCGCGGCCATCTGTTCACGGGTCCAGGCCATAACGTTCTCCTGACGAATTGCGGGTTAAGCGGCGGGCCGCGGACGGGTGTTGCGGAATTCGATCCGCTTGTTGGCCGTTCCGACCTCGATGATGCGCTTCACGAACAGGCCGGGCGTGTGAATGTGGTCGGGATCGATCTCGCCGGCCGGCACCAGGTGCTCGACCTCTGCGACGGTGACCTTGGCGGCGGTCGCCATCATCGGGTTAAAATTGCGGGCGGTCTTGCGGTAGACCAGGTTGCCGGCGGTATCGCCCTTCCAGGCGTGGACGATCGCGAGGTCGGCGAACAGGCCGCGTTCCATGATGTACTTATGGCCGTCGAATTCCTTCACTTCCTTGCCTTCGGCGATCAGCGTGCCGACCCCCGTTTTTGTGTAGAAGGCCGGAATTCCGGCGCCGCCGGCGCGGATGCGCTCGGCCAATGTGCCCTGCGGGTTGAATTCGAGCTCGAGCTCGCCGGCCAGATATTGCTGGGCGAACAGCTTGTTCTCGCCGACATAGGACGAGATCATCTTCTTGATCTGCCGGGTTTCCAGCAGCCGGCTCAAGCCGATACCGTCGACGCCGGCATTGTTGGAGACCACCGTCAGGCCCTTCACGCCGCTGTCGCGGATCGCATCCGACAGGGCTTCCGCAATGCCGCAGAGGCCGAAGCCGCCCGACATGATCATGATGTTGTCCTTGAGGAGACCGTCGAGGGCCGACTTGGCGTCGGGATAGACCTTGTTCATGCGACAAATACCTTGCGGGGCGCGAGCGGCGGTGATCAGCGGATTATTAGGCGAAATCTTCGCAGTGCGTCAATGACGGGTCCCGGGCGGCTGGACAGGCCTGGACGGGCCTGCCTGCGACGCCAGGACGGCCTTGAAAGCGACAAGAAAAGCCTTCAAGTTGCGTGGGTTGGCGGGGGCCTGCGAAACGCGGCCCGCCGTGTTCAACGACCCGACAAACCTCAACCTGACAGCTTTTCATCCGACCTGGATATGTCACTGACGATGGCCCAAGGAATGAAGCGCCTGGGGATGCCGATTGCGGCTTTGCTCGGCCTGGCGCTGATCGGCCTGATCGGCACGTCCTGGTTCCTCAACCGGGACGCGCTGCAGCGCGCGGTCGAGGCGCAGATCCGCGCCGTCACCGGGCTCGAGCTGGTCGTCAACGGCCATATCGACGTCTCGGTCTTTCCGGGCAGCTACGTTTCCTTCCACAACGTCGGCTTGAAGGGCGCTGCGACCATCGACCCCGCGCTGCAGGTCGACGTGCTGACCGCAAATCTGCGGCTGCTGCCGCTGCTGCTGCGGCGGTTCGAGATCGCCGACGTCATGATGCTGCGTCCGCATATCCAGGTGGTGCGCGACGGCAATGGCGAGAGCAACTGGACGCCGTTCGTCGAGACCATCGCCAAGGCGATGAAGCCCGGCGCCGAGAACCAGGTGTCGTTCTCCGAAATCCGCATCCAGGACGGCGAGCTCAATTACGAGGACGAGACGAACCATGTCTCGGAGAAACTCGGCGATATCGATCTGTCGCTCGCCTGGCCCTCGATCTCGCGCTCCTTTGCCGCCACCGGCCAGTTCGACTGGCGCGGCGAGCGCATCGACGGCTCGGTCTCCGCCGGCGATTTCCTCGCGCTGCTGTCCGGCGAACGCTCCGGCCTGAAGGCGCGGCTCGTCAGCGCGCCGCTCAAGGTCGCCTTCGACGGCACGGTCGCCAATCGCACCAGCCTGATGATGGAGGGTGTCTCCACCATCGACAGCCCCTCGCTGCGCAACGCGCTGCGCTGGATGGGCCAGGCGCCGCCCGGCAGCGGCGGGTTCGGCCGCTTCGCCCTGAAGGCGCGCGCCAACGTGGTCGGCGGCTCGGTGGCGCTGACCAATGTCAATGTCGAGCTCGACGGCAATGTCGCCGAGGGCGTCATGACCTATGCCAACAACGGACGGCAGACGCTGCAGGCGACGCTGGCCGCCGGCAATCTCGACTTCACGCCCTACATCTCGACCTTCCGCCTGCTGGCCAGCGGCCAGCGCGACTGGAACAGGCAGCTGTTCGATCTGTCGTCGCTGTCGACCACCGATCTCGACATGCGCCTGTCGGCGGCGCGGGTGACGATCGGCCCGACCAAGCTCGGCCGCACCGCGTTCGGCGCCAATTTGCGCGGCGGCGCGCTGGCGCTGTCGATCGGCGAGGCCCAGGTCTATGGCGGCATCGCCAAGGGCTCGTTCGGGGTCGCGCGCTCGGACGCGGTCGCCGACATCAAGGCGCAATTCCAGTTCATCGATGTCGACCTGCAGGCCTGCGCCGGCGAATTGTTCGGCATCACCAAGCTGTCGGGCCGCGGCAATCTCAACGTCTCGCTGATGGCCTCGGGCTCGAGCCCGTTCGGGCTCGCACAATCGCTCGACGGCACCGCGACCCTGACCGGGCATGACGGCGCGATCGCGGGCTTCAACGTCGAGCAGTTGCTGAAGCGGCTGGAGAAGCGGCCGCTGTCGGGCGGCGGCAATTTCCGCTCCGGCTCGACGCCCTACGACAATCTCAATCTCTCGGTGAAGTTCTCCGACGGCGTCGCCACCGCCGAGGACATCCGCGTCGAGGGACCGGCGGCGAAGATCACGCTGACCGGCACGGCTTCGGTGCCGTCGCGCGAATACGACATGAAGGGCGTCGCGAGCCTGACCGGCTCGGCGAGCGGCGGCAAGGATTTCGACCTGCCCTTCGTGGTGCAGGGGCCGTGGGACGATCCCCTGATCTTTCCCGATCCGGAAAGCCTGATCCGCCGCGCGCCCGCGGCCGCGCCGCTGCTCGATGCGGTGAAGGATCGCAAGACCCGCGATGCCGTGAAGTCGGTGATCGAACGTCTCACCGGCGTGCGGCCGGCCGCGCCGGATGCTGCGGCGCCTGCGCCGACGAGCGCGCCATCCGCGGCTGAAACTTCGAAATCGAATTGATTGGACGCGCGACGCATCTAGCAACGGACTGCGCGACGCGTGAGCGCCGTGCCAAATGATTATAACCATCGATGCGAAGTGTGGATTGATTGATGCGAAGTGTGGATCGATGCGCCATCGCAGCGGCTTCGCGAGCCATCCTCACCCTCGACCTATGTCTGACAACATGCCGCTAGATCGCCCCGCAGGCATGGGCTAGGGTTTCTCCAACCGGTTAACAATCCGGCGATTTGAGGGAGAACAACGTGAGATCCAAGGTAATTGGCGCAGTATCACTCGCGGTCGCTGCGGTCGGCCTGTTTGCGGCCACTGCACCCGCATTTGCCCAGAGCAAGACAATTACGGTCTGGTGGGGCAAGGGCTTCTATCGCTCCGAAGACGACGCGCTGATCGAGACCATCAAGAAGTTCGAAGCCAAGACCGGCATCAAGGTCGAATTGTCGCAATACGCGATCCAGGACATGATTCCGAAGACGGTGGCCGCGCTCGATTCCGGCACCGTGCCCGACGTCGCCTACTCCGATACGTATGACGTGCAGGTGCAGGGCAAGTGGGCTTACGAAGGCAAGCTCGAGGACCTCACAGATATCATGGAGCCGATCAAGGATCGGTTCGTGCAGAACACGCTGGATGCGTCGATCCTCTACAACAACGTCGCCAAGAAGAAATCCTATTACGGCTTCCCGCTGAAGCAGCAGAGCATGCACGTCCAGATCTGGAAGGACATGCTGGAGAAGGCCGGCTACAAGCCGGAAGACATCCCGAACGACTGGACGGGCTACTGGTCGTTCTGGTGCGACAAGGTGCAGCCGGCGATCCGCAAGGCCACCGGGCAGCGCATCTATGCCGTCGGCCAGCCGATGGGCGTGGAATCCACCGACGCCTTCCAGTCGTTCTACACCTTCATGGACGCCTATCACGTCAAGCTGGTCGACAATGACGGCAAGCTCTTGGTCGACGACCCCAAGGTCCGCGACGGCCTGATCAAGGCGATGAAGGACTATACCGACACCTACATCAAGGGCTGCACCCCGCCCTCGTCCACGACCTGGAAGGACCCGGACAACAACGTTGCCTTCCACAACAAGACCATCGTGATGACCCACAACTTCACGATCTCGATCGCGGCGAAGTGGTACGAGGACTCGCAGAACCAGGCGTTGACGCCCGAGCAGCGTGAGGCCGGCAAGAAGGCCTATGGCGAGGACATCATCACCGCGTCCTTCCCGAAGGCGCCGGACGGTTCGACCATCCAGTACCGCTCCGACGTCAAGACCGGATTGGTCTTCACCGCGGCCAAGAACAAGGCCGAGGCCAAGCAGTTCATCAGCTTCCTGCTCGAGGAAGACAATGTGCGGCCCTACATCGAGGGCGCGCTCGGCCGCTGGTTCCCGGTGACCAAGGCGAGCCAGGAGAGCCCCTTCTGGCAGGCCGACCGGCATCGCAAGGCGGTCTACACCCAGTTCAAGGGCGGCACCTCGGCGTTCGACTTCACCAAGAACTGGAAGTTCACCATCCTGAACAACGAGAACGTCTGGGCCAAGGCGATGAACCGCGTGGTCAGCGAGAAGGTGCCGGTTGACAAGGCGGTCGACGAGCTGATCGCCCGCATCAAGGAGGTCGCGGGTTAAACCCGGCCTGATATAGGTATATGCTAACGCCGGCCGCGGATTGCCGCGGCCGGTTGCTTTCGGTGAGTATGCGATATGGCGATCACGATCTCTGGCTCCGACTCAATCCCTGGCCCGCCTCTGTCCTCGCGCCTGACGACGCAGCAGGTCTGGGGCATCGCGCTGCTGGCGCCCTATCTGCTCGTCTTCCTTGCCTTCGTGGTCTATCCGGTTGGCTATGGCCTGTGGCTGGCGCGCAATCCCGCGAGCTATGTCGCGCTGTACAACGACCCGATCTTCACGCGCGCCGCGGTCAACACGCTGATCTTCCTGGTCGTCGGCATCAACGTCAAGATGCTGATCGCGCTGTTCCTGTCCGGCTTCTTCGCGCAACAGCGTCCGTGGATCAAATGGCTGTCGGTGATCTTCATCCTGCCCTGGGCGGTGCCGTCGATCCCGACCATCCTCTCGGTGCGCTTCATGCTCAATCCCGAATGGGGCGTGGTCAACCAGCTGATCTTCAAGTTCACCGGCGATGACGGCCCGAACTGGCTGAACGATCCCGCGGTCGCGCTCGCGATGGCGATCGGCGTGCACATCTGGAAGTCGCTGCCGTTCTGGACGCTGATCCTTTTGACCGGACGGCTCGCGATCTCGCACGACCTCTACGAGGCTTCCGAGGTCGACGGCGCCAATTGGTGGCAGAAGTTCCGCTTCATCACCTGGCCGTCGATGCAGACGCTCTATGTCACCTGCACCTTGCTCTCGATGATCTGGACGCTCGGCGACTTCAACAGCGTCTATCTCTTGACGGGCGGCGGGCCGGCCGACCTGACGCATGTGCTGTCGACGCTCGGTATCCGCTATCTCCGGCTCGACCAGCTCTCGCTCGCGATGGCTTCCATCGTCGTGGCGATGCCGCTGGTGCTGCCGCTGGTCTACTTCATGATGAAACGGTTGTCGCGATGAAGCTTCCCTCCCTCCGCGAAGTTGGCACGGAAGCCAAGCTGCTCCTGATCGGCATCCCGGTCTTCATCTGGACCATGGTGCCGATCTATCACATGTTCCTGTTCGCGATCTCGCCGAAGGAGGACGCGTTCTCGGGCAAGCTGTGGCCGGCGCATCCGACGTTCAAGAACTTCGAGATCGTGTTCTACCAGCAGCACTATTTCCTGCGCGACTTCTGGATTCAGTTCTGGAATTCGACCGTGATCGCGCTCGCCGCGGGCGCGCTGACGCTGTTCGTGGCGACCGCGGCCGCGTTCTCGATCTCGCGGCTCAAGGTGCCCGGCGGCCGCTGGGTGATGAATCTGGCACTGTTCACCTACTTCATCCCGGCGGCGTTTCTCGCCGTGCCGATGTACCGCACCATGGGCAATTACGGCCTGCTCAACAATCACTGGTCGCTGATTCTCGCGATGGTGACGATCGCGAGCCCCTACGCGATCTGGGTGCTCAAGCAGGCCTCCGACAAGCTGCCGGTCGAGCTCGACGAGGCCGCGACCATGGACGGCGCGACGACGCTGCAGCTGTTCCGCCTGGTCTATGTGCCCCTGATGATGCCGTCGCTGGTCGCGATCGGCACCTATGCGGTGCTGCTCGCCTGGAACGAATATCTCTACGCGTTCCTGCTGCTCTCCAAGGACACCGACATCACGCTCCCCGTCGCGCTCGGCAACTTCCTCGCCGCCGACGACTCGCCGTGGGAATTGCTGATGACCACCGGCTTCATCTACGCACTGCCGCCGGCCGCGGTCTACTACGCCTTCAAGCGCTACATGGTCGGCGGGCTGACGGCGGGCGCGGTCAAGTCGTAACGACCCGCCGCGCGGCGCGCCGGATCGTCCGGGGAATGCTGGGGAGTTGGGGCGTTGCGAACCACCGACGCCATCCATCTGGGGCTGATGCTGCTCGCGCTCGCTGCGGCCTATCTGGTGCCGTTCGAGCTGCTGCTGCTCGCCTATGTCGTGCTCGGCCCGGCCCATTACTTCACCGAGATCTCCTGGCTGCATGACCGCAGCTATTTCCTGCCCCATCGCGGCATCGCCGTCGCGCTGGTCGCTCTCGCGATTGCCGCAGCCCTGATCGACAACGCGTCCTGGTTCGGCTTTGCGATGTGGGCGGCGCTGATCGGCTGCGCGATGCTGGCGGCGACCAAATCCGCGGCTGAGGGCACGCTGCTGTTCATCGTCGCGATCGGCCTTGCCGGCGTGATGTATGCGAGCGACGCGCCATTCGCCGTCATTGGCATCCTGATCCCGACGCTGATCCACGTCTCGCTGTTCACGCTGGTGTTCATGGCGCTCGGCGCCACCCGCTCCGGCAGCCCGGCGCAGGTGGCGCTGGTGATCGTCTATCTTGTCGCAGTCGCGGTGATCCTACTGGCGCCGCCGACGGCCGAGGTGCGGATCGCGGCCTTCGCCCAGGCGGCCAAGGACTATTTCGGCAATGTCGGCCCAGCGCTGAGCCGGCTGTTCGGCATTCCCGGTCTCAAGCTCGACACGCGGCTGACCAGCCTGCTCGCCTTCGTCTACACCTATCACTACCTGAACTGGTTCATCAAAGCCGACGTCATCCGCTGGACCGACATCTCACGGACGCGGCTGGCGCTGATGATCGCCGCGAGCGCGGCGTCGACGGCGCTCTATTTCTACGACTACGCGTTCGGCTTCACCTTCCTGCTCGCGCTGAGCCTCACCCACATCCTGCTGGAATTCCCGCTCAACAGCCTGGCGCTGCGACAGCTCGGCGGTGCGCTTCAGGACGGCGTCCGGGGCCTCGCGGGACACAAGGCGGCAGCAACGGCGCGCCCACGGCCCACAAGCGCAGGGATAGCGAAGCGACGGAAGCGACCGTAACGCCGGTCAGGCACCCGCATCGTGTTGTCGCTTGCGCTGATAGGCCAGCAGCAGCGCGATCGCCGAGCCGATGAAATAGCCCGACGTCGCGCCCGCGATGGTGCGGCCGACGATCGCGGCCAGGAGGCGATCGTGGACATCGATGGCCGAGATCACAGCGACAGCATACTGCAGGCCGAACACGACGAGATTGCGGACCAACGGAAACAAGCTGCCGGGCCGCATGATTTGCCCCGTCTTGTGATCGAGCTCAAACGGTCGCGGCGTCAGGATGCCGACCGGCACGAGAGCCACTACGGCGGTGCCCCATGCGATCAGCGGCCAGATGCTGTCCTGCCGCAAGCCCAACCGCGAGACGCCCCAGACGATGAACACCGCCGGCACGATCAGCGCGCGCCAGATCGTCGTCGTCCGTGGCTGCGTCGCCTTGATGCCCTGCCAGACGAGATAGCCGAGCAGCAACCACGCCCAGAGCGGGGTATGGGTCAGGATTCCATAGGCGAACGGCATGGTCACCTCAGTTCACTACAGCGGCGCGGCGCTCTCGCCCTGCGACGACGAGAGCTTCGAGGCAAAGGACGCGACCACGATGACGACCGCGATCAGCGCGATCACCAGTGTGCAGATCGCGTTGATCTCGGGCTTCACGCCGAGGCGCACTTCCGAATAGATCCGGATCGGCAGCGTCGCCGAGCCCGGACCGGTCGTGAAGCTCGCGATCACGACGTCGTCGAGCGACAGCGTGAAGGCCAGCATCCAGCCGGCGGCGATCGCGGGCAGGATCAGCGGCAGCGTCACCAGCAGGAAGGCGCGGACGGGATCGCAGCCGAGATCCATCGCGGCCTCCTCGAGGCTGCGATCGAGCGAGGTCAGGCGCGACTGCACCACCACGGTGACGAAGCACATGGTCAGCGTGGTGTGGGCGATGGTCACCGTCCAGAACCCGCGCTCGGCATTCAGCGCGACGAACAGCAGCAGCAGCGACAGGCCGGAGATCACCTCCGGTATCACCAGCGGCGAATACAGCATGCCGGAGAACAGCGCGCGGCCGCGAAACCGCTCGCCACGGGCGAGGCCGACGGCCGCGAGCGTGCCGAGCAAGGTGGCGAGCGTGGCGGAGACGGCGGCCACCCGCAGGCTCATCCAGGCCGCTTCCAGCATGGCGCGATCGTTGAAGAACTCGTGATACCAGCGCAGCGACCAGCCGCCCCACACCGTCACCAGCCGCGAGGCGTTGAAGGAATAGATCACGAGGATGACAATCGGCAGATAGAGGAACGCCAGCCCCAGCGCCAGCGACGTCATGTTGAACCGCGTGATCCTGACGACCCTGCTTGCCATCAGCGCCCGCCTTCCAGCTGGCGCCGCTGCAGGCGGTCATAGAGCAACAGCGGCGGCACCAACAGCACCAGCAGCGCGACCGCGGCGGCGGAGGCCACCGGCCAGTCCTTGTTGGTGAAAAACTCGAGCCACAGCGTCTGCCCGATCATCAGCGAATCCGAGCCGGCCAGCAAATCGGGGATCACGAACTCGCCGACGATAGGGATGAAGCAGAGCAGCGCGCCGGCGCCGACGCCGGGCAGCGACAGCGGAAACGTCACCAGCCAGAATGCTTCGCGCGGCGAGGCGCCGAGATCGTTGGCGGCCTCCAGCAGCGAGGTGTCCATTTTGGCCAGCGTCGCGTAGAGCGGCAGGATCATGAACGGCAGATAAGAATAGACGATGCCGAGATACATCGCGCTGTCGGTCGACAGCCACACCACCGGCGCAGGCACGATGTGCAGCGTAAGCAGGATCTTGTTGAGCAGCCCGTCGTGCTGGAGGATGTTGATCCAGGCATAGATGCGTATCAGGAACGAGGTCCAGAACGGCACGATCACCAACGTCATCGCCACGCCCTGCCAGCGCTGCGGCAGCCGCGCCATGCCGTAGGCGATGGGATAGCCGATCAGGAGCAGGATCAGCGTCGAGGTGACGGCGACGACAAGGCTGCGCAGATACGACAGGATGTAGAGATTGTCTGAGATCAGAAGCTTGAAATTCTCGAACGACAATTGCGAGAGCGCCGCCGTGAATGCTTGCCATCCCTCCGCGAGATCGAACACCGGCGTATACGGCGGCTGCGCGATCGCGGTCTGCGACAGGCTGATCTTCAGCACGAAGCCGAACGGCACCAGGAAGAACAGCACCATCCACAGATAGGGCGCGATCGCGGCGAACCGTGCCGGGCGGGCGAAGATGCGGCGCGCGCTCATTGCTCCAGCACCAGGCAATCGTCGGGCGTGAACCACGCCACCACGCGCTGGCCCGCCAGATAGGCATCGACATCGAGCCGCGCGGTGTTCGCCGCCGAGGCGCGGATCATGGCGCCCGATTCGAGCTTCACCTTGTAGGTGGTGAGCCCGCCGAGATAGTTGACGTCGGTGATGACGCCGTCGAGGCGGTTGATGGTGTGCGCGGCGCCCTCGCCTACCGCGGGCGCACGGCGCGACAGCTTCACCTTCTCGGGCCTGATCGCCACATTGACCACATCCTTGGTCACCGGAGGCCAGAGCTCGCTGACCATCAACGCACCGGCGCCTGCGGTTGTGACAGTCAGACGGCTGTGCTCGCGCGCGGTCAGGCGTCCCTCGAACAGATTGATGTCGCCGACGAACTCGGCGATCCAGCGCGTCGCCGGCGCCTCGTAGAGATGACGCGGCGTCTCGACCTGCACCAGCCGACCGGCGTCCATCACGCCGATTCGACCAGCCATCGTCATCGCCTCTTCCTGGTCATGGGTGACGATGATGAAGGTCGTGCCGAGCCGGCGCTGCAGCTCCATCAATTCGGCCTGCGTGCTTTCGCGCAGCTTCTTGTCGAGCGCGGCCAGCGGCTCGTCGAGCAGCAGCACCTGCGGCCGGCGCGCCAGCGAGCGGGCCAGCGCCACGCGCTGCCGCTGCCCGCCGGAGAGCTGGTCCGGCTTGCGCTTCTCCATGCCTTCGAGCTTCACCAGCGCGACCATCTCGGCGACGCGGGCCGCGATCTCGGCCCGCGCCATGCCGGCGCGCTTCAGGCCGAAGGCGATGTTGTCGTAGACCGACAGATGCGGAAACAGCGCGTAGTTCTGGAACATCATGTTGACGGGCCGCTCATGCGGCAGCACCGGCGCGATGTCCTTGCCATCGAGCAGGATGCGGCCCTCGTCGGGCGTCTCGAAACCGGCCAGCATGCGCAGCAGCGTGGTCTTGCCGCAGCCGCTGGGGCCGAGCAGCGCAAAGAACTCGCCGGCGCGGATGTCGAGCGACAGCGTGTCGACGGCGCGGAAGGTGCCGAACGTCTTCGCCACACCCTCGATGCGGAGCAATGGCATGTCGGCGGCGAAGGACTGCGGCGCCGGTCTTGCGGCGGCTCCGTGCTCGTCGATCTCTGCGTCCTCAGCCATGATTCCCGTGGGGTATGATGCCGGCCGCAAACTAGCGGCGGATCGCCGGCGGCTCAATCGCCTCACGCATGTCTCCCGCAATATTGTGGCGTCACCCGGCTCTGCTACAGTTCAGGTCCCACTCGGGAGAACAACCGATGCCGCAGGACCGCTACGGCCTGACGCTTTCAACCAACTCGGACCGCGCCGCCGCGCTTTACGTCGACGGCGTCGACCGCATGCTGGCGGCCCTGCTCGGCGCCGACGCCGCCTTCGACGCCGCAATTGCGGAAGACCCGGATTTCGCGCTGGCGCATCTCGGCCGCGCCCGCGTCCATCAGCTCAACATGGAAGGCGCGGATGCCCGCGCCAGGGTGGCCGCCGCCCGGCAGTTCGTGGCGAACGCCACACCGCGCGAACGCCAGCATGTCGAGATCTTCGCGTCGGCAATCGAAGGCCAGCCCAAAAAGGCCGTGACGGCGGCCGAACAGCATCTGCAGGAATATCCACGCGACGCGCAGGTGCTGGCGTTGCTGCTCGGCGCGTTCGGCCTCTACGCCTTCTCGGGTCGTGCTGACCACGACGCCGCACGGCTTGCCATCTCGGAACGCTATGCGGACGACTATGGCGACGATTGGTGGTTCCTGACCTATCTCGGCTGGGCGAAGACCGAGGCTGGCGATCTCATCAACGGCCGCGCCATCACCGAGCGCGGCTATGCGCTGAAGCCGTCGAATGCCGGGGCCGCGCATGCCGTCGCCCACGCGCTGTTCGAACAGGGCAATGGCGCCGAGGGCCGCAGCTTCCTGTCGGCCTGGCTGCCGGCCAATGACCGCACCAGCTTCCTGCAGGGCCACCTCGCCTGGCATCTTGCGCTGATCGCCATCGAGGATGACGACGCCGACGGCGCGCTCGACATCTACGAGCGTCACATCAAGCCGTCAGGCCGGCCCTACCCGCCGCTCAACATCTACACCGACACGGCCTCGCTGCTGTGGCGGCTGTCGCTCGCGGGCAAGACCGGGCTAGACGCGCACTGGCAGGACGTCGCGAGATATGGCGATGGATTCTTTGCCAAGGCGGGCGCGCATTTTGCCGACGTCCATCACGCCCTCGTCGCGGCCACCACGAACAACACCGCACTCGAAGCACGGCTATCGGAGATGCAGGCAAGAGACGCCGATGGCAAACTCGCACCGGGCCCGTCCGCCATCGGCCTCTGCCGCGGCATCGCCGCCTTCGCGGCCGGCGATCACGAGAGCGCGGCGCGCATCCTCGAACCGCTGATGCCTGACCTGGTGCGGATCGGCGGCAGCCACGCGCAGCGCGAATTGTGGGAGGATACTTTCATCGTCGCGAGCCTGCGCGCCGGCCAGGGCCACAAGGCGGCGGGCCTGATCTCGGAGCGGCTGCACCGCCGGCCGTCGCGGCGCGACGAGGCCTGGGCACGAGAGGCTCAGGTCTTACGCTGAACTGCAAACACTTCCATCGCCGCCGCACGGCCGCGCAACTGAGCCTGACCGAGCGGCTCGGCGGCGAATCCCCGTTGCAACCGGATGCGTTGGAGCAGGTCGCCGGAGGCCAGCAAATCGCGACCAGTCTGTTTGCAGTGCTCCTGCAGCCGTGCGGTGACGTTGACGGTGTCGCCGAAATAGGCGAGCTGGCGATGCGAGCGGCCGCATTCACTGATCACGACGGGGCCGGCGTGCAGGCCGGCGCGGAAGCTCGGGACCATGCCGAACTCCTGCCGATAGGACTCCGCCTTGCCGGCGATGCAATCGGCGATCGCGAAGAAGCAATCGATACAGCGCCCACCGGCATTGGTCGGCCAGGTCACAATCACCTCGTCGCCGACATAGGCGTGAACCTCGCCGCCATGGGCGACGATGGCGGCATCGATGTCGAAGAAGAAGCGGGTCAGGAGATTCTGCACGCGCAGCTCCCCCATCGATTCCGCGAGCGTGGTCGAGCCGACGAGATCGAGAAACATCAGCACGCGCTCTTCGCGCACCGGCGTTCGATAACGGCCGAGCGCCACATTGAGCAGCACCCGGCTGCCGATCAGCCGGGTCAGTTCGAAGATGCCGCCAACAAGAAGGGTCGCGACGAACGCGGTTACAGTAATCTTGGGAAATCTATCGACCAGCCAGTCGCTCTCAATACGGTACCCATAAAGCAGCGGCTGCAGGCCAAGCACGACGGTTGCGATCACGATCGCCATGGTCGCGGACCGTACAGCGAGGTCCGTCAGCAGCGGCCAGCGGCTGATCCAATCGGTTCGCCGCGAGGTGAAGTAAAGATGGACCGCCCAGCCGGCGAGCGCGACGGCTACGCCGTGCAAGCCGCTCCGCGCATAATTCGCCGCCGACGCCTCATCCGATTCGTCGAGGAGATAGCGCAGGAGCATTCCGAACAGCAGGCCGAAGATGGCGACAAACATCGTTGGCGTAATCGCGCGGCGCATCAACGGTCCCCCTCAACTCTCCGTCGCCATGAATACCGCCAACCGCTCGCGATCGGCCGGCGGCATGGTCAGGCCGAGTTTCGAGCGGCGCCACAGCACATCGTCTGGAAAGCGGGCCCATTCCTTCTGCATGAGATAGCGCACCTCGGCGCCGGTCAATTCGGTTCCGAAGCTGGGACCGAGATCACTCCTCTGCTTCGCATCGCCCAGGATATCCCTGACATTGAGGCCGTACGCCCCGACCAGCCGGCGCGCCTGCTCGTCGCTGAGGAAACGCCAGCGGTCGCACGCGATGTCGACTTCGGTCTCGAAGCGGCTCCAGGCGAATTCGCCGCCCGGGAGCGGCGCGGTCGCGGTCCAGCGCGGCGACATCGGATAGAAGCGCGTCAGTTCGGAGACCGCCTTCTCGGCGCGGCGGCGCGCGGTGGTGACGTCGCCGCCGAAGATCGTGATCAGTGGCGTGGCGCGACCCCTGGCGTCGAGGCGCATCATGCCGTCGCGCTCACGTCGGCCCTTAGGCGAGATGACGGAATTGGCCCCGGTCACCATCCGCACCACGTCCGCCCCGCCGATCGGCTCGCGGAAATAGCGGTTGGCGGCCTCGCAGAGATAGGTGACATCGCGCGTGCCAATCGCGACGATGGCAGGGTCGCCGGTGAAGGCGTGGCCGATGGTGCCGATCAGGGTGAAATCGCGCTCGTACGGACTGGCGAAAATCAGCCGGCCATCGGTGTTCTGAAACACATAGACATTGTCGCTGTCGAACAGCTTGCGCACTACGACCTGGCAGATCTGCGCGGTGCCGAGCTGTGGCGCCGGCACGCGCAGGATCGTGTCGGCGACGGACGCGGTCCAGGCGCCGGTCGCATTGACCAGCGCCCGCGCCGTGATCGCCTTGCGGTAGCCGCGATCGATCACGATCAGCCGCCAGGTGTCGCCGCGCTCGGCGCGCGTTACGCGGGCTCCGGTGTGGATCGCGGCCCCGCGCGCGGCGGCGTCGACGGCGTGAAGCACCACCAGGCGGGAATCGTCGACCACGCAATCCGAATATTCAAAGGCGGTGCCGATCGGCCGCTTCAGCGCGTGACCGATCGGATGATGGGTGACGTCGACGGTTGCAGATGCCGGCAGGCCGGAGCGCGAGGCGAGCCGGTCGTACAACAGCAGCCATGAGCGCAACTGCCATGGCGGCCGCGCCTCGGCATGGGCCGGAACGGCAAAGCTCATCGGCCGCACCAGATGCGGCGCAATCCTCAGCCAGACGTCGCGTTCCCTGAGCGCGGTGTGGACGCGGAGGAAGTGCCGCCGTTCCAGGCGCGCGAGATCGCCATGGATCAGCCGCGGCGAAGCGGAAGAGGCGCCGGAGCCGAGATCGCCCTGCTCCAGCAGGATCACGCGCAGGCCACGACCCGCAGCATCGCGCGCGACGCAAACACCATTCAACCCGCCGCCGATGATCGCGAGATCGTAGTCCGCCATCCGCAACGCCTAACGCATTTCCGTGAGAACGACATACGTGCTCGCATAAAAAAATAGAGCGAGGCGCAGCCGCCACATCTAGTTCGCGCCAACCGAAGCAAAGAACTGTTCCGGACTGTCGACCTCGATCAGCTTGTTCCCCGCGATCACCCAGAACCGGTTGGCCACCGTCCGCACGAACTGGCGGTCGTGCGACACCAACAGGCAACTGGTCTGCTGCTCCATCAGTTCCTGCTCGAGCGCCTCCTGGCCTTCGATGTCGAGATGGTTGGTCGGCTCGTCGAGCAGATAGAAGTTCGGCTGCGTAAGCCGCAGCACCAGCATGCCGAGGCGGGCCTTCTGCCCACCCGACAGCCGCCCGATCGGACGGCCCTGCATCTCGATCGAGAGCCCGGCGCCGGCCAGCAGGCTGCGCGCACGCTGATCGCCGACCTCGAAGCGATGCGTGAGCATGCGCATCGGCGTGTCCGCGTCGGACAGATCAGCGAGTGACTGGTCGCAATAGCCGAGCACCAGCGATTCCGTCGCCCGAATCTCGTCGGCTGCCCCCTGCGGGCTCTCGATCGCCCGCCGCAACGCGCCGACAAGGCGGGTCTTGCCGGCGCCATTGGGGCCGAGCAGCGCGATCCGGTCGCCCCCGCAGATGAATTGCTGGCCGATCCTGAACAGCAATGTGCCGTCGGGCGTGGCGATGCCGGCGTTGTTCAGCCGGACCAGGACCTTGGCGTGGGCGTCGCGGTTGGCGAGCCGGATCGTTCCGGCCGACCGTTCGATGTGTGCGGGCTTTGCCGTCTCCTCCAGTCGCTCGGCACGCTGCTTCAATTGCCTGGTCTTCGACAGCAACAGGTCGCTGCCCGAGTTGATGCCGAGGTTGTTGAGCTTCGCCGCCTGCTGGCGCAGTTGGCGAGCGGTCTTGATGTCCCGCTGATAGCGCCGCGCATCTGATGCATCTGATGAATCGAGCGCCGCCCGCGCCAATGTATAGGGCGACGAAAACAGAGGAGAATGCTCCGGGCGCAGGAACAGCGTCCGGTTCGTGGTCGCATCGAGAAAGGCGCGATCGTGGCTCGCGATCACGACCGGCATCTCGCGGGGCAGCGCGTTCAGCCAGGCTTCGAGCCGGCTGATCTTGGCAAGATCGAGATGGTTGGTCGGTTCATCCAGCAGCAACAGATCGGGCTCGGTCACCATCACGCGGGCAAGTAAGGCAAATCGCAGCCAGCCACCGCTCAGCTGCTTGAGGGGCCGCTCCCACAATTCCTCCGGCACCTCGAGCGACTGCAGGACAACGTCGACCCGCCAGGCTTCGCTGACGCGTTGCTCCGGGAGAAGCACCTCGAGCACACCAGCATGGAAGTGCATATCCAACAGTCTCGATGGAACGTGCTGTTCGACATGGCCGAGGGTCAGTCCCCGCGTTCGGGTGATGTCACCCTCGTTGGGCTCCATCGTCCCCTCGATACAGCGCAGCAGGGTGGACTTGCCGCGGCCGTTGGCGGCCACGAGGCCGATCCGGTCGCCGCCGTTGACGACAAAATTCAGTTGGGAAAACAGCGGCGCGTTCAGCGTCACGCCGAGATTGCGGACATTGATGAGGGTCACGATCATGCTCTGGTCTTGCCGGCCATCACGACACCCCGAGGCCGTCAGCCATCGTCGGATGCACGTGTCGAAGCACGGCGGGGGATCAAGTGCGGGTACGAAACGCAGAAGCGTTCGATGCCGCACGGCCACGGAGGGCAGACCAGGAAGAGATTCTGGAGGGGTTTCCGGTCAGCCCTGCAAACGCGTCTGCAGGGCGTTGACGGGGCCACGCTTGAGGTGGGGATCGGAATATCTCACCACGACGCAGCCCTCCTTTCCGGTTGAAATGATCGGACGGCTTGACGGTACCCGCACGTACCAGCGATGGCAAGCTCGGCCGGCGATCCGGTCCGAAGGTGAGACCCGCTTACCCGACCTTGCGCACGGTGTCCGCAAGCGGGCTGCCGCCGACGAGCGCGGCGAACTGCGCGATCGGCGCCGGCCGGCCGATCAGATAGCCCTGCACGGCATCGCAGCCCTCCTCGGCCAGGAAGGACAATTGTGCCTCGGTCTCGACGCCCTCGGCGACGATCGACATCTCCAGGCCATGGCCGAGATCGATCACCGCGCGCACGATCGCGGCAGATTGCGGGTTGCGGCCGAGATTGATGACGAAGGCACGGTCGATCTTGATCTTGTCGAACGGGAACGCCTGCAGATAGCTCAGCGACGAATAGCCGCTGCCGAAATCGTCCATCGAGATGCGGACGCCGAGCGCCTTCAGCCGGCGCAACAGCGCGAGGCCGCGATCGAGGTCCTCGATCAGCACACCCTCGGTGATTTCGAGCTCGAGGCGGTCGGGCGACAGGCCGGTTTCCAGCAGGATCGAGTGCACGAGGCCGACGAGGTCGCCATGGGTGAACTGCGCGGGCGACAGGTTGACGGCGACCTGCAGCGGCGCGCTCCAGGACGCGGCCTCGCGGCAGGCCTCGCGCAGGATCCACTCGCCCATCTCGACGATCAGGCCGCTCTCTTCCGCGAGCGGAATGAAATCGCCCGGCGGCACGAAACCGCGCACCGGATGATGCCAGCGCGCCAGCGCCTCGAAGCCGATCACCTCGCTCTCGGCCACGGTGGCGCCGGAGGCCGCCTGCGGCTGATAATAGAGCGACAATTCGCCGTTCTTGATCGCGACTGAAAGCTCCTGATGCAGCACGCGGCGGTCGCGGATCTGCTGATCCATGTCCGGCTCGTAGATCGAAATCGTGCCGCGCGACTTCGCCTTGGCGCGGAACAGCGCAGCGCCGGCATTGGCGAGCAGCGAGGCGGCGTCCGAGCCGTTATGCGGGAACACCGAGATGCCGGTGGTGGCGCCGGTGCGCACCGACTTGCCGTCGATCGGGAATTCGCGGCCGAGCGCCTCGGCGGCCTGCTCGGCAAGCGCGATGCCGGCGGCCGGCTGCTTGCCGTCGATGATCAGGCCGAATTCGTCACCGGACAGCCGTGCAACCACACCGCCGCGGGCGACCGACTGCAGCCGCTGGGCGACCTCGACCAACACCTTGTCGCCCATCGCGTGGCCGAACACGTCGTTGATCTCTTTCAGCCCGTCGAGGTCGATGCACAGCACCGCGAATTCCTCGTCGGTGCCGGCGCAGGCCTCGATCATCTGGGTCAGCGCCTGGAGGAAGGCGGCGCGGTTCGGCAGATCGGTCAGGCCGTCATGATAGGCCATGTGCGCCATCCGCGACTCGGTCTGGCGCCGGTCGGTGACGTCTTCATGGGTCTTGATCAGATATTGCGGCTCGCCGGAATCGTCGAGCACGGTCATGCGGCGGGTCAGGAACAACCGCAGGCCGTCCTTGGTCGAGATCGGATGCTCTTCCGCGACCATGCTGCGCTTGCGTAGCGCCGCTTCGTCGCGCGCGATGATCAGCTTGGCTTCGCGCGGATTGAAGATGTCGGAGGCGGTCAGCCCGGTGGCGTCCTCGCGGCGGCGGTTGAGGATGGTTTCGGCGCTGCGGTTGGCGAGCAGATAGCGGCCGTCCTTGACGCGTTCGACGATCAGCGCGACCGGGATGTTGTCGACGACGAGCTCGAGGAATTTCTTGTTGTTCTCGAGCTCGCGCGACAGCGCGCGGCGGTCGGTGACATCCTCGAACAACGCGATCAGGAATTCGGGATCACCGGCCTCGTTGCGCGCGACAACGCGGTTGGAGGCGAGGATGCGCTTCTCCGAACCGCGCTCGACGAAGAATTCGCTGCGGTGATAGCCCTGCGGCGTCTCCAGCGCGGCGCGATCCGCGGCGGCGATGCTGGCCGCCGTTTCGGGACGGAATATCTCGTCGGCGTGCTTGCCGACGATATGGTCGCGGGAGAAGCGGGAAAAGCGCTCGAAGGCGCGGTTGGCGAAGATGTAGCGGCCGTCCTCGATATTCTTGGCGGCGACACAGACCGGCACGTTGTCAAGCACCGATTCCAGGAATTGCGTGGTCGAGGCGAGCTTGCGCGACAGCTGGCGCTGGTCGGTGCAGTCCAGATGCGTCGCGACCGAGCCGCCGTTCGGCAGCGCGAAATATTTCACCAGCACCGACTTCCCGTTCGGCAGCTCGGTGACCAGCCCTTCCGCGGTCGCGGCCCTGGCGAAGAATTCATCGTCGCTGAGATCGAGCGCGCTGCGCTGGCGGCGCAATTCGAGCAGCTCCTCGCGGTTCATGTTGCGCGGCACGTCGGCGCGCGACAGCCCGTAGATGTCGAGATAGCGATCGTTGCAGAAGATGATCCGGCCCTTCGGGTCGGTCATCACCACGCCCTGGTTGAGGTGGTTGAGCGCGGACGAGATGAAGGCGTTGCGGCGCAGCTGCGCGCGCTTGACCTTGCGCAGCGACGACAGCACCCAGAGCCCGACCGCGCCGAGGAAGGATGCGGCCGCGATGCCACCGATCAGGAGCTCCCAGACCATGTGAGGATCGAGGTCACCGAGATAGGTCGACGGCGCAAAACCGCCGGATGCGGCGAAGGCGAATCCGCACGGCGCGACGACGGCGAAAAGGCACAGCACGGCCTTTGCCGGAATCGAAGTCGTCCCGCCTGCCTGCCAATTCTTGCCAGCCATCATTCACCCGCGGATTTCCGGCCGGAGTGTCGGACTTCGGCGGTTTGGATCGGGTAAACGCACACCGCTGCAACTGGAAAATGTGACTTAATTTATGGCAATTGCCCTGACATGATTAATGGTCCACTAACGGGGCACGACCTTTGCACTAAGTTGAGGCCGTCCAATCACTTGCCGGGATGGATTCCGGAACCGAACAATGAAAAATACGCGCAACGGCGTGGCCGTGCGGCGCCCAAATCGGCACTCTGAAGGACACGATGGACAGGGTTGATTGTGTGATCGTCGGCGCAGGCGTGATCGGGCTTGCGGTGGCAAGGCGGCTGGCCCAGGCCGGGCGCGAGGTGATCGTGCTGGAGGAGGCCGAAGGCATCGGCACCGTGACCTCGTCGCGCAACAGCGAGGTGATCCACGCCGGGATCTACTATCGCGCCGGCAGCCTGATGGCGCGGATGTGTGTCAGCGGCAAGCGGATGCTGTACCGCTATTGCGCCGAGCACGGCATCCCGCACAAGAATTGCGGCAAGCTGATCGTCGCGACCACACGTAAGGAAACCGAGAAGCTGCAATCGATCCGCGCGCATGCCGAGGCCAATGGCGTCGACGACATGCAGTTGCTGTCGGGCGAGGCCGCGCGGGCACTGGAGCCGGCGCTGAATTGCGACGCGGCGCTGCTGTCGCCATCAACCGGGATCATCGACAGCCACGCCTACATGCTGGCGCTGCGCGGCGATGCGGAAGCGGCCGGCGCGGCGTTCGCATTCCACACGCCGCTGCTGCACGCCAAGGTGACCGGCAAGGCGACCGGCGGCCGCTTCGAGATCGAGGCCGGCGGCGAAACACCGATGACGCTGGCCTGCGATCTCCTGATCAATGCCGCAGGATTGAACGCGCCGGCGGCGGCGCGACAGATCGACGGGATGCCAATCGAGCTCATTCCAACGGCCTATCTCGCCAAGGGAAATTACTTCAGCTGCAGCGCGCGGGCACCGTTCTCGCGACTGATCTACCCGGTGCCGGAGCCCGGCGGGCTCGGCGTGCATCTCACGCTCGACATGGCCGGCCAGGCGCGGTTCGGGCCCGATGTCGAATGGATCGATCATATCGACTATGCCGTCGACCCGGCGCGATCCGAGCGGTTCTATCCGGCGATCCGGAAATACTGGCCGACACTGCCCGACGGCGCGTTGATGCCGAGCTATTCCGGCATCCGCCCGAAGATCGTGCCGCCCGCGGTGGCGACCCAGGATTTCATGATCCAGGGCGCGCACGATCACGGCGTGAACGGCCTGATCAATCTGTTTGGAATTGAGTCCCCGGGCCTGACGTCATCGCTGGCGATCGCCGATCATGTCGGCGATCTGGCCCAGCTCTGAGCACGAGCAACAAGTCCTTCTGCGGATGAGCGCATCAGCGCCCATCCGACGACGAAAGACTTGGCTTTACGAAAACTCGACGGGGGGACTGACTAGTGGAGAGTATCGTCCGCGGAATTTCTCAACCGCTCGATCTCATCCTTGACCATCAACTTGCGGCGCTTCAACTCGCAGATGTGCAGGTCGTCTACGGAGGGGTGCACGAGTGCTTCGTGCAGTTCGTTTTCCAGTATTTTGTGCTTGCGTTCCAGTTCGACCAGATGCGCCTGTATTGCCATGCCGCATTCTCCTCGGTGGATTAAACCTCAGATTCGATTTCGACGGGGACAAAGGAGTGTACACAAGCCAGCGAATCTGTCGATGGGTATCGGTAAAATGTCGCGCTCATGTTTTCGAAGTTATCTGTAACCAATCGTGACTATGGAACCAGTCCAGCTTGCGCAGCGCGCGTTCAGGGACGATATTTCGCGGGAAATGGCGGCCGCCCGGCCGCCACAACCTCACCGTGCTTTTAGTTAACGTACACCATGAACGACCAGGATGAGCGCGAACTTCTCGCCGAACTCGCGCGGCTGCAACAAGAGCACCGCGATCTCGACGCGGCGATCGACGCGCTGCATCAGTCGCCGGCGCCGGATTTGCTGATGGTGCAACGTTTGAAGAAGCGGAAGCTGCAGCTGCGCGACCGCATCGCCTTCATCGAAGACCAGATCACGCCCGACATCATCGCGTGAAATTTGCGCGTGCGTTCACCGCGGCCCGGCTGAACGCGGCCGCGCCCGATCGGACGTTTTTCCCCGTCATCCACAACAGCCGGTGCGTTCACATTCCCGGCAAGCGGTGCGCGAGCCTGATTTTCAGCCCTTGACTCCAAAAGAACAAAGAGAGAACATGACCTCTCAGCCGCCAGAAAAAGTAAGGGAGCCTGCCATGTCCGCACCGTCATCGCTGTCCGACAACAGCCGCTACGAGCAGGCCTGCGACCAGGCGATCGCGATGTGCGACGGCAATCTGCGTTCGACCATCAAGGCGCTGATCATGGCGAACGAATATCTCGAAACCGAGCTTGAGGAACTGCAGGCCGCGATATCGGCCGGCTGCGTGCCCGCGCGCGCGCAGGCGGCGAGCGACGCCGCCTGATCACCCCTGAGGAGGACGACATGGCCGATGTCACTTACTACGTGGCACTGCCTTTCACACTGGATGAAGACGGCGCGCCGGTCGCCGGCAATGCGGAGGAATGCCAGAGCTCGACCACGGCACTGCGCCGCGCCGAGACGATGGCGCGCATGCCCGGCAGCATCGGCGCAGTCGCGTTCAGCCGCACCGGCGACCCCATGATCGGCGAGTTCGGTGACGCCAAGCTGCTCCGCTCGTTCGGCAATGTGCCGGATCTGAGCAGCCTCTAAGCGTGATCCGGACCCGAAGGGCCGCGTCAGCGCAAAGTGTGAAGCGGTTTTCCCTCGCGACAAACGCCGAAGGCGTTTGCGCGGAGATCATGCTCAAATAAAAGACCGATTTCAGCCCTGCGTCTCGTGACGCCGCTGCGCCTTGCGCACATACATCGCGCGATCGGCCTCATCGAGCGCGCGGTCGGGATCCGAATGCGCGTCCAGGATCGCCACGCCGGCGGAGGCACCCGCGGTGACATTGCTGCCGCGAAACACGAAGGTCAGGCGGTCGATCGCCTCTTCCAGCGTCGCCGCCTTGGCGCGCGCGTCGGTCTTGCTGAGATTCCACAGCAGCACCGCGAACTCGTCGCCGCCGAGCCGGCCGATCACGTCGGAGGCGCGCACCTGGCCTGCGACGGTCGCAACGATCGCCTTCAGCACCTCATCGCCCGCGGCATGCCCGAACGAATCGTTGATCGGCTTGAGGCGATCGACGTCGAGCACGATCAGCGCGCCACTGGCGCGGTAGCGCTTGATGTAGGCGATCGCGCGGGTGAGCTCGCGCTCGAAGCCCCGGCGGTTCGGGATGTCGAGCAGGAAATCGGTCTCGGCGACCGCCTGCAGTTCCTCGATCCGCGCCTGCGCCCGGGCCAGTTGGGCCTTGAGCCGGCGAATCGTCGCCTTGTCGTCGGAGGCCACCGTCGCGCGGGTGTCCGGCGCGGTTCCAGGCCGGCGCGGGGCCGTTTTGCGCACCGCCGCGGCGCTTTTTTGCCGTTTTGCAGCCCCTGACGCGGCCGCCCTCGATTTCTTCTTCATGCGCATCCTTGTTGAGGCCTGCTATGAAGGCTTGCCGGGATTCACCAAGACAGGATAGTCCATTCTGAACTCCTTGCCACGCCTTGGATGACGCCCGGGCCGACCCTATAATCGGCCTATGTTTCTGGATTCCCGTACAGAATTGACGACATGACCGCCCCCATCGCCATCATCATGGGCAGCCAATCCGATTGGGAGACCATGCGCCACGCCGCCGACACGCTGGCTGCGCTGGGTGTCCCCTGCGACACCCGCATCGTCTCCGCCCATCGCACCCCTGATAGGCTCTACGCCTTCGCCAAGGGCGCCAAGGCCGCCGGCCACAAGGTGATCATCGCCGGCGCCGGCGGTGCCGCGCATCTGCCCGGCATGACCGCGGCGCTGACCGAACTGCCGGTGTTCGGGGTTCCCGTGGAATCCAAGGCGCTGTCCGGGGTCGATTCGCTCTATTCGATCGTGCAGATGCCGGCCGGCATCCCGGTCGGCACGCTCGCGATCGGTAAGGCCGGCGCGACCAACGCGGCGCTGCTCGCCGCCAGCGTGCTCGCCCTCAACGATCCCGCATTGGCGACACGCCTCGCCGCCTGGCGCAAGGCGCAGACCGATGCGGTCAAGGACCATCCGGAGACATCGGCGTGACAGCTTCGACACGGGTGAAGCTGAAGCCGGGCGACACCATCGGAATTCTCGGCGGCGGACAGTTGGGCCGGATGCTGGCCATGGCGGCGGCGCGGCTCGGCCTGCGATGCCAGGTGTTCTCGCCGGACCCTGACTCGCCGGCCTTCGACGTCGTGCAGCACGCGACCTGCGCGGAATATGCCGATGTCGAGGCGCTGGAGCTGTTCGCCAACGACGTCCAGGTCGTTACCTATGAATTCGAGAACGTGCCGGCGGCGACCGCCATGGTGCTGGCCGCGCGGCGCCCGGTGATCCCTGCGCAAAAGATCCTCGAGACCACGCAGGACCGGCTGATCGAAAAGGATTTCGTCAGCAAGCTCGGCATTGGCACCGCCGCCTATGCCGATGTCACCTCGGTCGGCGCGCTGCGCACGGCAATCGCCAAGATCGGCCTGCCCGCCGTGATCAAGACCCGCCGCTTCGGCTATGACGGCAAGGGCCAGGCCATCATCCGTGAGGGCGACGATTTCGAGCAGGTCTGGGAAAGCCTCGGCACCAAATCGGCAATCCTGGAGGCCTTCGTGCCGTTCGAGCGCGAGATCTCCGTCATCGCCGCACGCTCGGCCACCGGCGAGGTCGAATGCTTCGACGTCACCGAGAACGAGCACCGCGACCACATCCTGAAATTTTCGCGCGCGCCCGCCGCGATCTCGGATGCGCTGGCGGCAGAGGCCCGCGGTATCGCGGAGAAGATCGCCACCGCGCTCGACTATGTCGGCGTGCTCGCAGTCGAATTATTCGTGGTGCCGGGCAAGAACGGGCCGACCGTGCTGGTCAACGAGATTGCGCCGCGCGTGCACAATTCCGGCCACTGGACGCTCGACGGCGCCTCGGTGTCGCAGTTCGAGCAGCACATCCGCGCCATCGCCGGCTGGCCGCTCGGCAAGCCGGTGCGCCATGGCGAGCTCGTCACCATGACCAATTTGATCGGCGACGACATCCTGAGCTACGGCGACTGGCTGAGCGTGCCCGGTGCGACCGTGCATCTCTACGGCAAGGGCGCGCCGCGCCCCGGCCGCAAGATGGGCCACGTCACCGAAGTGCGTCCGCCGATCAAGAGCTAGCGCGCGGCGCACTTCATCCCTTCGGATACGAATGGGACCGCGATTGATCGCGGTCCCATTTTTGTTTTGATCACGCGGTCTTCACGCCGGCGACGATGCCGCTCGGCTCCTCGCTGAGCCAGCGATAGATGACGCCGCCGAGCGCGCCGCCGATCAGCGGAGCCACCCAGAACAGCCAGAGTTGCGCCATCGCCCAGCCGCCGACGAACAGCGCGGGGCCCGTGCTGCGCGCCGGATTCACCGAGGTGTTGGTGACGGGGATGCTGACGAGATGGATCATCACCAGCGCGAGCCCGATCGCGAGCGGTGCGAATCCCGCCGGCGCCTTGCCATGGGTCGCGCCCATGATGATGAACAGGAACATCATGGTCATCACCACCTCGGTGATGAAGCAGACAACCATGCTGTATTGCCCGGGCGAATGCGCATCATAGCCGTTGGAGGCAAAGCCCTTGGTGACGTCGAAACCCGGCGCGCCATTCGCGATCACATAGAGCAGCGCCGCGGCGACGATCGCACCGGCAACCTGCGCGATGATGTAGGGCAGGATCTGGCCTGCGGGAAAACGTCCGCCCGCGGCAAGGCCAACAGTGACCGCTGGATTGAGATGGCAGCCGGAGATGTGGCCGATCGAATAGGCCATGGTGACGACGCTCAGGCCAAACGCCAGCGACACCCCGACGAGACCGATTCCGACCTCCGGGAATCCGGCTGCGATGACTGCACTGCCGCAGCCTGCGAATGTGAGCCAAAACGTGCCGATAGCCTCGGCGGCATATTTCTTCATATCCATGGCGCATCTCCCCTGATTTGTATCCCGGTCGTCAAAAACTCCGGGAAAGGCCCCGCCCTTGGCGCCAAACTTCCCAAATCGGGGCCGCACGAAGGCACTTTCGCCTCATTTCATGGCTTAACTTGGCCCGATAAGCGGGTTCTCAGGTGGACATCTGCACTTTTGTCTGATACATGCGCCCGCTCAGGGTTAAGGGGCAGGCCTCTGCCGCCCCTTCGCTTGCCAGAATTCAGATCCGATCAATTGAAAGAGGATGCCGCGTGCAGGTTCTCGTTCGCGATAACAATGTCGATCAAGCTCTCAAGGCGCTCAAGAAGAAGATGCAGCGCGAGGGCATTTTCCGCGAGATGAAGCTCCGCGGTCATTACGAAAAGCCCTCCGAGAAGAAGGCCCGCGAAAAGGCCGAGGCCGTGCGCCGTGCACGCAAGCTGGCCCGCAAGAAGCTGCAGCGCGAAGGCCTGCTGCCGATGAAGCCGAAGCCGGTGTTCGGCGCCGGCCCCGGTGGTGATCGCGCCGGCGGCGGCCGTGGTGGCCCGGGTGCAGGTCCGCGCGGTCCGCGCTGAACCCTTTTACCGCTCTGGAAGTCTAACAACGCGGGCCTCGGGCCCGCGTTGTCGTTTGGAAGCAGGGCCGGTTCCGGGTTACCAATGCAAAATTTCCTGTCCGAGCATTTTGCATAATGGCTGGTCCGGCGTCCCCGCCCTCTCACGCACGAATCCGTTGGCGCCGCTCCGCAGCCGTGTGGCTTGCGATCGCATTCGGCCTGCCGCTGGCTGGCTGCTCGTTTGATCTGGGCTCCTGGGGATCCGACGACAAGCCGAAGCCGCCCGCCGTCGCCGAGAAGCCGGCCGCCGATGTCATCACCCCGCAGAACATCAGCGACGCCCAGGGACACGCCACGCGTGGACAGGTGCTGGTGCATTCGGGCAAGACCGAAGAAGCGCTGGCGGAGTTCGGGCAGGCGCTGGCGACCGATCCCTACAACATCCAGGCACTGTACGGCCGCGCGCTGATCTTCCAGGCCCAGGGCCAGCACCAGCAGGCGATCGATGATTTCACTGCGGCGAGCGGGCTCTCGCCGCAGAAGGTCGAGCCGCTGATCGGCCGCGCCATCAGCTATCTCGCGCTCGACAAGGCCAAGGAAGCCGCCAGCGATCTCGACGAGGCGGTGCAGACCGACCCCAACAGTGGAGCGGCCTGGTCCGCACGTGGGCAGGCCTATGAGCGGCTCGGCGACAAGGCGAAAGCGGCCGCGTCGTACAATCGCGCGCTCGCGCTACGGCCCAAGGACGAGGCCGCGCGCAGCGGACTCGCCCGCACTGGCGGTTAGTTCTTCAAATTAGTTCGGCAGGACCGCTTACTTCGGCAAGACCGAGTGGAAGACCGACTTCATCGACGACAGCATGTCGTCGGCGACGGAGGTGCGCTCCTCCTTCGGCGCCGGCATGGAGGCTTCCGCACGCAGGTCAAGCGGCGGGCGCGGCGCGACCGGAATCTCGGCCGGCGGCGTCGGGCGGTTCGGGTCCTGCGCGTTGGCGTAGGGCGGACGCGGCTGCGACGGCTGGTCGGCATTCTCGTTCGCCGGGTTCGACACCATGATCGGCGGCGGCAGCGGCTTCAGCGAGGGCGCCATCACCACATGCGGCGTCTCCGGGACGCGGGCGATATCGGTGGGGCGCTGCGCCTCCTGCGGGCGGGCGGCTTCCTGCGGGCGCTGCTCCTTGCGAAGCCGCTCGATCGCGGCGCGGGCCAGATCGTTGGCATCGCGGCTCTCGTCGGGCGTGACGGCAGCTTCAGTCGGGGCGGCCGGCGTCGTCGCGGGCGCAGCCGGCTGGGCTGCCGGCGTCAGCTTGGCGACCGCCTTGGGAGCCGTGGGCTGGTGACGGCGCTGGTCGGTCGGGATGCTGGCGGTCTCGGCGGGCGCGTCGACGGAGGGCTTCAGGTCGGCGGATTTCTCGGCCGGCTTTTCGGTGACGACAGCCTTCTCGGAGGCCGAACGCTCCATCAGCGTGCGCTCGGACATGCCGCGCGCCTTCACGCCGGCTTCGGGAGCGTTGGAAACTTCGGTGGGCTTGTCAGCGGGCTTGGCGGCGGCAGGGGTCGTGACGGTGGCGGCAGGGGCTTCGGGCTTGGCAACGATGTAGTGGTTAACGATGTACGCCCCGATGATGGTCGCCGCCACCGAGGGAAAGATGTCCATCGCAAATTTCTTCAAGTAGTTCAGCATTGCCTGCCACTCCCAGCCCCGGATTTCATGCTGGAACTTCTGGGCATATTAAGGGATCAACTGCGACAGATCGGTGGCAAAGCCCCCGTTCCACAGTTCACCTTTGGTGTCGCCCTGGTTTCAGCCGGAGACGAATCCGCGCGACGGCTCGCCGATCCCACCCCTCCTCCAGATCAGCGCTTGGCGGTTAACGATCGATGAATTTCCGCCCTTGGGCGCGGCAAAAGCTGCAGCCCACCAAGAGCCCCCTCAGGGCTTGAGTTCGACCTCGAGGAACACGATCTCGGTTGCCGTTTCATTGAGCACGTCGTGCTGAACCCCGGCCTTGCGGAAGTAGGACTTGCCGACGATGATCTGGGCCTTGGACCGCTCGCCGCTCGGCGCCACGATGGTCATCTCGCCGGTCGTGATCGGCACGATCACGTAGTCCATCTCATGGGTGTGGGGACCGGTGGCGCTGCCCGGCGCCAGCCGCCATTCGGTGACGCGAACCTCGGCGGTATCCACCTGGACGTCTGATTTGGCGCTGAGCATCTATTTCCCCTTACGGTACGAAGACCATGAACACGTAGACCGCGAATACCACCAGATGGACCAGCCCGAACAGCACATTGGTCCGCCCGGTGCCGAAGGTCAGCATGCTCAGGAGGAATGTCAGGACCAGCAAGGCGGTGTTTTGCGGGTTGAGGCCCAGCACCAGCGGCTGGTCGAGCAGATAGGTTGCGATCCCGACTGCGGGAATCGTCAAGCCGATGGTGGCGAGCGAGGACCCCAGCGCCAGGTTGATGCTCTTCTGCAGGTCGTTCTTGCGCGCGGCGGCGATGGCGGAGACGCCCTCGGGCATCAGGATCAGGAGTGCGACCACGAGGCCCGCAAAGGCCGGCGGCGCGCCGATCATCGCGGCGACGGCATCGACCACCAGCGAGAACTTCTTGGCCAGCAACACCACGGCGCCGAGCGAGATCAGCAGCAGCACGATGCTGAGCCCCAGCATTTTTGCCGACAGCTGGGCTGCGCCGCCCTCGCCATCCCCGGCTGCATGCACGAAATAATCCCGGTGCAGCACCGTCTGGGTGTAGAGAAACACGCCGTAGAGCACGATCGTCACGAGGTCGACGAAGCCGAGTTGGAGTGCCGAAAAAGACGGTCCCGGTGTCGTCAGCGTGTAGTTCGGCATGATCAGGGTCATGGTCGCCAGCACGAACAGGACGCTGAGATAGACGTTGGCGCCCGACACCTGAAATCCCTGCTCGCGGTAACGCAGGCCGCCGATCAGGACGCAGAGGCCGACCAGCCCGTTGCAGACGATCATCACCACGGCGAACACGGTGTCGCGCGCGAGCTCGGGCGCGGGCTTGTCGCCCAGCATGATCGTGGTGATCAGCGCGACTTCGATGATGGTCACCGCAAGCGTGAGGAGCAGCGTCCCGTAGGGCTCGCCGATCCGCTCCGCGATCACTTCGGAGTGATGCACGGCCGCGAACACGGTTCCGAACAGGATCACCAGCAGGACGACCGCAAACGCGAACCCGCCGACCGAAACGGTGAAGCCGTAGCCGGTCGCGGTGGCGATCACGAACAGCGCCACTGCCAGTGCAGGAAATAGCCAGGCCGATCGCGGCATCGGTCCGTGTGCGCTCATGTCGTCGTGTCCCCTATGTCAGTCGACGGGATTATGCGGCATGCAATCGCCGCCGTCAGCCTCTCGGGGCATTGATGAATTGCCGCGCCGTCTCGACCGCACCGAAATCGTCCAGATTTTCGTGGCCGCCACCGGGGAAGCGCACGAACTGCTTGGGCTCATGCGCCAGCGCGAACAGGCGTTCGCCGAAGGCGATCGGGATCGCCTGATCGCTGGTACCATGCATGATCAGGAGCGGCGCCGTGACGCGCGCGATGCGCTGGTCGGAGTGGAATTGATCGTGCATCAGTAGGCTGACCGGCACGATCCGGAACATGGCGCCGGCGACATCCACGGTCGAGCTATAGGGCGCCTCCAGGATCAGCTTGCTGACGGGGTGCTCGGCGGCGATGGCCACCGCTACGCCGGTGCCGAGCGAAAAGCCCCAGGCGATGATTCGATCGGCACTGTATCGCTGCGTGGTGAATGCGTAGGCGGCTGCGGCGTCCTGCAGCAGACCCTGTTCGCTCGGGGATCCCGTGGAGCCGGCATAGCCGCGAAACGACAGCGCGACGAGGCCGGTCCCGTCGGCGGTAATCCCCTTGAAGCGCGCAACACGGCCGGCGAGGAAGTCGCCATTGCCGTGGAAGAACAGCACCACCGGCCGGCCCGGCTTCGCCGGCACATGCCAGACGATCACCTTCTCGCCGTCGGCGGTGGTCAGCACATGCTCCTCGGCCTCGGGAAGGCCGGCAGCGGCCGGCGCAGTGCGGCCGACCGGCGGGATCGGAAACAGCATGTCGCGCTGCTTGAAGAACAGCACGGCGAGGCCGAGCAGATAGAAGACGGCGCTGACGATCAGGACCCATTTCAGGATTGTCATCGCGATGCGCAATCCGACCTGCCCTGCTATTTGCCGCGCCGAGGCTTCAGCAGCTTCTCGACGTCAGGCTTGATGCTGGCGGGAATGGCGCGGCACGCGCAGGCCTTGGCGTGCGCGACGTGCCACTTGATCCGCTGCTCGCGCGTGGCCCGGGGCGGTATGCGATGAAGTCGATGCCACTCCCGGTTCAAGGCCATCGCGATAGCCTCATTTCTTCCTGCCTTACATCGCCTTGACGATGTTCTCGGTCACCTTCTTCGCGTCACCGAGCAGCATCATGGTGTTGTCGCGGTAGAATAGCGGATTGTCGATGCCGGCGTAACCGGACGCCAGCGAGCGCTTGATGAACATCACGGTGCCGGCCTTCCAGACCTGCAGCACCGGCATGCCGTAGATCGGCGAGGTCTTGTCCTCTTCGGCGGCCGGGTTGGTGACGTCGTTGGCGCCGATCACGAAGGCAATATCGGCCTGCGCGAATTCGGAGTTGATGTCCTCGAGCTCGAACACCTCGTCATAGGGCACGTTGGCTTCGGCCAGCAGCACGTTCATGTGGCCGGGCATGCGGCCGGCGACCGGGTGAATGGCGTATTTCACCTCGACGCCTTCCTTCTTCAGCATGTCGGCCATTTCGCGCAGCGCGTGCTGGGCCTGCGCCACCGCCATGCCGTAGCCGGGCACGATGATGACCTTGGAGGCGTTCTTCATGATGAAGGCCGCATCGTCGGCCGAGCCGAGCTTGGCGGGCTTCTGCTCGCCCGAGCCGCCGCCGGCCACCGCGGTCTCGCCGCCGAAGCCGCCGAGAATGACCGAGATGAAGGAGCGGTTCATCGCGTGGCACATGATGTAGGACAGGATCGCGCCGGAGGAGCCGACCAGCGCGCCGGTGATGATCAGCGCGGAGTTGCCGAGCGTGAAGCCGATGCCCGCCGCGGCCCAGCCGGAGTAGGAGTTCAGCATCGAGATCACGACCGGCATGTCGGCGCCGCCGATCGGAATGATCATGAGCACACCGAGCACCAGCGCGATGATCGTGATCAGCCAGAAGTCGAGCGCGCTGCCGCTCATCACGAGGCCGACGATAAAGACGACCAGCAGGATGCCGAGCACGATGTTGATGGCGTGACGGAACGGCAGGATGATCGGCGCACCGCTCATCCGCGCCGACAGCTTCAGGAACGCGATCACCGAGCCGGTAAAGGTCAGCGCGCCGATCGCGACGCCGAGCGACATCTCGACCAGGCTCTGCTTGTGGATGTTGCCGGGGGTGCCGATGTCGAACGCTTCGGGCGCGTAGAACGCGCCGGCGGCGACCAGCACCGCAGCCATGCCGACCAGCGAGTGGAAGGCGGCGACCAGCTCGGGCATCGAGGTCATCGGCACGCGGCGGGCGATCACCGCACCGATGCCGCCGCCGATCGCGATGCCGAGAATCACCAGGAACCAGGCCAGGCCGTCGGCCGGCGGATGGTTGGCCAGCGTGGTGCCGACCGCGATCGCCATGCCGATCATGCCGAACAGATTGCCCTGGCGCGACGACGCCGGGCTCGACAGCCCGCGCAGCGACAGGATGAACAGCACGCCTGCCACGAGATACAACAGTGCAGAGAGATTGGCGCTCATCTCAGGTCCCCCTAAATCCTCATCACCCCGAGGTGGTTGCCGTTCACTTTGCCTTCTTCTTGTACATCGCCAGCATGCGCTGGGTGACAAGGAAGCCGCCGAAGATGTTCACGCAGGCGAAGATCAGCGCGATGAAGCCGAAGCCGCGCGCCCAGCCCGAGCCGCTCGAAACGTTGGCGACGCCGCCGGCCAGCAGCGCGCCGACCACGATCACCGAGGAAATCGCGTTGGTCACCGACATCAGCGGCGTATGCAGCGCGGGGGTCACCGACCACACCACGAAATAGCCGACGAACACGGCGAGGACGAAAATCGACAGCCGGAACACGAAGGGATCGACGGCCTGCGCGAGATGCTCCATGGCTTCTCTCCTTATTTCGGCTGGAAGTTCGGATGGACGACGGCGCCGTCCTTGGTCAGTGCGGTGGCCTTCACCAGCTCGTCGTCCCAGTTCACCGCGAGCTTCTTCTCCTTCTTGTCGACCATGGTCTCGATGAAGGAGAACAGATTGCGCGCGTAGAGCGCCGAGGCGGAGGCCGCGACGCGGCCGGCGACATTGGTGTAGCCGACGATCTTGATGCCGTCGGCGTCGACGACCTCGCCGGCCCTGGCACCCTCGACATTGCCGCCGCGCTCGACGGCGAGGTCGACCAGCACCGAACCCGGCTTCATCGACTTGACCATGTCAGCGCTGACGAGCTTCGGCGCCGGACGGCCCGGGATCAGCGCGGTCGTGATCACGATGTCCTGCTTCTTGATGTGCTCGGCGGTCAGCGCGGCCTGCTTGGCCTGGTACTCCTTGGACATCTCCTTGGCGTAGCCGCCGGCGGTCTGCGCGTTCTTGAACTCCTCATCCTCGACGGCGAGGAATTTGGCGCCGAGCGATTCGACCTGCTCCTTGGTGGCGGGGCGCACGTCGGTCGCGGTGACGACGGCGCCGAGACGGCGTGCGGTGGCGATCGCCTGCAGGCCGGCGACGCCGACACCCATCACGAACACCTTGGCGGCCGGGACGGTGCCGGCTGCGGTCATCATCATCGGGAAGGCGCGGCCGAAGGCTTCGGCACCCTCGATCACGGCGCGGTAGCCGGCGAGGTTGGCCTGCGAGGACAGCACGTCCATCACCTGCGCGCGGGTGATGCGCGGCATCAACTCCATCGCGAAGGCCGCGACGCCCGCGTCCGCGATGGTCTTCAGTGCGGCCTCGTTGCCGTAGGGATCCATGATCGCGATGACGAGGGTACCGCGCTTGTACTTGGAAAGCTCGGACGCCTCGGGGCGCTTCACCTTGATGATGATGTCGGCATCGGCAAGCGCGTCGGCGCTGACGGTGGCGCCCACCGCGGTGAACTCCGAATCGGGCAGGCCCGACTTGACGCCGGCGCCGGGCTCAATCGCCACCTCGGCGCCGAGCGCCTTGAACTTCTTGATGGTGTCGGGCGAGACCGCAACGCGCGGCTCGGACGGATCGATTTCCTTGGCAACGGCAATCTTCATGGGCCCTCCGGCGGCGCAAGCAGCGCACGCAATCGAAAACTAGCGTTATTTTCGCCAGATTGGATACCCGGTTTTTGCAACCAGGCTCAGTACGGCATCCCGCACCGCCGCGGGACGGCGGTACCAGGGCCGGATCTATGGGGATCAGAGCAGGAAGAACGCCATCAGGACGAGGATGACGATGACGGAGATGGTGCCCCATTTGACCAGCATGAGAAACCCTTCATAGGTCTGCTCATGGGCCGGATAGTCGTTGCCGTCCGCGGTCGTGTAGGCCACTTCGCCGTGATTTGCCATTGATGTCCCCAGTCAGAAAGTTCGCTTCCTAGGCGTCGCATACCGCAAACAAGCAGGCAGGGCAACGGCACCCTCCCTATGGGGTCATTCGGAATGCCAATTGTCAAAATGCCAATGAGCTCCGAATGGTAGCGGCCTGACCGCATCGGTCGACAGATGTTTTATGCTCCACACCGCGTCGGGTGCGCGCGGGCAATCCCTTCCAGCAGGATCTCGAGCCCGGTCTCGAACGTCGCCTGGAAATGCTGCGGCTGGAAATAGGGCGCGGCGGCCGCCAGATGCTTGAAATCCGCGGCGATGGTTTCGCCGGACACGGGTTCCGCGGCTGACGGCCCCTTGGCGTAACCCGCCGTCTCGTCCAGCGCCGCGCCGGTGAGATAGTAGCCGAGCTCGCGAAAATAGGTCGCCGCATCGCGGTCGGAGAAGCCTGCCTCGCGCAAGATGCCGATGATGCCGTTGATGAAGGCAACGCCGGACGGCGTGTTGAGACGGTGGATCGCGAAATAGGGAAAGAATTTCGGGTGCTTCAGCGCCATGTTGCGATAGCCGTGGGCGGCGTGGCGCAAGCGCTGCAGCCAATCCCATCCGTCCGCCATCGTCACCCGGGCTTCCGCCAGCATCAGATCGACCAGCGCGTCCATCAGATGCGCCTTACCGGGGAAGTGGTGGTAGATGCTCATCGCCTCGCAGCCGAGCTCGCTGCCGAGCCGGCGCGTGCTCAGCGCATCCAGCCCCTCACGGTCGACCAGCGCCATCGCGGCCGCTGCGATCCGCTCCCGCGACAGCCCCGCGGCCGGCCGCGTCTGGGTCTTTTTTCGTGAGCCGCCGGCCGTGCGGCGCGGCGCCGCTTTCGATTTGGCCAATTGAGCACCCTCGCCCGATAAGGATTCGCTTGCAACCTTACACTGGAAGGCTATAACGTGAAATCAGACTTACACTGTAAGGTTGGAGGCACTGATGTCTGCAGTCGATGTGTTTGGCCTGCTCGTCCCCGTCACCTATCTCGTGATGCTCGGCATCGAGACGCTGTTTCCGGCGCGGCAGTTTCCCGTGATTTCCTATTGGCGGCTGAAGGGCCTGCTGTTCCTGATCGTGCAGGGCCTGATGGCGGCGCTGACGCCGCTGCTGATCCCGGAGCCGTGGCTGGCGCAGCACCGGCTGATGAATCTGGAAAGCCTCGGCGTGATCGGCGGCGCCGCGCTCGGCTATGCCGTAGTCTCGCTGGTCAGTTATGCCTGGCACCGCAGCGCCCACACCTTCCCGCTGATGTGGCGCCTCTTCCACCAGATCCATCACAGCCCGCAGCGCGTCGACATGTCAGGCGCCGCCCTGTTTCATCCGCTGGAGACGTTCGCGTTCTTCGCCATCGCGACTGTGACCACCACGCTGGTGCTCGGGCTCGATCCGGTGGCCGCCGCGCTGACCGGCTACATCGCCGCGTTCTACGGCTACTTCCAGCACATGAATATCCGCACGCCGCAATGGCTCGGCTATCTGATCCAGCGGCCGGAGGCGCACTGCATCCATCACCAGCGCGACGTGCACGCCTATAATTACGGCGACCTCCCGATCTGGGACATCCTGTTCGGCACCTTCCGCAATCCCGCGACCTTCGAAGGCGCGGCGGGCTTCGACCAGCCGGCCAGCGACCGGCTCGGCGCGATGCTCGGCTTCGTCGACGTCAACGCAGCGGCAGCCGGGCCCGGCAGCCTCGGCCGCAGCGCGGACCAGCGCGTCTGATGCAACGAGGCGATGGGCTGATCAGCCCATCGTCTCGAGCTCGTCGATCATGCCTGATATGACGGACAGACCACCGTCCCAGAACTTCGGATCCTTCGCATCGAGCCCGAACGGCCGGAGCAGCTCGGAATAATGCTTGGTGCCGCCGGCCGCGAGCATGTCGAGATAGCGCTCGGCAAAGCCTTCGGTGGCGTGCTCGTAGACCGCATAGAGCGAGTTCACCAGGCAATCGCCGAATGCATAGGCGTAGACGTAGAACGGCGAATGGATGAAGTGCGGGATGTACATCCAGAACGTCTCGTAGCCCGGCTTGATCTCGATCGCCGGCCCAAGGCTCTCGCCCTGCACGCTGAGCCAGATCTCGCCGAGGCGCTGCGCGGTGAGCTCGCCGTTCCGGCGCTCGGTATGGACCGCGCGCTCGAAGGAATAGAACGCGATCTGCCGCACCACGGTGTTGATCATGTCCTCGACCTTGCCCGCGAGCAGCGCCTGGCGCTGTTTCGCATGTTTGGTCTGGGACAGCAGCCGTTTGAAGGTCAGCATCTCGCCGAACACGCTGGCAGTCTCGGCCAGCGTCAGCGGCGTCGGCGCCATCAGCGCGCCGTTCTTCGCCGCCAGCACCTGGTGCACGCCATGACCGAGCTCGTGCGCGAGCGTCATCACGTCGCGCGGCTTGCCCTGGTAGTTCATCAGCACATAGGGATGTGCCGACGGTGTGGTCGGATGCGAGAACGCACCCGGCGCCTTGCCGGGACGCACCGGCGCGTCGATCCATCGATCGGTGAAGAAGCGCTCGGCGATCTCGGCCATGCGCGGCGAGAAGCCGCGATAGGCCGACAGCACCATGTTGCGCGCCTCGGGCCAGTCGATGGTGCCGGTGGCCGCGAACGGCAGCGGCGCGTTGCGGTCCCAATGCGCCAGCTTCCTCTTTTTGAACCAGCCCGCCTTCAGCGCGTAATAGCGGTGCGAGAGTTTCGGATAGGCGGCGCGCACCGAAGCAACCAGCGCATCGACCACCTCGCGCTCGACGCGGTTGTTGAGATGGCGGGAGTCGGCGACATCCTGGAAACCGCGCCAGCGGTCGGAGATCTCCTTGTCCTTGGCGAGCGTGTTGGTGACCAGCGCAAAGGTGCGCTCATTGCCCTTGAAGGTTTTTGCCAGCGCCTGCGCCGCGGCCTTGCGCTTGTCGCCGGCCTTGTCCTGCAACAGGTTGAGCGTCGGCTCGATCGCAAGCTCCTTTCCGCCGACCTTGAAGCGCAGGCCCGAGATGGTCTGGTCGAACATGCGATTCCACGCGGCATAGCCGCTCTGCGCCTTTTCGTGGAACAGCTGCTCGACGCGATCCTCGAGCTGGTACGGCTTGTCCTTGCGCAGATCCTCGATCCAGGGACGGTAGTGGCCGAGCTCGGCCGCCTGCATCGCGCGCTCGATCACATCATCGTCAACGCGATTGAGCTCGAGCTGGAAGAACAGCAAATGCACCGACGCCGCCGTGAGCCGCTCCGAGACGTCGCCATAAAACTTTGAAATAGCGGGGTCGACGCTGTCGCCGGCATGCACGAGACCCGCGTAAGAGCCTAAGCGGCCTGCAAGATCGTCGATCGCCTCATAGCGCCGCACCGCTTCGGCGAGCCATTTGCCACCGTCGTTGCGAGCCACGTAATCGGCGAGCTTGCCCTTGTAGTCGGTCTCAAACGCGACGCAATCTGCATCCATCTTCTGCAAATCACGCGCGACTTCTGGCGCGTCGATCCCGGAATAGAGATCCGCGAGATTCCATTCCGGCAGTTTGCCGGACTTGCTCGCGGCTTTCGATTTCGCTGTAGGCCGGGTCGCCGTTGATTTGCGTTGTGCGGTCGTCTTGCGAAGGGCGGCCGTTTTGCGGAGAGCGGTTTTGGAGCGCGAGGTCATCTTGTTCGTAACCTTGGGTTCAGCCGGAGAGAAGGTTCAGTCGGAGAGACTTCGTTCGGAAGCACGGCGGCAGCGGAAAGACGGCGGGATGGCAACGTTTAAGAGTGCGTTAATCGGCATCGGCGACATTGCCCCGATTCGAGACAGATAATCGTAACGTGCGGGGAAAACCATGGCTGCCACCATTTTGATCGCCGATGACGACGCCGTACAGCGCCGTTTGGTTGAAAACATGGTGCAGAAGTGCGGCTATGAGGCCCTCGTCGTCGATAGCGGCGACGCCGCGATCGCGGCATTGACTGCCTCCGAAGCCCATACCATCGACGCTGTCGTGCTCGACCTCGTGATGCCCGGCCTCGACGGTCTCGGAGTCCTCGCAAAGCTTCGTGAATCTGGTTTGAACGTCCCCGTCATCGTGCAGACCGCGCATGGCGGCATCGACAACGTGGTGTCGGCGATGCGCGCCGGCGCGCAGGATTTCGTGGTCAAGCCGGCCAGCTTCGAGCGGCTGCAGGTCTCGCTCCGCAACGCGCTCAACGCCTCGGCGCTGAAGGGCGAATTGCAGCGCATCCGCCACAGCCGCGAGGGCCGGCTGACCTTCTCCGACATCATCACCCGCAGCGAGACCATGACCGGCGTGCTGCGCACCGCGCAGAAGGCGGCCTCCTCCGCCATTCCGGTGCTGATCGAAGGCGAATCCGGCGTCGGCAAGGAGCTGTTCGCCCGCGCCATCCACGGCAGCAGCGAGCGCAAATCGAAGCCGTTCGTCGCGGTGAACTGCGGCGCGATCCCGGACAATCTCGTGGAATCGATCCTGTTCGGCCATGAGAAGGGCGCCTTCACCGGCGCCACCGAGAAGCACCAGGGCAAATTCCTCGAAGCCCATGGCGGCACGCTGTTCCTCGACGAGGTCGGCGAATTGCCGCTCACCGCGCAGGTGAAGCTGCTGCGCGCACTGCAGGAAGGCACCGTCGAAGCCGTCGGTGGCCGCAAGCCGGTGAAGGTCGACGTCCGCATCATCTCGGCGACCAATCGCAAACTGCTCGACCTCGTGAAGGGCGGCCAATTCCGCGAGGATCTGTTCTACCGCCTGCACGTGCTGCCGGTGACGATCCCGCCGCTGCGCCAGCGCCGCGAGGACATCCCGCATCTGCTGCGGCATTTCCTCGCGCGTTTTTGTGCGGAGGAGAATCGCAACATCACCGGCATCAGCGGCGAGGCGATGGCGCATCTCGCGCAGCTCGACTGGCCCGGCAACATCCGCCAGCTCGAAAACACGGTGTATCGCGCGGTGGTGCTGAGCGAAGGCGACCAGCTCGCGCTCGGCGATTTCCCGCAGGCGAGCTTCCATGTGGCCTCCGAAGGCAAGGCCCTGCATGGCGAGCCGCTGGTGGTGTCGCCCTCGACCGCGCCGGCGATGAACTCCGGTAACGAAATACCTCTTGCTCCCATGCCCACCGCAGGCAACCTCGCAATGCTGAACGTATCCGGAGAAGTACGGCCGCTGGAGGAGCTCGAGAACGAGATCATCCGCTTTGCGATCTCGCACTACCGCGGACAGATGTCGGAAGTCGCGCGTCGGTTGAAGATCGGCCGCTCGACCCTGTACCGCAAGCTCGACGAAGCTGCGGCCGATGAACGTGGTGGCGAGACGAACTAGTCGTGTGACGCCAACGGCATGGTGGCCCCGAGGCCACGCCCGGCGGAACCTTTCGAACCGTGGCTTGGCGGTGACAGACAAATGTCGGGCTGCGTGGCAAAACCGCACAAGTCGGAATAAATCCGGCCTGTTTGAGGTCAGTTTGTCGTGAGTTGCCCCGCATGGCGCTGGCTGCATGAAAGGGGCCCATGTATCGTCTGCGTTCGTTGCGTGCAGGCGTTCTGAAATTTGACAAAGTGAGACCTACGTTCTCGGTGAGTCCAACGTTTTCGCGCGAGCTTGAGAAACCAATCACTGATTTGAACTGTTCCCGTGCCGGGGCAGTGTCGCCCAGGGGGTGAGATAATGCGTGACTGTTCGAACAACCGTCGGGGATTTGACCGCGTACTGATGGCCGTCGCGGCGACCTTCCTCACGGTGTCCGCGACCTCAGCCTTCGCGCAGAGCACGCCTCGCGCCAGCGCCGCGGAACTTGCAATCGACGCAGCGATCCCCCGCCCCGAGCCCGCCAACGTGCCGCCGCCGACCGCCGGCGATTTCAAGGCCGATACGACGGCGACAGTTTCCGACAGCAAGCCGGCCGAGGCGGCGACGGCTGCGAAAGCACCGGAGCCGAAGGCAGCTGAGCCCAAGCCGGCCGACGTCGCAACCACGCCCGCCACCGACGGCAAGCCCGCGGAAGCGCCGAAGTCCGACACCGCCGTCGCACCGGCTGCTGCTCCCGCTCCGGCCACCGCAACGGCCCCCGCCGCAGCACCTGCCCCCGCAACGGCTGCGGCTCCCGCCGCCGAACCCGCCAAGGAGCCGGTGAAGGCCGCGAGCAACGTACCCGCCGAGGACCAGCCGGTCGCCGACAAGCTGCGCGAGCTGCTCGCCAGCAAGACGCTGCGCACCTTCGATCGCAAGACCGAGCGCGCGGCCGTCGAGAAGTTCTATTCCGCGCGCGACTACGCGCCGGTGTTCACGCAAGCCGGCAAGCTCACCGAGACCGGCAAGGGCGTGATCGCGCGGCTGAAGGACGCCGGCTCGGACGGCCTCAATCCGTCCGACTATCCGGTGCCGGATTTCGCGGCCGCCAGCTCGCCCGATGCGATGGCCGATGCCGAGCTGAAGCTCACCGCCAGCATGCTCGACTATGCGCGCCAGGCGCAGAGCGGCCGCATGCACTGGTCGCAGGTGTCCGCCGACATCCTCTATCCCGAGCATCCGACCGATCCGGCGGAAGTGCTGGCCAACGTGACCTCGGCGAAGGACGCCTCCGCCGCGCTCGACGGCTACAACCCGCCGCACAAGCTCTACAAGGAACTGAAGAAGAAGCTCGCCGAGCTGCGCGGTCAGGGCGAAGGCCCGGTGGTGCAGATCGCCGACGGTCCGGCGCTGAAATACGTCCCGGCTCGCAAGAAGCAGGCCGCGGTCGAGATGGACGACCCGCGCGTGCCTGACCTGCGCGCCAAGCTCGGCATCACCGAGGATCCGCAGAGCACCAAGTACGATGCCGCCGTCGCCACGGCGGTCGAGAAATTCCAGAACAGCGCCGATCTGAAGCCGACCGGCGTCCTCGACGACAAGACGGTCAAGGCGCTGAACAGCCCGAAGCGCGACAAGCAGATCGATACCGTGCTGGTCAACATGGAGCGCTGGCGCTGGCTGCCGCGCCAGCTCGGCGCGTCCAACCTTGGCAACGCCTATGTCATCCTGAACATCCCGGACTACACGCTGAAGGTGATGCACAACGGCGCGCAGGCCTGGACCACGCGCGTCGTGACCGGCAAGCCGGGCCAGCACGCAACCCCGCTGCTGACCGAGACGATGAAGTACATCACGGTCAACCCGACCTGGAACGTGCCGCCCTCGATCGTCTACAATGAGTATCTGCCGGCCCTGCAGCAGGACCCGACGGTGCTGCAGCGCATGGGCCTGCGGCTGGAGCGCAACCGCGACGGTTCGGTGCACATCTCGCAGCCGCCGGGTGAGGCCAATGCGCTGGGCCGCATCCGCTTCAACTTCCCGAACAAGTTTCTGGTCTATCAGCACGACACGCCGGACAAGAACCTGTTCGCCAAGGAAGAGCGCGCCTACAGCCACGGCTGCATGCGCGTGCAGTATCCGGATCAGTACGCCTCCGTGCTGCTCAACATCACGATGCCCGACGGCAGCCGCTACACGCCCGAGCGCATTCGCAGCATGTACGGCTCGGGTGAGGTCGACCTGAAATTCCCGACACCGATCCCGGTCAACATCACCTACCAGACCGCGTTCGTGGACGATGCCGGCAAGCTGCAATTCCGCAAGGACATCTACGGCCGCGACGCCACCATGCTGTCGCTGATGAAGAACAACCGCGGCAAGGACCTCGAGATGGTGGTCGCGCATTCGCAGCCGAGCTACTCGCGGCCGTCGGGCGCCAACATTCCGGCCGGCGTGAACTTCGCCAGCGACAACTCAGGCTACTCGTCGTCCGGCCCGTCGTTCTTCGAGCGCCTGTTCGGCGGCCCGTCGTTGACCCCGCCGGCACCCGTAGGACGCCGGGGCCAGCCGCAGCAGCCGCGGCGGGTGTTCACCCGTTAATCAGGCCGAGCCGAGCCCGATTCCGGTCAATTTTGAAGCGAAATCAACGGTCTCGCCCCCAAAGGCGGGACCGTTTACGTTAACCATTATCCATCTCTATATCGGCACCGAGCACTTTTTCGCCACACTCGACCGGTTAGTTAAGGCTAACTTGGGGGCGGGTCGGTAAACCTCGGTTAACCCTCCCGCTTTAAGAAAGCGTTCACCGTCTTTCGCAGGGGGTCTGCGAAGGAGCCAACTGAACGCTCGTCGACTGGGTGGGCTCAGAGTGCTGGCTGTTCTCGCACGCCGCTGCAAATCGCTGTCGTTGCCGAAGACCGGATATCAATTCGGTCTCGCTTCGCTGTTGCTGCTGGCCGGCGCCGGCTCGGTTCACGACGCCGCCGCGCTGAACGAGACCCGCACCCTCTCCTTCCACCACACCCATTCCGGCGAAGACCTCACCGTCACCTTCAAGCGCGATGGTCGCTACGACGAGGCCGCGCTGAAGCAGCTCAATCACTACCTCCGCGACTGGCGCAATCAGGACGAGACGGTGATGGACCGTCACCTGTTCGACATCCTCTGGGAAGTCTATCGCGATGTCGACGGCAAGCAGCCGATCCAGATCATCTCCTCCTACCGCTCCCCCGCCACCAACGCCATGCTCCGCCGCCGCTCCTCGGGCGTGGCGCGCCACAGCCAGCACATGCTGGGGCATGCGATGGACTTCTTCATTCCCGGCGTGCCGCTGGAGCAGATCCGTGCCGCCGGCCTGCGCCTGCAGCGCGGCGGCGTCGGCTTCTACCCGACCTCGGGATCGCCCTTCGTCCATCTCGACACCGGCAGCATCCGCCACTGGCCGCGCATGACCCGCGAGCAGTTGGTCCGGGTGTTCCCGGATGGCCGCACCGTGCATCTGCCGACCGACGGCACGCCGCTGAAGGGTTATGAGCTGGCCCGGGCCGACATCGAGCGCCGCGGCAATGGCGACAATGCCGCCACCATCAGCAAGCCGAGCCTGTTCGCCAGGCTGTTCAAGGGCGGCAAGTCGAGCGAGGACGACGAGGAGGCAGGCGCCTCCGCTGCCAACGACAAGCCAGCACCGGTTGTCGTCGCGGCCGCCAAGTCGGCTGATAACAAGTCCGCCGATACCAAGTCCGCCGATCCGATTCCGATGCCGCGCGCAAAACCGCAGATCGCCGCGACCATCCAGCTCGCCGCGGCTGACGCGCAGATCGTTCCGGCGCCGAAGGCCAAGCCCGCAACCGAGACCGCGTCCGCCGACAAGGGCGAGCCGAAGCCGCAATCGCCGGCCGACATCATCAATGCCCGCGGCTTCTGGGGCGATGACCAGGCGACGCCGAAGCAGGCCTCGCCGGCGCAGCTCGCCGCGCTCAGGGCCCGCGAAGCCGTCGGCAGCGCGAGCGATCCGCAGTCGACCGCCAGCGTCTCCGAGAGCGTCAACAAGGCGCTGGCCTATGCGCCGGCTGCGGCCTCGCCGACCGATCGCAGCAACATCGTCGCCGCCTCGCTGCCGATGCCGCGCAACGGCCGCCCGGCCCGCAACGCCGCAATCGCCCCGACTGAGATCAACACGGTGATTCCAAAGGGCGCCCAGGGCGCGGGCATCGTCACGGCCTCGGCCCGGATCGCCGCCGCCAAGGGCAACGACATCTGGATGCGCGTCGTGATGCTGGCGCCGAGCGCGAGCACGGGCATGCTGACCACGATGCTCGGCGACAACAATATGAGCCTGATGCGCACCCACTTCATCAAGCCGCAGGCGACGATCGCCATGACCTTCTCGGATGATCCGATGATGGGCATGACCTGCGACCGCTTCTCCGGCTCCGCCACCGCGACGCTGGCCACCCAGTCGTTCGTGATGCGCACCGCCTCGCTGCGCTGAGCCCGTCCTGAAAGTTCGATTTTGACCGCGGCCGTGTCTGTCAGGCCGGCAGCCCGGCCTTGAGCAGACCCGTCTCGTAACGGGCGCGGTCCGCCTCGCGCTTGTAATGCTGCGTCGTGAGATGGCTCGCGACAGTGAATCCCGGCTCGCGCTTCAGCACCTCGGCGGCGTGCGCAGCGGCTGCCACTCCATTTCCCATCTGCGCCAGGGTCGCCGCCAGGAAGGCGTGATGGGTGTGGTCGGGCCGCGTGATGCGCGAGAACGCCTCGGCGGCATCGGCGTATTTCTCCGCGCAGTAGCAGGCCCGGCCGAGATGGCTCCAGAACCGTTCCGGATGGAACGGGTTGAGCCGCATCGCCCGCTTGATCCAGTCGATGCCCTCTTCCGGCCGCCCGAGCCAGGTCAGCAATTCGCCCTGCTGCACGACCACGAGGTCGTAATTGGGGTTGAGCGCCAGCGCGCGTTCCTGGTGATGCGCCGCCTTGTCGTGATCGTCGCGATTGAGGTTGAGCGCGGCGAGAATGCGGTGCACGTCGCTGTCGTTGTCGTCGAGCCTGAGCGCGATCTCGAGCTCGGAAGCGACCTGCGTGAAGGTCGCGTCGCGATCCTCGCACCAGTTGTAGACCCAGGTCTGCCCGAGCACGCAGGCGCGCCAGGCGTGAGCATGGGCATAATTCGGGTCGAGCACGATGGCCCGCTCGAGCAGACGCTGCGCCTGCGCATTGTCGTCGCGCGCCGAGCGATGGTGCAGAACCTTGGCGGCCAGCACGCATTCGTAGGCCGCCATGTTGTCGGTCGGCTTGCGCTTGACGCGGTCATGGGCCGCCGCCTCGAGCCGGCCCGGCAAGGTCGACACGATCGCGCGCGTCATCTCGTCCTGGATCGCGAAGATGTCGGCAAGCTCGCGGTCATAGCGCTCGGCCCAGACGTGCCGGTCGGCCTCGGCGTCAATCAGCTGCACGGTCACGCGGATCCGATCACCCGCCTTGCGCACACTGCCTTCCAGCACATAGTCGACGGCGAACTCCTTCGCGACGTCCTGCACCTTCACGGCCTTGCCCTTGTACACGAAGGTCGAATTGCGCGAGATCACCAGGAGATCGTGGAAGCGCGACAGCTCGGTGATGATGTCTTCGGTGAGGCCGTCGGCGAAGAATTCCTGCTCCGGATCGCCGCTCATGTTGGCGAGCGGCAGCACGGCAATCGAGGGTTTTTTCGCAACCGAAGGCCCTCCCGCCGCACGCGCCGAACGCTCGGGAGCGGCACTCGAATCGGTTTGCAGATGGACGCGAAACACCCGGATCGGCCGGGCGATGTTCTTGACGCTCTGATCGCCGAGATCCTCGAAGCTCAGATCCTCCAGGCGATCGCCGACCTGATCGCGGACGGCGCCCGAGATACAGATGCCGCCGGGCTCAGCCAGCACTTCGAGGCGCGAGGCGACGTTGACGCCGTCGCCGAAGATATCGGCGCCGTCGACGATCACATCGCCAAGATTGATGCCGATCCGAAACTGCATCCACCGCGCCGGCGCGACGTCGGCATTGCGTTTCGCCATCCGCCGCTGCACCTCCGCCGCGCACAGCACCGCGTCGACGACGCTGTGGAATTCGACCAGCAGGCCGTCGCCGGTCGTCTTGATGATGCGGCCGCGATTCTTGGTGATGGCGGGATCGATCAATTCGATCCGGTGGGTTTTCAGGCGCGCGAGCGTACCGGTCTCGTCAGCCTCCATCAGTCGACTGTAGCCGACCATGTCAGCGGCGAGGACCGCAGCGAGCCGCCGCTCTGGTCCTGGCACGTCCATCTGCGATCTGCCCGGTTCTCTTGCCGGACAGTCTAGCAAATCCCGGGATTTGGCCCAAGGAGAACTGAGGCTTGAGAATTGAAGCTTGAGAACTAAGCCTTGAGAGTTAAGCCTTGAACCATGCCTCGCCGGGCCGGCAAGGCCAACGGCTCAAATCATCCCGAGCGCCTGCATATAGGTTTCCAGGATGGTTTCCTGCTCGACCCGCTCGTCCGGATCCTGCTTGCGCAGGCGGATGATGGCGCGCAGCGCCTTGACGTCGAAGCCGTTGCCCTTGCTCTCCGCATAGACGTCACGGATGTCGTCGGAAATCGTCTTCTTTTCTTCTTCCAGCCGCTCGATGCGCTCGATGATCGAGCGGAGCTGGTCCTTGGCGAAGCGCGTTGCGGGTTCGTCTTCCTTGACGGCGGCAGAGGTGGCCATCCCTTACTCCTGAACTGGCATTGAAAGGTCAGGCGAATGCGCGTTCTGCGCACCGCTTGTTGCGGAGGACCCTCGATTTTGGGGCGGCTTCCGTCAAGGAAACATCGCGCTCATCCACAGCGCGCCCACAGGAGATGCGGACTCGCGCGGAAAGCTGCGTATTTCCACGGGTAAACTCAGTGACCGGGATGGACTTTCTTCATCTGGGCAAGCTGCTCCGGCGTCGCCGCGCCCTGGTACTTCGTCTTCCACTCCTCATAGGGCATGCCGTAGACGGCCTCGCGGCTCTCGTCCTTGCTGATCGCAACGCCCTTGGCGTCAGCCTCCTCCTTCATCCAGTTCGACAGGCAATTGCGGCAGAAGCCGGCGAGATTCATCAGCTCGATATTCTGCACATCGGTCCGGCCACGCAGATGGTCGACCAGGCGCCGGAAAACCGCCGCTTCGAGTTCCGTTCTGGTTTTGTCGTCAATGCTCATCGCCATCATCCCAATCTCGTTCCGCACCATATGGATATCAGGTGGGATTTGTCACAGATTTTGCCATATCGCGGCGCAAACAGGCCCGATATCGGCTTCCCACGAGGTGGGAAACGCGCCGCCCGGGCGTTGACAGGTTCCCCGGAGCGAGCGAAATCATCAGCGAATTGATATAGCCTCGCCGCATGACCGCAACAGATTCTCCCTCCTCGACATCCCGACTAACCCGCCTGCTGCGTGGAGCGATTCCGCTGCTGGCGCTGGTCGTGATGGGCCTGTGGTCGAACCCTGCGGCCGCCGATTTCCGGCTCTGCAACAATACGTCGAGCCGGGTCGGGATCGCGCTCGGCTACAAGGATGCCGAAGGCTGGACCACCGAGGGCTGGTGGAACGTGTCCTCGCGAACTTGTGAGACCCTGCTGCGCGGCAACCTCGTCGCGCGCTTCTATTACATCTACGCGCTCGATTATGACCGCGGCGGCGAATGGTCCGGCCAGGCGTTCATGTGCTCGCGCGACAAGGAATTCACCATCAAGGGTACCGAGAATTGCCTGGCGCGCGGCTTCGACCGCACCGGCTTCTTCGAGGTCGATACGGGCGAGCAACGTGCATGGACGGTACAACTGACCGAAGCCAACGAACAGCCGCCACAGAAGCTACCGGGAATGCCGGGCGGCGTCGGCCCGGGAAGCCCCGGGACGATGCCCGGCCTCCCGAATCCGCCGGGCGCAGCGCCACCGGGCGCGTCTGGTCTTCCACCAGCCGCACCCGGAAACAAGCAATGAGACGCCTGCGTCGTATCAAGATCCTCGCCACCCTCGGACCGGTCTCGTCAGACAGCGCGATGATCCGCAAGCTGTTCGAGGCGGGGGCCGACGTGTTCCGCATCAACATGAGCCACACCCCGCATGACAAGATGCGGGAGCTGGTCAAGACCATCCGCAATGTCGAAAGCAGCTACGGCCGCCCGATCGGCATCCTGGTCGATCTGCAGGGCCCGAAGCTGCGCCTCGGCGCGTTCGAGGGTGGCTCGACCCAGCTCCACAATGGCCAGAGCTTTACGCTCGATTCCGACAAGACGCCGGGCGACAACAGCCGCGTGCATCTTCCGCATCCGGAGATCCTCGCAGCGCTCAGGCCCGGACATGCGCTGCTGCTCGACGACGGCAAGGTGCGGCTGATCGCGGAGGAAACCTCGCCCGAGCGTGCGGTGACGCGGGTCGTGATTGGCGGCAAGATGTCGGACCGCAAGGGCGTCAGCCTGCCCGACACCGATCTGCCGGTCTCGGCGATGACGCCAAAGGACCGCGCCGATCTCGAAGCCGCGCTGCCGACCGGCATCGACTGGGTCGCGCTGTCCTTTGTGCAGCGGGCCGAAGACGTGATCGAGGCCAAGAAGCTGATCCGCGGCCGCGCCGCCGTGATGGCCAAGATCGAGAAGCCGCAGGCGATCGACCGTCTCGCCGACATTATCGATGCCTCCGACGCGCTGATGGTGGCGCGCGGCGACCTCGGCGTCGAGCTGCCGCTGGAGCGGGTGCCGAGCCTGCAGAAGCAGATGACCCGCATGGCGCGCCGCGCCGGCAAGCCGGTGGTGGTCGCAACCCAGATGCTGGAATCGATGATCCAGGCGCCGGTGCCGACCCGCGCCGAGGTCTCCGACGTCGCCACCGCCGTCTATGAAGGCGCCGACGCCATCATGCTGTCGGCGGAATCGGCGGCCGGCAAATATCCGGTCGAGGCGGTCTCGACCATGAACCGCATCGGCGAAGAGGTCGAGCGCGATCCGACCTATCGCGGCGTGATCAACGCGCAGCGCGCCGAGCCCGAGCCGACCGTCGGCGACGCCATCGCCGACGCGGCGCGGCAGATCGCCGAAACGCTCGATTTGTCGGCGATCATCTGCTGGACCTCGTCGGGCTCGACCGCGATCCGTGTGGCCCGCGAACGGCCGAAAGTGCCTGTCGTTGCGATCACACCCAACATGGCGACCGGCCGCAAGCTTGCGGCCGTGTGGGGCGTGCATTGCGTCGTCGCCGAGGATGCACAGGATCTGGACGATATGGTCAGCCGCGCCGGCTCGATCGCCTTCCGGGACGGCTTCGCCAAGGCCGGCCAGCGCGTCATCATCGTCGCCGGCGTACCGCTGCGCGCGCCCGGCACCACCAACATGCTACGCATCGCCTCGGTCGGACCGAATGGCGACGCCGAGATGATGTGATCCCATCCGGGTCACGCGAAGGCATGACCCGGAACGTAGGGACTGATCGTCAGCCCTGCAGCGTCGCGTCGAGCGTGATCTCGGTGTTGAGCAGCTTCGACACCGGACAGCCGGCCTTGGCCTTGCCGGCCAGTTCCTGAAACCTGGCGTTATCCGCCCCCGGAATCTTCGCGTTCAGCGCCAGATGCACCGCGGTGATGGCGAAGCCGTCGCCGACCTTCTCCAGCGTGACGTCGGCCTTGGTCTCCATATGCTCGGCGGTGAGCTTGGCTTCGCCGAGGATCAGCGACAGCGCCATGGTGAAACAGGCGGCGTGCGCGGCGCCGATCAGCTCTTCGGGATTGAAGCCCGGCTTGCCTTCGAACCGGCTGGCGAAGCCATAGGGATAGTCGCTCAGCGCGCCGCTCTTGGTCGAGATCGCGCCCTTGCCGTCCTTGATGCCGCCCTGCCATTTGGCCGAGCCATGGGTCGTCGTCATGCGTTGCTCCCTGAGTTGGTTCAGACCAGCCCAGTGCTACAACGCCAATGCGACGGAAAATGTTCGCTTACCCGTTCAAGCCCCGACCAGCGCCTTGGCCGGCGTCGTCGCCTGCACCACGAGGCCGCGGGCGCGGGCGTCCATCACGCCGACGGCGCGCAGCGCCAGCAGCGTCACGGTCTGCACGGCGTCGCGCAGCTTGACGGTGTCGTCGAGATTGTCGGGCGCCAGCGGACCGACCAGCGCCTCGTGCAGCGCGCCGAGCAGCGCGGTGGCGGCAAGCGCCGTATCCTGCGCCGGCAGATGGCCGGCACGGACGGCCGCATCGATGCGGGTCGCGAGCTCGCCGGAAATCTCGCGGCGGCTGGCGAGCCTGGATGCCGTGACGTCGACATCGACCGGCTCGGCCAGAATGCCCCAGGCGAGCTTGCGCTGGGATAGCACATGCACGGCGATGGTGGTGACGGCGGCAGCGAGTGCCGATGACGGCCCGGGCGCGGCATCCGCGGCACGGCGGATCGCGGCGAGCTCATCGCGCGAGACTTCGGAGATCAACTCCGAGATCAATTCCGCCTTTGATGGAAAGTAGCGATAGACCGTGCCCGCTGCGACATTGGCGCGGATCGCAACCGGAGCGATCTGCACCGCGGCCATACCGCCGTCGGCTGCAGCATCACGCGCCGCCGACAAGATTGCGCTGCGCCGCGCGGCCAGTCGCTTCACCACCTGATGGGTTCGCCGGTATACCATGGCGTTGTCCGTCCCCCCGCGGGCGGCCGACCGGCGCCCACCGGCAGAACGCTCACGTCTTCAATGTTTTGTGCGACTGATCCCCCAATCGCATGAAGAAGTGAACAACTATTCAGACCGCCTGACAAGACGGTTTCGCGACGGTACTGGGACAATTTACGCCGGCTCAGCCGGCCGCCGGGGCCAGCGCCGGCACCGATTCGCGGCGCCACCAGGGCCCGGCCCGACGCAGCACCAGGCTCGCGACGATCAGCGTGGCGGCGAAGCCGAGCGGCGTGCCCGTCAGGATGAAGGTGACGATGCAGAGCGCAGCAGCCAGCAGCGCCGGCAACTCGTAGGCGCGGAAGCCGCTCTGCAATCCGATGCGAACGAGGAAAGCGACCGGGATCGCCAGCACCATCATGTCATAGGTGAAGAGATAGGGCGTCGTCAGCAGCGTGCCGACGGCAAGCGCGGCGGCCTTCAGCGTGTAGGGCACGCGGCTGCGCCACATCAGCACCAGCGTCACGGCAACGGATGCAGTGAGCACCCACTGGAATGCCCAGCCCATCGGCTCGCTGCCGCCAAAGTAACGCACCAGCGCGAAGATGCTCTGCATCTTCCACCACGGCGCCTTGCCTTCGGTGAGAAAGGCCTGCGAGAAGGTCGGCAGCCAGTGGAAGAAGGCCTGCCAGCTCTCGGTGCCGAAGGCGAGCCATGAGACGAAGGCGAGCGCCAAACCGGTCGCGGCCGCGCTGATGAACACGCGCCATTGCGCGGCGGCGATCAACGCAATCGGAAACAGCAGGCCATATTGCGGCTTGTAGCTGAGCAGGCCGAGGCAGATGCCGGCGAGCACCGGACGCACCGGAATGAGATACAGCGTGGCGCCGATCAGCGCGGCGGTGAGAAAGCCGTTCTGCCCGACGAAGATGTTGCTGAACACCGTCGGCACCGCGATCGCGAGCAGGAAACCGAAGTTGCGGCCGACGATTAAGCGCATCACCGCGATGTAGGGAATGATGCTGATCGCCATCCAGCCGATGAAGGAGGCGGCATAGGGAAATTTCGCCAGCCACGACGCGACGAACAGGAACGGCGGCGGATAGTGCCAGGCGAAATAGCCGACGAAATCCTGCCCGAGCAGCGCGACCTCGATCTTCTTCTGGATGTCCCAGTCATAGGCCTGCGCCGGCACGCCATCGAGCACCAGCTTTCCGGCCGCCCAGACGTTGACGAAGTCGGTCGGGATGCCCTGCCCGTTCACGTCGTAGATCCACCAGTGCGAATGGTATGCGATCGGGAAGAACACGATGTTGATCATGCACAGCGCAAAGCAGACCTTCTGCAGCGCCTCGGGAATGGCGCGCGGCGGCGGTGCGGTGATCGGAACGGAAGTGGCCATGCAGGATCCTGACCGGGCGCCGTGGAGGCGCACGCATCAACAGCAATAGGCGGACTGCATTGAAGATTTCTTAAGCTTTTGGGCCGTGACACCCGATTTGGCTCATCCGCCGCAGGGCGGCGGATGAGCGTGTGTGCGCTACTCCCAGTTCAACGCGCCGCCGTTCTGATACTCGATCACCCTTGTCTCGAAGAAGTTCTTCTCCTTCTTCAGGTCCATCGCCTCCGACATCCAGGGAAACGGGTTCTCCGTCTCGGCGAACACCGGCGCCAGGCCGAGCTGGGCGCAGCGGCGATTGGCGATAAAGTGCATGTAGCTTTCGCACAGCGCCGCATTCAGCCCGAGGAAGCCGCGCGGCATGGTGTCCCGGCCATAGGCGGCTTCGAGCTCAGCGGCGTCGCGGACCATTGCACGCACCTCGTCCTGGAACGCTCTCGTCCACAAATGCGGGTTCTCGATCTTGATCTGGTTGATCACGTCGATGCCGAAGTTCAGGTGGATCGATTCGTCGCGCAGGATGTACTGATACTGCTCGGCGATCCCGACCATCTTGTTGCGTCGGCCGAGCGAGAGGATCTGCGCAAAGCCCGTGTAGAACCACATGCCCTCGAAGATCACATAGAACGCGACGAGATCGCGCAGGAACGCCTGGTCAGCCTCCGGCGTCCCCGTCTTGAAATCGGGATCGTCGAGATGCTGGGTATGCTTGAGCGCCCACGCCGCCTTGTCGGTGATCGAGGGCACCTCGCGGTACATGTTGAACAGCTCGCCCTCGTCCAGCCCGAGGCTTTCGACGATGTACTGGAAGGTGTGGGTGTGCACGGCCTCCTCGAACGCCTGGCGCAGCAGATACTGCCGGCATTCGGGATTGGTGAGATGGCGATAGATCGCCAGCACGATGTTGTTGGCGACCAGGCTCTCGGACGCCGCGAAGAAACCGAGATTGCGCTTGATGGCGCGGCGCTCGTCCTCGGTGAGGCCATCGCGCGACTTCCAAAGCGCGATGTCGGCCTGCATCGAGACCTCAGTCGGCATCCAGTGATTGTTGCAGCCGGCGAGATATTTCTCCCAGGCCCATTTGTATTTCAGCGGCAGCAGCTGATTGACGTCGGCGCGGCAGTTGATCATCCGCTTCTCGTCGACCGAGACCCGGCCGCCGCGGCGGTCGATGGTGCCGAGGCCGGTGGCCTCGGTCGGTGCAAGCGACTGCGGCACGAAGGAAGGTGCCTGCCGCGCGGCGGCAGTGTCTGACCAGTCGAGCATGTTGTTGATTCCTTTTCTTGTTGCTGCTTATTGGCAGGCTTCGCAGTCGGGATTGTCGATCGAGCAGGCCATGACGCCGGCCAGATCCGGCGCCGGCGACATCAGCGTCACCGAGGACACGGCATTGAGCTTGCCGTCGGTGCCCTTCAGCGTCGATTTCTCGACATGGGTGGCGCTGCGCGAACGCAGATAGTAGGTCGTCTTCAACCCGCGCGACCACGCCAGCCGGTAGAGCGCATCGAGCTTCTTGCCGGAGGGATTGGCGATGTAGAGGTTGAGCGACTGCGCCTGGTCGATCCACTTCTGCCGCCGCGCGGCCGCCTCGACCAGCCAGGAGCTGTCGATCTCGAACGCGGTGGCATAGAGTGCCTTGAGATCGTCGGGGATGCGGTCGATGGCGCCGATGCTGCCGTCGAAATATTTGAGGTCGTTGACCATCACCTCGTCCCACAGCCCGCGGCGTTTAAGGTCGCGCACCAGGAACTCGTTCACGACGGTGAAGTCGCCGGACATGTTGGATTTGACGTAGAGGTTCTGATAGGCGGGCTCGATCGACTGCGCGACGCCGCAGATGTTGGAGATCGTCGCCGTCGGCGCGATCGCCATGACGTTGGAATTGCGCATGCCGACTGTGGTGACGCGGCCGCGCAGGCTCGCCCAGTCGCGGGTACTCGAGCGATCCATCGCAACGCCGCCGCGGGCGTCGGCAACGAAGTCGATCGAATCGATCGGCAGGATGCCCTGGCTCCACAGCGATCCCTCGAACGACGGATAGCGCCCGCGCTCTGCCGCGAGATCGACCGAGGCCGAGATCGCGTAGTAGGAGATCGCCTCCATGCTGGTGTCGGCGAAAGCGACCGCCGCATCGGATGCGACCGCGATCCGCAGCGCCTGCAGCGCATCCTGGAACCCCATCAGGCCGAGACCGACCGGACGGTGCCGCAGGTTGGAGCGACGCGCTTCGGGAATGGTGTAGAAATTGATGTCGATGACATTGTCGAGCATCCGCATCGCCGTCCCGACAGTCTTCTTCAGGCGGATCTCGTCGAGCCCGCCATCGTGCACGTGATTGAGCAGGTTGATCGAGCCGAGATTGCAGACCGCGGTCTCGTCGTCGGACGTGTTCAGCGTGATCTCGGTGCAGAGGTTCGAGGAGTGGATCACGCCGGCATGACGCTGCGGCGAGCGCAGATTGCAGGGATCCTTGAAGGTGATCCAGGGATGCCCGGTCTCGAACAGCATGGTCAGCATCTTGCGCCAGAGGTCGACGGCGCGGATCTGCTTCAACACCCGCATCTCGCCGCGCGCGGCCTTGGCCTCGTACTGCACATAGCGTTCGGCAAAGGATTTGCCGTAGAGATCGTGCAGATCGGGCGTCTCGTCCGGCGAGAACAGCGTCCAGTCGCCGTCGGCCTCGACGCGCTGCATGAACAAATCGGGCACCCAGTTCGCGGTGTTCATGTCATGGGTGCGACGGCGGTCGTCGCCAGTGTTCTTGCGCAGGTCGAGGAATTCCTCGATGTCGACATGCCAGGTCTCCAGATACGCACAGACCGCGCCCTTGCGCTTGCCACCTTGGTTGACCGCGATCGCGGTGTCGTTGGCGACTTTCAGGAACGGCACCACGCCCTGGCTCTCGCCATTGGTGCCCTTGATGTGGGCGCCGAGACCGCGGACGCGGGTCCAGTCATTGCCGAGACCGCCGGAATATTTTGCCAGCAGCGCATTGTCCTTGATCGACTTGAAGATCCCGTCGAGATCGTCGGCGACAGTGGTCAGGAAACACGACGACAGCTGCGGACGCAGCGTGCCGGAATTGAACAGCGTCGGCGTCGAGGCCATGAAGTCGAACGAGGACAGCAGATCGTAGAACTCGATCGCGCGCGCCTCGCGGTCGATCTCGCGCAGCGAAAGCCCCATCGCGACGCGCATGAAGAAGGCCTGCGGCAGCTCGATACGATCGCCATGGACATGCAGGAAATAGCGATCGTACAGCGTCTGCAGCCCGAGGAACTGGAACGACAAATCGCGCTCCGGCTTCAGCGCCGCGGCAAGCCGCGTGAGGTCAAAGCGGCCGAGCTCGGCATCGAGCAGCTCGGCCTTGATGCCGGTCTTGATATAGGCCGGGAAATACTCGCCGTAGCGCACGGCCATGTCCGCCTGCGAGGCGTTGGTCGGCGTATCCAGCACATAGGACAGCACCTCGGTACGCAACTTGTCGAGCAGCAGGCGCGCGCTGACATAGGCGTAGTTCGGCTCCTGCTCGACCAGCGTGCGCGCCGCCATCACCGAGGCCAGCGCCAGCTCGTCCTGGCTGATGCCGTCATAGACGTTGCGCTGGGTCTCCGCGATGACAGGCGCGGCGTCGACGCCGTCGAGCCCGGCGCAGGCCTCGTTGACGATCAGGGCCAGCCGCTTGGTGTCGAGCGGCACCTTGGCGCCATCAGGCAGCGTCACGTGGATCGCGGGCACGGCTGAAGGCTTCACGGCCTTGGCGGCTTCCTCCTCGGCGCGCTGGCGGGTGCGTTCCTCGCGATACAGCACATAGGCGCGCGCGACCTTGTGGTGCTCGCTGCGCATCAGCGCGAGCTCGACCTGGTCCTGCACGTCCTCGATATGGAAGGTACGGCCCTCGCTCATGCGGCGCGACAGCGCGGTAACGACCTCAGCCGTCAATTGCTCGACGATCTCGTGCACGCGGCGCGACGCCGCCGCCGTGTGCCCCTCGACCGCCAGGAACGCCTTGGTCATCGCGATCGAGATCTTGCCCGCGTCGAATTTCGACACCGTGCCGTTGCGGCGGATCACCTGCATCGGCGGCTGCGCCTCCGGCGCGGCAAGAGATTCGACACGCAGCTGGATCAGCGGCGCAGGCTTGGTTTCGCGATCGAGAGAGAGAGACATCGTGCAGACCCCGTGATGTTTGTTGGGGCTGGATGTCAGGGGACGCTGCGATCTGCCCGCGGCAACGCGCAGGCATGAGAGTGCAAGCGACCGCCGGGACACCCCGCCCGTGGACGTAAGTTTTTCGGTGTCGCGGCAGGTCTCCTGGCTCGCAGGTCACAGTTGCTCCCTCGTCTTCCCAATGCGAAGTCGCATCAGTGACGTGAACGCGCGGGAGCAACTCACTGCTTACAGTTGCGGGGGCAGCGCCGGAATCTCGCGGCAAAAGACGCGATTCACCGACTTCCCTCTTAGCCACCAAATCTTGAGATGAGGCAGACCGTGACGCCTACATCTGGTGTGATTTGGCTGAAGGTGTCAACCGGGACTGCACGGGCGGTCGAAAAATTTTCGCACCTTGTGGGAATCGCGGACAAGTCCCGTCAAGTCGCCGTGTGTTGACGCGCGCGCGATGTTGCCGGTAAGTGATCGCGTCGTGGTTCTTCGGACAGCGCTTTGTTCCGAAGCTAAGAGGGAAGCCGGTGCAATGCCGGAGCTGCCCCCGCAACTGTAAGCGGCGAGTTGCCGTCCAATCAAAGCCACTGAGGCGCAAGCTTCGGGAAGGCCGGACGGCAGCTAGGACCCGCGAGCCAGGAGACCTGCCTCGACAACATACACGTCCTCGGGCGGGGTGTCCCGGTGGTGCGGTTGCGATTCCGCGCGCATCCACGCCCGGAATCCAGACGTGTCACTACGGCCTTTGCCCCCAAACTTTTGGGGTTAAGCCATGTCTTCCACTACAACGTCTTCCACGACTCTCTCTTCACTCGCAGTCGCGACTCTCGGCACGCCGCGGATCGGTCCGCGTCGTGAACTCAAGCTCGCGCTGGAAAGTTTCTGGTCCGGCGCGACCAACGAACAAGCGCTGATCGATACCGGCATCGGCCTGCGCGCGGCCAACTGGGCGCGGCAGAACAAGCTCGGTGTCACGGTGATCCCGTCGAACGATTTCTCGTTCTACGATCAGGTGCTCGACACCTCAGTGATGGTCGGCGCGATTCCCGCAATCTACGGCTGGACCGGCGGCACCGTGCCGCTCTCGACCTATTTCGCGATGGCGCGCGGCGCCGAAGGCCATGCGCATGACCAAGCCTGTAACCACGTCCACCACGGCCACGGCGTGCCCGCGCAGGAAATGACCAAATGGTTCGACACCAACTACCACTACATGGTGCCCGAACTGACCAGGGATCAGCGCTTCACCCTCGCCTCGCGCAAGCCGATCGAGGAGTATGAGGAGGCCAAGGCGCTCGGCTATCAGACCCGCCCGGTACTGGTCGGCCCGGTCACTTTCCTCAAACTCGCCAAGAGCAAGGACGCCGGCTTCGATCCGCTGTCGCTGCTGGATCGGCTGCTGCCGGTTTATATTGAGGTGCTGCGCGAGCTCGCCGCACGCGGCGCGGAATGGGTGCAGATCGACGAGCCTTGTTTGGTGCTCGATCTCGACGAAGCCGCGCGGAACGCGTTGCGCCGGACTTATGCCGACATCGCCAGGGCGGTGCCTGACATCAAGATCATGCTGGCCACCTACTTCGGTGGTCTCGGCGCCAACCGCGACACCGCCTTCGCGTTGCCGGTGGCCGGCCTGCATCTCGACCTCGTCCGCGCGCCCGAGCAGATCAGGGATCTCGCATCCCTGCCCCGCGATCGTGTGATCTCGCTCGGCGTGATCGACGGCCGCAACATCTGGCGCGCCGATCTGAGTCGCGCCCTCGACACGCTCGAACCGGTCATCGCGAAGCTCGGCAAGGATCGCGTTCAGATCGCCCCCTCCTGCTCGCTGCTGCATGTCCCGATCGATCTTGCGCTGGAGACGCAGCTCGATGCCGATGTGAAGAGCTGGCTCGCCTTCTCCGTTCAGAAGATCGAGGAACTGGCTGCGCTCGGCACTGCGCTCGCCGGCGATCGCGGCGCCGTCGCTGCCCTCCTCCAGGCGTCCAATGCCGCGGCAGCCTCGCGAAAAATCTCGCCAAAGATCCATAACGCGGGCGTCACGCAACGTCTCGCCGGCATCGACGATGCGATGCGCCGCCGGGCCAGCCCGTTCGAGGAGCGCGCCGAGGTGCAGCGTGCGCGCTTCAACCTGCCGGCGTTCCCGACCACGACCATCGGCTCGTTCCCGCAGACGCCGGAAATCCGCAAAGCCCGCGCCGCGCATGCCAAGGGGGCCTTAAGCGATGCCGGCTACAAGATCTTCCTGCAGAACCAGACCAAGCGCGCGGTACGCTGGCAGGAGACCATCGGGCTCGATGTCCTCGTGCATGGCGAGTTCGAGCGCAACGACATGGTGCAGTATTTTGGCGAGCAATTGTCCGGCTTCGCCTTCACCGAGAACGCCTGGGTGCAGTCCTACGGCTCGCGCTACGTGCGGCCGCCGATCCTGTTCGGCGACGTCTCACGGCCGCGGCCGATGACAGTGGAGTGGTGGCAATACGCGCAGTCGCTGACATCAAAGCCGATGAAGGCGATGCTGACCGGTCCCGTCACCATCCTGAACTGGTCGTTCGTCCGCGACGACATTCCGCGCAGCCAAGCCTGCCGGCAGATCGCGCTTTCGATCCGCGACGAGGTCGGCGACCTCGAGGCGGCAGGCGCCGGCATGATCCAGATCGACGAGGCTGCCTTGCGTGAGGGCCTGCCGCTGCGCCGTGCGGAGTGGAAGACCTATCTCGACTGGGCGGTCGACTGCTTCCGTATCTGCTCCTCGGGCGTGCGCGACGAGACCCAGATCCACACCCACATGTGCTACTCCGAGTTCAACGACATCATCGACGCGATCGGCGCGATGGACGCCGACGTGATCTCGATCGAGACCTCGCGCTCGAAGATGGAGCTGCTCGACGCCTTCCAAACCTACCGCTATCCGAACGAGATTGGCCCGGGCGTCTATGACATCCACTCGCCGCGGGTGCCCGAGGTCGCAGAGATGACGGAGCTGATGAAGCTCGCGCGGCTGCGGCTCTCCGATGCCCAGCTCTGGATCAATCCGGATTGCGGATTGAAGACCCGCAAATGGGAGGAGGTCCGCCCGGCCCTCGCCAACATGGTTGCGGCGGCCCGCGAACTCCGCGAGCTGGCCTAAGCGAGCGGCCTGCCCCACTCTCAAACACCGACAACCGAAGGAGACATCATGCGCTTCTGGATCGAATGCACGCGGTTTGAGACGGGGCAGGCCATTCACATCAACATCGCGCTGGTCGGCTCGATGTGGCGCGACGGCGAGCGCACCGTGCTCGCCTTTGTCGGCGGCGATGGCGAGAGGATCGAGGTGAGCGAGACACCGGAGCAAGTGCTCGAGCGGCACTTTGGGGCAATGGGGACGGTATGATTGGTGCGACCGTCATTGCAATGACGGAAGGGAGCAAGCCTTCTCCGCAATCGGCAGAAAAACAAAAGCCCGGCTCAAGGCCGGGCTCTGTCAACTTGCCGTTCTCGATTTCATTACGCCTGCGGCTGCGGCTCCATGCCGGCGTCCGGATCGGGACGCGGGCGGGATTTGCCGGCGGGCGGGACGGCGGAGGCGCGCGGTGTGGTCGGCTCCAGCACCGACTCGCGGTTCGGCTTCTTGCCCTTGAGCAGATCGACGATCTCGTCGCCGGTCAGCGTCTCGAACTCGAGCAGGCCCTTGGCCAGAGCCTCGAGATCTTCGCGCTTCTCGGTCAGGATCTTGGTCGCCTCGTTGTAGCCCTCCTCGACCAGACGCTTGATCTCGGAGTCGATCTTCTGGACCGTCGCCTCAGAGGCGTTCTGGGTGCGCGACACCGACATGCCGAGGAACACCTCGTCCTGGTTCTCGCCATAAGATACCGTGCCGAGCTCTTCAGACAGGCCCCAGCGGGTCACCATCATGCGCGCCAGACGCGTCGCCTGCTCGATGTCGGAGGCAGCGCCCGAAGTCACCTTCTCGCGGCCGAAGATCAGCTCTTCGGCGACGCGGCCGCCCATCATGATGGCGAGGCGCGAGGTCATCTGCTCCAGCGACATCGACAGCTTGTCCCGCTCCGGCAGCTGCATCACCATGCCGAGCGCGCGACCGCGCGGAATGATGGTCGCCTTGTGGATCGGATCGGTCGCGACGACGTTGAGGCCGACGATGGCGTGACCGCCCTCGTGATAGGCCGTCAGCAGCTTCTCTTCCTCGGTCATGACGAGCGACTTGCGCTCGGCGCCCATCATCACCTTGTCTTTTGCTTCCTCGAACTCGGCCTGGGTCACCATGCGCTTGTTGCGGCGCGCCGCGGTGAGTGCAGCTTCGTTGACGAGATTCATCAGGTCGGCGCCGGAGAAGCCGGGGGTGCCGCGCGCGATGGTCTTGAGGTTGATATCCGGCGCCAGCGGCACCTTGCGAACGTGAACCTTCAGGATCTGCTCGCGGCCGACGACGTCCGGATTGGGCACCACGACCTGGCGGTCGAAGCGGCCGGGACGCAGCAGCGCGGGATCGAGCACGTCGGGACGGTTGGTCGCGGCGATCAGGATCACGCCCTCGTTCGCCTCGAAGCCGTCCATCTCGACCAGCAGCTGGTTCAGCGTCTGCTCGCGCTCGTCATTGCCGCCGCCGAGACCGGCGCCGCGGTGACGACCGACGGCGTCGATTTCGTCGATGAAGATGATGCAGGGCGCATTCTTCTTGGCCTGCTCGAACATGTCGCGGACGCGGCTGGCGCCGACGCCGACGAACATTTCGACGAAGTCCGAACCCGAAATGGTGAAGAACGGCACATTGGCTTCGCCGGCGACCGCACGCGCGATCAGCGTCTTGCCGGTGCCGGGAGGGCCGACCAGCAGCACGCCGCGCGGAATCCGGCCGCCGAGCCGCTGGAACTTGCCGGGGTCGCGGAGGAATTCGACGATCTCCTGCAGGTCCTGCTTGGCTTCGTCCACGCCGGCGACGTCCTCGAAGGTGACGCGGCCATGCGCTTCGGTCAGCATCTTGGCGCGCGACTTGCCAAAGCCCATCGCCTTGCCGGCGCCGCCCTGCATCTGGCGCGACAGGAAGATCCACACGCCGATCAGCGCGATGAAGGGCAGCCAGGACACGAGCAGCGAGACGAACCACGGCACGTTGTCGCCCGGCGGCTTGGCGGAGATCTGGACCTTGGCGTCATAGAGACGCTTCACCAGGCTCGGATCGCTCGGCGCATAGGTCTGGAAGCTGGTGCCGCTGTTGAAGGTGCCGTGAATATCCGGCCCCTGAATCACGACGTCGCGGACATTGCCCTTATCGACCTCGGTCAGGAGCTGCGAGAACGAGATATCCGTGGAAGAGGTGCGCTGGCCCGGATTCTGGAACAGCGTGAACAACGCCAGCAGCAGCAAGACGATAATGACCCAGAGGGCGAAATTCCGCAGATTGGCGTTCATCGATCTTCCTTCGTGGTCGCGCGGATCGCGGCCTCTTCTATCCTTGGGCAGGCACTGTGGGAATCCCCGGGGAATCCATCCCAGTCGGCTGCATACAATCTAGGTGCCGATGGGGTCGATGCCAAGGGAACCACGCAGGACTATTTAGCGCATCCTAGCCCGATTCCCGGTCAAATAATGGCGCCAGATCCGGTGTTTTTCGGGGGTGGTTAAGCCTCCTTGGCGGATTATGACAACGATTGAACCTATCGCCTAAAGTTCAATTCGCCATCCCGCGCCGTCTTGGTGCCGGATCGATCCGGATTTGGCCGCCGGCGAGGCTGATCACGGCGCCGGCGAGCGTCTGTTTCAGCCGACCTGCCCCCGCCACGGCCTGATCGAGCGCCGCAAGCAGGGTCTCGACCTTGCCGAGTTCGGCCGGTCCCTCATGGCCGGTGCGATCGATCGCGCGCTTGAGGATGCGCAGACGGATTTCCTCGGGCATCGCGGCAAACAGCGCCGCGTCAAATCCGGGGCGCGCGACCTCACCGTCCTTCAACGCCAGATGGCGCTCGGCGCCGTCGACCTGCACCTCGATCGCGGCATTGGCCCGCGCCAATCGCGCCGCGAGCCGCGCGAGATTTCTGGCATCCCCGCCCTCCTTGGCGAGCGCCGGCATCAGCGCGCGCAACCGCGGCCGCGTGAACGCGGGATCGCGGTTGGTTGGATCGTCGGCGAAAGCGATGCGCGCCTTTCGCAGCGTCGCGATCAGCTGCGCCTTGCAGACATCGAGCAATGGACGCGCCAGCACCACGCCGTCGCGCTCGCTTTCCCGCGCCATGCCGGCGAGGCCGGCGAGGCCACTGCCGCGCAGCAGCCGCATCAGCAGCGTCTCGGCCTGGTCGTCGCGGGTATGCGCGGTGACGATGTGGGTCGCGCCGTGCTTGCGCGCCGTTTGCGCGAGCAGCCGGTAGCGCGCGGCGCGGGCCGCGGCCGGCAGTCCGGTCTTGGGCTTTGCGCCGGTCCAGCGCAGCGTGTGATGCGGCATGTCGAGCTCTCGCGCGAGACGCTTCACGTCGCGGGCCTCGCGCGCGGCCTCCGGCCGCAGCCCATGATCGACGGTCACTGCGATCAGCCGCGGTCCCGATTTCAGCGATCGGCGCCAGCGGGCCATCAGCCACATCAACGCCACCGAGTCGGGGCCTCCCGACACCGCGAGCACCAGCGCTGGCGCAGCCCTCCAGTTCGCGAACAGACGTTTCGCGTCGGCGGCCGAGATGACAGATTGATCGTCCTTGGGCATTGCCAGACCAGGTCAGCGAAGGCCAGAGGCGGCCTGCGCGGAACCGGTTTAGCACTTCACCCGCTTCTGCTCACGATCCACGGCGGCCTTCACGCCGCCGGAGGCGCGCGGATATTTCCGCGTCACTTCGCCGAAGGCGGCGCAGGCCGCCTCCTTCTCCTTCAGCGCCGCCAGCGACTGACCGAGCCGCAGCAGCGCATCGGGCGCCTTGGCCGACTTGTCGTACTTGGTGGTCACGCCGAGGAAGGTCTCCGCAGCGTCGCGATATTGCTGGCGCTGGAAATAGCTCTCGCCGAGCCAGTATTGGGAATCCGCGACCAGCGGATCGCTCGGGTATTTCTGCGCGAAGTTCTTCATCGTCTCTTCGGCAAGCGCGTAATCCTTGCGCTGCATGTAGCCGATGCCGAGGTCGAACTCGTCCTTCGACGTCGCCGAGGGCGGCAACGTGGTCAGCGCCGCGGTGGCGCCGGGCCCACGAGGAGCACCGCCGTCGCGCGGGCTGGTGTCGCCGAGGTTGAGCGGCTCGCCGGCGCCACGGCCGCCGGGCGCACCCACGGCGGCCTCTGCCGGCATCGGCATCTGCCCGCCGCCCAGGGCACGCGGCGCACCGGGCGCATTCGGGTTCTGCGAGGGATCGAAGGCATCGCCGCGCGAACGGCGGCCGGGTGCGGCCGGCGGGGCCTGCTCCTGTACGATCGGCGCGGGAGACGCGATCTGCTGCTGCTCGTAGCCACCTTGCTGCTGCCGGCCATAGCCCTGCTGCGGCTGCCCATAACCGGGCTGGCCCTGGGGTGGCGGATAGGCGGCCGGCTGCTGGGCCGGCGGCATCGCGGCGACGGGGGCCTGACCAGCTGGGCCTTGCGGGGCCGCGCCGAGCGCCCGCAGCCGTTCCTCGAGCTGGCGATTGCGGTACTGCAGCTCCTCGTTCTGGCCGGTCAGTTGGCGAAGCTGGTTCTCCAGCCGCTGGATCCGCATCTCGGCATCGCCATCGTCCACCTGCGCAATAACGGGAGCGGACACGACAAGCATCGCCGCGATAACAGCGGCGCCGGAAAGGAATTGAAGTCTCGATGACATTTTGCCCTGACGACGCAATCGACGTGAAAAGCGAGCCTTATTGAGGCACGGAGTACGCCGGAATTGTGACTGGCTTTCGATTCCGGCGCGCGTTTGCGCGGGTATGGTTTAGTCTTCGGCCCGCAACAAGCAAGTCACCTTTCGCGATACGGCCGTTCATCGGGATGAACGGAGATCGGCCACGCCCTGCCGGCCAAAATAAAACCGGCGCCCGAAGGCGCCGGTTTCGAACCAATCGAGCTTGCGATCGCTCAGGAGCTCGCGTTCAGCACCGTGACGGCGCGGCGGTTCTGCGACCAGCAGGAGATGTCGTTGCAAACCGCGACCGGGCGTTCCTTGCCGTAGGAGATGGTGCGCATACGGTTGGCGTCGATACCACGCGAAGCCAGATAGGAGCGGACCGACTGGGCACGACGCGCGCCGAGCGCAATGTTGTACTCGCGGGTGCCGCGCTCGTCGGCGTGGCCTTCGATGGTGAAGGAGTAGCGCGGATAGGTCTGCAGCCACTGCGCCTGCTTGTCCAGGGTCGCGATCGCCTGCGGGCTGAGATCGGTCTGGTCGCTCTCGAAGAACACGCGGTCGCCGACATTGACCACGAAATCCTGCTGGCTGCCCGGGGTCGCGGCGTTCGCCATCGCGTCATTGGCGCCCATGCCGTTCTTGTTCGCGCAGGCGCCCATCGACAGCGCCACCGCCAGAACCGCAGCCAGTTTCATACCCTGGAGGATACGCATCTGATGTTTCATTCCGGAGCCTCCACGCTCACGTATTTCGTACTTCATCCGGTCTACAGGGCGATGGTTAAGCGAACGTTCCGTCAACCTTGATGGAACCTTGCCGAACCCCATCAAATGCTGGCCAATGGTGAAAAGCGCCCCGGATGGTTAATGGGTTGTAAATGTGGCGCGACGGTGAAGGCAAGCGTCAGCGCGGCCGGAATCGGCAGCGTTTACAGGCCATTTCTGGCCCGGATGTGCCCTTCGGACAACAGAAAATAGCGGCTCGCGCCCGGAAGGAGCGGCCGCACGACCAACGCAGCGAATCGGTGATTCCCGGTTCAGGGGTTCGGGACGATCGAGGGGCGTTCGAACGACGTGACAATCCCGGATCGCGCCGAATGCCGCTCGCCGGTGCGCTGGAACAGCATCCGCCGCTCGAAGGCGCTTGAACGCATGATGGGAAACCGGGCCAGGACCTTTTCCCGCACAGCCCGGTAGTCGGACGCCATCAGCGCCACCTTTGCCAATGCGTTGGGAAACAGGCGCGGTTCGGCGATGGTCTCGTTGAGGAAGACCCGGCGATAAAATGCTTCGTGCGCGGGACGAACCAGTGCAAGCCCGGTATCGGCGTTGAAATACTCGCAGGCCAGATAGGCCAGCCGCACCGTCAGATAAGGCAGCTCGGGGAACCGCTGGGCTTTTTCGGGATCGGCGACGAAGCGGGCCGGATCGATGAAAACTTCGCCGCGATCGAGCCGAGGATTGAGAACGTCGCCGAACAAATCGGTCGTGCAGGACATCCGCTGTTCCGATGTCAGGACGTGGAGGCGGATCGAGCTGTAGAGTTCCCCGTCCACATAGATGCCGAACGTCCAGGCATTGGGCGCGTCATCGTAATCATCGCTGTAGCGCTCGGAGCCCGACAGCGGGATCAGTCCGCCGCGCGTATACGCCTTGTAGCGCATCGCATAGAGATGATCTTTCTCCTCGGGAGTTTCGATCGGGCGGTAGTCGACGCGGTCGAACAGCGCTCCTCCCCGCACAACATGCGAAGCGCGCGGTTCGGCGGCTGACTTCATCTGGCGCTCCAACACTTCCACAACAACCTCAACAACCTCAACGAGTATGAAAACTTAACAGCTTCTTAATAAAATTGCAAAGCTATTGACACGTTAGGGTTAACCCATGCGGCCGTCAGCGACCCGTAGGATTACGGTGGGAGGTTGTGTCAGGCGATCGAGCGCGAGGGGAACGCGATCAACTGCTGCTCGTCAGGCCCGCGCCGGCCGTGAGAAGCATTCAGCAACTGGCGGATCCGTACCGCCGGAACCGGGCGGCTGAACAGATAGCCTTGCGCCTCGGTGACTGCGCCGTCGCTGCTGATCAGCTCGAGCTGCTCGTTGGTCTCGATGCCCTCGACCACGACAGACATGCCGAGATCGGCCGACAGCCGCGCCACGCCGCGCAGCAGCGTCAGCGGGCGGTCGCTGTCGATGCCCTCGAGGAAGGAGCGATCGATCTTGACCTTCTGCAGCGGGAAGTTGTGCAGGTAGCTGAGCGAGGAATAGCCGGTGCCGAAATCGTCGAGCGAGATTCGCACGCCGAGCGTCCGCAATTGCGAGAGCACATCATGGGTCAACTGCGTGTTGTGCAGCAATGACGATTCCGTGATCTCGATCTCGAGCCGGTGCGCCGGCAGGCCGGAGACCTCGAGCGCGTAGCGCACTTCGCTCAGCACGTCGCGCTGGTGGAACTGCTGCGGCGAGAAGTTGACGGCGACGCTCACCGCCTCGGGCCACTTCATGCACTCCATGCAGGCCTTGCGCAGGATCCAGCGGCCGAGATCGACGATCAGGCCCATGTCCTCGGCGACCGGGATGATGTCGACGGGCGACACCGTGCCGCGCATCGGGTGGTTCCAGCGCAACAGCGCCTCGCAGGTCGAGACCTTGCCGGACTTCAAATTGATCAGCGGCTGGTAGAACAGCTCGAACTCCTCGTTGGCCAGCGCCTTGCGCAGGTCGAGCTCGAGGATGCGGCGCGCCTCGACGGTCTGGGCCATCTCGTCGCGGAAGAAGCAGAACGTGCCGCGGCCGTCGGCCTTGGCGCGGTAGAGCGCCATGTCGGCGTTCTTCAGCAGCGTGTCGGCGCTGACGCCGGGCGCGGTCATGGCGATGCCGATGCTGGCGCCGATCTCGACCAGGTGGTTGTCGATCTTGTAGCGCTCGCTCAGGCGATCGACGATGCGGCGGGCGAGGCTCGCCGCGTCCTCGTGCGAATGGATGTTCTGCTGGAACACGACGAACTCGTCGCCGCCGAAGCGGGCCACGAAATCTTCCGGCCGCAGCATCTCGCGCAGCCGCTCGGCGACGAGGCAGAGCAGCTGGTCGCCGCAGGGATGGCCGAGCGTGTCGTTGACCTGCTTGAACTGGTCGAGGTCGACGAACAGCAGCGCCGAGCGCTGCTCGGCGCCGTGGCGCGTGGCGAGCAGATGGCCGATCTCGTCGCGGAAATTGACCCGATTGGGCAGCTGCGTCAGCTCGTCGTAGCGCGCCAGATGGCTGATCCTGGCCTCGGCGTCCTTGCGCTCGGTGATGTCCTCGACCAGCACGACGGTGCCGCCGTCGGCCATCGGCTGGAACGTCCAGGACAGCGAACGGTTGCGGTCGGCGTCGGGATCGCCGGTGACGATGTCGCCGGCCTGCGAATTCTCGATCTCCGACAGGATCTGCCGCGCGGTGGCTGCCGAGATCGCGCCGGACAGGACGCAGGCATTGCAGATGTCGGATGCGCTCGCGCCGCTTTGCACGAAATCATCAGCAAGGTTCATCATCTCGCTGAAGCGATGATTCATGACCGCCAATTGTCCGCCGGGGCTGAACATGCACAGCCCGTGCGGCATGTTGTTCAACGCGGTGTCGAACTGGCCGGCCAGCGCCGCCTCGCGCTCGCGCGCCATCAGCGCCTGCATGAATATTCTGTGCAGGTTGGCCGAAATCTGCAGGGCAGCGACCAGGAATGCGGCGCACAGCACCGACATCGCGATGTAATAGGGCGTGCCGCGCAGCGCCAGCGCGATCACGGTCGAACCGAAGCAAAGCGAGGCCTGCAGCTGGAACACCCACTGCCGTCCATAAGCCCGGCCGGCGCCCAGCGCCACGAACCCGGTGGTCGTCGACAAGCAAATCATGTGGGCCACGGCATCGTCGCTGACCAACAGGGTGGTGCAGCACCAGACGCCGACAGAAGTCGCCTGGATCGTCGCCCCGATCTGGTGGCGCATCTTCCACCGCGCGGCTTCCTCGGCGGTCTGGTTCGACTTGAACGACTGGTAGCGATGCTGGTTGAACGCACGGAAGGCGCCGGCCACGATGAGCAGCGCGACACATGCCCAGACGAAGGGACTTTCCGTCTTCAGCGCGGTCACGGCGGCTGCGATCGCGCCGAACACGATGCCGGTCAGCAGCGGAGCGGACGTTTCAAACAGCGAATCGATCAGCGCCGCGCGGAGATACGGCGACACCTTCTGATCGGGTTCTCCACTCTGGCGAGCGACCTGCATTTTAAACGTACGCATCCCTTTTAGGCTGCGCAGTTCTACCCCCTGCAGGTGAAGTCTTTCTGAGGGAACACGGTTAGCGAGTCGTTGTCGTACGTTTCACAATGTAAATATTCGCCTTGAAAATCAGCACCCTAGGTAATATTTGCCGGTTAATGCCGGTATTCTCGCAGAGCGTGTGGAACCGGATCCTCATGACAGCAGCGGCGACCAGGCCGGATCGGAGGCAAAGCCCGGCGTCGGCACTTTCAGCTCGTTGCGGCCAGACACGTCGACCGTGTAGAGCGACGGGCCGCCATTGCCGCCGGGATCGCGGAAGAACATCACCACGCGCCCGTTCGGCGAGAATGTCGGGCCCTCATTGTGGAAGCCCGCGGTCAGGATGCGCTCGCCACTGCCGTCGGGCTTCATGATGCCGATCGCGAACTGCCCGCCGCCCTGCTTGGTGAAGGCGATGTAGTCGCCGCGCGGTGACCACACCGGCGTCGAGTAGCTGCCCTCGCCGAACGAGATGCGCTGCGCCCCGCCGCCGGTCGCCGGCATCACATAGATCTGCGGCTTGCCGCCGCGATCGGATTCGAAACAGATCCGGCTGCCATCCGGCGCATAGGACGGCGAGGTGTCGATCGCCGGCGTATCGGTCAGGCGTGTCGTCGACTTCGAACGCAGGTCCATCACGAACAGGTTGGAGTTGCCGCCCTGCTGCAGGCTCATGATGATGCGCTGGCCGTCCGGCGAGAAGCGCGGCGAGAACGACATGCCCGGGAAGTTGCCGACGATCTCGCGCTGCCCGGTCTCGATGTTGAAGAGATAGACGCGCGGGTCGCCCTGCCCGAACTCCATGTAGGTGATTTCCTGGGAGTTCGGCGAGAAGCGCGGCGTCAGCACGAGGTCGGCGCCGCGGGTCAGGTAGCGCACATTGGCGCCGTCCTGATCCATGATCGCCAGCCGCTTGACGCGGCGCTCCTTGGAGCCGGTCTCGTCGATGAACACGACGCGGCTGTCGAAATAGCCCTTCTCGCCGGTCATCCGCTCATAGACCTGATCGGAGATGATGTGGGCGATGCGCCGCCAGTAATCCGCCGAGGTGTCGTATTGCTGGCCGGCGAGTTGCTGGCCCGTGTTGACGTCCCAGAGGCGGAATTCCGCTTTCACGCGCCCGTTGGCCTGTCGCGTCATGCGTCCGGTCACCAGCGCCTGCGCGTTGATGGCCTTCCAGTTGTTGAAGTTCGGCGCCGCGTCGATGTTGATCTGCTTCTCGAGATAGGCCGCCTGGTCGATCGGCGCGAACAAGCCGCTGCGCTTGAGGTTGTTGGTGATCACCTGCGTCACGCCGACGCCGACCTCGGCATCGCCGGGCGTGCCGGCGGCGAAGTTCGGGATCGCAATCGGCACCGGGGCGAATTCGCCCTCGGTGATGGTGATGCGCTTCTGGGCGAACGAAGTGCCCTGCAGGCCGAGCAGTGCGCCGGCGGAGGCCATGCCTGTCAGCAGCTGGCGGCGGGTCGGACGAATGATGGCGTCTTGCAATCGGATCTTGTCAATCATCGCTACGAACTTTGCTCATGCATGGGGTCGGCAACGCTATGTCAACTCATGTTCTTTTCGGTGAAGGCCGGTTCGAAGAACTGCCATTCGTCGAAAAACTGCGGCGGCAATTTGTAGGGCGCGCACTCGATGATCGCCCGCAAGCCGCTCTCCTGATAGACGCGCAGATAGGGCGTCTTCGGCGAGCCGATCGCGACCGGCGTGCCTTCCAGAGATCCGTCGCGCTTTAGCCGGATCGAAAACACAGCTTCCGCCATCTGCTGCTCGACGCCGCCATAGGGCTTCTTCCAGCAGCGCTCCACCTGTTGGCGGAACAGCGCGCCCCAGGTCGCCGAATTGTCGGCGGCCGCGCCCTTCGCGACGCCCTGCGCGCTGCTGGAATTGAGCACATCGCCGGCCGCGGCGGTGCGGGTCGGGTCCTTCTTGTTGAGCAGTTCCGGCTTGTTGAGAGCCTGCGAGATGGTGGCCATGGCGTTTTCGGACTTGGCCTTCGCTTCGGCGTCCGCCTTCGCTTTGGCCTCAGCCCTGGCCTTGGCTTCCGCCTTGGCCTTCTCGGCCCTGGCTTTTGCCTCCGCCTTGGCCTTGTCGGCTTCCGCTTTGGCCCTGTCCGCCTCCGCCTTTGCAGCCTTGTCGGCTTCCGCCTTGGCCTTCGCGTCGGCCTTGGCCTTTGCAGCGGCCGCCGCCTCCGCGGCCTTCGCCGCTTCATCGGGTGCGTCGGATTTCGGAGGCGCGGTTTCAGTCACGACCGGCGGCTTTTCGGAGATCTTGCCGACGGTGTCGTCGACCGGCTTGGCTTCGGCGACCTTCTCGACCAGTGGCTTTTGATTTTCCTTCTTGCCATCCTTCAGGCCCGCCATCACGCGGTTGACCTGCTCGGCCGACATCACATCGACTGGAATGAAGTCCGTCATCTGCTTGGGTTTGCAGGCGAGCGAATAGCCGAACACCGAGAGCTGCGCGAGATTGAACGGCAGCATTTGCACCAGCGAGCACCACGACACCGACCACAGGGCGACCGTCAGCACCACCGCGTGCGCCAGCGCGGAGTACCGGAAGCCCGGGTCGATACTGAGGATCTTCAGCCAGATGCGCCGACCGATCCCAGTTGTGTCAATCGCCTGATCCACTACATCGCTTCCCTATTCGGGCAACACCGCAGCACTCGCCTTGAAGCCCGCGTCCCTGAGGGCTCCCAGCAATTTCATCACATCTGAATAACAGGCACTCTTGTCAGCCAATACGTTGACCACCTTCTGGGTCTCCGATCGCATCGTTCCGATGGCCCTGACCTTGTCGGCAATGTCACCGGCCGGAAGCGGGGCATCGTTCAGGTAGACCGCCACCTGGGAATTGCAGGTGCCGCCGGTCCGCTGCACCGTCATGTTGAGCTGCTGCGTGTCCTGCGACTGCGGCGCCCCGCCGGTCGCGGACGGCAGGCTGACATCGATGCTGGTCGTCATCAGAGGCGCGGCCACCATGAAAATGATCAGCAGCACCAGCATCACGTCGACCATCGGCGTGACGTTGATCTCCGCCATGACCGATTTGCGTCCGCGGCGACGACCGCCGCCGCCGGACGACCCCGCCATGCTCATCGCCATGATCGTGTACCCACCAGGTCGACTGCCCTCATCATGCTTCTCTGTTTGAGCATGATCTTGTCGGAAAACCGGTACCCACTTTTCCGGATCATGCTCTACCCCCGCTCGTCGATCTGGCGCGACAGGATGGCGGAGAACTCGTCGGCGAACCCTTCCAGGCGCTGGGCCTGCCGGTTCACCTCGGACGTGAACTTATTGTAGAAAATAGTCGCCGGAATTGCGGCAATCAGGCCGATTGCGGTCGCCAGCAGCGCCTCCGCGATGCCCGGGGCCACCACCGAAAGGGAGGTATTTTTCGAGGCCGCGATCGACTGGAAGCTGGTCATGATGCCGAGCACCGTGCCGAGCAGGCCGACGAACGGGCCGGCCGAGCCGACGGTCGCCAGCACCAGGAGCCGCCGCTCCAGCCGTTCCACCTCGCGGGCGATCGAGACGTTCATGACCTTCTCAATCCGGGCCTGCAGGCCGGCGACCGAGCGCGACTGGCTCTCGAACGAACGCTTCCATTCCCGCATCGCAGCCACGAAACAGGCCGCCATCGACTGCGTCGGCTTGGCCGACAGGGTGCGATAGAGTTCCTCGATCGACTGTCCCGACCAGAATGCCTGCTCAAAACGGTCCATTGAACGCCGCGTGCGGGCATACATCAGGAATTTGTCGATCACGATCGCCCAGACCCAGACCGAACAGGCCATCAGACCGACCATCACGAGCCAGACCTCCCATCGGGCCTTCCAGAAAAGGCCAAACAGGGAAACGTCGTCGGTCATCAGTGCAATCCTCTCAACGCGATCCCATCCTCCGGGAGCAAATGGCTGCCGGTTCCACGGCCGCGCGTGCGCGGCACAAACTGCGCGAGAGCCTTCTCATCTGTCGCATGGGGGGCCCGTCCAAAGCCGGGACCTGCTTCCCCTGCCAACATGTCAAAACGAGGGCTTTTCACGCGTCCTTCCGTTTCTAACCAAACGCTAATCATGGTTAAGGCGAGGTTACCAAAGGCATATTCCGAGCCGGGAAAGGCCGGCGGGCGGGGTGGTTACAGAGTTCCATGGGGTCTGGGATGCCAAGGTGGACGGGGGTGGGCGCCGGCGGGACCGGTGGTGGCCGGACGGGGTCGCCGCCCCTTCCCCACCGTGGTCCTGGTGGTTTTGGAATGGAAGCGAAGCCACCCTCTCGGTGTCGTCGCCCGCGTATGCGGGCGATCCAGTATTCCAGAGACGGATGTGATTGAGCCGATGGGCCGCGGCGTACTGGATCGCCCGCATGCGCGGGCGACGACACCGGGGTATGGCTTCGCGTTCTCGCGACATGATCTGCCCGAGTCTTTCATCTCGTTCCGCCCTCTCTCGATAGCGAGGGCGCAGGGAAGACCGGGTGCACGCCGCACCCACGGTCTCATGCGCCATGTGCACAAAAGAGTGCGCGCACGAGCATACAGGTTCGGCGGAGGCATCCGGCCTTCCCTGCGCGATGGTCTTACGGCTTATACGTGCTCGCCCTGGTGAGACTCTGCTTTTGTGCCACCATCGCCAGCGACAGGCGTTAGCCTGTTCGCGTGCTTGCCACCAACATCGGGGCGGCAGGCCCACACGACTTCACCGTCCGCCTTGCGCACACACGCCTGTCGCACGCCCGGCGGCCACCGCATCGTCACCCACGTTCGTGGCGTTCGCGAGCGCCCCTCGTGTCGGGTGAGATGGGCCATTGTTAGCATATTCCGAAGTTCGTGTAAAGAGGAATATTTTTGCCGGGAGCTCTTGCCTCGTCGGGCAAATCAGCAGTCTAATGTCAGCGGGAGCGTGCAGATCTGTAGGATGGGTGGAGCGAAAGCGATACCCATCATCTCACCACGCGGCACGAAAGTGATGGGTATCGCTCCGCTCCACCCATCCTACTCTGACCCCTGAACCGGCTCGCTGCCTCACCTCACCAAGGATGAGGACGAAACGCACGCGCCCATCACATAGTCGTCATCGGAGCGTCTACAGGCCATCTGCACAAACGCGGCCCAATTCCGCTGTAATCGACGACCAATTTGAAGTGGCATCACCGGTCCGACCTCACATGTTCTCACGACGTCAGTTTCTCAAATCCACCGGCGCCCTCGGTCTGCTCGGCGCCTCGACCGCGGCCTATGGCGTCAGCTCGCCGGTCATCCGGCTCGGCCTCACCAGCTATGACCTGACGCCGCGGCAATGGCCGGCGAACTTTCCGCTGAAGATCGCAGCGCTCGCCGACATCCACGCCTGCGATCCCTGGATGTCGCTCGATCATATCGGCGCCATCGTCGAGCGCACCAATGCGCTCAAGCCTGATATCATCGTGCTGCTCGGCGACTATGTCGCAGGGCTGAAGCATGTCACGCGCTTCATCCCGGCGTCGGAATGGGCCGCGGTGCTGGCGCAGCTCAAGGCGCCGCTCGGCGTGCACGCCGTGCTCGGCAATCACGATTACTGGGAAGACAAGGCGCTGCAGCGGCTCGGACACGGCACGCCGATCGCGCGCCGCGCGCTGGAGAGCGCCGGCATTCCCGTTTACGAGAACGACGCGGTGCGCCTCGTCAAGGACGGCCGGCCGTTCTGGCTCGCCGGCCTCGGCGACCAGCTTGCCTTTGTGCCGGCGCGGCGCTACCGCCAGATCGCGCGCATCGGTGTCGACGATCTCGGCGCGACGCTGGCCAAGGTCACCGACGACGCGCCGGTGATCCTGCTCGCGCATGAGCCCGACGTTGCGTTGCGCGCGCCCTCGCGGATCGCGCTGCAATTGTCCGGGCATACCCATGGCGGCCAGGTCCGCCTGCTCGGCTGGTCGCCGGCCGTGCCCGAGCGCCACGGCGTGCGGCTCGCCTACGGGCACTTCAAGCTGAAATGCGACGTCATCGTCTCCGGCGGCCTCGGCTGCAGCATCATGCCGTTCCGCCTCGGCGTGCCGCCCGAGATCGTGCAGGTGACGCTGGGGATGAAGGGCGCGGCCACGGTCTGATCAGACCCCAGTACTGTCGAGGCTGACAATCCGGGGCCAATGGTGCTATATCTGTTCTATGAGTTCAGCCGTTGAAAAAACTGTAGAAGCCCTCGAGCTATTGCCTGAAGACATGCAGGAGCAGGCGGCGACTTATCTACTCGAGCAGGCCAAGAAATATCATGCGCTGAAACAGGCGATTGATGAAGGCATGGCCGATGTCGAGGCCGGCCGCGTCGTGCCGTGGGACCTGGAAGAATTCCTCAAGCAGGCTCGGGCCATTCCCCGGGGATAGGCAACAGACTTGCAAGTCGTTGTTTCCTTCCGCGCACGGTCCGACATCCTCGGTATTCATTCATGTCTTGCAGAGCGTAGTCCCGCAGCAGCGGATCGATTGCTTGTCCGCTTTTCTCATCGCTTTGACGAATTGCGTGAGTTTCCTTTTCTTGGACCGGACAGAAGCGAGTTGCGTCCCTCGCTACGCGGGCTCTCGATCGAAGGCTACGTCGCCTTCTACAGGGTAGAAACGGATCGGATCGTGATTGTGCGTGTGATCGACGGCCGCAGAGATTTTAAGAAAGAATTTTCGAGGTGACCTTTCCCCACATCGACGGCGAGATCCGCGACGGCCGCCACCACATGCAGGTGCGGGTCTACTACGAGGACACCGATTTTTCCGGCATCGTCTATCACGCCAACTATCTGCGCTTCATGGAGCGCGGGCGCACCAATCATCTGCGGCTGATGGGCGCCGAACAGAACGCGCTGTTCGAGGAGGCGCAGGCCGAGACCGGCGGCTTTGCCTTCGTGGTGCGCTCGATGACGCTCGACTTCCTCAAGCCCGCGCGGATGGACGACATGCTCGACGTCGTGACCTGGCCGGTCGCGGTGAAGGGCGCCTCGATCGTGCTGGCGCAGGAGGTCAAGCGCGGCGATGACGTGCTGGTGAAGGCGCAGGTCCGCGTCGCGTTCATTTGCGGCGGCAAGGCGCAGCCGATTCCGAAGACGATCCGCGCGTTGATGAAGGCGGATTTGGAATAGCTCGCGATTCTTCACCTCTCCCTTAGGGAGAGGTGAAGCTGCGACGCGGCCGCACTTCGATCACGTCCGGGCTACGCATTTGTCGAAGACTGCTCTATTCTGGATAGCGATTGCAACCACCGCAACTTCCGGGTCAATTTCATGCCGAACAAGTTTTGGGCGCCCACAGGCTTCGCTGTGCTCGCCTTCGCATCTATTCCGCTTCAGACTGCGGCCGCGCAAAGCAAGCCGAACCATGCCGCGAACTGGGGCCCGATGTTCAGATCGCAAGTCAGCAGGTGCTGGAGCAAGCCTTATGTCGCCGGCCAGAACATGGCGGGTATCGAGGCGGTTTTCCGGATCAAGCTGACACAAGATGGCCGACTCGCGGAGGAGCCGTCCCTGGAAAAGCCGGCCGAGTCCGGCTTCCTTCGCGCTTATCAACAGAGCGCGTTAAGGGCGATCAACGCCTGCCAACCCTACAAATTGCCGATCGAATATTATGATGAGTGGAAGCTGTTCGAACCCGTCTTTATTGAACCACAGGCCGTGTCCTAACGAACGCAGCGTAATCCGGGATCACTTGCGCCGCGGAGACGACCCCGGATTTCGCTGCGCTCCATCCGGGCTACGCTCTTTCTTCACCTCGCCCCGCTCTTGTCCGCCGAAGCCCGCCTTCGGGCGAAGGCGGATGCAGGGAGAGGTCGGAACGCATCGTCAGATGCGTTCCGGGTGTACAGGTCTCACCGTCTTCAGCGCTCGCGATGATTGGCTCATTGGCATTCGAGGAGTCGGAGAGGCTGGCTTTGCGGCGATCGGGTGCCTTGCCCCTCACCCGAAATTCGCTGCGCGAATTTCGACCTCTCCCCGCTGAAGGGCGGGGAGAGGTGAAAACTTACGCCGCCGCCTTATGGCGGGCGAGTTCGGCCTTGTAGAGCTCGAACTCTTCGGCGATCGCTTTCGCCACCGACGGGCGGGTGCGGAGGCGGTCGTAATAGGCCTTCAGCGCCGGCCATTTTGCCAGTTCGATCGGCGGCGTCGCCATGGTCCAGTTGATGACGGTGACGAGATAGGCATCCGCCACGCTGAAATGGTCGAGCAGGAATTCGCGCCCCTTCAGGTAACTCTCGAGATAGTCGAGCCGCGACAGGTTCTTCTCCAGTACATAGGCCTTCATCTCGCCTGGCGCTTTCTTGTCCAGGAGCGGGATGAACAGGCCCTTGTGCAGCTCGGTGCCGATGAAGCAGAGCCATTGCTGCAGCCGGGAGCGCTCGACGTCAGATGTCGTGCCGATACCGGCCTGCGGGAAGCGGTCGGCGACATATTGCAGGATCGCGGCGTTCTCGGTCAGCACCACGCCGTCGTCGGTGCGCAGGGTCGGCACCAGACCGATCGGATTGACCTTCAGAAAGTCCGAGCCATCGCCCCGGACCTGCTTGGCCTTGTCGACCTCGAGGTAGTTGGCGCTCTGGTTCGCTTCATAGAGTGCGATGCGGGTCGCCATCGAGCAGGCGAGCGGCGAATAGTAGAGATCCATGGGGGCCTCCTGGTGATGTGGCCTCGGGCAATCCGGGCCGAATTTGATTTTTGTACTGTCCCGTATAATATAAAGGGCGTCAAGGAATTTATTGCGAAATGGTACAAAAACTTAAGAAGCCGCCATCTGCTGCCAAAATCGATCGCGGAAAGATCGATGCTCCCGTCGCGCCGAAACGGCGCGGCCGGCCGCGCGCCTATGAGCCTGACGTCGCGCTCGGCAAGGCGCTCGACCTGTTCCGGAACAACGGCTTTGCGGCGACTTCGCTCGATGATCTCAGCGCCGCCACCGGCATGAACCGGCCGAGCCTCTATGGCGCGTTCGGCGACAAGCGCGAGCTGTTCATCAAGAGCTACCAGCGCTACCGCGACAATGCGCGCACGGCGATGACCGACATCTTCCGCAGCGAGGCGCCGCTGAAGCAGCGACTGGCGCGGATCTACGCCATCGCGCTCGACATCTACACCGAAGGCGAATCGCCGCGCGGCTGCTTCACGGTGATGACGGCGGCCTCCGAGGCGGTGGCGGATCCCATCATCCGCGGCATGGTGCTGGAGGGCCTGGTCGAGCTCGACAAGGCGTTTGCGACCTGTTTTCGCGTGGCCAAGGAGCGCGGCGAGCTGCCCGAGAGTGCCGACCCCGCCACCCTCGCCCAGCTTGCTTCCGCGACCATCCACACCATCGCGATCCGCGCCCGCGCCCGGGTGCCGCGCAAGGAGCTGGAAGAGATCGTGAAGGGCGCGATCGACGTGATGGTGGGCTCGAAATAGCGGCTCGCGATTTTTTCTCGCGCGCGATGTCGGCTCCGGGCTATCCCGCTCGTCCTCGGTTTGGACCCTCATTCGTGGAAGTGGAGCATCATGGGAAAAGTCAGGACTTCGGCCTTCTCGGTCTCGATCGACGGTTTTGCCGCCGCGCCGCATCAGAGCCTCGACAATCCCTTTGGCGAGGGTGGCATGGTGTTGCCGGGCTGGATGCTGAAGACGCGCATGTTCCACAAGATGACCGGGCGGGACGGTGGCGACACCGGGGTCGACAACGGGTTCGCCGAGCGTTCGATGGAGAATATCGGCGCCTGGATCATGGGACGGAACATGTTCGGCCCGATCCGCGGGGCCTGGCCGGATGAGTCATGGAAGGGCTGGTGGGGCCCCAATCCGCCGTACCACACGCCGGTCTATGTGCTCACCCATCACGCGCGCGCGCCGATCGAGATGGAGGGCGGCACCGTGTTCCAATTCGTCACCGACGGAATTGAATCCGCGCTGAAGCAGGCGCGTGAAGCGGCGAAGGACAGGGATATCCGGATCGGCGGCGGCGCTTCGGTCGTGCGGCAGTATCTCGCGGCCGGCCTGCTCGATGAGATGAATCTGGCGTTGCCGGCGGTGCTGCTCGGCGCGGGCGAAAGCCTGTTTGCGGGACTCGATCTGCCCGCGCTGGGCTATGCGACGGTTGAACGCGTGACGGGCGAGAACGCGACCCACGTCAAGATTGTGCGGAAGGCGGCGTAGACCTCCAACGTCGTCCTGGCGAAAGCCAGGACCCATTACCACAGATGCACATTGTTGCGCGACGCTGGGGCCATGTTCCCGTTCACAACAGAACTCGGTGGTAATGGGTCCTGGCTTTCGCCAGGACGACGGCAAATACCCGTCTAATACCCCCGCCCCCGATCCACCACGTTCTCGAGCGCACCGCCGGCCTCGAACTGCGCGATCTGGCGCGCGACGTATTTTGAAATTTCGTCGGCATCGGTGTCGGCGGCGTTGTGCGGCGTCAGCACCACTTTCGGGTGGGTCCAGAACGGGCTCGCCTCGGGCAGCGGCTCGGTCTCGAACACGTCGAGCGACGCGGCGCCCAGCGTGCCGTCGTCGAGGCTGCGCAAGATGTCCGGCTCGTTCTGCAGGCCGCCGCGGCCGGCGTTGATGATGACCGGCGCGCCCATCGGGCTGCTGCGATCGAGCTTGGCGAAGACATCGCGGTTGAGGACGTGGCGGGTGTCCGGCGTCAGCGGCAGCAGGCAGACCAGGATGTTGGTGGCGCGCAGGAAGGCATCGAGGCCGTCACTGCCGTGGAAGCAGGTGACGCCCTCGACCTGCTTTTCGCTGCGGCTCCAGCCGACCACGCGGAAGCCGAGCGCGCGCAGCGCATCGGCGGAGGCGGCGCCGAGCGTGCCGAGGCCCATGACGCCGACCGTGATCGCACTCGCCACCCACTGGTATTTCGGCTCCCAGCGCCTGGCGCGCTGCGAGTCCCTTAAGTAAAGCTCCTGGCGGTGGTGCATCAGCACATGCAGCACGACATACTCGGTCATGCGGTCGGTGAGGTCGCCGACCGCGACCCGCACCAGCGGCACGTCGGGCAGCGAGCGGTCGACCATCAGCGCGTCGACGCCGGCGCCGAGATTGAAGATCGCGCGCAGATTCTTGAAGGCGGCGAGATCCCCGGGCTTCGGCTTCCACACCGCCGCGTAATGCACCTCGGCAGGATCGAGCGCAGGATCGGGCAGCAGCACGACGCGCCGGTCCGGGCACACCTCGCCGAAACGCGCCTTCCAGCGCTCGGGCGACCAGTTTTGCGCATTGCTGTTCACCAGCAACGCGATCGTGCCCTTGCTCATATCGATATACCTCTGTTGCGCGATGTCCGTTACGGTCTCCTTATCAGGCGCCCCAGGGCCTTGGAACAAGCGGGCGAAATTTCTTCGCATCCGGTGTCGGCAGCGGGCATAATCGTTCGTTCCTTGAGATGAACGGAGATGCCTTTCGATGCTGTACGCCATCCTCTGCTATCACGACGAAGACCAGGTCGGCTCCTGGAGCAAGGAACAGGACGCCGCCGTGATGAAGAAACTGGCCGTGGTGCAGGAGAAGCTCGCCAAACAGGGCCGGCTCGGCCCGGTGGCCCGGCTGCTGCCGACAACGGCGGCGACCACGCTGCGCAAGGACGATCCGCCGCTGGTGCTGGACGGGCCCTTTGCCGAGACCAAGGAGCAGCTGCTCGGCTTCTACATCGTCGACTGCAAGAACCTCGACGAGGCGCTGGATGTCGCCAGGGATCTCGGCAAGGCCAATCCCGGCGGCGCCTATGAGATCCGCCCCGTCGGCGTGCTCAACCCCGGACAGGTGACGACATGACCGATACCGCCTGGATCGATGCAGCGCTGACGTCTGCGCGTCCCCAGGCGGTCGGCGCGCTCCTGCGCTATTTCCGCAACCTCGACACCGCCGAGGAGGCGTTCCAGAACGCCTGCCTGCGGGCGCTGAGGAGCTGGCCGCAGAATGGCCCGCCGCGCGATCCGGCGGCGTGGCTGATCATGGTCGGCCGCAACGTCGCGATCGACGAGGTCAGACGCAACAAGAAGCAGCAGCCGCTGCCCGAGGACGACCAGGCGATCTCCGACCTCGACGATGCCGAGGACGAGATCGCCGAGCGGCTCGACGGCTCGCATTATCGCGACGACATTCTGCGACTCTTGTTCATCTGCTGCCACAAGGACCTGCCGACGACGCAGCAGATTGCGCTGGCGCTGCGCATCGTCTCCGGCCTCACCGTCAAGCAGATCGCCCGCGCCTTCCTGGTTTCGGAGGCGGCGATGGAGCAGCGCATCACCCGTGCGAAAGCGCGCGTCGCCGACGCAAAAGTGCCGTTCGAAACGCCGGGCGCGGTCGAGCGCAGCGAACGCCTCGTCTCGGTCGCGGCGATGATCTATCTGATCTTCAACGAGGGCTATTCGGCGAGCGGCGATACCGCCGATATCCGGTCTCCGCTCTGCGAGGAGGCGATCCGGCTGGCGCGCCTCTTGCTGAGGCTGTTCCAGAGCGAGCCGGAGATCATGGGTCTGACCGCGCTGCTGTTGCTGCAGCACGCCCGCGCCGCCGCGCGCTTCGATGCTGATGGACAGGTGATCCTGCTCGACGACCAGGACCGAGCCTTGTGGAATCCGAAGCTGATCGCCGAGGGGCTGGCGCTGATCGACAAGGCGATGCGCCATCGCAGGAGCGGCCCGTATCAGGTGCAGGCGGCGATCGCAGCGCTGCATGCGCGGGCGGCCACGCCCGACGAGACCGACTGGACCCAGATCGATTTGCTCTATGGCGCGCTCGAGGTGATGCAGCCCTCGCCCGTGGTGACGCTGAACCGCGCGGTCGCGGTGTCGAAGGTGCGCGGGCCGCAAGCCGCCCTCGACCTGATCGAGCCGCTGGCGCCGCGGCTCTCCAACTACTTCCATTATTTCGGCGTCCGCGGCGCCTTCCTGATGCAGCTCGGCCGCAACGACGAGGCCCGCATCGCCTTCGACCGCGCCATTGCGCTCGCCAACACGACCGCCGAAGCCGCCCACATCCGCATGCACATCGACCGCCTGATGCGCGACAGCGAGAGGCGCAATGTGAAGGCCGGGAAGTAAAAATCAGCGCCTCTCGTGTCCCGGACGCGGTGCAGCGCTTCTTCAGCGGTGCACCGCAGAGCCGGGACCCATGCCTCTGAAGCGCCTGTGGGCCCCGGATCAGCAGCGCACCACGCCGCATGCGCGGCACGCTGCACAGCATCCGGGGAACGCAGGCCAGAGCTCAAAAAAGTCTTCGACCCATTGTCGGCCTCGCACCGCCCCGTTCGTCATGGTGACGGAGCTATTCTCGCTATTTCGGAGACCATCATGCTCGAGATCATTGCCATCATCGCCGCGATCCTCGCCGTCGCGATCGCGCTCGTCCTGATCCTCGCACTGCGCAAGCCGGGCACGCTGCGCGTTACCCGCACCACCCATATCCGCGCACCGGCGGAACGGATCTTTCCGCTGATCTCCGACTTTCATCAGTGGGTCACATGGTCGCCCTATGAGCAGAAGGATCCCGCGATGAAGCGCAGCTACAGCGGCGCCGAGCGCGGCGCCGGCGCGGTCTATGCCTGGGACGGCAACAACAATGTCGGCTCCGGGCGGATGGAAATACTGGACGCCGCAGCGCCGTCGAAGATCGTGATCAAGCTCGACTTCTATAGGCCGTTCGAGGGCCACAACACCGCCGAGTTCACAATGCTGCCGCAGGGCGATGTCACCAATCTCACCTGGACGATGCACGGCCCCGCCGTGTTCATGACCAAGGTGATGCAGCTGTTCATCAACCTCGACAACATGATCGGCAAGGACTTTGAAGTCGGCCTCGCCAATCTGAAGACCATCACCGAGAGATAATTCGTCAGCAATCGAGATCGGAAGGAGCACGCGATGCAGGTCAATCCCTATCTCACATTCAACGGCAATTGCGCCGATGCGCTGAAATTCTATCAGAAGGTTCTGGGCGCGCAGATCGAGGCGTCGTTCCCGTTCGGCGAGGGTCCACCCGAGATGAAAGTGCCGGCGGAGTGGAAGGACAAGATCATGCACGCCAAGATCACGATCGATGGCGAGATCATCATGGCCTCCGACGCCCCGCCCGGCCACTTCCAGACGCCGCAGGGCTTTTCGGTCTCGCTGCAGGTCGAAGACGCCGCGGATGCCGAGCGTCGCTTCAAGGCGCTGTCCGAAGGCGGCACCGTCACCATGCCGTTCGCCAAGACGTTCTTCTCCCAGGGCTTCGGCATGTGCGTCGATCAGTTCGGCATCCCCTGGATGGTGAACTGTCCGGCTGAGGGGATGTAGGGCGAAGGTGTCGTAGCCGTAGGGTGGGCAAAGGCGCGTCAGCGCTGTGCCCACCATTCTCGGCGTGCTCGTGATGGTGGGCACGCTTCCGCCTTCGCTCGTTGAGCTACGGCGGACGGGGTCGCTTTGCCCACCCTACAAGCTGAGCATTCATCAGCGACACCTCGGATAGATCGCCGCGAGCTCCTTGCCGCGCAGCAGCAGCAGTCGCGAGGTCAGGCCGCCGCGGCGGACCAGCCAGGCGCGGACCGGGGCGGGATAGGCCTGCAGCACGGCCTGCGAGGCCTCGGGCTCGGCGTAGATGCGGCCGCGCCCGTCGATCGAGCGCGCGGCGTGGAAGCCGAGCACCGCGCGGCGGGTGACGCAGATGCGATCATCCGGCACGATCGACAGCACCAGCGTGCACGCCGAGAGGCAGGGACCGTCGATCACGACGCGCTCGCCGGAGGCGCGGACGCGGTCGAACAGTTCGAGGAACGGGCCGACCTGCCCGCCGGGACTGGCGAGGATGCGTATCTCGGCCATGGCAGGGGTGACCAGCGCGGCAAACGCCGAGGCGCACAACACGATCTTGCGGAGTCGGTTTGGCATGGCCGCAACTCTGTCGCGGCGACGTGGCGAGATCAAGGTCGCCGGTGAAAGCGCGCTGCCTAAAGCGCGATGTTAGGCCAAATCGTCATCGCGCTTTATCTCTTTGTTTGAGCATGATCTTCTCGGAAAACCGCTTCACACTTTTCCGGATCATGCTCGGGTAACGCGATCAGCCGTTCCGCCGCTGACCGCGCAGGGTCGGCAGGCCGATGCCGGCCGCGTCGAAACCGCCATCGACGGCGAGGACCTGGCCGGTGATGTAGCTTGCACGCTCCGAGCACAGGAAGAAGATGGCGTCCGCCAGTTCCTCTTCCAGGCCGTAGCGATTGAGCGGGATCGCGTCGTGATAGTCGGCGCGGATCTCGGCGGTATGCACGGCCTTCGCCATCGCGGTCTCGACCGGCCCCGGCGCCACCGCATTGACGCGGATGCCCGATGAAGCGAGCTCGACCGCGAGCTGTTTTGTGAGATGCGCCAGGCCAGCCTTGCTGGTGCCGTAGGCCGAACGCAAGGTCGAGGCGCGCACCGCCGAGATCGAGGTGATGTTGACGATGGCGCCGCCGCCCTGCTCGCGCATCAGGGGTGCTGCCGCCTTGGTGCACAGGAACGGACCGGTGAGGTTCACGGCCATGATCCGGTTCCAGTCGGCATCCGACGTCTCCAGCACCGGCGCGAACACCGCGACGCCGGCATTGTTGACGAGCGCATCGAGCCGGCCGAAGCGGCTCATGACGGCGGCCATCGCGGCTCCCACGGCTGCGGCATCGGAGACGTCGCAGGTGATCGCCTGCGTGTTGTCGGGGTTTTTCAGCGCCGCCACCGCGTTCGCCTGCAGCTCACCCTCGATATCCAGCAACGCCACGCGCCAGCCTTCGGCGAGGAAACGCTTTGCGGTCGCCAGACCAATCCCGCGCGCGGCACCGGTGACGAGGGCGACTTTCGACGAGGAAGAGTTCATGGGCGCGGGTCCGTCTTGGCTTGCTGATCTGAAGGCGCCGGCGAAGGCGCGCGCCTTCTTAACCCGCCGAATGAAGACACCCAAATCAAAATGCCCGGCTCAGCCGGGCATTGTCAGGTCGTCAGCGTCTCCTCGCCGCTACACCGCGAGCTCGGCCGAGGCGCGCTGCATGTTGGAGGACATGTCCTGGGTCACGATGGCCTGCTCCTCGACCGCGGCCGCGGTGGAGGCGATGAACTCGTTGACCCCTGCGATCGCCGCCTTGATGGCGGAGAGCGAGCCGACGACGTCGCCGGCGATCCCGTTCAGCGCCTCGATCTCCGAGGAGATCGTATCGGTGGCCTGGCGCGCCTGGTTGGCGAGGTTCTTCACCTCGGAGGCAACCACCGCGAAGCCGCGGCCGGCCTCGCCCGCGCGCGCCGACTCGATCGTGGCGTTCAGCGCCAGCAGATTGATCTGACCGGTGATGCTGCCGATCATCTCGACGATACCGCTCATCGCCTGCGCTGCGGCATTGAGCTTTTGCGCCTGCACGTCGGCCGCCTCGACCCGGCCGGTCGCGGTCGCGGCATCGACCTTGGACTTCGCCATGGTCTCGGAAATCTCGCGGATCGAGGCGCTCATCTCCTCGCTGCCGGCGGCGACCGCCTCGATCAGGCCGCGCGCATTGTCCGCCTTCTTGCGGCCGATCGCCTGCGCGGTGATGTCGGTGGCGTATTTCACCACCTTGTAGGGCTTGCCGTTGAGGTCGAGGATCGGATTGTAGGACGCCTGGATCCAGATCTCGCGGCCGCCCTTGGCGATCCGCTTGTACTCGGCGGCCTGGTACTGGCCGCGGTTGAGGGCTTCCCAGAATTCGCGATAGGCAGGTGCGTTCGCCTCGACCGGCTCGACGAACATGCTGTGGTGCCGACCCTTGATCTCCGACAATCCATAGCCCATCGCCGCGCAGAAATTCGGGTTGGCGTCGCGGATCGAGCCGTCCATGTTGAACTCGATCACGGCCTGAGACTTCTGGATCGCAGCGATCTGGCCGTCATTGTCGGCCGCCTTCATCTTCTGCTCGGTCACGTCGGTGGCGAACTTGACCACCTTGAACGGCTTGCCGGCCTCGTTGAGGATCGGGTTATAGGTGGCGAGGATCCAGATCTCGCGGCCGCCCCTGGCGATCCGCTTGTACTCGCCGGCCTCGAACGTGCCGCGGTTCAGCCGCGCCCAGAAATCGCGATAGCCCGCGCTGTCGCGGTCGGCCGGCGCCACGAACATGCTGTGATGCTTGTCCTGGATCTCCGCAAGCGAGTAGCCCATCGCCTTGAGGAAATTCTCGTTGGCGGTGACGATGGTGCCGTCCATGTTGAACTCGATCACCGCCTGGGCCCGGTTGATCGCGGCGATCTTGCCGGCGTCTTCCATGCTCTGGATCTTCTGCGCGGTGATGTCGGTGGCGAACTTGACCACGCCGACCGGCTTGCCGCCGGCATCCAGGATCGGATTGTAGGAGGCCTGGATCCAGATCTCGCGGCCGCCCTTGGCGAGGCGCTTGTACTGCGCGGCCTGGAATTCGCCGCGGTTCAGGCTGGCCCAGAAGGCGCGGTATTCGGCGCTGTCGCGATAGGCGGGATCGACGAACAGGCTGTGATGCTTGCCCTGGATCTCCGGGAGCGCGTAGCCCATCGCCTTCAGGAAATTCTCGTTCGCCGTGACGATGCTGCCGTCGAGCCTGAACTCGATGACCGCCTGCGACCTGTTGATCGCGGCAGCCTGCGCGAGGGCGTTACGGGTGGCCTTGTTGTTGAAATTGAACAACGTCGACTCCATGGAATGTTCGGGTATGGATTTGTCGGCAACGCAGACGAACGCGACTACCGTAAAAGTTGCAGGCAGCTGTTTAGAAAAGCGTAAAGCCTGATTTTCAGGCAGCGCCAGCGCCGCCGCGCGCAGCGATCGCCTATGTGGCTCAGGATGTGCAACTTTTTCCCGACAATGCACGCCAGGGTACATAGCGATGCGGATTTGCTCGCCCGTACTCCTACGGACGCGACGCAGAGATTATTTTACGTCGCGCGTGCGGTCGTTCGTCGCACAAATATCAGCATACCGGCGAAGTCAACGCTTGCTGCAACCAGGCGTTTCGTTCGACGAAACTGTTTCATCGTCGATGTCGGAATTGCGAAACGTGATTCGTCCTTCGCAAGCTCAGAACGTTTCAAGGAAAGCTCGATGTCGCTCACCCTGCATTACCACCCGCTGTCGTCATTCTGCTGGAAGGCGCTGATCGCACTCTACGAGAACGGCACGCCGTTCACGCCGAACCTGGTCAATCTCGGTGATGCCGGTGAGCGCGCCGCGCTGCGCAAGCTGTGGCCGATCGGCAAGTTTCCGGTGCTGAGCGATGCGGCGCGCGGCGAGACCGTGCCGGAGTCGACGATCATCATCGAATATCTCGACCGGCATTATCCGGGCACCACACGATTCATCCCCGACGATCCCGATACCGCTCGCGAGACACGGCTGCGCGACCGCGTCTTCGATCTCTACGTCCATCTGCCGATGCAGAAGATCATGCTCGACCGGCTGCGTCCGGCCGACGCAAAGGATCCGCATGGCGTCGCCGAGGCGCGGGCGCAGCTTCGCACCTCCTATGACATGATCGAGCGGCAGGTCGCCGGCGGCGGCTTTGCGATGGGCGCTGACTTCACGCTGGCCGATTGCGCGGCGCTGCCGGCGCTGTTCTACGGCAGCACCGTGGAGCCGTTCGGCGCGGAGCGGCCGCAGCTTGCCGCCTATCTCGAACGGCTGAAGGCGCGGCCCGCGGTCGCGCGCGTCATCGCGGAGGCCGAGCCTTACTTCAGGATGGTGCCGCGGGAGACCTGAGGCGCCGCACTGCAATAACCTCCGAAATAATTTTCCTGGCGATGTCGGTGCGGTACAGGCTGCTTCGTCTTTGAAGCAGGCGACGGCCTCGGCCGGACAGAATGGAGCAGAAGACCATGCGATTCATGATGCTGATGATCCCGCTCGGCTACGAGAACGCGCCGAAGGAGATCGATCTCGACCCCGAACGCGTCGCCGCGATGATGGCCTACAACCAGGCGCTCAAGGATGCCGGCGTGCTGATCACGCTCGACGGCCTGCATCCGCCTGCAGCCGGCGCGCGCGTCTCCTTCGCCACCGGCAAGCCCGTGGTCACCGACGGCCCGTTCACGGAATCCAAGGAGGTGCTCGGCGGCTACTGGATGATCGATGTCGCCTCGCGCGCCGAGGCCATCGCATGGGCGAAGCAATGCCCGGCCTCCGCCAACGAGATCATCGAGATCCGCCAGGTGCAGGAGATGGCCGACTTCTCCGAGGAGGTGCAACAGGCCGCCGCCACCTTCGAGGCGCCGAACGGCGGCTGGGGCAAAGCGCTGCGCTGATCACGTCAACAATCATCCACGCCAGAGATCAACAGGAGAAGACGCATGAGCAACGACACCTATCTCGCCGTTTTCCTCGGCAGCAAGACCAGCGCGAAGATGGCAGCCTGGAACGCCCTGCCGGAGGCCGAGCGCCGCGCCAAGGAGAACGAAGGCATGGCGGCGTGGCACGCCTGGGCCAACAAGCACCAGGCCGCGCTCGTCACCATGGGTGGACCGCTCGGCAAGACCAAGCAGGCGAGCCTCTCCGGCATCGCCGACATCGCCAACGAGATGGGCGCCTTCACCGTGGTGCGCGCAGCCTCGCACGAGGCGGCGGCGAAGATGTTCGAGAACCACCCGCATTTCGCGATCTTCCCCGGCGAGCGCGTCGAGATCATGCCGGTGCTGCCGATTCCGGGACAGTGAGGTGATCACCTCCCCGCACTTGGCGGGGAGAGGTCGACGCCGGAGCGCAGCGCAGGCGGCGGGTGAGGGGCATGGCAGACGCCAGCCGGGAGTGTCGCGGTTAGCCGACTGGATCAATCGCGGAGTCGGAGGGGCTGATTGTGCGGCACCGTGGTGCACGGCCCCTCACCCGGATCGCGTCGGACGATGCTGCGCATCGCCGAGCGCGATCCGACCTCTCCCCGCCAAAGAGCGGGGAAAGGTGAAGAGAGCCCCCGTTAATCATCATTAACGGTCGTTTGTAGTGACCTTTCACGCCGGCTCATGTAAAGATCGTTCACATGAGCTGGCGCAAGGACGAGCGCCGCGCCGAGCGCGGCTATCATCACGGCAATCTGAAAGAGGCGCTGCTGCAGGCGGCGCTCGATCTGATCGGACAGAAGGGCCCTGCCGGCTTCACCTTCGCGGATGCCGCGCGCATGGCCGGCGTCAGCCCTGCCGCGCCCTACCGTCACTTCCGTGACCGCGATGAGCTGATCGCCAGCATCGCCCAGCGCGGCTTCGAGCAGTTCGAATCCGCATTGACGCAAGCCTGGGACGACGGCCGCCCCGACACTGTCTCGGCGTTCGAGCGCGTCGGCAAGGCCTATCTGAAATTCGCGCGTGAGGAGCCGGCGTTCTATTCGGCGATGTTCGAATCCGGCCTGCCCGTCGACTCCAATCCCACTTTGATGGCAGCGAGCGAGCGCGCCTTCGCGATCATCCGCGCGGCGGCCGAACGGCTCGCAGCGCTGGCACCGCCCGGCCAGCCGCGGCCGCCGGCGATGATGATGGCGCTGCACATCTGGGCGATGTCGCATGGCGTCGCCTCGCTGTTCGGACGTGGCGATGCAGCGCGGCGCAAGCTGCCGATGTCGCCGGAAGATCTGCTCGAGGCCGAAGTGCTGATCTACCTGCGCGGCCTCGGCTTCCCGACCGACCGCAAGCCTGACGAACGGAAGCCCGCCGAGCCGCCGCCGCTGGATGAGAAGCCGTCCGGTCCGTTTTCAGGTCCTTGGGGCAAGGCGAAATAAGATTCCAAAAATAAAGCTCATGGTGCGTCATCCGCACCGCTTGACTTTCCCAAGGGATCGGCTACCTATGTAAATGTTATTTACATTCACAACGGCGTGATGCCGTTCCATGGAGAAGGACATGTCCTACACCGCAGATGTCAATCAACGTTGGCGCGGTCCGGTGGAAGAGCCCTATCGACCCCACATGCTGGAGAGCCCCTGGCATCCCGGCTGGATCGCCGTCACCATCCTCGGCTTCATCATCTGGTGGCCGATCGGACTTGCACTTCTCTTCTTCACACTCGGGAGCAGAAAAATGGGTTGCTGGACTCACTCGGATCGCGATCGCTGGTCGAACAAGATGGAGCGCATGCAGTACAAGATGGACCGGATGCGCTCGCGCATGGAGCGCCGCGGCTTCCCGTTCGGCGGCTTCGGCCAGCCGACGAGCGGCAACCGCGCCTTCGACGAGTACCGCATGGAAACGCTGCGTCGCCTCGAGGAAGAGCAGGTCGAGTTCAAGAACTTCCTGGACCGCCTGCGTCACGCCAAGGACAAGGAAGAGTTCGACCAGTTCATGGCGCAGCACAAGACGCGCCCGACCCCGCCGAACGACCAGCCCCCGCAGGGCTAGTTTCCAAGCACTGAGCCTTCAGGCGATGTGCCCCCATAGAGTCTGAATGGCCGCGAGCCGCCCGTTTGCGATGACCGCAAGCGGGCGGTTTGCGTTTGGGGAGATGATCCATCTGATGCACGACGCCTGCCTGTTGGGGAGGTCGGTTTGCGCTGGAAGCGCAAACCGGGTGGGGATCAGGTCTCTCCTCGGACGCCAGCGCCCGCGACTTGACCCCCACCCCACCCTCCCCCTTTCAGGGTGAGGGAGCCGACGGCCGGTGCGCCCATTACAACCGCACGCGAGGTCATAGCGGTTTGCGTTTGGGGATGGCTGCGCATACTTGATCATCTCGGAAATCCGGGTGGCGAGGTAAGCGTCATGACAATGGATCGAATCCTGTCGGCCGATGAGCTCTGGCGATCAATCCGGCGTGAAGCGGAAGCTGCGCTCGCCGGCGATCCTGTGCTCGGGACGTCAGCCGCGGCGCTGCTCGATCATCCCGATCTTCCGACCGCTTTGGCCGCGCTGATCGGGCAGCGGCTCGGCATGAACGAGGCCGAGCGGACGCGGTTCACGCGTGTCGCCACCGAAGCCTTTGCGGCCGAGCCCACGCTCGTCGATGCCGCGAGCCTCGACTTGCAGGCCATCATTCGCCGTGATCCCGCGATCAAGGGCTTTCTACCACCGTTCGTCAACTTCAAGGGATTTGTCGCGCTGCAGGCCTGGCGCGTGACGAACTGGTTGTGGCGCTATGAGCGCGTCGATCTGGCGCGGATGATGCAGAGTGCGTCGTCCGAGCAGTTGCAGGTCAGCATCCATCCCTCGGCGTCGATCGGCACGGCGGTGTTCCTCGATCACGCCACCGGCATCATCGTCGGCGCGCTCGCCAGCATCGGCGACGAGGTGACGATCCTGCAGAACGTCACCATCAGCCGGCCCGAGAACGATCCCCGCCGCGCGCCGCGGATTGGTCGCGGCGTCTTCCTCAGCGCCGGCGCAACGATCATCGGCGATCTCACGATTGGCGAATTCGCCAAGGTCGGCGCCGGCGCCTTGGTGACATCGGACGTGCCGGCCGGCTGCACCGCCGTCGGCACGCCGGCGCGGCTGACCAATTGCCCCGAGGCCCCAGTGCCGGCGTGAGACCATGTGGCATTAGCTCTGCGACGTGAGGTGAGCACACTCAGCGGGCTCCCTCCCCCCCTTGCGGGGGAGGGTTGGGGAGAGGGGTGTTACCGGGCGAGATAATTGATGAGCAGATCGCTCGTTCAATTGAGCATCATCAACGCACATACGGAAAGAGCATGCCGTGTGAACCCCTCTCCCTAACCCTCCCCCGCACGCAAGTCGGGCTTGCCCGACTTGCGCAAATTCATGATGCGCAACCGGGGTAAACCCCGGTTGCGTGGGGGGAGGGAACCTTCCGCCGGTGGCTCCCTCACAAAGTTGCATCGATCGCTCAGCGCGGAATCGCCGCGACGCGCAGATTGTTGGTCGTGCCCGCCTGCGCAAAGGGAATGCCGGCGACGATCACCACGAGATCGCCGGGCTGCGCGAACTCCTCGCTGACAGCGAGCTCGGAGGCGTGATCGACCATCTGCTCGTAGCTGTGCACGTCCTCCGACAGCACGCCATGCGCGCCCCACAAGAGGCAGAGCCGGCGCAGCGTGGCGGGGTTCGGCGTCACCGCGAGGATCGGCAGCGCCGGCCGCTTGCGCGCGATGCGCGCCGCGGTGGTGCCGCTCGACGTATAGGCGACGATCGAGGTTGCTGGGATCGCGCAAGCGAGATCGGCCGCGGCAGTGGCGACCGCGTGCGGCGGCGTCTGGTCCTCGTTCGGCTGGGTCGCCTCGATCATCGAGCGGTACATCTTGTGCCGCTCGGTGCTCTTGATGATCCGGTCCATGGTCTCGACCGCCTCGCGCGGATATTTGCCGGTCGCCGATTCCGCCGACAGCATCACGGCATCGGCGCCGTCATAGATCGCGGTCGCGACGTCGGACGCTTCGGCGCGCGTCGGCGTCGGCGCGTTCACCATGGAGTCGAGCATCTGGGTCGCAACGATCACCGGCTTCACCGCCAGCCGGCAGGCGCGCACCAGCTCCTTCTGGCGGCCGGGCACGTCCTCCTGCGGGATTTCGACACCGAGATCGCCGCGCGCAACCATGATGGCGTCAGACATCTGGATGATGTCGTCGATCCGCTCCAGCGCCGCGGGCTTTTCGATCTTGGCCATCAGCCCGGCCCGCTCGCCGATCAGCGCGCGCGCCTCGATGACGTCGGACGGCTTCTGCACAAAGGACAGCGCGACCCAGTCGACGCCGAGAGACAGGCCGAATTCGAGATCGATGCGATCCTTTTTCGTCAGCGGCGACAGATTGAGCATCGTGCCCGGCAGATTGACGCCCTTGTGATTGGAGATGACGCCGCCGACCACGACCTCGGCATCGATGAAATCATCGCCGAGCCCCTTCACGCGCACGCGCACGCGGCCGTCATCGATCAAAAGATCGTGGCCGGGCGCGACGGCGGCGAAAATCTCGGGATGCGGCAGCGGAATCGCCGAGCGGTCGCCCTCGGTCCCGTTCAGCACGAAGCGGATGGCCTCGCCCGGCTCGACATTGATCTTGCCTCCGGCAATCGTGCCCACACGAATCTTCGGCCCTTGCAGATCCATCAGGATGCCGATCGGCCGCTTGATGTCTTTTTCCAGCTGCCGGATCGCGGCGTGGACTTTGGCATGATCCTCATGCTTGCCGTGGCTGAAGTTGAGGCGGAACGTATCGACACCCGCGGCGAACAGCGTCTTCAGCATCTCCGGCGAAGAGCTCGCGGGGCCCACGGTGGCTACAATCTTGGCACGTCGATGTCTGCGCATGGTCAGGTGCTCCTCTTAGTCTCTTATCTTGACGCGTTTTCTTCACGCGAACCGGCCACCACTTCGCTTGAAAACGCTCTGGTAGCGATCAGCACGGCCCTGATATCGTTGACGTTGGTCAGTGTCGGTCCGGTACGGACGAGATCGCCGATTCGATCAAAGAACGTGTAGCTATCATGCGCGACAAGAGCGTGGCGAGCATCGAGCCCCGTGCTGCCTGCGCGCTGCAGCGTGTCAGGCCCAATCAAGGCGCCGGCGGCGTCCTCGGTTCCATCAATTCCGTCGCTGTCGCCGGCGATCGCCCAGATGCCTGACCTGCCTGACAGCGCAACCGCCAGCGATAGCAGGAACTCGGTGTTGCGGCCACCGCGGCCGGCCGGCCCGCGGCCGATGCTGACGGTGGTCTCGCCGCCCGACAGCAGCACCGCGGGGGCCGTCACGGGATGGCCGTGCTCAGCCACCGACCGCGCAATTCCCGCCATCACAGTCCCGAGCTCGCATGCTTCGCCTTCGAGGGCATCGCCGAGGATGATTGGATTGAGACCTTCGGCTCGCGCGGCCTCGGCAGCTGCTGCCAGCGCAAGTGACGGCGTCGCGATCATCCGGATGTCGGCTGCGATCTCGCCGGGTTTGGGCGTTTCGCTTGATGCGTCCAGTGCAGCGCGTGCGGCCGGCGGCAGATCGATCGCATAGCGCTCGATGATCTCGCGCGCCCGCGCTTTCGTGCTGCTATCCGGCAAGGTCGGGCCCGAGGCGATCGCGGCGGGATCGTCACCGGGAATGTCTGAGATGACAAGCGTCACGACCCGCGCCGGTCGCGCGGCCAGCGCAAGCCGTCCGCCCTTGATGGCGGAGAGATGCTTGCGGATGACATTCATGTCAGCGATCGTCGCGCCGCTGGCGAGCAGCGCGCGGTTGACGGCCTGCTTGTCGGCGAGCGTCATCGGCTCCGCCGGCAGCGTCATCAGCGCCGAGCCGCCGCCGGACATCAGCGCGATGACGAGGTCGTCGCTGTTCAAGCCTTCGACCGCCCGCAGGATGCGGCGCGCTGCGGTCTCGCTGGCCGCATCCGGCACCGGATGCGACGCTTCGATGATCTCGATCCGGCGCGTCGGCACGCTGTGGCCGTCGCGTGTGACGACGACGCCGGACATCTCGACATCGGGCCAGGCCGCCTCGAGGCCGGCGGCCATTGCTGCCGACGCCTTGCCGGCGCCGACGACCACGCAACGTCCCCGCGGTTTGTCCGGCAGGCCGCGCGCGACCGCCAGTTTCGGATCGGCGCTGGCGACGGCGGCATCAAAGATCCGCCGCAGCGCGGTGCGCGCCCGCGCGTCCGTCCATTCGGCTCGCATCGGGCGCCTCTCGTGTCAGACGTTGGAGCCGTGGATCGCGTCGATCACGGCGTCGGTGACTTCCTTCGTTGTCGCCTTGCCGCCGACGTCGGGCGTCAGCACGCCGGCCGCACAGACCTTCTCGACCGCCGCCATCAGCCGCGCCGCCGGCTCCTTCTCGCCGAGATGCTCCAGCATCTGCGCGCCGGTCCAGAACGTCGCGACGGGGTTCGCAATGCCCTTGCCGGTGATGTCGAAGGCCGAACCGTGGATCGGCTCGAACATCGAGGGATAGCGGCGCTGCGGATCGATGTTGCCGGTCGGCGCCACGCCGAGGCTGCCGGCGAGCGCGCCGGCAAGATCGGACAGGATGTCGGCGTGCAGATTGGTCGCGACGATGGTGTCGAGGCTCTTCGGATGCAGGGTCATCCGCACCGTCATGGCGTCGACCAGCATCTTGTCCCAGGTCACGTCAGGGAATTCGGTCGCGACTTCAGCGGCGATCTCGTCCCACATCACCATGCCGTGGCGCTGCGCGTTCGACTTGGTCACGACGGTCAAGAGCTTGCGCGGCCGCGATTGCGCGAGCTGGAAAGCATAGCGCATGATGCGGGTGACGCCGACGCGGGTGAACACGGCGACCTCGGTGCCGACCTCTTCCGGTAGGCCCTTGTGGGCGCGGCCGCCCATGCCGGCATACTCGCCTTCCGAGTTCTCGCGCACGATCACCCAGTCGAGATCGCCGACGCCGACATTGCGCAGCGGCGAGGCCACGCCCGGCAAAATCTTGGTCGGCCGCACGTTGGCGTATTGGTCAAAGCCCTGGCAGATCGGCAGCCGCAGGCCCCACAGCGTGATGTGATCGGGCACGTCGGGCGCGCCGACCGCGCCGAAATAGATCGCGTCGAACGTCTTCAGCTCCGTGAGGCCGTCGGCCGGCATCATCACGCCGTGCTTCTTGTAATAGTCCGAGCCCCAATCGAAGGTCTTGACGTTGAAGGCGAGATCGCCGCTGCGCTTGGCCAGAGCCTCGAGCACGCGGACACCGGCGGAGATAACCTCGGGGCCGATGCCGTCGGCGGGAATGGCGGCGATGGAATGGGTACGCATGATGTGGTCTCCGGTGTGAGTGTGTAATGGTCAGTGGGTTTGGATGGAAGCGGAATGAGGCTCAGCTCCGGCCTTGACGGTCTGGGCTCGCGACAACAGCCAGGTGAGCAGCGCCGACAGCACCAGCAAGCCGCCGACGAAGTAGAGCCCGCCGACAAAGCTCCCGGTCTGGTCCTTGATCCAGCCGATCATGGCCGGACCGACGAAGCCGCCGAGATTGCCGATCGAGTTGATGGTGGCGATACCTGCTGCAGCCGCCGAGCCCGACAGGAACATGGTCGGCATGCTCCACAGCGGCGGCTTCGACGAGGAGATGCCGATGTTGACCAGGGTCAGCGCGGCGATCACCGCGAGGATGCTGCTGGAGAGGCCCGCGAGCCAAAGTCCGGTGGCGGCCAGGAGGCACATCAGCACGACGTGCCAGGTGCGCTCACCGGTGCGGTCGGAATGCCGCGCCCACAGCACCATCGCAATCACAGCGACCGTCGGCGGCACCGCGTTGAGGAAGCCGACCTGCAGCGCCGAGAGGCCGAACTGCTTGATGATCTGCGGCGCCCAGACGCCGAGTGTATAGAGGCCCGCCGAGGTGCCGAAATAGACCAGCGACAGCGCGAGCACTCTGGGGTCGGCGAGGCCGCGCCAGATGCTGTGGCTCGCAGTTGCCGCCTTGCTGGCATTCTCGGCGTTCATGGTCGTGACCAGCCAGTTGCGTTCATCATCGGCGAGCCATTTTGCCTTCTCCGGCCGGTCAGTCAAAAAGCCGAGCACGACGAAGCCGAGCAGCACGGCCGGGATGGCCTCCAGCACGAACAGCCATTGCCAACCCTTGAAGCCGAGCATGCCGTCCATTTCGAGCAGCGCGCCTGAGACGGGCGAGCCCAGCACGGTCGACAGCGGCGCGGCCGCCATGAACAGCGCGGTGACCGCGGCACGCTGGCGCGCCGGGAACCAGTAGGAGAGATAAAGGATGATGCCGGGGAAGAAGCCGGCTTCGGCCGCGCCGAGCAGGAAGCGCAGCACGTAAAAACTGTTCGGCCCCTGCACGAAGGCCATCGCAGCCGACACGATGCCCCAGGTGATCATCACCCGCGCGATCCAGATGCGCGCGCCGATCTTGTGCAGGATGATGTTGGAGGGCACCTCGAACAGGAAATAGCCCCAGAAGAAGATGCCGGCGCCGAAGCCATAGACCGTCGGCGACAGGCCGAGATCCTTGTTCATGGTCAGCGAGGCGAAGCCGATATTCACGCGGTCGATGAAGGCCACGAAATACAGCAGCATGATGAAGGGAACGATGCGCCAGGTAATCCTGCGCAGCACACGCGTCTCGAGCTCGCCGGCCATAGGTCGGGCCTCCCTGGTTCCATTGTCATTGGCAAGGCGCATCTCGTGTCGCCTTGGGCAAAGACTAGGAGGCCGCACCCTTCCGCTTCAATCGACGGCGGTTTATACAAAAAAATGATATAATCCGGCGCGAGCCTGCCGGCATAGAAAGGACCGCTCTTGGAATTGCACCAGCTCCGCTGCTTCGTCGCCGCTGCCGAGGAGCTGCATTTCGGCCGCGCGGCGCAGCGGCTGGAGATGCTGCCCTCCGCGCTCGGCCGCCACATCAAGCTCCTGGAGCAAGACCTCGGCGTGAGATTGTTCGCGCGCACCACCCGCGCGGTGTCGCTGACCGAGGACGGCGCGACGCTGCTGCGCGACGGGCGCGCGCTGCTCAAGCAGGCGGAGGCAATCGAGGCCGGCTTTCGCAAGCGCGACCGGAAGAGCGCGCTGCGGCGCTTCCGGGTCGGCGCGGTCGACAGCGCGGCCGCGGGCCTATTGCCATCGCTGCTGCGCGATTTCCGTCATGCGCATCCCGACGTCGTGGTGCAGTTGCTGGAAGAAAAGACCATTCGCCTGCTGCCGCGCCTCTTGTCCGGCGCGCTCGACCTCGCCTTCGTGCGGCCGCCCGAGCGCGCCGACAAGCGCATCGAATTCCGCGCGCTCTTGCAGGAGAGCGCCGTCGTCGCATTGCCGCAGAGGCATGCGCTGGCGCGGCGGACGTCGGTGACGCTGTCAGACATCGCCGAGCAGCCACTGATCGTGCCTGAGCGCCGCGCCCGGCCGCACAGCCACGATCTCACCGTAAAGCTGTTCGAGGAGGCGGGCTTGAGCCCGCGCATCCACCAGATCGCCGACGAGAAGCAGACCATCGTCAACATGGTCGCGGCACGGCTGGGAGTAGCCATCGTGCCGCGCTGGACGTCGCGGATGGCGATCTCCGGTGTCCGCTTCGTGTCGCTGAAACTCAAACGCGGCAGCCACGCCGGCCGCCTGCCGCTCGCCGCCGCCTGGCTGAAAGGCTCGCGCGATCCGATCCGCGACGAGATGCTCGCCGTGCTCGATGCGAAGCTAAAGGGTTACGCGCGAGAGGCGTAAGGTCAGTCCTCATCCTCGGTGTTGCCGAACAGGCCGAACTGCGCGGCATCGCGGTTCGGCTCAGTGAGGCCGAGGTGCCGGAACGCGTGCGAGGTCAGCAAGCGGCCGCGCGGGGTGCGCTGCAGATAGCCGCACTGGATCAGATAGGGCTCGATGATGTCCTCGATCGCATCGCGCGGCTCCGACAGCGCCGCGGCCATGGTCTCGACGCCGACCGGGCCGCCGCCATAGTTCATCGCAATCGTCGTCAGATAACGGCGGTCCATCGCATCGAGGCCGGCGCTGTCGACTTCCAGCGCGCAGAGCGCGCGGTCGGCGATCTCGCGATCGACCGTGTCGGCATCGGCAGCGGAGGCAAAGTCGCGAACACGGCGCAGCAGACGGCCGGCGATGCGCGGCGTGCCGCGGGCGCGGCGCGCGATCTCGTTGGCGCCATCGGCGGTCATGCCGATGTTGAGCACGCGGGCGCCGCGGGTGACGATCTTCTCCAGCTCTTCCACCGTGTAGAAGTTGAGCCGGATCGGAATGCCGAAGCGGTCGCGCAGCGGATTGGTCAGCAGGCCCGCACGCGTCGTCGCGCCGACCAGCGTGAATTTTGCGAGCTCGATCTTCACCGAGCGCGCGGCCGGCCCCTCACCGATGATCAGGTCGAGCTGAAAGTCCTCCATCGCGGGATAGAGCACCTCTTCCACCGCGGGACTGAGGCGATGGATCTCGTCGATGAACAGCACATCGCGCTCTTCGAGATTGGTGAGCAGCGCCGCAAGATCGCCGGCCTTGGCAATCACCGGACCCGACGTCGCGCGGAAGCCGACGCCGAGCTCGCGCGCGACGATTTGCGCCAGCGTGGTCTTGCCGAGGCCGGGGGGGCCGACGAACAGCACATGATCCAGCGCCTCGCCGCGCTTGCGCGCCGCCTCGATGAAGATCGAGAGATTCTTGCGCGCCTGCGCCTGGCCGACGAAATCGGACAGCGATTGCGGGCGCAGCGCGGTGTCGCCGACATCGTCGGCGCGGCGCTCGGGCGTGACGATGCGGGAGGGCGTGTTCACTCGTTGCCTCTGCGATACTTGTTCGGCAAGAGCTCGCCGATCGCGACGACCTTCGGCGTGCGGCCGTTGTCGGGCACGATCACTTTCGCCTTGGCGTCGTAATCGTGGATCAGCTCGCGGCAGATGCCGCAGGGCGAGACCACCGCGATGGTGCCGGGCTCGTCGGGCTTCGGATGGCGCACCGCGACGATGGTCTCGATGCCGTGGTCGCCGGTCTCGGTGATGGCGCGCCCGATCGCGATCGCCTCGGCGCAGACCGCGATGCGTCCGATATAGGCATCGATATTTACGCCGGTGACGATGCGGCCATCACGCGTGCGCATGGCAGCACCCACTTCCTGCCAGTCGTTGCGGTATCGCTGGCTGATCGCGTCGGTGGCGGCGGCAATCAATTCCTTGTCCTTCTTGCTCAGCATTTCCTGAAAACACAGTCCTTGGTCAATGAATGGCTGATATAGCCTACTTCGCCAGTTCCTTCAGGCCCAGCCGGATCAATTGGGCCGTTTCGGCATTTTCGCCGGCGCTGCGCGAGGCGGCGGCAATGGCGGCCGCCGCTTGCGGCTGACCGTAGCCGAGATTGACCAGCGCCGAGATCGCATCCGTCACCGGCCGCGGCGCGCGGTTGTTGTCGATCGCACCCGAGAGCTGCACCACCGCCGGATCGACATTGGCAAAGCCGGGCGCCTTGTCCTTGAGCTCGCTGACGATGCGTTCGGCGACCTTCGGCCCGACGCCCGGCGTGCGCGCCACCGCGGCCTTGTCGCGCAGCGCGATCGCATTGGCGAGATCGGTCGGCGGCAGCGTGCCGAGCACCGCGAGCGCAACCTTGGCGCCGACGCCCTGCACGGTCTGCAGCAGCCGAAACCACTCGCGCTCGTGATCGCTGCGGAAGCCGAACAGTTTGATCTGATCCTCGCGGACATAAGTCTCGATCGACAGCACCGCCGCCTCGCCCGGCGACGGCAGAGCCTGCAGCGTGCGGCCGGCACAATGCACCTGATAGCCGACGCCGCCGACGTCGAGGATCACATAATCCTCGCCATAGGAATCGATCAGGCCTTTGAGCTTGCCGATCATGAGGGGAATCCGGATGCGAGGCGCGCAGTAAGGGAAGCACCGATGAAAGAGTTAGTGAGGGACGCACCGGCGGAAGGGTTCCCTCCCCCCTTGTGGGGGAGGGTTAGGGAGAGGGGTACCACACGACGTGCTCTGTCCGTGCCGCTGCGAAAGGATTGTTGTGAGAGCGATGCACCCATCGATGATCTCGCCCGGGGCTTACCCCTCTCCCCAACCCTCCCCCACAAGGGGGGAGGGAGCCCCACCAGCGTGCTCGCCTCACTCTGCGATACGTGCGTCATAGGCTCGCCACCTTCAGCCGGAGTGCGGCGCTTTGGCGGTGATGGGCATGGGTGATGGCGATGGCGAGCGCATCCGCTGCGTCGGCCGACGGAGGTTCGGCTTTCGGCAGCAGGATCTTCAGCATCACCTGGATCTGATTCTTCTCGGCGTGTCCCGCGCCGACCACGGTCTTCTTCACCTGGTTCGGCGCGTACTCCGCAACGGAGATGCCGAACATCGCCGGCGCCAGCATCGCGACGCCGCGCGCCTGGCCGAGCTTCAGCGTGGCGACGCCGTCCTTGTTGACGAAGGTCTGCTCGACCGCGGCTTCCATCGGCTTGTAGTCGCCGAGCACGGCGGCGAGCCCCTCATGGATCGCGAGCAAACGTTGCGCCAGCGGCAGATCGTCCGGCGGCTCGACCGAGCCGCAGCCGAGATAGACGAGGCGGTTGCCCTCGGTCTCGATCACGCCCCAGCCGGTGCGGCGGAGACCGGGATCGATACCGATGATGCGGACGGGGGAGCGAATCGGCTGGACTGTCATGGCGTAGTGATAACGCCAGAGGGCTGTGAACGAAACATAAAGAGAACGGGAATCCCCGGTGACGTTCGTGCCCCGGGCGCAGCGCAGCACGAAGTGGTGCACCGCTGAACCGGGGCCCATCTATCGGCAAACGAATCCAAGGAGACATGGGTCCCGGCTCAGCGGAGCAGCGTTGCACGCTGCACCGCGTCCGGGACACGAGAATTACCCACCCATCTTCGCAATCAGCGCGTCCGACACCTCGAAATTGGCGAACACGTTCTGGACGTCGTCGTGGTCGTTGAGCTGATCCATCAGCTTCAAGAGCTTTTCGCCGGTCTCGTCGTCGACCGCGACGGTGTTCTGCGGCTTCCAGGTCAGCGCCGCCTTGCGCGGCTCGCCGAACTTCGCCTCCAGCGCCTTTGCCACCTCGCGAAAAGTCTCCTGTGAGGCGTAGACCTCGTGGCCGCTTTCGCTGGAGGCGACGTCGTCGGCGCCGGCCTCGATCGCAGCATCCAGCATGGCGTCGTCGGAGGCGACGCTTAAGTCGTATTCGATGATGCCGGTGCGGTCGAACATGAAGGCGACCGAGCCGGTTTCGCCGAGATTGCCGCCGGACTTGGTGAAGAAGGAGCGGATGTCGGAGGCGGCGCGGTTGCGGTTGTCGGTCAGCGCCTCGACGATGACGGCGACGCCGCCGGGGCCATAACCCTCGTAGCGGATCTCGTCATAGTTCTCGCCGTCGCTGCCGGCCGCCTTCTTGATGGCGCGCTCGATATTGTCCTTGGGCATGTTTTCGGCGCGGGCCGCGACCACGGCCGCACGGAGCCGCGGGTTCATCGCGGGATCGGGGGTGCCGAGCTTGGCCGCCACCGTGATTTCGCGGGCCAGCTTGCCGAAAAGCTTCGACTTCTGAGCATCCTGCCGCCCCTTGCGGTGCATGATGTTCTTGAATTGGGAATGGCCGGCCATGCGAAGGTCTCTTGCAAGCGTCTGAAATGAGGGTGGAAACGCGGCCTTATAGGCCCCTCACCCCTGAAAATCAAAGAATCACGCGGCGGTTCTACCTAGGTACTAGTACCGCTCGGGGTAATATGAGGCAGTTGTTAACCCTGACTTCATGCTCGGATGAGAGGATTTTCGCGCCCGATTTCAACTTCCAAGAGTTCCCAAGATCATTGCCATGGCCTTCGGTTTGTTTCGAAAGCGATCGCCTGAGCCGGTCGCGCCTGCCGTCGAGGCGAAGGGCCCTGCCGCGCCCGCTGCGGCCGACGCCGCCCCCGCCTCCGCCGAGACCGATTCGGCCAAGGAAATCCTCGAACTGCTGGAGCTCGAGCTCGGCGCCATGATCCGCCAGCTGGAGCGGGCTGCTCAGTCGGTTGCCGGCGGCGCCGACGCAACCGCCGCAACGCTCGCCACGATCCGCCAGCGCACGGATGCCCTGACCGGCCGCTCCAGCGCGGCGCAGAGCACGGCGACGACGTTCTCGCAAGCCGCCGAGCGCTTCACCCATTCCGCCGAGGGCATCGGCCAGCAGGTGCGCGACGCCGGCAAGCTCGCCGACGACGCCGCCGCCGCCGCGCGCGAAGCCACCGCCAATGTCGATCGCCTGCGCGAATCCTCGGCGGCGATCGGCAATGTCGTCAATCTGATCGCGCAGATCGCGCGCCAGACCACGCTGCTCGCACTGAACTCGACCATCGAGGCGGCGCGCGCCGGCGCCGCCGGCAAGGGCTTTGCGGTGGTCGCCACCGAGGTCAAGGCGCTCGCGGTGCAGACCCAGAGCGCGACCGAGGAAATCACCCGGAAGATCGAAGCACTGCAGCGCGACGCCACCGGATCGGCGGACGCGGTGCATCGCATCTCGCAGGCGATCGACGCGATCCGCCCGGTGTTCGCGCATGTCAACGGCGCGGTCGCCGAGCAGAACCAGATCACCGGCGAGATGGGCCGGAATGCCGAACAAGCATCCCACTTCATCCACTCCGTCGGCGACAGCGCCGGCGAGATCGACAGCGCGACGCGGGACGCCGCAGCGCATGGCGACGACGTCAGCAAGGCCGGCAAGGCCGTCACCGCGTTTGCGCAAAAGCTCAAGGCGCGCTGCGCGGTGCTGCTGCGCCAGGGCGAGCGCGAGGATCGCCGCAAGAACGAGCGGCTGCCCTGCAGCCTCACCATCGAGATCATCACCGCGCGCGGCACGATCACGGCCCCGGTCTACGAGATTGCGATGGCCGGCATTCTGATCGGCGGCGCGAATGCCGAGACATTGCCGCGCAATGAAACGCTCAGTGCCACGCTGCAGGACGTTGGCGCCTGCCGGATCCGCTGCACCGAGCACGGCAAGGCCGGCATGCAGGCACGGTTCGAGGCCGTGAATGCCGAGCTGCGCGAAAAGATCGAAGACAAGATGTGGGCGATCCATGAGGAGAACGCCGAACTCGTCGCCCGCGCCATGGAAGCCGGCTCCGCGCTGAGCAAGATCTTCGAGAGCGGCGTCGCCAGCGGCGCCATCTCGATGGACGACATGTTCGACACCGATTATGTCGAGATCGCAGGCTCCAATCCGGTGCAGTACCGCACCAGAATGCTCGACTGGGCCGATCGCGCACTGCCGTCCTTCCAGGAAGCGTTCCTCGCCAAGGACAAGCGGATGGCGTTCTGCGTCATGATCGACAGCAACGGCTATCTGCCGGTTCACAACAAGGTGTATTCGCATCCGCAGCGGCCCGGCGACGTCGCCTGGAATACGGCCAACAGCCGCAACCGCCGCATCTTCAACGATCCCGCGGGTCTCGCCGCCGGCCGCAACCAGCGCGCTTATCTGATCCAGACCTATGCGCGCGATATGGGCAACGGCAACACGGTGATGATGCGCGAGATCGACGTGCCGATCCGCGTCCGCGGCCGCCACTGGGGCGGCTTCCGCACCGCATACAAGCTCTAGGCGCATGATCCGGAATAGTACGGAGCAGATATCGAGGGGCGAGTGCACGCTCAGGCAAGACTGAGCGGGCGAATCACGTCTTAGACTTGAAATGGGAATGTCGCGGGCCGCGCCTGACAGGCTGCCCTGACGAGAGGAAGTTCGAATATGTCCGCCGTGCAGCTCGCAGTTCTGGACACGATGTCCAACCGGACGCTGGCCGAACGTCTGGTCGACCAGCTCGCCGATCGCATCGGCGGCCTCGGCGTGGAGCTCGCCGACATCGCCGGCAACGTCCAGGAGGTCGCGAACCGCGTCACCAGCCAGTCGGAGCGGTTTCACCATCTGCAGAAGACCGCCGAGACCATGGTCACGGCCAACCACGACATCGCCAATGCCTCGCAGGCCGTGCAATCGACCGCGTCCGCCGCAGTCGGCCAGATCGCGGAATCGCGCAGCGCGGTCGACACCGCGGTCAGCCACATCTCCGAGCTCGTCTCCGCGGTGGGGCGGATCGAGGCGCGGCTGAGCGCGGTCGGCGCGGCGCTGAGCCAGGTCGCAAAAGTCTCCGGCTCGATCGAGGCGATCGCCAAGCAAACCAACCTGCTGGCGCTGAACGCCACCATCGAGGCCGCGCGCGCCGGCACCGCCGGTCGCGGCTTTGCGGTGGTCGCCAGCGAAGTGAAGAGCCTTGCGGAAGCCACCCGGCAGGCGACGCATCAGATCTCCGACACGGTGCGCGATCTCGACGGCCAGATCGGCAATCTGATCGGCGAGAGCAGCGACGCCTCGCTGCGCGCCAAGAGCGCCGGCGAAGGCGCCCAGCAGATTTCCGGCATCATCTCGCGCGTCCAGCAAGGTTTTGCGTCGGTCGGCGCGGAGATCGACAGCGTCGCGCGCGCCGCGACCTCCAACCTCGGCCATTGCGACACCGTGATCTCCGAGCTGAACGAGCTCGCCAAGGGCGTCGATCTGTCCTCGCGCGATCTCAAGAACGCCGACGAGCGCGTCGCGAAGCTGCTGGAGACATCGGAAGGGTTGATCGCGCTGATCGCCGACAGCGGCGTGGAGACCTCGGATGCGCCGCTGATCCGCGTCGTCGTCGACACCGCCAAGCGCATCACGCAGACGTTCGAGGACGCGATCGCGCGCGGCGAGATCACGATCGAGCAGCTGATGGACGAGAAGTACCGCGAGATATCAGGCACCGATCCGAAGCAGTACCTGACCGACTACGTCGCCTTCACCGATCGCGTGCTGCCGGCGATCCAGGATCCGATCCAGAAAAGCGATCCGCGCATCGTGTTCTGCGTCGCCTGGGCCAAAGGCGGCTATCTGCCGACGCACAATCCGAACTACCGCCTGCCGCAGGGCAAGGACCCGGTCTGGAACAACGCCAACTGCCGCAACCGCCGGCTGTTCAGCGATCGCGCGGTGAAGAAGGTGGCGGCGAATACAAAACCGTTCCTGCTGCAGACCTACCGCCGCGACATGGGCGGCGGCCAGTTCGTCCTGATGAAGGATCTCTCCTCCCCCATCATCGTCCGTGGCCGCCACTGGGGCGCGTTCCGGATGGGATTCAGGCAGAGTTGAGACGAAGCCGCCCAAGGGCGGCTTCGCTCAGCGCATCACGAACGGATTGGCCGGCACATCCTTTGCGGTCGAGATCCAGACGCTCTTGGTCTCCAGATATTCGCGCACAGCATCGATGCCGCTCTCGCGGCCGACACCGGAATGCTTCATGCCGCCGAACGGCATCATGTAGCTGATGGCGCGATAGGTGTTGACCCACACGGTGCCGGCGCGCAGCTGCTTCGGCACGCGCACGGCGCGGCCGAGATCGCGGGTCCAGATGCCGGCGGCCAGGCCGTAGATCGTGTCGTTGGCGATGCGGATGGCGTCTTCCTCGGTGTCGAAGCCGATGATCGAGAGCACCGGACCGAACACTTCCTCGCGCGCGATCCGCATCGAGTTGTCGACGTCGGTGAAGATGGTCGGCTCGACGAATTGCCCGCCGATGATCCCGGCGCCTGTGGCCGGCTTGCCGCCGAGCAGGCAGCGCGCGCCCTCGGCCTTGGCAATCTCGATGTAGTCGAGGATCTTCTTGTACTGCGCAGGCGTGGTGACCGGGCCGACATTGGTGTCCGACTTCATGGGATCGCCGATCTTGGCGGACCGCCCGAGCTCCAGGACGCGCGCGACGAACTGGTCCTTGATCGAGTTCTGCACCAGCAGGCGCGAGCCCGCGATGCAGGTCTGCCCGGTAGCTGCGAAGATGCCCGAAATCGCGCCGGCCGCAGCGGCGGTCAGGTCGGCATCCTCGAACACGATGTTGGGCGATTTGCCGCCGAGCTCGAGCGAGACGCGCTTCAGGCTCTTCGCCGCGGTCTCATAGACCCGGGCGCCGGTCGCATCCGATCCGGTGAAGGTGATCTTGGCGACACCCGGATGGGTGATCAGTTCGCTGCCGATCTCCGGGCCGAAGCCGGTGACGACGTTGAAGATGCCGTCGGGAATCCCGGCTTCCCTGGTCAGCGCGGCGAATTCCAGCGTGCTCGCCGAGGTGAATTCCGACGGCTTGACCACCACGGCGCAGCCGGCGGCGAGCGCGGCGGCGCATTTCCAGGCGACGAACAGCAGCGGCGAATTCCACGCGGTCAGCGCGGCGACGACGCCGACCGGCTCATGCGTCGTGTAGGCAAAGGTATCCGGCTTGTCGATCGGAACGAGACCGCCTTCGAGCTTGTCGACCAGGCCGCCGAAGTACCACCACCATTCCGGATGGTAGCGCAGCTGCCCCAGCATCTCCGCCATCAGCTTGCCGTTGTCGCGCACCTCGATCTCGGCGAGCCGCTCGGCATTGTCAGCGACGAGATCGCCGAGCTTGCGCATCGCCTTGCCGCGCGCCGAGGCCGTCATCTTCGACCACGGCCCGCGCCACATCGCCTCGTTGGCGGCGGCCACCGCCTTGTCGGCATCCGCCTTCGAGCCGCGCGGAATTTTGGCCCAGGCCTCGCCGCGATAGGGATCGATGCTCTCGAACCACTCGCCATTGGCGGGATCGACATACTGGCCGTTGATGTAGAGCTGATAGGTTTTCACGGGTGTCCTCACTTCTTCATTCGTAGCCCGGATGGAGCGCAGCGCAATCCGGGTGTCTCTCGCACTCGGTGGGATGGGTCCCGGATTTCGCTTCGCTGCATCCGGGCTACAAGCGCTAGGTCCAGAATCCCGGCACTGCGGGCTCGAGCCGGCCGCCGGCGCGCACGGGCGCGATCTTCACCGCGAGGCCGGTGGCATCGTCGGTCTCGACTGCGACACCCGACAGCGTTGCGACACCTCCGGCCGGCTCGAAGCGGGACGAGGGGATGCCGGTGATGAAGCGATGCAGCGGCTCTTCCTTCTGCATGCCGATGACGGAGTCGTAGTCGCCGGTCATGCCGGCGTCGCTCATATAGGCGGTGCCGCCGGTCAGGATCTGATGATCGGCGGTCGGCACATGGGTGTGGGTGCCGACGACGAGGCTGACGCGGCCGTCGCAGAAATAGCCCATGCCCTGCTTCTCGGAAGTCGCCTCGCCGTGGAAGTCGACCACGATGGCGTCGGCCGATTCGCGGAGCCGGCAGGCATCGAGCTCGCGCTCGACCGCGGCGAAGGGATCGTTGTGCGACGGCTCCATGAAGACGCGGCCGATCGCGTTGACGACCAGCGCCCGCTTGCCGTTCTTGGTATCGACCAGCGCCGAGCCGCGGCCCGGCGAATGCCGCGGAAAATTCAGCGGCCGGATCAGGCGCGGCGCGCGTTCGATGAAGACCAGCGCCTCCTTCTGATTCCAGGCGTGGTTGCCGAGCGTGATCGCGTCGGCGCCGGCGTCGAGGAATTCCTGGTAGATCGCCTCGGTGATGCCAAAACCGCCGGCGGCGTTCTCGCCATTGACGATGACGAGATCGAGGGACCAGTCGCGGATCATGCCGGGGAGATGGTCTGTGATGGCGGTGCGGCCGGTGCGGCCGACGACGTCACCGACGAAGAGAATACGCAAATCAGGGGCTCCGGAAGTCGAATGTCTTCCGCTCGGTTAGCACAAAATCGAGCGGGACGTCGTGCGACAATGCCGGGATCGCCTTGGTTTCCTGCACGGCGAAGGCCAGGCCGGCGCCGATCACATGCTTGGCCTTGCGCAGATGGGTGAAGGTATAGTCGTAATAGCCGGCACCGTAGCCAATGCGGTGGCCGAGCTTGTCGAAGGCGGCGAGCGGCACCAGCATCACGTCCGGATGCACTTCGGCCGCGGCCGGCGACGGCTCGGGAATGCCGAGGGGACCGAGCATCAGCCGGTCCTGCGGCGACCAGGCGCGGAAGGTCAGCGACTGGCCGCGCGCATTGACGCAGGGCAACGCGAGCCGCGCGCCTCGCTCCGCAAGCTTCAGCATCAGCGGCTTCGGATCGATCTCGCTGCGGATCGGCGCATAGCCCGAGACGATCATGCCCGGCGCGATCTCGATCGGGATGCCGCGCTTGGCGAGCCCTTCGGCCGCGGTGGCGCGCTGCTCGTCGCTCAGCGCATCGCGCTTGGCCAATGCAAGGGACCGGAGTTCAGCCTTCGACGGAGTTGCGTGCATGACCATCTTCCGCTGCCGTCGCCCGCGACGTGCAGGCGATCGAATGTTCGAGAGACGCTTGCAATCTGACTTCCAGGCTGCGGCGGAGGGCCCCGCATCAGCGGGGCAACGCTGGCACCAATCGAACCGCCGCAACGCGACGACAGGGAAACGACCAAAAATAAGTGCGAAGCCGCAGAGGCCGTTGAAGCGCTCGATCCCGGAGTTCCCTACGAAAGTAGGTGGGCACCATATGTCCGGGCCCACGGGCCCGGCCAGGGACAGTTCCCTAAAGGATCGATAAGGCCCCGGGGATATATGGCTCCTGACGCGCAACGCAGCTTCGCGGGGACAATGTAGCGACGATGGGTCGGTTCCGCCAGCGGTAAGGGGACCGTTTCGGTCGGGCGTTGTGCGCAAGTCGGCGCGGGGTTGCCGTCGCCTTGGCGAAGGCCAGGGCCCATATGGCTAAGCGCGGTGTCATCACCCGCGCATGCGGGTGATCCAGTATTCCAGAGACGGTTGTGATCAGATCGATGGGCCGCGGCGTACTGGATCCCCGCATTCGCGGGGATGACATTGAAATATGCATCCGCAGTCTCGCGACATGATCTGCCCGAGTTTTCCATCTCGTTAGCGAGGGCGCAGGGAAGACCGGGTGCACGCCGCACCCGCGGTCCCGTGCGCCATGTGCACAGAAGAAGTGCGCGCACGAGCATACAGGTTCGGCGGAGGCATCCGGCCTTCCCTGCGCGATGGCTTTACGGCTGAAGAAAATTTCTGAAAAGGATTTTGCCCATGGAACGACGAATGCCCGTAGCGCCGTAGGGCGGATTAGCCGAAGGCGTAATCCGCCAATACGTGCCCCCGCAAAGATGGCGGATTACGCTTCGCTAATCCGCCCTACGGCCTGAACTACCGTCGTGACCGCTTCAGATCAGCGACCTTGAACTTCCCGCCGGCCAGCAGGCTGCTGCAAAGCCACCAGGCCTTGTTTCGGTTCTCACCCAGGAAAATTTTGGTCTCGGCGCAAGACGCGAAGGAATTGTAGGTGAGGTTGTCCCTGCACGTTGTCGAGAAAGGCATGGTTGTGCTGTCGCCCCACGCCCCGCTGCACCCGACCCAGGGGTCCTTGCCGTGCGGGAGGCTCGACTCGCAGCCGCCGTTGCAATTGCTGCTGATTTTCTCCAGCCTGCCAAGCTTGTCTTTCGCTGTACCTGGCCCTGCCATGATTGCTTCTGTCGTGGCCGGTGACGTTCGAGCGGTTGTTCGCGCGGCTATCGATGGCCGGCGCGATGCCGTGGTGCCGACCACCGGCTCCGCCCGATGCGGCCTTGCCGCCTGCTTTGGCGCGTCGATCGAAACGGGGGGAAGCGTGCTGGCGGGGCCGGTCGGGATCTGCGATGCGGCCGGAGCGCACAGCATGACGATTGACAAGACAACGGCAGCAGAGGGCGCGAGAAAGCGTGACGACGATCTCATGACCATGTCCTTCCGAGGACGGAGGTGCCGTCCCATTGCAAGACGTTACAATACAACTCCTAGCGGAAATTTTTCAGCTTGGCGACTGAAGGTAAGAAAGATTTCTCCAATGGACATGCATAGACACATGGTGGCCGATGCATAGCCGCCACCGCCAAGGTGAACAATTCAGGGGCACCGGACCATCCATCGGCGCCGCCGGTCGAGCGCCCGTCGCACCTCACAACACTGTTATTGCAGGCGATCTCGCCCCCTCCCCAACTGGGCGGATCACGCGCGTTGTTGTAGCCTCAGCCTGAAGCAAGTCCGCCTCGCCAGGAGGAATGCACATGACCCAGATCGTCTTCAACCGCCGCACCCTCCTCACCGCCGGCGGCCTCGTGATGGCAGGCGGCGTCTCCGGGCTGCTGCTGCCGGCCCGCGCGGAGGGCCTCGCGCCAACGGAGACGATGACGGGCGGGGCCAACAACTATCGCAAGGGCGCGGCGATCGTGGAGCGGATCGGCAAGGGCGGCTTCTGGATGAGCGGCACCGTGCGCCGCGCCGGCGACGGGGCGCCGCTCGCCGGGCAGCGCATCCAGATCTGGGCCCACACGGTCGAGGGACAGGAGCACGAGCCGCAGAGCCACGGCGCCACGCTGACCGACAAGGACGGGAAATTCCGGCTCGAGATGCCGCAGATCATCCCGATCTTCGGCCAGCCGCATGGCCACCTCGCCTATGACAGCGGCGAGTTCAAAACCGTCTTCCTGCGGCCGGTGATGAAGAGCCCGAAGGAGACCAGCCTGGAGGCGCATTTCGTCCTCGGACCAGCCTGACCAAATCGGGAATGTAGAGAATGAGATCGGCCCGGGCGGCCCTGATCTGGATCGCCCTCGCGACCGCCATTGGCGTGCCGATCGCGCTGGCAGCTGTGAGCGAGCAGCTCGCCTGGCGCGGCCCGGTCTATATCATCGCCGGCTTCGCCGGGATCGTCGCGCTGGGCTTGATGCTGGTGCAGCCCCTGCTGATTGCCGGATACCTGCCGGGCCTGTCGGCCTATCGCGGCCGCCGCGTGCATCACTGGACCGGCGGCGCGATTGTGGTCGCGATCGCGCTCCACGTCGCCGGCCTCTGGATCACCAGCCCGCCCGACATGATCGACGCGCTGACCTACACATCGCCGACGCCGTTCTCGCCGTTCGGCGTCACCGCGATGTGGGCGATCTTCGCGGTGGCGCTGCTGGCGATCTTCCGCCGGCGACTGGGACTGCGACGATGGCGCATCGCCCATATGGGGCTTGCGATCGTGATCGTGGTCGGCAGCGCAGCCCATGCCGTTCTGATCGAGGGGACGATGGAGACGGTCTCCAAAGTGGCGCTTTGCGCGCTGGTGCTGGTGGCGGCGATGAGGGTGCTGGCTGGGCTAGCGGTGCGGATCAGGCGGGGGGCGGTGCGTGGGGAGAGCGTTGCGGGACGGTGAGCGGAGCAATTGAGTGCAGCACGGTCACCGCAATTCCCCGGCTGCGGCGCCTCGGTCTCCGAGAAACCTAAAGCTAGTTGTTCGCGGTCAAGCAAGCTCGAACCTTATCGGCCTGTGGTCTCGGCACTGCATGGGCAACCCACTGCTCCATCGTGGCACCCGCTGATGCCACGCAGCGCTTGATGTTCTTGCTGTAGGTCGACCGAGACATCCTGTCCCGCTTGGCCTGGCAAGCAGGATCGCCTCCACATTCGTAGAGTGGGGCAGCCGCAGCCCAAGACGTTGCAAAGATCGCCACCATGGCCGCAACACAAAGCGCTCTCATTCCTCTTCCTCCAAATGAAGCAAAGTAAAGGCTGTGGACGATACACTCGCCACAAACTGCACGCAATCAGGGGTAGTTTCAATGCTGCGACCGGTCCACCGACACTCGCGCGCGACAGTCGCATTGTGTGCACCGTCATCGAAATTGGCCGGACTGCGGCTTGCATTTCTGGTCTCGATAGGTTCTAAGCCCGGTCGCTTCATGGCCAAAGGCATGAACAGAAGCGCGCTGCGTCGTATGACCGCTTCCCAGGCAGAGCTGCATCGCAGCTCACGCGCAAGCCCATTCAAAGGATTCCAGACATGGCGAAGATGACCAAGACCCAATTGATCGATGCAATTGCCGAGGGCACGCAGCTTTCGAAGAACGACGTGAAGTCGGTCATCGAGTACATGGCGACCGTCGGATACAAGGAGCTCAACGAATCCGGCGAATTCGTCATTCCCGGCTTCGTGAAGATGTCGGTGGTGAACAAGCCTGCGACCGAAGCCCGCATGGGCGTGAATCCCTTCACCAAGGAGCCGATGCAGTTTGCGGCCAAGCCGGCGAGCAAGTCGGTCAAGGCCTCGCCGCTGAAGGTCGCCAAGGACGCGGTTTGATCCGGCGATCGCAAGCAGACAGCGGCGCGTGCACGCGACTTCCGGAGCGAGTGCACTTGATCAGGAGAGTGCACTCGGCGAGTTGAGTGCACTGCACCGCAATCTCAGGCCTTCCGGTTTCGGATGTGCGGCAGGCGCTCTTCAGCGGGGACCCTGCCGCCATCAATAATGAAGAACTCGGTATCCGCTGCGCCTTCCCTGTGCCGCTTTGCCTGCTGATACGCGGGACTTTCGTACCAAGCCTTGGCTGCCGCAACATCGGGAAACTCGATCAGGACGACCCCTTCGAGAGGCCCCATCATTTCCAGCGGCGTGACCTGCGTATAGCTGGAGAGAGGCTTGGCGTCCCGCCCTTCGAATGTCGGACCGGCCGCCTTCCAATAGGCTTCGAGCTTTTGGAGGTCATGCACGCTTCGGTTCAAAGCAATCATGTAAGCAGGCATTATTCGCTCCCACGGGTTGCTTCCAAGACGCGCGGATTAGGCCTCAGACCCGGCGTCCCCGGCAAGACGTTTAGTCTTCGCCGGCTCGTCATCCCGTCAGGGCCGGCGAATGCGGCTCGTCAAGTTCCGCCTGCTCTTCGGCGGTGGGGGTCAGTCCGGTACGGATGGTTTCATAAGCCCACCAGCGGCCGTCCCTCGGCATGCTCGCCCGGCGAAGCGGCTCAGCTTCCGTGAAGATGAACCGGCGCCGAAACGCCAGCGGGCTTTCCGCGAGCAGGAAACCCTTCATCCGTTCGTGCCCCATGAACCATGGCCTGCCGAGAAAGCGCTCGGGCTGGCAGGTCCATGTCGGGGCAGGTCCCAAATTCCATCGGATCGAAAGATGCTCTCCGATCGCCCCCAGCAGCGCGTTCGTCTTCGGATCACCCGTTAGCCCGGGATCGTCCGCGATACGCGCCGCGCGCGATCGATCGGACACGTCTCCGTAGAACTCGTCGAGGAAGCCGGCGATGCAGAACCTGAACTTCTCGCCATCACGGACGAACAGCAGGACCTGTGCCAGCGTGCCAGGTCGGGTGAGGCTCATTTTCGGTTCTCCGGTACTCATCGAGCAGCGTCTCGATCTTCACCCTGATCCGCGGATACACCGTCGGAACGGCGATGCCCGGGAGGTTAGGGTAGCACTCCTTGAGGAGATCGACGAGTTGCTGCTCGGTGGTCATTTTCGTGACCTTCATGAGGGCGACCGCGTCCTTCAAATCGCTCTCGACCTTCTCAATGTCCGCCACGAGGCGATTGGCCAGGATCTTCATGGCCAGCATGTAGGCCGGCGGCGGCAGGTGGACCCGGAGACCGACGATCGAGTTCGTTGTCCGAGGATACTCTCCCGCCAGGATCAGGTTCGGTTGAGGATCGCCGGGCGGCGGCGCCATACGCTTGACACCCTCGTTGATCCATTCCTGAGGCAATCCCAGACGCACAGCCACCTGGTCGGCGATCTCCCTGGTCGCTTTGGCCTCGACCAGAAAAACCGCATCGACGTCGCCAGAGGCGGTGCGGATATCGCTGGCGAGGATCAGGCAGGAGCCACCATAGACCGCGATCTCGACAACGATGCCGCGCTCGGCCGCCAATCGACCGACCTCATCGAAGGCCTTCTCGATGATCTCTCTGGTCAGTTCGACTGGCATGATGTCGGAAGCATCCTCGGTCGCAGCCCTCTCTTCCGATGCTCTCCACGCCTCACCCGATCGCGATCCCGCCGCCGATCGTCCTGTTCAGCGTCTGCGTCGTCCGCTCGATCCGCTCGGCGGCAGCATTGAGCGCAGCCGACACTGCAACCTGCGTCTGCCGCGCACGATCCGCGGCGGCCACGCGCGCGCTGCGCAGCGTCTCGAGCTCTTCCTCCAGGGTGCGGATGCGATTGCCGGCATCGAGCAGCTCGTCGCAGGCGGTGAGTGCGGCCATCACCGTGAGACGCGCGTCGCCGATCTCGCCGAATTTTCCGCGCAAGGACTCGACGCGCGCTTCGAGATTCTCTGCGAGCTTGAGCAGGCGCACCTCCTGGCCTTCCTCGCAGGCCATCCGGTATTGCCGGCCGTTGATGGTGACGTTGATGTGGCTCATTTGCTGTTCTCCGCATCGAGCACGGCGCGGATGGTGCCGATCGCCGTATCGAGCTTGTCCGCGATCTCGCGATTGACGCGCTCGAGCCGTCGCGTCTTGACCAGGGAGCCGTCGAGCTCGTCGGCGAGCCGCGCACGGTCGGTGCCGAGCGCGTGGATGCGGCTCGCCAGTTCGTCCTCGTCGCGGTCGGCCTCGCGGCGCCGTTCCACCGCGCTCTCCAACGCATCCAGCGCCGTCATCAGCCGCCGCGTGGCGGCGTCGATTTCGGCCACGGCTGGCTCGGCGTTTGCTGACCCGTTGGCGGGACGATTACTCATGAGACGCGGCGCGGACCCCTGGTCGAGCCTGCCGCAGGGCAAAATCGGCGCTTCGGCAAGCGTTTAGGAGACGAAATTTACGTGGTGAGCGAGCGATGCGCAACGCCGCCGCAAAGCTATGCACCGATCTATCGGACAAGTCCCACTGCGGCACAACCGCTCTCACCCCTCATCCTGAGGAGCTCGCGAAGCGGGCGTCTCGAAGGATGCGGGCCCGGACGGGGCCTCATGGTTCGAGACGCGCTACGCGCTCCTCACCATGAGGGGCTTGTCCGGCGCCCGGTTCCCGGGCAATCGAAATGGCAGGACTCAGGGCCTTTTTGCGCAACTTTTCCCCGTTTTCGGGCGTTTGATCGCCTTGGAGTCGGGGAAACGAGGTGCTAAGCCACGCCGACCCCTTAAAAGCCATCGCGCGCGGTTCGCGGCTGCCCGTCCGTTCCGTAAGCTCCCCAAGCTCTTCATTTCAGGCGGATTTTCATCATGACGCAGGTCGATCACACCCGTATGGCCAATGCGATCCGTGGCCTCGCCATGGACGCCGTCGAGAAGGCCAAGTCCGGCCATCCCGGCCTGCCGATGGGCGCGGCCGACATCGCGACCGTGCTGTTCACCCAGGTGCTGAAATACGACGCCGCCGATCCGGCCTGGCCCGATCGCGACCGCTTCGTGCTCTCCGCCGGCCACGGCTCGATGCTGCTCTACGCCTTGCTGTACCTGACCGGCAACAAGGACATGACGCTCGACCAGATCAAGAATTTCCGCCAGGTCGATTCGCTCACCCCCGGCCATCCCGAGAACTTCCGCACCAAGGGCATCGAGACCACCACCGGCCCGCTCGGCCAGGGCATCGCGACCGCGGTCGGCATGGCGCTGGCAGAGAAGATGCTGGCCGCCGAGTTCGGCAAGAAGATCGTCAACCACCACACCTATGTGCTCGCCTCCGACGGCGACCTGATGGAAGGCATCTCGCAGGAAGCGATCGCGATGGCCGGCCACTGGCGGCTGAACAAGATGATCGTGCTGTATGACGACAACGGCATCTCGATCGACGGCCCGACCTCGATCGCCGACTCTGTCGACCAGGTGAAGCGCTTCAAGTCGGCCGGCTGGGCTGCTGAACTCATTGATGGCCATGATCCGCAGGCAATCGCGGCTGCGATCGCGCGGGCGCAGAAGGCGAGCAAGCCATCGCTGATCGCCTGCAAGACCACGATCGGCTTTGGCGCGCCGACCCGGGCCGGCACCGCCAAGGCCCATGGCGAAGCGCTCGGCGCCGAGGAATTGAAGGGCGCCAAGGAGAAGCTCGGCATCTCGCTCGAGCCGTTCTCGGTGCCGGACGACGTGCTGAAGGCCTGGCGCGAGGCCGGCGCGCGCGGCGCGGCTGCGCACAAGGAATGGAACGACGTCTTCGCACAGCTCGGCACCCGCAAGAAAGCCGAGTTCGAGCGCCGCCTGCGCCACGAGCGTCCGCAGTCGCTGGCGAAGGCGCTGCGCGCGCACAAGAAGTCGCTGCTGGAGACGCCGCTCAACGTCGCCACGCGCAAATCATCCGAAGCTGCGATCGAGGCGATTGCAGCGGCAATGCCGTTGGAGTTCGTCGCCGGCTCCGCCGATCTGACCGGCTCCAACAACAACAAGGCGAAGTCGGCGACAGCTTTCGCCGCGAAGACGCCGAAGGGCCGCTTCATCCATTTCGGCATCCGCGAGCACGGCATGGCCGCGTGCCTGAACGGCATCTTCCTGCACGGCGGCTTCGCGCCGAACGGCGCCACCTTCCTGGTGTTCACCGATTACGCGCGCGGCGCGATTCGGCTGTCGGCGCTGATGGGCGCGGGCGTTGTCTATGTCATGACGCACGACTCGATCGGCCTCGGCGAGGACGGCCCGACCCACCAGCCGGTCGAGCATCTCGCCGCGCTGCGCGCCATGCCCAACATGCGCGTGTTCCGCCCCTGCGATTCCATCGAGACCGCGGAGTGCTGGGAACTGGCGCTCAATCGCGTCGACGGCCCGACCGTGCTGGCGCTGACCCGCCAGAACCTGCCGCAGCTGCGCACGTCAGCTCCATCCGACAATCCCTGCAGCCACGGTGCCTACGAATTGGTCGCAGCCAGCGGTGACGCAAAAGTGTCATTGTTCGCGTCCGGTTCCGAAGTCGAGATCGCCGTGGCTGCCCAGAAACAGCTCGCCGAGCGTGGCATCCCAACGCGCGTGGTCTCGGTGCCCTCGCTGGAATTGCTGCTGCAGCAGCCGGAAGCGCGCCAGAAGGCGATCATCGGCAATGCCCCGGTCAAGATCGCGGTCGAGGCCGCGGTGCGCTGGGGCTGGGATGCCGTGATCGGCCATGACGGCGATTTCATCGGCATGCACGGCTTCGGCGAAAGCGGCCCGGCGAAGGAGCTTTACAAGCACTTCGGCATTACCGCCGAGGCCGTTGTTAACGCTGCCATGAAGCGGGTTTGAGGCCTCGCTGGAACATCGCTGCAGACGGTTGAGCTTGGGGCAAAAAAGGATTACCAAAGCCCCACAATCTTCCGCTTCCGCCCGGCCGAACCGGGCGTTCCGCCGTAAAACCCTCGTGGGAGCCATCCCTCGGGGCCGGCAGCAGCTATTAGAGGAGACACCAGCATGGCAATTCGCGTCGCGATCAACGGGTTTGGCCGCATCGGCCGCAACGTCCTGCGCGCCATCGCCGAGTCCGGCCGCAAGGACATCGAGGTGGTCGGCATCAACGACCTCGGCCCGGTCGAGACCAATGCACATCTGCTGCGCTTCGACAGCGTGCACGGCCGCTTCCCCGGCACCGTGACCGTCGACGGCGACTCGCTCTCACTCGGCAACGGCAAGATCAAGGTTTCCGCCGAGCGCGATCCCTCCAAGCTGCCGTGGCAGGCGCTCGGCGTCGACGTCGCGCTGGAATGCACCGGCATCTTCACCGCCAAGGACAAGGCCTCGGCGCATCTGACCGCCGGCGCCAAGCGCGTGCTGGTCTCCGCGCCGGCCGATGGCGCCGATGCCACCATCGTCTACGGCGTCAACCACGACACGCTGAGCAAGGATCACATGGTGATCTCGAACGGCTCGTGCACGACGAACTGCCTCGCTCCGGTCGCCAAGGTGCTGAACGATCTCGTCGGCATCGAGACCGGCTTCATGACCACGATCCACGCCTACACCGGCGACCAGCCGACGCTCGACACCCTGCACAAGGATCTCTATCGCGGCCGCGCGGCGGCGATGTCGATGATTCCGACCTCGACGGGTGCGGCGAAGGCGATCGGCCTGGTGCTGCCGGAGCTGAAGGGCAAGCTCGACGGCGTCGCGATCCGCGTGCCGACCCCGAACGTCTCGGTGGTCGATCTGAAGATCGTTGCCAAGCGCGCCACCGACGCCAAGGAGATCAACGCGGCGATGAAGCGCGCCAGCGAGCAGCAGCTCAAGGGCATCCTCGGCTACACGTCAGCGCCGAACGTCTCGATCGACTTCAACCACGATCCGCACTCCTCGACCTTCCACGAGGACCAGACCAAGGTGCAGAACGGCACGCTGGTGCGCGTGATGTCCTGGTACGACAATGAGTGGGGCTTCTCGAACCGCATGGCCGACACGGCGGTTGCGATCGGCAAGCTGCTGTAACCGAAGTCTCGTGTCCCGGACGCAGTGCAGCGTCGAGACGCTGCACTGCTGAGCCGGGACCCATGCCACCGCGGGACCCACCCCTGCGTGGGTCCCGGTTCTGCAGCGCACCGCTACGCGCTGCGCAGCGCCCGGGACAAGAGATATCGCCTCATGACAAAATCATTCCGCACCCTCGACGACGTCGACGTGAAGGGCAAGCGCGTGCTGCTGCGCGTCGACCTCAACGTCCCCATGGAAAATGGCCGCGTCACCGACGCGACAAGGCTCGAGCGCGTTGCGCCGACCATCACCGAAATCTCGGACAAGGGCGGCAAGGTGATCCTGCTCGCCCATTTCGGCCGGCCCAAGGGCCGCGACGCCAAAGACTCGCTGAAGCCGGTCGCTGACGCGCTGTCCAGGGTGATCAAGAAGCCCGTTGCGTTTGCCGACGACTGCATCGGCGAGCCCGCCGCCAAGGCTGTGGCTGCGATGCAGGACGGCGACATTCTCTGCCTCGAGAACACCCGCTTCCACAAGGAAGAGGAAAAGAACGACGCCGGCTTCGTTGCTGAGCTCGCAAAGCTCGGCGACATCTGGGTCAACGACGCCTTCTCGGCTGCGCATCGCGCGCATGCCACCACCGAAGGCCTCGGCCACAAGCTGCCGGCCTATGCCGGCCGCACCATGCAGGCCGAACTGGTCGCGCTGGAAAAGGCGCTGGAAGCCCCGACCAAGCCTGTCATCGCGATCATCGGCGGCGCCAAGGTCTCGACCAAGATCGACCTGCTCGAAAACCTCGTGACCAAGGTCGACGCGCTCGTGATCGGCGGCGGCATGGCCAACACTTTCCTGCATGCGCAGGGCACAGCGGTCGGCAAGTCGCTCGCGGAGAAGGATCTCGCCGCAACGGCGCTGCGCATCGTCGAGAAGGCCAATTCAGCCAATTGCGCGATCATCCTCCCGGTCGATGCGGTCGTCGCCAACCAGTTCGCGGCCAACGCGCCGTCGCACGCCTACGGCCTCGACGCCATCCCGGCCGACGGCATGATCCTCGACGTCGGCCCGCAATCGATCGCGCGCATCCATGCCGCGATCGACGACGCGGCAACCCTGGTCTGGAACGGCCCGCTCGGCGCCTTCGAGCTGACGCCGTTCGACAAAGGCACCGTGGCGGCGGCCAAGCACGCCGCCGAGCGCACCAGGGCGAAGAAGCTGATCACGGTCGCCGGCGGCGGCGACACCGTCGCGGCGCTGAACCAGGCCGGCGTCGGCGGAGATTTTTCCTACGTTTCGACCGCGGGCGGCGCGTTTCTTGAATGGATGGAAGGCAAGCCGCTGCCCGGCGTTGAGGTCTTGAAGAAGCGCTAATTCACATCGATCGGCGCGAAAGCGCTGCAAGTACAGGGAGAATTGGAATGGCTCGCATTACGTTGCGGCAACTGCTCGACCACGCGGCCGAGCACGACTATGGCGTCCCGGCGTTCAACATCAACAACATGGAGCAGGCGCTGGCCATCATGGCGGCAGCCTCCGAGGTCGACGCGCCCGTGATCATCCAGGCCTCGCGCGGCGCCCGCTCCTACGCCAACGACGTCATGCTCAAGCACATGATGGACGCCGTCACCGAGATCTATCCGCAGATTCCGGTCTGCGTGCATCTCGACCACGGCAACGAGCCCGCGACCTGCATGACCGCGATCCAGGCCGGCTTCACCTCTGTCATGATGGACGGCTCGCTGAAGGCCGACGGCAAGACGCCGGGTGACTGGGACTACAATGTCGGCGTCACCAAGACCGTGACCGACATGGCCCATCTCGGCGGCATCTCGGTGGAAGGCGAGCTCGGTGTGCTCGGCTCGCTCGAGACCGGCATGGGCGACAAGGAAGACGGCCATGGCGCCGAGGGCAAGCTGTCGCATGACCAGCTGCTGACCAATCCCGACGAGGCCGTGAAGTTCGTCAAGGAGACCAAGGTCGACGCGCTGGCGATCGCGATGGGCACCTCGCACGGCGCCTACAAGTTCACCCGCAAGCCTGACGGCGACATCCTCGCCATGAAGGTGATCGAGGAGATCCACCGCAAGCTGCCGAACACGCACCTCGTGATGCACGGCTCCTCGTCGGTGCCGGAGGACCTGCAGGCGATCATCAACGCCAATGGCGGCAAGATGAAGCCGACCTGGGGCGTGCCGGTTGCCGAGATCCAGCGCGGCATCAAGAACGGCGTGCGCAAGATCAACATCGACACCGACAACCGCATGGCGATGACCGGCCAGATCCGGAAAGTGCTGAACGACAATCCGGAAGAGTTCGATCCGCGCAAATACCTGAAGCCGGCCATGGAAGCCATGACCAAGCTGTGCAAGCAGCGCCTGCAGGAATTCAACACCGCGGGGCAAGCCAGCAAGATCAAGAAGGTGCTGACCACCGCTGACATGGCCAAGCGTTACGCCAAGGGCGATCTGGATCCCAAGGTCGCGTAGCGATCGCGCGGGTGGCCTGATCGATCTTCAACATCCGCGAACTCTCTTCGCCTCTCCCGCTTGCGGGGGAGGCCGACGTACTCGAAGAGTACGGCGGGTGGGGGCTCTCTCCACACAGGGAATCCCAACGCGGAAGCACCCCCACCCCGACCCTCCCCCGCAAGCGGGAGAGGGAGCGCGGTGCCGATGCCGCTGCGCCTCGTCCGATATGCCTTCCTTACGCCCCTCCCCCTTTACCCTGCGACGAACGTTAACTCGGCAATTGCCCGAGAACGGTCTATTTTCGCAGGCAAGGCAGAAGCGAATTGGGAGGACCTCTCGATGAATCTGACTGACCTCAACAAAATTGCCGTCGCCATGGTCGCCCCAGGCAGGGGTATCCTCGCCGCCGACGAATCCTCCGGCACCATCAAGAAGCGTTTCGACGCCATCAAGGTCGAGTCGACCGAGGACAACCGCCGCGACTATCGCGAGATGCTGTTCCGCTCGAAGGAAGCGATGAGCCAGTATATTTCCGGCGTCATCCTCTATGACGAGACGATCTGGCAAAATGCCAAGGACGGCACGCCGCTGGTCAGACTGATCGAGCAGGCAGGCGCCATCCCCGGCATCAAGGTCGACGAGGGCACGCAGGCGCTGCCGAACTGTCCGGGAGAGCTCGTCACCGTCGGCCTCGACAGGCTCGCCGAGCGGCTGACAAAATATTACGAGCGCGGCGCGCGCTTTGCGAAATGGCGCGCGGTGATCGATATCGGGGCACGGATTCCGACGCAGACCGCGATTCGTGCCAATGCGCATGCGCTGGCGCGCTACGCCGGGCTGTGCCAGGCCGCGCAGATCGTGCCGATCGTCGAGCCCGAAGTGCTGATGGACGGCGATCACGATATCGACCGCTGCTATGAGGTGAGCCAGCGTGTGCTGAACCGCACCTTCCAGGAATTGCGCGTGCAGCGTGTTGCGCTCGAAGGCATGATCCTGAAACCCAACATGGCGATCTCGGGCAAGAAATGCGCAAAGCAGGCCTCCGTGCAGGAGGTCGCCGAGAAGACCATCCGCCTGCTGAGGAGTTGCGTGCCCGCCGCGGTGCCCGGCATCGCCTTCCTGTCCGGCGGCCAGAGCGACGAGGAAGCGACCGCGCATCTCGACGCCATGAACAAGATCGGCGGCCTTCCCTGGAAGCTGACCTTCTCCTACGGCCGCGCGCTGCAGGCGGCGCCGCAGAAGGCGTGGTCCGGCAAGGTCGAAAATGTTGTGGCCGGCCAGCAGGCCTTCGCGCATCGCGCGAAGATGAATGGCCTGGCAAGCACCGGCAAATGGGACGCAGGTCTCGAGAAAAAGGCGGCGTAATTGGCGACAAAACCTCCTCCACCGCGCCCGGCGCCGCGGCTCTATCTCGCGACGCCTGTTGTCGATGACACGACCGCGCTTGTGGGCGCCCTGCCCGAGCTGCTGGCGGCGGCCGACGTCGCAGCCGTGCTGGTGCGGCTGCGCGAGACCGATCAGCGCGGCATGATCTCGCGGGTGAAGGCGCTGGCACCGGTCGTCCAGAATGCCGGCGCAGCGCTGTTGATCGACGGCCACGCCGATCTCGTCGCGCGCGGCGGCGCCGATGGCGCGCATCTCACCGGCATCGCTGCGATGGAAGACGCGATGCCGTCGCTGAAGCCCGACCGCATCGTCGGTGTCGGCGGGCTGTCGACCCGACACGATTCGATGGCCGCGGGCGAAGCCGGCGCCGACTACGTGCTGTTCGGCGAGCCCGATGCGAGCGGGCAGCGGCCATCTGCGGAAGCGATCGCCGAGCGGCTCGGCTGGTGGGACGAATTGTTCGAGCCGCCCTGCGTCGGCTATGCGATCTCGCGCGAGGAGGCGCATCAGTTCGCTGCCGCCGGCGCCGATTTCGTGCTGGTCGGCGATTTCATCTGGGCCGATCCGCGCGGCGCCAAGGCGGCATTGACTGACGTCGCGGAGACGATTGCGCAGGCGCATGCCGAGACGTTTGCCAACGCCGGGGCCGCACAGGAATGAAGCGTCTCGGTCCGATAGCGCTCGCGCTCGGCTGCACGATGCTCGCGGGCAGTGCGCTGGCGCAGCTCTCGATCACGCCGCCGGTCGCGCAGACGCCTGCGCCCAAACCGCCGAAGGAGGCGCCGGCAAGCAAAGAGTCGCCGGCTGCGAAGAAGGAGGCGCCGAAAGCCTCAACCCATGATGCCGCCAAGGCCAAGGCGGCAGCCGCCGCCAAGAAGGCCGCGCCCAAGCCGGCCGCGACGCCGACACCATCGCCGTCGCCCTCGCCGGCTTTCGAGGATCCCAGTGTCGATCTCGTCTACGGCGCCTATCAGCGCGGCATGTACAAGACCGCGCTCGACCTCGCCACCTCGCGCGCGCAGTACAACAACGACCCCAAGGCAATGACCATGCTGGGCGAGCTCTATGCCAATGGGCTCGGCGTCAAGCGCGACTACGGCAAGGCGTTGCAATGGTATCAGCGCGCTAGCGACGCCGGCGACCGCGAGGCGATGTTCGCACTGGCGATGATGAAGATCGCCGGGCGCGGCGGCCCCGTGAACAAGGAAGACGCCGTGAAGCTGTTGGCCTCCGCGGCCAAGCTCGGCGAGCCCAAGGCGGCCTATAACCTCGCGCTGCTCTATCTCGACGGCCAGACGCTGCCGCAGGACACCAGGCGCTCCGCCGAGCTGCTCCGCATGGCGGCCGACGCCGGCAGCCCGGAGGCGCAATACGCGCTCGCGACCTTCTACAAGGAGGGCACCGGAGTGCCAAAGGACCTCGAGAAGGCGGCGCGGCTGCTGCAGGCCGCGGCGCTCGCCGACAATGTCGATGCCGAGGTCGAATACGCCATCGCGCTGTTCAACGGCACCGGCACGCCGCAGAACAAGCCGGCCGCGGTGGCCCTGCTGGGCAAGGCGGCGCGGCAGAACTCGCCGATCGCGCAGAACCGCCTCGCCCATGTGCTGGCGGTCGGCGCGGGCGTGCCGCAGGACAAGGTCGAGGCGCTGAAATGGCACATTATCGCCAAGACCGCCGGCAAGGGTGACCCGGACCTCGACGGCATGCTGTCCGACCTGAGCCCCGCGGACCGCGCCAAGGCCGAGGCAGCTGCCCGGAAATGGATCGGAAACAACGTCAAATGACGCCTTGACGTCGCCTCCTTCAGAGGGCACCCAGTCCATAACTTTCGGCGAAGTCAGCCGTTTTCCCCCGATCACACAAGCGTTTCCAACATGCTCTATTCCGCGCTCATCAATGTCATGGTCAAGGCCGCGCGCCGCGCCGGCCGCAGCCTCAGCCGCGACCTCGGCGAAATCGAGCAGCTGCAGGTCTCGCTGAAGGGCCCGGCGAACTTCGTCAGCAAGGCCGACAAGCGCGCCGAGGAAATGCTGTACGACGACCTCGCCAAGGCCCGCCCCGGCTACGGCTTCCTCGGCGAGGAAGGGGGAATTCGCGAAGGCACCGACAAGAGCCACACCTGGATCGTCGATCCCCTCGACGGCACCACCAACTTCCTGCACGGCATCCCACAATTTGCGATCTCGATCGGCCTCAAGCGCGAGGACACCATCATCGCCGGCGTGATCTACAACCCGGCGACCGACGAGCTCTACATCGCCGAGCGCGGCAAGGGCGCCTTCCTCAACGACACGCGCCTGCGCGTCGCCGGCCGCCGCCAGCTCGACGAATGCGTCGTCGCCTGCGGCCTGCCGCATATCGGCCGCGGCAATCATCAATTGGCTCTGCAGGAAATGGCCGCGCTGCAGCCCAAGGTCGCAGGCTTCCGCCGCTTCGGCGCCGCCTCCCTCGACCTCGCCTACGTCGCCGCCGGCCGCCTCGACGGCTACTGGGAGCGCAATCTCAACGCCTGGGACATCGCAGCCGGCCTGCTCATGATCAGGGAAGCCGGTGGCACCGTGTCAGGCATCCAGGGCAATGACGACCCGCTGGTGACCGGGCACGTGGTGTGCGGGAATGAGTTCGTGCACGGCGAGCTGATCAAGATTTTGAAGCCGCTGGGGCAGTAAGGCGCGGCGCGACCGCCACTGCGACGGCACTCCCGATCAAAACATCGAAAACAACCCCATGCACAGTAGCCGGCGCCCGTCCGGCACTGGCCGCTACCTCGATTCGCTGCTTTCGGCGCAATCGACAGCGCGGCCGTTTGAGCGTAGTCGAGAAGCACAAGCAACGAGCGCGCGAGCTGCCCGGGACTGCAGCCACGGCCTGCATTCGCACCAAGGGAGAGACGTGATGGACCTAAAGGGCTCAGTGGCACTGGTGACGGGTGGCAATGGCGGTCTTGGGCAGCGCATCTGCCACGCGCTGGCGCAGGAAGGGGCCCATATCGCTGTGATGTATGCGCGCAGTCGCGAGCAAGCGGAAGGCGTCGCCAACGAACTGATGTCCCGCCATAAGGTCAAAGCGCAAGCCTTCGCCTGTGACATCACCGACGACGCGGCCGTCGATCGGCTGGTCGGCGACGTAACAAAGGCTTTCGGCCGCCTTGACCTTCTGATCAACGACGCCGCCTACAACGTCTCGATCCCGTTCAGCGATCTCGATAGTCTGACACCTGATGTCTGGAACAAGATCATGGCCGTCAACCTGACCGGACCGATGCAATTGACCAAGGCGGTCGCTCCCGTCATGAAGGCGCAAGGGCGCGGTCGCATCGTCAACATCGCCTCGGTCGCGGGGCTCAGCCCGACCGGATCTTCCATCGCCTATGCCGTGTCGAAGGCAGGGCTGGTTCACCTGACACGCTGCATGGCGGTGGCACTGGCGCCGGAGACGCTCGTCAACTGCGTGGCGCCGGGGTTGCTCGAAGGCACGCGCGCGACCGCCAATCTCAAGCCCGAGCAGGTCGAGCGTTCCGCGGCAAGCTCGCTCTTGAAGAAACCGGCCGACAAGGACGACTGCGCCGACATGGTGGTCGCGATGTGCCGCACCGAGACCATGACCGGTCAAACCGTCGTCATCGACGCGGGACGCGTCTTCCACTGAGGATCCCCTCACAGGGTTGGGGCCTTTGCTCGTTGTGCAAAGTCTGGTCGCATCCGCGCCGAACCAAAGGATGATTGCGTCCCAAAGGCGACATCGGCGCGGTGCTGACAAGGCGAGATATTTTGACTAACCTTCAATGCGGATCATCTAGGCGGGGCAGAACAGAGCCCACGAGGCGAGATCGATGAGCACAGTAAAAAGCGCTCTGGCCCACAAGAGCCGTGCCCTGATCCATGTTCGTTCCGACAACATGGTCGTCGAAGCCCTGCTCCAGATGCGCGACAACCGGGTCCGGTCCGTGCTGGTGATCGACGACAGCGTGCTGGTCGGTATCGTGACCCAGGGTGACTGCGCCATCAAAGTGCTACTGCCAGGACTCGATGCGAAGCAGACGCCGGTGGGCCAGGTGATGACGCGCAACCCGGTGACGGTAAAGCCGGACGATCCGCTGCAAGCCTGCATGGCAATGATGGCTGTGCGCGGTTTTCGCCATCTGCCAGTGCTGGACGCGGGCAAGCTCGTGGGCGTCATCTCGGTCGGAGACGTCGTCAAGGACATCATCCGAGATTTGGAACACAACGTGGACGACCTGATGGGCTACATCATGAAGGACGGCCCCGGGGGCTGACAGACGAACCACGGTGCTGATCCCGGCTGCGGCAATGCGGACATCGCGAATGATTTGTGAGTGCGCGTCCTAGTCCTCCTCGTCATCTTCCTCGTCGCGAAATTCGCCGCCGAGGGTCAGGCCTTCGATGACCGTGGCACCCTTGTCCTTGATCACCCGGCGCAGCGGGACCGAGCTCTCGTTGCGCAGCGCCTCCATCAGAGCTTCCGAATGCGTGACGATCCAGACGTCGGCGCGCGTGGAGGCCTTGGCGATCAGCCGCGCCAGCGGCGCCAGCAGCGACGGATGCAGGCTGGTCTCGGGCTCGTTCAGCGCGATGAAGGGCGGCAGCCGGTAGCCCATGAACACGGCGAGCAGACAGATATATTTCAGCGTCCCGTCGGATAGTTCGTGGGCGCTGAACGGACGCGGCATATCCGGCAGCTTCAGCTCGAATCCGCACAGGCCATGTGCTTCCCCTGCGTAGAGCTGGGCGCCCGGGAATGCATCCCGGATTGCGTCTTGCAGGTCCTTGGCATCGTCCCTGATCGCGAAGAGTGTTGCGAGGGCCGCGGCCAGATCGCTGCCGTCGGCGCTCAGCGACGGCGTCGTGATCGCGAGGCAAGGCTTTCGGATCGGCGACGCCGGATCGGTGCGGAAGTCGTGATAGAATCGCCAGCCCAGCATCGTGTTTCTGATCAGGTCGATCTCGGGACATCCCTTGCCGTTCGTAAAATTCGCAAGCGCGGTTTCCGACGGCAGCAGCGCATCCTTGTGGTCGCTCCACGAGCCGTTCTCATCGCGGACGCTGACGAGCGCATTGGTCCGCTCCATCATCAGAACTGTTCGCTTCCCCCGGGTGGCCTCGATGCGTTCTGACTTGATCATCGGCTCGCTTGAAAAGGCCGCCTCCGTCGGCGCGGGAAATCCGAGTTCAATGGAGTATCTGAAATTGTCGAATCTGACCGCCAGGCGCAGCCGGCCATCCTCGCCGCGCTTGCGGATGCCGGACCAGCAGACTGAGCTCAGCCCGCCTTCGTCGGCGATGGTGCGGGTAATCCGGCCTGTCGCCGCGTCACGCAGCAGCGACAGGGATTTGTAGAGATTGGATTTGCCGACGCCATTCTCGCCGACGAAGACGGAGAGCGGCTGGATGGGCATGAAGAGCCGGCGAATCGAACGGTAGTTCGAGATCGAGATATCGGTCGGACGCATCGCCTGCCGTCAATGCGCAGGTTGCCTGCGCCTCCCCTGTTCAATCCAGAGATGCAATCTGGATTGCCCGTCGCGGGAAAGCAAGCCGGGGTTCATCTGACATTCAGCGTAGCTGCGCGCCGGCGGATGCCGCCTACTTGACCTGTGCTCTCATCGCGTTCCAGAGAGCGAACAGCTCGGCGGCCTCAGGCGGGCTACTGCTGAGCGCGGTCTGCACGAGAACGAGCTTCAGGTCCGGATCGACGAAGACGAACTGGCCGCGAAGGCCGCGCAGCGAAAAACGTCTTGTGTCTGCGGAATACCAGATCTGATAGCCGTACTTCGCCAGCGGTGAATCGGTCGGAAGCGCATCCGTGGCCGACGCCGCGAGCCAGTCCTCGGGGACGACCGTTTTGCCCTGCCACGTGCCGCGATTGGCCAGCATCAGGCCGAGACGCGCCCAGTCGCGCAGCACCGCATTGACATAGGCAAAGGTGACTTCCTGCCCGGTCGCATCGATGATCCATGTCGCATCGGCCTCCGCCCCCAGCGGCTGCCAGAGTTTTTCGGCGGCATAGTCGGACACGGTTCGCTTCGTGGCAGCCGCAAGCACGAGACCGAGGACCAGCGTTTCAGCCGACGCGTAGGAGAAGCGCGTGCCCGGCGGGGAACGGCGGGTGTTGAACTCCTTCACCGCGGCGAGGCTGCCGGCCGGGCTCTCGAGCGTCAGGCGCGCCAGTTTGTTGATATCGCTGGTTTTGCTGTCGTAGTCCTCCGAGAAGGCGACGCCTGAGGCCATCAGCAGCAACGCCTTGATCGGCGTGCGGCCGTATTCGGTATCCTGCAAACCAGGGACATAGGCTTCCGCAAGGTCATCGATGGACCGGATGGCGCCCTCTTTCACGGCGATGCCGATCAGCAGTGCAACCATGGACTTCGCCAGGGAGAAGGATGCCAGTCGATCCCTGTCGGTGCGATCGTATTGGTAACGTTCGACCAGAATCGTATTGTCTTTCGCAATCAGGAGGCCGGTGACCGGGTGACGATCGAGGTAGTCGTCGAGCGATAGCTCGAGCCCGGCGAAGCCGTAGCGAATGACGGGTTCGCTGGCTGCGCGCGCGAGCGGCGCCGATTGCTTCGGGGCGGCGATGGTGCGCGCAGGAAACAGCGTGTCATAGCGGCTCAACGCACCGACGCGGCAGCGCGTCTCGCTGACATAGGCAATTCCCTTGCAACTCGGATATCCCTCCTTGCGGCCGAACGCGTCCGCATTCGGGCCGTCCGCGCGGAAGCGTGGACCGGCATCTTGTGAGGCCGGTGCGGCCTGGGCGAAGGCTCGATGCGAACTCAGTGTGAACGCATCCAGAATGAAGGGAATTGCCGCTGCGCAGGCGGCGCAAAGCAGTCCTGTGAAGCCGCGTCCGGTCATGGAGAACGCACCCAGGCTAGTACAGCTGGGCTTGATCCTAGATGATCCCGATGCGCTCGCCTAGCGGCCGGTGCTGGCCGACGCCGGCGGACCGTACGCTTCCGCGTTCTCCGTCACTTTCGGCTCCCGGTCGCCGGCCAGCACGCGCTGGACGCTGACGAAGAACACGGGGACCAGCAGCAGCGCGAGGATGACCACCGCGATCATGCCGCCCATGACGCTCGTGCCGAGCGCCTGCTGGCTGGCGCCGCCGGCGCCGGTCGCGACCACCATCGGCAGCACGCCGCAGACGAAGGCAAGGCCGGTCATCAGGATCGGACGGAAACGGAGGCTGCACGCCTCGATCGTCGCTTCCACCAGCGGCTTGCCTTGCGCGCGCAGATCCTTGGCGAACTCGATGATCAGGATGGCGTCCTTGGCCGCGAGACCGATGATGGTGATCAGGCCGACGGTGAAATAGACGTCGTTGGGCAGGCCGCGGAACGTCGCGGCGACCACGGCGCCGAGAATGCCGAGCGGCACGGTGAGCAGCACCGCAATCGGAATCGTCCAGCTCTCATAGAGCGCGGCGAGCAGCAGGAACACGACAAGCACCGAGAGGCCGAGCAGGAACGGCGCCTGCGAGCCCGACAGCTTTTCCTGCAGCGACTGTCCGGTCCATTCGTAACCGAAGCCGCGCGGCAATTTGTCGGCGAGCCGCTCCATCTCGGAGATCGCATCGCCCGAGGTGAAGCCGGGCTTCGCCTCGCCGGAGATGCGCACCGCCGGATAATAGTTGAAGCCGGCAATTTGAGTGGGTCCCTTGGTCCACTCGATGGTGGCGAAAGCCGAGAACGGCACCAGCTGGCCGCGGCTGTTCTTGACGTTGTAATTCAGGATGTCGTCCGCATTCATGCGGCTGGTCTTGTCCGCCTGCACGATCACGCGCTGCATGCGGCCGCGGTTCGGGAAGTCGTTGATGTAGTTCGAGCCGAGATTGGTCGAGATCGTCTGGTTGATGTCCTCGAAGGTGACGCCGAACGCGCCCGCCTTCTCGCGGTCGATCATCAGATTGACCTGCGGCGCCGGCGGCAGGCCTTCGACATAGACCTTCTGCAGGATCGGGCTGGCATTGGCTTCCGCGATCAGGCGGTCGCTTGCGGCGATCAGCGCGGCATAACCCTTCTGGCCGCGATCCTGCAGGCGGAACGAGAAGCCCGACGAGTTGCCGAGGTTGTCGATCGGCGGCGGCTGCAGCGCCGAGATCCGGGCGTCGCGGATCGACGACAGTTCGCGGTTGATGTCGGCAACGATGGCGGCCGCGGAATCCTTCTCGCCGCGCTCCGCCCAGTCCTTCAGCGTGATGAAGGCCTGCGCGGTGTTCATGCCCTGGCCAAGGAAGCTAAAGCCGGTCAGGAAGGTGACGTTCTCGATGCCGTCGCGCGCGAGCAGATATTTTTCGACCTTCTCGACGGCGGCTTCGGTGCGCGCGTAGGACGATTCCGACGGCGTCTGCACGTCGGTCGTGATGAAGCCCTGGTCGTCGACCGGCAGGAAGCCGCCGGGCAAACGGACAAAACCCCAGGCGACGCCGGCGAACAGGATGGCGTAGATCGCCATCAGGCGGCCGGTGCGCTTCAGCGAGCCCTTCACCGTGCGGGTATAGCCGTCGCGGCTGGAGTCGAGCACGCGGTTGAACCAGCCGAACACGCCCTTGCGCGCATGGCCGTGGCCCTTCTCGACCGGCTTGAGCAGCGTCGCGCACAGCGCCGGCGTCAGCGACAGCGCCAGCAGCGCCGAGAAGCCGATCGCGGCGACCATGGTGACGGAGAACTGGCGGTAGATGATGCCGACCGAGCCGGGGAAGAACGCCATCGGCACGAACACCGCCATCAGCACCAGCGTGATGCCGATGATGGCGCCGGTGATCTGCGACATCGCCTTCTTGGTGGCCTCCTTCGGCGGCAGGCCCTCCTCCGCCATGATGCGCTCGACGTTCTCGACCACGACGATGGCGTCGTCGACGAGGATGCCGACCGCCAGCACCATGCCGAACATGGTCAGCATGTTGACGGAGAAGCCGACAACATAGAGCGTCGCGCAGGCGCCGAGCAGCGCCACGGGCACCACGATGGTCGGGATGATGGTGTACCGGATGTTCTGCAGGAACAGGAACATCACGATGAAGACCAGCACGACCGCCTCGACCAGCGTCATCAGCACCTTCTCGATCGAGGCTTCGACCACCGGCGTGATGTTGTAGGGGATCTCGTAGGCAATATTGGCCGGGAAGAAGCGCGACAGCTCCTTCATCTTGGCTTCGACCGCGCTCGCGGTCGCCAGCGCATTGCCCTTCGGCGACAGCAGCACCGACAGGCCCGCGGTCGGTTTGCCGTTGAGGCGGGTGTTGAACTGATAGCTGAGGCCGCCGACCTCGATGCGCGCGACGTCGCGCAGGCGGACGGTCGAGCCATCGGCATTGGCGCGCAGGATGATGGCGCCGAACTCGTCGGGCGAGGACAGCTGGCCCTTGACCAGCACCTGCGCCGAAATCTTCTGCGTGTTCGTGCTCGGCTCGGCGCCGATGCTGCCGGAGGCGACCTGGGCGTTCTGCGCGGTGATCGCCTTGTTGACGTCGTCGGCGGTCAGGCCATAGCCGACCAGCTTTGCCGGGTCGATCCAGATGCGGAGCGAACGCTCGGTCGAATAGAGCGTGGCGCGGCCGACGCCGGGAATGCGGCGCACTTCGCCCAGCACGTTGCGGATCATGAAGTCGCCGAGGCCGACTTCATCGAGGCTGCCGTCGGTCGATTTCAGCGTGATGATCTGCAGCACGGCGGAGGAGGCTTCCTCGACCAGGATGCCCTGCTGGATCACGGCGCGGGGAAGGCGCGCCTCGACGCGCTTGAGGCGGTTCTGCACTTCGACCGAGGCCGAGCCGGTGTCGGTGCCCGGCTTGAAGTTGGCGATGATCTCGACCTGGCCGAGCGAGTCGCTGGTCGATTCGAAGTTGAGGATGTTGGCGGCGCCGTTGAGCTCCTCCTCGATCAGCCGCGTCACGCTGTTGTAGAGGTTCTCCGGCGACGCGCCGGGATAGCTCGTCGAGATCGAGATCGAGGGCGGCGCGATGATCGGATATTGCGCGACGGCGAGCAGCGGGATCGAGATCGCGCCGATCAAGCAAATGAAAAGCGCGACGACCCAGGCGAAGATCGGCCTGTCGATGAAGAAAGCGGGCATCGGAATTACCGGACCGCGTGCGCGGTGTGTTTCGCGTCGAGCGTCCCGGCCGCGGCGGCGTCGACCTCGCGCCAGGCCTGCGGCTTCACCTTGTCGCCGGCGGCGAATTTCTGGAAGCCCTCGACCACGACGCGGTCGCCGGCCTTGAGGCCGTCGGTGACGAACCACTGGCCGCCCTGCAGCGAGCCGGTGCGCACCGGCTGCACCGCGACGAGGTTGTCGGGCTTGACCACGAACACCTCGCTGCCGCCGCCGCCATTGCGCTGGATCGCCTGCTGCGGCACGGCAATCGCATCGGTGTCGATGCCCTGCTCGATCAGCACGCGGACATACATGCCCGGCAGCAATTCGCGCTTCGGATTGGGAAACTCGCCGCGCAAAGTCACCTGGCCGGTATAGGCGTCGACCTTGGCTTCGGAAAACAGCAGCTTGCCCGGCAACTTGTAGATCGAGCCGTCGTCGAGCACGAGACGGACCTTCATCGCGTCGGGCGCGATGCGGTCGAGATCGCCGCTCTCGAAAGCGCGGCGCAGCTGGTTCATCTCGGTGACCGACTGCTGGAAGTCGGCATAGATCGGATCGAGCTGCTGGATGGTGGCGAGGCTCGTGGTGTCGTTCTGCACCACCAGTGCGCCCTCGCTGACCAGGGCTGCGCCGACGATGCCGTCGATCGGCGCGCGGATCGTCGTGTAATCCAGATTGAGTTTTGCGCGCGCGACCTCGGCTTCGCGGCCCTGCACGTCGGCCTCGGCCTGCTTCAAATTGGCGATCGCCTTCTCGTTCTCGGCTTCCGGCGTGGCCTTCTGGGCGAACAGCGTCGCGATGCGGCGCGCCTGCAGCGTGGCCTGCTCCTGCACCGCCTTGGCGCGCATCAGCGCCGCCTCGGTCGACTGCACCTCCACCTCGAACGGACGCGGATCGAGCTGATACAGCGGATCGCCGGCCTCCACCTCGGTGCCCTGGTGGAACATGCGGTTGACGATGATGCCGGAGACGCGCGGCCGCACGTCGGCGACGCGGGTCGGCGCGATGCGGCCCGGCAGCTCGCGCAGCATCGCGCGCGCCTGCGGCTTCACGGTGACGACGCTGACATCGGGCTCCGGCGTCTGTGCCGCAGCCGTTGCCGTATTCGCTTGATCGCAGCCAGCCAGCAGTGGCGCTGTGACGGCCAGCATCAAAAGAATGCATGCCGATTGCGCGCGTCGTCCAGACATTGAAAGAATCGCCCCTATTGGTGTGAACACAAACAAACCGGCGCGAACACCGCACCGGCGATGAACAGAAAATAAATTCTGATTGCTGCGATGCAATCCGTTTCGCGGCGGCTCAATGTCACACAAGCCTATCGCACTGAATTCGCGGCAGCTTTCGAGGATTCACCGGATTGTGAGCGGGTTCCCTTGGAGGCTGTGGAGAACGATTAAGGAATGCGTGCACGAGAATTGCCCAGAATGCCGAATAATGACGCACCGATTCGCAGCGACGCGATCGCTGGCACGAAATCGTCAGCTGCGTTCCGCTAACAATTCCTTAACCAACGATCGCCTTCGTACACCTTGATCAGATTGCAAGGCCGGCCTTTACCCAGCCTTAGACCGCGCACCTCTAAAACGGGGACGTCTGCATCGCGCGATGCGGGCCAGGAAGGCTCGCTGCGATCATGAGGGTTTCTCGATGGATGCGCTCGAAGCGTGGGGCATCTCCAGGCTCGACAGGACGCCGGAGACGATCAAGCCTGCGCTGCTGCATTCGGGCGTCTACGTCTTCCTGATCTCCTTTGCCTGCCTGTTCTATCTGTGCAACGGCGCGCTGCTGCTCGGCCATTACGACCTCGGCTGGCACCTCGCCGCCGGCGATCTGATCAGGGAGCGCAGAGCGATTCCGGTCCAGGATCCCTGGGCATTCACGCTCGGCGACAAGCGCTGGTTCAACCTGTCCTGGCTCTGGGACGTCATCGCCAGCGTGATCTATCAGCATGCGGGTTTTGCCGGGCTCGTGCTGTTCACGGTCGCCTGCGGCGCCGTGATCGTCGGATATCTCACCTCGATCTGCCTGCGCGCCGGCGCATCAGGGATCGCCACCTGCATCGCCGTCTTCATCGCCTGCGTGCTCTATCCGGCCTTCGAGGCCGCGCCGAACATGTATCTTGCGGCGTCGCCGAACACGCCGACGATGCTGTTTGCCGTGATGTTCACCGCCGAATGCCTGCGGCGAACGCGCTGGTTCCTGCTGCCGCCGGCGATGGTGCTATGGGCCAATCTGCACGGCGGCTTCGTCATCGGATTCCTGATCGTCGGCCTGTTTGGGGCCGTCGCCCTGCTGCGGCGGGACTGGGCCGACGTCCGGACCCACGCGCTGACCGGCATCGGCTGCGCGCTCGCGATCCTCGTCAATCCGCTCGGCTGGCATATCTATGCCGGCGTCACCGCGACGCTCGGCCATTTCGTGCAGGCCAATATCGGCGAGTGGCTGTCCTACTACGAGAACATCCGCCTGCCCGGCAGCATTCCCGGCATGATCGTCATCGCCGTGTTCGTGGCCTTCGAGCTGCGCTTCGGTCGCGCCACGCGCGTGCCGCTGGAAGCGCGGCTGCTGGCCTGGCTGTTCCTCCTGCTCGGCCTCTATCAGTTCCGCTACATGGCGTTCTTCTTCCTGTTTTCGGCGCTGCCGCTGGCGCTGCATATCGACCGGCTGCTGTCCAGGGATGCGCCGGCTTCGAAGATACAGGGCGCCCTGCTGGCGGCCGGCATCATGGGCGCATGCGCGCTGCCGCTCACTTTCGTGCTGGTCAGACCGTCGCTCGCGCTGCCGGACATGCTGACCGAGCAGGACGGCCGCTATCTCGAGAGCCATCTCGCCGGCGCGCGCGTGCTCAACCACTGGAACGTCGGCGGCTACCAGATCTTCCGCACCCACGGCACCGTGCCCGTGTTCGTCGACGGCCGCGCCGCAACCGCCTATCCCGACGACCTGCTGCGCGACTATTTCAAGTTGGTCCACATGGAGATCGACGAGGCCGCCTGGGACGGCGTGATCGCGAAATACAACATCGATGCGGTGCTCTGGGTGAGGGCGCATGAGCAGCTGCGGCGCTTCCTCATCGACAAGCGCGGCTGGACCGAGGCCTATGCCGGCCCGTTCGAGAGCGTCTACGTCAGGCCGGGACGCGACGCCGGTTCGCGCTGACGGTCGGCCAATGGCCGAGCGAGGCCCACACAGTGACGCGTCCTTAAAGGTTCGGCGGTATGACATCCGCTGACACGGCATTGGCCGACATGCCCCCTCCTGACCTGCGGCCGGCAGACGAATGACGACCATGAGCGCCAATTCCTCGCCTGCGCCCGCGATCCGGATCAGGACCGCACCATGGCGGCTGCATCCCTTGGCCTGGGTGGTGCTGCTGGCGCTGGCGATCCGCCTGCCGCTCGCCTTCTGGCCCAACGTCAATCATCCCGACGAGATCCTGCAATATCTGGAGCCGGCCTGGCGCCTGCTCGGCCATGACGGCATCATCACCTGGGAATGGCGCGACGGCATTCGCGGCTGGCTGTTGCCGACCTTGTTCGCGGGGCCGGTTGCGTTCGGCGACTGGCTGGCACCGGGCCGCGACGGCGCCTTCATCGTGCCGCGCCTACTGGTCGCGCTGGCGTCGCTGTCGATCGTGGTCAGCGCATGGTTCTTTGGCGCGCGGGTCTCGCGCACGCATGCGATCGTGGCGGCGCTGGTCGCCGCGGTCTGGTTCGAGCTGGTCTACTTCGCGCCGCACACGCTGAGCGAACCGCTCGCCACTGCGCTCATCGTCCCAGCCGCGCTGCTGCTCACGAACGGTCCGACACAAAAGCGTCTGCTCATCGGCGGCGGATTGCTCGCGCTCGCCTTTGTCTGGCGCTTTCAATATGCCCCGGCGATGGCGGTGTTCGCGCTCGGCGCCTGCTGGCGGCAGTGGCGCAATGCGATTCCCCTGATCGGCGGCGGGCTTGCCGTGCTGCTGCTTGCCGCACTTGTCGACGTCGCACACGGCGTGGTGCCCTACGAATGGCTGGTCCAGAACATCAAATACAATCTGCTGCATGACCGTGCCTCCGAGTTCGGCACCGCGCCCGCGATCGCCTATGTCCATCTGGTGCTGATGATCTGGTCGGGCGCGGCCGTGCTGATGCTGTGCGCGCTGTGGCGCGGCTGGCGCCATGCGCCGCTCTTGATCGTCGCGGCGGTCGTCAACCTCGTCTTCCACAGCGCGATCGTGCACAAGGAATACCGCTTCATCTTCCTCTCGATGGTGCTGCTGATCATCGCAGCCGCGCTCGGCTCCGCCGACTGGGTGCAGATGCTGCGCAGGAAACGAGCCTGGCGGCCGTGGGCGTTGCCGATCGCCACCGCGTGCTGGGTGCTGATCTCCGTCGGACACGCCGACGATTCCAAGGCGATGCAGGAGAACTGGACGCGCGGCACCGGGATGGCCCATCTCGCGCGCGAATTGCGCAGCGATCCTGCGCTTTGCGGCGTCGCGCTCTACACCACGTCCTACCACCTGCTGCCCGGACGCGAGCGCCTCGCCGGCGAGGCGCCGCTCTACGCGTTTGATTCGAAGGATCCCGCCGCCAAGGAGCGCCTGCCGGCGCTGGCGAAACAGCACGCGGCGGCGTTCAACCGCATCCTTTCCCCGCCGGAACTGGCGAACGAGCTGCCTGCGGATTTTTCACGCCGCGACTGCACGAGCCTCGGCGGAAGCGACGGTAGCGCCTGCATCTTCGCGCGCAGCGGTGCCTGCGATGCCAGCGCGGCTGATTCGTTCAAGATCAACGACGTACTGATCCGGATGAACTATTAGGCGCGACGTTGCGCGCGACGCATGAGGCGCTATAGTCCGGTCATGTCCCGCGACTTTCGCCTCCGCCAGGCTCCCGTCGACATCCTCAGCTACGAGCTCGCCGAGGAGAAGGCCTCTGCGCTCGGCCGCATGGGACGCGCCCTCGAGAAGGCCCTTGCGGCGCTGCGTGAGTTCGACGCCATCCATCCCCGCTCGGACACACCGCGGCCGGAACGCCGCGCGCTGGTGGCGGAGGCCGGTTACGCGCTGTGGATGCTGATGGTGCAGCGCGAGGCCTGCGGCCTGCGCGACACCCGCATGATGATGCGCGACTATGGCGTCCCCGGCGAGGTGCAGATGTGCATGGGCATCGCGCCGCCTCCGTCGAAGCGATCCGGCTAGCTGACGCGATGTCAGCTGTGCGTAAGGTGATGCAGCGCATCATGAGCGTTGCGCGAACGAGCATGGCCGCATGCGGCCATTTCAATTGACAGGGGATTCGTCAGGGCTACGCTGACACGACATTCTTCTCAAAGAAGAAGAGAAACGGGCAGGGAACGCCGTGATACGCGTCATTGCATCTTGAGCGGAGCCAGGCGGGCCTCCGCGCTCGCGCCGTTTTACATCCGCAACTATCGCTTCCAGTGGCCGTCCGACCTGCTCACCTCCTGGGCGTTCGAGGTCGAGACGCTGGTGCTCGGCTGGTACATCATGGTGGAGACCGGCTCGGTGCTGCTGCTCACCGTGCTGGCCTCGCTGCAATATGTCGGCACCCTGATCGCGCCGGTGTTCGGCATGCTCGGCGACCGCATCGGCCACCGCGATCTGCTGGTCATGATGCGCGTCACCTACACGGCCCTGTCCGCGACGATCATGACGCTGGCGCTGACCGGCCATCTGGCCCCGCTCAATGTCATGATCATCGTCGCGATCATGGGCATCATCCGCCCGTCGGATTTGGGCATGCGCAGCGCGCTGCTCGCCGACATCATGCCGGCAGATTACCTGATCGGCGCGATCAGCCTGTCGCGCACCACGCAGGACAGCGCTCGCATCGCCGGCGCGCTGACCGGGGCCGGACTGTTCGCCGCCTTCGGCATCGGCCTCGTCTATGTCGCGATCACCTGCCTCTATGTCACGGCCGCCGTGCTGATGTTCTGCCTGACAAGACCGGCGAAGTCGCATGTCAGCGTGGATCGCCTGCCGGGCGATGCGCTCGGCACCGCCCTGCTGCGCGACCTCAAGGAAGGCATCGTCCATGCCTGGAGCGGCCCGGGCATGCGGGCGGCACTCTGCGTCGCCTTCCTGGTCAATCTCACCGCATTCCCCCTGACCAACGGCCTGCTGCCCTATGTTGCCCGCGACATCTTTCACACCGACCAGACCGGCCTCGGCTATCTCTCGGCAAGCTTTGCCGCGGGCTCGCTGATCGGCTCGATCACACTCAGCCTCGCCGGCGGCATCCGCATCGCCCGCCTGCTGATCGGCGCGACGCTGGCCTGGTATGCGATGCTGCTGGTGTTCGTCGAGCTCAGGACCATGCCGACCGCGATGGCCTGCCTGGTGCTGGCCGGAATCGCGCAGAGCATGTCGATGATCGCGGCCGCCGTGATCCTGATGCGCACCGCGAGCGCGCATCTGCGCGGCCGCGTGATGGGCGTGCGGATGATGGTGATCTACGGCCTGCCGATCGGCCTGCTCGCCGCCGGCAGCCTGATCGACGCGATCGGCTTCTCCCTGACCGGCACGCTCTACGCCGCCGCCGGCTTCATCGCGATGATGGCCATCGCCATCCGCTGGCGCGCCGACCTCTGGCCGACGCATGCGCCGGCGAATGTCAGGTGAGACGTGTTTATGTCGGCGCGTAGCCCGCATGAGCGAAGCGATATGCGGGGACGGTGACAACCCCGGATGTCGCTTCGCTCATCCGGGCTACTCAGCCGGCCCGCACCGCCTTCATCCGGTAATGACTGACGCCCCATTCGCTGCCGTCGGCGTAGCCGAACAGGCCTGCGGTGGCGAGGAAGAACCAGCGCCAGCGTTTCATCCAGAGCACCGTCTCGGGGCCGTAGACATCTTTCAGGACGCGCTCGATCTCATCGCGGTTGGCATCGAAGCGGGCGAGCCAGGCTAGCGCGGTGCGCTGATAATGCGTGCCGCTCCAGCGCCATTCCTTCTCGACCGTGAAGAGATCGGCATATTGGCGGATCAGATGATGGCTCGGCATCACGCCGCCGGTGAAGAAGTGCTGCGCGATCCAGTCCTCATGGTCGGCGCGGTCGAACAGATAGGCGCCGGCGCGGTGGGTGAAGATGTGCATGAAGAGGCGCCCGTCGTCGCTCAGCCAGGCGCGGACGCGCGTCATCAGCTCGCGCCAGTTCATCATGTGCTCGAACATCTCGACCGAGACGATGCGGTCGAACTTTTCCGCAGGATCGAACACGTTCATGTCAGACGTGATGACCCGCAGATTGCGCAAGCCGCGCCTGGCTGCCTCGCTCTCGATAGAGTCGCGCTGCGAGCCGGAATTCGAGACCGCAACCACGCGCGCATTCGGAAACTGCCGCGCCATCCACAGCGACAGCGAGCCCCAGCCGCAGCCGAGCTCGAGGATCTCCTGGCCATCGGCGAGATCGGCATGCTCCACGGTCTGGCGCAGCGCCTCCTCTTCGGCTTCCTGCAAGGTCGACGCCGCCTCCTTGTAGAAGCAGGACGAGTATTTGCGATTGGGACCGAGCACCAGCGCAAAGAACGCGGCCGGCACCTCATAATGCTGGGCGTTCGCCGCGTCGGTGTGCTCGGCGATGGCGCGGGCGGCCATGTCCTCGGCGAAGCGGGCGTCGCTCTCGGCATTGCCCGATGCGAGGCGGGTGGCGGTGCGTGAGCAGAGACGATGGATCGCGGCGCGGATCAGCGCATCCGGCAGCGGCACCCGCTCGGCCGTGCCGATGATCGATGAGACGAAACTCATGTGACCGCTCCCTTGTTGGGACTCATGCGTGCGGCGGCAATGGGAAGAACGGGCTGGTGCGGGCCTGGTAGTCGGCGTAGCGCGCGCCGCGCGAGCGCAGCATCTGCGCCTCCAGCGGCGGGATGCCGGTGACGTGGACCAGGATCCAGTACATGAAGACCGGCGCGAGCAGCGTGGCCAGCCCCCAGGGATAGGTGAGCGACAGGCCGATCACGGGATAGGCGAGCCAGCCGAACCACTCGAAGAAGTAATTTGGGTGACGCGACCAGCGCCACAGCCCGGCATCGCAGACTTTTCCCTTATTGGCGGGATCGCCGCGGAAGCTTTTCAGTTGCGCGTCGGCCAGCGACTCGCCAGCGATGCCTGCGAACAAAATCAGCGCCCCCAAAACATCCTGCCAGCGCAGGGCGTCACCCGGGACATGGGCGGCAACGAAAATCGCAAACACCAGCGGGATGGAGCCGAGGCCCTGATTCTGCAGGAAGATGAACATGCGGCGCGGAGAATCCACGCCCCACTCCTTCGCGAACGCAGCATAGCGGGGATCGTCCGTGATGGCGGCGGTCCGGATCGCGATATGGACGCCGAGCCGCAGCGACCAGACCGCAACCAGCGCGGCCACCAGCCATTGCCTTGCGTTGGGCGCGGCATCGCCGGCCGGCCACAGCGCGCTGCCGGCGCCGACCAGGCCGAGCGAAAACGTCCAGATCGTATCGACCCAACCGGAATTGCCGGTGCGCTGCTGGACCACCCAGGCACCGGCCATCAGGACCGAGAGCGCCGCGGCGATCGCCGCCAGCGCCGTCAAATAAAAAACGGTCATGCAAAACCCTGATCATCCCGGAAAGACCGGGCCAGTTCTTCAAGTACGGTGATGAAAAAGCCCGGTTTCAGTCTGAGGTTCCACTTTCGTCGCCCGATTCGGCTCCTTTCCCAGCTTTTCTCCCCCTGCCGCTGTGCCATATTGCTGGCTGATGCGGCGTCTCGCGAACGGATGATCAGGCCAATGCCCCCCTCCCGCTCCGACATGGAGATCGAACTCACCAAACTGTCCTCACCGCGGATCTTCCTGGTCCGGATGCTGGTGTTCCTGGTGCTGTGCGGGCTGATCGGCTTTGTGCTCTACAAGCAGATCATCACGGCCTTCTTCGCCAATCCGGGGCTGAACGCGCTGATCGGCGCGGTGCTGCTGATCGGCATCATCCTGGCGTTCCGCCAGGTCATCCGGCTCTATCCGGAGGTCGCCTGGGTCAATAATTTCCGCGTCGCCGATCCCGGCCTTGCAATCGACCGCCGCCCGAGACTGCTCGCCCCCATGGCGGCGATCCTCGGCGGCGAACGCTCGGGACGGATGTCGATCTCGCAGCAGACCATGCGTCACCTGCTGGATTCGATCGCGACTCGCCTCGATGAAGCCCGCGACATCTCGCGCTACATGACGGGCCTCCTGGTGTTCCTCGGCCTGCTCGGCACCTTTTGGGGCCTGATCGAGACGGTCGGCTCGGTCGGCAAGGTGATCGACGGGCTGAAAGTCGGCGGCGATGCCGGCGCGCTGTTCGACACGCTGAAGGAGGGGCTGGCCGCCCCGCTCGGCGGCATGGGCATCTCGTTCTCGTCCTCGCTGTTCGGCCTTGCCGGCTCGCTGATCCTCGGCTTCCTCGATTTGCAGTCGAGTCAGGCGCAAAACCGCTTCTACACCGACCTCGAAGACTGGCTCGCCACCACCGTGCGCGGCATCTCCGGCGAGGGGGCCGCCGTCGGCGGCGATCTGCAGGGCGCCATCGATCGGCTGCGCACCGCGCTGGAGGAAGGCGGCAGCAACCGCAGCACCACGGCGGCGATGGCCAATCTCGCCGAAGCGATCCAGGGGCTGGTCGCGCATATGCGCACCGAGCAGCAGATGATCCGCGAATGGGCCGACGGCCAGGGCGAGCAGAATCGCGAGATCAAGCGCCTGCTCGAGCGGCTGGCACGGCAGCCTGAGAAGAGCTGAACTTTCGGAGTTGTCGCGTGCTAGATCACGTCACCATCGGCGTCAGCGATTTCGAGCGGTCGAAGGCCTTCTATGACCGGGCACTATCAGCGCTCGGCATCGTCAGGCTCTATGGCGACGGCGAACAATTCGCCGGCTACGGCATCCGCCCCAAGGCCTTCTTCTGGATCGGGATGCGTGGCGCGGTGCAGACCGGCGCGCACATCGCCTTCACCGCGGCCGATCATGCGACCGTCGACCGCTTCTATGCCGATGCCATCAAGGCCGGGGCTAAGGACAACGGCGCGCCCGGACTTCGCCCGAACTATCACGCACACTATTACGGAACCTTCGTGCTCGACTCTGACGGCCACAACATCGAGGCCGTCTGCCATTTGCCGCAGGGCTGACTGCGCAACAAAGAGATCTTGAATGGCCCTCGCCCGTTCACGCCGCAGCGAATCCGGCTTCAACTACTGGCCGGGCTTTGTCGATGCGCTCTCGACGCTGGTGCTGTCGATCGTGTTCCTGCTCTCGGTGTTCCTGGTCGTGCAGTTCTTCCTGTCGCAGGAGGTCACCGGCAAGGACAAGGCGCTGGAGCAGCTCAACGCCAAGATCGCGCAGCTCAACGATCTCTTGTCGCTGGAGAAGCTCGGCAAGCTCAGCCTCGACGATCAGATCGGCCAGTTGCGCGCCGGCCTGTCGTCGGCCGAGAGCGAGCGCGACCGCATGAAGGGCCTCTACGAGGGCCTCGCCAATGCCGGCAATGATGCGCAGGGCCGCGCCAACGAGCTCAACAAGGCGCTGGAGTCGGAGAAATCAGTCACCTCGCGCGCGCTCGCCCAGATCGAGGTGCTGAACCAGCAGATCAGCGCGCTACGCCGCCAGCTCGCCGCGCTGGAAGAAGCGCTCGACGCCTCCGAGAAGCGCGACAAGGAATCGCAAAGCCGGATCGCCGATCTCGGCTCGCGGCTGAACGTCGCGCTGGCGCAGCGCGTGCAGGAGCTGTCGAAATATCGCTCGGAATTCTTCGGCCGGCTGCGCGCCATCCTCGGCAACCGCCCTGACATCCGCGTCGTCGGCGACCGCTTCGTGTTCCAGTCCGAAGTGTTCTTCGATACCGGCCAGGCGACGCTCTTGCCCGAAGGCAAAAGCGAGCTCGAGACGGTGGCGACCGCACTGATCGATCTCGACAAGCAGATCCCGCCCGAGATCGCCTGGGTGATGCGGGTCGACGGCCACACCGACGTGCGTCCGATCACCAACAGCCCGCTGTTCAAGTCGAACTGGGAGCTGTCGTCGGCGCGCGCGATCTCGGTGGTGCAGTATCTGATCTCGCTCGGCGTGCCCGCGCAGCGCCTGGTCGCGGCGGGCTTCGCCGAATTCCAGCCGATCGACACGGCGCAAACCGAAGATGCCTACAAGCGCAACCGCCGCATCGAGCTGAAGCTGACGGAGCGGTAGTCGGCTTTCGAACTTCGCCTCGCGCCTGCGCGACTGGCGGGCTCAGATCCCCTCGAACTGCAGGCGCGCCAGCCGCGCATAAAGACCGTTCGCTGCGACGAGCTCGGCATGGGTGCCCTGCTCGACGATCTTGCCCTGGTCCATCACCAGGATGCGGTCGCAGGACAGCACGGTGGCCAGCCGATGCGCGATCACGAGCGTCGTGCGGTGACGCATCAGCTCCTCCAGCGCGGTCTGCACCAGGGTCTCGCTTTCGGCGTCGAGCGCGGAGGTGGCTTCATCGAGCAGCAGCAGCGGTGCATCGCGCAGGATCGCGCGCGCGATCGCAATGCGCTGGCGCTGGCCGCCCGAGAGCGTCACGCCGCGCTCGCCGAGCTGGGCCTCGAAGCCGCCCGGCAGCCGGCGCAGAAATTCGGTGGCATGCGCGAGGTCGGCGGCGCGCTCGACCTCGGCGTCGGTCGCATCCGGCCGGCCGAAGCGGATGTTCTCGCGGGCACTGGCGGCAAACACGACGGAGTCCTGCGGCACCAGCGCGATGCGTGCGCGCACCTCGCCCGGATCGGCCTCGCGGATGCCGACGCCATCGAGCGAGATCGTGCCGGATTTGGGATCGTAGAAGCGCAGCAGCAGATGAAACAGCGTGCTCTTGCCGGCGCCGGAGGGGCCGACGATCGCGACCTTCTCGCCCGAGCGCACGCTGAGCGACACGCCGTCCACCACGCGCACGCTCGCGCGCGCCGGATAGGCGAAGCTGACATTGTCGAAGCCGACATCGCCGCGCGGCGGCTGCGGCAACGCGCGCGGTGCCGCGGGCGCTGCGATCTCCGGCTTGACGCGAAGAAGCTCGAACAGCCGCTCGGCGGCGCCCGAGGCGGCCGAGACCTCGCCCCAGACCTCGCTGAGCTGGCCGAGGCCGCTGGCGGCAAACGCGGTGTAGAGCACGAACTGGCCGAGGCGGCCCGGGCTGATCGATCCCGTCAGCACGTCGTGCGAGCCGACCCAGAGGATCACGACCACGCTGGCGAACACGATGAAGATGACGATCAGGGTCAGCACGGCGCGCGCCTTGGTCGAGCTGCGCGCGGCCGCATAGGCCTGCTCGACCTCGCGGCCGAACCGCGCGGTGGCGAGCTTCTCGCCAGTATAGGCCTGCACGGTGCGGATCGCCGCGACCAGCTCGGACGCGTAGGCGCTGGCGTCGGCCAGCGTATCCTGCGCGGTGCGCGACAGTCGCCGCACCCAGCGCCCGAACGCGACCAGCGGGATCACGATGATCGGGATCGCCAGCAGCACGAAGCCGGACAGCCTGGGGCTCGTGATCACCATCATGGTGGCGGCGCCGAGGAACAGCATGATGTTGCGCAGCGCGATCGAGACGGACGCGCCGACCGCGGACTTGATCTGCGTGGTGTCGGCGGTGAGCCGCGAGACGAGCTCGCCGCTTCGCGCGGAATCGAAGAACGACGGCGACAGCGAGACCAGATGCGCGAACACGTCACGGCGGAGATCAGCGACGATGCGCTCGCCGATCGTCATCACGAGGTAGTAGCGCGAGGCGCTGGCGCAGGCGAGCACGGCGACCACCGCGAGCATCACGCTGAAATAGGAGTTGATCATCGCGATGCCTTCCGGCGTGAAGCCGAAATCGATCATGCGACGGACCGCGACCGGCACCACCAGCGTGGTGATCGCGGCAATGGTCAGCGAGATGAAGGCGAGGATCGCGCGGCCCTTGTAGCGGGCGACATAGGGCGCAAGCGCCAGCAGCGGCCGCAAGCGTGCCCGGTTCTTGGCCGGCTCCGTCAGCTGGCTTTCGATCAGGGCTTCGCCCTCGAGCAGCGCATCGTGCGGCGGCTGCGGGGCGTTACGAGGGGGCTCGATATGTTCGGCGACGCTCATGCTGATGACCGGTTTTTCCCGCCCCGACATAGGCCCCCGGCCCGCGGCTGGCAAATCCGGTAAAGTCCCAATGCGGTGAAGGGGTTTTGAGGGGCCAAACCGGCTTGTTTTAGGGGCCTCCTTGCGTTATAGAGCCGCCAAATTCCCGTATCCCAGACATCTTGAGACGGGCGCCGGCGCGCCGAAGGAACTGCCATGAAAGCCGATATTCATCCGAATTATCATACGATTAAGGTCGTCATGACCGACGGCTCCGAGTACCTGACCCGCTCCACCTGGGGCAAGGAAGGCGACACGCTGAACCTCGACATCGACCCGAAGTCGCACCCGGCCTGGACCGGCGGCACCCAGCAGCTGATGGACCGCGGCGGCCGCGTCTCCCGCTTCCAGAAGAAGTTCTCGGGCTTCCTCAAGAAGGACTAAATTCCGCTTTTTGGCCTATCGCCGAGCGCAAAACGCCCCCGCCAAGCGGGGGCGTTTTTTGTTATGCGGCTTGCGCGGTGCAGGAGCCCGCGAGTTCAGTCCAAGACAAAAGAGCCCCGCCAAAGGCGGGGCTCAAGGAATGCGTTACCGGCTGGGTTGCTGCTGCGCCGGCTGTCCCGGCGTCGAAGGCGGCGGGGCATTGTTCTGGTTGGTTTGCCCAGACGGCATGTTCTGGTTGGTGCTCGGCTGATTGGCACCTTGGTTGGTGCTCTGGTTGCTGCCTTGCGCCGGAGCCTGGCCGGTGGTCTGGCCCGACGACGGCTGCGTGCCGGCCTGGCTCGAATTTGCCGGCGGGTTCTGCTGAGCTTGGCCGGTTGTGGACGGCTGGTTCTGCGGAGCCTGACCGGTGGTGGTCTGGTTCTGCTGCGCCGGCGCATTGCTCGGACCGGTGTTTTGCCCGGTCGTGTTCTGCTGCGTCGACTGGCTTCCACCCTGCCCCACGGTGCTCGATTGCCCCTGCGTGGCGCGGATCTGGCTCGACACGCCGAGCGCGGCGACCGTGCGGCTATCGATCGTGCCGCTGGTCTGGAAGCCTTCCTGTCGCTGGAAGGTGATCAGCGCGGCGCGCGTATCGGACCCGAGCACGCCGTCGGCCTCACCGGACAGCAGGCGACGCTCGATCAGGACCCGCTGCACGATGCGGATCTCGTCGGGGCTGAGATCGAGCGCAGCGACGCTGCCGCCGCCACCGCTCACGCCGCCACGGCGCGCATAATGCATCCGCGGGCCGGCGGGAATGACGTCGACGATCCGGCGGCTCCGGTCGGTGACGATGATCTCGTCATCCACGACGAAGAAGCTGTCGTCGCGGTAGTCCGGATAGATGTCGATCAGCGCCGGATATGCCGAGACCGAGAGCACGGAGATGTTCCGCGGCACGACCACGCCGGCATTGATCCCGAAGTTGATGGAGTTCGCATTGACCCGCACGCGGCTCACATTGCGCGCGTTCAGCACCGACTGCTGCAGCGTTGTCTGCTGCTGCGCGCTCACCTGCACGCGGCCGGACATGCTCTGGGTGGTGCCGGCCTGGGTTTGCGCCTGGTTGTTGGCCGCTCCCTGCGTGTTGGCGCCGGTCGTTGTGCCCGGAGCTGGCTGCGCATTCCGGCCTTGCTGTGCATTCTGGCCCTGCGGCGAAGTTTGGGCGTTGCTCCCGGTGTTCGCGCCGGTCGTTGTCGTGCTCGGGCTCTGCGCGCTCTTGCCTTGGTCCTTTCCTTGGACATTCTCCCTGGTGTTGGCGCCTGTGGTCGCGTTCTTATTCTGCTCAGTGCTCTTGTTCTGCTCTGTGCCTTGCGACTGACGCGCGCGGTCGCGATCACCGCGGCCCTGTCCGACGGTCTGGTCCTTGCGGCCGCTCTTGTCCTGTGCGCTCTTGTCGCTCTCGGACCTGGACTGAGGCGCCTGGTCACGGTCGCTCCGACCGATGGTCTGGTCCTTGCCACTCTTCTCGCGTTCGGATTGCGACTGGCGCGCATTGTCGCGATCGCCGCGGCCCTGACCAATGGTCTGACGTTCGCCCTTGTCGGCGTTGCCGGCGGCGCGGCCGCTATCGCGCATGCCTTCGCTGCGTTCGGCCCGCGATGGCGCCGCAGAGGATCCCTCGCCCCGATTGCCTGCGCGGCCCTGGGTCATTCCTTCGTTATGGGACGCACGCGGTGCGCCTTGTGGCGCTTCGCCGGACCGGCCCTGTTCTGCAGCGCCTCCACCGGCGCCCATTCCGCCGCCAGCACCTTCACGCATGCCTTGCGCCGACGCCAGGCTGACGCCGGCGAATAGCACTGCTGTGGTCAGCAGGAACTTGCTCTTGCTCATGTTCATCTCGATCTCCTCTATTTGCTTTCAGCGTGTCTGGATGGGTACGTTCGAATGACCGAGCTCGAGACAACGCGCCTCACGAGCCCTCATCCGGGCTTTCCGAATCTCCCGATGAACGAAGCGCCGATGTCATCGCTCCTGTTCGTGGGTGGGAGCTGCGCGGTTGCATCGTTGCGATCGCGCATCTCGGACCTTTCAGAGTCGAAGCCGGAAGACATCGACCAGAAATATTCCGGGGCTCAGCGTCTCACGCAGAGCCCTGCATCGCGGCTTCGCATCACCAGTGACGGTGCCAGCGATGATGATGGAAGTACGGCCGCGGGAACGGTCCGCCGTAATAGGCATAGGCTGGACGCACGACGCGCCGATAGCGGTAGCCGTAATAGGCCGGGGCGTAACCCGTGCTGTAATAGCTCGTGGTGTAGCCACCCCAGGGATACGGATCATAGCCGCCGTAATAAGCCGGCGCGTAGCCGCCATAATAGCCGGGATAGCCGCCGTAGTAGCCGTAGCCCGGGCCATAACCGTAAGCGGATGTCGCGAGGCCGCCGATCACGGCACCTGCGATCAATCCACCTGCCAGCCCTGGCCCGAAACCGCCGCGCCAGCGGGCTTCCGCCGGCGTCGGCGCCGCCACCGCGCTGATGCCAAGCGCGCCGACGGTTGCCAGAACAAGTGCGGTTTTTCTCATGCGTCCCTCCATCGTTGGTGTTTCGATGTCGGGCCAACATTAACGGCGGGCAAAAGTTGCAAGCGCGTTCCCGCGCGCAACAAGAGTCACGAAGATAAACGGGCGTTCATCTCGTTCATCTCGGTGAACTCGTGCGCGCCCTGCGCGCAAGCTGAGGCGATTTGGCGCAGCTGCGAACAGGAACAGCCGTGCAGCCGTGCCGCGAGTCAATAAAGCTGCACGGGGAGCAGGACGCCAGCCTTGCCGACGACAAGTCCCCAGGTCTCGCCGGCAGCAACCTCGAACGCACCGTTCTGCGTCACGCCGCTCGCGAGTTTGAGGGCAACCTTGTACTTGCCCGGCGGCAGATCGATCTCGTGGGCACCAGGCGCCTGGCGTCCGGTTTCAGGGTTGTCCGTCAACTTGTCTCCGGTGCGAGCCGCCAGCTCGATGGTCTGCTCGTTGATCGTGACGACGGTCTCCTCATCGGTCGAATTGCCGAGCCGGAGCCTCACCTGCCCCGGCTTTGGCAGGATGGCGTCGTCAGCTTCGGCGGGCTTGTGCAGCGACAGGTCCACGATCGTCCTGTCGGCCTGATGGATCAGGCGGAGCAGCGCCGGTCCATCCTTGGTCGTGAATGCAATCGCGGCTCGGTCCGGCGCAACGACCGCATTGTCGTTCTCGGTCCAGCCGCGCTTGCCCAGTTCGGCGCGATAGAAGCCGAGCGTCGACGCGAGAGCCAGCGGCGTTTCGACGTGAAGCGACGTGATGAAGCGGGAATCCCTCGCCGTCCTGAGGAGCCACGGCCTGGGCAGCGGGAGACCCGTGCTGCTGTCATCCATTCCGCCGTCTGCAGCCGCCGCGGCCGCGGGGACGGCGCAGAGCAGGCGCCTGGCGACGGCATTCTGCGGACAATCGACAACAGCCCACGACGTGGTGTCGGTATAGGTCGGCTGGAACCTGTAAGGCGTGCTCGACGGGAAGACCGGGGTGCCCTGCCTGATGGTCTGCGAGAACCGACGGTAGCTGCAGTCGACCAGGGTCGAGTAACCGGACCCACACTGGTGAGTGGGATCCACGACCCGCGCGAACGCCGCATTCAGCATGACGAACGCCGTGACGACAGTCGCCACAGTGGCCAGGCCGCCGATCAGCACAGCTTTTGTTCGACGTTTCATGGCAGAACTCCGATCTCCGTGAGAGCCCTGCGCCAGGTCACATGCTCATCGTGAGCTTAGTGGCATTGATCCGGGAAAACGTTCATCGGCGTTACCGGCTTGTTTCCCCATTTGCGACCGCGAATTAGCGGTCCTGGATCGCCAGCCGCGCGCCGAGGCCGACCAGGATGCTGCCGCCGATCCGCTGCAGCAGCCGCTGCGCACGGTCGGAGCGCTGCAGCCGGGTCATCACGGCGCCGGCGAACACCACACAAACGATATCGACCAGTGAGAAGCTCAAATTGACGATGGTGCCGAGCACGAACAGCTGCAGCCAGACCGGAGCTGCGAGCGTGGCGTCGACGAATTGCGGCAGGAAGGCGAGGAAGAAGATCGCGGTTTTGGGATTGAGCACCTCCACCGTGATGCTCTGCACGAAGGCGCGCTTTGCGGTCACGGGTGGAAGCTTTGGCTTCTCGGCAGTGCCGGCGTTGCGAAACAGCGACAGGCCGAGCCAGACCAGATAGGCCGCGCCCGCGAGCTTCATCGCCATGAACAATGGCGGCACCGCGTGAAACAGGAACGCGAGGCCGGCGGCCGCCGCGATCACATGCACATAACCGCCGAGATGCAGTCCGAGCGAGGCCATCAGGCCGGCGCGCGTGCCGCCCGCCAGCGTGCGCGCGGCAGCGTAGAGCATGGCCGGCCCCGGCATCAGTGCAAACGTCGCGGTGGTGATCGCGAAGGCGAGATACAACTCCATGGTCGGCAAATCCCCGTCAGGTCGTCGGGATCATCGCGGCGACCTCGCGATCACCGGCGCGATCGCTCGTGGACAGCCCGGCGATGACGCCGGCGCGATCCTCGAGCTTGCGGTTCTGGCTCATCTTGCGCTTGGCGTCGAGCCGTGTGATCGGCATGCGCAGGCCGACGATGCCGCGCAGCTGCGCCCGGATGAAATCCTCGGGCGCGTCGCTGACCTGCCAGGCCTCCGCGCGCTCGCGCTCATGCAGATGGGTCAGCCGCGTCACGATGTCGAGCAGCCGGTCCGCATCCTCGAAGAATTCCACAGGGCCATAGGCGTGCACGGCGACGTAATTCCAGGTCGGCACGACCTTGCCGTGCTCGGCCTTGGTCACATACCAGGACGGCGTCACGTAAGCATCGGGGCCGGCGAAGATCGCCATCGCCTCGCCGATGGCCGGCGTCTTCCATTGCGGGTTGGGCCGCGCGACGTGGCCGTAGAGCGTGCCGTGCTCGCCTTCGCTCTCATTGAGGATCAGCGGCAGCGGCGTCCCGATCAGGCCGTCGGCGGTCGCGGTCACCAGCGTCGCCAGCCGCGACGCACGGATCGCGGCGTGGATCTCGCCTGTTTCGGTGACCGCAAAATGTGCTGGCAGATACATCGCAGACCTCGTGGCAAACTCTTTCGCGTGATTGGCTCGCATATTAGCTGCGGAATGGTCTATCATCAGGTCCACTTTCGAGAATTTTGACTGGTCCATTATGCCGCGACAGCGCGCCGCAACAGACATCCCTTCGCTGGGTGCGATCGACCGCGCAGCAGGTAAGGTCAGCCGCCAGATCGCGCATGCCCTGCGCACCGCGATCGCCAAGGGCGAGCTCAAGCCCGGCGAATTGCTGCCGTCGACGCGGACGCTGTCGGCCTCGCTACGCGTCGCCCGCGGCACCGTGACGGAGGCCTTCGAGCAATTGCAGGCCGAGGGCTATCTGGACTCGCAGGTCGGCGCCGGCACCCGCGTGGCGCCGATGCTCGCCGAGCAGCCGCCGCCCGCGCGATCGCCGCGCAGCCGGAAAGCGGAGACTGCGCCGATCGAGCTGCCGCCGCGTGCAGAGAGGCTGGCGGAGGTGGTGCGCGCCTTCACACCGATGCCGGAGGTGCCGTTCGCGATCGCCGTGCCTGCCGGCGCGGTGGCGCCCGACGACCATTGGCGGCGGCTCGGCAACCGCGTGCGGGCCTCACGCGTGGCGGCGCCTTCGAGCTATGGCGATCCGCGCGGGCTGATGGCGCTGCGGCAGACGATCGCCGACTATGTGCGCAAGTCGCGCGCGGTGCTGTGCGAGCCCGAGCAGGTGGTGATCACCGCCGGCACGCAGCAGGGACTCTATCTCGCCGGCCGCGTGCTGCTGTCGCGCGGCGATCGGGTGTGGGCCGAAGACCCTGCCTATCCCGGTATGACGGCGGTGCTGGACGATCTCGACCTCGTCACGACGCGCGTCCCGGTCGATGCGCAAGGCATCGACGTCGATGCGGGAATCGCCGCTTGTGCGGATGCGCGCGCCGCCTTCGTGACGCCGTCGCATCAATATCCCCTGGGCATGCCGGTCAGCATGATCAGACGAAAGGCGTTGCTGGCTTGGGCCGCGCGCCAGGGCGCCTGGATCGTCGAGGACGATTACGACAGCGAGCTGCGCTATTCCGGCCATCCCTTCCCGTCGATGCAGGGCCTCGACCCGCAGCGCGTGGTCTATCTGGGGACGCTGAGCAAGGTGCTGTTTCCCTCGCTGCGGCTCGGCTATGTCGTCGCGCCCTCAGCCTTAATCGATGCGTTCGCCGGCGCACGCGCCTTGCTCGACCGTCACTCACCGACGGCGGATCAGCATGTGCTCGCAGCCTATATGCAGGAAGGTTTGTTCGAAGCCCATATCAGGCGTATCCGCGGCGTCTACGCCGCGCGGCGTGCGACGCTGATCGCAGCGCTTGCGCATCACATGCCCGACGGTGTCGCGCTGCAGCCGAGCGACCAGGGCATGCATCTGCTGCTGTGGCTGCCCGATGGCGCCGACGACGTGCGGCTGGCGCAGGCGGCGCTCGATGCCGGCATCGTCGTGCGGGCGATCTCGCCGATGTACCATCGGGCCGCACGCGCCGGGCTGATGCTCGGCTTCGGCGGATTTGCGCCGGACGACCTTGAGGCGGCAGCGGCACGGCTGCGGCACGTCATGGACAAGGATGGCTTGCGGCGACCTGCGGGCGTCCCTAAGCCGAGCTCCGCGCGATCTGCACGCCGAGAGCTGCGAACAGGGCCGATCCAAGCGCGACGCTGATGCCGACACCCTGCCCGAACGGCAATCCGACAAAGCAGGCCGCCGATGCGAGGATCGCTGCAAGTCCGATCAGCACACCACCTGCCGCCAGAGACTTGCCGACCATCGGCATCGGCGCACGCAACTCATCCAACAGGGCCAACGTCGCACCACCGCCGAACGCGGCCGTGCCGAGCAGGAACAGCACGTCGAACAGCAGCTTGAAACCCGCGAAGGCCGCATCCTTCATGCCGGCGAGCGGACCGAGCACCCACGCTGCCGTCGCATCGACAAGGATGAAGATCGCCACGCTGAGGAAGATGCCGATCCAGCCTGCGGCGGCGACCGCCCGCTCGCGCCTGAATAACTCGAGCGCGATGACGAGCACCCCGGTCGCCATCACGACATCGGAGAATATCCCGACCAGACCGGCGGCGGCGAGCTTTCGCGCGCCGGCGATTGCGCCCGCCAGCGCTAGATCCGACTGAAAGCCCGGCAGTGCTGCGGCCGGCGGCGACAGCGCATAGAGCGCGCTGGTCGCGACGACCCCGAGCGACCCCAACGCGAGCGCGATGCCGCCGACTGTCAGCGCCGACGGATCCGCGGCCGCGTGCGTCCTGATGCCGACGGCTGGCCTGGCCGTGGTCATGTCCGACCTCCCCTTGCAAGAAGCGTCATATGGTTGCAGAGTGCAACCATAGAACAGAAGGTTTCACTCTGCAACCATGCCCGGCAAGACCGACCTCTCGGAACTGAACTGCTCGCTGGCCCGGACACTCGCGATCGTGGGCGACTGGTGGACGCTGCTGATCGTGCGCGACGCCTGCATCGGCGTGCGGCGGTTCGGCGATTTCCAGGACAGCCTCGGGATCGCCAAAAACATCTTGGCGACGCGTCTGCAGCAACTTTGCGCAGCCGGCATCATGGCGCGCAGCGGCCCCGAGCGACGTCCGCTCTATCAATTGACCGAGAAGGGACGCGCTTTGCTGCCCGCGATGGTGGCGTTGATGCAGTGGGGCGACCGCTTTGCCTCCGCCAACAAGCCACCTGTGATCGTCACCGATACAAGCGGGCGGCCGATCGCGCCGGTGACGCTGCGCAACAATCGCGGCGACGTCGCTAGCGAGGATGTGCGGTTTGCCGCGGGGCCCGGCGCAAACGCACGCACGCGCGCGTTTTTGGACGCGCTACGTACGGCTGAAATGAAACGGGATGTTTGAGCTTACTGCTCGAACGCCGCCTTGAGGCGGTTGAGCTGCGGCACCAGCGGGTTGCCGATCGTGGTGCGATCCGGCGGCGCGGCATGGATCGTGGTGTCGAGACGGCGGACGCGGGTCTGCAGATCCATCGAGCGGGCGATCAAATCCTGCAGCTGCTGCGGCAATTTCTCGATCATGTCGGCCGGGCCGGGATCGGCGGCCGAGAGCTTGACCTTGGTCTTCTCGCGGTTGGCCTGGGTCAGCGTCATCTCGCCTTCCTTGACCGCGCGGTGCAGCAACAGCCAGGAGGCGAGCTGCATCAGACGGGTGGTCAGGCGCATGCTTTCGGTGGCGTAGGTCAGGCTGACGGAACGCTCCAGCGCCTTGGCCTCGGTGCGGCCGTCGCCGTCGAGATAGGCCGCGGTCTGCTCGACCAGGTCCATGCCCTCGCGGAACAGAGCCCCGAAGGCCGCAGAATTGGTCAGCCGTTCGCTGAACAGCACAAGCCCGGATTCGCTGAGCGAACGATCCGACATGGTTAACGCCCTCACACCACTATTACGCCGCCGGCGTCTTACGCGCCGGGTTATGATGAACAAATCATTGCGCTTGCGTGGCGAAGAGTCCAGCCGCAACCCGAAATATGGTTTCCAGCCGGGGTGACGCACAAAAAAGAGCCGCCGTTTCCGGCGGCTTTTGAAGTTGATAACAGGGAGGCGTCAAACAGAGTGGACAGGAGCCACTCGGTGTCCAAACGAGGACAATTCAATTCATAAGCGAGAAAGCTTAATTGATCGTAAATGATGCGATTTCTTTAAACTTCATTTGCCATGTCGGTCATTGGCCGAGTTTGGGACAGGTGCGTGACCGGGATCACGGCGCGGGATTTGAAATGAGACGGACCTTCTTCGCCGGCCTGATCGCGGTCATGGCAACCATCTTGATCGCCGGCGAGGCTTCCGCCGTCACATCGATGAGCTGCGCGACCAACAGGCACACGGCGAACATCTGCAAGCAGCGCGACTGCGATCGGAATCTTGCCGACAATCTGGCGGCGTGCCGCGAGCTGCCGTTGAACAAGGCATGTGAAGAAATGGCGCAGTCGCAAAAGCGCCGGTGCGATCAATTCTGCGACGAGCAATATCCGAAAGAGGTCGATGGCGAGGCCGACTGCGCGGATAAATAACGGCAGGCCACGCGTTGTCTAGGCGGCTTTGCGAGGCCGGGGTTTCGTCGATCTGCGCGATTTGCCGGTTTTTCCGGTTAGCGGACGGGCGGTCAGACCCAGGCCAAGTGCGCGCAACACGCCCAGCATCGTCGAGAACTCGGGATTTCCCGCCTCGCCCAATGCCTTGTAGAGCCCTTCGCGAGTGAGGCCCGCCGATTTGGCGATCTCGCCCATGCCTCGCGCACGTGCGACCGTATTCACGGCATCGCGGATGAAAGCCGCATCGCCGGTTTCCAGCGCCGCTGTGATGAATTCGGCCTGCGCCTCCGGCGTGTCCAAATACTCTGCCGCATCGAACGGAGTTGTCTTCAGTGCCATCTCGTTACTCCAGTTCCGTCAATAGCGCCCGCGCTCGCTTGATATCCGCGTCCTGCTTTCGCTTGTCGCCACCGCAAAGCAAAATGACCAGCGCAGCTCCGCGTTGCGCCGCATAAAGACGATACCCCGGGCCGTAATCGACTCTGAATTCAGACAGACCGCCGCCCAACGACTTCACGTCACCCAGCGTGCCGCGTTCAATCAGCGCGATGCGGCTTGCGATACGCGCAGCCGCCCGGCGGTCGCGCAACCTCGCAAGCCAAGTCCGGAACATGTCCGTCTGGATAACTTCGATCACCAGCCAACTGTAAACTATAGTTCACAGTTGGCAAGTGTCGCGCCTTGCATGGCCGAGCTACGAAGCCTAGGACTTGAAGATACTGTTCGCGGCGTCCTTTGAGGCGCGCTTCCTGGTCATCACCTCCTTGAGGCGATCGGCTTCCGCGTTCAAGAGCGCAATGCGCTCGGCCAATTCCTCGACCGACAAGAGGTAGAGATCCTGGCCGATCTCGTGGGTGATCTTCTTCCGCGGCCGGTCGTCATCCTCAACTGGCATGGCTGTCCTCACCTCACCTCGAAGCGGTTGCCAGCCTGCGCGGGGCTGGCTAATCAGGGCCGCTTTCGGATCCATATCCAGATCCCTCTCTTGGCCAAGGACAAATCATGGAAAAGCTGCCCGCGCAAATGACCGTTGTCGCCATCAGCAAGCCGGGCGGCCCGGAGGTGCTGATTCCGGAGACCCGCGCGCTGCCGGTTCCGAAGCCCGGTGAGCTGCTGGTCAAGGTCGAGGCGGCCGGCGTCAACCGTCCTGACGTGGCGCAGCGCTCAGGCGCCTATCCGCCGCCGCCCGGCGCGAGCGACCTGCCCGGCCTCGAAATCGCGGGCACCGTGGTCGCGGTCGGCGAAGGCGCTGCGCGGCACAAGGTCGGCGACAAGGTGATGTCGCTTGTCGCCGGTGGCGGCTACGCCCAGTACTGCATCGCGCAGGATGGCCAGGCCATGACCGTGCCGCCAAGCCTTTCCATGCATGAAGCCGGCGCCCTGCCGGAAACGCTGATGACGGTCTGGCACAATGTGTTCGAGCGCGGCGCACTCAAGCCCGGCGAGACGCTGCTGATCCATGGCGGCTCGAGCGGCATCGGCACGATGGCGATCCAGCTGGCGAAGGCGTTCGGTTCCAAGGTGATCGTCACCGTCGGCTCGCAGGACAAGATCGACGCCTGCCTCAAGCTCGGTGCCGATCGCGCCATCAACTACAGGACCGAGGACTTCGTCGCCTTGGTCAAGGCGGAGACCAACAATGCCGGCGCGAACCTGATCCTCGACATGGTCGCCGGCGACTATGTCGACCGCAACTATGACGCCGCCGCGGTCGACGGCCGGATCGTGCAGATCGCGACCCTCAACGGCCCCAAGGTCAGCGTCAACATCGCCAAGGTGATGGTGAAGCGGCTGACCCATACCGGCTCCACGCTGCGTCCCCGTAGTAATGCGGACAAGGCCGCCATGGTCGCCGCAATCGAGGCCAAGGTGATGCCGCTGCTGCGTGAAGGCCGCGTCAAACCGCTGATGGACAGCACATTCCCGCTGGAAAAGGCCGCCGACGCGCACCGGCGGATGGAGACGTCAGCACATATTGGCAAAATTGTGTTGGCGGTTTAACGATGACTTGCCATGCAGGGCCGGAAACCCTTTGATTTCCTTCGCTTTCATGGCATCTATCGCGATCAATTCGGGGCGGTCACGGCCCCGGGCAGGTCGTTGATCGCGGAGTACTCATCTTGCGTCTGATCAGGTGCCTTGCGCTGCTCGCGCTGGGCCTCATGATTTTTGCCGCGGCGCCCAACGCGTACGCGATCGACGCCGTCAGCGTCCGCAGCGACGCGCCTGCGATCGACCTCACCGCCGTCCTCGATCATCAGCGTAGCGAAACCGATCGCATCCAGGTCTCCACCGCGCCCGGCACCGACGGCATCGTGCGCCGCATCGAGGTCCGCGCCCGCGAAGGCGGCCAGTACTGGGTGGTGTTCGCGCTCGCCAACAACACCGACGACCAGCTCGACCGCCTGATCGTCGCGCCGCATTATCGCATCGTGTCATCAGGCCTGCTGTGGCCCGACCTCGGCCTGTCCCGTATCGCGACGATCACGCCGTCGGTCGGCGACCGGCCGGAGCGGCAGGAGAGCCCGACCGCCGACGTGTTCCGCATCACGCTCGATCCCGGCGCTGTCGTCACCTATGTCGCGGAACTGCGCACCGACAAGCTGCCGCAGCTCTATCTGTGGGAGCCCGACGCCTACAAGGACAAGGTCAACTCGTTCACGCTCTACCAGGGCATCGTGATCGGCATCTCCGGCCTGCTGGCGCTGGTGCTCACGATTTTGTTTGTGGTGAAGGGCTCGATCATGTTCCCCGCCGCCGCGGCGCTGGCCTGGGCGGTGCTGGTCTATATCGGCGTCGACTTCGGCTTCTGGGGCAAGGTGCTCGACATGTCGAACAACGCCGAGCGCGTCTGGCGCGCGGCGGGCGAAGCGATCCTGGCGGCGACGCTTCTCGTGTTCCTGTTCGCCTATCTCAATCTCAGCCGCTGGCATGTGCGCTACTCCCACATCACGATCGGCTGGCTCGCCTTCCTCGGCTCGCTCGTTGCGCTCGCCTTGTTCGATCCGGCCGTGGCCTCCGGCATCGCGCGCATGTCGCTGGTGATGATCGCGTTCGCCGGCTTTGCGCTGATCGTCTATCTCTCGACCCACGGCTTCGACCGCGCGGTGCTGCTGATCCCGACCTGGTTCCTGCTGGTGGTCTGGGTGGTCGCGGCCGGCATGACGGTTGCGGGCTCGGTCACCAACGACATCGTCGGCCCTGCCTTGCTTGGCGGCCTCGTGCTGATTGTGATGCTGATCGGATTCACGGTCATGCAGCACGCCTTCGCCGGCGGCGGCGCCACCACCGGCGTGGTCTCCGACGTCGAGCGCCGCGCGCTGGCGCTGACCGGCTCGGGCGACCTGATCTGGGACTGGGACGTCTCCGCCGACAAGGTTTTCACCAGCCCCGAGACCGAGGCGCTGCTCGGCTTGAAGCGCGGCACGCTGGAAGGCCCTGCCGCCAAATGGCTCGAAGTGCTGCACCCGCTCGACCAGGACCGCTTCCGCGCCGCGCTCGACAGCGTGCTCGACCAGCGCCGCGGCCGCCTGGTGCAGGATTTCCGCCTGCGCACCCCGGACGGCCATTTCATGTGGTTTGCGCTGAAGGCGCGCCCGGTGGTCGGCTCCGACGGCGAGGTCTCCCGCGTGGTCGGCACGCTGACCGACGTGACCGAGAGCAAGAACGCCGAAGAGCGGATGCTGCACGACTCCGTGCATGACAATCTGACCGGCTTGCCGAACCGCAAGCTGTTCATGGACCGGCTCGGCGCGGTCGCGAATTTCGCCAAGACGATGCCGACCTTGCGGCCGACGCTGATGGTGATCGATCTCGACCGCTTCAAGCAGGTCAATGATTCCGTCGGCATCGCGGTCGGTGATTCCATTTTGCTGACGCTGGCGCGGCGGCTGACTCGCATCCTGAAGCCACAGGACACGCTGGCGCGGCTTGCCGGCGATCAGTTCGGCCTGATCCTGCTCTCCGAGCAGGACCCGGCGCGGATCACCAATTTTGCCGAAACCATCCGCAAGACTATCCGCGCGCCGATTGCCTTCAACGACCGCGAAATCTTCCTGACCGCATCGATCGGTCTCGCGCTCTCTGATCCGCAGACCCAGCTGTCCGACGAAATCATCAAGGACGCCGAGCTGGCGATGTATCACTCCAAGCGGATCGGCGGCGACCGTATCGACGTCTACAAGCCGGCGATGCGCGCGCGAAAGACCGACCGCCTCACGCTCGAGAGCGAGCTGCGCCGCGCCATCGAACGGCAGGAGATCACCATCCTGTACCAGCCGATCGTGCGGCTGGAGGATCGCTCGATCGCAGGCTTCGAGGCGCTGGCGCGCTGGGATCATCCAAAGCTCGGACGGATGTCGCCGTCGGAGTTCATCAGCATCGCCGAGGAGATCGGGTTGATCGTCGATCTCGGCATGTTCGTGATGGACCAGACCGCGCGGCAGCTCGCGGTGTGGCAGCGCGCGATGCGCTCGCGCGAGCCGATTTTTGCCAGCGTCAACGTCTCGTCGCGCCAGCTGCTGCGGCACGACCTGATCCATGACATCCGCACGGTGCTGTCCCGCTCGTCGGTGGCGCGCGGCACGCTCAAGCTGGAACTGACCGAGTCACTGGTGATGGAGAACCCGGAGCACGCGGCGCAGATGCTGACGCGGATCCGCGAGCTCGGCACCGGTCTCTCGCTTGACGATTTCGGCACCGGCCATTCCTCGCTGTCCTACCTGCAGCGCTTCCCGTTCGACACCATCAAGATCGACCAGTCGTTCGTCCGCACCACCAGCCGCGGCACGCGTCCGGTGATCCTCAAATCGATCATCGCGCTCGCCCACGACCTCGGCATGGACGTGGTCGCGGAAGGCGCAGAGACGGATTCGGATGCGGTCGAGCTCTACCAGCTCGGCTGCGAATATGCGCAGGGCTTTGCGTTCGGCGAGCCGATGGACGCCGATGCCGCGATGCGGCTGCTGACTGAGGAACGGCTGGAAGCCGCGAGCTGATCTAGCGAGCGACTCTCTCCGCTTCACCTCGCCCCGCTTGCGGCTGTCCAATTCACACATCTTGCGGAGGAATTTGATCGCTGATTCCGTGAGTTGAGTGATGATTCGCGGGAGAGAGC
>NZ_JAFCJX010000020.1 GCF_018130695.1 Bradyrhizobium jicamae | reverse complement strand
CATCTGACTCTCCGTGGGTTCGAGTGTGGAAACCCAAACCTATCGGAGAGGCCACGCTCACCGCCCATGGAATCTACGATTCTCGCAATGAGGAGGCCTACACCCCCGCCATCATCACGTATTTGATCTCGACATATTCTTCCATGCCGTGATGCGAGCCTTCGCGGCCCAGGCCACTCTCCTTCACGCCGCCGAACGGGGCGACTTCGGTGGTGATCAGGCCGGTGTTGACGCCGACCATGCCGGACTCCAGGGCTTCGGCGACGCGCCAGACGCGGCCAAGGTCGCGGGAGTAGAAGTAGGAGGCGAGGCCGAACGGCGAGTTGTTGCACATCGCGATCACCTCGGCCTCGTCCTTGAAGCGGAACACCGGCGCGAGCGGGCCGAACGTCTCTTCATGCGCGACGAGCGCATCGGGCTTCACGTTGGCCAGCACCGTCGGCTCGAAGAACGAGCCGCCGAGCGCGTGGCGCTTGCCGCCGGTGACGATCCTGGCGCCGCCCTTCACGGCGTCGGCGATATGCTTCTCGACCTTGTCGACCGCTTCCATGTTGATCAGCGGCCCCTGCACGACGCCTTGCTCCGTACCGTCGCCGATCTTCATCGCCGCGACCTTCTTCGACAGCTTCTCGACGAACTCGTCGTAGATCTTGTCCTGGGCGTAGAGGCGGTTGGCGCAGACGCAGGTCTGGCCCATGTTGCGATATTTCGAGATGATCGCGCCTTCGACCGCCGCATCGATGTCGGCGTCATCGAACACTACGAACGGCGCGTTGCCGCCGAGCTCAAGGCCGAGCTTCTTCACGCCGACCGCGGCCTGCTCATAGAGCACCTTGCCGACTTCGGTCGAACCGGTGAAGCCGACGAAGCGCACCGCCGGATGCGCGCACAGCACCTTGCCGATCGCAGACGAATTGCCGGTCAGGATGTTGAACACGCCCTTCGGCACGCCGGCCTTCTCGGCCAGCGCGACCAGCGCCAGCGCGGTGAGCGGGGTTTCATTGGCGGGCTTCAGCACCACGGTGCAGCCGGCGGCGAGCGCGGGCGACACCTTTCGGGTGATCATCGAGCACGGGAAGTTCCACGGCGTGATCGCGCCGCAGACACCGATCGGCTGCTTGATCGCAAGCAGCCGCGCGTCGGCGCGCTGCGTCGGTATGGTTTCGCCATAGACGCGGCGCGCTTCTTCGGCAAAGAACTCGACATAGGCGCCGCCGATATCGACTTCGCCGAGCGCTTCGGTCAGCGGCTTGCCCTGCTCGGAGGTCAGGATCTGCGCGATGTCCTCGCGGTTGGCCGCGATCAGCTCGAACCATTTGCGTAAGGTATTGGAGCGCTGCTTGGCGGTCAGCTTGGCCCAGGCCGGGAACGCGCGCTCGGCGGCTTCGACCGCCTGCGTCGTCTCGTCGGTGCTCATGACCGGAATTTTCGCCAGTTCCACGCCGTTGACCGGATTGGTCACCGCGCGCGAGGGCGAGCCGACCCAAGCGCCATCGATGTAGCACTGCTCGCGCAGCAGCGAAGGGTCCTTCAGGCGGTCGCGCAGAGAGGTTGAAGGCTGCGTGGCGCGTGCGGCAGCGGGCGGGGTCATGGCGTTACTCCTCGAATTTCTGGGGTAATTGCGGTCTATATAGGCTGAAGCCCGCCGCAATGCACGGCCGCTGACGCAACCCTGCCCTAGGCAATATCGAGGGTTATTCCTGTCATTTCCCTGTCGTCCAGGACGAAACGGGGGGACGAAACTGGGAGGACGAAACCGGGACGATCACGTCAGGCCGTCCCGCTCATATAGGTCTCGCGGCGGCCGACCATGCGCTCGGCGGCGGCCTTGGCATCAGCCTTGGATGACGTCGCGCAGGTCCGGTATTCGAGATCGGGCTGCTTCGTCGTGTCGCGGCGGCCGAACCAGGATTTTGGCGCGGTCTGCAGCGAGGCGAGCGCCTGCGCCACATTGTCGACGGCCTCGAAGGAGTGCAACGCACCCGTGCCGGCAAAACGGACTTCGTAGAGGCCGGGGCTGATCGGCGCCTCGATATTCTCGCCGCGTCCGGGCCGCGGATAACGCTTCCATTCACTCCAGGTCGAGATCATTGCCAGTCCCCGCAACCCAAAAAGTCTTGCTTTTGCTTCAAATCGTCCAGTCCAGCAGCGCCATTCATGCTGGAATCTGAAAGTGTTACTGCAGAAATTCACACGCTGAAATTACCGTGGACATCACGTTACCGTGGATGTCTGAGTCGGTCACCGCGCCTTCCCTGATTCCCCTGCATAATCTGCGCAGGTGTTGCAGATCGGTGTCGCCGCACGGCGCAATTCATCACGCGATCGCGACATCCTGGCCACCACCCTCGTCCTTGCGAGGGCCCTAAAGCGGGAGGATGATCAACGCACTCCATAACAATAACCCAGCGGAGGCGACCCCTATGCAAAGCAAGGCTCAGATCGACCAGGTTCTGCGTTCCAAAAGCGAAGCGAAGGAGATTCCCGGTGTTGTCGCGGTCGCGGCAACGGGCAAGGAGGTGATCTACCAGGGCGCGTTCGGCAAGCGCGACCTCGGCGAGGACGATCCCATGACTGCGGACAGCGTGTTCTGGATCGCCTCGATGACCAAGGCGGTAACGTGTGCGGCGGGCATGCAGTTGGTCGAGCAGGGCAAGCTGTCGCTCGACGAGCCCATTGGCAAAGTGCTGCCGGATCTCGCCTCGCCGCAGGTGCTCGAAGGTTTCGACGCCAAGGGCGAGCCGAAGCTGCGACCGGCGAAGAAGCCGATCACGCTGCGCCACCTCATGACCCACACCGCGGGCTATTGCTACGACGTGTGGAACGGCGACATGGGGAAATATCAGGAGAAGACCGGCCTCCCGAACATCTTCAGCTGCGCGAACGCCGCGCTGAAGGGGCCAATCATGACCGATCCCGGCACACGCTGGGAATATGGCATCAACATCGATTTCGTCGGCAAGGCGGTGGAAGCCGCGAGCGGCAAGAAGCTCGATGTCTATTTGCGTGACCACATGTTCACACCGCTCGGCATGAGCGACACCGGCTTCAAGATCACCGACGACATGCGCAAGCGGCTGGTCGGCATGCATGCGCGCGGTGAGGGCGGCGCGCTGGCGCCGATTCCGTTCGAGCTCGAGCAGAATCCGGAATTCCACATGGGTGGCGGCGGCCTCTACGGCACGGCGGCCGACTACATCAAGTTCTGCCAGATGATCCTGAACAAGGGCAAAGGCAACGGCAACCAGTTGCTGAAGCCCGAGACGGTGGCGCTGATGAGCCAGAACCACATCGGCGATCTCAGCATGGGCAAGATGCCGACGATGGCCCCCATGTACACCCACGATGTCGATCTCTATCCCGACATCGTCAAGAAGTGGGGCCTGTCCTTCATGATCAACACCGCCAAGACGGCGGAAGGCCGCAGCGCCGGCAGCCTGGCCTGGGCAGGCCTTGCCAACACCTATTTCTGGATCGACCCGGCACGCGATGTCGCCGGCGTGATCCTGATGCAGCTGTTGCCGTTCGTGGATCCTAAGTGTCTGGAAGCCTTTGCGGGCTTCGAGCGCGGCGTCTATGCCGGGCTGGATGCCGGCAGCGGACAGAAGGCGGCGTAAGGTCGTCAAGCGAATGTCGAAGTTTCCCCTCTCCCCGTTCTTACGGGGAGAGGGTCAGGGTGAGGGGCCGCCTCCGCGAGTTCGATGCATCGGAGTGCGCGGAGAGCCCCCCTCACCCGGAATTTGCGCTTCGCGAAAATTCCGGCCTCTCCCCGCACGCGGGGAGAGGCGAAGCGAGTTCGCGGCGCCGCAGGAATACCCGCCTCGATCCTCCCTAAGTCGGGCCTGTTCCTCATCGGCCAACGAACTAAGATCGCAGAAAATCCGAGGGAGGACGACTTGGCCAACACCGCGGCAAGTTACGTTTGCGGCATTTCCGACACGCCGCTGCTGGGCGAAACCATCGGCCGCAGCCTTGATCTGGCGCGTCAGCGTTGGGGCGAGCGCGACGCGCTGGTGTCGCCGAGCCACAATGTGCGCTGGACCTGGAACGAGTTCGCCAAGCGCGTCGATGCGCTTGCGGCGGGCTTTCTCGCGCTCGGCCTGCAGCGCGGCGAGCGGATCGGCATCTGGTCGCTGAACCGCCCGGAATGGACACTGACGCAATTCGCCGCGGCCAAGGCGGGGCTGATCCTCGTCACCATCAATCCAGCCTATCGCCTGAGCGAGCTCGAATTCGCTCTGGGCAAGGTCGGCTGCGCGGCGATCGTGACCGCGACCGCGTTCAAGACCTCCAACTACATGGAGATGCTGAACACGCTGCTGCCGGAGCTTGCGAGCGCCGAGCCCGGCCGCCTGCGCGCCAGCAAGCTGCCGCAGCTGCGCGCCGTGATCCAGATCGGCGGACCGGCCGCAGCGGGCACGATCCCGTTCGACAGTGTCGCCGGCATGGGCAACGCGCGGCATCGCGAGCAACTCACCGCGCTCGCCGAGAGCCTGCAATTCGATGATGCCGTCAACATCCAGTTCACCAGCGGCACCACGGGCTCGCCGAAGGGCGTGACGCTGACTCATCACAACATCCTCAACAACGGCTATTTCGTCGGCCGTGCGATGCGACTGACCGAGCTGGACCGCATCTGCATCCCGGTGCCGCTCTATCACTGCTTCGGCATGGTGATGGGCAACCTCGCCTCGGTCACGCTCGGCGCCACCATGGTCTATCCCGGCGAAGGCTTTGATCCGCTGACCACGCTGAAAACCATCGAGCAGGAGAAATGCACCACGCTGTATGGCGTGCCGACCATGTTCATTGCCGAGCTCGATCATCCCGAGTTTGCGCGCTTCAACCTGAAATCGCTGCGCACCGGCATCATGGCCGGCGCGCCCTGCCCGATCGAGGTGATGAAGCGCGTCAACACCGAGATGAACATGGGCGAGGTGACGATCGCCTATGGCATGACCGAGACCAGCCCGGTCAGCTTCCAGAGCGCGACCGACGATCCGCTGGAGCGGCGCGTCTCCACCGTCGGGCGCATCCATCCGCATGTCGAGGTGAAGGTCGTCGATCTCGACGGCAAGATCGTGCCGCGCGGCCAACGCGGCGAGCTCTGCACCCGCGGCTACAGCATCATGCTCGGCTATTGGGACGAGAAGGAGAAAACATCAGACGTGCTCGACGCCAATGGCTGGATGCACACCGGCGATCTCGCCGTCATCGACGACGCCGGCTATTGCAACATCGTCGGCCGCATCAAGGACATGGTGATCCGCGGCGGCGAGAACCTCTATCCGAGAGAAATCGAGGAATTCCTCTATCGTCATCCAAAAATCCAGGACGTGCAGATCTTTGGTGTCGCTGACGAGCGCTATGGCGAGGAGCTCTGCGCCTGGGTCCGCGTCCGCGCCGGCGAGACGCTGACGGCGGACGAGGTGCGCGCCTTCTGCCAGGGCCAGATCGCCCACAACAAGATCCCGCGCTACGTCGAATTCGTCGAGGAATTCCCGATGACGGTGACGGGTAAGATCCAGAAGTTCGTGATGCGGGATGCGGTGGAGGCGCGGCTGGGGCTGAAGGCGGCGAAGACGGCTTGAAAACATCGTCATGCCCGGGCTTGTCCCGGGCATCCACGTCTTCGGTCTCTCCAAGAAAGACGTGGATGGCCGGGACAAGCCCGGCCATGACGGTTGGTGAGATCCAGCCTTAAACCGGCAGCCCCTTCTGCTTCGCCAGCTCCTTCAGCGACACTTGCGGGCGTGCACCAATGTGCTGGATCACCTCGGCCGCGGCGAGTGCGCCGAGACGGCCGGCATTCTCATAACCGGCGTTGCGGACCAGGCCGAACAGGAAGCCGGCCGCGAAGAGATCGCCTGCGCCTGTCGTGTCGACGAGCTTGTCGATCGGCGAGGCCGGTACCGCGACGACGCCGTCCTTCGAGGCGACCACGCAGCCCTTTTCGCTGCGGGTGACGACGCCGAGCTTGGTGTCCTGACGCAGCTGCTTCAGCGCGGTCTCGAAATCCGAAGTCTGATAAAGCGAGTGCAGTTCGGATTCGTTGGCGAAGATCAGGTCGACGGTGCCCTTGCGCATCAGGTCAAGGAACTCGTCGCGATAGCGATCGACGCAGAACGCGTCGGACAAGGTCAGCGCGACCTGGCGGCCGGCACCATGCGCGATCGTCGCCGCCTTCACGAAGGCGTCCTTGGCATTCTTCGGGTCCCAGAGATAGCCCTCGAGATAGATGATGCTGGCCGCCGATATCTGCGCCGGATCGATGTCGTCGGGCGTGAGATCCTGCGCGGCGCCTAGATAGGTGTTCATGGTGCGCTCGGCGTCCGGCGTCACCAGGACGTAGCAGCAGCCGGTGGCGGGACCGCCGGTCGACGGCCGGGTGTCGAAGGCAACGCCCGCGGCGCGAATGTCGTGGGCATAGAGCTTGCCGATCTGGTCGTCCTTGACCTTGCCGACGAACGCGGTGCGCGCGCCAAAGCTGGCGAGACCGACGATGGTGTTGGCGCCGGAGCCGCCGGACATTTCGGTGGCAGGACCCATATCGCGGTAGATCGATGCCGCGCGGACCTCGTCGATCAGCGCCATGCCGCCTTTGGCCATGCCGTGATCGGCCAGGAATTTCTCGTCCGTCGTGACCAGCACGTCGAAGATCGCGTTGCCGATCCCGAGAACGTCATATTTTGCGTCAGCCATCAGACCTGCCCTGTTTACGGCAACTATTTGAGCATGATCTTGTCGAAAAACCGGTGCCCACTTTTCCGGATCATGCCTAAGAAGGCTGCGGCCTATCACGTTCGCACCTGTGCCAGCAAGCCGGGCGACTGCTATAGAATCGTCATGATCCGCTCCTTCCTCACAGTCTCTTCGGGAACACTGGCCTCGCGCCTGCTGGGCTTCGCCCGCGATTCCATGATCGCGGCGCTGCTCGGCGCGGGACCGGTGGCGGACGCATTTCTGGCGGCGTTTCAGCTGGTCAATGTGGCGCGGCGGCTGCTGGCCGAGGGCGGGCTGAATGCGGCGCTGGTGCCGGCCTGGATGAAGGTGCGCGATGCCGGCGGCATGCCGGCGGCGAGCGCGTTCGCCGGGCGCGTGCTCGGCACCGTCAGCGCCGCCGTGATCGCGGCCGCGCTGCTGCTCGGCCTGCTGATGCCGCTGGTGATGTCGGTCGTCGCGCCCGGCTTCGTTGGCCGCGACACGCTGCAACTGGCGGTCAACGACGCGCGGCTGATGCTGCCGTTCCTCGCCTTCGCCGGCCCGGTCACGGTGATGATGGGGCTTTTGAATGCTCAGCATCGTTTCGCGCTGACGGCGTTCTCGCCGCTGCTGTTCAACATCACGCTGATCATCGTGATGGCGGCGTTGCTGGTGTGGCGCATGGACGCAACCCAGGCTGCGCCGATCGTCGCGGCGGCGATCGGCATCGCCGGCTTCGTACAATTGTCGATGCTGGCGCTGCGCGGGGGCGATGTCGCAAGACCCCTGCGCGTTGCCTTCGATCGCGAGATGGGCGGCTTCTTCGGCCGCGCCGTCCCCGGCATGATCGCCAGCAACGGGCCGCAATGGCTGATGGTCGCGGGCGCCGTGATCGCATCGACCTCGCCGTCGGCGGTGTCGTGGCTCTATTTTGCCAACCGCCTGCTGGAGCTGCCGCTCGGCATCGTCGGCGTCGCGATGGGCACGGTGCTGATCCCCGAGATGACCCGCGCCGTGCAAAGCGATGACCATGCGGCGATCGCTCATGCCGAATCGCGCGGGCTCGAACTCGCAGTCGGACTCGGCTTGCCGGCAGCGCTCGGATTGAGCGTGCTGAGCGAACCGATCGTGCGGCTGCTGTTCGAGCACGGCGCATTTACAGCCGGCGACACCGCGGCCACCGCGCAGGCACTGGCCTGGCTGACGCTGGCTCTGCCGGCCCATGTGCTGGTGAAGGCGCTGTCGCCGGCCTTCTTCGCCCGCGAGGATATGATGGCGCCCCTCTTCGCGACGCTGCAGGCGATCGTGATCACGATCGCGCTGGCCTTCGTGCTCGGTCACCTCTTCGGGCCGAACGGCATCGCGGCGGCGCTGGCGCTCGGCGCCTGGAGCAATGCGCTGTCGCTGATCCGCAGGGGCGCGACGACGTTCGGCTTCTCGATCGACGCCGAGGCGCGTCGGCGGCTGCCGCGCATCCTGGCCGCTGGCCTTGCCATGAGCGCCGCACTCTGGTTCGCGGCACGGACCCTGCCCACGGGCGGCCACGGTGTCGTCGAGGCTGCCGGCCTGTTCATCCTGATCGCGGCCGGCGTGGCCGTTTACGGCCTGTTTTTGCAGCTTTTCGGCGTCATCGGCTGGCGCGAAGCCGTTAACGTGATCCGGCAAAAGCGGGCTTGACTTGCCACCACGGCCCCCGCGTGGCAAACGACGCGGCCACATCTGCATATTCTTTGGGAAGCTCAACCATGGCCATCGTTGAACGGGTTTTCTCGGGCGTTCAGCCGACCGGCAATCTGCATCTCGGCAACTACCTCGGCGCGATCGTCAATTTCGTGAAGCTGCAGGAGACGCATAACTGCATCTATTGCGTCGTCGACCTGCATGCGCTCACACAAGGCATCGACGTCTGGGGCGGCCCGGCGGAACTGACCCGCAACACCCGCGAGGTCACCGCGGCCTTCATCGCCGCCGGCATCGATCCGAAGAAGCACATCGTGTTCAACCAGAGCCAGGTCACCGGCCATGCCGAGCTCGCCTGGCTGTTCAACTGCGTGGCGCGGGTCGGCTGGCTGAACCGCATGACCCAGTTCAAGGAGAAGGCGGGCAAGGATCGCGAGAACGCGTCGGTCGGTCTGTACGACTATCCGGTCCTGATGGCGGCCGACATTCTGGTCTACCGCGCCACCCATGTGCCGGTCGGCGAGGACCAGAAGCAGCATCTGGAGCTGTCCCGCGACATCGCGCAGAAGTTCAACAATGACTTCGGCGACTCCATTCGCAGCCACGGCCACAACGAAGGCATCTACTTCCCGCTGCCGGAACCCTTGATCACGGGGCCGGCGACGCGGGTGATGAGCCTGCGCGACGGCACCAAGAAGATGTCGAAGTCGGACGCCTCGGACAATTCGCGCATCAACCTGACCGACGACGCCGACACCATCGCGCAGAAGATCCGCAAGGCGAAGACCGATCCGGAGCCGCTGCCGACTGAAGAAAAGGGCCTGGAGCCGCGTCCCGAGGCCGACAATCTGGTCGGCATCTACGCGGCGCTGGCCGGCGTCACCAAGCAGGCCGTGCTGCAGGATTTCGGCGGCGGTCAGTTCTCCAGCTTCAAGAACGCGCTGGTCGATGTGTGCGTTGCGAAGCTGGCGCCGATCGCGGGCGAGATGAAGCGGCTGGTCGCCGACCCCGGCCATGTCGATTCGATCCTGAACGAGGGCGCCAACCGCGCCCGCGTGATCGCCGACGAGACCATGCGCGCGACCAAGGACATCCTCGGCCTGATCCGCCAGCGCTGACGGCCGTTTAAAACAGGAACGGTTGCTCCCTCTCCCCAACGGAGAGGGAGTGTGGCAGCATGCGACCGTTTTGGGCATGATCCTTTCGGAAAGCCGCTGCACACTTTGCGCTAGCGCGGCCCTTCGGGTCCGGATCATGCCTTTGGTTCAGCACCGGGACATGCATGACCACCCAGCGACGCAGCTACGAGACCGGCCACAAGCCGAAATGTCTTGTCATCGTTGACGACACCGCCGAATGGGACCGCGCCGTCTATTATGCCGCCCGCTGGGCGATCCGGGTCGGTGGCGGGGTGGTGATGCTGCGGGTGATCGAGACCGAGGACCAGAACCAGCAATGGCTGGGGGTCGCCGACATCATGCGCGCGGAGGCCGAGGAGGCCGCCAATGAGGCGCTCGACCGCGCCGCCGGCCGCGCCAATGGCATCGCCGCGATCACGCCGGAGCGGGTGATTCGCGAGGGCAATCCGACCGAGCAGATCCTCGAGGCGATCGACGAGGACGTCGACATCGCCATGCTGGTGCTGGCGGCCAATCCCGGCGCCGAGGGCCCAGGGCCGATCATCACGAACATGGCCAAGACCATGGGCGCGTTCCCGATCCCCGTCACCATCGTCCCGGGCGGCCTGACGGATGCGGAAGTCGACGCCCTGTCCTGAGCTAACCCATTGATGCATCCCTGGAACTACCGGCCTGCGCCTTGATCGGTGCTATTTGGATCGCCATCTGACTCCCTGATTTGACGCGTTTTCCTCACGCGAACCGGTACCCACTTCGCTCGAAAACGCTATAAGGAACCAACGCGCCGGCCTTGAACCGGCGACGCCGGAGACAGCAAATGTTCATTCAGACCGAAGCCACCCCCAATCCCGCCACCCTGAAATTCATTCCGGGCCGCATGGTGCTCGAGAGCGGTCCCATGGAATTCAACGCCGAGACCGCGTCACGCTCCCCGCTCGCCGAACGGCTGTTCGCCGTGCCAGGCGTCACCGGCGTGTTCTACGGCTCCGACTTCATCACCGTCACCAAGGCGGACGGCGACTGGCAGCACCTCAAGCCCGCGATCCTCGGCGCCATCATGGAGCACTACATGTCCGGCGCGCCGCTGCTCGCCGACGGCACTGTTGGCAGCGATGACGCAAGCGACGAGGAAGCCGAGTTCTTCAACGAGGAAGACGCCGAGACCGTCGAGCAGATCAAGGATCTGATCGAGACCCGCGTGCGCCCCGCAGTCGCCAATGACGGCGGCGACATCACCTTCCGCGGCTTCAAGGACGGCATCGTCTATCTCAACATGAAGGGCTCCTGCGCCGGCTGCCCGTCATCGACCGCGACCCTGCAGCACGGCATCCAGAACCTGCTCCGGCACTTCGTGCCCGACGTGCAGGAAGTCCGGCCGATGTGATGGAGCGGTGCATGGCGAGTAGCGAATGGCGAATAGGGACTGCGCCTGATATTCTATTCGCTATTCGCCACTCGCCATTCGCCTCTTCATGATCATCCTCGCCATCGATACGGCGCTCGACGCCTGCTCCGCCGCCCTCCTCGACACCTCCGCCGGCACGACCATCGCGCTCGAATCGCAGCCGATGCAGCGCGGCCATGCCGAGGCGCTGATGCCGCTGATCGCGCGCGTCATGAAGGCGCCTAGCGTCGCGTTCACGGCGCTCGATCGCATCGCCGTCACCACCGGCCCCGGCAGCTTCACCGGCTTGCGCGTCGGACTGTCGGCCGCGCGCGGCATCGGACTTGCCGCGGCGAAGCCGGTCGTCGGACTGACGACGCTCGCCGCCTACGCCGCGCCCGTGGTGGCCGAGAATGGCGAGCATCCGATCCTGTCGGCGATCGATGCGCGACATGACCATGTCTACTATCAGGTGGTGAGTGGCGACGGCAGTCCGCTGATCAAGCCGAAAGTGGCGCCGATTGCGGAAGCGCTCGAGGCCGCGCAATTCGGCGCGCTGCATCTGGTCGGCAACGCCGCCAGCATTCTCGCCGAGCGCTGGCCGGCCGATGCGACCGCGCCGTCCAAGGTCGATCAACAACCTGCACCCGACATCACCTGGGTGGCCTGGATCGGCGCCGCCGTCGATCCCGAGACCGCGCCGGCACGTCCCTACTACTTGCGCGCGCCCGACGCCAAGCCGCCGAAGGATCAGCTTCCGCGAAGCGAGCAACCGTCAGCATCATGATCGGCTGGCTGTCAAAATGGTGGGACGGCGGCACGCCCGCGGTCGAGCCCGCGAGCTTGCGCGACGCGCCGCGGCTGGCGCAATTGCACGGCGCCTCGTTTCACCGCGGCTGGGGCGAAGGCGAGTTCGAGGCGATGCTGAGCGAACGCAACACGCTGGTGCATCGCTTGAGGCAGGGCCGCAAGGTGATCGGCTTTGCGGTGTCGCGCATGGCGGCGGACGAAGCGGAAATCCTGTCGATCGCGATCGATGCCAACAACCGCGGCCGCGGCCTGTCGCGCAATCTGTTGATGACACATCTCGGCCATCTCGCCGGCCGCGGCATCCGCACCATCTTCCTCGAAGTGGAAGAAAACAATGCGCCCGCGCGAAAGCTGTATGAACGGGCCGGATTCGCCGTCGTCGGTCGCCGCGAGCGTTACTACAAGCAGCCCGGCGGGGAACATTTGAACGCGCTTCTGATGCGTCGCGACTTGTCGTAATATCCGCGCGGTGGCAGAACAGTCCCAGCTCCGCTCCCCAGGCACGAAGGTCATGGTCACAGTCAAATCCCCGCCGGCGCAGAAACATACCGGGATCGAGGCGCGTTGCGCCGCGACCGGCATGCGGATGACCGAGCAGCGCCGCGTGATCGCGCGCGTGCTGGCGGAATCGGCCGACCATCCCGACGTCGAGGAATTGTACCGCCGCTGTGTCGCGGTCGACGACAAGATCTCGATCTCGACGGTGTACCGCACCGTAAAATTGTTCGAAGATGCCGGCATCATCGAGCGCCACGATTTCCGCGAGGGCCGCGCGCGCTACGAGCAGATGCCCGACAGCCACCACGATCACCTGATCAATCTGCGCGACGGCAAGGTGATCGAGTTCACCTCCGAAGAGATCGAGAAGCTGCAGGCCGAGATCGCCCGCAAGCTCGGCTACAAGCTGGTCGATCACCGGCTCGAGCTTTATTGCGTGCCGCTCGACGACGACAAGCAATAGCAACAGAGTTTGCAGCGAAGCGTGCGCCAGCCCGCGCGATGCCGCGCGTGTTCGGCTTGCGCTACTTTTCGGTTCGCCAGGCGCCCAGGAGACCCATTCTGCGCGGCTTGCGGTTGGCTCCGGCCTGCTCCTGCACGTCTGACAGATCGACCGCGTAGCGCTTCAGCAGAAGCTTGGCGGCGAGCCCGAGCACCAGGAAAGGCGTCACATAGATCGCGAACGTCTCAAGTGCCGTCATGGCGGCTTCTCCGCGATGAGAGATCGGAACAATACCCCCGAAACCGGCGAAAATCTTGCCATTTCCGCCCGATTCGGACCCATTGTCCGGAAATGACGGGGCAGAACGCTGGATTTTCAGCGCTTTAGACTATATCTGAGCCCCGGCGCCCTGATGGCGCCGTTTCCATTTCGCAATCCGGGTTTCCATGACGCCGCCGCGCAAGCTGCACATCAAGTCCTATGGCTGCCAGATGAATGTCTACGATGCCCAGCGCATGGTGGACACGCTGGCCGGCGAAGGCTTTGTCGAGACAGCGAATGCTGACGAAGCGGATTTGGTGATCCTCAACACCTGCCATATCCGCGAGAAGGCCTCCGAGAAGGTCTATTCAGAGCTCGGACGCCTGCGCGTCGCCAAGGACGAGGCCGCGCGTGCCGGTCGCGAGATGAAGATCGCGGTCGCCGGCTGTGTCGCGCAGGCCGAGGGCGAGGAGATCATCCATCGCGCGCCGACCGTCGACATCGTGGTCGGCCCGCAGAGCTATCACCATCTGCCGCAGCTGCTGAAGCAGGCCAGGCAAGGCGGCCGCGCGCTGGAGACGGAATTTCCGATCGAGGACAAGTTCGGCTTCCTGCCGCAGCCAAAGCCCGACGCGATCCGCTCGCGCGGCATTTCTGCGTTCGTCACCGTGCAGGAAGGCTGCGACAAGTTCTGCACCTTCTGCGTGGTGCCGTACACGCGCGGCGCCGAGGTGTCGCGGCCCGTCGCAAAGATCATCGACGACGTCAAACAGCTCACCGACAATGGCGTGCGCGAGATCACGCTGATCGGCCAGAACGTCAACGCCTATCACGGCGAAGGCCCCGACGGCCGCGCCTGGCCGCTCGGCAAATTGCTGCAGCGGCTCGCCGAGATTCCCGGCGTGGCGCGGCTGCGCTACTCGACCAGCCATCCGCGCGACGTCGAGGACTCACTGATCGCGGCGCATCGCGACTTGCCGGCGCTGATGCCGTTCGTGCATCTACCGGTGCAATCGGGCGCCGACCGCATCCTTGCGGCCATGAACCGCAAACATACCGCCGCTGATTACCGGGGGATCATCGACCGTTTCCGGAAAGCGCGGCAAGATATTGCTTTTTCATCGGATTTTATCGTGGGCTTCCCCGGCGAGACCGAGGAAGAATTTTCCGCCACCCTCGCGCTTGTCACGCAAATCGGATACGCTGCGGCGTATTCGTTCAAATATTCGCCGCGGCCGGGCACGCCGGCGGCGGAGATGCGGGAGACGGTGTCAGCGAACGAGATGGACGAGCGCTTGGGGCGGCTTCAGGACTTGATCGACAGCCAGCAATCGGCCTTCAACAAGGCTGCGATCGGCACGACGGTCGATGTGCTGTTCGAGCGCGCCGCGCGGAAAGAGGGCCAGATCGTCGGCCGCACCGCCTATCTGCAGCCCGCCCATGTGATGGCCTCGCCTGACATCATCGGCCAGGTACTTCCCGTTCGCGTCGACAGCCTCGAGCGCTACAGCCTGCTCGGCGAACTCGCGACCTCACCCGCATCCTTGAAGCCGCAAGTTCATTCGCAGATGATCATTGGAGCCTGAAATCCTTGCCCAAAAGCGCATCGGATTCGCCTTCACTCGCTCCCAGCCGCAAACCAGACCGCGACATGCAAATTCCTCCTGAGACCCAGGTCGTCATCGACTTCGACGACAATCGTGCCGCATCCGCGCTGGTCGGCCCCTACGGCCAGAACCTCGCGCTGATCGAGCGGCGGCTCGGCGTCGTCGTCGATTCCCGCGGCAACCAGATCACCATCGCCGGCACCCGTGACGGCTGCGATGCCGCGCGCCGCGTGCTGGAGACGCTCTATGCCCACGCGACCAAGGGGCTCGATCTCGACCAAGGCGAAGTCGAAGGCGCGATCCGCGCCGTGATCGCGCAGGGCTCGCTGTTCGAGTTCGACAACAAGACGGCGAAAACCTCGTTCGAGACCATCAACCTGCGCAAGCGCCCGGTGCGGGCGCGCACCGCGGCGCAGGATTCCTACATCCGCGCACTGAAGCGGCACGAGCTGGTGTTCGGCATCGGCCCGGCCGGCACCGGCAAGACCTGGCTTGCGGTCGCCTATGCCGCGCAGCTGTTCGAGCGCAAGGAGGTCGACAAGATCATCCTGTCGCGTCCGGCGGTCGAAGCTGGCGAGCGGCTCGGCTTCCTGCCCGGCGATCTCCGCGAGAAGGTCGATCCCTATCTGCGCCCGATCTATGACGCGCTGTACGATCTGATGGACGCCCGCGTGGTCGAGCGCGCGCTGCAGGGTGGCGAGATCGAGATCGCGCCGCTCGCCTTCATGCGCGGCCGCACCCTGACCAATGCCGTCATCATCCTCGACGAGGCGCAGAACACCACGTCGATGCAGATGAAGATGTTCCTGACGCGTCTCGGCGAGAACAGCCGCATGATCGTGACCGGCGATCCCTCGCAGATCGACCTGCCAAATGGTCAAACCTCCGGGCTTGCCGAAGCGGTCAAGCTGCTCGACGGCGTCGAGGGCATCGCGCATGTGCACTTCACTGCCGAGGACGTGATCCGCCACGAGCTGGTGGCGCGGATCGTCGCCGCCTATGAGGGATTGCCGCAGCGGCCGGCAAAAGCCAAATCGTGAATTCGCCCGAGCAGGCCGCGAGCCCGCATGATGCGGGCTCCGGCCCCAACGCCAATTTTGGAACGACCGTGTCCGTGTTTCCTGCCACCGAGGTTCTCGTCACAGCCGAGTGCTGGCAGACCGAGCCTGACGCCGAAGCGGTGATCCACCGCGCCATCGAGGCCGCTGCCGAGATCGCAGATGCCGATGTCGGCGAGGCCGAGCTTGCGGTGATGCTGACGGACGATTCCGGCATACGCACCCTGAACAAGAACTGGCGCGACCAGGACAAGCCGACCAATGTGCTGTCGTTTCCGGCACTGCAACCGACCGGCGCCGTCGGCCCCGACGATGCGCCGCGCATGCTCGGCGACATCGCGATCGCCTATGAGACGACGCGGCGTGAGGCCGACGAGGAGCAGAAGCCGTTCAACAATCATCTGAGCCATCTTGCGGTGCACGGCTTCCTGCACCTGATCGGCTACGATCACGAGAATGACGACGATGCCGAAGACATGGAGAGTCTCGAGCGCGAGATCCTCAGCCACCTCGGCATCCCCGACCCCTACGCTGATCGGGAGCGGATGGGCTGACATGCCGGATTCCGACCCAACCCACGACAATCCGCGCAACGTGCGCAATTTGCCGGCCGTGGTGCAGGACGGCGAGGTGCAGCGTCCCACCGCCGACGGCTGGCTGATGCGTGCGATCCGCACGCTGTTCGGCTGGAAGGCCGGCTCGGTGCGCGACGATCTGCAGGTCGTGCTCGACGCCTCGACGCCTGACGATGTCGGCTTCTCCGCGATCGAGCGCACCATGCTGCGCAATATCTTGTCGCTGAATGAACGACGAATCGCCGACGTCATGGTGCATCGCGCCGACATCGTCGCGGTGAAGCGCGACATCCCGCTCGGCGAATTGATGAGCCTGTTCGAGAGCGCGGCGCATTCGCGCCTCGTGGTCTATGACGAGACGCTGGATGATCCCGTCGGCATGGTGCACATCCGCGACCTGCTCGCCTTCATGACCGCAAAGGCCCGCGTCGGCGAGACACCCAAGACGAAACGCAAGAAGCCGTTTCCCGCCGGCCTCGATCTGCGCACAGTCGATCTCGCGCTGCCGCTGGCCGACGCCAACATCATCCGCAAGCTGCTATACATCCCGCCGTCGATGCGGGCGATCGATCTGCTGGCGCAGATGCAGGCCTCGCGCATCCATCTGGCGCTGGTGGTCGACGAATATGGCGGCACCGACGGACTGGTCTCGATCGAGGACATCGTCGAGGAGATCGTCGGCGAGATCGACGACGAGCACGACAGCGACGAGCCGCCTGCGATCGTTCGCCAGCCCGACGGCTCATTCATCGCCGATGCGCGCGCGAGCCTCGACGACGTCCGCAGCGTGATCGGCGAGGACTTCGTCATCGGCGAGGCCGGCGAAGAGGTCGAGACGCTCGGCGGCTATCTGGTGTCGTTCGTCGGCCGCCTGCCGGTGCGCGGCGAGGTGATCTCGGGCCCCGGCAATTTCGAGGTCGAGGTGCTCGATGCCGATCCGCGGCGCGTGAAGCGGCTTCGCATCACGATCCGCAAGGAACGCCCGGCGCCGCGCAAGGAGCGGAAGCGCGAGCAGGCGCAGGAGCTGCCCCAGGAACATCCTCAGCAGCCGCCTCCCGAGCAAAACGCCCCGCAAGCCAATGACAACACGCCGCCGTCGGGCGATGGAGCCGGCTCGCAGTGAGGCTGTCAGACAAACTCCGCGCGACCGGACTTGCGATCATCCTGACCTGGGGGTGGAAACGCGCGGCCCTCGCGTTGCTGGCAGGCGCGCTGTCGGCGCTGGCGATGGCGCCGTTCAATGCCTGGCCGATTCTGTTCCTGACCTTTCCGGTCGCAGTCTGGCTGATCGACGGCGCTGCGGCGGGCCGCTGGCAGGGCGTGCCGGCCGCCGCACTGTCCGGCTTCTGGTTCGGCCTCGGCTATTTCGTGCCGGGCCTTTACTGGATCGGCTACGCTTTCTTCGTCGATGCCGACATCTTCGCCTGGCTGACCCCGTTTGCGGTGCTCGGCCTGCCCGCCTACCTGTCGCTGTTCACCGCCTTCGGCTTTGGCCTGGCACGGCTGATCTGGCCGCGCGATGCCACGCGCGTGCTGGCGCTCGCCGTGTCCTTGACGATCTCGGAATGGCTGCGCGGCCATGTGCTGACCGGATTTCCCTGGAATGCGTTCGGCTACGCGCTGACCGAACCGCTGGCTTTGGCACAAACTGCATCATTGATCGGGCTGTGGGGCCTGACCTTCCTGGCTGTGGCGATCTTCGCCAGCCCCGCGGTGCTGATCGACGGCGCCTCGCGCGGCCGCAAGCCCTGGCGCGCGCCGGTCGCGGCACTGATCGTGCTGGCGGCGATGCTGGCCTTCGGCGCGGTGCGCCTGTCGCTGCAGCCGACCGCGATGGTCAAGGACGTCAAGCTGCGCATCATGCAGCCCGACCTGCAGCAGGACGTCCGCTTCAACTACTCCGCCAAGGCGGCGGTGATGCAGAAGTATCTCACTTTGTCGGATCGTGCGTCGGGGCCGAATTCGACCGGCGTGCGCGACGCCACCATCCTGATCTGGCCGGAGAGCGCTTTCCCATTTTTCCTGACGCGCGAGGCGGATGCGATGGCGCAGATCGCCGAGCTTTTGCCACGCGGCACCGTGCTGATCACCGGCTCGGTGCGCGCGCCTGATCTGCCGCCGGGCGTTCGTATCACGCGCGCTTATAACTCTATTTACGTCATTGATCACGACGGCAGCGTGCTGTCGGTCTACGACAAGCTGCATCTGGTCCCGTTCGGCGAATATCTGCCGTTCCAGGAATGGATGGAGAGGCTCGGCTTCGTGCAGCTCACCAAGGTGCAGGGCGGCTTCATTCCGGGCACGGTCCGCCGCACGCTCGATGTGCCGAATGCGCCGCGCGCGCTGCCGCTGATCTGCTACGAGGCGATCTTTCCCGGCGATATCGCCAGCCGTGACGACCGGCCGGGTTGGATCATCAACGTCACCAATGACGGCTGGTTCGGCATTTCGACCGGCCCCTACCAGCATTTGCAGCAGGCGCGGCTGCGCGCGATCGAGGAAGGGCTGCCGCTGGTGCGCGCCGCGAATACGGGCATTTCGGCGGTGGTCGATCCGGTGGGGCGCATCGTCGCACGGCTCGGGCTTGGCATCGAAGGCGTGCTCGACGCCGGACTGCCGGCGGCGATCGCGCCGACCATCTATGCGCGCGTTGGGAATTATCCGGCAGCAGTGATTGTGATCATCGCACTGCTCGTGGTCACACGACGACGTTTCCTTGGGCGAAAGAGCTGACCTCTGCCTATCGGCGGTTGTTGTTCGCGCCTGAAAAAGGTTCGAAATCGTCGGATGTGTGATTCCACCAGTTGACAGATTGACCGTGCGCTTCGCATGGTGGGGCCTCCAAGAAAGCGAAGTACAGTCAGCCCCATTGCGCAAATTGCCCGCATTTTGTCCCGATCCTCCTCGCAGGATTTGACGGCACCCGCGCCTGAGGCATACTCCGCTTCCAACTTGCCTCATCTACCGGGCGCGCAATTCCCTAGGAGAGTTGGAGATGTCGACCAAAGCGCCCAACCCTGTTGACAAATATGTCGGCAGTCGTGTCCGGATGCGACGCATCATGCTGGGCATGAGCCAGGAAAAGCTCGGCGAGGCGCTCGGCCTCACCTTCCAGCAAGTGCAAAAATACGAGAAGGGCACCAACCGCGTCGGCGCCAGCCGGCTGCAGCAGATCTCCGAAATCCTGCAGGTGCCTGTGTCGTTCCTGTTCGACGGCGGTCCGACCGGCATCGGCTCGGCGGACGGCTTCAGCGAGGGCGCGTCGCCGACCTATGTCGCCGATTTCCTCGCCACCGCCGAAGGCCTCGCGCTGACCCGGGCCTTCACCCGCATCACCGACGCCAAACTTCGCCGCAGCATTGTCGAGCTGGTCGAGCAGATCGCGGCACGGGAAGCCACTGACAAGCCCTGATTCAGACAAGCCCTGATTCGGACAAGCCCTGATTTCGGCCACATCCGTTTGAGAGATCGGCAAATCTGGACTATGTCAGTCCGGCGCGCGGGCGATCGCGCGCAATTCCCACCGAATTCTCACGCCGAACAGCCATGTCCAACCATCCGTTTGATTCAACTAAAATCCTCGACGGCATTCGCCGCTGGGTCGAGATCGAGACCCCGACCGATGTGCCAGAACAGGTCAACAAGCTCGCCGACCTCGTCGCCGAGGGCTATCGCGACCTGCCGGCGACGTTGGAGCGGATCAGGGGCCGCGACGGCTGCGGCGATCATCTGATCGCGCGCTCGTCCTGGGGACAGGACGCGCCGGGCATCCTGGTGCTGAGCCATCTCGACACCGTGCATCCCCTGGGCTTCATCCAGCGCCTGCCGTTCAAGGTCGACGGCGACAGCGCCTTCGGTCCCGGCATCTACGATATGAAGGGCGGCGCGTATCTGGCCTATCACGCCTTCCGGCAGATCTGCGCCGATGGCGCCCAAGCCCCGCTCGGCATCACCCAGATGTTCGTCTCCGACGAGGAAATCGGCAGCCCGACCTCGCGCGCGCTGATCGAGGCCGAGGGACGCAAGGCGAAATATGTGCTGGTGACGGAGCCGGCGCGCGACGGCGGCAAGATCGTCACCGGGCGCAAGGGCGTGGCACGGTTCGAGGTCTTCATCACGGGCGTGCCTTCCCACGCCGGCACTCGGCCCGAGGACGGCCGCAGCGCGATCCGCGAACTCGGCAATGTGATCCAGGCGCTGGAAGCGATGAATGATCTCAAGCGCGGCATCACCGTCAATGTCGGTGTGGTCCGCGGCGGCACCAAGCCGAACGTGATCGCGGAAGAGGCCTATGCCGAAGTCGACATGCGCGTGAAGACGATCGCCGATGCCGACGAGATGGTGCCGAAAATCCTCGGCCTGACCTCGCGCACCGAAGGTGTCAGCGTGAAGGTGGTCGGCGAGTTGAACCGCCCGCCCTATGAGAAGAGCAATGCCGGCGCTGCGTTGTTCGAGCATGCGAAGACGCTGGCCGCCGAGCTCGGCTTCGAGCTGGTCGACGTCTTCACCGGCGGCGGCTCCGACGGCAACTTCACCGCGCCGCATACCGGCACGCTCGACGGCCTCGGCGTCGACGGCAAGGGTGCACATACCCATTACGAGCAATTGTACATCTCCTCGATCGAGCCGCGCGCACGGCTCCTGTATCGGCTGTACCAGACGCTGCGATGATCACCTCCCGCGATATCGATCACGACGCCCCTGACGACGGCGCGCTGGCGCATTCGCGCGGCTCGTTCTTCGGCCGCCGCAAGGGCCACAAGCTGCGCTCGCATCAGGCCGACCTGATCGACAATCTGCTGCCGCATCTGGCGGTCGGCATCGAAACGCCTGCGCCGGAAAAACTCACCGAGCTGTTCGATGACGGCATCGGCGACGTCAGGCTCGAAATCGGCTTTGGCGGCGGCGAGCATCTGATTGCCGAAGCGCGCGCGTTTCCCAACATCGGGTTCATCGGCTGCGAGCCCTATGTCAACGGGATGGCGAAGATCCTGACGCAGATCGAGGCCAACAATATCGGCAACATCCGCTTGTTCGCCGGCGACGCCGCCGAATTACTGGCATGGGCGCCGCCGCGTTCGTTGCTTCGTGTCGATCTGATCCATCCTGATCCCTGGCCGAAGCGACGGCACTGGAAGCGCCGCTTCGTGCAGGACGCGACCGTGAAAGCGATGGCGCGCATTCTGAAAGACGGCGGCGAATTCCGCTTCGTCAGCGACATCGACGACTACTGCGCCTGGACGCTTTCGCATCTGATGCGCTCGCCGGATTTTGCCTGGCTCGCCGAGCGCGCCGTGGACTGGCAACAACCCTGGCCCGACTACACCATGACGCGCTATGGCGCAAAGGCCGAGCGCGAGGGACGGAAGGCCGCGTATTTGCGATTCAGGCGCCTCTAGGTATCGAGCACGCTCTACCAACCTCGTCATGCCATGACGGTGGAGAGAGTCACTGCCCTGCCATCCGCGCCTTCTTTGCGTCGGTGGCTTCCCACACCATGCGCTTTCCTCGTTCGCGGCCGAGCAATTCGATCGGGTCGTGATTGTCGATGTGACCGAACTGCCCCTTGTAGACGCTGTAGCCGCACAGCTCCTGCAGCCGGCGCGGGAAGCGCATCGCGGTCTCGCGGGGAATGCCGAGCTGCAGATTCTCCTGCTGCCGCATCCAGCCCCAGCAATAGGCGCAGGAGAAGGCAAAGCGCCTGGCATCGCTGGTGTTGGCGCCGCCGCCATGCCACAGCGCGCTGTCGAACAGCATCACGCTTCCGGCCGGCATGGTCGCGGTGACGGCGTCGTAATCCCTGCCGTATTCGGGCGAGGAATCATATTTGTGGCTGCCCGGCACGATGCGGGTCGCGCCATTGTCGTCGCGGAAATCCGACAGCGCCCAGATCGCGTTGATGGTGATCGGAATGTGCGGCCGCGGCAGCGGAATCAGCTGCGTGTCCTCATGGATCGGCTGCGCCTCCTGGCCGGGACCGAGCACCAGCGAGCAGAACGAGGACAGCAGGCACTCCCTGTCAAGCAAGCGCTCGACCACCGGCAGCACGTTCTCGTGCAGCGGCACCTCCCAGAACAGATCGTCATAGGTCAGGAGATTGTTGATGCGCAGCGTCTTGAGGCCTTCGAACGAGGTCTTGGCCGGACCGAGATCATGCTCACGCTCGATACGCAGCACCGCCGCCTTCAATCCCTCGACCAGTTCCGGCGAGGCCGCACGCTCGATCACGGTGTATCCGTCGTCGCGGATCCGGTCGGCGTGCGATTGAAGGTCGACGTCGTTAAGCATGCAGCTCTCCCTGATGGCGCTGTGTCGCGCCTTGCAAGGAAGCATAGCCGCTGGCTCTCGATTTGGGAGGTATTTTTGCGCTGCAGCCTCCCCCGTCATTGCGAGCGAAGCGAAGCAATCCATCGTGCCGCAAGTGGAGAAATGGATTGCTTCGTCGCTTCGCTGCTCGCAATGACAGGGGAGAGAGCTGCGCAGTCTGTGCGACGACGGAAACTAGCGCGTCTTCCAGAACTCGACGACGCGTTGCGCGGTCGACGGCATCAGGCGCGTGAAATTCACCCGCGCGGCTTCGATGTCGGCCGGTGACGCGACGCGGTTGGGGCCGAGGCGCATCACGATCAGCGCGCGCGCCGTGGCCCATTCCAGGCCCAGCACCTTGCACGCGATCAGGATCGGATCGTAGCGATCGCCGGCGATCAGCTTGTCGAGCGTGGCGATCTTCACACCGGTCATCATCGCGAGCGCGGCGACCACTTCCTCATATTTGAAGGCCTTGGCGAAGTTGAGCAGCGCGCTTTCGGTCAGTTGCCCTGCGCGCTGCAGCGCGATCACCGTGCGCTGCGCCAGCGTAAAGTCGCGACGGCTTTCAACCTCTCCGGTCGCGACGGTGATGTCGTTCATCGCCTTGTTGATCGCGACCTGCCGCTCGGGCTTGGCCACGGTGAACAGACGGCGGCGAACGACGTCGATCGAACCCTCGAGCAGACTCTTGAGATGTACGGGCGGCAGATCATCGCGGCGGCCGATCTTCAGCGTGAGCACGCCATCCATGTGGGCGCGCTTGACCAGCGTTGCGAAGCCGTCGTCCGAAAACGCCGCACCGTCATTGCCGGCAGCACAGCGGATCACGTCGCGATCACCGCGACGGACGAGGACGTCGGTCAGCCCGGTCGACAGTGTCGGCCGCTCCGCCATCGCGAGCAGATGGCCCTGCCCCTTGGCGTTGGCGATCTCGAGCAGCATCTGCTCGCCGATCACGGGCGAGCGTTTCAGGAGCGGACCCGCGATCGAAATTTCGTCTTCATGCGCGAGCTGGCCGACCAGATGCCGCGGCGCGTTTGTCAGCACCGACAGCCGCTCGGCCAGTTCGACCCGCGCGGCGATCTCGGCATGGGGAACCAGGCTAGTCAGCACGCCGTCGAAGAGATCGACATGGTCGCTGCGGAAATTCGCCGCACCCTGCAGGAACAGTTCGCTGAGCTTGCGCGCGGCTTCGGCACGGCGTTTGGGGTCGCCGCGGCGGACAATGTCGTCGAGTTCCGGGATCAGCGCGGGGGCTGTCGTCATAAGCCTATCCAAACCGGCGGCTCGTGCCGGTTTTCCCGGCAATCTAGGGGCCGTTCGTAAACGGAGGGTTAGATCGATACCTCCCAAAACGGCCGCAAAATCCTGCTTTGGCAGCCTTCGGCCCTTGCCGGATGACCGCAAAACGGCTATATCGGCGGCAACTTATGGTTCTCATACGATCGCGTATTGAGAGTGGGCCCCTCGGGACCCGCTCTTTTTTATTACCTGAAGGGACCCGGCCCGGCCGGATCAAGTTCAGGTAGCGCCGCCGGACCGTTAAGGCCCGGTCAACCAACACGTTAGTTAGACCGCTGACTGCCCTGACACTGACTATGACCGACCCGATCGCCACGCCCGTGGACGCCGCACTGCTCGCCGAGCCCCGCCTCGTCGTCGAGCCCGGCCTGCCCGCGCGCGTCGCCGCGGTTGCCGGTCCCGTGCTCGAGGGCATGGGCTATCGGCTGGTGCGGATCAAGATCTCGGGCGATGCCGGCTGCACCGTGCAGGTCATGGCCGAGCGGCCGGACGGCTCGATGCAGCTGGAGGATTGCGAGGCGATCTCGCGGGCGCTGTCGCCGGTGCTCGATGTCGCCGACCCTATCGATCGCGCCTACCGACTTGAGATATCATCGCCGGGTATCGATCGCCCGCTGGTCCGCCGCAGCGATTTCGAGCGCTATGCCGGGCATCTCGTGAAGATCGAGATGGCGGTGGCGCATCAGGGCCGCAAGCGGTTCCGCGGCGTGCTGTCGGGCGTTGAGGGCGATGCCGTGCGCCTGCGCCGCGACGATGTCCGTGCCGGTGACGAGCCCGATGTGCTCCTCGTGATGGAGGACATTTCGGACGCGCGCCTGGTGCTGACCGACGAGCTGATTGCCGAATCGATGCGTCGCGGCAAGGCCGCCGAGCGCGAGATGCGCCGCGAGCTTGGCCTGGCGCCGCAGCAGCCTGCGCACGCCAAGAACAGCGATCCGGCGAAGGACAACAAGCCGAAAGCGAAGGCGGGCAAGAAGCCGGCCCCGACCAACACCAAGAAACACCGCCTGGCCGCCGAGCGCGCGCGCCGTGGCGACATCGATCCTACCGAAGGAGACTGAGCCATGGCCGTCAGCGCCAACAAACTCGAACTGCTGCAGATTGCAGACGCAGTTGCGCGCGAAAAGTCGATCGACCGCTCCATCGTGATCGCGGCGATGGAGGATGCCATCGCCAAGGCCGCGCGCGCCCGCTACGGCAGCGAGACCGACGTGCACGCCGAGATCGACGCCAAGAAGGGCGAGCTGCGGCTGTCGCGCCACATGCTTGTTGTCGAGAAGGTCGAGAACCCCTCGAACCAGATTTCGCTGAACGACGCGCAGCGCGCCAATCCGGGCGCCCAGGTCGGCGACACCATCGCCGACACGCTGCCGCCGCTGGAATATGGCCGCATCGCCGCGCAGTCGGCCAAGCAGGTGATCGTGCAGAAGGTGCGCGAGGCCGAGCGCGACCGGCAGTACCAGGAATTCAAGGACCGTATCGGCGACATCGTCAACGGCGTCGTCAAGCGCGTCGAATATGGCAGCGTGATCGTCGATCTCGGGCGCGGTGAAGCCATCGTCCGTCGCGACGAGATGCTGCCGCGCGAGGTGTTCCGCAACGGCGACCGCGTCCGCGCCTATATCTTCGACGTCCGCCGCGAGACCCGCGGGCCGCAGATCTTCCTGTCCCGCACCCATCCGCAGTTCATGGCCAAGCTGTTCGCGCAGGAAGTGCCGGAGATCTACGACGGCATCGTCGAGATCAAGGCTGTCGCCCGCGATCCCGGCTCGCGCGCCAAGATCGGCGTGATCTCGCGCGACTCCTCGGTCGATCCGGTCGGCGCCTGCGTCGGTATGCGCGGCTCGCGCGTGCAGGCTGTGGTGAACGAGCTGCAGGGCGAGAAGATCGACATCATTCCGTGGTCGCCCGATATCGCAACCTTCGTGGTCAACGCGCTGGCGCCGGCTGAGGTCGCCAAGGTCGTCATCGACGAAGACCGCGAGCGCATCGAGGTCGTGGTGCCCGATACCAACAACCAGCTCTCGCTGGCGATCGGCCGCCGCGGCCAGAACGTGCGCCTGGCCTCCCAACTCACCGGCTGGGACATCGACATCCTGACCGAGCAGGAAGAGTCCGAGCGCCGTCAGGCAGACTTCGAGAACTCGACCCGTGTGTTCATGGAAGCGCTCAATGTCGACGAGGTCGTCGGTCAGTTGCTCGCCTCCGAAGGCTTCACCTCGGTTGAGGAACTCGCGCTGGTCGACGTCAAGGAACTCGCCGGCATCGAGGGTTTCGACGAGGAAACCGCGCAGGAACTGCAGAACCGCGCCCGCGAATATCTGGAGCAGCTTGAGGCCGAACTTGAGGGCAAGCGCAAGGAACTCGGGGTCGAGGACGCCATGAAGGATGTTCCCGGCGTCACCTTGAAGATGCTGGTGAAGCTCGGCGAGAACGACGTCAAGACGGTCGAGGACCTCGCCGGCTGCGCAACCGACGATCTGGTCGGCTGGACCGAGCGCAAGGAAGGCAGCGAGCCGACCAAGCATGCCGGCTTCCTCGACGGTATCGAGCTCTCGCGCGACGACGCCGAGGCCATGATCATGCAGGCCCGCCTCAAGGCCGGCTGGATCACCGAGGCCGATCTGGCCAAGCCCGCGGCGGAAGCCGACGAGGCGGCCGAAGAACCGGCGGCGTAAGGAGATGGCGCACGGATGCTCGCCCAGGCTGACCCCGATCTCGACGACGGACCGCGAACCAACAAGTCCGCGACCGGCCGTATGTGCGCGGTCAGCCGCGAGGTGCGTCCGATCGACGAGCTGATCCGCTTCGTCGTTGCTCCCTCGGGCGAGGTCGTTCCCGACCTCAAGCGCAAGCTGCCGGGGCGGGGGTTATGGATTTCGGCATCGCGCCGCGCGGTTGCGGAAGCGGTCCGCCGTCACCAATTCAGCAAGGGTTTCAAGCGCGACGTCCGCGTCGCGCCGACCCTGCCCCTTGAGACCGAAACCCTGCTGGTTCGCAGCCTGACCGATGCCCTGGCGATGGCCGCCAAGGCCGGCCAGGTCGTTGCGGGCTTCGGCAAGGTCGAGGACGCGCTCAACCGGGGGGAAACCGCGGCTCTGATCCACGCTTCCGACGGGTCAGCCGACGGAATCCGCAAATTGGACGCGATCGCGCGGCAAAACAGCGAGAATCGTGGTGAATCGAAGGTTTTCCCGACCGTCAATGTTTTGACGTCGGCCGAATTGGATTTGGCACTTGGGCGCTCAAATGTGATACATGCTGCGCTGCTCGCGGGCCCGGCGAGCAAGACGTTCCTGTCGCGCTGCCAGATGCTGGTCCGATACCGGATGGCCGACGACGACAAGACCGCCGATGCGGCCAGAAATTCCAGAGCATGATTCCGGGACGGCGGGGACGCTTTTCCGATCGGATCATGCTCAAACCAAAGACGACGCTTTGAAGGATATGTGCGGCGAACGCACAGCGAAACGAGATTAGGACTGCTGAATGGTTGATACCAAAACCCCTGGCGACAAGACTCTGAGTGTCCCGACCAAGACCTTGACGCTCAAGCCACGTGTCGAGACCGGCACCGTGCGCCAGAGTTTTAGCCATGGCCGGACCAAGCAGGTCGTGGTGGAGAAGCGTGGCAAGCGCCGCATCGGCGGCGATGGTCCCGGCGAGACGCATGCGCCGGAACCGGTGGTCGCGAAGCCAGCCGCAGCGCCTGCGCCCGCCAAGCCGCCGCTCGGCCGTCCCGGCGGCGCCCCCGGCCAACCGCCGCGCAACGCCGGATCCGGCGTCGTGCTGCGCACGCTGACCGAGGACGAACGTTCCGCCCGCGCCAGCGCGCTTGCCGACGCCAAGCAGCGCGACATCGAGGAACGCCGCCAGGCCGAGGAAGAGGCCCAGCGCCGCGCCAGCCGCGAAGCCATCGAGAAGGCCGAGCGCGAAGCTGCAGAAGCCCGCCGCAAGGCGGAAGAAGATCGGCATCGCGTCGAAGAAGAAGCCAAGCGCAAGGCCGAAGTCGAAGCCAAGCGCCGCTTTGGCGAAGGCGAGGCCAAGCCTGGCACAGCGCCCGCTCCGGCCGCGAGGCCGACAACCCCGTCAGCTGCGCCGGCACGCACCACTTCTGCACCCGCACGCCCCGGTTCGGCACCCGCCCGCACCACGACCACGCCTGCCCGCACACCGCTCACGCCGCAGCGCCCGCCGGGCGTTGCCGCCGAGGCCGAGGAGGATGAAGGTCCGCGCCTGGTGCGCCGTCCGGGCGGCGCACTGCGCCCGGTGCTTCCGCCGAAGACAACGCACAAGCCGGGCCCGCAGAAGCAGCGCGGCCGATTGACGGTCACCACCGCGCTCAATGCCGACGACGTGCGCGAGCGTTCGATCGCTTCGTTCCGCCGCCGCACCCAGCGCCTGAAGGGTCATGCCGCGAACGAGCCGAAGGAAAAGCTGATCCGCGAAGTCACGATTCCCGAAGCGATCACGATCCAGGAACTCGCGAACCGCATGTCGGAGCGCGCGGTCGACGTCATCCGCATGCTGATGAAGCAGGGCGCGATGCACAAGATCACCGATGTGATCGACGCCGACACCGCGCAGCTGATCGCCGAGGAACTGGGCCATAGCGTCAAGCGCGTCGCCGCGTCTGACGTTGAAGAAGGCCTGTTCGACATCGTCGAGGATTCGGCCGATACCGAGCCGCGCTCGCCGGTCGTCACCGTGATGGGCCATGTCGATCACGGCAAGACCTCGCTGCTCGACGCGCTGCGCCACGCCAACGTGGTCTCGGGCGAAGCCGGCGGCATCACCCAGCATATCGGCGCCTACCAGGTGACCTCGCCGGAGACCGGCACCAAGATCACCTTCATCGATACGCCCGGCCACGCCGCGTTCACCGCGATGCGCGCCCGCGGCGCCAAGGTCACCGACATCGTGATCCTGGTGGTGGCGGCCGACGACGGCGTGATGCCGCAGACGATCGAGGCGATCAACCACGCCAAGGCGGCCAAGGTGCCGATGATCGTGGCGATCAACAAGATCGACAAGCCCGACGCCAAGCCGGAGCGCGTGCGCACCGAACTGCTGCAGCACGAGGTGCAGGTCGAATCGTTCGGCGGCGACGTCGTCGACGTCGAAGTGTCGGCCAAGAACAAGACCAATCTCGACAAGCTGCTCGAGATGATCGCGCTGCAGGCCGAACTGCTCGACCTCAAGACCAATTCGGAACGCCCCGCAGAAGGCACCGTGATCGAAGCCAAGCTCGATCGCGGCCGTGGTCCGGTGGCGACCGTGCTGGTGCAGCGTGGCACGCTGCGCGTCGGCGACATCATCGTGGCCGGCGCCGAGATGGGCCGCGTCCGCGCACTGATCTCCGACCAGGGCGAGCGGCTCGACGAGGCCGGCCCCGCCGTTCCGGTCGAGGTGCTCGGCTTCAACGGCCCGCCGGAAGCCGGCGACCGTCTCGCCGTGGTCGAGAACGAAGCCCGCGCCCGCCAGGTCACCAGCTACCGCGCGCACCAGAAGCGCGAGAACGCGGCAGCGTCGGTCTCCGGCATGCGCGGCTCGCTCGAGCAGATGATGTCGCAATTGAAGACCGCGGGCCGCAAGGAATTCCCGCTGATCGTCAAGGCCGACGTGCAGGGCTCGCTGGAAGCGATTCTCGGCTCGCTGGAGAAGCTCGGCACCGACGAAGTCGCAGCCCGCATCCTGCATGCAGGCGTCGGCGGCATCTCGGAATCCGACGTGACGCTGGCCGAAGGCTTCAACGCCGCGATCATCGGCTTCTCCGTGCGCGCCAACAAGGAAGCCGCCGCCGCAGCCAAGCGCAACGGCATCGAGATCCGCTACTACAACATCATCTACGATCTCGTGGATGACATCAAAAAGGCGATGTCCGGCCTGCTCGCGCCCACGCTGCGCGAGACCATGCTAGGCAACGCGCAGATCCTGGAAGTGTTCAACATTTCCAAGGTCGGCAAGGTCGCCGGCTGCCGCGTCACCGACGGCACCGTGGAACGCGGCGCCAATGTGCGCCTGATCCGCGACAACGTCGTTGTGCACGAAGGCAAGCTGTCGACGCTGAAGCGCTTCAAGGATGAAGTGAAGGAAGTGCAATCCGGTCAGGAATGCGGCATGGCCTTCGAGAACTACGGCGATATGCGTGTCGGCGACGTGATCGAGTGCTACCGCATCGAGACGATCCAGCGCTCTCTGTAAGTCCAAATCTTACGAAGCGCCGGGTCCTTTTAAACTGAACTGAAAATGCAGCGGCGTGGCCGGATTTATTCCGGCCATGCCTGCATTGCCTGATTTTAGAGCAACGACGTCGACGCTCGCGATCCGCGCGCGGGCCTGACGGTATTTGGAAACACACGATGCCTCGCCAGAAGAAGAGTTCCACGCCCGGCGGCTCGCAACGTCAATTGCGCGTCGGCGAGACGGTGCGCCATGCGGTTGCCGAGATTCTGTCGCAGGGTGACGTCCACGATCCCGATCTCGCAGGCCACATCATCACCGTTCCCGAGGTGCGTATGTCGCCGGACCTGAAGCTCGCCACGATCTACGTGATGCCGCTCGGTGGACGCGACACGGATGTCGTGATCGCAGCACTCGAGCGCAACAAGAAGTACCTGCGCGGCGAGATCGCGCATCGCGTTAACCTGAAATTTGCACCCGACATCCGCTTCCGCGTCGACGAGCGATTCGACGAAGCGGAACGTATCGAGAAATTACTGCGAACACCTGCGGTGCAGAGAGACCTTGCACCCGATTCGGACGACGAGTGATGATTGTGACGACCACCAACGGCATGATCGACGCGCCAAACGGCGAGGCGCGCGACGCTGACAAGAATATTTTTTCCGATGCCCGCAACGACGAGCCGCGCCGCACCAACAACGATCCGCGTCTGAAGCAGGGCAAACCAAATCAGCAGCCACGCCGCGACAAGCGCGACGTGCACGGCTGGGTCGTGCTCGACAAGCCGATTGGCATGACCTCGACGCAGGCAGTCGCGGTGCTGAAGCGCCTGTTCCAGGCCAAGCGCGCCGGTCATGCCGGCACGCTCGATCCGCTTGCCTCCGGCGGCCTGCCGATCGCACTCGGCGAAGCCACCAAGACCGTTCCGTTCGTGATGGACGGCCGCAAGCGCTACCGCTTCACGGTCGCCTGGGGCGAGGAGCGCGATACCGACGACACCGAGGGCCGCGTGGTCAAGACCAGCGAGGCCAGGCCAACGGCCGAAGCGATCCGGAACCTGCTGCCCGGCTTTACCGGGGTGATCGAGCAGATCCCGCCGCAATATTCGGCGATCAAGGTCCAGGGCGAGCGCGCCTATGATCTGGCGCGTGACGGCGAGACCGTCGAGCTGAAGCCCCGCCCGGTCGAGATTCACGAATTAACCCTTGTAGAACATGGAGATAACGGCCAGTCCGTGTTCGAAGCCGAGTGCGGCAAGGGAACTTATGTCCGGGCACTGGCCCGCGACATGGGCCGGCTTTTGGGCTGTTTCGGCCATATCTGCGCGCTGCGGCGGACCATTGTCGGTCCGTTTACCGAGGCAGACATGATTCCGCTGGAACAGTTGGAGGCTTTATGCAATAGAGCCGCGTCTGGCGAGGGCAGCCTCGCCGACGCGCTTTTGCCCGTTGAGACCGCGCTGGACGACATCCCGGCACTGGCCGTCACACGGGCTGATGCGGCAAGGCTCCATCGGGGCCAGGCCGTTTTGTTGCGCGGACGGGATGCGCCCAATTGTAGCGGCACAGTCTATGTCACGGTGGCAGGCCGTCTTTTGGCGCTTGCTGAAGTCGGCAATGGCGAACTCATCCCCAAGCGCGTGTTCAACCTGAGCGGACTGACTGCCAGTCCGGCTCGCAACAATGAGAGCAATTGACGATGTCGATTACCGCCGAACGCAAAGCGGAAGTCATCAAGACGAATGCCAACAAGGCCGGCGACACCGGCTCGCCCGAGGTCCAGGTCGCGATCCTGTCGGAACGCATCAACAACCTCACCGAGCACTTCAAGTCCCACGTGAAGGACAACCATTCACGCCGCGGTCTCCTGAAGCTCGTGTCGACGCGCCGTTCCCTGCTTGACTACATCAAGCGCAAGGACGAGGCGCGCTACAAGGCGCTGCTCGAGAAGCACAACATCCGTCGTTGATATCGAGAAGTACGCGCGCGCAGTTTGCGCGCGTTTTCGCATGGTCTTGTCCGGCGGACCGGACTTTCGAATTGTCGAAAGACGATCATGCGCAATGGCATGGCCCACAATGCCATGCACACTAGCGTCCAGCAGCAATCCGGCAGCTGGACGGGGCAAGATGCCCAGATGACCGAAAGGATGGACGCCATCCGAAATTCAATGACCATGGCAGGATCGCCGGATGCCGATCGCGCTGCGATCGATGTCTCGCCATCTTGCGCATGGTCTTTGCGTTTTTGGGCCCCGTGCTTTCGTGAAACCATGAAAGACAACTGCAATGTTCACTAAGCATTCCGTCGAGATCGACTGGGGTGGACGTCCCCTCAAGCTTGAGACCGGCAAGATCGCGCGTCAGGCCGACGGCGCCGTGCTCGCGACCTATGGCGAGACCGTCGTGCTCGCTACCGTCGTTGCGGCGAAGGCGCCGCGCGAAGGCGTCGACTTCCTGCCGCTCACCGTCGATTATCAGGAAAAGACCTACGCGGCGGGCCGCATTCCCGGCGGCTATTTCAAGCGCGAAGGTCGTCCGACCGAGAAGGAGACGCTGGTCTCCCGCCTGATCGACCGCCCGATCCGTCCGCTGTTCGTCGACGGCTGGCGCAACGAGACCCAGGTGATCGCAACCGTCCTGTCGCACGACATGGAGAACGATCCCGATATCGTGGCGCTGGTGGCCTCCTCGGCTGCGCTGACCCTGTCGGGCGCGCCGTTCAAGGGCCCGATCGGCGCCGCCCGCGTCGGTTTCGCCAATGACGAGTTCATCCTCAATCCGACGCTCGACGAGATGACCGAGACCCAGCTCGACCTGGTCGTCGCCGGCACCGCCGACGCCGTGCTGATGGTCGAATCGGAAGCGAAAGAGCTCAACGAAGACGTGATGCTCGGCGCGGTCATGTTCGGCCACCGCCACTTCCAGCCGGTCATCAACGCGATCATCGAGCTCGCCGAGAAGGCCGCGAAGGAGCCGCGCGAGGTTACCACGATCGACAATTCGGAGATCGAAAAGGAGATGCTGGGCATCGCCGAGCAGGACCTCCGTGCCGCCTACGCCATTCCGGTCAAGCAGGATCGCTACGCCGCGGTCGGCAAGGTCAAGGAAAAGGTGATGGCTCACTATTTCCCCGAAGGGCAGGAGCCGAAATACGACAAGCTGCGCGTCGCCGGCGTGTTCAAGGAGCTCGAAGCCAAGATCGTTCGCTGGAACATCCTCGACACCGGCAAGCGCATCGACGGCCGCGACAGCAAGACCGTGCGCAACATCGTCGCCGAAGTCGGCGTGCTGCCGCGCGCTCACGGTTCGGCGCTGTTCACCCGCGGTGAGACCCAGGCGATGGTCGTGACCACGCTCGGCACCGGCGAGGACGAGCAGTACATCGACGCGCTGTCGGGAACGTACAAGGAAACGTTCCTGCTGCACTACAACTTCCCGCCCTACTCGGTCGGTGAGACCGGCCGCCTCGGCGGCACCAAGCGCCGCGAGATCGGCCACGGCAAGCTCGCCTGGCGCGCGATCCACCCGGTGCTGCCGCCGCATCACGAATTCCCCTACACCACGCGCGTGGTGTCGGAGATCACCGAATCCAACGGCTCCTCGTCGATGGCTTCGGTCTGCGGCGCCTCGCTGGCGCTGATGGATGCGGGCGTTCCCTTGAAGCGGCCGACCGCGGGCATCGCGATGGGCCTGATCCTGGAAGGTTCGCGCTTTGCGGTCCTGTCGGACATCCTCGGCGACGAGGATCACCTCGGCGACATGGACTTCAAGGTGGCCGGCACCGACCACGGCATCACCTCGCTCCAGATGGACATCAAGATCGAGGGCATCACCGAAGAGATCATGAAGGTGGCGCTGGCGCAGGCCAAGGACGGCCGCATCCATATCCTGGGTGAGATGGCCAAGGCACTGACCGCGGCGCGCGCCGAGCTCGGCGAATACGCGCCGCGCATCGAGACCTTCAAGATCGCCACCGACAAGATCCGCGAAGTGATCGGCACCGGCGGTAAGGTGATCCGCGAGATCGTCGAGAAGACCGGCGCCAAGGTCAACATCGAGGACGACGGCACCGTGAAGGTCGCCTCCAACGACGGCGAGGCCATGAAGGCCGCCATCAAGTGGATCAAGTCGATCGCCTCCGATCCGGAAGTCGGCCAGATCTACGAGGGCACCGTCGTGAAGGTGATGGAGTTCGGCGCCTTCGTGAACTTCTTCGGCGCCAAGGACGGTCTGGTCCACATCAGCCAGCTCGCTTCTGCGCGCGTGCAGAAGACCTCCGACGTCGTCAAGGAAGGCGACAAGGTCAAGGTCAAGCTGCTCGGCTTCGACGACCGCGGCAAGACCCGCCTGTCGATGAAGGCGGTCGACCAGGCCACCGGCGAGGACCTCGAGGCCAAGCCGAAGGCTGACGCTCCGGCGCCGCGCGAAGCGGCCGGCGAGTAAGCGGTCAGAACAACGAAATCAGGAAGGGCGGCTGAAAGGCCGCCCTTTTTGTTTGCTTGATCAATTCTCGGTTTGATCAATGCGTGCGCGCTTACGTCGCAACGTCAAACGCCGTAGGTATGAAACCAATCTCGTCGAATCTCGCATTTCAACCTAAGTCCCTCGCGAGCGTTCGCCCGATCAGGATCGTCCCGTCACCTGCCAGGAGAAGTTTCATGTCCTCATTGTCCCGTCGCGGATTCTTCAGTGCCGCTGCTGGTCTCGCCGCGGTCGCAGCCGCGCCGCGCCTCGTCTTCGCCCAGGCCACCACCCCGCCCACCGGCCCGTTCAAGATCGATCCGCTGTCCTATGCGACGAACGCGCTGGAGCCGCATATCGACGCCAAGACGATGGAGATCCATCACGACCGGCACCACCAGGCCTACGTCACGAATCTGAATAACTTCGCCAAGGACAATCCGCAGATCGCAGAGAAGCCGATCACCGACGTGCTCGCCAACCTCGGCAATGTACCGGACGCGATCCGCACCGGCGTCCGCAACAATCTCGGCGGCCACGCCAATCACACCATGTTCTGGCAGATCATGGGACCGAGCGGCGGCAAGCCGGAGGGTGAGGTGCTGGCCGCGATCGAGCGCGATCTCGGCGGCATGGAGAAATTCCAGACCGACTTCAACGCCGCGGGCGGCCGCGTGTTCGGCTCCGGCTGGGTATTCGTCACCGTCACCAAGGACGGCAAGCTCGCGATCGAGACGCGCCCCAACCAGGACAACCCGATCATGGACGGCAAGCGCGCGCTGCTCGGCAATGACGTCTGGGAGCACGCCTATTATTTGACCTACCAGAACCGCCGGCCCGACTATCTCAAGGCCTGGTGGAATACGGTGAACTGGAAGGCGGTCGGCGAGCGCTATGCCGCGGCGAAGGCCGGAACGCTCGGCGTCTGAGTTCGACGAGAGGACTCGGCGGCCGCAAGGCGATCCTGTAGCCTTGAGTGAGAAAAGCATCGCGAGCGATCGCGGGGCTTTTTGCACCCGAGGGACTGCTAAAGCGCGATGAGATTGGGTTGAATCGTCATCGCGCTTTAGCTTCTTGTTTGAGCATGATCTTCTCGGAAAACCGCTTCACACTTTTCCGGATCATGCTCTAATGCCGCCATCGATCATCCGGCCGGCTCGTGCGGACGAATTTGACGAAATCGCCCGCGCCTGGATGGAGAGCTGGGTCTCGACCGGGCTGTCACAGGCGAGCGACAAGCTGCTCGCCGATCTGCGTGCGCGCCTGCCGCGCGAGATCGAGAACGGCTGGACGCTGTTCGTCGCCGACGATCGCGGCACGATCGCCGGCATGCTGGCGCTGCATCTGTCGAAGTCTTACCTCGACCAGCTCATGGTCGTGCCAGCCTATCAGGGCCAAAGCCTCGGCCGGCAGCTCCTCACTTTCACGCGGCAGCATTTGCCTGACGAGATCCGGCTGCGCTGCGTCCGCGAGAACGAGAAGGCTTGGCGGTGGTACGAGCGCGAGGGCTTTGTGTTCGAGAAGGAGGAGCTCAACCCGCTCACCGGCTTCATGATGAAATGCTATCGCTGGACGAAAGGCTGAGCGACGGCCCACCTTGCGGAGGCCCGACGCACGCTCTAGTTTGGCGCACCCGCCGCATCAACTTTTCATTCGTCAGTCATGTCTCGCCGTTTCGCCATCACCGCCGTCCTCGCGTCATCGTTCGTCGCGGCAGGATGGGCCCAGTCTCCCCCGACACAGCCCGCCCCCGCGGCATCCGCCCCCATCAAGTCCGCAGCAAAGAAGGCCGCGCCGAAGGCCAAGCCGGCAGCGAAGCAGCCTGCCGCGGTCGAGACCGGCCCCTGCCGGCTCGGTGTGATCTCGGTGCTCGGCGACCAGTTTGCGGTCCAGAAATTCGGCGTGACCGTCTTCGAGTATGAGGGGACTGAAGTTCCGATCAACTGGGGGTTCGATGACCTCGTCTTCGCACGGGTCCGAGCGGCGACCGGCAACGACCCCGGGGTCCGGAAGATAAGCTTTGCCAGGGGCGCGTTCGATCCGTTCTATCACCCGCAATCCCGCTTTTTGCCGGACCCACGCGAGGGCATACCAGCGATCGTTCAGAGCATCACCACTAGCTCGAACTGCGAGCGCTATCTCGTCGTCACCAAATTCAAGTCGCGGCCGCAGAACTCCAATCTGGAGCTCAACGGCATCGGCACCTACAACCAGGGCCTCGGATCGGTGCTACGGCACTCGCATTTGTTCGCCAACATCTCGCTGACACTGCTCGACGGCAGGAGCTACGAGCGGGTCAACCGTGCGTTCGCGAACTTCGGAAGCAATCTCGCAGAAGGCATGAGGCTGACCGAGAATCCGCTCAACAAGCTCGATAACGCTGACTTTCCCACCCCTCCGGAAGCCGCATCATCGAGTGCTCTGTTGCGCGAAAGAACCCGCACATTGATTGCGGCGGAGCTCGATCGGAGACTGCCGGGCTATCTCAAGGACGAGTGAGCGGCGCGACGGGAGATTGACCAACATGCCGCCTGAGCCGCGGCGCGCTCGCCCAGACATAGTGCGTTGCCAATGCGCTGAAGACGCGCGAAAAAGCGAGGCGCTATTCATCCCACGCCGATGAAAGGTTCCGCCATGATGCAGCTCTATTGGTCGCCGCGCTCGCGTTCGTTCTCCTCGCTCTGGCTGATGGAAGAGACCGGGCAGCCCTATGAGCGCGTGCTGATCGACATCTCGACCGGCGCGCAGCGCAAGATCGAATATCTCGCGATCAATCCGATGGGCAAGGTGCCGGCGCTGAGGGATGGTGAGGCAACGCTCGCCGAAGCGGCCGCGATCGCAGCCTATGTCGCCGAACGCTATCCCGAGGCGAAACTCGCGCCTCCGCTCGGCGATCCCCTGCGCGCAAAATATCTCTACTGGCTGTTCTTCGGCCCCGGCTGCATCGAGCCCGCGATGGTGCAGATCGCAACCAAGGTCGAGATGAACCCCGTCGCAGCCGGTTGGGGCGATGCGCAGCGGGTGATCGACGTGCTCGACGTGGCCCTGAGCAAGGGACCGTGGATACTCGGCGAGACCTTCTCGGCCGCGGATATCGTGATCGGCTCGGGACTGAATTTCGCAGTCCGGCTGTTCAAGATGATTCCAGCGCGGCCGTCATTCGACGCCTATATCGCCCGCTGCATGGCGCGGCCGGCGTTCCAGCGCGCGGAGAAGATCGCGGCCGGGTGATCAACCCGGCACGACGCGCGGATCGACGTCCTGGCCGTAATCGACGCCGTCGATGCCGAAGCCGAACAGGCGGAGGAACTGGGTCTTGTATTCCGGAAGGTCCGCGAGCTCGCCGAGCGTTTCGGTCGTGAGCAGCGGCCAGCGGCGCGACACTTCCTTCTGGACGTCCGCCGACAACTCCCAATCGTCGACACGCAGGCGCTTCGCATCGTCGACCTCCGCGTCGCGGCCGAGGCGGGTGCGGAACAGGCGATCGATCTGCTCGATGCAGCCTTCATGCAGGCCGAGCTGCTTCATGACCTTGAACAGCACGGTGCCGTAGAGCGGCACCACCGGGATAGCCGAGCTCGCCTGCGTCACCACGGCCTTCAGCGCCACCACGCGCGCCGCGTCTTCGCCGAGCCGCGCGCGGATCGCTTCCGCCTTGTTGTCGAGGTCGACCTTGGCGCGGCCGAGCGTGCCCTTCCAGTAGATCGGCCAGGTCAGCTCGCTGCCGATATAGGTGTAGTTGAGGGTACGGAAGCCCGGCGCCAGCACGCCGGCATCGGCAAGCTGGTCGATCCAGCGCTGCCAGTCCTCGCCGCCCATCACCGCGACGGTCGCGGTGGCTTCATCCTCGTTCGCCGGCGAAATCGTGGTCTCGTAGACCTCGCCGGTTTCGGTGTTGAGGGTCTTGATCTCGACGGGCGCGCCAAGCGGCTTGATGGCGGAACGATACGTCTTGCCGGTGACCGGATCCGTGCGAACCGGCGCCGCCATGCTGTAGACGAGCATATCGAGCTGGCCGAACTTTTCGCGGACGCGCGCGATGAAGTCCTGCTTCAGCTCGTCGGAGAAGGCGTCGCCTTCCAGCGTGACGGGCGAACGCCCGATCTTTTGCGCTTCGATCTCGAAGGCGCGGTTGTTGTAGAAGCCGGCGCTGCCGCTCTTGGTCGCCGTGGGCTCGCGCTCCAGCGAGACGCCGATCGTGTCGGCGCCGCCCGCGAAGGTCGCGACGATGCGGCTGGCGAGCCCGTAGCCGGTCGAGCAGCCGAGCACGGCGACGCGCTTGGGAAAGTCCGCCACGGGGCCGTTGCGCAGCACGTAAGCGATCTGCTCACGGACATTGGTGGCGCAGCCGACGGGGTGTGCCGTCGTGCAGATGAAGCCTCGCACGCGCGGTTCGATAATCATGCCCACTCCGTCTCAGTACTTTGTTTGCGCATGATCTCTTTCGGAAAACCGCTTCACACTTTTCCGGATCATGCTAATCAATCACGCATCCAGCCGCTGGAACACCAGCGTCGCGTTGGTGCCGCCGAAGCCGAACGAGTTCGACAGCACGGTGTTGAGCTTGGCGTTGTCGATGCGCTTGCGCACGATCGGCATGTCCGCAAACACCGGATCGAGCTCGGTGATGTGCGCGCTCTCGCAGATGAAGCCGTTGTTGAGCATCAACAGCGAGTAGATCGCTTCCTGCACGCCGGTGGCGCCGAGCGAGTGGCCGGTCAGCGCCTTGGTCGCCGAGATCGGCGGGCACTTGTCGCCGGTGCCGAACACCTTGCGGATCGCCTCGATCTCCGGGGGATCGCCGGCCGGTGTCGAGGTCGCGTGCGGGTTGATGTAATCGATCGGGCCCTTCACGGTCGACAGCGCCATGCGCATGCAGCGCTCGGCGCCCTCACCCGACGGGGCGACCATGTCGTAGCCGTCCGAGGTCGCGCCATAACCGACGATCTCACCATAGATGCGCGCGCCGCGTGCGCGGGCATGCTCGAGCTCTTCCAGCACCAGCACGCCGGCGCCGCCGGCGATCACGAAACCGTCGCGGTTGAGGTCGTAGGGCCGCGACGCCGTCGACGGGGTGTCGTTGTATTTCGAGGACATCGCGCCCATCGCGTCAAACAGCACCGACAGCGTCCAGTCGAGCTCCTCGCAGCCGCCGGCGAAGATCACATCCTGCTTGCCAATCTGGATCGTCTCATAGGCATTGCCGATGCAATGGTTCGAGGTCGCGCAGGCCGACGAGATCGAATAGTTCACGCCCTTGATCTTGAACCAGGTCGCGAGCGTCGCGGATGCGGTCGACGACATGCCTTTCGGCACCGCGAACGGGCCAACACGTTTGGGGCCCTTGCTGCGCGCAATGTCGGCAGCTTCGACCAGGGTGCGGGTCGACGGGCCGCCCGATCCCATGATGATTCCGGTGCGGACGTTGGAGACCTGGTCGGGCTCGAGGCCGGAATCGCGGATCGCCTGCTCCATCGCGACGTGATTCCAGGCCGCGCCCTCGGCGAGGAAGCGCATGGCGCGGCGATCGATCACCTCGGCCGGGTTGAGCGTCGGCGCACCCTGCACCTGCGAGCGGAAACCGAGCTCGGCGTGCTTCTCGGCGCGCGTGATGCCGGACTTCGCCTCGTACAGGCTCGACAGCACTTCCTGGGTGTTGTTTCCGATGGACGAGACAATCCCCATCCCCGTGATGACAACCCGCCTCATGTTCGCCTCGCCCTATCGTTTTGCCTGGCCGTCATGTCTCGCTCAAGAGGGCTCGGTGCCCTGCTTGAACAAGCCAACCTTCAGATCCTTGGCGCGATAAATAATCTCGCCGTCCATGGAAAGCCAGCCGTCGGCAATTCCAAGCACAAGCTTTGAGCGCATCACGCGCTTGATGTCGATGTGATAGACGACCTTACGCACATGCGGCAGCACCTGGCCGGAGAACTTCAGTTCGCCGAGGCCCAGCGCGCGGCCGCGACCTTGCCCGCCGGTCCAGCCGAGATAGAAGCCGACCATTTGCCACATGGCGTCGAGGCCGAGGCAGCCCGGCATCACCGGGTCATTCTTGAAATGGCAATTGAAGAACCAGAGGTCCGGTTTGACGTCGAGCTCGGCATGCACCACGCCCTTGCCGAACTCGCCGCCGGTGTCCGAGATCTCGCTGATGCGGTCGAACATCAGCATCGGCGGCAGCGGCAACTGGGCGTTGCCGGGGCCGAACATTTCGCCCCGCGCGCACGCCAGCAGATCCTCGTATTCGTAACCGTTGCGCCGGTCCAGCATCCCTATCAGCCTCTCAAATGTCCCGATGCAGCGCCATGCGCGGAAGTGTCATGTGCCTGATCGGACCCGTTTTCCCGCGGAACCTTCCTGTCCCGTACCTTGGCGCAACCTAGGGCGCCCCAAAGGCCAACGCCCTGCTGTTCACGCATATGTGGTCCGCGCGCTCTCTAACATAGGCCTCATAAGCCGGCAAAGCGGCATTCAGGGGATAAATCAACGTGTCTCCATGGGGTTCCAGTTTACCTTGGAGCCGTTCTAGTTGCGAAAAACTTGCATCTGATAGAGGGTCTTTTTATATTTGTTGGGGAATATCGCCCGAGTTTCGTGCATAGAGTGGATATGACTGACGAAGTACCGGTTTCGAACGACGACGTGCACCCGGCGGCCCGGGGTGCCGGGCATCACCCGGCCCTGACCGGCTGCCCGTGGCATGACGTCAACGAGATGTTGCAGGCGGCTGGCCTGCGGCCGACCCGTCAGCGCATGGCGCTGGGCTGGCTGCTGTTCGGCAAGGGCGCCCGCCATCTGACCGCGGAAATGCTCTACGAGGAAGCCACGCTGGCCAAGGTTCCGGTGTCGCTGGCGACCGTCTACAACACGCTGAACCAGCTCACCGATGCCGGTCTTTTGCGCCAGGTCAGCGTCGACGGCACCAAGACCTATTTCGACACCAACGTGTCGGCGCACCACCACTTCTATCTCGAGCACAATCACGAGCTGGTCGACATCCCCGACCCGAACCTCGTGCTGTCGCGGATGCCCGACGTGCCCGAAGGCTACGAGATCGCCCGCGTCGACATGGTCGTGCGGCTGCGCAAGAAGCGCTGATCGGCATTACAAGCTGAATTTGATTGTGGCCGGGCTCGTCCCGGCCATTGTCGTTTTGGGGATTTGTAGGGTGGGTTAGGCGAAGCCGTAACCCACCGGCGGTGCTTCAACACACGATGACGCGCGTGGATGGAGAAGATGGTGGGTTACGGCTTCGCCTAACCCACCCTACGATTCTGCGCGTCAATCCACCTTCTCGTCGGCGTAGACGCCCCACAGGCGCTGCTGCTCGATCCAGCCGTCAAAGCCGTTGCCGATGACGCGGCACCAGCTGTTGGTGCACTTCTTGACCTGCGCGACGACACCGGCCTGCAGCTTTGCTGCGACAGCACTGGTCAGGTCAGGGCGATCGTAGATCAAAGCGAGATCGTCCTTGTTCTTCATCGTGACCACCGCCGTGCGGCGGCCCGACAGCAGGGAGTGATAGACCCAGCCTTCCGCGCCTTCGGAATCGCGCACCCGGCGCCAGTTCTCGAATTCGGCGGTGATTTCGACCGGCAGGCCGGAGCGGGTGTAGACCCAGGCGACGTCATTGTCCTTGGTTGGACCGGCACGGACGTTCACATGGTCGGATTTCAGGCTGACATAGCGCGGGATCGGCAATCCGCTGGTGGTGGGGCTCGCATCCTTGGCCGAATGGCTCGTCGTCACCGACGCACCCAGCATGCACCCGACCAGTGCCGCCAACGCACAAAAACGCCCCAACGCCATCACAACTCGTCTCCTGCCGAGATACCAACTCGAATTCTGCGAGTTGCCCTCAAACCAAACGCCGCAATCCCAAATCCCCGTGGCCGCCGCCCCCGGACCTGTCGTTCCGAGGGGTTCTTGTCTTGGCCCGGCCTTCTGCTAGAGAGGACGGAACGCTTGAGAACCAAGACGCCCGAATTTTCCCTTGCCAATCCGGGGTAAGTATCGGGGAACCCTGGGAAACGCGAAGGAATAGCCGGGTGAGCGCGGCCATCCTCAGTGTCGAACAACCCGGTTAATGAGGACTGAACGGCGCGGACATTGACGCCAGCCGCGCACCTCATGAGAGCAGGACATGTCGGTGAAGAAAAAGCCTCTCGTCGTCGTTACCCGCAAGCTGCCGGACTCGATCGAGACCCGGATGCGTGAGCTGTTCGACGCGCGGCTCAATCTCGAAGACACGCCGATGACCCCCGAGCAGATCGCCGAAGCCGTGCGCACCGCCGACGTGCTGGTGCCGACGGTAACGGACATGATCCGCGAGGATGTGCTCAATCAACCCGATTGCAAGCTGAAGATGATCGCCAATTTCGGCAACGGCGTCGACAATATCGACGTCGCGGCGGCGCATGCGCGCGGCATCACCGTGACAAACACGCCGAAGGTTCTGACCGAGGACACCGCCGACATGACCATGGCGCTGATCCTTGCGGTGCCGCGCCGGCTGATCGAGGGCGCCTCGATCCTGACCGACGGCAAGAACTGGGCGGGCTGGTCGCCGACCTGGATGCTCGGCCACCGCATCGGCGGCAAGCGGCTCGGCATCATCGGCATGGGCCGAATCGGCCAGGCCGTGGCGCGCCGCGCCCGCGCCTTCGGCCTGCAGATCCACTATCACAACCGCCGCCCGGTGGCCCCGAAGATCGCCGAAGAGCTCGGCGCCACCTACTGGGAAAGCCTTGACCAGATGCTGGCGCGGATGGACATCATCTCGGTGAACTGCCCGCACACGCCGGCGACCTTCCATCTGCTCTCGGCGCGGCGGCTGAAGCTGATCCGGAAAGAGGCCTATGTCGTCAACACCGCGCGCGGCGAGGTGATCGACGAGGACACGCTGATCAAGCTGATCGAAGCCGGCGAGATCGGCGGCGCCGCGCTCGACGTCTACGAGCACGAGCCCGCGGTGAATCCGAAGCTGGTGCGACTCGCCAAGGCCGGCAAGGTGACCTTGCTGCCGCACATGGGCTCGGCCACCATCGAAGGCCGTGTCGAGATGGGCGAGAAGGTGATCATCAATATCCGCACCTTCCTCGACGCCCACAAGCCGCCGGATCGCGTCCTGCCGAGCATGCTGTAAGCGCGGCGACGCGGGCCGAACCAAAAAAGCGAAAACAACACCATGCAAAGTAGACGTCCTGCCGAGCATGCGGTAACGCCAACCTCCCCTTGAAAAGGGGAGGTCGCTTTGCTCGACAGAGCAAAGCGGGTGGGGATCTGCTCTCTCCGCATATAGCATCGCCTGCGGCTGACCCCCATCCCGACCTTCCCTCTTTCAGGGGGAAGGGGAAGAGCACCGATGGAGCCAATGCGTCGCTACTTGCGCTTCCGCCCCGCCTGCTTGCGCCAATCGGCGACGAATGCCACGAACGCGGCAAGCGCCGGCGGCGGCTGGCGCCGGCTCGGATAGTACAAGAACGGTCCCGGAAACGGCGGCAGCCAGTCGTCGAGCACGCTGACCAGCGCGCCGGATTTCAGGCCGTAGCGCACATAGCCCTCGAAGGTCAGCCAGTAGCCGACGCTGTCATGGACAGCGCGCAGCGCGAGCCCGAGATAAGTCGCGACCAGCTTGGCCGGCGGCGACACTTTCACGACACGACCGTTCTTCTCGAACTCCCAGTCCAGCATCGCACCGCTGCCGAAGCGGGTGCGGATACAGGGATAGTCGAGCAATTCCTTCGGATGCTTGGGGCGGCCGTGCTTGGCCACATACGCGCTCGAGGCCACCACGGCGTAGCGTTGCGGCGCGCCGAGCGACACCGCGATCATGTCCTGCGCCAGATGCTCGCCATAGCGGACGCCGGCATCAAAGCCTTGGGCGACGATGTCCACGAAGGCGCTGTCAGCGACGATCTCCAGATCGATCTGCGGATGCTTGGCGAGGAACGGCGCGATCATCGGCGCCAGCACCAAATCGATCGCCGGCGGCGGCGCGTTGATGCGCAACCGGCCCGACGGCACGTCGCGCAAGCCGCGCACCTGGTCGAGCGCGCCCGCGACATCGGCCATCGCCGGCCCGACGCGCGCGAGCAGCAGCTCGCCGGCCTCGGTCAACGCGACGCTGCGGGTGGTGCGGTTCATCAGGCGGACGCCGAGCCGCTCCTCCATGTCGCGCAGGCGCTGGCTGAGGCTGGAGACGGAGACGCCCTGCTCCACCGCGGCACGGCGAAAATTGCGCGTGCGCGCCACCGCCACGAAGGCATCGAGATCGCGAAGGTCAAAATCTTGCATTGTTCGGCATATAGAACACGCTATTCATGATTGTCCAGCTTATCGCTGCAATCAAAACGGCGCATATCCGCCTCGGCTTTCGGCGACGCTTCAGCTCGCCTTTCGCGGAGAACAATCATGGACGCGCGCAAACTCGGTTCCACCGGCCCCGTCGTCTCGACACTCGGCCTCGGCTGCATGGGCATGTCGGATTTCTACGGACCAACCGATCGCAGCGAGAGCATCGCCACCATCCACGCCGCGCTCGAGGCCGGCATCACGCTGCTCGACACCGGCGATTTCTACGGCATGGGCCACAACGAGATGCTGATCGGCGAGGCGCTCGCTGGCCGCAACCGCGACAATCTGCGGATCAGCGTCAAGTTCGGCGCGCTGCGCGATCCGCAACGCGGATTTCTCGGCTATGACAGTCGGCCGGCCGCGGTGAAGAATTTCGTCGCCTATTCGCTGCAGCGGCTGCGTGTCGATCACATCGACATCTATCGTCCGGCGCGGCTCGATCCCGGCGTTCCCATCGAGGAGACGATTGGCGCGATGGCCGATATGATCAAGGCCGGCTGGATCCGTCACATCGGCCTCTCCGAGGTCGGCTCCGAGACCATCCGCCGCGCGCACGCCGTGCATCCGATCGCCGATCTGCAGATCGAATACTCGCTGATCTCGCGCGGCATCGAGAGCGACATCCTGAAAACCTGCCGCGAGCTCGGCATCGGCATCACGGCCTATGGCGTGCTGGCGCGCGGGCTGATCAGCGGCCATTGGTCGAAGGACCGCGCAGAAGCAAAGGATTTCCGCCTGCTCAGCCCGCGCTTCCAGGCCGGCAATATCGACGCCAACCTCGCGCTTGCCGATCGGCTGCGCGCCATCGCCGCCGAGGTCGGCGCCTCGCCGGCGCAGGTGGCGATCTCCTGGGTCGCGGCACAGGGCAAGGACATCGTGCCGCTGGTCGGCGCACGGCGGCGCGAGCGGCTGACCGAAGCGCTTGGCGCGCTCGACGTGAAGCTGGCGGATGCGCATCTCGTCGCACTGGCAAGAGCGTTTCCGCCCGGCGTTGCCTCGGGCGGGCGCTATCCGGAAGAGCATCTCAAGCACATGGACAGTGAAAAGCCGGCGTCCTGAGTGGCGCAGATCACGCACCGGCTCTCCATGAGGCCGGTGCGCCAACTTCTTTTCCGTGAGAAACATCACGGTACCTCGTCCCGTCCGTCCTTAACGTCCCTGCGCAGTCGAAGCGGATGACCCCTTCGCCTCGCGACAGGAGATGGACAGATGAAGAAATCCGAAGCGAAGTCCCTACAGTCGGTCGATGAGACCCTCGAAGCGCCGGTCCGGCTCACCCCGGATCAGCTCGAAACCGTCGCAGCCGGGTTCGCGGTGAAGCTCACCGAAAGTGCGAATGCAAGCATAAAGATCGGCACGGGCACCATCTGGGGTCTCTACCCGGTGGAGCCTTCCAGCCCTCTTTCTGCGCTGCAGGCTCTCTCAACGATGAAGTGAACTCAGCGTCATCGCAGAGACGGGATGGCGTTCGGCACATAGCGCGCCGGACGTCGCCTCGGACGCCTTTTCATTCAGAGGCAGCTCACACTGCACCAGCAGCGAAATAGAGGGTTTCATGTCCGACGAACCACGCAAGCAGATCGACTGTCCCAGCGCACCGGCGAATGCCGACGGCGCCCGCATCTTTGGCGTGATGACCGGCACGCCGGAAGAGCATCGGGTCGGCTATCTCACCGAAGCTCTGCCGGTGACCGAGAAGCTGCTGTCCCTCTCGGGACCCGCGAAGCCCACCGAACTTTTCCGCATTGCGGCGCCCTGCGCCAACGGCGGCTGCAAGCATTTCAAGGACAACTCCTGCGCTCTGGCACAGCGAATCGTTGCCGGCGTCCCGGCAGTCGTCAACGCACTGCCCGCCTGCCAGATCCGCTCGACCTGCCGCTGGTTCCGTCAGGAAGGCAAGGAAGCGTGCTTCCGCTGCCCGCAGGTGATGACGGACATCCCGAATGCATCCGACTTCGAGAAGCAGATCGCGGACTCTGATTAGAGCATGATCCGGAAAAGTGTGAAGCGGTTTTCCGAAAAGATCATGCCCAAAAGCTAAAGCGCGTGTCCGCTCAAATCGGTGATCGCAGGCGCATCACCATTGAGCGGATTCTGCGGATCGCGCGCGTAACGCAGCGTCTCGAACCGCATCGCGCGCGCATCGACCATCAGCAGGCGCCCGACCAGGCTCTCGCCAAACCCGACGATCTCGCGGATCGCCTCCAGCGCCATCATCGAGCCGAGAATCCCGGCGAGCGCGCCCATCACGCCGGCCTCCGCGCAGGCCGGCACCGTGCCCGGCGGCGGCGCTTCGGGGAACAGGCAGCGATAGGTCGGATTGAACTCGCCCTTCTCATTGGTCTCATGGGCGCGGATCGTGGTCAGCGAGCCGTCGAACTGGCCGAGCGCCGCGGTGATCAATGGTTTGCCGGCGAGGAAGCAGGCATCGGAGACCAGATAGCGGGTCTCGAAATTGTCGGAACCATCGAGCACGAGATCGTAACCCGAGATCAGCGCCATCGCATTCTTCGCATCGAGCCGCGCCGCATGCGCCTCGAAATGGACATGCGGATTGAGCGCGTGGATCTGCTCGGCGGCGCTGTCGACCTTGCGCTTGCCGATGTCGGGCGTCGTATGGATCACCTGGCGCTGCAAATTGGACAGCGAGACGATGTCGTCATCGACCACGCCGAGCGTGCCGACACCAGCCGCCGCCAGATACATCAGCGCGGGTGCGCCGAGCCCGCCGGCGCCGATCACCAGCACGGAAGCTTCCTTCAGTGCCTTCTGCCCGGGGCCGCCGACGTCGCGCAGCACGATGTGGCGGGCATAGCGTTCGAGTTCGTCGGCACTCAGCATCGTCTTGTCAGTCCTTAACTCTCGACCCTCATGGTGAGGAGCGCGGAACGCGCGTCTCGAACCATGCGGCCCCGTCCGTGGCCTCGTCCTTCGAGACGCGGCTTGCGCCGCTCCTCAGGATGAGGGTCTGAGAACCTGAACCGGGGCACGGTTGTTGCCGACCAAGCAGATGTGCTTAATTGCGTGGACGTCAATGGCCCTGATCCCCCCGGATTTGTCATGAGATTGATGCTTTCGGCAACATCGTTGCTTGCGGTCACGATGCTGGCCGCCATGAGCACCGCGCAGGCCCAGATGACGCCGCCGGCGACCGGCGGGACCAAGCCCAAGACCGTCACCACCGTTCCGATCCGCCCCGCGCTGCAGAAGCCCGAGGATACCGCCAATGCGATGGCGCAGACCGAGCGGCTGGCGCTGCAATCCGACCTCGCCTGGGTCGGCGAATACAACGGCGCCATCACCGGTGACGTCAGCGAGCGCATGGTCAACGCGATCAAGGAATTCCAGAAGAACCGCGGCGGCAAGCCGACCGGTGTGCTCAATCCGCAGGAGCGCGGCGCGCTCGCCGACACCGCGCGGAAATGGCAGGACAGTGTCGGCTGGAAGATCGTCACCGAGCCTGCCACCGGCGCGCGACTGGGCATTCCGACCAAGCTGGTGCCGCAACTCACCAGCGACGCCAACGGCGCGCGATGGACGTCGCCGACAGGCACCGTCCAGGTTCTGCTGACGCGGTCCAAGGAGGCGGGCCCAACCACCGCAAAGCTCGCCGATCGCGAAAAGAAGGCCGCCGGCCGCACCGTCGACTACACGGTGGTGAAGCCGGACTTCTTCGTGCTGTCGGGCCTGCAGGGCCTGAAGAAGTTTTATCTGCGCGGCACCCTCAAGGGCGACGAGGTACGTATCCTCACCATCCTCTACGACCAGGCGATGGAAAATACCGTTGAGCCGGTCGTGATCGCGATGTCGAGCGCGTTCACCGCGTTTCCATCGGGCCCTGTTGCCGGTCCACCACCGCGCAAGATGGTGGAATACGGCACCGGCGTCGTGGTGAGCGAGGACGGCGCCATCGTCACGGACCGCATCGTGACCGATGACTGCCTCGCGCTGACGATCCCGGGCTATGGCAATGCCGACCGCGTCGCCGAAGACAAGGAGCATGACCTCGCGCTGCTGCGCATCTACGGCGCACGCGCCTTGAAGCCGCTCACTCTTGCAGGAGGCAGCACGAAGACTGCGCTGGACGTCACCGGCATAGCCGATCCGCACAGCCAGGGCGGCGGCGCGGCCGCAAGCACCGTCAAGGCCTCGATTGCGCAGGCCGGCATCGATACCGCGTTGTCGCCGCCACCGGCGATCGGCTTCTCCGGCGCTGCTGCGCTCGACAATGATGGCAAGTTCGCCGGCATCGCCTTGCTGAAGCCGGTGCTGGTCGCGGGGCCTGCGAATGCTGCGCCGGCCGCACAGGCGACGCTGGTGTCGGCCAACACCGTGCGCGATTTCCTCAAAGCGCGAGACGTGACCGCTGCAGGCGGATCATCTGATGCCAAGGCCGCTGTCGTCCGTGTGATCTGCGTCCGCAAGTAAACCTATCTCAACGAGACGCCACCAGTCCGCCAAGACATCCGCGATGCCGGTCGGTGCCGGCGTATCCATCGCGCTACTTCTGGCACTTCGGACACCAGAACGTTGAACGGCCGTTCTGGGTGAAGCGCTTGACGATGCCGCCGCAGCGCGGCGTGCGGCATGTCTCGCCCTCGCGATCGTAGACCTGGAACGAGTGCTGGAAATAGCCCATCTCGCCCGTGGTCAGCCGATGATCCGAGATCGAGGAGCCACCGGCCTTGATCGCGGCGTTGAGCACGGCGTGGATCGCTTCGACCAAGCGCTTCGCATGATCGGTCGGCTCGGCCTTCTTGGTCGCGAGCGTCGCGGCCAATCGACGCGGTGAGAGATGCGCGCGAAACAGCGCCTCGCAGACATAGATGTTGCCGAGGCCCGCGACGACGCGCTGGTCGAGCAGCGCAGCCTTCAGGCTGGTCTTCTTGTTGTGACAGGCGCGTGCCAGCATCGTCGCATCGAACTCGTTGCCGAGCGGCTCGGGGCCGAGATCCTTCAGAAGCGGTTCTTCATCCAGCGCGTTGCGCGCAATGATCTTCATGTAGCCGAAGCGGCGCGGGTCGTTGAAGATGACGGCTGAGCCCGACGACATGTGAAACACCACATGGTCATGCGCGCGATCCTCGCTGCGCGGATAATGGAATTCGCCCGGCGTCGACTTGCCGTCGCCCTTCAGCACGCGGAACGAGCCGGACATGCCCAGATGCATCAGCAGCACGTCACCGGAGGTGAGGTCCGCCATCAGATATTTGGCGCGGCGGCCGAGCCCGGTGACGGTCTGGCCCTCGAGCCGGGCGATAAAGTCTTTTTGAAAGGGAAACCGCAGATCTTTTCGGCGAGCTTCGGCCTTGACGATCTTTGCCCCTTCCATGGCCGGTTGCAGGCCGCGGCGGACGGTCTCGACTTCGGGTAATTCCGGCATAGGTTTGGCATTCACCTTTTGAAGGTGACGTGATAGCGCCATTGCGGCCGCCGCGCTATGGTTTGGCCTGGAGCGTTTTCCAGCGAAGTGGGCACCGGTTCGCGTGAAGAAAACGCGACCAAAAAGGGCAAGAGTTAAAAGTTGATGGATCGGCCGGATCAAACCACCCATTTCGGCTTCAGGGACGTGCCCCTGGGCGACAAGCAGACGCTGGTGAACGATGTGTTTCACAGCGTGGCATCGCGCTATGACCTGATGAACGACCTGATGTCCGGCGGCCTGCACCGGATCTGGAAGGACATCATGATCACGGCGCTCGATCCGCCGAAGCGCGATACGCCGTTTGCGTTGCTCGACGTCGCCGGCGGTACCGGTGACATCTCCTTCCGTGCGGCGAAGGCCGCGGGCGCGGGCTTCCGCGCCACCGTCTGCGACATCAATTCCGACATGCTCGCGGTCGGCCGCGAGCGCGCCGCCAAGCGCCATCTCGATGACCAGGTCACGTTCGTCGAGGGCAATGCGGAGGAACTCCCCTTCGCGGATCGTTCGTACGACGCCTACACGATCGCGTTCGGCATCCGCAACGTGCCGCGGATCGACGCCGCGCTGCGCGAGGCCTATCGCGTGCTGCGCCCCGGCAGCCGTTTCCTGTGCCTGGAATTCTCCACCGTCGACGTGCCCGGCCTCGACCGGATCTACGATCTGTTCTCGTTCAAGGTGATCCCGCCGCTCGGCCGCGCCATCACGGGAGATGCCGAGTCCTATCAATATCTCGTCGAGTCGATCCGCAAGTTTCCGCGGCCGAACGCCTTCGCCGAGATGATCAGCGCCGCCGGCTTCTCCCGCGTCAAGTGGCAGAGCCTCTCCGGCGGCATCGTAGCGCTGCATTCGGGCTGGCGTTTGTGATCTCTGCACTGACCCACATTTCGCGCCTCGCCCGCGCCGGTTTCGTGTTTGCGCGCGAGGGCGTGTTCGGCGTCGTCGATCCCGCGCTGGTGCCGCCGCCGGGACAGCTTGCGTTGAAGCTCGCACGCCTTGTCGAGCGGCGCGGCGCCAAATCAGGTGCGCGGCTGACGACGGCGCTGACCCGGCTCGGACCGGCTTATCTCAAGCTCGGCCAGTTCCTCGCCACCCGGCCCGACGTCGTCGGCGTCGCGATGGCGCGCGACCTCGAAAGCTTGCAGGACCGGCTGCCGCCGTTCTCGCAGACCGAAGCCGAGAACGTGATCGCGCAGGCGCTGGAGCGCCCGGTGTCGCAGGCCTTTGTCAGCCTCGGCCCGCCGGTCGCCGCCGCCTCGATCGCGCAGGTGCATCGCGGCGAGGTGATGCGCGACGGCGTGAAACGGCAGGTCGCGGTGAAGGTGCTGCGCCCCAACGTCGCCTCGCGCTTCCGCCGCGACCTCAGCGATTTCTTCTTCGTCGCGCATAATGCCGAGGCGCATTCCGCCGAAGCGCGCCGCTTGAGGCTGATCGAGGTCATCAACACCATGTCGCGCTCGGTCGCGATGGAGATGGATCTCCGCCTCGAAGCCGCCGCGCTCTCGGAGATGGCGGAGAACACCCGAGACGATCCGGACTTCCGCGTGCCCGAGGTCGATTGGGACCGCACCACGCACAACGTGCTGACGATGGAGTGGATCGACGGCATCGCGTTGAACGATCATGCGCGCCTCGCCGAGACCCATGTCGACCTGCCCGATCTCGGCCGCAAGGTGATCCAGAGCTTTCTGCGCCACGCGCTGCGCGACGGCTTCTTCCACGCCGACATGCATCCCGGAAACCTGTTCCTCGACGATTCCGGCCGGCTCGTCGCCGTGGATTTCGGCATCATGGGACGGCTCGGACTGAAGGAGCGCCGCTTCCTCGCCGAGATTCTGCTCGGCTTCATCACGCGCGACTATCGCCGCGTCGCCGAGGTGCATTTCGAGGCCGGCTATGTGCCGGGGCACCATTCGGTGGAGAATTTTGCGCAAGCGATCCGCGCGATCGGCGAGCCGATCCACAATCGTACCGCCGAAGAAATCTCGATGGCGAAGCTGCTGACCCTGTTGCTCGAGGTCACCGGCCTGTTCGACATGCAGACGCGGCCCGAACTGATCCTGCTGCAGAAGACCATGGTGGTGGTCGAGGGCGTGGCCCGCGGCTTCGACCCCAAGCTCGACATCTGGAAGATCGCCGACCCCGTGGTGCGCGAGTGGATCACGGAAAATCTTGGGCCCCTCGGCCGCATCCAGGGCGCGATGACCGGAGCCGGCGAGCTCGGCCGGGTGCTGGCCGGCCTGCCGGCGATAGCTTCGCGGGCCGTGGCGGTGCTGGAAAATCTGGAGAAGATGAGCCGGGAGGGCGTCACCCTGTCGCCCGAGACCATCGCTGCGATGGGCCGCTCCGAGGGCCGCCGGAACCGCTGGCGGACGGTTGCGCTCTGGATCATCGCGGCCACCTTCATCGCCATCCTGGTCGCGATCAAGCAGTTATGATTGCAATGCATGCATGATGTGATAGCATCGCTATCACATCATCGGAGGCCCGCCCCATGGCCAGCCTGACCATCCGCAAGCTCGACGAGACGCTCAAGGCCTATCTCCGGCTGCGCTCCGCCAGGAACGGGCGCTCCGTGGAAGAAGAGATCCGGGTCATCCTCCGTGACCTCGCCGAGGGCCGCGGCGAGCCCGTGGAAACGCCACTGGCCGACCTGACCGAGAGCCTGGCCCCCGCCCCGCAGCGCGCCGGCAGCGCTGGAGAGCCGCAGGTGACCCTGATCATCGGCGGTGGGATCGCAGCCTACAAGGCGCTGGACCTGATCCGGCGGCTGAAGGAGCGGCGGATCGGCGTCCGCTGCGTGCTGACCAAGGCCGCCCAGCAATTCGTGACGCCACTCGCCGCCAGCGCGCTGTCGCATGAGCGGGTCTACACTGACCTGTTCGACGCCGAGAGCGAGTTCGACGCCGGCCATATCCGGCTCGCCCGCGAATGCGACCTGATCGTGGTGGCGCCGGCGACCGCCGATTTGATGGCCAAGATGGCGCAAGGCCATGCCGACGATCTCGCCAGCGCGATCCTGCTCGCCGCCAACAGGCCGATCCTGCTGGCGCCGGCGATGAATCCGCTGATGTGGAACAACCCGGCGACCCGCCGCAATGTGCTGCAGCTCCGCCGCGACGGCGTCCACACCGTCGGCCCCAACGCCGGCGAGATGGCGGAAGCCGGTGAGGCCGGCGTCGGGCGGATGGCCGAGGCGGTCGAGATCGCGGCCGCCGCCGACCACATGCTGCGCCCGCCGCAGCCGCGCCCGCTCGCCGGAAAACGCGTGCTCATCACGGCGGGTCCGACGCATGAGGCGATCGATCCCGTGCGCTACATCGCCAACCGATCCTCCGGCAAACAGGGGTTTGCCATCGCCGCCGCAGCCCAGGCCGCCGGCGCCGAGGTCGTGCTGGTCTCCGGTCCGGTGGACTTGCGCGATCCGCCCGGTGTGACCGTGATGCGCGTCGAATCGGCGCGCGACATGCTGCATCGGGTCGAGGCCGCGCTGCCCGCCGACATCGCGATCTTCGCCGCCGCAGTCGCCGACTGGCGTGTCGCGAGTGAGGGCGCGCAGAAGCTGAAGAAGACAGGCGCCGGCATGCCGCCGCTTCAGTTGGTCGAAAACCCCGACATCCTCGCCACGATCTCGAAGCTGACAGAGAAGCGTCCGCCGCTGGTGATCGGATTCGCCGCCGAGACCGAGCATCTGATCGACAACGCCAAGGCCAAGATCGCGCGCAAGGGCTGCGACTGGATCGTCGCCAATGACGTCTCGCCGGCATCAGGCGTGATGGGCGGCGACCGCAACACGATTCATCTGCTGACGCGGAACGGCGCGGACATCGAGGTTGATTCCTGGCCCGTGATGTCCAAGGAAGAGGTCGCGACCGCATTGGTGTCGCGAATCGCCAAAGCCGTGGAGACGTCGTCGTGAGCGCGCCGATCAAGGTCGAAATCCGCCAGCTGCCGCATGGCGCTGATCTCTTGCTGCCGGCCTACCAGACAGCCGACGCGGCCGGTCTCGATCTGCTGGCGGCCGTGCCGCGCTCGGCGCCGCTGATCCTGCTGCCCGGACGCTACGAGATGGTTCCGACCGGGCTGACCATCGCGCTGCCTCCGGGCTACGAGGCGCAGGTGCGGCCGCGCTCCGGCCTCGCCGCCAAACACGGCATCACGGTGCTGAACTCGCCGGGCACGATCGACGCCGACTATCGCGGCGAGATCAACGTGATCCTGATCAATCACGGCCAGGACGCGTTCTCGATCCGCCGCGGCGAACGCATCGCGCAGATGGTGATCGCGCCGGTCACGCGCGCCGAGCTGGTTCCGGTCGACGCGCTGTCCACGACCGATCGCGGCAGCGGCGGCTTCGGCTCGACCGGTCGCTAACGAAAAATTCCCGCGCAATTACGGGAAAATTTGCGCGATCGCGCACGTCGTCACCGCATTTTTTCACAACCGATTTCGCGTTCACGATCTGGACTCTTACCCCCTGAGTCACCTTGGGACTATTCTGCTTTGATTCGAGCACGGCGGGGGGTCTTCGCCGGGCAGGCGTGGCGGCGCATCGAGTTTATCGTCATGCCGTATCCTCTTGGTCGAGCATGATTTTCCGGAAAGCCGGTCTTCCCTCTCTGCGGATCGTGCGCTGAAGTTGTGCGTTCTGGGGCAAATAATGTCGGGCGTAGTCGCGGCCATGCGTCGAACCCTGCTGTCATGCACCTCACTGGCGCGCGACGGCGTGATTGCGCTCGCCACCACGGCACTGTGGCCGGCAAGCAAAGCGTATGCCGCCGACATGGCGTTCACCGATGTCCTTGCCGGCCTGTTCGACCTCAATCATCAGGAAATCGCGGTCCTCACCACCTCGTTCGCGCTGGTCGGTTTCTCCGTGGTCGCCGCGATCCTGCTGATGCGGACGCGGCTGCGCGCGACCGGCAACGAAATGCGGCTGCGCTCGGAGATCGCGGACCTGCAGGCGCAGTCCGACCGGTTGCGCGCGCTGCTGTTCGCCGAGCCGCAGGTGCTGATCTCCTGGAACGCCGGCGACAACCGTCCGCAGATCTCCGGCGACATCTCGCTGTTGATGTCGCAGGACATCCACGCGCCGCAGCGCATCCTCGCCTTTGGAACCTGGCTGCCGCCCGAGCCGGCGCTGCAGATGGACCATGCCGTCGACGCGCTGCGCGAGAAGGGCGAGCCCTTCCTGCTCAATCTCTCGACCTCGGCGGGCCGCGCCATCGAGGCGATGGGCCGCGCGATCGGCGGCCAAGCCATTGTGCGGATTCGCGAACTCGGCGGACTGCGCCGCGAGCTCGCCGAATCCAATTTGCGCTACAAGACACTGCAGGAAGAGACCGAGCTGCTGCGCGACTTCGCCGCCTCGGCGCCGTGGCCGATCTGGGCCAAGAGCGCGGAAGGCAATCTGCGGTACGCCAATGCCGCCTACGTCCGTGCGACCGAGGGGAACAGCGTCGCGGATACGATCCGTCGCAATCTCGAGCTGCTCGAGAGCGACCAGCGCACCGACATGAGCCGCGTGCTCAACGACAATTCCAGCTACAGCGCGCGGCTGCCGATCGTGGTCAGCGGCGAGCGCCGCATCTATGACGTGCAGGCGCTGAAGCTCGGCGGCGGCAGTGCCGGGATTGCGATCGATGCCAGCGAGGCGGCCGCGCTGAAGGCCGCGATGGCGCGGATGATGGAAGCGCACCGCCGCACGCTCGACCAATTGTCGTCGGGCGTCGCGGTGTTCGACGCCAACCGCCGGCTCTCCTTCTACAATGAATCCTACCGGCGGCTCTGGGACTTCGACCAGGCGTTCCTCGACGGCAACCCCGATGATTCGAGCGTGCTCGATCGCCTGCGCGCCAACCGCAAGCTGCCGGAGCAGCCGGACTTCCGCGCCTGGAAGGCCAAGCTGCATGAGGCCTATCGCGCGGTCGAATCGGAGACCTACACCTGGTTCCTGCCTGACGGCCGCGCCGTCAGCGTCGTCACCACGCCGAACCTCGAGGGCGGCGTCACCTATCTGTTCGACAACGTCACCGAAAGCCTCGACCTCGCCCGCCGCTTCGACGGCCTGACGCGGGTGCAGCGCGAGACGCTGGACAATCTCGCCGAAGCGGTCGCTGTGTTCGGCAGCAACGGCCGCGCCCGGCTGTTCAACCCGGCCTTCGCCAGGATGTGGAAGCTGTCGCCGGAAGCGCTGCACGAGGAGCCGCATATCGAGACGGTGGAAGCGCTGTGCAAACCGCTGTTCGACGACGCGCTGACCTGGCGGACGCTCCGCGAATCCGTCACCGCGCTCGAGAGCCGCGCCCAGGTCGCGTTGAAGCTGGAACGCAAGGACGGCAGCGTGCTGACCTGCCAGAGCATGCCGCTGCCGGACGGCGCGACGCTCCTGACCTTCCAGGACATCACCGACACCGAGAATGTCGAGCGCGCGCTGCGCGAGCGCAACGAGGCGCTGGAGACCGCCGACCAGATGAAGGTGGACTTCGTCCACCACGTCTCCTACGAGCTGCGCGCGCCCTTGACCACCATCATCGGCTTCGCGCATTTCCTCAGCGATCCCTCGACCGGGCCGCTGACGCCGAAGCAGGCCGAGTATCTCGACTACGTCACCAAATCGACCAACGCGCTCCTGGCGCTGACCAACAACATCCTCGACCTCGCCACCATCGACGCCGGCGCGATGAAGCTCGAGCTCGGCCCGGTCAATATCGGCAAGGCGATCGAGGCCGCCGCCGAGGGTATCCAGGACCGGCTCGCCACCGACCGGATCGCGCTCAAGGTCGAGGTTTCGCCCAATATCGGTGATTTCATCGGCGACGAGCGGCGGGTTGTGCAGGTGCTCTACAATCTGCTCGCCAACGCCGTCGGCTTCTCGCCGCATGATGCGACGGTGACCATCAGCGCGCGGCGGACCGAGCACAGCGTGGTGTTTGCGGTGACCGATGCGGGGCCCGGCATTCCGCCGGAGATGAAGGACAAGGTGTTCAACTGGTTCGAGAGCCATTCGCACGGCTCCCGGCACCGCGGTGCCGGCCTTGGCCTGTCGCTGGTGCGCTCCTTCGTCGAGCTGCATGGCGGCCGGGTACGGGTCGATTCGACCGTCGGCAAGGGCACCACCGTGACCTGCGACTTCCCGATCGACCAGACCGCGCATCGCAACGCCGCGGAATGAGCGCCCCGACCACATTCTCGGTGCCGCTCGCGAACGAAACCGCGACGGCGCAGCTGATGGCCGATCTCGCGCTCCTGATCGGCGCCGGCGACACCATCACGCTGTCCGGCGATCTCGGCGCCGGCAAGACCGCATCCGCCCGCGCGCTGATCCGCTATCTCGCCGGCGACGACGAACTGGAAGTGCCGAGCCCGACCTTCACCCTGGCGCAGAGCTACGAGCTTCCGTCATTCCCGCTCATCCACGCCGATCTCTACCGGATCAATGATGCGAGCGAGCTGGAGGAGATCGGGCTGTCGCCATTGCCCGACGGCATCGTCGCGCTGATCGAATGGCCGGAGCGCGCGCCCGACGCGCTGCCTGCCGATCGCATCGACATCGCCTTCAGCCATCGTCCCGCGCTCGGATCGACCGCGCGCGCCGCCGAGATCACCGGTCACGGCACATCCGCCGCAAAGGTTTCACGACTGAAGACGCTGCGCCAGTTTCTCGAGCTCGCGGGTTTCCTCGACGCCGCGCGCGAGCGCATGCCGGGCGATGCCTCGACGCGCTCCTACGCGCGGCTGCGCAACGATGACGGCAGCGTCATCCTGATGAACTCGCCGAAGCGGCCCGATGGGGCTGCGATCTACAACGGACGATCCTACAGCGCCGCCGTGCATCTCGCCGAGGACGTCAAGCCGTTCGTCGCCATCGGCAACGGCCTGCGCAAGCACGGCTTCTCGGCGCCTGCGATCCGGCACACCCATCTCGACGCCGGCTTCCTCATCACCGAGGATTTCGGCGGTGTCGGCGTTATTGAAGGCGATCCGCCGCAGCCCATCGCCGAGCGTTATGAAGCCGCGACCGACATGCTAGCGGCGCTGCATCGCGAGACGTTGCCGGAGCAGCTGCCGCTGACGCAGCATTCGATCTACAACATCCCCGTGTTCGACATCGACGCCTGGCTGATCGAGATCGGCCTGATGCTCGAATGGTACATGCCCGATCGCGGCGTCACGCCGAGCGACGAACTGCGCGACGAATTCTTTGCGATGTGGCGCACGCTGCTGGAGAAGCCGGCGGCCGCGCCGCGGACCTGGGTGATGCGCGACTTCCATTCGCCGAACATCATCTGGCTCGCCGAGCGCACCGGCATCCTGCGTGTCGGCATCATCGACTTCCAGGACGCGGTGCTCGGTCCGGCCGCCTACGACATGGTGTCGCTGCTGCAGGATGCGCGGATCGACGTGCCCGAGCAGCTCGAGCTCTCGCTGTTGACCCGCTACATCAAGGCGCGACGCGCGACCGATGACACCTTCGATCCGGCCGCCTTCGCCGAGCTCTATGCCATCATGTCGGCGCAGCGGAATACGCGGTTGCTCGGCACCTTCGCCCGACTCAACCGGCGTGACGGGAAGCCGCAATATCTCAAGCACCAGCCGCGGATCTGGACCTACCTCAACCGGTCGCTGGCCCACCCGGCGCTATCAGGCTTCCGCGACTGGTATCAGGCCCACGTGCCACCACCGGTTCGGTAGACTCCTTGTTTGACGCGTTTTCTTGACGCGAACCGGTATCCACTTCGCTCGAAAACGCTATGGTTTACCGGTTGTTAGCCATCCCTCTCCTACACTGCGCCGGCCGTGCTCCGCCCATGGGGCCGGCGGATCGGGAGCATAGACGGACCATGGCGACGTCGGAGCGGCGCAAGGGTGATCGGGTCGTATTCGAGCGCGGCTTCGCGGCGCATATGATGGGCATCGACGGCACCTGGCGGCGCGACTGCGTGATGGAGGACGTCTCCGAGAGCGGCGCCAAGCTCACGGTCGAAGGCTCGGTCGAGGGCCTGCATCTGAAAGAGTTTTTCCTGCTGCTGTCGTCCACAGGATTGGCCTACCGCCGCTGCGAGCTGGCATGGGTCAACGGCGACCAGATCGGCGTCAATTTCCTGAAACAGGGCGACAAGAAGAAGAAAAACGCCAGGCGTGGCGCGCAAGCCGCCGACGCCTAAGAGCATGATCCGGAAAAGTGAGCATCGGTTTTCCGATCAGATCATGCTCAAACAAAGGCTTCCCGTTGCCCATTATCGTCGCACGGCCGTCATGTCCGATGACTATGGCGTCTGATCGATATGCTTGCCGAATCGCCGTGCTATGATCGGCGCCGCAGAGACATCATGACCGAGACCCTCCTGAAGATGCCCGTCACCCCCCACAAAGCCATGGTGCTCGCCGCCGGTCTCGGCGTGCGGATGCGCCCGCTGACCAACACCAGACCGAAGCCACTGGTCAGCGTGGCCGGCCAGCCGCTGCTCGACCATGTCCTCGACAAGCTCGCCGGCGCCGGGGTCACCGAGGCTGTCGTGAACGTGCACTATCTGCCCGACCAGATCATCGAGCACGTCAAGACCCGCAGCCGCCCGCGCGTGATCATCTCCGACGAGCGCGACCAGGTGCTCGGCACCGGCGGCGCGGTCGTGAAGGCGCTGCCGCTGCTTGGCGACACCCCGTTCTTCCATCTCAACGCCGACACGATGTGGATCGACGGCGTGCGCTCCAACCTGGCGCGGCTCGCCGAAGCCTTCGATCCCGCGCGGATGGACATCCTGCTGCTGATGGCGCCGACCACCTCCAGCATCGGCTATAGCGGCCGCGGCGACTATTCGATGCTGCCCGATGGCGCGCTCCGCAAACGCCGGGAAAACCAGGTGGTGCCGTTCGTCTATGCGGGTGCAGCGATCATGTCGCCGGCGCTGTTTGCCGATGCGCCCGCGGGCGAGTTCTCGCTGACCAAGATGTTCGACCGCGCCAACGAGCAGGAGCGGCTGTTCGGCCTGCGGCTCGACGGCGTCTGGATGCATGTCGGAACCCCCGACGCGGTCCAGGCCGCGGAAGAGGCGTATCTGGAGAGCGTGGCGTAAGCGCCTCACGCTCCGCTGTCATACCCCGCGAAGGCGGGGCACCCAGTACGCCGCGGCCCCTCGGATCAAACACCACTGCCTCTGGAATACTGGGTCACCCGCATGCGCGGATGACGACAGTGGGGCTATATTGCGCCCTGATCCCGAATCAGGCCGCCCATGCGTGTTTTCAGCGTTCCAGTTTCAGCGCCGTTCCTGCGTACCGTCATCTCGGCGCTGGTCGATGGCCGGCTGGTGGACGGATTCGCGGCGCGGCAGGATCCCGCGAAACTCGCACAGGCCACACTCTATCTGCCGACCCGCCGCGCCGGACGGCTGGCGCGCGAAATCTTCCTCGACGTGCTCGATACGGATGCCGCGGTGCTGCCGCGAATCGTCGCGCTCGGCGATATCGACGAGGACGAGCTTGCCTTCGCCGAGCAATCCGACGCGGTCGGCGGCACGACATCGCTCGACATCCCGCCACGAATGGCAGAGCTGGAACGCCGGCTGACCCTGGCGCATCTGGTCGCGGCCTGGTCGCGGACGCCGGTGTCCTCGCCCCTGGTGGTCGGCGGCCCCGCCTCGACACTGCAGCTCGCCGGCGACCTCGCGCGTCTGATGGACGACATGGTGACGCGCGGCGTCGACTGGAACGCGCTCGACCGGATCGTGCCGGACCAGCTCGACAAATACTGGCAGCACTCGCTCGATTTCCTGCGCATCGCCCGCCAAGCATGGCCGAACCATCTGGCCGAGATCGGCCGGATCGAACCGGCGGCGCGGCGCGATTTGTTGATCGACGCTGAAGCGAAGCGGCTGACCGCGCATCATCCAGGCCCGGTGATCGCAGCCGGCTCGACCGGTTCGATGCCGGCCACCGCAAAATTCCTGCATGTGGTTGCAAAGCTCTCGAATGGCGCGGTCGTGCTGCCTGGCCTCGATACCGATCTCGACGACGAATCCTGGGACACGATCGGCGGCGAACGCAACGCCGAGGGGCGCTTCACCACACCGCCGTCCTCGAACCATCCGCAATTCGCGATGCATGCGCTGCTCGACCGCTTCGGCATCAAGCGACGCGATGTCGAGCTGCTGGCCGAACATGCACCGCTCGGGCGCGAAGTGCTGGTATCGGAAACGATGCGGCCCTCGACCGCGACTGCCGAGTGGCACGACCGCCTGGAGCGGCCGGAGATCGTCGCGCGAATCTCCGCCGGCATGGCCAATCTCGCCGTTGTCGAAGCGCCCAATCCCGAGATGGAGGCGCTGGCGATCGCAGTCGCGATGCGCGAGGCGCGGCATCTCGGCAAATCGGCCGCGCTGGTGACGCCCGACCGCGCGTTGGCGCGGCGGGTGATGGCATCGCTGACGCGGTGGAATCTCGAATTCGACGATTCCGGCGGTGACGCGTTGATGGAAACGCCGGCCGGCGTGTTTGCGCGCCTTGCTGCAGAAGCCGCGGCACGCGGGCTCGAACCGCCGACATTGCTCGCGCTGCTCAAGCATCCGCTGTTCCGGCTCGGCGGCTCGCACCGCGCCCTCAAGCGCGCGATCGAGGTGCTGGAACTTGCCGTTCTCCGCGGCACGCGTCCGCAACCCGGTGGCGCGGGACTCGCGCGCGACTTCGCACGCTTCCGCGCCGAGCTCAAAAAGATGCGCAGCGGCGAGCTCTCCTCCGTGCATGCGCTGGAGCAACGCGCCAGGCTGCGCGACGAAGACCTCAATCAAGCCGAAACGCTGATCGCGAAATTGCAGGCGGCGCTGACGCCGCTGGAAAACATCTCGACCACCCGGCCGCATGATTTCGCCGAGCTCGCCGCGCGCCATCGCGAGGTGCTGGTGGCGCTCTCCAGCGACCAGCACGGGATTCCCGTGGCGTTCGAGGAGCGCGCCGGCATGGCGCTGGCCGCCGCGTTCGACGATCTCCTCGCCAAGCAGCAGGTCAGCGGGCTGATGACGCCGCTCGCCGATTATCCCGACGTGTTCCAGACCGCGTTTGCCGACCGCATGGTGCGGCGTCCGGAATCGGCGCGGGCGCAGCTCAACATCTACGGCCAGCTCGAAGCGCGTCTCACCGAATCCGATCGCATCATCCTCGGCGGCCTTGTCGAGGGCGTCTGGCCGCCGGCGCCGCGGATCGATCCCTGGCTGAGCCGGCCGATGCGCCATGAGCTCGGCCTCGATCTGCCCGAGCGCCGCATCGGCCTCTCCGCGCACGACTTTGCGCAGCTGCTCGGCCATGACGAGGTGATCCTCACCCATGCCGCCAAGGTCGGCGGCGCGCCGGCGGTGGCCTCGCGCTTCCTGCACCGGCTGGAAGCCGTCGCCGGCGACGAGCGCTGGGACGCCGCCAAGGCCCTCGGCGAAAAATATGTGCAATACGCCGCCGAGCTCGATCGGCCGTCTCGGGTCGAACCGGTCAAGCAGCCGGAGCCGCGGCCGCCGCGCGCGACGCGGCCGCTGAAGATGTCGGTGACCGCGATCGAGGACTGGCTGCGCGACCCCTACACGATCTTCGCAAAGTACATCCTCAAGCTCGATCCGCTCGATCCCGTCGACATGCCGCTGTCGGCGGCGGATCGGGGCTCGGCGATCCACAATTCGCTCGGCGAGTTCACGGAAAGATTCGCCGACGCGCTGCCCGACAATGTCGCGCAGACGCTGCGCGAGATCGGCGGAAAGCACTTTGCGCCGCTGATGGAGCGGCCGGAGGCGCGCGCGCTGTGGTGGCCGCGCTTCCAGCGCATCGCCACCTGGTTTGCCGAATGGGAGCAGGTGCGCCGCGGCGACATCCACAAGCTCGACGCCGAGATCCGCGGCGAGATCGGCATCCCCCTCGACGGCAAGCGCACCTTCATCCTCTCCGCCCGCGCCGATCGCATCGAGCTACGGCAGGACGGCAGCTACGCGATCCTCGATTACAAGACCGGCCAGCCGCCGACCGGCAAGCAGGTCCGCATGGGGCTGTCGCCGCAGCTGACGCTGGAGGCCGCGATCCTGCGCGAGGGCGGCTTCAAGGAGATCCCGGCCGGCGCCTCGGTCGGCGAACTCGCTTACGTTCGGTTGAGCGGCAACAATCCGCCGGGCGAGCACCGGACGCTGGAATTGAAGATCCGCACCAACGACACGCCGCAGCGGCCGGACGAAGCCGCCGACAGCGCGCGCCTCAAGCTGGAAGCGCTGATCCGCGCCTTCGACGATCCGCAGCAGCCGTATACTTCGCTGAACCTGTCGATGTGGGCCAATCGCTACGGCAGCTACGACGACCTCGCGCGAATCAAGGAATGGTCCGCGGCCGGCGGCCTGGGGATCGAGGAATGGTGAAAGCGCCCCGCCCGATTCCACCCGCTGTCCGCGACGCGCAGGCGCGCGCGTCCGACCCGAAGGCGTCGACCTTCGTGTCGGCCAATGCCGGCTCGGGCAAGACGCATGTGCTGGTGCAGCGCGTGATCCGCCTGCTGCTGGAAGGCGTGGCGCCGGAAAAGATCCTCTGCATCACCTTCACCAAGGCCGCTGCCGCCAACATGGCCGAGCGCGTCTTCACCACGCTTGGCCATTGGGTGACGCTGGACGATGCGGCACTGGATGCCGCGATCAAGGAGGCCGGCATTCCGCATCCGTCCAGAAACCTGCGGAGAGAAGCGCGAAAACTGTTCGCCTGCGCGCTGGAGACGCCGGGCGGGCTGAAGGTACAGACCATCCACGCGCTGTGCACGCGGCTGCTGCAGCAATTCCCGTTCGAGGCCAATGTGCCGGCGCGCTTCGCGGTGCTCGACGATCGCGACCAGAACGAGATGATGGAGCGCGCCAACCTCGCCGTGTTCCTGGAAGCCTCGCGCAATCCCGACAGCGCCACGGGCCGCGCGCTGATGACGGCGATGGCGAACGCCGCCGACGTCACCTTCAAGGATGTGGTGCGTGAGGCGTGCCTCAGCCGCGATCACTTCATGGCCTGGACCGACGCCGCCGGCAGTGCGGCCGCCGCCGCTGCGCAGATGTCGGCGACGCTCGGCGTTTCTCCGGAGGATCGCATCGAGGATGTCGAGCGCGCGATCGTCGACGGTCCCAACCTGCCAAGGTCGAGTTGGCTGGAGACTGCCTCGCTGCTCGAAACCAGCAGCAAGGCAGATCAGAAGCAGGCGGCTCGATTGCGTAGCGCACTCATGTTCACCGGGGCCGCTCAGGTCGATGAATACCTTGGAGTGTTCCTCACCGACGAGCGTTCCCCTCGAGCATCAGTCATCACGAACAACTTCATCAAGCAAAATGCGATTGCTGGCCGACGCATCGAAGCGGAAATTGACCGGCTCGCGCCATTGATCGCAAAACGTCGCGCCGTCACGACCCGCGACCGCACCGAGGCGCTGATCCATATCGCGACCGCGGCCGCCGCGCATTACCGCCGCGAGAAAATCGAGCGCGGCCTGCTCGACTATGACGACCTCATCGACAAGACGCTGGCGATGCTCGACCGCGTTTCCTCCGGCTGGGTTCATTACAAGCTCGACCGCGGCGTCGACCACGTGCTGATCGACGAGGCGCAGGACACCAGCCCCCGGCAATGGGACATTGTCGCGCACATCATCTCCGAATTCACCTCCGGCGCCGGCGCGCGTGACGCCCTGGTGCGCACGGTGTTCGCGGTCGGCGACGAGAAACAGTCGATCTTCTCGTTCCAGGGCGCCGAACCGCGAGAGTTCGACCTGCGTCGGAGCGATTTGAAGAGAAAGTTTGAGGGGGCCGGACTGAAGTTCGACCCGGTATCGTTCAACTATTCATTCCGTTCGGGACCGGCGATCCTTCATTCAGTCGATCAGGTATTCCGGGAACCTGAAATTTTTCGAAGCATCCACGCCGATACTGTCCATCCTCTCCATCACGCGCTCGAAGATGCCGGGCCGAGCCTGATCGAACTCTGGGATCTCGCAGTTGCCGACGACCGCCTGGACATCGAGGGCTGGCGCGCGCCATTCGACGGCGTCTCCGTGACTAGTCCGGAGGTGAAGCTCGCAAAGCGCATCCAGGCCGAGATCAAGCGGCTGGTCGAGAGCGGCACCATGACCGGCAGCGAAGGCGCGCGGCGGCCGCTGCGTTATGGCGACATGCTGATCCTGGTGCGCCGGCGCGGCAATGCGTTCGATGCGGTGATCCAGGCGCTGAAGCACGCCAATATCCCGGTCGCCGGCGCCGACCGCCTCAAGCTTACCGAACACATCGCGATCATCGATTTGATGAACCTCGCCGATGCGCTGCTGCTGCCGCAGGACGATCTGGCGCTCGCGGTGGCGCTGAAGAGCCCGCTGTTCGGCCTGACCGATGACGATCTGTACGATCTCGCCTGGAACCGAAAGGGATCGCTGCGCGATGCGCTCGGCGCGAGGGCTGCAGCAGACCTGCGCTTCGCGACCGTGCTCAAACGCCTCGAACAATGCGAGCGCCGCTTTCTCGTCGAGACGCCGTTTGCATTTTATGCCTGGCTGCTCGGCGGCGATGGCGGACGCGCCCATATCCTGCGGCGGCTCGGCCACGAGGCCAATGACGCGCTCGACGAATTTCTGGAGCTCGCACTGAGCTATGAGCGCAAGGCGCCGGCCTCGCTGCAGGGCTTTGTGGCCTGGCTGCGCGCTGCCGATACCGAGGTGAAGCGCGACATGGAGATCTCGCGCGACGAAGTCCGCGTGATGACCGTGCACGGCGCCAAGGGCCTGGAATCCTCCGTCGTCTTCCTGGTGGACACCACGACCTCGCCCTCGGATACGCAGCGGCTGCGGTTGATCAACCTGCCGCAAGGCAATGCCGGCCCGCATGCTCCGGGTGTCGTGGTGTGGGCCGGCAAGAAGGCGGAAGACCCGCCCAATGTCGCCGACGCGCGCAAGGCGATGCTCGGCGATACCGAGGACGAATACCGCCGCCTGCTCTATGTCGCGATGACCCGCGCCGCCGACCGGCTCGTGGTCGGCGGCTGCCTGCCCGGCAACATGAACACGGTGCGGAAGTCGTCCTGGTACGATCTGATCACCAGGGGCCTCGCCAATTCCGAGCTGCAGATGGAGGAGTTGGAGACACCTGCCGGCAAGGTGACGCGCTATTCGCGACCCGAGGACGTCGCGACCACCGGCGCTGCTACGACAGCAGCGGCGCCAGCGGTCGAGCTGCCGACCTGGTTGCGCACGATGGCGTCACCCGAGCGCGCGGCCGGCAACATGCTGCGTCCGTCCGATCCCGCCGATGATGCCGGCCACAAGGTGCCGAGCGGCGAGACGCTGGCGCTGCGCGCCCGCGCCCTGCAGCGCGGCACACTCGTGCATCGCCTGCTGCAATCGCTGCCCGATGTCGCCGCCGAGCGACGCCGCGACGCCGCGCTGGGCTATCTCGCGCGCAACGCCGATGGCTGGAACGAAGACGATCGCACGGCGCTTGCGGAGCAGGTGCTCAGCCTGATCGCCGACCCGCGCTTTGCCGCAGTGTTCGCGCCGGGCAGCAAGGCCGAGGTCTCGATCGTCGGACGGCTGGAACGGCCGGGGCAACCCAAGGCGCTGGTCTCCGGCCAGATCGACCGCCTGGTGGTGACGCCGTCGGAGGTTTTGATCGTCGATTTCAAGACCAACCACGCCCCGCCGGCGGCCGCCGCCGAGGCCCCGCCCGGCTATGTCAGGCAGCTCGCGCTGTACCGGGCGGTGCTTTCCAGGCTTTATCCCCAGACGCCGGTCCGGGCCGCGCTGTTGTGGACAGAAACGCTTGAAATGATGGAGATTTCGGCCCCCGCGCTGGACGCGGCCCTGCCATAGGATCATGTCCGTGTGACCGAGCTTGACCCGGCAAGATCGCGTTCATAGGTTTGACCCATGCTCTCCGGGCGCGATTCCCAAGCGATTCTTGGACCGCGCCCTTTGTGTCCAAACCGAACGAGGTATTCCCATGGCCGTTGGCAAGGTTTCTGACGCCGATTTCGAAGCCGAAGTGCTCAAGGCGACCGGGCCGGTGGTCGTCGATTTCTGGGCGGAATGGTGCGGCCCCTGCCGCATGATCGCGCCCGCACTTGACGAGATTTCCGGCGCGATGGGCGACAAGGTCAAGATCGTGAAGCTCAACGTCGACGAAAGCCCGAAGACCGCGTCGAAGTATGGCGTGATGTCGATCCCGACCCTGATGATCTTCAAGGGCGGCGAGATGGCCTCCCGCCAGGTCGGCGCTGCGCCGAAAGCGAAGCTGCAGCAGTGGATCACCGCTGCGGTCTGATCCCGCTTTGAATTTGCTGATTGTAGAAACGGCCGGCGCAATGCCGGCCGTTTTGTTTTTGTATCTACCGGATCCAACCCGTCGCGATCGCCGAGGCCAGCTCCGGCTTGCCGTTCTGCCGCGCCAGCGCAGCCATCGCATCGTGATCGTACGGCACATGGCGAAACGTCGCATGCCACGCACCGTCGACCCGTTCGAGGATCGCGTAGCGCGCGTCGGGTGAGCCGGCCTCGACGACGTGCTTGTAGGGATGGACGTCGCGATAGCCGGGCGAGCCGACGCTGCCGGGATTGACGATCAGCCGGCTATCGCGAAGCCGCACCGCGCGCGCGATGTGGCTGTGGGCGCAGAGGATCAGGCGCTGCGTTACGCCGGCGGCTTTCTCCTCGATTGATTCCAGCGAGGCCATGCAGACCTCGCCGCTCGGCAGCACCGTCTCCAGCCAATAGGTCTCGTCGTCGGACGGCGTCGCATGACAGAGGAAAACCTCGTTGCGATAGACGCGCGTGGCCGGCAGCGTGCGCAGCCAGTCGAGATGTTTTGCGTCGAGCTGCGCATGCGCGGGCCGATCCCACGAGCCCATCTTCTCCGGCGGACGATCGATCAGGTAGCGGTCGTGATTGCCGAGCAGGTGAGTGGCATCGAGCGCCATCAGCGCATCCATCGTCCGCCGCGCGTCGAGCGCACCGCTCGCCATGTCGCCGAGATCGACGATGTCGGAAATGCCTTGGGCGCGGATGTCGGCGAGCACAGCCTCCAGCGCGAGATAGTTGCCGTGAACGTCGGCGATGGCGGCAAAACGCATCTATTTCGTTACTCCAGACTCTTCTGCCCCGGACGCAGCGCACCGCGCAGTGGTGCGCTGCAGAGCCGGGGCCCATGTATCGGCATAGGTCCCGGCTCAGCGGAGCGGCACTTCGCGCCGCACCGCGTCCGGGACACGAGAGAACTCATGCAGGAGGCGTACCATTCGCCGCCAGCACGGGGCCGGCGAGATAGAGCGAGCCAGTGATCAGGATGCGCGGCGGCACTTCGTAGGCGAGCGTCGCGAGACGCTGCAGCGCGGCCTCGACGGAAGCAGCAGTCTCCACGCGCATGCCGAGCGCGCGTGCAGCATCGGCCAGCCGGTCCGGCGGCATGCCGCCCGCACGGCCGGGCACCGGCACCGCGATGATGTGACGCGTCAGGCCGGCGAAATTGGCGAGAAACGCATTCGCATCCTTGTTGCCCATCATGCCGGCGACGACGACCAGCGGACGTGACACGCGCTCTTCGAGATCGCCGAGCGTCGCGGCCACGACGCGGCCGCCCTCGGCATTGTGGCCGCCATCGAGCCAAAGCTCGGAGCCCTGCGGTCCCCGGCTGACCAGCGCGCCTGACGTCAGCCGCTGCATTCGCGCCGGCCATTCGGCATTGACGATGCCGGCCTCGAAGGCAGCGATGTTGAGCTTGAATGCATCGATGGCGCGCAAGGTGGCGATCGCCAGTCCCGCATTGTCGAACTGATGCCGGCCGAACAGCTTTGGCGCGGCGAGATCCAGCAGGCCGCGGTCATCCTGATAGACCAGCCGGCCGCGCTCGACACCGACATGCCATTGCTGGCCGGCGGCGTGCAGCGGCGCGCGCATGCGGCCCGCTTGCGTCTCGATCACCGCCATCGCCTCCGGCGCCTGCTCGGCAGCGATCACCGGTACCTTTCGCCTGATGATCGCGGCCTTCTCGCTCGCGATCGACGTCAAATTATCGCCGAGGAATTCCGTGTGATCCATGCTGATTGGCGCGATCACGGAGGCAAGCGGCGTCTCAACGACGTTGGTCGAATCGAGCCGGCCGCCGAGGCCGACTTCGAGCAGCACGACATCGGCGGGATGCGCGGCGAACAGGCAGAACGCCGCCGCGGTTTCGATCTCGAAGACGGTCGCGGGATCGCCGGCGTTGACGCGCTCGCAATGTTCGAGCGCGGCCAGCAATTCGTCGTCGCCGACCAGCTTGCCGCCGCCGACCGCGCCCAGCCGGTAGCATTCATTGAGCCGCACCAGATGCGGCGAGGTGAAGACATGCACGCGCAGGCCTGCGGCTTCCAGGATCGCGCGCAGGAAGGCGATGGTCGAGCCCTTGCCGTTGGTGCCGGCGACATGAATCACCGGCGGCAGCTTGCGCTCGGGGTGATCGAGCCGCGCCAGCAGCGCATGCATGCGGTCGAGGCCGAGATCGATGCTTTTCGGATGCAGCTTCGACAGCCGCGCGATCAACGCCTCCAGCGAGGGTTGCGATGAGGCGGCTGGTGCGCTCACGCGTGCGGCGCAGCCGGCACCGTCTCCGGCGCCGTCACGATCTGGGCCGGCGTCGTGACCGGCGCCGCGGGCTTCGATGCGGTCTCGAGCGCCGGCGCCTTGGTCAGCAGCCGGCACAGCCGCGCCAGCGTCGCCTTCATCTCATGGCGATGCACGACCATGTCGACCATGCCGTGCTCTTTGAGATACTCGGCGCGCTGGAAACCCTCGGGGAGCTTCTCGCGGATGGTTTGTTCGATGACGCGCGCGCCGGCAAAGCCGATCAGCGCGCCGGGCTCGGCGATCTGCACGTCGCCGAGCATTGCATAGGACGCGGTGACGCCGCCGGTGGTCGGGTTGGTCAGCACCACGATGTAGGGCTGCCTGGCCTCGCGCAGCATCTGCACGCCGACGGTGGTGCGCGGCATCTGCATCAGCGACAGGATACCCTCCTGCATCCGCGCGCCGCCTGAGGCCGCGAACATGATGAAGGGCGACTTCTTCTCGACCGCGAGCTCGAGCCCGCGCACGATCGCTTCACCCGCGGCCATGCCGAGCGAGCCGCCCATGAAATCGAAATCCTGCACCGCGACCACGACGCCGGCACCTTCGAGCTTGCCGTAGCCGACCTTGATCGCGTCGTTCAGCCCGGTCTTGGCGCGGGCATCCTTGATGCGGTCGACATATTTGCGCTCGTCGCGGAATTTCAGCGGATCGGGCGTCACCTCGGGCAGCGCCACGTCGAACCAGGTCTCGTTGTCGAAGATCGACTTCAGCCGCGCCACTGCGCCCATGCGCATGTGGTAGTTCGAGCCGGGAATGACGAACTGGTTGGCCTCGACGTCCTTGTAGAACACGAGCTGTCCGGAATCCGGGCACTTGATCCAGAGGTTCTCCGGCGTCTCGCGGCGCAGGATGTTGCGGATCTTCGGCCGGACGACATTGGTGAGCCAGTTCATGGTTCCCTCCAGAATGCGGATCGGTCCCGCATCGGGTGGATATATGGCGGGCCGGAGGAACCCCGGCAAGCCGCTAGAGCCTTTTCCGTTCCGATTGCATCGGAACGGGGCTCTAGATTCTAGTTCTGACGCGTTTTCTTCCCGCGAACCGGGGTCCACTTCGCTGGAAAACGCTCTGGCGGCCTTGTTGCCTCAAATTGTGGCTTATTCTGCGGCCTGCTTGGCGCCGCGGACGCCCTGCGCCAGGGCGGCGACCAGATCGGCCACGGCGGGCACGGTCTTGGTGGTCGCCCGGCCCTCGGCGTCGAGGCTGCCCTTGAGGGCATCGACCAGGGCGGTGCCGACCACGGAGCCATTGGCGTGCTCGGCGATCGCCCGCGCCTGCTCCGGCGTGCGGATACCGAAGCCGACGCAGACCGGCAGCTTGGTGTGCCGCTTGATCCGTGCCACCGCTTCTCCGACCACTTTCGAATCGGCGGCCGCTGCGCCGGTGATGCCCGCGATCGCGACGTAATAGACAAAGCCCGAGGTGTTCGCGAGCACCGCCGGCAGGCGCTTGTCGTCGGTGGTCGGCGTCGCCAGGCGGATGAAGTTCAGCCCGGCCTTCATCGCGGGGATGCAGAGCTCGGTGTCCTCTTCCGGCGGCAGGTCGACGATGATCAGGCCGTCGACGCCGGCGGTCCTGGCGTCGGCCAGAAACGTATCGACGCCGTAGATGTAGATCGGATTGTAGTACCCCATCAGCACGATCGGCGTGGTCGCGTCGTCCTCGCGGAAATCGCGCACCAGCTCCAGCGTCTTGCGCAAGGTCATGCCGACCTTGAGCGCGCGCAGGCCTGCGGCCTGGATCGAGGGACCGTCGGCCATCGGATCGGTGAAGGGCATGCCGAGCTCGATGATGTCGGCGCCGGCCTTCGGCAGCGCCTTCACGACCTCGAGCGAGGTCGCAGGGTCGGGATCGCCGGCCATCACGAAGGTGACGAAGGCCGCGCGGCCCTGCTTCTTGAGTTCAGCGAACTTCGCGTCGATACGGGTGGTCATGGTTTGGCCGTCGCTGTGCTATACCTCTCCCCTCCGGGGAGAGGTCGGCTGCGCAGCAGCCGGGTGAGGGGGATGGAGCGGTTCAAGGCAAGAGCGAGAAGCCTCCGCGCGTCACAAACGAGCGCCGAGGCGAAGCTTTGGCAAGCATTGCGCAATCGACGGCTGGAGCGATGGAAGTTTCGGCGCCAACATCCAATTGATCGATACATCGTCGATTTCGTCACGCTTGACGGCAAGCTGATCGTCGAGGTGGACGGCGTTACACATTCCACGGCTTCGGAAATCAAGCGCGATGCAAAGCGGACGGAGGTCCTTGAGGCCTGCGGATTCCTCGTCGTGCGAGTCTCCAACACCGATGTGTACGAAAACCTCGAGGGGGTGCTCGAGATGATCGAAACTTCACTACGGTTCGAATGAGCGGAGAGGCCCCTCACCCGGCCGCTGCGCGGCCGACCTCTCCCCGACGGGGAGAGGTGAAGAAGGCGCGTCCCTCGGATCACTTCTTCCTGCCCTTCAAGATGTCGCCGACCTGCGGCACGTCCTTGTCGCCGCGGCCGGAGAGGTTGACCACCATCAGATGATCCTTCGGCCGCTGCGGCGCGAGCTCGGACAGCTTGGCGATCGCGTGCGCCGATTCCAGCGCGGGGATGATGCCTTCGAGCCGCGACAGCAGCTTGAATGCTGCCAGCGCCTCCTCGTCGGTCGCCGAAAGATATTTCACGCGGCCGGTTTCATGCAGCCAGGAATGTTCGGGCCCGATGCCGGGATAATCGAGGCCGGCCGAGATCGAGTGCGCTTCCTCGATCTGCCCGTCGGCATCCATCAGAAGGTAAGTGCGGTTGCCATGCAGCACGCCGGGACGGCCACCCGCGATCGACGCCGCATGCAGCTGCGTCAGGCCGTGGCCGGCCGCTTCGACACCGAATATCTCGACGCTGGGATCGTCGAGGAACGGATGGAACAGCCCCATCGCATTGGAGCCGCCGCCGATGCAGGCGATCAGCGAGTCCGGCAGGCGGCCTTCCACTTCCTGCATCTGCTCGCGCGTCTCGTGGCCGATGATCGACTGGAAGTCGCGCACCATCATCGGATAGGGGTGCGGCCCTGCCACCGTGCCGATGCAGTAGAAGGTGTTGTGCACGTTGGTGACCCAATCGCGCAGCGCGTCGTTCATCGCGTCCTTCAGCGTGCGCGCGCCCGACTGCACCGGGACCACCTTGGCGCCGAGCATCTCCATGCGGATCACGTTGGGCTGCTGCCGCTCGACGTCGACCGCACCCATATAGACGACGCATTCGAGGCCGAAGCGCGCGCACAGCGTCGCGGTTGCCACGCCATGCTGGCCGGCCCCGGTCTCGGCGATGATGCGCTTCTTGCCCATGCGCCGCGCGACCATGATCTGGCCGAGCACGTTGTTGACCTTGTGCGAGCCGGTGTGATTCAGCTCCTCGCGCTTCAGATAGATCTTGGCGCCGCCGAGGTGCTCGGTGAGCCGCTCGGCGAAATACAGCGGCGAGGGCCGGCCGACATAGGCCTTCAGATAGCCGTTCATCTCGGCCTGGAACGCCGGATCGGCCTTGGCGTCGGCGTAGGCCTTTTCCAGCTCGAGGATCAGCGGCATCAGCGTTTCCGCGACATAGCGTCCGCCGAAGATGCCGAAATGCCCGCGCTCGTCAGGCCCGGTGCGGAAGGAGTTGGGAAGGTTTTTATTCATCGAACCGTCAGTTCTTGAGTGGCGCGCGCAGCGCGAATGAAAGCGCGGATCAGCTCGGGATCCTTGATGCCGGGCGACCGCTCGACGCCCGAGGAGACGTCGACGCCGCCGGCGCGGGTGACGCTGACGGCCTCCGCGACATTGTCGGCATGCAGCCCGCCGGAGACCATGAAGGGTACCTTAAGATCGAGCTTCTCCAGCACGTGCCAATCGAAGGTGGCGCCGAGCCCGCCCGGCCGCGTCGCGCCCTTCGGCGCGCGGGCATCGAACAGGATGCGGTCGGCGACGCTGGCATAGCCGGGCAAGGCTGCGAGATCGTCCGCGGCCTCGACCGGCAGCGCCTTCATTAGGGGCAGGCCGAATTTCTGCTTGATGTCGCGCAGCCGCGCGGTGGTTTCCTTGCCGTGCAGCTGCAGGATATCGGGCCGCAGCGTCTCGACGATGTTTTCGAGCGTCGCGTCATCGGCGTCGACCGTCAACGCGACCTTGACCGCGCGCCCCTTGGCGCGGCCGCCGAGATCGCGCGCGACCTCGAGGCTGATGTGGCGCGGTGACGGCGGGAAGAACACGAACCCGACCATATCGGCGCCAGCATCCAGCGCGACGTCGAGCGTCTCGCGCGTGGACAGGCCGCAGATTTTGACGAGCAGGGACATGGTCTCTCAGAACGAATTGTCAAAGCGGATTTTCGGGCAGCCGGAACCGGGCTCGCCCGGGACCGACGGGGCGGGTTCTACAACGTCGCGCCCTGCTTGTCTCGCCCGGCAGACCCGTAAAAACCGAGCTGGGCCCGCGCCGGCTGGCGCTGGGCATCGCCCCGGGCGTTCGCCGCCCTGAGATCGGCGAGTTCGGCACGGGCCTGGCGGGCATCGGCCTCATGCTGGCGGGCGGCACGGCGCCAGCGTCCCTGCCGGCGCCAGACCGCGGTGCCGCCGGCGATCACGCCGAGGATCGCCACGGCGATGATGAGGACGAACAGCGGCATCGTCACTGAATTGAGGGGCCCGAACGACACCGTGACCCAATGACGGTTGGCGACCGCGAAGGCGATGAAGATCAGTCCCAGCGGGATGACGACCAATGCCGTGAAGAATTTTCGCATGACCATCTCTCATCGCGATGGAGCTCGGCGGGCCCTCGAGCCCGCGGCACGGCAGATGCAGACGCGTTATTTAAGCGTCGGCCTTGGGCGCGTCCACCTCACCGTCCTCGCGGTTCAGGCGCTCGCGCATTTCCTTGCCGGTCTTGAAGAACGGCACGCTCTTCTGATCGACGGGCACATGCTCGCCGGTGCGCGGATTGCGGCCGGCGCGGGCCGGGCGATGCTTGACCGAGAAGGCGCCGAAGCCGCGCAGCTCGACGCGGTCGCCGCGCGCCAGCGCGGCAACGATCTCATCGAGAATCGCATTCACAATGTTCTCGACGTCCCGCTGATAGAGATGCGGGTTGTGCTCGGCGATACGCTGAACGAGTTCGGATTTGATCATTGAGAGTGGCGCCCGGGGTCTTGCGGAAGACCATTTCCGTGAAAATGCCTTGAACTGTCAAGACGCTAAATCAAGTTTGGGTGCCGCGAAATCACGTGACAAAGTGCCCAAGCAGGGGTTTTGGCGCCTCCCGCTCCGCGGGAAGCGCTTCAGCAACACGCTTTTACAGCGTTAGTTGGTCGCACCCGGGGTCCACAGGGCCAGCATGCCGTCGAGGCCGAAGCGATCGACCGCCTGCACCATGCCGCCCTGCTCGATTCGCCGCGCGATGGCGCCGAGTCCCACCGCATCAAGCGATATCGATACCGCCGTGCGCAGGAAAGTCAGGTCGCCGAAGCGCGGATTGAGCTTGTAGTCGTGCACAGGAAGGCCGCTCTTGACCTTCTTCTCGGCCACCAGCCAGGCAATCGCGGTCTTTTCGTCGCCGAGCTGGTCGACCAGCTTGAGATCGACGGCCTGCCTGCCGGTGAAGACGCGGCCATCGGCTACTTTCTCCAGCAGCGTGTCATCCATGCCACGCCGCTCCTTCACCAGGCCGCGGAACCAGGCATAGGAATCCTTCACCAGCGCGTCGATCGCGGCGCGCGCCTCCGGGCTGGTCGGTTCATAACCGTTCGGCGCAGCCTTCAGCGGCGAGGATTTGATCTCTTCCATCTTCACGCCGACGGTTTTCAGCAGCTCGGAGACATTCGGGTACTGGAACAGCACGCCGATCGATCCGACCAGCGAGCTCTGCTGGGCGACGATATGGTCGGCGGCGATCGCGCCGATATAGCCGCCGGATGCGGCGAGCCCCTCGACCACCACGACCAGCGGCTTCTTTTCCTTCAGCCGAACCAGCGACTGATAGAGCTGCTCGGAGCCGGCGGTGGTACCGCCCGGCGAATTGATGTGCACGACGACGGCGGCGGCCTGCGACTTCTCCAGCCGCTCCAGCGCCTCGACGCGCTGCTGGTCGCTGCGGATCAATCCTTCGATGTTGATGCGCGCGATCGCGCCCGACGTCGCCAGCGTGCCGCGCCCGCCGGCCGCAATCACCGCGATGCCGATGATCGCCGCGATGGCGACCAGGGCTGCGGTGACGCGCCAGAAGGTCAGCTTGCGGCGGATGCGGCGGCGATCGACGATCACGTCAGAATCCAGCGACATTGAAACTCTCCAAAAATGTCCCGCGCGTCGCGCAAGCGCAGCGTCGTCACGCCCGGTGAAATACACCAATTGCGGCGCAATATGAAGAAAACATGGCCCGCAAACCCGTAGGGAGTAGCCCGGATGGAGCGCAGCGCAATCCGGGAAAGCCTATCCGCGGATGGCGCGGCCCCGGATTTCGCTGCGCTTCATCCGGGCTACGAGACCAGGCTACGAGGCCCCAACAAAAAGGCCCCGGCTTTGCGCCGGGGCCTGATCGATCCGCTCGAACTTGAGCGGATGCTTACTTGTTCTCGCCGCGGTTCTTGAGCGCGGTGCCAAGGATGTCGCCGAGCGTCGCACCCGAATCGGAGGAGCCGTACTGCGCGATGGCTTCCTTCTCTTCGGCGACTTCCAGCGCCTTGATCGAGACCTGCACCTTGCGGGCCTTCTTGTCGAACTGGATGACGCGGGCATCGACCTTCTCGCCGACGGCGAAGCGTTCGGCGCGCTGGTCGTTGCGATCGCGGGCGAGTTCAGACCGCTTGATGAAGGTGGTGAAGTCGGTGCCCGAGATCTTCACCTCGATGCCGGCTTCCTTCACTTCGAGCACTTCGCAGGTCACGACCGCGCCCTTCTTGACGTCGCCCGGCTCGGCGAAGGGGTCGCCTTCGAGCTGCTTGACGCCAAGCGAGATGCGCTCCTTCTCGACATCGACGTCGAGCACCACGGCCTTGACCATGTCGCCCTTCTTGAAGTTGTCGATCACCTGCTCGCCCGGAAGCTTCCAGTCGAGGTCGGAGAGATGGACCATGCCGTCGACGTCGCCCTCGAGACCGAGGAACAGACCGAACTCGGTCTTGTTCTTGACCTCGCCCTCGACCACCGAACCGACCGGGAACTTCTCGACGAAGACTTCCCAGGGATTGCGCATGGTCTGCTTGAGGCCGAGCGAGATGCGGCGCTTGACCGAATCGACTTCGAGCACCTGCACCTCGACTTCCTGCGAGGTGGAGACGATCTTGCCGGGGTGCATGTTCTTCTTGGTCCACGACATCTCGGAGACGTGGATCAGGCCTTCGATGCCCGGCTCGAGCTCGACGAACGCACCGTAGTCGGTGATGTTGGTGACGCGGCCGGTGAAGCGGGCACCCAACGGGTACTTGGCTTCAATGCCCTGCCACGGATCGTCCAGCAGCTGCTTCATGCCGAGCGAGATGCGGTGGGTCTCGTGGTTGATCTTGATGATCTTGACCTTCACCGTCTGGCCGATGGTGAGCACCTCGGTCGGATGGTTGACGCGGCGCCACGCGATGTCGGTGACGTGCAGCAGGCCGTCGATGCCGCCGAGGTCAACGAACGCACCGTAATCGGTGATGTTCTTGACCACGCCGTCGATCACCTGACCCTCTTCGAGGTTCTGCACCAACTCCTGGCGCTGCTCGGCGCGGGTCTCTTCGAGAACCGTGCGGCGCGACACCACGATGTTGCCGCGGCGGCGGTCCATCTTGAGGATCTGGAACGGCTGCGAGTTGTTCATCAGCGGCGCAACGTCGCGGATCGGACGGATGTCGACCTGCGAGCGCGGCAGGAAGGCCACCGCACCGTCGAGGTCGACCGTGAAGCCGCCCTTGACCTGGTTGAAGATGACGCCGTTGACCTTTTCGTTGTTCTGGAAGGCCTTCTCGAGCTTGCCCCAGCTTTCCTCGCGGCGCGCCTTGTCGCGCGACAGCACGGCTTCGCCGAGCGCATTCTCGATGCGGTCGAGGAACACCTCCACGGTGTCGCCGACCTTCAGATCGCTTTCGCGACCGGGGCCGGAAAATTCGCGCAACGCGACGCGGCCTTCGGTCTTCAGGCCGACGTCGATGACGGCCATGTCTTTCTCAATTGCAACCACCTTGCCCTTGATGACCGAGCTTTCCTGCAGGTTGCCGCCGGCAAAGGACTCATCAAGCATCGCGGCGAAATCGTCGCGGGTCGGATTATAGGAAGCAGCAGTATTCGAAGCCATTTGTTCTCCAGATGCGGTATCTCGCCGGCCGTTCGGGTTGATGGGCGTATCGCGCGTGAAGTGTCGGGGTTCCGCAAACCCCAACGACCGCTCATCGCGCGAGGCGCAACAGCGGGCCGGCAGATGACTGCACGTTCGGTACGTATTGATTTTGTCCGGGGCCAGAAACGCGAATATCGATTTCAAGACCGGGAGCGGGCGTTCCTCCAGAAACGGCAGGGGTTCAAACCCGTTGCCGGCCCGCTCGGGACAGCCTCGATCAGATCGATGGTGGCCCGGACGGCGCTGATATAGCCCCCAAGCCCCCTTTCGGCAAGCTGGAAATGGCCTGATTCAGGGGCCCTTAAGGCTGACGAAAGCTTAGCCCAAACTGTCAAATCCCACGTTCAACCGCTTGTTGACCGCATCCTCCGAAAGGCATGCGGAGGGGCCCGGATGGAACCCGGCCTTAAGCCTCCTGGGGCACCATGGCACCGTTACAAAAAACAGGGGGAGTGACACCAATGAAGAGCTTCATCGTGCTGGCGGCGGTTGCCGTCCTGACTGTCGGAAATGCCATCGCCGCGATGCCCGGCGCCGTTTCGACCGAGCACAGCAAAGCCACGACCACGATCGCGCAGCCGGTCCTGTCGATGGCCGACCAGGAACTGCCGTTCGACCGCTATTGGTCGAAGAACTGACCTAAGGGATCCATGCCGGATCGGGAGCGCGATGATGACGCCATCGCGCTCCTTTCCTTTTGAGGGATAGCTTAGCGCTTGCCGCGGACCGCCTCGACGATGGCGATGGCAGCCTCGACGCTCGCATCGATCCCGAGATTTGAATTATCCAGCGTATGCGCATCGTCAGCCGGACGCAGCGGCGCAACGGGCCGGTTCCGATCCCTTTCGTCTCTGCTGATGATATCGGCCAGGATCGCAGCCTCATCAGCCTGCTCGCCACGCGACTGTGCCTCCAGCGTCCGCCGCTGTGCCCGGACCTTCGGATCAGCCACGACGAAGATCTTCACGTCCGCATCCGGGCAGATCACCGTGCCGATGTCGCGGCCGTCGAGCACCGCGCCGGGCGGCTCGGATGCGAACTGGCGCTGAAAGTTCAAGAGCACCTCGCGCACCGCGGGGAAGGCCGAGACGATCGAGGCGGCGTTGCCGACCTCATGCGACTTCAGCGCCGGATTGCCAAAAGTCCCCGGATCGATCGCGCGCGCCGCCGCGATCGCCAGCGCCTCGTCATGCAGATCGCCGCCGGTCTCCAGCACGGCATAGGCCACCGCGCGATAGATCACCCCGGTGTCGAGATGGCGATAGCCGTAATGCTGCGCGAGCCGCTTGCCGAGCGTTCCCTTGCCCGAAGCGGCCGGTCCGTCGATGGCGATGATCATGATGTCCTGTGTCTGGTCCTGTCAGAGGCCGCGGGCACGCCGCAACGGCCGTTCCTCGGTGAAGATGTTGCGGGACGAGAATTCGGCCGGGCTGCTGAAGGTGAGGAATTCGCGCATGGCGTCGGTCGGCGCCGTGACCGTGAACCAGGGCTCTTCGAGGCGGCGTGCCGGATCGCAGACCCAGGACGGCACCCGCCCGAGACGGCGCTGCTTTGCCAGATACTCAGCCATCGCGCCAACCAAAGCGTCGAGCTTCGCATCCCCGGTCAGTTTCGGTTCGCGCTCGATCGTAGCGAATTTCGCGTCAAGCGTAGCCGCCAGATCAAAGCTGTCCACGAACTCGGCCAGCATAACATCCTGCGGCGAGCCCGCGACGATACGGTCGACTGCTTCAGCGAGGGTATTCGGGCGCATCGGCGGCTCCCTCACGACTCATGTTCTTCAACAAAAACCGTTGCTTCTCGGAAGATGCGGCGCTCATTGGAAAATAGCGCCCCAGAAGACTGATTGCATCCTCCACAGTCGCGATACCGACGACACGCATCAAATTCAGGATGTCGAGCCGTTCCGTTTCGCCGCGCGCAGGGTCCATGATCCTGAAGGCCTTCAGCTTCATCGCCAATAAATATCTGGCCGACGGGACCGATACAGTCAAACCCGTCGCAGACCCGTCACGTGGAAACGTACCAAACTCGAGGTGATCGCCTGCTTGATCGGCAAATGTGCTGAGATGGAACGCAACTCCATCATTGAACCAATCGTCTTGCCACCCATTCTCCGCGGCGATCTCGCTCACGACGGCTGCCAACCAGTTGGGCAGCGGATGTTCGAGCCGGGATACGTCGACATCATCGGTGGAGAACCGAAAGTTGCTGGCCAACATCAGGGCCGAGCCGCCGTAGACAGCAATCTGCAACTTCGTCCCAGCCAGCGCAGCAGCACGGCCGATGCGATCGAAGGCATCAAGCAGTGCGTCGCGGCCGAATGCTGCAGTCATTGCTCCCGCCTCATGAAAACTCCGCGCCGAGCGAGCGCATCATCGGAAGAAAATCCGGGAAGCTGGTGGCGATGAAGGTGGTGTCGTCGACCTTGACCGGCTTGTCGGCAGCAAGGCCCATCACCAGCGCGGACATCGCAATGCGGTGATCCATGTGGGTGGCGACGAGGCCGCCGCCGGGGACGTGGCCGCGGCCTTCGACGATCAGGTCATCGCCGGAGACCTCGACCTTGACGCCGTTGACGCGCAGCATGTCGGCGGTCGCTTCCAGCCGGTCGGATTCCTTGACGCGCAGCTCCTTGAGCCCGCGCATGATCGTCGTGCCCTCGGCAAAGCTCGCGGCGACCGCCAGCACCAGATATTCGTCGATCATCGAGGGCGCGCGCTCCGGCGGCACCTCGACGCCGCGCAATTTCGAGGCGCGCACGCGCAAGCGTGCCATCGGCTCGCCGGCGTCGCCGCGCACCTCGCTCTCCTCGATCGAAGCGCCCATTTCTCGTAACGTCGTGAAGAGGCCGGTGCGCAGCGGATTGGTCATGACGTCGGTGAAGACGACATCGGAACCGTCGACGATCAGCGCCGCCACGATGGGAAAGGCTGCCGAAGACGGATCCGCGGGCACCACGACCTCGGCGCCGCGCAGCTCGGGTTCGCCGATCAGCGCGATCCGGCGGCCGTGGCTGCCCTCTTTCGTCGAGGTGATGTCGGCGCCGAAATGCTTCAGCATCAGCTCGGTATGGTCGCGGCTCGCTTCCTGCTCGATCACGACGGTCTCGCCAGGCGCGGACAGGCCCGCCAGCAGCACCGCAGACTTGATCTGGGCCGAGGCGACCGGGGTCTTGTAGACGATCGGCACCGGATAGCGGGCGCCGTGCAGGGTCAGCGGCAGCCGGCCGCCCTCCCTGATATCGCCGGTCCGGGCGCCCATCAGCTCGAGCGGATCGAGGATGCGGCGCATCGGGCGCGAGCGCAGCGAGGCGTCGCCGTCAAACACAGCCACGATCGGGCAGCCCGCGACCGCCCCCATCACCAGGCGGCAGCCGGTGCCGGAATTGCCAAAATCGAGCGGCGCCGTGGGGGTGGCGAAGCCGCCGACCCCGACCCCGTTGACCGTCCAGGCAAACGGCCCGGTCCGCTCCACCCGGGCGCCCAGCGCCTGCATGGATTTGGCGGTATTGAGCACGTCCTCGCCTTCCAGGAGGCCGGAAATGCGGGTTTCGCCGACCGCCAGCGCCCCAAGGATCAGGGCGCGGTGGGAGATCGATTTGTCGCCGGGGACGCGGACTGTACCGGCCAGGGGGCCGCACTCACGGGATTCCAGCGGGGTTGGGGTGTCAGAATGGGCCAAGATTGTGTCCTCTCGCGCCGCGGCAGGTATCACATAGGCAACACCGCGTCACGCGCCCGTCAAATGCGCGCAAACCGCTATTGACAGCAGCGTCCCAACTAGCCAAGTGAAGCACCGTTTTTCAGGAAAATTCTGGGATCACCACGTGGCCAAGTCCGACCTCGGAACCAAACGCATTTGCCCGACCACGGGCAAGAAGTTCTACGATTTGAACAAGAATCCGGTGATCTCGCCCTATACCGGCGAAGTCGTGCCGATCGCGCCGATTGCACCGCCGCGGGGCCGTGCCGCAGCCGCCAGCGCGCCGCCGACCGCCGCCGAGATGCCGGAGGCCGCGGAAAGCGAAGAGTTGGTCTCGCTCGAGGAGGCCGATGCCGAGGAGAACACCGGCAAGGTCAAGGCTCAGGTTCCCGAATCCGAGGACGATATCGAGGTCGATGAGACCATCGAGGACGATGACGACGACGATTCGACCTTCATCGCCGACGACGAAGAGGGCGATGAGGACGTCACCGACATCATTGGTGACGTCGGAGGCGATGAAGAGACTTGAGATCGCCGCTGATCTATGATCAACGGTGCTGCCGCGCGAGTCGCCTAGGACTCGCCGGCCGGGACTGACCCACCGGGTCACCCCACTGGAAGACTTACGGGGCCATAGCTCAGCTGGGAGAGCGCTTGCATGGCATGCAAGAGGTCGGCGGTTCGATCCCGCCTGGCTCCACCAGCCTTCGCTTGCTTCGCAAGCTACGGCTCGGCAAGCCACGCCGAACTCTATCGTAGCGAAGCAAGCGAAGGCTGCCGCGGCGTAGCCCGAAGGGCGAAGCCGGGCTCCATCCGTTTGAATTGGATGTAAGCTCTCCTCGACAGCTGGGGAGCGTGCCGTGAAGTACGTCTACATTCTTGAGAGCCTCGATTCTCTGCATTTCTACGTCGGGATTACCGACGACCTCCGCGCGCGACTGGTTAAACACAATGCTGGCGAGGTGCCTCATACGTCGAAGTACGGGCCTTGGCGCCTGAAGACTTACATTGCATTCAGCAACGAGCAGCAGGCAGTCGCGTTCGAGAAATACCTGAAATCGGCATCAGGCCGCGCGTTCGCCAAGAAGCGCCTCTGACCGCCCCCTACTCCCCCAACACCGCATTCAACCGATCCCTCAACGCGACGATCTCGTCCTTCATCGCCACGAGCTCGCCGACCGAGCACGCTGACGCAGCGAGAATCGACTGCGGCACGCTCTTCGCCTTGTCCCGCAACGCCTCGCCCTCCGCCGTCAGCTCGATCAGCACCTGGCGCTCGTCCTCGGTGCTCCGCGTGCGCTTGATCAGCTCCGCCGCCTCCAGGCGCTTCAAGAGCGGCGTCAGCGTGCCGGAATCCAGGAACAGCCGCTCGCCGATGGTCTTGAGCGGAACGTTGTCACGCTCCCACAGCACCAGCATGACAAGATATTGCGGATAGGTGAGGCTGAGCCGGTCGAGCAGCGGCTTGTAGACGCGGTTGAAGGCGTGGGCGGCGGAATAGACCGCAAAGCAGATCTGATTGTCGAGCCGCAGCAGCTGTTCGGCGGCGTGTTTCCTGGCCATCTCTTGTTTCGTCCAATTCCGTCGGATTCGCCCCTCATACTGGGCGCGCGGCCACGCGAATTCAATTGCGGACAATTAAATGTGAGGCCATGAAATATGTATTGCGCACAATTTAATTGTCTGCAATAGATATCCGCGTCGAATTCAAAACCCCCGGGAGAACCACCATGTCTGTGAACGTGCTCTACAAGACCAGCGCCAAGGCAACCGGCGGCCGCGACGGCCATGCGGCGACCCTCGACGGCGCGCTCGACGTCAAGCTCTCCACCCCGAAGGAACTCGGCGGTGGCGGCGGCGCCGGCAACAACCCCGAGCAGCTGTTCGCGGCCGGCTATGCCGCCTGCTTCATCGGCGCCATGAAGTTCGTGGCGTCTCAGGGCGGCCCGAAGGTTCCTGCGGACGCCTCGGTGACCTCGACGGTCGGCATCGGCCCCCGTTCAGCCGGCGGCTTCGGCCTCGCGGTCGAGCTCGCGGTCTCGCTGCCGGGTGTTCCCAAGGCCGAAGCGGAAGCCCTGGTCGAGAAGGCCCACCAGGTGTGCCCCTACTCCAACGCGACCCGCGGCAATGTCGACGTCAAGCTGAGCGTGGTCTGATCAGACCCCTCAATACCCACGATACGGAATGGCCCGCCAATACGGCGGGCCATTTGCGTGAGGGCCGCATATGCCTGTGCGCGGCGGACCATTGCTGAGGCGAGCGAAGACCGCTAGCTCTGCGGGCTGAATTCGTAACCCTGAAAGCGATGAGTGCTCCATGACTTCAGAAGCGGCTGCGGGCGCAATGGCCGGACTGCGCGTGATCGATCTGACGCGCGTGCTCGGCGGTCCCTATTGCACCCAGATCCTCGCCGACCACGGCGCCGACGTGATCAAGGTCGAGCCGCCCGCCGGCGACGAGGTCCGCGAATGGGGCCCTCCCTTCCACGAGGAGGACGCGGCCTATTTCGTCGGCATTAACCGCAACAAGCGCTCGATCGGCCTCGACCTCGCCTCCGAGGGCGGCCGCGCGGTGCTCTTGAAGATGCTCGAGACCGCCGACGTGCTGATCGAGAATTTCAAGCCCGGCACGCTCGACAAATGGGGCATCGGCAACGATGTGCTGCGCGAGAAATTTCCGCGGCTGGTGCACGCCCGGATCTCCGGCTTTGGCGCCGACGGCCCGCGCGGCGGCAATCCCGGCTATGACGCGATCATTCAGGCGATGACCGGCATGATCGCGGCCACCGGCTCGGCCGACAGCGGCCCGATGCGGATCGGCGTGCCGCTGGTCGACATCACCACCGGCCTCTATGCCGCGATCGGCATCCTGATGGCGCTGTCGGAGCGGCAGCGCTCGGGCCTCGGCCAGTTCCTCGAAACCACGCTGTATGAAACCGGCCTTGCGATCATGCATCCGCACACCGCGAACTATTTCATGCATGGCAAGCCGCCGTCGCTGACCGGCAACGAGCATCCGAACCTCGTGCCCTATGCGATCTTCCCGACCAAGACCGACAACATCTTCATCGGCGTCGGCAATGACGGCACCTTCCGCAAGCTCGCCAAGGAAATCGGCAAGGAGGAGCTCGGCACCGATCCGCGCTTTGCCCGCAACAAGGACCGCATCGCCAATCGCGACGCGTTGCGCGCAGAGCTCGCCGCGGTGTTCAGCCAGCACGAGGCCGAGCCGCTGTGCAACCGCCTGCTCGCGGCCGGCCTGCCCGCCGGCCCCGTGCAGAAGATCGACCAGGCGCTGACCAACCCGCACACGCTCCATCGCGGCGACGTCATCGAGAAGGATTGGTACAAGGGCGTGGCATCGCCGATCCGGCTCGACCGCACCAGGCCGAGCCTGCGCCGCACGCCGCCGAAGTTCAGCCAGCACTCCGCCGAGGTACTGGGCGAGTTCGGCTACTCCCAAAGCGAGATCGATGCCCTGCGCGACAAGGGCGTCGTCTGCGGTCCCGAGCGCAAGCGCTGAGACCATGTCTTGTTTGTGCATGATCTGTTCGGAAAACCGCGCCACACTTTTCCGGATCATGCACGAGCACCGATATTCATCTGACTATTGCCGCACTGCGGCGTAGCGCGCGCGGCTCCGCGGCCGCGCGTCTTCGCCTAATTTCCGGCTTCCCTTTTCCTTGCGCTTGCTGCTTTCGTTTCAGCCGCTTACACAAGTCATGTGAACGTCATAAGGCGCTGCTAGCGCAAGCGCACATTTTTGACGGCCCTAGGGAGGTTTTCTTGATGGCTCTTCGACACTTTGGTGCGGCTGCCGCAGTCGCGGTCACGCTGGCTTTCGGCGCGTCGCCCGCGCTCGCCGTGACTGAAATCCAGTGGTGGCACGCGATGACCGGTGCCAACAACGACGTCATCGTCAAGCTCGCCAACGATTTCAACGCCGCGCAGGGCGATTACAAGGTCATTCCGACCTACAAGGGCAATTACGCCGACACCATGAACGCCGGCATCGCCGCGTTCCGCGCCGGCAACGCGCCGCACATCATGCAGGTGTTCGAAGTCGGCACCGCGACCATGATGGCCGCGACCGGTGCCGTGAAGCCGGTCTACAAGCTGATGGCCGACGCCGGCGAGAAGTTCGACCCGAAGGTCTATCTGCCCGCGATCACCGGCTACTACTCGACCTCGAAGGGCGAGATGCTGTCGTTCCCCTTCAACTCGTCGTCGACGGTGATGTGGGTCAATCTCGACGAACTGAAGAAGAACAATCTCGAGATCCCGAAGACCTGGCCTGACGTGTTCGAGGCCGCCAAGAAGCTCCATGCCAACGGCCATCCGACCTGCGGCTTCTCCAACTCCTGGGTCACCTGGGTCAATCTCGAGCAGCTCTCCGCCTGGCACAACGTGCCGCTCTCCAGCAAGGCCAACGGGCTCGACGGCTTCGACACCGTGCTCGAGTTCAACAGCCCTCTGCAGCTCAAGCACCTCGAAAACCTGGTCGAGCTGCAAAAGGACAAGACCTACGACTATGCCGGCCGCACCAACACCGGTGAAGGCCGATTCACCTCGGGTGAGTGCGCGATCTACCTGACCTCGTCGGCTTTCTTCGGCAACGTCAAGGCCCAGGCCAAGTTCAACTTCACCGCCGCGCCGATGCCGTATTACCCCGACGTCAAGGGCGCGCCGCAGAACTCGATCATCGGCGGCGCCTCGCTGTGGGTGATGGGCGGCAAGTCGGCCGACGAGTACAAGGGCGTCGCAAAGTTCCTGACCTTCCTCTCGGACACCGATCGTCAGGTCTATATCCACAAGGCGTCGGGCTATCTGCCGATCACCAAGGCGGCCTATGACAAGGCGAAGTCCGAGGGCTTCTACAAGGACCAGCCCTATCTCGAGACGCCGCTGCTCGAGCTCACCAACAAGGAGCCGACCGAAAACTCCCGCGGTCTGCGCCTCGGCAACATGGTGCAGCTGCGTGACGTCTGGTCGGAAGAGATCGAGCAGGCGCTGGCCGGCAAGAAGACCGCCAAGCAGGCGCTCGACGCCGCCGTCGAACGCGGCAACACCATGCTGCGGCAGTTTGAAAAGACCGCCGTTCGCTGACATGATGCTCTAGACACTCTCCGGATCGGCAGGCCGCATGGGGCGGCCTTCCGTTTCCCGCATCGCGCATCATGCAAAAGCAATCCATTTTCCAGTCGAAGCTGTTGCCCTATCTGCTGGTCGCACCGCAGCTGGCGGTCGTCCTGATCTTCTTCTACTGGCCGGCCCTGCAGGCGGTGATCCAGTCCTTCCTGCTGCAGGACGCCTTCGGACTGTCGACCAGCTTCGTCTGGTTCGAGAACTACGTCGAGCTGTTCAAGGACCCCGCTTACTTCGGCTCGATCGTCCGCACCTTCGTCTTCTCCTTCGCGATCGCCGTCTCCTCGCTCTCGTTCGCGCTGCTGCTCGCCGTCATGGCCGACAAGCCGCTGCGCGGCGGCATGCTCTACCGCACGTTGCTGATCTGGCCCTACGCGGTGGCGCCGCCGGTCGTCGGCGTGCTCTGGATCTTCATGCTGCACCCCTCGCTCGGCGTGCTCTCGCGCTATCTGCGCAACATGGGCATCGACTGGAATCCGCTGCTCAACGGCGACCAGGCGGCTGCGCTGATCATCCTCGCCGCCGCCTGGAAGCAGATCTCCTACAATTTCCTGTTCTTCCTCGCAGGCCTGCAGGCCATACCGCGGAGCGTGTTCGAGGCCGCCGCGATCGACGGCGCGCGTCCGATGCGGCGCTTCTGGACCGTGACGTTCCCGCTGCTGTCGCCGACCATCTTCTTCCTCCTGGTCGTCAACATCGTCTACGCCTTCTTCGACACCTTCGGCATCATCGACACGATGACGCGCGGCGGCCCCGGCAAGTCGACGGAGACGCTGGTCTACAAGGTCTATAGCGACGGCCTGATCGGCGGCAATCTCGGCAGCTCGGCGGCGCAGTCGGTGATCCTGATGGGCATCGTGATCGTGCTGACCGCGGTCCAGTTCCGCTTCGTCGAACGCAAGGTGACCTACTAATGGTCGAGCAAGAGGGCTTTCGACGCTACGTCGCGCACGTCATCCTCTGGATCGGGATCGCGATCGTCGCGTTCCCGGTCTACATCGCGATCGTCGCCTCGACCCAGGACAACGCGTTGATCGCCAACGGGCAGATGTCGCTCTTGCCCGGCGGGCATTTCTTCGAGGTCTACTACCAGACCATTTTCATCGGCACGAGCGGCTCGACCCGCGAGCCGGTCGGCAACATGATGCTGAACTCGATGATCATGGCACTGATGATCGCGGTCGGCAAAATCGCGATCTCGATCATCTCGGCCTATGCGATCGTGTATTTCCGCTTTCCGTTCCGGATGCCGATCTTCTGGATCATTTTCATCACGCTGATGCTGCCGGTCGAGGTGCGCATCTATCCGACCTACAAGATCGTCGCCGACCTGCACATGCTCGACAGCTATGCCGGCCTGGCGCTACCGCTGATCGCCTCCGCCACCGCGACGCTGCTGTTCCGGCAGTTCTTCATGACCGTGCCGGACGAACTGCTGGAAGCCTCGCGCATCGACGGCGCCGGCCCCTTGCGCTTCTTCTGGGACACGCTGCTGCCGCTGTCGCGCACCAACATGGCGGCGCTGTTCGTGATCCTGTTCATCCTCGGCTGGAATCAATATCTTTGGCCGCTGCTGATCACCACGCGCGACGACATGCAGACCATCCAGATCGGCATCCGCAAGATGATCACCACGACCGATGCCTTGACCGAATGGCCGGTGGTGATGGCGACCGCGGTGCTGGCGATGCTGCCGCCGGTGTTCGTCGTGGTCGCGATGCAGAAATTGTTTGTCCGCGGACTCGTCGAGACGGAAAAGTAAGCTATGGCCAACGTCACCCTGCGCAACGTCCGCAAGACCTATCCCGGCGGCTTCGAGGCCATCAAGGGCGTCAATGTCGACGTCGGCGACGGTCAGTTCTGCGTGCTGGTCGGCCCCTCCGGCTGCGGCAAGTCCACGCTGCTGCGCATGGTCGCGGGGCTCGAGACCATCACCGGCGGCGAGATCGACATCGGCGGCAAGATTGTCAACCAGGTCGAGCCGGCCGATCGCGACATCGCGATGGTGTTCCAGAACTACGCGCTCTATCCGCATATGAGCGTCTACAACAACATGGCCTATGGCCTGCGCAACCGCGGCATGGCGGAAGCCGAGATCACGACCCGCGTCGAGGAGGCCGCGCGCGTGCTCGAGCTCGCGCCGATGCTGGAGCGCAAGCCGCGGCAATTGTCCGGCGGCCAGCGCCAGCGCGTCGCGATGGGCCGTGCCATCGTGCGCCAGCCGAAGGTGTTCCTGTTCGACGAGCCGCTGTCGAACCTCGATGCGAAACTGCGCATCGCGATGCGGGTCGAGATCCGCAAGCTGCAGCGCCGGCTCAACGTCACCTCGATCTACGTCACCCACGACCAGCTCGAGGCGATGACCTTGGCCGACATCCTCGTCGTCATGAATGGCGGCCAGGTCGAGCAGATCGGCAACCCGCTCGACATCTACCAGCGCCCCGCGACCACCTTCGTTGCCTCCTTCATCGGCGCCCCGCCGATGAATCTGATGCCGCTGCGCTCGGACGAGTTGAAGTCGCAGATCGCAGGCGTCGACGGCGCCGGTATCGTCGGCATCCGGCCGGAGGATTTTGCGATCTCCAATGAGACGGTCGCCGGCGGCGTGGCGCTGGGGCTCACCATCGAGGCGATCGAGCATGTCGGCGCCGAGACCTTCGTCTATGGCACCCGCCAGCGCGAGGAACAGGGGGTTGCCGCCAATCCGGGCGACCTGCCGCCCGGCGAGGTGATCGTCCGGGTTCCCGGGATTTCCCGCCCGGTCATCGGCGAGCGGATCCGGGCCGTCGCCCCCCGCGACAAACTGCATCTTTTTACCGCTGACGGCCGCACCCGCCTCGGCCAGTGACCGACCGGCCGATTTTTGTGCTGATCCACAAGGGATTTACGTCGGATTCAGGGGGTGCTTGATAGCATCCCCAGTCGCTACCATATTGTTCACTGACCGGAGGGCCAGGCGGCCCGCCGGTTGCATGGGGTGCCGCAAGGGCCCCTCAAAGTCGCTTCGAGAGGACTTTGTAATGTCTCGTGTTCCATCGTTGTCCAGTCCGTTCCTTCTGGGATTCGACGAAATCGAGCGTGCGCTCGATCGGGTCGTGAAGGGTGCCGACGGCTATCCTCCGTACAACATCGAGCGGTTCGACCGCACCAATGGTGCGCCCGAACGCCTGCGCATCACGCTCGCGGTGGCGGGTTTTACCCGTGACCAACTCGATGTGACCATTGAGGAAAACCAGCTCGTCATCCGGGGCCGCCAGCAGGACGACAAGGCCCGGCAATACATCCATCGCGGTATCGCCGCGCGCCACTTCCAGCGCACCTTCGTGCTGGCGGAGGGGATGCATGTGCTGGGCGCGGATCTGAAGAACGGGCTGTTGTCCATCGACCTCGCCAGGCCGGAACCTGAAAGGGTCATTAAGACAATTGCCATCAATGAACACGAATAATGAAACCAGGAGCGGACTCGACCGCTTGTATGACTAAGGAGTCGAGACCATGAGTGCGACGAATACGATTTACGAGAACGAGAGCGTCACACCGGAGGCGCTGGCCCATCTTGGCGAGGGTCATATCGCCTATGTGAAGCAGGTCCGTTCCGAGGATGTGCCTGACCTCTTTCCGCAGGCGCCGAAGATCGCGCCGGGCTTGAAGCTGTTCGCGCTCCACGCCGCCGACGGCACGCCGATCATGCTGACCGACAGCCGCGAAGCCGCGATCGCCAATGCCTGGAGCAACGAGCTGCAGGCCGTCAGCGTCCACTGACGCAACGCTGAATTCAGCATCCGCGAATTCAAATGCGCGGGCATGCCTCGAGGTCGAGGCGGCCCGCGTATTTTTCTGTGACTCTCTCACAGCAAAGCGGGAAGCTTTCGCCATGGACCCCGTGTCACAAATGCGCGCCAGCCTGCTGCCGATCCTGCAGGTCTGGGAGCAGGAATTGCGAAGAGATTTTCCCGACGTGACGACGAATATGTACGATCATTCGGTCGGTGCACTGACCGATTGGAACGGTCACGTCGTTGGCATCGACTGCTTGCTCAAGCAAGCCGCTCCGACATCGCCTGACAACTTGGCGCTAGAGGTATCCCTTAGGCACTTGCACAAAGCGCCATCGCTCGATTCTGCGGACGTCGTGTGGGGACACCCGAGTGGCTACGTTGAAGCAAGCGTTTTGCCCGCATATGTCGCGTTCTCCTCCGATCATCTTGCGGAACTGGTTAAACGGTTGCCCGAACTATTTACGGCCCTCAAGCAGGCGATCCGACAAGGCCGCCCCTCACGTGACCCGGATATCGTCAAGCCGATCTAGGCGCGACTATGCCTCAGCTACCCGACTGCTCCGCCAACCGCGCGCGAATGTCCGGCTTCAGCACCTTGCCGACCTTCGAGCGCGGCAGGTCGTCCCAGACTTCGATCTGCTTCGGCGTCTTGACGCTGCCGATCTGCGCCTTGACGAAGGCGGCGAGCGCCACGGCGTCGATCTGCTGGCCGGCGCGCGGCTGCACGACGGCGACGATGCGCTCACCCCATTTGTCGTCGGGCAGGCCGATCACCGCGCAATCCTGCACCGCCTCATGCGCCCGCAGCGCGTTCTCGACCTCGATCGAGTAGACGTTGAAGCCGCCGGTGATGATCATGTCCTTGGCACGGTCGACGATATAGAGGTAGCCGTCCGCGTCAATGTAGCCGATGTCGCCAGTGTGGTGCCAGCCATGCGCAGATGCCTCGGCGGTCGCTTGCGGATTCCTGTAGTAGCCGTCCATCACCAGCGACCCGCGCACCACGATCTCGCCGCGCTCGCCCGTCGGCAGCAAATGGCCGTCGCCATCCATGATGCCGGCCTGGACCAGCGGGCTGATCCGCCCCGCCGAGGACAACCGCTCCATCGCGATCGTGCCGTCGGGATTGTAGTGCTCGTCGGGCGCCATCATCGAGATCATCATCGGCGCCTCGGTCTGGCCGAACAGCTGCGCCATCGGTCCGATCCGCTGCAGCGCCTCGGCGAGGCGCGATGCCGAGATCGGCGCCGCGCCGTACCAGAAGCATTGCAGCGAGCCGAGCCTGCTACGATCGAGCCGGGGATGATCGAGCAGCATGTAGATCACGGTCGGCGGCAGGAACGTGTGCGTGACGCGGTACCGCTCGATCAGGTCGAGGAACTCGCCGATATCGGGGTGATGCATGATCACGATGCGCCCGCCGAGCGCCATGATCGGAAAGCACAGCACGCCGGCCGCGTGCGTCAGCGGCGCCAGCGCGAGATAGACCGGGCGGCCCTTGAACGGGTAACCCATCAAGGTCAGCGCCGTCATGGTCTCGATGTTGCGGCCCGACAGCATGACGCCCTTCGGCTTGCCGGTGGTGCCGCCGGTGCCGGGGATCATCGCGAGATCGTTGATCGTGTCGCGCTGGTAATGGTCATCGGTGAGACCGGCGAGCCAGCGCTCGAATGAAGGCGCAAACGGCAGCTCGGCATCGAGGCAGACCAGCGTGCGCAGTTTTGGCAGCTCTGAACGTGCCGCGGCGATCATCGGCGCGAAGCTCGAATGGAACAGCAGCAGGCTGCAGTCGAACTGGTCGAGGATGAACCGGTTCTCGGCCGCCTCATTGCGCGGATTGATCGGGCACCACACAGCAGCAGCACGCGAAATGCCGAACACACAGGCGAATGCGAGTGGATCGTTGCCGGACAGGATCGCGATCTTTTCACCCGCAGCGATACCCGATCGGTCGATCCCGCGCGCGATCCGGTAACTCAGCTGTTGAACCTCGCGATAGCTGAGATCGCGTCCATCCATCGTGAGGCACGGCGCATCGGCGCCGAGCGAGGCGCCTTTGTCGAGGTAATCGATGAAGCGCATGGATCCCCTCAAGCATGATGAGTTCGGGTTAGAGTCGAGCGCGTTGTAGATTCACCTCTCCCTTGGGAGAGGTCGGCGCGGCAGCGCCGGGTGAGGGGTTACGGTCCCTCGTTGGAGCCGAGCCCCCTCACCCGATTTGCTGCGCAAATCGACCTCTCCCCGATGGGGAGAGGTGAAGAAAGATCGCCGTCGCAGCTGCTCCTAATCGTGCACGGTCAGGATCGGCTTGCTGACGAGACCAAAACTGCGCAATTGCCCGAGCAGCTCGTGATGGCCGAACGCCTGGCAGCCGGAGGCGAAGCCCACGCGCTTCGGCGGCTGCTGCAGCAGATGCGCAGCGGCATAGGCCTGCAGCAGGCCGGTCTGCTTGTAGTTGCTGTTGCCGTTGATGACACAGTGCGCGCGCCCCAGCGGACCGGAGGCATGCACCGAATCCAGCGACTTGTTGACGCGCGGGTTCTCGCGCGGCGGCATGGTGTTCATCACGCCGGCCGCGGTCTGCGCCAGCGCGACGTAGCGCTCGTCAGGCTTCATGTCCTTGGTCGCCTCAAGTGCTGCGGCGACGATCTGCGGCACGCCCAGCATCAGCGCGCGGTTGAACACGCCGCCCAGCACCTTCACATTGGCCACGCGCGGATCGCGCTTGAACCACACCGGGTGCGAGGTGCCGCCCCAGGGCAGCGCCAGCGCCAGCTCGTGCTGGCCGGGGATGGCGAGGTTGTAGAGGCCGGCATCGGCCTGATGCTCGACGTATTTGTTCTGCTCCAGATAGTAGGCCTTGGCCATCGCGGCGTTGACCAGGATGGTCTGCGTCGATGCGATGGTCGGGCTGCCGCCCCAGAACACGGCGATATCGAGCGTGTCGAGGCCGGGCGTCTCCAGGCACAGCTGCGCTGCGATCTCGCCGGTGGTGTACATCTGCGCGATGCCCGGCGACAGCAGCAGGCCGGCATTGGCAAACTTGGTGCCCCACTCCTGCTCGAGCGTGATCAGCCAGTCCTGCTCGCCGGTCGTGTCTGTGTAATGGCATCGGGACGCCCAGCAGGCCTGCACCACCTCGCCGCCGAACTTGGCGAAGGGACCCACCGTGTTGAGCACCACCGAGGCGCCGCTGAACAGCTCCGTCAGCGCGCTCACGGTGTGCGGCACTTCGACCACCTCGTAGTCGGCGGTCTCGATGCCGGCCACGTTCGCCTTCATCGCGGCGTTGAGTTTCTCGGCGCTGCGGCCGGCAGCGACGAAGGGGATGTTGTACTCACGCAGATATTCGCAGACCAGCCGGCCGGTGTAGCCGGACGCGCCATAGACGATGACGGGCTTCTTCGCACTCATAGCGTTCCTCCGAAATGTTCGTTGTCTGGTTCTTTGCTCACATGCCCATGCCGCCATCGACTGGCAGGCCGACACCGGTGATGAAGCGCGCTTCCTCCGAGCACAGGAACACCGCGGCATTGCCGATGTCGGTGACCTCGGCGAGACGGCCGAGCGGGGTCTGCTCGACCACCGAGCCGACTGCCGCGTTGACGTCGGCTGCGAGCCCGACCTTGACGATGTCATTGGCGAGCTGCATGCCCATGTCGGTCGGGATCAGGCCCGGATAGATGCAGTTGACGCGCACGCCGAAGCCGAGCTTGCCGGCTTCCATCGCGCCAATGCGCGTCATACGGTCGACCGCGGATTTGGTGCCGGAATAGACCGCGATGGCCGGGAAGGCGATCGTCGCCGCGACCGAGGCGATATTGACGACCGCGCCGCCCTTGCCCGCCGGCCCGCCCGGCCGCATCGCGCGGAAGGCGTGCTTCATGCCGAGCACGGTGCCGACGATGTTGACGTCGCACATGCGCCGCGCGTCCTCGGCCTTGACCTCGGAGATCAGCGAGGTGATCTCGATGCCGGCATTGTTGATCAGGATGTCGTAGCCGCCGAGCGTGCCGACGGTCTTGGCCACCGCCCGCTCCCATTGCGCATCGTCGGTGACGTCGAGCTGGGCGAAGCCGGTCGTGATGCCTTCCTTCGCGATTGTCGTCGCGGTGGCGTTGCCGGCCTCCTCCAGGATGTCGGCGATCATGATCGAGGCGCCGGCGCGCGCCAGCGCTTGCGCGATCGCGGCACCGATCCCTCGGGCACCACCGGTGACCAGGGCTTTTCGTCCTGCAAGGCTCTTCTCACTCATGACGTGCTCCTCCGTTGCTGCTGATGAATGCGGGCTTGGGGCTGTGGCCGGGGCATGCGTCGGCGCGGCGCGATCGCAAGTGCGAGCCACAACCAGATCGGCGGGCGCGATGGGCGTGCCCGCGAAACGTTTCCTCCTGAACGGACATCTTGACGACTGTCCAAATTGGTTGCCGGAGCCTCTGCCAGAAGCTTGACACTTGTCAAGGATGAATTTGACAGCTGTCAAAAGACGTGATGAGAGGAGATGGAGCGATCCGCGCCTGGCGCGGTATAGATCGTTGACGCACCGGCGCTCGAAGACCGGTGCGCAAGGGAAGGCACGGAATGGCGCGGCAGGCGACGGGTGCGGCTCAGCGGGTGGCAGTGGCGACCGAGGCGCTGCGCGACGAGAAATTCAATGCACGGCGGATCGAGCTTGCCGAGGCGGCGCTCGAAACGCTCGGCGAACTCGGTTTCGCACGCACCAGCCTGCGCGAGATCGCGCAGAACTCCGCATTCACGCATGGCGTGTTTCACTATTATTTCAGCGACAAGCTCGACCTGATCTGCTGCTGCGTCCGCCACTACAAGGCCAAATGCGTGACGCGCTACGACGAGGTGGTCACGACTGCGCAAAGCCGCGACGAGTTGACCAACGGTTTCCTCGCCAAGCTTGCAGCCACGCTGCAGGACGAAGCACGCATGCACCGGCTCTGGTACGATTTGCGCTCGCAGGCGATGTTCGAGGCCGCGTTTCGCAAGGACGTGCTCGAGATCGACAAGAGCCTGGAAGCGATGATCTGGCGAATCGCCTCGCGCTATGCGGAACTCGGCGGCACGAAGCCGGCATCATCGCCGGCCGCGCTTTATGCGTTGTTCGACGGCCTGTTCCAGAGCGCGCTGCTGCGGCATCTCGCCGACGACGAGAGAGCGATCCCCGAATTGCTCGATGAAGTCCGCCGTCTGCTGCCGACGATCTGCTGAGGCGTGGCGGCTGACGCGATCATCCGCGTGGCGTGATACGTGCCACGCAACGGGAATTCTCAAAGCGCGGGCATGTCCTCGACGCGATCGGCAGACGCGCCCGCATGTTTGGGCGACATCAGCGCGATTAAATCTGCAGCAGCAGTCTGCGATCGCCGCCGCGGAAGTTCTGCGCTGGCTTCTTCGATCGCCTGGATACGAAGCAGGATCTCGATCGCGATCTTCCTGAGGCGATCATTCTCCACCCGCAGGCTCTGCGCGATGCCGGTTGAAGCTGACGATCGTTTGCGCCAGCGATGCAGCGTCATCACGCTGATGCCGAGCTGCTTGCAAATGTCCTTTTGCGCAACGCCGCGCTGCGCCAGCGCCTCGGCTGTTGCAAGCTTTTCACCGATGCTGATCGACGAATGCTTCTTCACACAACGTGCTCCCCGCCCCCTGACGCCTCATTCGGGAAATCCGCGCACGCCATGCGTATTCGACGATCACGCCGAACCCGAACAGCGTGAGCAACAGCACAAGCTCGTGCATTGAGCGCTGAGGGCTCAGTGAACGGCTTGACGTCTGTGCCTTGCGGATTTCCCCGTGCGACGTCCCCCCGGTCGGCGCAGCGAAATGAGTGGTCTTCGTTTCCCATCTTCGCGCGGTCATCCCTCATGACTTGCGCGAAGCCTCAGGCAGGTCCCCTGCCGGTTCCATTACAAACTGATGCGATTGGAACTGTCCAGCCTCAACCCGATGATTCCGATGGCTCGACAACGAAAATTCGTAACGAGATTTTGCGGAGCACCGTTTTCTCCGGAATTCTACGGACAGAATTCCATCGCTGAAGAGCGATGCCGCTCGGCGCGACAGCGCGATGCCGTCGTGATGATTCGCGGGACGTGCTTGCTGTTCAGGCCGCGCTGGCCGGCGGCAGCGCCAGCACCGAATAGATCGCCTGGGCGTCGCGCGAGGCGCGCAGCTTCTTGGCGACATCGACGTCGCGCAGCAGGCGGGCGATGCGCGCCAGTGCCTTCAGGTGGTCGGCGCCGGCGCCTTCGGGCGCGAGCAGCAGGAAGATCAGGTCGACCGGCTGGCCGTCCATCGCCTCGAAATCGATCGGACGTTCGAGACGCGCGAAGAAGCCGAACAGCTTTTCCAGTTTCGGCAGCTTGCCATGCGGAATCGCGACGCCATAGCCGACCGCCGTTGTGCCGAGCTTCTCCCGCTGCAGCAGCACCTCGAAGATCGCCCGTTCATTCTGGCCGGTCAGCGCAGCGGCGCGGGACGCGAGTTCCTGCAGGGCCTGCTTCTTGCTGATGACTTTCAATGCCGGGAGAATCGCCTCCGGTGCGACCAGATCGGTAATCGGCATGGGGCGTTCCGAGGTGAATGAAACCGTCAGGTTGCGAAATAGGCGTTACAGCGGCGGCGTCAAGAAGACGAGGCGGGAGGGGGGTTTAGCCCGGGTCCCGGTTCGCAGGGCTTCTACTCCAACGCATCTGCGGTGCCAACTCCTGCAAGTCCTGTTCCGCGCCCTATTCTTAAGGGCGGCGGACCATAAGCAGGGCCAGCTTTCCGCGTCAATGGCGTCCCCCAGATAACTCAGGGGGTAACCGTGGGCGGGTCGACCCAGCCGACATGGCCGTCCGCGCGGCGGTAAATGATGTTCACCCGGCCGCTGCCGCCATGCTGGAATACCAGGCAAGCGGCCCCGGAGAGATCCAGTTCCATGACGGCCTCGCTGACCGACAGCCGCTTCAGCGACGTCGTCGCTTCGGCGATGATGACGGGGCTGTATTCGGTGACCTCGTCGTCATTCTCCGGCGCCTCGATCACGTAGCTCGGCGCATCCAGCGGCACGCCATTGAGCTCCGACAGTGCTGCGGAGGCCGCGTAGGCCTTGCGCGCCGAGCGGTCCTTCAACCGGCTTTTGTAGCGGCGCAGGCGCTTCTCGATCATCAAGAGCGCCGCATCGGCGCTGGCATAGGCGTCGGTCGCGTTCGAATCGGCTTCCAGCGTGATGCCGGAATCCAGATGCAGGGCGCAATCGGTTCGGAAGCCGAAGCCATCCTTGCTCAGCGTGATGTGACCCGAATAATTGCCATCAAAATACTTCCGCAAGACCTCGTCGGTGCGCTCGCTGACGCGCGCCCGAAGCGCCTCGCCGATGCTGATGCTCTTTCCCGAGATTCGAAGGGTCATTTGATGCCTCGATTGCTGTGGTGCCTCGATTGTTCTTGTTGCTGTTGGAGCGCGATCAGTCCGGAAGGGGAAGTCATGTTGTCCGGATCACGCTCGGGTCTCCTTGGAGAACATGGTCTGCCGGAACGGAATGTCCACGCCAGAGATCACGCATCAGGGGGAATTGAGACTATCGCGAATTGACGCAAACGCAATCAGCGCCTGATCCGGCAAGACAGCCCGGAAGAGTTAGGCCGAGGCGGTGTCGCGAGATCGGTCGGTGGACGCGGCGGGGGCGGAAAGGGCATTGCCGAGCATGCTCTGTTTGTCGCGCCGGCGTTGCACCGACGACGGGATGCGCATCGCTTCGCGGTACTTTGCGACGGTGCGCCGGGCAATATCAATGCCCGAAGCGCGCAAGCGTTCCACGATCGTGTCGTCGGACAGGATCGCCGACGGGGCTTCCGCGTCGATCAGCTGCTTGATGTGGTGGCGCACTGCTTCCGCCGAATGCGCCTCGCCGCCGTCGGCCGAGGCGATCGAGGCGGTGAAGAAGTACTTCAATTCAAAACTGCCGCGATTGGTCGCCATGTATTTGTTGGCGGTGACGCGCGACACCGTGGATTCATGCATCTGGATCGCGTCGGCGACCGCCTTCAGATTGAGCGGCCTCAAGTGCGCGACGCCATGGGTGAAGAAGCCGTCCTGCTGCCGCACGATCTCGGTGGCGACTTTCAGGATGGTGCGGGCGCGCTGGTCGAGAGCGCGCACCAGCCAGGTCGCGTTCTGCAGGCAATCGGTGAAGTAGGACTTGTCGCCGTCCTTCCTGATCGTCTTCGACAGTTCGGTGTAATAGGTCTGGTTGACCAGCACGCGCGGCAGAGTGTCACTGTTGAGCTCGACATGCCAGCCGCCGTCGGGACCCGGCCGCACATAGACGTCGGGCACCATGGTCTGCGTCCGCGCCGAACCGAACTTCAGCCCCGGCTTCGGATCGAGCCGGCGGATCTCCGCGATCATGTCGGTGATGTCTTCATCATCGACGCCGCACAGCTTGCGCAGGGACGCGATGTCGCGCTTGGCCAGGAGATCGAGATGCTCGACCAGCGCCTGCATCGCCGGGTCGTAGCGGTTGAGCTCGCGCAGCTGGATCGCCAGGCATTCGCTCAAATTGCGCGCACAGACGCCGGGCGGATCGAACTTCTGCAGAACGCTGAGCACCTCGTCGACCGACTGCTGTGAGGCGCCAAGGCGCTCCGCGGCCTGGCCGAGATCGGCCGGCAGATAGCCGGCCTCGTCGACGAGATCGATCAGATACTGCCCGATCATGCGCTGGGCAGGTCCCGTGAAGGCGACCGACAGCTGTTCGGCGAGATGATCTGACAGCGTCAGCTCGGCGGCGACGAAGGCTTCCAGATTGTACTCGTCGTCGCTGGAGGCGCCGCCGCCCCACTCCGTATAGACAGAAGGCGGCGCGTCCTGCGCGGCGCGCGCGGCAGCTTCCGCCGGCTCTTCGGAGAAGACGTTGTCGAGGCGGGTATCAAGGGTCTGCTCGATGTCGGTGCGGCTGCCGAGGTCGCGGTTCAGCCATTCCTCCTGGCCGGGCTCGAAGGCATCGCCGGCCGATCCGCCGGCCATGTCGGCTGCCTCGCCGCCGCCCTCATAGCTGCCTGCCTCGTAGCTGCCACCCTCGTCGGAGTCGCCATAGTCGGCGCGTTCGCTGACCGCCTCGCCGGCCACCGGGGCCTCGGGGGTTTCGGCCGCACGCTCCAGCAGGGGGTTGCGTTCCAGCTCCTCCTCGACGAAGGCCGAGAGGTCCAGGTTCGACAGCTGCAGCAGCTTGATCGCCTGCATCAGCTGCGGCGTCATGACCAGCGACTGCGACTGGCGGAACTCTAGTCTTTGCGTCAGCGCCATGGAGGCAAGAACGATCCCAAAAGTTGGCTCGATTCTTGCTTATCCTAGTCCAAAGCCGATGTACACGGCTTGACTGAAACGAAAAAAGGGTTAGAGGCGGAATTCCTCGCCAAGGTAAAGGCGTCGTACATCCGGGTTGTTAACGATCTCTTCCGGACTGCCTTCCGTCAAGATTTCTCCGGCATACACGATGTAGGCGCGATCGGTAAGGCCGAGCGTTTCGCGGACATTGTGGTCGGTGATCAAGACGCCGATGCCGCGATTGGTGAGATGGCGCACCAGGTCCTGAATGTCGCCGACCGCGATCGGATCGATGCCGGCAAAGGGTTCGTCGAGCAGCATGTAGTTCGGGCGCGTGGCGAGAGCGCGCGCGATCTCGACGCGGCGCCGCTCACCGCCGGACAGCGCAATTGAAGGGCTTTTGCGCAGGCGCGTGATGTTGAATTCGTCGAGCAGCGAATCGAGCTCGTGCTCGCGCTTCTTTTTCGAGGGCTCGACGACTTCGAGCACGGCGCGGATGTTCTGTTCCACCGACAGGCCGCGGAAGATCGAGGCTTCCTGCGGCAGATAGCCGATGCCGAGCCGCGCGCGCTGATACATCGGCAGCTTGGTGACGTCGTGGCCATCGAGCTCGATCGCGCCGCGATCGGCCTTGATCAGGCCGGTGATCATGTAGAACACGGTGGTCTTGCCGGCACCGTTCGGGCCGAGCAGGCCGACCGCCTCGCCGCGGCGGACATAGATGCTTACACCGCGCACGACCTGCCGGGTGCCGAAGCTTTTTTCCACGCTATGCACAGCCAGGTAGCCCGGCCGCTTGATCAGATTGGGGGCAGCGGCGCCGTTGCTCCTGGCCTTGGCGCGCGGACGCGGCGCCTCCTCGGCCCGCGGCGGCTCGACGGCCTGCAGTTCCAGTCCCGGCATCGCAGCCGCGCGCGCGATCGGCGGCGCGTCACGCACCGGGCTCGTCAGCATCTCGCCAAAGGAATCGTCAACCGCGGTGATGTCCTCGCGCGAGCGCGCGAAGCCCGGGCTGCGCTTCGCAGGGCGCCTTCGGAACATGCCGAGTAAGTCCACCATCCCTGCTTCGCTCAGCCCTTATGCCGTGATCCCGCGACCTTGCCCGCGGATGAAACGATTCGCACGCGAACCTTGATTGAAGCGATGCCCCACCCGCATGACCCCGACGCGTGCGCAGCGTCTTCCCGAAAAATCATGCTCAAACCAAGACCGACGCCGCCAATCCCCCTCGGCGCATCCCTCGTCGGACTGCATCAGTAAATACAGTCTCGCACGGCCGGCTTCAACCTCGCGCCGCCAAAATATTATCTAACATATTGATCTATCTGGATTTCGTCGATGTCGGCGACGGCGTGGCGGCGGGCTGGGCCGGCGGCGAAGCCGCGCAGCCCTGGCCCTCCTGTCCCTGCGCCACCGTCACCTGGACCCGGCTGTCGGACTCGACCCGCGAGACGCCGGTGATCATGTCGACCCGGAGGCGGTCGCCGCGCACCACGTTTTTGCATTGGGTCAGGACCACACCGCCCGTCATGGTGATCAGATTGGCCTTGGTGTCGAAGATCGCGACCTCGCCGGTCACGACCTGATCCTTCTGGGTCACGACCACGTTGCCGCGCGCCTCGAGCCGCTTGATCGACGAGGAGCCGCCGGGGCCGGCCGGCGTGGGTGACGGCGTCGGCTCGATCTTGCCTGCCTTGGCGTCCTTGGTGCCTGCAGGCGGCGTCGAGGGCTGGGCCGATTTGTCCTCGTAGAACGCGACCAGCGTCTTCGAGGTCATGACTGTGTCGCCCTGCACCACCTTCACCCCACCGGCGAAGGTCGCTTCCTTTTTCTTGTCGCGCATCTCGAGCGAGGCCGCCTCGATATGAATCGGCTGGTCGCGATTCTGCGCAAAGCCCTGCATGGCGTTGGGCACCGACGCGCTGCCTTGCGCCCACACCCTCTCGATCGCGATCAGCGCGAGACCGAAGACGATGACGGCAAGGATGCGCGGAAAGGGCATCTTGCTCCCTACTTCTTGCTGCCCGGAATCAGCGACGGCATCGTCGGTCCCGAGCCGGGTGCCACCGGCGTGCCGCAGCCCTTGCCCTGCCCGCCGCCCTGCGTCTGCATGAACAGGCCCTGCACCTTGCCGCTGTTGGACTCGACGCGGGAAACGCCGGTGGTCATGTCGACCAGCAGCTTGTCGCCGCGCAACACGTTCTGGCACTGGGTCAGCACCACGCCGCCCTGCATCGTGATCAGATTGGCCTTGGTGTCGAAGATCGCGGTGTCGCCGGTGACGACCTGCTCCTTCTGGGTGACGACGACGTTGCCGCGCGCCTCCAGCCGCTTGATCGACGACGAGCCGCCCGGCCCCGGCTGGGTCGACTGCATCGGCGCGCCCTTCGCGGGCTTGGCAGCAGCTTTCGGCGCGGCCGCCGGTTGCGAGGATTTATCCTCGTAGAACACGACCAGCGACTTCGAGGTCATGGTGGTGTCGCCCTGCACCACCTTCACATTGCCGGAAAAGGTCGCTTCCTTCTGCTTGTCGTGCATCTCAAGCGAAGCCGCCTCGATCTGGATCGGCTGGTCGCGGTTCTGCGAGAAGCCCTGCATGGCGTTGGGCACGCCCGACATCGTGCCTTGCGCCCAGGCATTGCCGGACACCATCAGCGCGAGCGCAAAGGTCGCCGCGGCTACGCTTCGCGAAAACAATTTGACCATCGCTATCATCTGGGAGTGGCGGATTTGCGCGGCTTCGGCGCGGGCGGCGGCGGCGCTGGCTCGGGCTCTGCCGCGGCCGGCGCAGGCGGCGCGTTGCCGTCGCCGAGCTTGTCCAGATCCATCACCACATTGCCCTCGAAGCGCACGACCTCGCCGCTGTTGATGATGCGGAGCCGGTCCGAGGTCAGCGTACCCTGAAGCAGCTTGACGTCGACATGCTCCTCCGACGTCACCATGCCCTTGTTGATGTCGATCAGCGCCTGCGAGAGCTTTGCCTCATAGCCCGTCGACGACTGCAGGAAGATATCCTTCTTCAATTCGAGCAATGACTGCTTGCTGTCGTAGAAGCCGGTTTTCGCATCCAGCGTCACCGTCGACTTGTCTTCCATCTGTACCTTGGCGCGGACGATCTTCAGCTCGACATGATCAGGATCGGTGAGATCCTGGATCGCGGCCTTGGCCCAGACCTCGTAGGGACGCTTGTCGGTCGAGGAGAAGCCGGCCATATGCGGCGATTCCATCGTGACCTTGGTGCCGGAGACGACGACATTGCCGATATCGACCGGCAGCTTCGGCAGGTTGACGCGGAACTTGTTGAAGACGGACACGAACACGATGACAGCCATCGACAGCGCCACCGCCGCCGGCACCGCGATGCGCAGGATCCGCACCATGCGGCTATGGCGCGCGGCGGCGGCGAAGCGCGCCTCGAGACCTGCGACATAGGCTGGATTCTGAACCGAATTCACCGCTGCTCCGAAAGGCGATCAGTATCCGCCATTCTACCCGGGACGGGCCGAATATGCAGCCCGGACCTCACGTCGCGCCCCATCTCCCGACCACGCGTGAACAGTTTGGCCGAAACGGGGCGGAACCCGCCCCCAATCATCCGGCAAATGCCGGGGGATCGCTCCGGCCCATCATGCCCGGCGGACTTTAAGAATGGGCGAAAATGTCCTCGGCCTCCCAGCCGTCGAGGTCGAGCCTGGCGCGGGAGGGCAGGAAGTCGAAGCAAGACCTGGCGAGCTCGGTCCGCCCCTCGCGCGCCAGCATGACATCGAGCTTGTCGCGCAGGGCATGCAGATGCAGCACGTCGGAGGCGGCATAGGCAAGCTGGGCTTCGCTGAGCGCGGTCGCACCCCAATCGCTCGACTGCTGCTGCTTGGACAGTTCGACGTTCAGCACCTCGCGCACCAGATCCTTCAGGCCGTGGCGGTCGGTATAGGTGCGGCACAGCCGCGAGGCGATCTTGGTGCAGTAGACCGGCTGCGGCATCACGCCGAAAGTATGAAAGAGCACCGCGACGTCGAAGCGCGCGAAGTGGAAGATCTTGGTGATCTCTGGATTGCCGAGTAGTGCCTTCAGGTTCGGCGAATCGGTGTGGCCCTTCGGGATCTGGATCACGTCGGCGGTGCCGTCGCCATTCGACATCTGCACCACGCAGAGCCGGTCGCGATGCGGATGCAGCCCCATGGTCTCGGTGTCGATCGCGACAGAGTCGGTATAGCGGGACAGATCCGGCAGGTCGCCGCGATGCAGGCGGATGGTCATGAACGAAGGCCTCAACTCTTGACGTCGATTCGGGAATGACACTAGCGCTCCGGGGCTGCGGAGGCGAGCGGGTAGCTCTTTTCCTGTGGCGGAAAGGGCACGCAATCAAGCGATTTTTCGCCCGGAATTCCGCATCTCGCCCGATGAAATCGTCTCCCGGCCTCCCTATCTGTTGCCGACGCCCGCCTCCTCCCGCATCCAAGAACAAGAGTCATGACCGAACAGACCGTCGCCGCGCCGATCGACGCCCCCCGGGAAAGCCAGCAGGGCTTTACCCGCTACCAGTCGCTGCTGATCGCGCTGCTCGCCTTCACGCAATTCACGATCATTCTCGACTTCGTGATCATGTCGCCGCTCGGCGCCATCCTGATGCCCGCGCTCAACATCACCCCGGCGCAATTCGGCGTGGCGGTCTCGGCCTATGCTTTCAGCGCCGGCATCTCCGGCATCCTCGCCGCCGGCTTCGCCGATCGCTTCGACCGCAAGCGGCTGCTGCTGTTCTTCTACGTCGGCTTCACGCTCGGCACCCTGCTCTGCGCGGTGGCGCCGAACTACCACGTGCTGCTGCTCGGCCGCATCGTGACCGGCGTGTTCGGCGGCGTGATCGGCTCGATCGTGCTCGCCATCACCACCGACCTGTTCGCGCTGCATCTGCGCGGCCGCGTGATGGGCTTCGTGCAGACCGCGTTCGCCGCAAGCCAGGTGCTCGGCGTTCCCGCCGGACTCTATCTCGCCAATCACTGGAGCTGGCACATCTGCTTTGTCGCGATCGTCGGCATCTCGATCATCGCCATCATCGTCATTGCCTTCGCGATGCAGCCGGTCGACGGCCATCTCAAGCTGCAGCACGACAGCAATCCGTTCCGCCATTTGATCGCAACCGTCGGCGAGCGCCGTTACACGCTGGCCTTCGGCGTCACGACGCTGCTTGCGACCGGCGGCTACATGCTGATGCCTTTCGGCAGCGCCTACACCGTGCACAATCTCGGCATCGACATCACCCATCTGCCGACAATCTATCTGGTCTCCGGCCTGTTCAGCATCGTCACGGGCCCCATGGTGGGCCGCGCCTCAGACCGGTTCGGCAAATATCCGATGTTCGTGTTCGGCAGCATCGTGTCCATCATCATGGTGCTGATCTACACCCATCTCGGTCCGTCGACGCTACTGACCGTCATCGTCGTCAACGTGCTGATGTTCGTCGGCATCTTCTCGCGGATGATCCCGTCGCAGGCGCTGATCTCGGCCATCCCCGACGCCAGCCAGCGCGGCGCCTTCAGCGCGGTGAGCGCCTCACTGCAGCAACTCTCCGGCGGCCTCGGCTCGGTGCTCGCCGCCGCAATCATCGCCGAGCAGGCCGACGGCACGCTGATCCGCTTCGACTGGCTCGGCTACATCGTGATCGCGACGGCAATCGTGTCGGTGGTTGCGATGTACTTCGTGCAGAAGGCGGTGGCGAGGCGGACGGGGACGCTGGTGGCGTGAGGCGGCATCGCCTGTTAGGGCAGCGCCGGCAGCCAGCTAACCTATCGAAATCGCTTGAAAGTTTGCCCCTCCAATAATAGTTATTGTTGGGTGTTTTGGAGGAGATCTCATGGCGATGAGTGCCGATCTGGGAGAAGCTTTGGAGAGCTTCGTGCTGAAGCTTGTGGAGTCCGGCCGCTATCATTCCAAGAGTGAGGTACTGCGCGAGGGCGTGCGCCTCGTTCAGGAGCGAGAAGCAAAACTCGCTGCACTAGACGCCTCTATTGCACGCGGGCTGGCCGACGCGGACGCGGGCCGGGTCGAACCCAGCTCCAAAGTCTTCGATCGCCTGGAAAAGAAGTTCGCGACCAAGATCAAACGCACGTGATCGTTGTCCTCACCGCAGAAGCCGAGGCCGACATCGAGCAGATCACGACCTATGTGGCGGAGCAGAGTCCGCAGAGCGCGCTCAAGCTCGTCCGTGAACTTCGTGCGCGATGCGAATCATTGGCCGATGCACCTCGCGGCTATCCTTTGGTGCCACGCTATGAAGATCATGGCATCCGTCGCCGCCCGTTCGGCAACTACCTGATTTTCTATCGCGTCGGTGCAGACACGATCGAGGTGATCCATGTTCTGCACGGCGCGCGGGACTACGAGCGATTGCTCTTCCCGGAGGATTGATGTTGGGCGAACGATCGCGCGCACCGGGAGACCGAGGAAGCTGTGGCAAAACTCAACTTGCACGAGCTGAACGACTGGATCAGCCGCGCCCGAATTTCGCGCGATGCATCTGAAACTGTCTGCCTCGCTCAAGAAGTCGGCAATGAAGCGTTTGGTTTGGCTCGAAGCGCAGCGCGAGCGCATTCACGGCGTGCCTGCGCCCGATCGAAGTCGGTACTAGCAAATCCAAGGCGGGCGAATCCTGCGATCATCCAGTGATGCTACGAGCGACGTTGCCAAATCAAGGGATCACGGCTCGTGTGGAAGACTGCAACGACATAGATTGCATCGCGCGTCTCACGAAACACAATGACGTATGGGAATCGGCGCAGCAACGCGCGGCGCGTCTCTCTGTAAACTGGCGTGAACTGTTTGGGATTATCTCCGATCCGCGTTAGCGCGGCTCGCAGGGCGTCACGAAACTGCGGTACGATGTGCGGTGCATGCGCGTCGTACCAGCGAACGGCTTCGGCGAGATCAGCCCGCGCCGCTCGCGTGAAGAGTATCCGAACCACTTACCGCGACCGGCGATCGAACTCGGCGTCAATCTCCTCCCAGGGGATCGCATCGCGGCGATCCGCGTCGAAGGTCGCAAGCCGGCGGCCTAGCTCAGCTTGCTGCTCGGGAGTCAGCTGTACGTCGGTAGCGGAAAGGCTGTCCCAAAGCTCGCTGATGAGGTCGAGCCGTTCCTTGGGCGTCAAGCGACTGATGTCGAGCGTTGCCATAGTCCGGAATCCTTTGGGTCAACGAAATCACAATCCTCGCGACCACGTCGAGGACAAATATCGTGATCGCAACAGCTAAAAGGAAGATCGGGCCTCGGCGATCACCGGCTTAAGGCTCCGGATTACCGCTTTGGGGGACATCCAAAGGAAAAGTGGTGCCCAGGAAAGGACTGGATCGCCACCATCCAGAAAATCTGAATTTGCTAGGGTTTTTAGCCGCCCGGTGGACTCCTTGTGTACCGACGCTGTGTACCGTTTTCAAGCCGGTTCGTGCGGTGCGCCGTAGGATCAATTCAGCGTTTTGTCGGCTTCCGTTCCGACGCGGAGCGCGGATTTGAAAGCCGCATCGAACAATCCCCTGAACTGCATCGCATTGACGTTCGAGATATGAGCCGTATCACGGAAATTCGCTTGGCCGTCCCGGACCAGATAGCAATGGTCACGCTCGCAGACCACGGACTGCGGATCGACGGCAATAAGCCGCGGATCGTTCCTGTATCCGTTGAGGTCGCGAGTAATTTCGCTTCTGAGGTCGCTCATCGTTAGACCTGGATCGGCCTCAACCTTCCATTCGCGGATGGCGCTTCCGACCCGGACCTGCTTTTCGATCCAGCGCTGCGGTAGGTCGAAGCCGATGTTCAGGAGCGGCATGATCAGCACGACCGTCTTGCCCAAGGAATGCAGCCTATCAACTAACGACGATATCTCGACAGAATTTCCCCAGTTCCCGCCGAGAACAACGATGCTCGGTTGAGTGTGGTTTACAAGAAAGTCGAGCGTGCTCTGGTTGAAGTCACGACACGCACGCTGATCCCCAGCGTTTCGAGCCGGATCGTCGATGAATGGTCTGCATGCGCTCTGGGTCGCGATCAGACCGTGTATACCGTTCGCAGCGGCCGCCGCAGAAATCGGTTCAAGATACTGGTTGGCGAACGAATCGCCCCAGAGGATAGTGGAGGGCCGCCCCGCAATCTCCTCACCTCCGAAACTGCAATAGGTCTCCGCGGCCTTCTTGGTGGAGTTCGCATTCCTGAAACACTCGTCTCTGGGGGTGTTGGTCTTTCTCGCCAGCTCGGCCGGCAGCAAGTAGTCCGGCAACCTGTTTGGAAATCCCTCGTCGAGGAATGCGACCGCGATGAACCCGGCGAGCGAGGCAAACACTGCGCTGGAGCCGACCAGGAGACGGCGGAGGGTCCAATAATCCCGTCGCGTCCTGACGGGCTGCTCCACGCAACGGTACGACGCCGCGCTGAGGGCGAGAGTTAGACCCAGCATCAACATATTGTGCGTGGCGCTCACGTTTTCACCGTGGAGAGACAGCCAACTCAGTGCGAACACCCAGATGGGCCAGTGCCATAGGTAAATCGAATAGGACCAGTCACCCAGCCGCTGGATAGGAGAGAACCCGAGCCAGCTCCTGGCGCCAGTCCCCTGTCGCGCTGCCACGATCATTGCGGCGCCGAGTATCGGTGGGATTGTGAGCAGACCCGGCCATCGCAATTCCGGAACGGGACAGGCGATGGAGAGTGCAACCAATGCCCAACCCGCGATGGCCACGACCGGGTTTTCGGTCCACGGCTTCGTATCCCCTTTGGAGCGCCGCCGGATCTCCAAAGCGGCGATCAATCCACCTGCCAGCGGCTCCCACGCTCTGGCGCGGAGCGAGAAGTAGGACGAGCCCATCGCATCGCTCTGGCTCTTCCACAAACACCAGGCGAGGGACAAGGCGGCGGCGATCTGAATTGCGATCAGCACCGCGCCGATCTTCGATTTCGAGGTGAAAGCCGATCGCCAGATCAGCGACACGACTAGCGGCATCCAGATGTAGAACTGCCACTCCACCGAAAGCGACCACGTATGCAATAGCGGCTTCGTCTGTGCAGCCATGGCGAAATAACCATTGTCGCTGTCGAAGGCGAAATTCGACACGAATGTCAGCGCAGAGAGGGCCTGCAGAAGATGCTTCAGGTATTCGCGGGGCAGCGTGAGGAACCAACCAGCGAGAACGGACATCACGATGGTTACGGCGAGAGCCGGATAAATCCGGCGCATCCGCATGGCGCCGAACGCAATAAATGAGAACCGACCATCGGCCAGGTCGTTCAGCACCTTGCCGGTCATCAGATAGCCCGTAATCACCAGGAAGATATCGACGCCGACAAATCCGCCCGCGAACCCGAAGACGCCGTAGTGATAGCCAACCACAGCAGCGACCGAGAGCGCTCGCAGCGCGTTGATATCGATCCGAAAGTCGCTGTGACGTCCCTGCTTGCTTGAGGTCGCAAATGCAGCCGCCGTTCCGTCCATTGCCAGCTTTTTCACCCCAACGTCCCCTCTGGCCGGTTAGGCCGCACCACGTTCCCTATCCGGACCTTGGGAATTTTCCCAGGTGTGACGGCTGTTCTCAGTAGAATTACTGGCCGCGGACGCGATGCAGAACCTCGCTTCATAGCTCGCCCAGCATCCGAGCTACCGCGGTGGGGGCAAAGCGCTTCCCGGATTCACTTACGAATCCTTCTTTTTCCAGTTCGATGGCGATCGCTCGGAGTGAATTGCGGCCTCGTTTAGGGCTCTTGCGCCGAAGCCTGCGGGCGAGTGCGATCATCCTGCCGCCGTGCTCAGCCGCATCGATTTCGGCATGGCTCTTCCGGCCCTCCACCTTCATCCCAGCAGTTCTTTTTCGGTCCCGGGCCACCTTCAGCTTGGCGACCAGCCGAGCCTTTTCGTACTGGTGAAAGGCACCGGCGATTTGGCGCATCATGACGCGGGAAGGGTCGCTGCTGTCTGTCAAGTCATCGCCGTTGGCTGTCAGCACACGAACGCCGCGGTTGATCAGGGCCAGAATACCAAGTTCCTGAGTGACAAGCTCGCGAGCGAAGCGGCTGGCATCCTCGACGATAACGGTCCTAACCCCGTTGCCCTCGATCTGGTCGAGCAAGGCAGTGAACCCGGCCCGGCTCTCGATCGGGTCTGCTCCCGAGACTGCGGCGTCAGTGAACTCGCCGACGAGGTCGAAAATCTTTCGTTCTACATCTCCAAATTGCCAAAGGCAGCGGCTCTTCGTGGAAGACACCCGGAGAACAGCTAAGGAACAGCGTTCTCCACCTGTTCGGCACTCGAATGCGATTGCTCCCCGCGTGGGGAAAAGCAGGACGTGCACTCGAATGGTCGTCCGTCGCGTGGACTCCGGTGGAGCGAGGCACCACCATGCGAGGTCCAAATTTTTTTTCTTGCATAGGCCCCCATATCGAATGACCCGTTCCGACATCGCACCGCCAAAAGAGGCCCCTTTCGCCAACGACAACTTTCAAGAATTGAAGTGCGACTTGCATGGGCAGGTCGGAGGCCATTTCGCTCAATTTTCCCCGGACTTTTCACAGATAGACAAGGTTGAGCCGCTCTCGGCTGAGGCGGAGCGCTCTTCTATGGTTTCAGGCGCCGCAGGGGTCATGCAGGAGCTAGAGAGGGGATCAGGTACCCATCGTCCGGCTAAGCGCGATCGGTTTGCCAACTGGACCAAGAAGACCAAGATCGGCCGCAGGAGCATCACCAGACAGTTGACGCTCCGCCAGGTCACCGATCTCAAGTCCGCGTGGCACCATGCGAAGACCATCGGTCAGCCGGTGAACAGGTTCATCACGTTCCGGCCGAAGGACATCAATGATCAGGACCCCGAACAGCGGATCAAGACCTGGTGGAGCTGGCGTAACAAGCTGGCTCAATTCGCCCGCGATAACGGGTTCGACTTCACCTGTCTCTGGACCCGGGAATCGAAGCGCGAGACCGCCAAGGACGAACACCTGCACGTCCTGATGCATGTGCCGCCGCCACTTCAGAAGCGGTTCGACAAAGTGGTTAGGGCATGGTGCAACGGCTCCGAAGAAATCGACGTGCGCGGCTGCACGTACCGCATCAGGCGCAACGAGAAGGGCGGCGAGGAGAGTGTCCTGACCTACATCGCTAAGAACAGCCCCCAGGCCGGCCGCTATCTCAACCATACCATCCAGTATGGCGGTCCGATTTTCGGTCGGCGCTATGGGTTGTCCACCAACCTGACTGCCCGCGCCCGGAGCCGCGACGAGGTTCAGGGAGGACTGCGGCGAGATCTTCGTCTGCCCTCCATCCAAGTCGGGGTCTCAACGGCTGTGCCGGTGGCCGCGAACGAGGACGCACCGAGCCGATATCGCAACCAGGCCGCCTAGGAGCCCCGCTGGTTCGCTCTGGGAAGATGGGGCAGGATACTGCCTCATTCTCCATAAAACCGCCCAGCGACCTTCCTCTTTGATCCTGGAGGTGTCGCCCTTTGAGGCTGCGGTCCCGGTGGGCCTTACGCTGCCCTATTAGGCGAATTACGCATTTTCGGACCGAAACCTCAGATTTTGCTTTGATCTCAGCCGCTTAGGCGGGATTCAAAATTCCCCAGAAATTCGATTTCCGGCGAATTTCCCGGCTCCGCAGCTGTCGACGTGAGCGCCGGTATCTGCACCTTGTTCACAACCGGCGCCTTCATCTCGATCGTGTAGTGCCGGTACTTGTCGGCTTCAGATTTCTTCCCGTGCCCACGATGGCATCGGACAAACTGTCCGGTACCTGCAACGCTCCGAGTTCCGTTTTGAACCAGTGCCTAAGGGCGTGGTTGGGCGCCTTGCGGGGGTCCTGAAATCCCGGCTGTGACCTCACCCACTTCGCGACGTCGTTGCTCACGCTCTTCGATGCATGCTTCTTGTTCGGGTCACCTGAACTGCGGTTGTAGAATAGCGGCCCCTCGCCACGCTGTTCGACGAAATCCAGAAAACCTTCGTCAATGATGGCTTGGTGGATGGGGGTATCCCGCTCACTCCAGGTGTTCTTCAGCCGGCCGCCATCCTCGGCTGCGCGGATCGACATCACCCAAATGCCCTTGACCTTCCGGATGCGACGGCCCCAGAGCTGAGCCACCTCGCCGATCCTGGACCCGCTGAGGGCGGCAAGCCAGGGCAGCCAACGCTTCGCCTTCGATCGCAAGTTTTGCGAGGTCTGTTCCCTGCCGAGCGTGAGAAGCCGAGTGACCTCCTCCGTCGCATAGGGAAGTTGGCTCTCTCCGGCACGGCCTCGCGTGCTCACGGTGATCTTCTCGGCGACGTTTTCTCTCAGCCGGTGGTTATCGACCTCGTAGCTCAACAGCCTCTTGATGCAGGCCAGGTAGCCGTCGTTGATCGTCTTGGCCGCCAAGTTCTTTTGCACCAGGTCGTCCTTCCAGCCGACGATGTCGTGCTTGGTCAATCGCTCGATGTCCTCGTGGCCGACAAACTCCCGGAGTGAGTTCAGATGCCCCCTCCACGTCGAGACGGTGTTTGGAGCGGGCTGCACCTCGGTGCGCCACGCCTCAAAGACCTCGGTCAAGGTTCGCTCCGATCGAAATACCGGGTACTGCGCCAGGAACGTATCGGTGCCGTAGATGCCAGCCGCATTTTCCTTCAGCCGGCGCGGGCCAGTTTGTCCCGCCATGGCGATCGCCGTCAGCAGGCGCTTCCGCGTAGCGTAGTCCACGCGCATGCAGTTCTGGTCCAGGACCCAATCACAGAGCAGCCCAAAACGGTTCTCTAGGCCTTGGTCGTGGTCCGGCAGGACGGGCAGCGAGTTGATGCCCTGAGTGAGATTGTCCCCGAACTGTTGCGCAGCCAGGTCGCATTCATCGGGCACCTGGCCGGGAATAATCTGAGGAACATTGATCAGACGTCCCTCCTGGACGGCGCGGTTCAAGGCCTTGTGCGCGATCCAGGCGGCTCGTTCACCGGGCTCCTGCTGAAACTCCTCGACGTAAAGCTCGTGGACCAAGCGCGCGAGCCCCATGATCTGCATGTGGCTGAGCCGCTTCGGTGGCGATCTGCGCGCAGCCCAGAGCCTTGCCAGCGCCGTCCCCGCTTGGTTCTTGCGGATTTCAGCCACAGCGGCATCGCGGGTCCGCAGCGAGAACTTTACCTCGGCTCCGATCTTGGCGGTGACCACGAACGCGGGACTGCCCATGCACTGCTCGAACGTCAGCAGCGCTCGGTCATTGTCCAGCATTCGCAAAATATCTGAAGGGGTCCTCGTCCTGTAGCTGAAGAACGAAGAGTCGCTGTCCTTGGAGAGGTAGGCCATTCGATAGTTCATCGCGCTGTGTCCCGGTGTTGTGTACCGGTCAGCGGCTCATTTTCCCTGCAATGTAGCGATTTCAGTCGCTTGGGTAGTCGATGGTGCCCAGGAAAGGACTCGAACCTTCACGGCCGTGAAGCCACTGGCACCTGAAGCCAGCGCGTCTACCAATTCCGCCACCTGGGCACGTGGGGCGGCTTAGTAAGGACCGCTTACGCGCTTGTCAAATGGATGAATCGAAAATCAAATAGTCTGTACAGGGTGGCCATGATGGCGTATCGCCAAACGGCTAACCTCCCTCAATGGCTCTCGAATCCGGCAGGAACTACCCCATGGCATCGAACCTGGAAACGCTCATCACGGTTTTCGGCGGATCGGGGTTTTTGGGGCGGAATGTGGTGCGGGCGCTGTGCAAGCGCGATTATCGGGTCCGCGTCGCGGTCCGCCGGCCCGAACTGGCTTTTCACCTGCAGCCGCTCGGCCGGGTCGGCCAGATCCACGCGGTGCAGGCCAATGTCCGCTATCCGGCCTCGGTCGAGGCGGCGATGCGTGATTCGCAGGTGGCCATCAACCTGACGGGCATCCTGACCGAAGGCGGCGAGCAGACCTTTGACGCCGTGCAAGCCAAGGGCGCAGAGGCGGTCGCCAGGGCAGCCGCGGCGGCCGGTGCACGGATGGTGCATGTGTCGGCGATCGGCGCCGACGAGAATTCGCCCTCGGCCTATGCCCGCGCCAAGGCGGCGGGCGAGAAGGCCGTGCTGGCTGCGGTGCCCTCGGCCACCATCCTGCGGCCCTCCGTCCTGTTCGGCCCTGAGGACCAGTTCACCAACCGCTTTGCAGGCCTGGCGCGGATGTCGCCGGCGCTGCCGCTGGTCGGCGGCGGGCTCAACAAGATGCAGCCCGCCTATGTCGGCGACGTCGCGCAGGCGGTCGCCGATGCCGTCGACGGCAAGGCCAAGGCCGGCGCCACCTACGAGCTCGGCGGGCCGGAAGTGCTGACCATGCGCGAGATCATGGAGATCATCCTCCAGATCACCCAGCGCGACCGCATGCTGCTGCCGCTGCCGGTGGGGCTGGCCAAGCTGCAGGCGATCTTCCTGCAATTCGCGCCGGGGATGCTGAAGCTGACGCCGGATCAGGTCGCGCTGCTGCAGATCGACAATGTGGTCTCCGACGCGGCGAAGTCCGCCGGGCTGACACTGGAAGGCTTGGGCATCGCGCCCGATTCGCTGGAAGCAGTCGCCCCGCAATATCTCTGGCGCTACCGCGCGACCGGCCAGTTCCAGAAGAAGAGCGCGTAAGCTTTTCACCTCTCCCCGCCCTTCTGCGGGGAGAGGTCGACGCCGGAGCGGTAGCGCAGGCGGCGGGTGAGGGGCATGGCACACTCGCGCCGCAAGCTCACAGCGTGCCGACTGCGTTGATCGGGGAGTTGGAGAGGCTGATTGCAGGCGCACCGCCGTGCACAGCCCCTCACCCGCCGCGCAAGAGCGCGGCGACCTCTCCCCGCAAAAGGGCGGGGAGAGGTGAAGAAGCTTATTTCCCCATCGCCAGCGCGATCAGGCCGAGGGTGCCGGCGATCACGCGCCACCAGGCGAAGAAGGTGAAGCCGCGGCGGGTGACGAAGTTGAGGAACGCCTTCACCACAATGATCGCGGTGATGAACGACACCACGAAGCCGATCGCGATGATCGTCATGTTGTCGGACGAGAAGTCGCCGCGGTTCTTGTAGAAATCGTAGGCGAAGGCGCCGACCATGGTCGGGATCGCCAGGAAGAACGAGAATTCCGCCGCCGCGCGCTTCTCCGCGCCGAGCAGCATCGCCGCCACGATGCTGGCGCCGGAGCGCGACACGCCCGGGATCATGGCGAGGCACTGCGCGAGGCCGATCCAGAAATAGGTCATCAGCGGAAAGCGCGTCGCGTCGTCCTCATGCGGCTTGAGCTCGAGTTGGTCGACCCACAGCAGGACGGCGCCGCCGACGATCAGCGTGAAGCAGACGACCCAGGGATTGAACAGCACTTCCTTGATGTATTTGCCGGCGATCAGGCCGATCACCACGGCCGGCAGGAACGCGAGCAGCACGCCGATCACGAAGCGGCGGTCGTCGGCATTGGTGAACATGCCGATCGCGACGCGCGACAGCTTGACGAAGTAGAGCGCGACGATGGCGAGGATCGCGCCGAGCTGGATCAGGATGGCAAAGCTCTTCCAGAAATTGCCTTCGCCGAGATTGAAGAACCGTTCCGCCAGCAGCAAATGGCCCGTCGACGACACCGGGAGGAATTCTGTCACGCCCTCGACAATGCCCAGAATCACCGCCCGCAACGTGTCCGACATCATGATTTGGCCTGCCTTGTTGTGGAAAGTGGGCCCTTCTCGCCTATTCGTCCCTATGCTGCAATCGCAAAAAACCGGCAAACATAGGTTGCCTGACTGATTTGCTCGGCTATAGCGTTTTCGAAACCTGCCTGTGACCTGAGGCGACTACCGGTTCGCGTGAGGATGCGGCAATGAGGCGGCAGCAAGGCCGAACCGGTCGCGATTGTGCCGGGTTGATGGTTTGTTAAGCGCCGTAAAACTACCAAGGACTTCATGTACACGCTGTATCACCATCCGTTCTGCCCGCAGTCGCGCTTCATTCGCCTGGTGCTTGGCGAGTACGGCCTCGATCTGCGTCTGGTGGAGGAACGGGTCTGGGAACGGCGCGAGGCCTATCTGGCGCTCAACCCGGCCGCGACCACGCCGACGCTGATCGCCGAGGGCTTTCCGCCGATTCCGGGGGCGCCGATCATCGCCGAATATCTCGACGAGGCGCATGGGCTCGAGGTCGGCGAACGGCGCCTGCTGCCGGTCTCGATGGCCGAGCGGATCGAGGTGCGCCGGCTCATGGCGTGGTTCAACGAGAAATTCTTCGAAGAGGCGTCCAACCCGCTGGTGACGGAACGCATCTACAAGCGTTTCATGAGCGAGGAGAATGGCGGCGGCCCGCCGGCGCCGGACGTGATGCGCGCGGCCAAGGTCAATGTGCGCTATCATCTGACCTATATCGGCTGGCTCGCGAAGACGCGGAACTATCTCGCCGGCGACCGTCTGACCTACGCGGATCTCGCCGCCGCGGCGCATCTTTCGGCGATCGACTATCTGGGCGATGTGCCATGGAGCGAGGACGACGCGGCAAAGGCGTGGTACGCGCGGGTGAAATCCCGCCCGTCGTTCCGCCCGCTGCTCAGCGAGTGGCTGGCGGGGGTGCCGGCATCGCGCACCTATGTGGACCTCGACTTCTGAACCAGGCGGTCAAGCTCTCTCCCGCTGATCTCAAGGCGGCGCTGGTGCGCGAAGCGCAGGCGCTCGGCTTCGGCGTCATCGGTGTCACTGATCCCGATGCGACCACGCAGGCCGGCCGATATTTTCTCGAGTTCCTCGCCGGCGGCGGCCATGGCGACATGGACTGGCTCGCAGCGAATCCCGAACGCCGCGCCGATCCGCGCGTGCTGTGGCCGGGCGTGCGCTCGATCATCATGCTCGGCGTCAATTACGGACCGGATGCGAATCCACTCGACGCGTTGACGCGCAAGACCATCGGCACGATCTCGGCCTATGCGCAGGGCGACGACTATCACGACGTGATCAAGAAGCGCTTGAAGACATTGGCGCGCTGGCTGGTCGCAATGTCCGGCGACGAGGTGAAAGTGTTCGTCGACACCGCCGCTGTCATGGAGAAGCCGCTGGCGCAAGCCGCCGGCCTCGGCTGGCAAGGCAAGCACACCAACCTGGTCTCGCGCGAGTTCGGATCATGGCTGTTCCTCGGCGCAATCTTCTCGGCATCCGATTTGCCGCGCGATGAAGGCGATGTCGATCATTGCGGCTCTTGCACCGCGTGTCAGGACATCTGTCCGACCGCGGCATTCCCCGCGCCCTACAAGCTCGATGCGCGGCGCTGCATCTCGTATCTGACCATCGAGAACAAGGGACCGATCCCGCGCGAGTTTCGCAAGGCCATCGGCAATCGCATCTATGGCTGCGACGATTGCCTCGCCGTGTGCCCCTGGAACAAGTTCGCGCAAGCGGGGCGCGAGGCAAAACTCGCCGCACGCGATGAGCTGCGTGCGCCGGCGTTGTCGGACCTCGCACGGCTCGACGACACCGCGTTCCGTGCGCTGTTCGCCAAATCCCCGGTCAAGCGCATCGGCCGCGACCGCTTCGTGCGCAATGTGCTGATTGCGATCGGCAACTCCGACGATGCGTCTCTGGCCGCGGAGGCGCGGCGATTGCTCGATGATGAGAGCCCACTGGTACGCGGTGCGGCGGTGTGGGCACTGTCGGAGTTGATCGATCGGAATGAGCTTGCCGCATTGGCCTCACGGGCCGACGACAAGGACGAAAATGTACGGCAGGAATGGCAGGTCGCAGGGATTGTCTAACCCTCATGGTGAGGAGCGCGTAGCGCGTCTCGAACCACGAGGCCCGGCCTGTGGCCTCAACCTTCGAGACGCGCTGCGCGTTCCTCAGGATGAGGGTTTAGAGAGACTTGATTTCACCGCGCCCTTCCCGTCATGGTCGCGGGCCATGACACAACAGCCATTCTTCGCCAAACGCGGCGACGCTTTCATCCCCAATCCAGTCTCAAACGGGCCGTGGGATCCGAACTCGATGCATGGTCGCGTCGTGGTCGGTCTGCTCGGCCATGTGATCGAGGAGCGTCACGGCTCCGACGACTTCGTCCCGGCGCGACTGACGGTCGACATGTTTCGGCTGCCGAACGTCCAGACGCCGGTGGAAGTGACGACAAAACTCGTCCGCGAGGGCCTGCGAATCAAGGTGGTGGAAGCGGAGTTCTTGTCCGGCGGCATCAGGATGGCGCGCGCCTCGTGTCAGTTGTTGCGCCGGACGGAAAATGCGCCGGGCAATGTCTGGTCGCCCGCCAACTGGGACGCGCCGCTGCCCGACACGATCCCGGCTCCGACCGATCCAAGGCTCGGCATGAACGGCAAATGGACGACGCGGCCGATTGTCGGCCACATGGGCTCGCTCGGGCCGCGGCGATTGTGGATGAGCGAGGTCCGCGACCTCGTCGAGGGCACGCCGATGTCGCCGTTCGTCCGTGTCGCGACAGGCGCGGATTTCGCGAGCCCCTTCGCCAATGCCGGCGATCACGGGCTCGGCTACATCAACAGCGACGTCACGCTGTATCTGCACCGCCTGCCGGTGTCGCCATGGATCGGTTTCGACGTGGTGAACCATCACGCCAGCGAGGGCATCGCGATCGGCGAATGCTGGCTCTATGACGAGAAGGGCCCGATCGGCACCTCGACGGTCGCCGCGCTGGCCCAGCGCAAGCCGATGACCAACGTCCCGCCGCCGTAGGTCTCCTCATCGTCATTGCGAGCGAAGCGAAGCAATCCATGCATCCGCGCACGCAGAGCGATGGATTGCTTCGTCGCTTCGCTCCTCGCAATGACGGAAGGCTACGTCAAATGCCGCGCCATCTCCGGCCGCGTGCGCAGCTCCGCGCCCTGCTTGCCGACGATCTTCGCGATCCGTTCGGCTGCAAAGTTGAGATCGACGAAGGCCGGCGCGGTGTTGGCGACTTCGTGGTACTCCGCGATCTTTCCGTCACGCAGCCGCATGATCGCGACGCCCTCGAACATCGCACGCGCACCCTTGGCTTCCGGCAAGGTCGAGCGATAGCTGAAGGTGTAGCGCGCATAGAGCGTCGCGCCATCGCTGACGGGCTCATGCATGTCCCAGCGGAAATCGGTCGCGGTCCGATAGAACCAGTCGTCGATCATCTCGGCGATGCGTTCATGGCCCTTGAACGCGCCGTAGAACACGTCGTGATAGACGCCGTCTTCCGTGAAGAGCTTTGCGAACGCCTTGCCGTTGCGCTGCTCGACGGCATCGCAGAAGGCGCGCAGCATTGTTGCGATTTCCATTGGCGTTCTCCCTGAGGAGAACTTTAGCCGATCTCCGCCACCGCGGCGATGATGCGCGCGATGTCCTGCGGGCGCGACAGGCGGTGATCGCCATCCTGGATCATGGTCAGCACCACATCCTCGGCCGGCAGCCGGTGCGCCAGCGCGAAGGCGTGCTTCCAGGGCACGTCGGGATCCTGCGCGCCCTGCAGGATGCGGACGGGACAGCCGACATCGATCTTGCTGCCGAGCAGCAGATGATTGCGCCCCTCCTCGATCAAATTGCGCGTGATCGGATACGGCGTGCCGTCACCATATTCAGAGGGACGCAACCACATACCCTTGCTCTCGATCTCGGCGCGGATCTCGGGCGTGAATCCTTTCCACATCAGTTCCTCGGTGAAGTCGGGCGCCGGCGCGATCAGCACCAGGCCCGCGAGCTTGCCCTTCGTCATCGCGCGGCGGCCGATCTCGCGCGCCACAAGCAGCGCCATCCAGCCGCCCATCGAGGAGCCGATCAGGATTTGCGGCCCGCGGCAGAATTGCTCGAACACCGCGACGCTCTCGTCGAGCCAGCGGCCGATCGTGCCATCGACGAACGCACCGCCGGATTCGCCATGGCCGGAATAGTCGTAGCGGACGCAGGCGCGGCCGTGCGCGGCGGCCCAGTCGTCGAGCGCGATCGCCTTGGTCCCCTTCATGTCGGACTTGAAACCGCCGAGCCAGACCAGCCCGGGACCGGTCCCAGCACGGGCCCGCACCGCGATCCGGCGCCGATCAGCGCCCTCGCCGAGACAGATAAAGGCGGGTTCCTGCTCGGCTGCGGCGGTTTGGCTCATGGTTCGGGTCACTCGCGTGTCAGACGCCTGCTTTTCAATCAGCCGGGGGCCGTGGTCAACTCGTCGGCCGCTCCCGCACCGGAGGCGTGGAACGGCTCGACTGCGCCTTGCGCGGCACGAAGGCACGCTATATGTGCCGGGCGTGGCCAAAATGCCGCGCATTTGACGGTTTTGCCGGCTTTACTGGCGAGTGCGCTTGCCCGTCGCGGCGTCTTGCTTCAAAATATCGGCCTTCCTTCACAGCTTTGGAGAGTTACCCATTCGCCGTCCCAATAGAGCCCCGCCCACCGTCGCCAAAGACGGGCCGCGCACCAATGATGAAATCCGCAACGCGCAGATCCAGTTGATCGATGCCGATGGTGTCAACAAGGGCACCGTCGAAACCATGGTGGCCATCAAGATGGCCATGGAAGTCGGAATGGACCTCGTCGAGATTTCGCCGAATGTCAGTCCTCCCGTCTGCAAGATCATGGACTACGGGAAGTACAAATATTCAGCGCAGAAGAAAGCCGCCGAAGCCCGCAAGAAGCAGAAGGTCGTCGAGATCAAGGAGATCAAGCTCCGCCCGATGATCGACGATCACGACTATGACGTGAAGATGCGCGCGATGCAGCGCTTCTTCGAGGAAGGCGACAAGGTCAAGATCACCTTGCGTTACCGCGGTCGTGAGATGGCGCACCAAGAGATCGGCACCAAGCTTCTGGACAAGGTGAAGGCCGACGTGGCGGAGTTCGCCAAGGTCGAGCAGGACGCGAAGTTCGAGGGCCGCCAGGTCGTGATGGTGCTGGCGCCGCGCTGATTCGAATTCAGCGGTGAGACACGGCGGCCCGTCAGATCATCTGGCGGGCCGTTTTGTTTTCGAATTGATTACGTCCTTGTCGCCTGCCAGGTGCCGCTGCACTGGTCGCCGGTGATGATGCCGCGCCAGGTGCCGGAGCCCGAGCTTGCGACCAGCCGGCCGCCGCCGGTGGCATGGGAGGCGCCGACCGAGACGGCAACCGCAACCGCGCCGCCGCGGTTGATCGTGCCGGACACCCGGCCGCCGCCGGCCGAGGAGACCCGGCTGCCGGTCACCATGAATGGCACGCTGTAGCCGGAGCTGCAGACGCCCCTGGTGGTGGCAAACACCACGTTCCAGACGCCGTTATAATTGCCGCGGGCGGGCTTGGCCTCGGCGGCGCCGGGGGCCATGCCTGCCGCAAGGCAGGCCAGCAGCGCCAGCCAGCTCACGGAGCGGAACCGGGGACAAGCAGCAAATCGGGAGGAGGATCGGGAAGAGGAGGAGGGATGGGACATTTTCGTCGCGCCTCAGGCTGGACTGCAATGCCTCTCAGTCACATGACCCCGTTCCCCGGTTCATCGTTGCCAAATGACCGATCCTCTGCCATAAGCCCAGCCTTCGCCGCCCGGCTGATCAAGGGCTGCCGTGGCGACGTCACGTGCGGGTTTCTCCAATTCGGGAAAAACCTCAGCACTTCCAACGCTCTAACGAGCATTTTAGCCGGCAAAACGCTCTCACGGGCGATTTTCGTGCTGGCCCATAGGAGAGCCAAATGCCCAAGTTGAAGACCAAATCGGGCGCTAAAAAGCGCTTCAAGGTGACTGCCACCGGCAAAGTCATGCACGCCCAGCGCGGCAAGCGCCACGGCATGATCAAGCGGACGAAGAAGCAGATCCGTCAGCTGCGCGGCACCCGCGTGCTGTTCAAGACCGACGGCGACAACGTCAAGAAGTACTTCTTGCCGAACGCCTGATCGCTCCTCCGCTTTGAACCGAGCCGCGTCGTCGCGGCTTTCAGTCACCTCTTCACCCAAGGATTTCCGTCATGTCTCGCGTCAAACGCGGTGTGACCGCTCACGCCAAGCACAAGAAAGTCTACAAGGCCGCCAAGGGCTATTACGGCCGCCGCAAGAACACCATCCGCGTCGCCAAGCAGGCCGTCGAAAAGGCCGGCCAGTACGCCTTCCGCGACCGCAAGCGCAAGAAGCGCACCTTCCGCGCGCTCTGGATCCAGCGCATCAACGCCGCCGTCCGCCCGTTCGGCATGACCTACAGCGTGTTCATCAACGGCCTGTCCAAATCGGGCATCACCGTCGACCGCAAGGTGCTGTCGGATCTCGCGATCCACGAGCCGGTTGCGTTCCAGGCGATCGCCGAGAAGGCCAAGGCTGCGCTCGCGGCCTAAGAGAGGCTACGCGTTAGCGGAGCTTCGGACCCTTCAGCGCTCTCTGCGAATAACGCTGGGCGACCTGCGCCCGGCAGAACGCCGTGGCCGAGATGTACATGGTGCCGGACTTGTTCCGGTACTTTCGGTCGCAGACGCGCAGCTCGCGCTGATAGACCAGCCTCCGCGCGCCCTTGAGGCGGGACAGGAAATCCGCCTCACATTTCTTCTCGACGACGGCGCCAAACTGCGTATCGCCGCCGGCGCCGTATTCGCAGGCCTCGAAGACCTTCATCGCGCCATTGCAGTTCGGCGCTTCGTTCAGCGACGCGATGATGTCGTCCATCTGGGTCGACTTGGCCGGGCAGTCCGCAGTCGCCGCATGTGCCACGCCAAACGTGGCAAGGACAACCAGGCCGGCCAGGCAGGATTTCGAGAACATCGCGCAGTACCTCCGCAGCTAAGTTCACCTTCGTAACGCGCCTACGGAGACAAGTTCAAGACAGCCGATCAGGTGCCCGAAATGACCGGCTTTTTGCTTGACGTTACGGCCTTCGGGCGGCGACAACCCAGCCGAATTTGGGGAGCATGATCCGGAAAAGTGGACGCCGGTTTTCCGATCGGATCATGCTCAGACTAAGAGAGCAGGGAATAGACCGTGTCCGACCTCGCAACGCTCGAAAAATCCATTCTCGCTGAGATCGCCGCAGCCGGCGACGAAGCCGCCCTCGAGGCGGTGCGCGTCGCAGCCCTCGGCAAGAAGGGCTCGATCTCCGCGCTGCTTGCCACGCTCGGCAAGATGTCGCCGGACGAGCGCAAGACCGAGGGTGCAAAAATCAACCTCGCCAAGGATGCGGTGACGCAGGCGCTGGCAGCCAAGCGCGACGTGCTGAAATCCGCAGCGCTCGATGCACGCCTCGCATCCGAGACCATCGACGTCACGCTGCCGCTGCGCGAGCCGCCGGCCGAGACCGGCCGCATCCATCCGCTGAGCCAGGTGTTCGAGGAGGTCTCGACCATCTTCGCCGACATGGGCTTTGCGATCGCCGAAGGTCCTGACATCGAGACCGACGATTACAACTTCACCAAGCTGAACTTCCCGGTCGGCCATCCCGCCCGCGAGATGCATGACACTTTCTTCTTCAACCCCAAAGAAGACGGCTCGCGCATGCTGCTGCGGACCCACACCTCGCCGGTGCAGGTGCGCACGATGCTCACTCAGAAGCCGCCGATCCGCATCATCTGCCCCGGCCGCACTTATCGCATCGACTCGGACGCGACGCACACGCCGCAATTCCACCAGGTCGAGGGCCTCGTGATCGACAAGGGTTCGCATCTCGGTCACCTCAAATGGATCCTGCACGAGTTCTGCAAGGCGTTCTTCGAGGTCGACCATCTCAATATGCGCTTCCGCCCGTCGTTCTTCCCGTTCACCGAGCCGTCGCTCGAGGTCGACCTGCAGTGCCGCCGCGACAAGAACGAGATCCGCTTCGGCGAGGGCGAGGACTGGATGGAGATTCTCGGCTGCGGCATGGTGCACCCCAACGTGCTGCGCGCCTGCGGCATCGATCCCGACGTCTACCAGGGCTTCGCCTGGGGCATGGGGCTGGACCGCATCGCGATGCTGAAATACGGCATCGCCGATCTGCGCCAGCTGTTCGAGAACGACGTGCGCTGGCTGAACCACTACGGCTTCAAGTCGCTTGAAGTGCCGACCATCTCCGGGGGATTGAGCGCGTGAGCTTGATCTTCCTAAAGGCAATGGACGCTCTCTCCGTTCCCTCCCCCCTTGTGGGGGAGGGTCAGGGAGGGGGGTAGCCCAGGATGCCGCACGCAGTCGTCAGCGACCGTCAGCGCAACAGAGCGAAGCAGCTTCGCCAGACGATGACGCCTGCCGAAACGCTGCTGTGGCGCCACTTGAAGGCCAATCGGATGGATGGAATCGGATTCCGTCGTCAGACCCCGATCAAGAACTACATCGTCGACTTCGTCTGCTTTTCCGCGAATTTGATCATCGAGATTGACGGCGAGTCGCACAATTTTGCGGAGCGTCAGAAGGCCGATGAGCGACGCGACGCTTTTTTTGTCGCCGAGGGTTTTCGCGTTCTGCGCTTCACCAATGAAGAGGTGATGTCGAATCTCGAAGGCGTCGTAGCGGCCATCCGCGAAGCGACGTCCGTCGGAGCAAGCGGCTTACCCCCCTCCCTGACCCTCCCCCACAAGGGGGGAGGGAACGGAGAGACCGCCCCAGAAATTCCAGTCAACACCAATAAGAACCGAGGCACGCAGCCATGAAATTCACCCTCTCCTGGCTGAAGGACCATCTCGACACCGACGAGCCGCTGGAAAAGCTCGCCGACAAGCTCACCATGATCGGGCTCGAAGTCGAGAACATCGAGGACAAGGCGAAGGCGCTCGCGCCGTTCACCATCGCGCGCGTGATCTCGGCCGAGCAGCACCCAAACGCTGACCGGCTGCGCGTCTGCATGGTCGACACCGGCGACGGCGGTGCGCCGGTGCAGGTCGTGTGCGGTGCGCCGAATGCGCGTGCCGGACTGATCTCCGTGTTCTCTCCGCCCGGGACTTTCATTCCCGGCAAGAACATCACGCTCGGCGTCGGCACCATCAGAGGCGTCGAGAGCCGCGGCATGCTGTGCTCGGCGGCCGAGCTGCAGATCTCCGAGGATCACGACGGCATCATGGAGCTGCCGGCGGATGCGCCGCTCGGCAAGGGCTATGCCGACTGGGCCGGGCTCGGCGACCCCACGATCGAGATCAACCTGACGCCGAACCGGCAGGACTGCACCGGCGTGCACGGCATCGCGCGCGATCTGTCCGCCGCCGACTTGGGCAAGCTGATCGATCCCGGCATCAAGCCGATCAAGGGTGAATTCCCCTGCCCGGTGCAGGTGAAGGTCGAGGACGCTTCGCTGTGCCCGGGCTTCGCGCTGCGCCTGGTGCGCGGCGTCAAGAACGGCCCGTCGCCGGAGTGGCTGCAGAAGCGCCTGATCGCGATCGGCCTGCGTCCGATCAACGCGCTGGTCGATATCACCAACTTCATGACCTATGACCGCGCGCGGCCGCTGCACGTGTTCGACGCGAAGAAGGTGACGGGCAACCTCACGGTCCGCCGCGCCAAGGAAGGCGAGAGCCTGCTCGCGCTCGACGGCCGCACCTACAATCTCGATCCCAATATCTGCGTCATCTCCGATGAGCACGGCGTCGAATCGCTTGCCGGCATCATGGGCGGCGAAGCCTCGGGCTGCGATGAGACCACGACGGATGTCCTGATCGAGTCCGCGCTGTGGAACGAGATCAACATCGCGCAGACCGGCCGCAAGCTCGGCATCAATTCGGATGCGCGCTACCGCTTCGAGCGCGGCGTCGATCCGGCTTTCATGGTGCCCGGGCTCGAGCTCGCCACCAAAATGGTGCTGGAGCTGTGCGGCGGCACGCCGTCCGAGACTTTCGTGGTCGGCAAGCGCTTTGGCGAGGATCGTCTGATCGATTTCCCGCTCGCGGAAGTGAAGCGCCTCGCCGGCATCGAGGTGCCGCTGGTCGAGATCAAGCTGATCCTGACCCGGCTCGGCTTCATGATGGCCGGCACCGGCCCCGTGGTGAAGATCGCGATCCCGTCCTGGCGCACCGATGTGCAGGGCAAGGCCGATATCGTCGAGGAGATCGTGCGCATCGTCGGCGTCGACAAGGTGCCGATGACGCCGTTCGAGCGCGGCGAGGAGCCGCGCAAGCCGGTGCTGACGCCGCTGCAGCTGCGCACCCGCCGCGCCAAGCGTGCGCTCGCCGCGCGCGGCATGGTCGAGGCGGTGACGTATTCGTTCATCACCAAGGCCGCCGCCGAGCTGTTCGGCGGCGGACAGGCCGAGCTCGTGCTCGCCAATCCGATCGCCTCCGACATGTCCGACATGCGGCCGAGCCTGCTGCCCGGCCTCGTCGCGGCCGCGCAGGCCAACATCAACCGCGGCTACGCGGATATCGCCCTGTTCGAGGTCGGCCAAGTGTTCCGCGGCGACAAGCCGGAGAACCAGCTGGTTGCCGCCTCCGGCGTGCGTCACGGCTATGCCTCGTCGAAGGGTTTTGGCCGTCACTGGTCGGGCTCGGCGACATCGGACGCGCTGGACGCCAAGGCCGATGCCTTCGCGGTGCTGGCGGCGGCCGGCGCGCCGATGCAGGCGCTGCAGATCGTCTCCGGCGGCCCCGCCTGGCTGCATCCCGGCCGCTCCGGCACCATCCAGATCGGCCCGCAGAACGTGCTCGGCTATTTCGGCGAGTTGCACCCACGCGCCGCCGAGGCGCTCGGCGCCGACGGCCCGATGATCGTGTTCGAGGTGATCCTGGAGCGCATTCCCGAAGCCAAGCAGAAGGCGACCCGCGCCAAACCGCTGATCGACTTCTCGGCGTTCCAGCCGGTCTCGCGCGACTTCGCCTTCATCGTCGACCGCAAGGTCAAGGCCGGCGACATCGTTCGATCAGCGCAGAACGTCGACAAGAAGCTGATCACGGGCGTGACGTTGTTTGACGTCTACGAAGGCAAGGGCATCGATCCCGACAAGAAATCGATCGCCATCGCCGTGACGATCCAGCCGCGCGAGAAGACGCTGACCGACCAGGAGATCGACGCGGTCGCGGCGAAGATCGTGGCCGAGGTGACGAAGAAAACCGGCGGCACGCTGCGCGGCTAGTGCCGCGGACGACACTGCTGGACTCCCTCTCCCGCTTGCGGGGGAGGGCTGGGGTGGGGGTCTCTCCACTTGCGACACTCTTTGTGGGGAGAAAGCCCCCACCCGCATCGCATCTGACGATGCGATGCGACCTCCCCCGCAAGCGGGAGAGGTGAAACCAACAGAGATCGTGCCGTCCCTCCCAATGTCCCCGCTCAGCCTCCTTCCCTCCGGCGTCAGCCTCAACGTCGCGCTCGCGCTCTGCGCCATTGCCTTCGTCTCCGGCACCGCGCGCGGCTTCTCCGGTTTCGGCTCGGCGCTGATCTTCATGCCGCTGGCCAGCAGCGTCGCGGCGCCGCGGCTGGTGGCGGCGCTGCTGCTGGTGATCGACTTCATCGCGGCGACGCCACTGCTGCCGAATGCGTGGAAGCAAGCCGACCGCAAGGCCACGGCCGTGATCGTGGCGGGCGCGCTGGTCGGCGTGCCGATCGGCACCTATTTCCTCAGCGTGCTCGATCCCGTCACCACGCGCTGGATCATCTCCGGCTTCGTGGCGGCGCTGCTGCTGCTCCTGCTGTCGGGCTGGCGCTATCGCGGCAAGGACCACGCCTGGCTCTCGGTCGGCATCGGCGGCCTCTCCGGCTTCTGCAGCGGGCTGGCCCAGACCGGCGGCCCGCCGATCGTCGGCTATTGGCTGGGTCGCCCGATCGCCTCGGTGATCGCGCGCGCCAACATCCTGTTGTTCTTCGGCGCCTCGGATTTCTTCTCGCTGGTCAGCTACGCCGTCACCGGCCTGATCACGTCAGATTCAATCAAGCTCTCGCTGATCGTCGGCCCGGTCTACGCCATCGGCGTCTGGTTCGGCGCCTCGCTGTTCGGCAAGGCCAGCGAACGCGTCTTTCGCGCCATCTGCTACGCCCTGATCGCGATTGCCGTGATCGCCGGTCTGCCCGCGCTTGATGGCGTGCTGCGCGGCGGCTAGGCTCGCCACAACGAACGAAGAAAAAGGGAGAGACCGATGATCGACCGCCGCGATGCTCTGAAGCTCGCACTCGGAGGCGCCGCCATGCTCGCTGCACCCGCCGTCCTGGCGCAAACCGCCAAACCACGCACGCGCATTGTCCTTCTCGGCACCAAGGGCGGCCCGCGCGTCGGCATCGGCGCGTCGAACCCGGCCAATCTCGTCGTCGTCAACGACACGCCCATCGTGATCGATTGCGGCATGGGCGTCAGCCGTCAGCTGGTGAATGCCGGCGTGCCGATCCCGTCGGTGAAATACATCTTCATCAGTCATCACCATTCCGATCACAATCTCGAATACGGCAATCTGTTCTACAACGCCTGGGCCGCCGGCCTGTCGACGCCGATCCATTCGTTCGGCCCGAAGGGCATCGAGGCGATGACCAAGGAATATTGGGAGCTGAACAAGTTCGACGTCGAGACCCGGATCGAGGACGAGGGCCGGCCCGATCCGCGCAAGCTGCTGATCGCCAAAGACATCACCGAGGACGGCGTCGTGTTGCAGACGCCGGACGTCAAGGTCACCGCGTTCCGCACCCCGCATCCACCGATCGTCGACAACTTCGCCTACAAATTCGAGACACCCGACGGCACCATCGTGTTCTCCAGCGACACCGCCTACAACCCAAAACTCGCCGAATTCGCCAAGGGAGCCGACGTGCTGGTGCATGAATGCATGTATCTGCCCGCCGTCGATCGGCTGGTGCTGAAGACCAAGAACGGCGCGACCTTGAAGAAGCACCTGCTCGACAGCCACACCACCACCGAAGACGTCGGCCGCATCGCCGCCGCCGCCGGCGTCAAGACCCTCGTGCTCAGCCACTTCGTCCCCGGCGACGACCCGCTCGTCACCGACGACAACTGGACCGAGGACGTGAAGAAGAATTTCTCCGGCAAGATCGTGGTGGCAAAGGATCTTATGGAGCTGAAGCTGCCGGTGTGAGAACGCGAAACTGTATCATCAAAATCATTGTCATCGTCCGGCCTGTGCGCGCACAAGGACCGGTCGACCCAGTACGCCGTGCCCCATCGGCGCAATCACAACCGCCTCTGGAATACTGGATCACCCGCGTGCGCTTGCGCGGGTGATGACACCGTTAGGCTGTTTGACACTTAAATCCGAACCAACCCCATCGTCGTCCTGGCGAAAGCCAGGACCCATTACCCCAAATGCGAATTGGCGCGCGACGCTGGGGCCACGATCTCTTTTACAACAACACTCGGTGGTTATGGGTCCTGACTTTCGTCAGGACGACGGTGGGGATGGAGCGCACCACACACTCGCAGTTTTCCCCGCCCCAAATTCCACGCTACACTCCCCGTTATGACCGGGGCAGCTCTCCACGCGATCTTTGATCTTGCGGCCTGGTGCGCCGCCGGCCTCGCAATGCTGTGGCTGTCGCGGGTCCGCGGGCTGCAATTCCCCCGACAATCCTTCGAGCTGCCTTACATCGCGGCGCTGGTGTTCGGCGCCGGCATCGGCGCCTATCTGTTCGGCACGCTGAACCTGTGGGTCTCCGGCGTCTCAGGCATTGCCCGCTCGGTCGAGGGGGCGCTGGCCGGCGGCATCGTCGCGATCGAGATCTACAAATGGCGGCATGGCATCACGGCGCGGACCGGGGCGCGGTTTGCGCTGCCGCTGGCGGTCGGCGTCGCCGTGGGGCGGATCGGCTGCTATCTCGCCGGCCTCGACGATTTCACCTACGGCACGCCGACCACCCTCCCCTGGGGCCATGATTTCGGCGACGGCATCCTGCGCCATCCGGTGCAGCTCTATGAGAGCCTTGCGATGGCCGGCTTTGCGGTTTTTTATGTCATCGCGGTGCTGAACCGGAATGCCACTGTCATCACCAATGGATTCTACCTCGCCCTCGCCTATTATGGATTGCAGCGCTTCCTCTGGGAATTCCTCAAACCCTATGGCGCGCTGATCGGACCGCTCTCGCTCTTCCACCTGCTGTCGCTTTTCATCCTGGTCTATGCCGCCGTCATGCTGGCGACGGCGCAAAATACGAGTGTGAAGCATGAACGCGCCGCTGCGTAAGGCCCGCCCCTACATTTTCTGGGGCCAGACCCAATCGCTCTGCGAAACCTGCCTGACATTGGTGCCCACCAAGATCCAGATATCAGACAATGAAGTGTGGTACGAGAAGCGCTGCAAGCAGCACGGCGTGCAATCCACTTTGGTCTCGACCGACTCGGCCTATTGGCGGCTGTGCAAGGATTTCATCAAGCCCGGCGACCGGCCGCTCGCCTTCCAGCGCCACACCGAATTCGGCTGCCCCTATGATTGCGGGCTGTGCCCCGATCACGAGCAGCATTCCTGCCTGGCGCTGATCGAGATCACCGAGCACTGCAACCTGACCTGCCCGGTGTGCTTTGCGGAGTCCTCGCCGGCGCGGACCAGCTTCACGCCGCTGGCCAAGATCGAAAAGATGCTGGACGCGCTGGTCGCGAGCGAAGGTGAGCCGGACCTGGTGCAGATTTCCGGCGGCGAGCCGACGCTGCATCCGGACTTCTTCGCGATCCTCGATGCCGTGCGCGCCCGGCCGATCCGCCATGTCATGATCAACACCAACGGCCTGCGCATCGCGCGCGAGCCTGACTTCGTCGCAAAGCTCGCGGAGAACAAGCGCGGGCTCGAAGTCTACCTGCAATTCGATTCGCTGAAGCGCGACGCGCTGGTCAATCTGCGCGGCGCGGACTTGCGAAAAATCCGCCAGCAGGCGCTGGAGAATCTGGAGCGCCATGGCGTCTCCACCACGCTGGTCGCCACCATCAAGCGCGGCGTCAACGACAGCGAGATCGGCGACATCGTCCGCCATGCGCTGACCTGGGCATGCGTGCGCGGCGTCACCTTGCAGCCGGTGCAGGACGCCGGCCGCAACGAGCATTTCAACAAGGACACCGACCGCATCATGCTGTCGGAAATCCGCCGGCGCGTGGTTGAGACCGGCGTGTTCGGCGACAAGGATATGATTCCGTTGCCGTGCAATCCCGAGAGCATCTCGATCGGCTACGGCCTGCGCAACGGCGAGAAGGTGCTGCCGCTGACCTCGCTGATCCCCCAGGAGCAGCTCGTCGCCGTGATGCCCAACACGATCAGCCCGGAAAAATATCCGATCCTGCGCGAAAAATTCGTCGACTTGTTCTCACTGTCGTCGGGCCCGCTCAACACCTCTGAGCGGGTCTGCGAGTTGCTGTGCTGCCTGCCGAGCTTCGAGGTGCCGCAGGGATTGACCTACGAAAACGTGTTCCGCGTCACCATCGTGCAATTCCTCGATCGCTTCAATTTCTGCGTCGGCAACGTCAAGCGCAGCTGCATCCACTTCGTCACCGAAAGCGGCGCGATCATCCCGTTCGACACCTACAATCTGTTCTACCGCAACGGCAAGATCGACGGCATCCGCGCGGCGATGGCCGGCCAGACCTATCGTGAAGCAAGGGAAGCTGCGGAGGTGCCGCGATGAGCGATACGACCCCACCGGCTGCGCCACCGGAGCCGCCGCTTCAGGAGGGCGCTTCCCCGATCTTGCCGCCCCGCCGCAACGGCTGCCTCACCGCGTTCATGGTGATCGCAGGGATCGTGCTGCTCGCGCCGGGCATCTGCTTCCTTGCCTTCGCCAATGACGCGGCCCCGCTCGGTCTGATTGGATTGGTCCTGATCGGGGGCGCGATCTTCCTTTTCATCCGCGCCGCAACCCCGCCCAAGCCCCGGCCGTAGCGTTGCATCGTCATGAGCAGCCCCGAGACGCCGCCTCCTGTCCCGCCATCCCCGCCGCAGCGGCACGGTTGCGCGACCGCTTTCATGGTGCTGTTCGGGATGGTCCTGTTGCTGCCCGGCCTGTGCGCCATCCTGTTCGGGGTCGGCATCATGGCCGACCAGCGTCCGGATCCCGCGACGATCTCGATGGTCGTGCTCGGCCTCCTGGTCGGATTCGCAGGCATCATGCTGATCCGCGAGGCAATCAGGGGGCCGCGCCGCTAGGAACCCGTGCAAACCCGCAGAAACCCGTGGTCCGGGGCGCAAAATCGGTCAACCAAACCGCCAATAAACCATTGTTTTTTTGCGTTTTCTGACTATATTGCGCCGCAACGCGTAAGGTGTGCCCGGTCCATTGACCGGGCTTCCTTTTTGGGGCGATGCGTCCCCGTCAAATTTCTTAGGTATGAGCGTGATCGGGGCCGATTGGCCCACTGAGCGAACGGCCGGCCCTGTGGTCCGGCGAGATCGCGCTCAAGACCCTTTGCACGACCAGAAGAAGAGCCATGAACCTTCGTAACGTCGCCATCATCGCCCACGTCGACCACGGCAAGACCACCCTCGTCGACCGCCTGCTGCAGCAATCCGGGACCTATCGCGAGAACCAGAAGGTCACCGAGCGCGCCATGGACTCCAACGACCTGGAGCGTGAGCGCGGCATCACCATCCTGGCCAAGGCGGCCTCGGTGCAGTGGAAGGACACCCGCATCAACATCGTCGACACCCCCGGCCACGCCGATTTCGGCGGCGAGGTCGAGCGCATCCTCAACATGGTTGATGGCGCGCTGGTGCTGGTCGACGCTGCGGAAGGCCCGCTGCCGCAGACCAAGTTCGTGGTGTCCAAGGCGCTCAAGGTCGGCCTGAAGCCGATCGTCGTGATCAACAAGGTCGACCGCCCCGACGCGCGCCCGACCGAAGTCATCAACGAGGTGTTCGACCTGTTCGCGGCGCTCGACGCCAGCGAGGAGCAGCTCGACTTCCCCATTCTCTATGGATCGGCCAAGCAGGGCTGGATGGGCGACAGCCCGGAGGCCTCGCACGACGCCGGCATGCAGCCGCTGTTCGACCTGATCCTGCGCCACGTGCCGGCGCCGACCGTCGAGGAAGGTCCGTTCCGGATGATCGGCACCATCCTGGAAGCCAATCCCTATCTCGGCCGCATCATCACCGGCCGCATCACCTCGGGCGCCATCAAGCCGAACCAGGCGGTGAAGGTGCTCGGCGCCGACGGCAAGACCATCGAGCAGGGACGCATCACCAAGATCCTCGCGTTCCGCGGCATCGAGCGCACGCCGCTGGATGAAGCCGAAGCCGGCGACATCGTCGCCATCGCGGGCCTTACCAAGGGCACCGTCGCCGACACCTTCTGCGATCCCTCCGTCGAGGCGCCGCTGGTGGCGCAGCCGATCGATCCGCCGACCGTATCGATGTCGTTCATCGTCAACAACTCGCCGCTCGCCGGCACCGAAGGCGACAAGGTGACCTCGCGCATGATCCGCGACCGCCTGCTGCGCGAGGCCGAGGGCAACGTCGCGCTGCGCGTCGTCGAAGCCTCCGACAAGGATTCGATGGAGGTGTCGGGCCGCGGCGAATTGCAACTCGCGATCCTGATCGAGACCATGCGCCGCGAGGGTTTTGAGCTCTCGGTGTCGCGTCCGCGCGTCGTGCTGCAGAAGGACGAGGCCACCGGCCAGTGGCAGGAGCCGATCGAAGAGGTCGTGATCGACGTCGACGAGGAGCATTCCGGCGTCGTCGTGCAGAAGATGAGCGAGCGCAAGGCCGAGATGATCGAGATGCGCCCGTCCGGCGGCAACCGCCTGCGGCTGGTGTTCTACGCGCCGACCCGCGGCCTGATCGGCTATCAGGGCGAGTTGCTGACCGACACCCGCGGCACCGCGATCATGAACCGCATCTTCCACGGCTATGCCAACTACAAGGGCGAGATCCAGGGCCGCCGCAACGGCGTGCTGATCTCCAACGACCAGGGCGACGCGGTGGCCTATGCGATGTTCAAGCTGGAAGACCGCGGCCCGATGATGATCGAGCCGGGCTGGAAGGTCTATCGCGGCATGATCGTCGGCGAGCACACCCGCGACAATGATCTCGAGATCAACGTGCTGAAGGGCAAGCAGCTCACCAACATCCGCACGACCTCGAAGGACGAAGCGGTGCGCCTGACGCCACCGATCCGGATGACGCTGGAAAAGGCGCTGGCCTATATCGAGGACGACGAGCTCGTCGAGGTGACGCCGAAGTCGATCCGGCTGCGCAAGAAGCATCTCGATCCGAACGACCGCAAGCGCGCGGAGAAGGCCAAGGAAGCCGTCGCATAACGACGGCGGATACGCGATGGAGAGTGTCGACGTCGCCATCATCGGCGCAGGGGCCGCGGGACTGGGCGCTGCGAACGCGCTGAAAGACTCCGGCCTCTCGACCCTCGTCCTCGAAGCCCGCGACCGCCTCGGCGGCCGCGCGCATACGATCCAGGCGGCACCGGATGTCGTCTTCGATGTCGGCTGCGGCTGGCTGCACTCGGCCGACAAGAACTCGTTCGTCGGCATCGCCGGGCAGCTCAATTTCGAGCTCAACAAGTCGCTCCCGCCCTGGCGCGAGCGCGCCTATGGCCAGGCCTTCCCGCAAGCCGACCGCGACGAATTCGTCCGCGCCCTCGACGACTTCTACGACCGCATCGAGAAGGCTGCGCAGTCCGGCAAGGACGCGCCGGCGAACCGGTATCTCGCACCGGGCAATCGCTGGAACCCGATGATCAACGCGATCTCGACCTATGTGAACGGCTGCGAGCTCGACCAGGCCTCGATCCTCGATATCGACGCCTATGAGGACACCGACCACAACTGGCGCGTCCGCCGCGGCTATGGCGCGCTGGTCGCCGCCTACGGCGCAAGCGCGCCCGTCGCGCTGAACTGCGCGGTGACGCTGATCGATCATTCCGGCCCGCGCGTGCGGCTGGAAACCTCACGCGGCCGGCTTGAAGCCGGCAAGGTGATCGTCACCGTGCCGACCAATCTGATTGCCGACGAAGCGATCCGCTTCTCGCCGGCCCTCCCCGACAAGCTCGACGCCGCGCGCGGCCTGCCGCTCGGCCTCGCCGACAAGGTGACATTGGCCCTGGCCGATCCCGAGGCGCTGCCGAAGGAAGGCAATTTGCGCGGCGCCACCATGCGCACCGAGATGGGCACCTATCATATCCGCCCGTTCGGCCAGCCCTGCATCGAAGGCTTTTTCGGCGGCCGCTTCGCGCGAGCGCTCGAAGACGCCGGCGACGGCGCCATCGCCGCCCACAGCATCGACGAGATCACAGGCTTCCTCGGCAACGACTTCCGCCGCAAGCTGTCGCCCCTGAAGGAATCCCGCTGGGCCCACGACCCCTATGCGCGCGGCTCCTATTCCCACGCCCTCCCCGGTCACGCCGGCGCCCGCGCGGCGCTCGCGGCCCCCGTCGACGGCCGCCTGTTCTTCGCCGGCGAAGCCACCTCGCCGAACTTCTTCTCAACGGCGCATGGTGCGCGGGATTCGGGGGAGAGGGCGGCGAAGGAGGTGCTGATTGCATCAGCGCGCAAATAGAGCGCTACTCAATCACCCTCGCCCGCGCATCGGCGTCGGGCACGAAGCAGGACTCATACTTCCCGAAGATCTTGTACCGGTTCTTCGCGATCACGCTGTAGACCGCGTCCCGCAGCGGCTTCGGCACCGCGAACAGGACGCGGGTCCATTGCCATCCCGGCAGATGGCTCAGCACGGTGAGGGCTGCGTCGGATTTCAGATGCGCGACGCCGCCGTGGATCACGGCATTGGTGTCGGGATCAGCGGGGTCGATGCCGAAGGCGCGGGCGAGGCCACTGCCGTAGTCTGACTGGATCGGGGTGAAGCGGAAGCGGCGCGCGGTGTCGCGGGCGATCACGAAGCGGACCCAGCGCGAGCAGAAGATGCAGACGCCGTCATAGAGGATCACGTCGTCGTCGGGCCAGGTTGTCATCTCTATTCCTTGACGCGTTTTCTTCACGCGAACCGGTTCCCACTTCGCTTGAAAACGCTACCGGTTATCCAACATCAACAATGCGACCAGCATCAACACGATCGCGGGACCGGTTTTCACCAGCGCGCCGAGCGGCTCGATCCAGAGGTCGGGCGTGAGGATCGCGGCGCCGGCCATGTATCCGAGCGACGCCAAAATGCCCCAGATCAGGCCGAGCGCAGCGGTGCGGCGGACGGCGATCAGGACGCCGATCGACATGTCCATCAGGCTGGTCAGCACCGTGATCGGATCAACCAGTGCTGGCGGAAAGTGGTGCGCGCGCAAAATGCCGACGGCCGCGTCATACGAGATCACCAGCGCGATGAAGCCGGAGACGACCCAGAACAGCGTCAGGCTCACGAAGATCAGCGCCTTGATCAGGAACAGCCGCGCGAACCATTTGTCCTGGATGGTGGCCGCATGCGCGCCGAGCGCTTGCGCGATCGTCTTCGGCGCGATGCCGGTGGCCTGAATCCAGGCCGCGGGATCGCCGGTGACGCCGCGCCGCAGCTCGGCGATTGCAGTGGAGCGCAACGGCGGCATCCAGCCGAGGCGGCCGGCGAGATCGCCGAGCCTGGCGCCGAGATCGATCAGGAACGCGGGCGGGGTGATGCGCCAATGATTGGCCGTGCCGAGCGACCAGCGGAATTGGTCGATCACCCCGCCGAGCGTGATCGGCTGTGGCTGCATCAGGTCCCAGCTGACGGCGCGAACACTCGCGTCCGCGATGTCGCGTTCGGCGAGCCAGGCGATGGTCGCGCAGATGTCCTCGACCGCAACCGGCTGGAATGGCGTCGCGGCCTCCTTGGCGGGCAGATCGACCGGCAGCGCCGCCAGCGCGCGCAGCATGGCGCTGCCGCCATAGGCCGAGGGTGCGATCACGAAGCCCGGGCGCAGGATCGCGTGGGGGATACCCGACGCCTCGATCAGGCGTTCGGCCTCACGCTTGGTGGTGCTGAAGGCGGTGCGATCCTGGTTCGCGGCGCCGGGAATCGAGATGTGCACGAGCCGGACCGCGCGGCCGCTGTCGCGGATGCCCGCGAGCAAGCGCGCGACGAAATCGCGATGCACGGCGCGCGTATCGCTGCCGGGACCATCCTGCAGCACGCCGAGGCAATTGACCACGAGATCGGCCTCATGCTCCCGGATCAGCCGCGCCAGCGCCGCCGCATCCATCGCCATGATCGGCAGCTCGATATCGAGCGCGCCCACTTTCTGCGACGGCGACAGGCTTCGCGCGACACCCACGACATGAAAGCCGCGCGTGCGCAGATCGTCGGTGACGTAGCGACCGATCAGGCCGGAGGCGCCGAGCAGAAGGATGTTTCGTGCGGCTGCCATGAAGAATTCCTAGAACGGCTTTGCGATCATCAGCCACAGGATGATCATCACCGAGCCGAAGCCGGGAATACCAAACAGGAACCAGCGCCGGAAGAGCTGGAAATAACGCGGCGGCAGCGCCTGGCCTTTCTCCACGGCGGACTGTGCGAGGGTTCGCATCTCCATCTGCATGAAGACGACCGGCACCCAGAAAATCCCGGCGATGGCGTAGAGCACGAGCGAGGTGAGCAGCCAACCTTCCCTGATGCTCGTCGCCGACAGCATCATCAGCAGGCCGCCGCTGACCGGCTGCAGCAGCACTGCAGTCAGCGTGAAGATCATGTCGGCGATGACGACGGTCGACGCGGTGCGCGCGATGAAGGCGACATCGCCGCTCCGATGCGCCATCAGCATGAAGAACGCAATGCCGGTGCCCGTGCCGAGGATCACGATGGCACCGAGCACGTGCAGATATTTGACCAGGAAATACAGCGTCATCGCTTGCCGCTCGCGACAGGACGCACGGCCTTCAGCGCGCGATCGAGCTCGGATGCCGCAAGCTTCACGCCGTTCTCCTTCTCAGGCAGCCAATGCCCCTCACCGCCATATGCCGGCAGAACATGAAAATCGACCTTGCCGCCTGCCTTGGCGAAGGCGTCGGCGAGCTGGCGCGAGAAGGCGGGCGAGAAATAGCTGTCATTGGCGGCAACCAGCCAGGTGACGGGGATGCGCGCATGCGCGCCGAATTCGGCCGCGGATGCGATCAGCGTATGCGGCGCGCAGACCTGGTTTGGAAAATCATTGGCGCGGCCGCCGCGGCCCGGTGCGAACAGGATGATGCGCAACACGCCGCCGGGATTGTCGCTGGTGAGCGCCAGCGCGCCCCACGCGCCGGCGGAGTGGCCGACGATCACAGTGCCGTCGGCCCGGATGAAGGGCTGCTTGCGCAGATACTCCATCGCGGCGACGATCTCGTCGGCCGTTGCGCGACCGGAACGCGAATAATTCGCCTCATCACAGCCGCCCTGGTCCTCGACGTATTTGCCGCCGGTGGCGCCGTGACCGAGCCGTTCAGGCACCAGCACCGCAAAGCCACGCGCGACCAGGAAAGCGGCAAGCGCAGTATATTCCGGTTGCGGCGCCATCGCGCGATGCAGGACGTTCTGCGTCGTCGCATGCGCGATCAACGCGAGCGGAAAAGGCCCGTCGCCGGATGGGCGAAACAACAGCGCATGGGCCGGCGTCGCAGGATCTGGCGTAGGCACCAGCCATTGCTGGCGCCGGCCGGGCTCGGCTTCCGCGCCTTGCGCGCCGAGCGCCGGCTGTGCCGACGTGGCGGACGGAACGAGCATCATCAGGAGGGCCGCCGCCATTAACACTTTCACCTGCTGCATAAGCCTTCCTGACGCGGTACTCCCAAATCGCCCGCAGAATACCGACGACGAATCAAAGCGGACGAACTTTCCCCGTGACATAAACAGAGTCATCCTGCGCCGCCGCGGCCGCTCCGACATCGGTTGCCGCCCGCTCCAGCCGCAGCCTGTCCTTTTTCGGCACAAAGTTTCGCGAAACTGATGCAGAAAATCCACAGGTTAACCGATAATTAACGATAGGTCTTGCCGCCAGCGCGGCGACTTGGTTTGATTGTGTCCATGAGCACAACCCTGATCGAGGTCCGGCCGGCCAAAGCTGCAGACGCAGCCGCGGTGGCGTCTACCCATGACGAAGCCTGGCGCTCCGCGTATCAGGGCATCATCCCCGGCGCCGAGCTCGAGAAGCTGATCAACCGCCGCGGCCCGCAATGGTGGGACAGTGCGATCCGCAAGGGCAGCCGCGTCAGCGTGCTGGTGTTCGGCGACAAGATCGCGGGCTACGCCAACTACGGCCGCAACCGCGCCCGCAGCCTGCATTTCGAAGGCGAGATCTACGAGCTCTATCTGCGCCCGGAATTCCAGGGTCTCGGCTTCGGCCGCCGCCTGTTCACCGCCGCCCGCCGCGACCTCTTGCAGAGCGGGCTGAAGACCATGGTGATCTGGGCGCTGTCGGACAATGACGGCGCCACCGAGTTCTACCGGGCGCTGGGCGGCCGGATGGTGGCGCGCTCCTCGGAGCGTTTCGGGCCGAAGTCGCTCGACAAGGTCGCTTTCGCCTGGTCGAACTGAAAATCCTGCTTCTCTCGCAGCTGCAGCAAGGCTAAACCGGCCGGCAAGCGCTTTTGCGTGACCGCCTGCCCCCGGGCCGGCGGCGCGTCAGAACAACAAAATTCACATCATCCGACTTTCAACGCCACGCGGAGCAATCCATGCGTATCGACGCCATTTCGACCGGAAAGAATCCGCCCCACGACGTCAACGTCATCATCGAAGTCCCCGTGGGCGGCGAGCCGATCAAATACGAAATGGACAAGGAGGCCGGCACGCTGGTGGTCGACCGCTTCCTCTACACGCCGATGCGCTATCCCGGCAATTACGGCTTCATCCCGCACACCCTGTCCGGCGACGGCGATCCCTGCGACGTGCTGATCATCAACACCCGCGCGATCATCCCGGGCGCCGTGATGAGCGTGCGTCCGGTCGGCGTGCTGCTGATGGAGGACGAGGCCGGCGGCGACGAAAAGATCATCGCGGTGCCGTCGTCGAAGCTGACCATGCGCTACGACAAGGTGAAGAACTACAGCGACCTTCCCGACATCACGCTGCAGCAGATCCAGCACTTCTTCGAGCACTACAAGGATCTCGAGAAGGGCAAGTGGGTGAAGATCCTGCGCTGGGGCGATGCCGAGGAAGCCTGCAAGTTGATCCTGGAAGGCATCGAACGCGCGAACAAGACGTAAGACGATTGCTCCCTCGCCCCGCTCTTGCGGGGCGAGGGAAGAAATCACACCGCCGGCGCGGGCAGGCCGTGAATGCCGCAGGCCGCACGCAAGGTGTTCACCAAAAGGCACGCCACCGTCATCTGACCGACGCCGCCCGGCACCGGCGTGATCGCGCCGGCGACGTTGAGCGCCTCGGCATAGGCGACGTCGCCGACCAGCTTCGGCTTGCCGCCGGGCACCGGGATGCGGTTGATGCCGACATCGATCACGGTTGCGCCCGGTTTCAGCCAGTCGGCGCGCACCATCTCGGCCCGGCCAACCGCGGCGTAGACCAGATCGGCCTGGGCGCAGAGCTTTGGCAGATCGCGCGAGCGCGAATGCGCGATCGTCACCGTGGCGTTCTCGTTCAACAAGAGCTGCACCAGCGGCCGGCCGACCAGATTGGAGCGGCCGATCACGATCGCATTCATGCCTTCCAGCGAGGCATGCACGCTCTTGGTCAGGATGATGCAGCCGAGCGGCGTGCAGGGCGACAGCGCGGCAAAGCCGCCGGCGAGCCGGCCGGCATTGTTCGGATGCAGGCCGTCGACGTCCTTGGCCGGATCGATCGCGTTGATGATGGTCTCGGTATGCACGCCCTTCGGCAGCGGCAGCTGCACCAGGATGCCGTGCACCAGCGGATCACGGTTGAGCCGGCCGATCAGCGCCAGCAGCTCGTCCTGCGAAACCTCCGCCGGCAGCTTGTGCTCGAACGAGGCCATGCCGGCGGCCTGCGTCTGGGTATGCTTGCTGCGGACATAGACTTCGCTCGCCGGGTCGTTGCCGACCAGCACCACCGCAAGCCCCGGCGTGATCTGGTGGTCGCGCTTGACGCGGGCGACCTCGTCGGCGACGCGGGCGCGAAGCTCGGCGGCAATGATCTTTCCATCGATGATGCGGGCGGTCATGTCGGTCCTTTCTCAATCCGGCTTCGGCGCGGTCAGCTTTTTCAAGGCATCGCCAAGTTGCTTGGGATCGCCGTCGACCGCGACCTGCTTCAGCCGCGAGGTGGCACCGGACAGCAGCCTCACTCTCGCCTTGGGCACGCCGAGCGCCTTGGCGAGCAATTCCGTCACCGCACGGTTGGCCTCGCCGCCCTCGGCGATGGCGCGCACCCGCACTTTGACGACGGAGCGGCCATTGGCCAGTGTTTCAATCCCGTCGATATCGTCGCGGCCGCCACGTGGCGTCACCCGCAAGGCGACGCTGATGCCCTCGGTGGAGTAGCGCCAAGGGTCCATCAACAAGGGTCCATCAACAAGGATCCATCAAGATGGGTCCATCGAGACGCGGTCAGATCACGTTGGGGTAGATGTAATAGGCGATCACCCGCTGGATGAACAAGATGATCAGGATCACGATGATCGGCGAGATATCGAGCCCGCCCAGATTGGGCATCACGTTGCGGATCGGCCGCAGCACCGGCTCGGTGATTCGGTACAGGAACTCGGCCACCGCCGACACGAACTGGTTGCGCGTGTTCACGACGTTGAAGGCGACCAGCCAGGACAGGATCGCGGAGGCGATCAACAGCCAGACATAGAGATCGAGGACGATGACGACGATGTCGAGGACGGCGCGCATGTGGGGGAGCTCGCAGGGTGGGACAGCCTGCTAGATATCGGTTCATCCCCCCTCAAACAAGGGAAGTTCCCGGCAAAGAGGCTCGAAAACCGCAGTTTCACCGTCCTTGACTTGGCCTTGGGCGAGACTGTAAATGGCGCCCGATTGTCGGCCGGGATCCTCAGCAACACCCGGTCGCGATGGGGCCATAGCTCAGCTGGGAGAGCGCGTCGTTCGCAATGACGAGGTCGGCGGTTCGATCCCGCCTGGCTCCACCACGCTTCGCCCTTCGGGCTACGCGTGGCGCAGCCGCGCGGTGCCCGAAGGGTGAAGCGTGGTGTCCGGCGAAGCCCAAAGGGCGAAGACGGACTTACTCCGCAAGCCCCCTCACGTCCCCGTAAACCTTGGCGGCCGCTTCTCCACGAAACTCGCCACGCCTTCCTTGAAGTCATTCCCCTTCAGCGCGATCTGCATCTCGCGGTTGGCATCGATGGTCGCTTCGGCGAGCGTCTGGAACGGCACGTCGTAGAGCTGGCGCTTGATCACGGCGATTGCGCTCGGCGAGACGAAGTCGGCGAGGTCGCGCGCATAGGCATAGGTCTCCTCGCGCAATTTGTCGGCGGGGTACAGACGGTTGACGAGGCCGATGCGCAACGCCTCGTCGGCGGAGACGCGGCGTGCGGACATCAGAAGATCCAGCGCATGGGCGTGGCCGACGATGCGCGGCAACATCCAGCTGATGCCGTGCTCGGCGATCAGGCCGCGACGCGCGAAGGCCGTCGTGAACACCGCGGTGTCGGCGGCAAAGCGCAGGTCGCAATAGAGCGCATGCACGAGGCCGATGCCGGCAGTGGCGCCGTTCAGCATGCCGATGACGGGCTTCTTGATCGCGGGATAATAGGCGTAGCGCGTCTGCCAGTCGGCGCGGCGGTTCATGTCGAACGGAATGTTGTCGCCGCGGCGGACCTCGTTCGGATCGATGCCCTGCAGCGCGTCCATGTCGGCGCCGGCGCAGAAGCCGCGGCCCGCGCCGGTCAGCACGATGACGCGGACATTGTCGTCATTGGCTGCGGCCTCCATCGCGTGACGCACGTCGCGCTCCATGATCGCGGTCCACGCATTCATGCGGTCGGGGCGATTGAGCGTGATCGTCGCGATCTTGTCGGCGACGTCATAGAGGATGTGTTGGTAGCTCACGGCGATCTCCCAGCGCATTATTGTTGTTTGGCGCACGACCCGATCGGCCGCGCTAAGATTGCAGCGAGATTAACACATCCGAAAAAATGCAAAGACGAATTGCGCCGGCGCGATATTCCGCGCGACGGCTATTCAGCGGCCTGCAGCATCGCCACACGCGGCGCGCGCGTGATCCAGTCGTCGACAAAATCCTTCAGCCACGCGCGTTCGGCGGCATCGTGCACGGCGCGCTCGGCGAAATGCAGATGGCGCGGCTGGGCGCCCGGTGAGTCCATCCGCACGCAACCGCGCGTGGTCCAGCGATGCATCATCGCGTAGGTCACATCGGGATGAAACTGCAGGCCGAAGGCGTTGCCGAACTGAAACGCCTGCACCGGAAAGTCATCGCCCTCGGCAAGCAGCTCCGCGCCATCAGGCAGCTGGAAGCCCTCGCCATGCCAGTGATAGACCCGCGCCGGCCAATTCGGGCATAGCGCGCGGCCAGCCGCGGTCGGCCGGATCGGATAGTAGCCGCACTCGACCCGCCCCTCGATATGCGGCGCGACCCTGGCACCGAGCTGCCGCGCCAGCATCTGGGCGCCGAGGCAAATACCCAGGAACGGCCGCTGCTCGCGCAGGGCGACCTCGATCCAGTCGATCTCGTAGCGGACATATTCGTCGGAATCGTTGGCGCTCATCGGCCCACCGAACATCACGGCGCCAGCATGCTCATCGAGCGTGTCGGGGAGAGAATCACCAAACCGCGGACGGCGGATGTCGAGGGAATAACCCAGCGCGCGCAAGGCATTACCGATCCGTCCGGGGGTCGATGTCTCCTGATGCAGCACGATCAGGACCGGCCGCAATTTCGGCGTACCTAAGGGCGGCCTTCGGCTCGCGAAGGGCACCACGCTGGTTTGGTCGGACCGGAACAACATCGCCTCTGGCTCAACTATTCGGCAGTCAGGAAAAGATCATAGCTAAGTGATTCTTAATTTCGTGTGAGTTCGAGCACACTCACGTGACCTGTGAGGCAAATCACGGGCCAACCAGATCCGATCGGGGTGAGGAGATCAGCGCTTGCGGAGCTGGAAGCCGCCGACCGCGTGCAGGATGAAGGAGCGCGGGAAAAAGCGGAGCAGGAACGGCACCAACTTGATGAAGGCGCCCGGCAGCACGGCGCGCTTGTTGGCCATCAGGCCGCGATAGGCCTGCTGGGCGACATCGGCCGGTGAGACATTGAGGATCGCCGAATCGAATCCGGGCGCAAAGCCGGCGCGGGCCTGGAACTCCGAGGGCACCGGACCCGGACAGACCACGGTGACGCGGACGCCCTGCGGCGCGAGCTCGCAGCGGAGCGCCTCCGAGAACGACAGCACATAGGCCTTGGAGGCGTAATAGACGGCCATGCCGGGGCCGGGCAGGAAGCCCGCGATCGAGCCGAGATTGAGGATGCCGCCGCGGTTGCGGATCAGCTGATCGGCAAAGCGCAGCGACAGGTCGGTCAGTGCCCGAATATTGACCGCGATGCTGTCGAGCTGCTCAGCCCGGTCGCGTTTGATGGCAAGGCCGAACAGACCGAAGCCGGCATTGTTGACCAGATATTCGAGCTCGACGCCAGCGGCCGCCAGCGCATCGGCGATCTTGTCACCGGCGTCGTTCTGCTTGAGATCGCAGGGAATCACGATCGGCGCCGGGCCGCCCTTGCCGGCGAGCTCGCGCGCGAGCGCTTCGAGGCGATCGGCACGCCGCGCCACCAGGGCCACACGGTGACCATTGGAAGCAAAAACCCGTGCCAGTTCGGTGCCTATGCCCGCCGATGCTCCGGTTATCAGCGTCACACGCTCAGTCACGATACAATCTCTTAAATTCAAATTTCCGGACGGCCACGAACGCCGCGACGAGAGCATAGGGGCATGGTGCGATGCAAGCCACCTGTCAACATATCGGTATGCAGATAGGCCTGAGGTTTGAATTGAAATGCAGCAATATCAAGCGCTCTCGCGCAGGAACGTCGCCGGCCTCCATCCAGATTAAAGTTTCGTCATCTCTGAAAGCGGCGCGACGATGGCCTGCGCGAGCAGACCAACGTGTCAGATTGCCGCGTCGGCGGTGCCCCAGGGGCCCTTCGGCAACGCAGCCTGCTTCTCGGCCACGCGATGCTTGAGATCGAGGCGGTCGCGCGATGAAATTGCGAGCAGGTCGGCGGCGCGCCACACCACATTGTCCTCGAACTCGCTGACCTGTCCGTCGGCATAGACCAGCTCCCACATCATCTCGACGATGCGCAGCCGGCCTTCCTCGTTGACCGAACGCATGATGACGCTGGTGAAATGATACAGATCGACCGCCTCACCCTCGACCCGCGTCGCCGAGGCGATCAATCGGTCGGCGGTGCCGGGATCGAGCTTGAAACGGCTTTCGATCAGGCTGTGCAGCTTGCGCTTCTCGACCGGGCTCGGCTCGCCGTCGAGCGAGATGACGTGCACCAGCAGCGCGGTAGCCGCCAGCCGATAATCGGTATCGTCGAATGCCCTGTCGCCTTGCGAGTCAGATGAGACGATATCGGAGATGAATTGGCGCAGGCCGTCGAGCATCGCGATCTCTGTGCTGTCTGTGTTGAAAGCTATATGGCGTGGAAACCGAACCCGCGCAATCGGCGCGGGTTCCCGCAAGCGCATTACGTTTAGGCAATCTGGCTGGATTTCGTCGTCATTGCGTAGGGTGGGCAAAGCGCAGCGTGCCCACCTTCACGAGCACTCCGCAGATGGTGGGCACGTCGCTGCGCTCCTTTGCCCACCCTACGAAGCTCGCAATGACGGGGAGAGAGCTGCGCCGCTCAAGGTATCTCGTACACCACCATCTTGTCGGCGATGCCGCGCAGCGCGGCTTGCTTCTGGATCGGCTTGATCGACGCCTTCTCCAGGATGCTCGCGACCTCGGCCGATTCGATCACCGGCTGCGTGAGGTGGATTTCCTGCGACGTCGACAGGCTCTGCACGCGCGCCGCGATATTCACGGTCTGGCCGAAATAATCCTGCCGTTCGTTTAGCATCACCGCGAGGCACGGCCCCTCGTGGATCCCGATCTTGACGATCAGATCCTCCTTGCCGCGCTCGGCGTTGAGCTTCTGCATCGCGGCGCGCATCCGCAAGCCCGCATTGAGCGCGTGCTCGGGGCGGATGAAGGTCGCCATCACGGCGTCGCCGATCGTCTTCACGACGGCGCCGCGCTCCGACGAGATGATCTCGAGCAGCGCGTGGAAATGCGCGCGCACCAGATCGAACGCGACAATGTCGCCGACGCGCTCATAGAGCGCGGTCGAGCCCTTCAGATCGGTGAACAGGAAGGTCAGCGCGGTGATCTTCAGCCGCTGGTCGCCATTGAGATTGTCGGCCTTGTAGACGTCGCGAAACGTCTGATTGCTCAGCATCCGCTTTGCGGTGAGGATCGGCTTGCGCTTGCCGATCATCTCATGCAGCGCATCGGATGCGACCCACACCGCCGGCAGCACGCGGGTGTCGGTCTGATTCTCCAGCGACAGCCGCAGCGGACCCGGCCGCAGCACCGTGGTGCCGGTCGGCGCCTGCAACTTGTTGAACACGATCGAGTACTGCTGGCGCTCGGTGGTCGGCTCGCCCTGCACGTCGAAGAAATGCGCTGAATGCGTCACCGGCTCGAACACGATCAGGAACTGCTTCGGCAGCTGCAGCGACAGCAGCGCCTTCTCGCCGGCCGGCAACTCCAGCGCCTCCAGCGTCACCTCTTTCAGCATCTGGTCGAGCGTATCTTCGTTGAGCTCGAGGCCCGAGCTCCAGAACATCTGGCGGACATATTCCCAGATCGGCAGCGTGTTCGGATCATGCGCGCCGATGCGGCGCACCCGCGGGCTGACGGTGAAGGCGACCTCGACGAGATCGTCGACGGAGGCCTCATAGCCGGCGGCGCAGAGCGCGCAATTGTAATCGTCGTGACGCAGCGACTTCAGCGTCGAATGCGCATCGAGCACGCCGCCGCAGCCGGGACACAACACGTTCCAGCTCATGTCGAACAGGCCGAGCCGCGAGGCATGCAGGAAGCCGGAGATCACCTTCTCCTGGTCGAGCCCGGTACGGTTGGAGAAATCGAGCAGGTTGATGCGGTTGAGATCGCGATCCTGTCCGTCAGCGATCAGTTTCTGCATCGCATCGACAACGGCCGGGTCGGCCGTCTGTCGGAGGACTGCGAACTGGGCCTGGGTGTTGTCGTTCATGGTGACCTAGATGATACCTCAGGATTATCCGCGCAAGAGGATATTACCGCGGCGTGATCGCGAACATCGGGGAGCGGTTGGGCTGCGTCGTCACCACGCCGATCGGCAGCACCGGCTCCTTGTCGGCAAGTGCAACGCGGAAGGCGCCGATCAGCTTGGCCAGCGCCAGCGTGGCCTCGACCAGGGCAAAATGCGCGCCGATGCAGACGCGGGCGCCGACGCCGAACGGCAGATAGGCGAAGCGATCCGGCGGCGTTCCCGTCATGAATCGCTGCGGCACGAAGGCGTTGGGATCGCGCCAGAGTTTTTCGTGACGATGCAGCAGCCACGGCGCGATGAGGATCACGTCCCCTGTCCTGACCGGCCGGCCCGCGATCGTGTCAGGCCCCGCTGCGGCGCGCGCAATCAGGAAGGCCGGCGGATAGAGCCGCATGGTCTCGTCGATCACCGCGCGGGTGAATTTCAGCCGCTCGAGCTCGAGCGCGCCGGAGGCCGTCACGCTGCGCACTTCGGCCGCGAGCTGCTCCTGCGTCGCCGGATCGAGCGCGAGCAGATACAGCGCCCAGAACAGCGCGGTCGCGGTGGTCTCGTGGCCGGCCAGGATCATGGTCGCGACCTCATCGCCGAGCTGCGCGTCGTTGAAGGCGGCGCCGGTCTCTGGATCGCGCGCGGCGCCCATCAGGTCGAACAGGTCGCGCGCCGGCGCGTCCGCATCCTTGCCGGCGGCGCGGCGTTCGGCCATCAGCTGGCCGACGAAGGCGGTCCAGCGCTTGCGGAAACGGGCGCGGCGAAAATCCTGCGGGCTCGGCCAATTCAGCGGCAGCAGCAAATCAAGCATGTGCGGCCGCGCCAGCGTCTCGCCATACTCCATCACGAAGTCGCGCAGCGCCGCGCCGTGACGGTCCATGCCGAACGAGAACATGGTGCGGCCGGCGATCTCCAGCGTCATCCGCTGCATCGCCTCGCGCAGATCCACCGGGCCATTGCTCGCGGTCTTCAGCTTGGCGATCGTCTCATCGGTCGCCGTGATCATGTAGGGCTCAAGCGTCGTCACCGCGCGCGGCGTGAACGCAGGCGAGAGCGTGCGGCGCTGGTGCTTCCAGGCGCGTCCCTCGGCGATCAGCAGGCCCTCGCCGAGGATCGGGCGCAGCACGCGGATGCCGGCCCGCGTCCGGACGTAATTCTCGTAATTGTCGACCAGCACATGCCGGATCGCATCCGGCGTGTTGAGGATGAAGCTGGAGCGGCCGAAAAAGCGGCCCTGGACGATGTCGTCCTCGTAGGCGCGCTGGCCCCAGCTCTCGATCGGCGAGTGGCGGATCGCTCGCATCCGGCCGAACGCGGTCATGTTGTCGGGCGCGCGCGGCGGGGCCGGCGGCACCAGCGGATGCCGCGTGACCGTCATGTCGTAGACTTCGGCAATGCTCATGGTGTCAGCTCCTGCCTCAGGCGACGTCCAATTCAGCCACGCGATCCCGGCGCCAACAAGGCATCTGGGAATTAGCTAATAAGTCAGCTCGGCCACGGCAATCCGGTTCTCGGAAGCCGGCCAGGCTCGCACCACGATCCGCTCCTCGTTGAAGATGCCGACCACGGCGCGGCCGATCTCGCCGGCAGGCAGCCGCAGTGTCGCAACTGCATCGGTCGGCACGCCCGGCTTCACGTCCGTCGGCTCCTTGCCGTCGAGCAGCACGACATCGCGCGGTAGCCCGAAATAGCCGCGCGGCCGCGACAGCAGCACGATCGCGCCGGCGCCGGCATCGGCCTGCGCCATCGGCCGCGCGGCGCGCAAATGCACGATGTCGGAGGAGCGCGGGAACGGCGAACGATAGAAATGCGTCGTGACCGAGCCGGGGGATGTCAGCACGATCTCGAGCGACCACGACGGATCGACCTGCGCGGGACCCCAGCGGCCATCGGCGCCGGTCTGCGAGCTATGAATCGGCCCGCCCATGCGTTCACCGGTTTCCGCGGCAACGTGATAGACGTCAACGGTCGCACCCGAGACCGGGCGATTGGTCTGCATACCGCCCGGCGTGCCCGTGACGAGGCCGCTGAGCCGGACCTCACGCTCAGGCACGATCTCCATGTGCGAGGGCTCGCGTCCGGCGATGAATTTGTAGATCTCGCGGAAGGCGCGCGGATGATACGCGGTCTCGCGATGATCGATCGCGCCGAGCGCGAGATTTTTGGCGCCTTTCAGCTCCGGACCTTCGTTGGTCACGTTGGTCGGGGTGCCCGGTTTGCCGACGAAGCGGCCATCGGCTTGCGCATATTTGTCGAGCCCGTCGCTGCGCAGCGTCAGGAACGCGGTGCCCGGCGTGACCTCGCTCTCGCCCTCGTTCAGGCCGCGCAGGAACGGGCCGCGGCCGTTGAACTCGTTGCCGAGCCCGTCATCCCAGGCGAATACGCCGTGATTGGGCGTGCCGCACAGCACGGCGTGGCTGACATCTGCACCGCCACCATTCTTGACGACGTTGCGGATCGCATTGCCGCCGCGGGAATTGCCGACCAGCGCGACGCGCGACGCACCAGTCTTCTGCTTCAGCTCCTTGATCGCCTCGCTAAGCTCGCGGCGCGCGTCTTCCGTCGACGAGCGGCCCGGCTGCTCGACCTTGTCGTCATTGCGCGCCAGGGGGTCGGTGAAGTTGATCGCAAACATCCGATCGCGCGGCACGCCGTTGGACTCCATCCGCCACAGCGTCGTCATCCAGAGCGGCGCGTGATCGCCATTGCCGTGCACGAACAGGATCGGCGGAACGTCGGCGACGGGCGTCGACTGCGCAAAGGCCGGAACAGCAAAATTGGCCCCCAGCAATGGCAGGGCGCTGGCCCCCTTCAGGATCGTCCGTCGCGACAGCTTCATTTCGCCCCTCCCTCTCACGCTTTTCGCTACTTTAGCTGTGCCCTACGCCCGCGAACAGTGCCGTAACTACTGGACAGGACAGGGTTTTCACAGGCATCAGTGTTCTCTGCAGATTTCATCGGCAAGCCATAGCAGGCCAAACGGAACCGGATATGACCGAACCGCCGAAACGCACCGACAGTATCACTGCACCTCTCAAATACTCGGTGTTCCGGCGGATCTGGCTCGCCAGCCTGCTCTCCAACCTCGGCATCCTGATCCAGGGCGTCGGTGCGGCCTGGGCGATGACCCAGATGACGTCCTCGGCCGACAAGGTCGCGCTGGTGCAGACCGCCTTGATGCTGCCGATCATGCTGATCTCGATGCCGGCCGGCGCCATCGCCGACATGCACGACCGCCGGGTCGTCGCGATGGCCTCGCTCGTGATCGCGCTGACCGGCGCCACGGCGCTGACGGTGCTGGCCTGGCTCAATCTGGTGACGCCGAACCTGCTGCTGGCGCTGTGCTTCATCGTCGGCAGCGGCATGGCGCTGTTCGGCCCGGCCTGGCAGTCCTCGGTCAGCGAGCAGGTGCCGGGCGAGACGCTGCCGGCCGCGGTCGCGCTGAACGGCATCAGCTACAACATCGCGCGCAGCTTCGGCCCGGCGATCGGCGGCATTATCGTCGCATCCCTGGGCGCGGTCGCAGCGTTTGCGGCCAACGCGGTGCTCTATCTTCCGCTGCTGGTGGTCCTGTTCCTGTGGGAGCGCGTCAGCGAGCCGTCGCGGCTGCCGCGCGAGCGGCTGACCCGCGCCATGGTCTCGGGCGTGCGCTACATCACCAATTCGCCGTCGATCAAGATCGTGCTGACCCGCACCATGGTCACCGGCATCATCGGCGGCTCGGTCTCGGCGCTGATGCCGCTGGTGGCGCGCGACCTCTTGCATGGCGGCGCACAGACCTACGGCATCATGCTCGGCGCTTTCGGCATGGGCGCGGTGATCGGCGCGCTCAACATCAGCGAGGTGCGGCGGCGGCTCAGCGGCGAAGCCGCGGTGCGCGCCTGTGCGCTGTCGATGGCGGGTGCGATTGCGGCGGTGGCGCTCAGCAAGGAGCCGGTGATCACGGCGGCCGCGCTGGTGGTTGCCGGCGCGGTGTGGATGCTGGCGGTGGCGCTGTTCAATATCGGCGTGCAGCTGTCGGCACCACGCTGGGTCGCGGGCCGCTCGCTCGCCGCCTTCCAGGCCTCGATCGCGGGCGGCATCGCGATCGGCAGCTGGGGCTGGGGCCATCTCACCGACATCGCCGGCGTCGAGACCGCGCTGCTGGTTTCCGCAGTGCTGATGCTGCTGTCGCCGCTGCTCGGCATCTGGCTGCGGATGCCGCCGGTCGGGGCGCGCAACGAGGCCGCGACCGAGGCGCTCGCCGATCCCGAGGTGCGGCTGCAGCTCACCGGCCGCAGCGGCCCGCTGGTGGTCGAGATCGAATACCGCGTCGCCCAGGACGACGCCCGCGCCTTCCACAATGTGATGCAGGAGGTGCAGCTCAGCCGGCAGCGCAACGGCGCCTATGGCTGGTCGATCGCCCGCGACATCGCCGATCCTGAGCTGTGGACCGAGCGCTACCACTGCCCGACCTGGCTCGATTTCCTGCGCCAACGCAATCGCGCCACCCAGCTCGAGCGCGAGCTGCATCAGAAGGCGATCGACTTCCACATGGGCCCGGACCCGGTGCGGGTGCGCCGGATGCTGGAGCGTCCATTCGGCTCGGTGCGCTGGAAGGAAGAGACGCCGGACCGCGCCGCCAACGAGGTGCTGCCCGTGGTCGCGACCGCGGCGGGAAGCAGCACCTGATCTGACGACCGCACCGCAACCGCCTTGTCCCACGACGGGCATCGTGCGTCCGGCTCGCTAAGCCGGATCGCCGGCTGATCTCACAGACCCCGATCAATGCCGCCACCGGGCGGGTCGCGTCACTGCGTCGCTTTGCGAAGCTTGGGCGGCGACGCCTAGACTTGCGGCCAACCAAAACAACGACTGGCTCACCAAGAGCCGTTCAATCGGGGCAGGGAGAACGCCATGACCACACGAAACAAGGACAAGACGTCGACGCGTCGCCGCTTCCTGAAGGTGGCTGCGGCGGGAGCTGCCACCGCCGTCGCCGCGCCCACCATCGTCAGCGCCCAAGGGCCGATCAACATGCGCTGGCAGAGCACGTGGCCCTCGAAGGACATTTTCCACGAATACGCCCTCGACTACGCCAAGAAGGTCAACGACATGACCGGCGGTGATCTCAAGATCGAGGTGCTGCCTGCCGGCGCGGTGGTGCCCGCCTTTGGCCTGCTCGACGCTGTATCCAAGGGCGTGCTCGACGGCGGCCATGGCGTGCTTGTCTATCACTATGGCAAGCAGACCGCGCTGGCGCTGTGGGGCTCGGGGCCGGGCTTTGCGATGGATGCCAACATGCTGCTCGCCTGGCACAAATACGGCGGCGGCAAGGAGCTGCTCGCAAAACTCTATGAATCGATCGGCGCCAATGTGGTGTCGTTCCCCTATGGGCCAATGCCGACACAGCCGTTCGGCTGGTTCAAGAAGCCGGTCGCCAAGCCCGACGACCTCAAGGGCGTCAAATTCCGGACGGTCGGCATTTCCATCGACGTGTACACGGCGATGGGCGCAGCGGTGAATGCGCTGCCCGGCGGCGAGATCGTCTCAGCCATGGACCGCGGCCTGCTCGACGCCGCCGAATTCAACAACGCGACCTCCGACCGCGTGCTCGGCTTCCCCGACGTCGCCAAGGTCTGCATGCTGCAGAGCTTTCACCAGAACGCCGAGCAGTTCGAAATCACCTTCAACAAGGACAAGTACAACGCGCTGCCGGAGAAGATGAAGGCGATCATCGCCAGCGCGGTGGACGCGGCGTCCGCCGACATGTCGTGGAAGGCGATCGACCGCTACTCCAAGGACTATGTCGAGTTGCAGACCAAGGACAACGTCAAGTTCTACAAGACGCCCGACGCCATCCTGAAGCAGCAGCTCGAAGTCTACGACGAGGTCGCCAGGAAGAAGTCCGCGGAAAACCCGCTGTTCAAGGAGATCCTGCAGTCGCAGATCGCGTTTGCGAGACGCGCGACGCAGTGGGAGCAGGATACCGTGGTGAACCGCCGCATGGCCTACGATCACTACTTCGGCGCCAACGCCGCAGCCAAGAAGCTCTGACGTCGAAACAGGCCCGGCAAGGCACCGGCCGGCCCACGGTCCCCGGCAGGTGCCGGGTGCCATGTCGAGACCATTTTCTCCACCGAGCGGCCGCAACCGATGAGCGTCCAGAGCCTCCTGTATTCGATCGACCGCCTGAGCACCTGGATCGGCAAGGCCACCGCCTGGCTGATGATCATCCTGATGAGCGCCGTCTGCATCGAGGTGTTCAAGCGCTACATCATCAACCGCCCGACGTCGTGGATCTTCGACCTCGACAACATGCTGTACGGCACGCTGTTCATGCTGTGTGGCGCCTACACGCTCGCGCAAAACGCCCATGTCCGCGGCGATTTCCTGTACTCATCGATGCGGCCGCGCACCCAGGCGATGCTGGACCTGGTGCTGTACGTCGTGTTCTTCATCCCCGGCATCGCCGCGCTGATCTATGCCGGATATTTCTACGCCGCGGATTCCTGGCACATCAAAGAGCATTCCAACGTCACGGCGGAGGGCCCGCCGGTCTACCATTTCAAGACGGTGATCCCGATCGCCGGTGCGTTGATCATGCTGCAGGGGATCGCCGAGATCATCCGCTGCGTCGTGTGCCTGAAGACCGGCGAATGGCCGAGCCGGCTCGCCGACGTCGCCGAGACCGACGTCATCGAGGAGCAGCTCGCGCACAGCGAATATGTCGACGAGGAATCGCGCAAGCTCGCCATCGAGGGCGCACAGCGCATCGATGAAATCGCGCGCCAGCGCGGCATGGGCGGAGATGTCAACACATGAGCGATCCGGCCCTTGGCCTGCTGATGCTGGCGCTCATCGTGGTCGTGATCATGATGGGCTTTGCCACGGCCTTCACGCTGATGGGCCTCGGCATGTTCTTCGGCTTCATCGCCTTCTACGATCCCTCGCAAAACTGGACGCAGAACCGGGTCTTCGACCTGATGGTCCAGCGCACCTACGGCGCGATGACCAACGACGTGCTGATCTCCATCCCGCTTTTCGTGCTGATGGGTTATGTGATGGAGCGCGGCGCGCTGGTCGACAAGATGTTCTATTCGATCCAGCTCGCTTTCCGCCGCATGCCGGCCTCGCTTGCGGTCGCGACCCTGATCGTCTGCACATTCTGGGGGATCGCCAGCGGCCTTGTCGGCGCGGTCGTGGTGCTGATGGGCGTCATCGCCTTCAATCCGATGCTGCGTGCCGGCTATGACGTGAAGCTCGCCTCCGGCGTCATCACCGCCGGCGGCACGCTGGGCATCTTGATCCCGCCATCGGTGATGATCATCGTCTACGCGGCCGTCGCGGGACAATCGGTCGTCAAGCTGTACGCAGCGGCGATGTTCCCCGGCTTCTTCCTGGCCTTCCTCTACCTCGTCTATGTCGTGGGCTGGGCGCTGATCAATCCGAAGATCGCGCCGCCGCTGCCGGAGGAGCAGACCCGCGTCAACGTCCCGGACTGGATCAGGCGATTCCAGGCGGCCTATTCGCCGAACATGTTCGTCGCGCTGTCGAAAGCGTTGATCTCGCCGGTCAAGGCACGGGAGCTCAGGATCGACGGCAATCCGATGAACTATGGCGTCATCGTGCAGAATTTCCTCGTCGCCCTCGTTCCGTTCCTCTTGGCCGCGGTGAGCCTCGGCACGGTGTGGTGGTACGTCGTCATCCACCAGCAGGCGGGCGGCGCGAGCGAAGCCGTCGAAGGCCTGCAACAGCTCGGCAGCGCCGTCGAGACCAAGGAAGCGACGCCGGCCGAGAAAGGACCGGACGTCCAGTTCTATCTCTGGTTTGCGATCAGCACGGCGGTGCTGGCGCTATGGACCGCCCGCTCCTATTTGCGCATGGACGGCGAACGTTTCGAGGTGTTGAAGCTCCTGACCTCGTCGGTGATGCCGCTCGGTATCCTCACGGCGGTGGTGCTGGCCGTCATCCTGTTCGGCATCACGACCGCAACCGAATCCGCCGCGGTCGGCGCCGCCGGCGCCTTCCTGCTTGCCTTCCAGGCCCGCACCCTGGACTGGAAGCGCACCAAGGAAGCGGTGTTCCTGACCGCCAAGACCACCGCGATGGTATGCTGGCTGTTCGTCGGCTCCGCACTGTTCTCGGCGGTGTTCGCGATCCTCGGCGGTCAGGCCCTGCTGGAAAGCTGGGTGCTCTCGCTCAACATGTCGCCGGTGCAGTTCATGATCCTGTCGCAGGCGATCATCTTCCTGCTCGGCTGGCCGCTGGAGTGGACCGAGATCATCATCATTTTCGTGCCGATCTTCCTGCCGATGCTGAAGCATTTCGGCATCGACCCGATCCTGTGGGGCACGCTGGTGTTCGTGAACTTGCAGGCGGCGTTCCTGTCGCCACCGGTCGCGATGTCCGCGTTCTACCTCAAGGGCGTCGCACCGAAGCATGTCACAATCAACCAGATCTTCGCCGGCATGATGCCCTACATGCTGATCGTGATCCTTTGCATGGTGATCATGTATGTCTGGCCGGGGATGACGCTGTGGCTGCCGAACTACCTCTATGGCGGCTGAGATGTGGCGAGGGCGGTTCTACTGTCCGTGCGACGCCAGCGTTGCCTGACAGGCCTTGCTCAGCCGGGCGCGGTTCTGCTTGAGACAGGCCAGCACGACCTGATCGCCTTCGCTGAGATGGGCACGGCAGAAGCGCGAGGCATCGCGGCCGCAGGCGTCCTGGCCCTGCTGTTGGGCCGACGCGGCGGACGCGATCAGAACGAACGGAACGATCAAAAGAAGTCTGGTCATCTCTCAAGCTTTCAAAAAAATGCGACGGCGCCTTTTAGAGCGTTTCGACGCATGGCAGAAGCTTGGAAAACGGCCGAACGGTCCGCTCGTTCCGGACAGAGCAGAAGCGCCTGCGTCTGATCGCCGCAAGCGCCTCCGAAACGCGAAAGATTATTGCGCGGCGACCTTGCGCTGGGCGGCCAGATCGCGGTCCAGCACGACGCGGCAGCCGTTCGAGAGATCCGCGCGATGCTTGATCATGCAGGCGGTGATCTTCGGGATGTTCGGGATCTCGGAGCTGCACAGGCGGAACGCATCGCCCGAGCACATCTGCTGCGCTTCGGCGCTGAAAGCGAAGCTCGCGGTCGAGGAAACGGCAGAGAAAGCAGCGACAAAGGCCAGCGCAGCAGTGGCCTTGCGAACCCAACGCTTGAAGGTGGTGGTCATGATCGGCTCCCATCCGGCGCCGCGGAATGCAGCGCCCGTTGTCTGATGGGCGGATCATGCGCGGTTCCCTGTTCCGCGGCTGTGACCGACATCACGCAGAGATAAGAGGCTCTTTTTGTTGGGCTCCCAAGGCCGTGTTGGGATCACGTTAAGACCTTGTTGGCATTAATCGGACGTTACGGATGTGGCGTAGCCCGAGTTCCCAGTGAGTGTGCAGCGATGCGTAATGCGTTAGGCCTGATGATGGCCAGTGTTTTGGCGGCGGTCGTGATCGCCGGAGTTTGGTACTGGACCTCCTCGCCGCGTGTTGACGCGGCTCCCCCGAAAACCATGGCCGCCCGGCAGCCCGATCCGGTGCCGCCGCAGGCGACCGCCAAGGACGACGTGCAGGTCACCGCGGCGCTGTCGAAGCGTGCGGAAGCCGCACCCGCCCCCGCCGTCGCGCTGCCCCCGGCGCCGGCGCCTGCTCCGGTCGCTGCCGCGCCGAAATCGACCTGCACCAATCCCGATGCGCTCGGCGTCAGCCGCACCGTCGTGGTCGACACCACGGGCGGTCCGGGCTTCGGCTTCCTGCAGTACAAGCAGTTCGACTTCCTGACCGACAAGGAAGTGTTGCTGACCTTCGACGACGGTCCGTGGCCGACCACGCCGGCGGTGCTGAAGGCGCTGGCCGATGAATGCACCAAGGCCGTGTTCTTCCCGATCGGCCTGCACACCACCTATCACCCGGACATCCTGCGGCAGGTCGCCGCCGCCGGCCACACGATCGGCGCACACACCTGGTCGCACGCTCATCTCGGCGGCAAGAAGATGACCGAGCAGATGGCCAAGGACGAAATCGAGAAGGGTTTCAGCGCGGTCAAGGAAGCGCTCGGCACCGCACCGGCCCCGTTCTTCCGCTTCCCGGCGCTGGTGACGACGCCGGCCACCACGACCTATCTCGGCAGCCGCAACATCGCGATGTTCTCGGTCGACGTCGACTCCAACGACTTCAAGTCGAAGACGGCGGATGAGGTGATCAATAACGTGATGACCAAGCTCGACAAGGAGCACAAGGGCATCATCCTGATGCACGACCTGCAGAAGCACACCGCACAGGCGCTGCCGACCTTGCTGCGCAAGCTGAAGGCGGGCGGCTACAAGGTGGTCGCGATGAAAGCCAAGACCCAGCTCGAGACGCTGCCGGAATACGATGCGATGATGGTGAAGAAGGAGAGGATGCCGACCGCTGCGGCGACCCGTCCGATCAGCAGCGTGATCCAGACGGTCAACGACTGACCGACGCACTGACACCATCGCTCAACGAAGAGCGCCCCTGGAGTTTTCCAGGGGCGCTTTTGTTTTCTCAGCTCACCAGTAGATGCCGTGACGGTGCAGCTCGCCGATGATGCGGCTGCGTGTCCAGGTGTGCGCATGGTGCCGCCGCGCGGACCTGTGTGACGCGGTCCTGTAAGTCGGCTTGGTGGAAGGCGTCGCAGTCGGCTCGACCTTGGCCTGCTGCAATTCCGGCTGTTGCGCGGCGGCCGGAGCCGGACGCGCGGTGTATCTCGGTGTGTCGGTCGCGGGCTTCGGCGTCTCGACGACCGATGTCGCCTCCGGCGGCCTCTGTGGCGCTTCGACATATTTACCGGTCGGATTGGCCGGCGCAGGCGCCACCGCCGGTGCATTCTCGCCCCCGCCCAGCGTCAGGCTTCGCTCGCCGGCCTGCGCCGTTGCCGACGCCAGAACCAACGCCGAGATCAGAAACAGTTTTTGCATTGTTGCGTCTCCCGCTGATGGCGCGAAGACTATGTCGATTGAGCGGTTCCATGTGTGAGCGGAATCACACCTGGCAGAGATGTGACTCGAACCTCGCGGGCCTGTGCCGCTACCGCACGACGGCCTTCTGCGTCTCGATCTTCGCCGTGAGGCCCGCGCGGCGCGCTTTCAAGTCGGGATTGTCGTCCTGCCCCGACGCAACATCGAGTGCCGCGAGCGCCTTCCGGTAATACAACAGTGCGTCCTCCTTCCCGTCCTCGCTCGCAGGCTGATAGCCGGTCTTGTCAGCATCGGCATCATCAGCAAGAAAATCCGCCGCCTGCTCGAGCGCGACCGAGAGCTTGACCTGCCAATTGGGCTGCGCCGGCGTCGCGCGTGCGATCGCCTTCGCGGCGTCATCGTAGGCCGCCAGGGCATCCCTGTACTTGTTCTGCCGCACCAGCACGTCGCCGATCTTGATCCGGATTTCGACCAACGTGGTGAGCTGCGCGGCCGATGTCGACGTACCGATCAGCGCATCAAATCCCGATGCCGCCGAACGATAGCGCCGCAGCGCCTCGTCGATCAGTCGCAACGCCAGGTTATCGACCGGCTCCGGCTTGATCAGCAACTCGCTGCCGCGGCGAACCAGCACGTCGGCCCGCTTGGCGTTGAGGTTGGCGAGCGTTCGCTGCAGCGAGGTATTCGACGGATCCCGCGCCGCGAGCCCCTCGACGATGCGCAATGCCGCGCCGTAGTTCTGCAGCGCACCGCGCCATTCCTCTTGCCGCACCAGCGTATCGCCGAGCAGCGTGTAGTCGGTGATCAGGCTGGAGCGCCAGGTCGGATTGCCGGGATCGGAATCGTAGAGTTGTTGCCGGCCCGCGACCGCGGCCTGGAATTCGACCTTGGCCTCTTCCGGCTTGTCCTTCAACACCTGGCCGATGCGCCGGTGGTTGTTGGCGATGTTGGAGATCAGCGACGCATTGTCGGGGGTCCGCTTCAGTTGGGCGTCCATGATCGCGGTCGCTTCGCGATAATTGGCGAGCGCAATATCACGATCGCCCGGCTGATCCCGCTCGCTGTAGACCTGGCCGATGCGGTTCTTCTGGGTCGCGACACCGATCGGATATTTGTCGGTGATCTTCTCGGCAATTCCCAGGCCTTCCTGATACTTCTCCAGCGCCGCCGCCCAGTCGCCCCGCGACTTCTGGATATCGCCGACCTTGTCGAGCACGACGACGAGCTCGTTCTGGAACATCTGCTTCTCGGGATGGCGCGCAACGAGGCTGCGCGCGATCTCGACCGCCGCCCTGTATTCGTCCTCCGCCTTCTGGACGCTGACCTTGTCGCGGATGCTGCGCGCGTACTGGTCGCCGATCCTGAACTTGCTGGCGTAGAGCAGGCGCTTGAACTCGTCGTTGTTCGGATAGGCGTCGAGGAATTGCTGCGCCAGCCGCTCGCCACGCACCGCAAATTCGAGCGCAGCAGCGTTGTCGCCGATCGCATCCTTCACATCCGAGATCGAGAGGATCAGCCAGGTCTCGATCTCCGTCGTCTCCGGCGAGGTGCGCTCGACGCCGACCCGGTTCAACGTCAACTGCGCATCGTCGAGAAGTTTTTGCGCGCCCGCCGCCCGCAACGTGCCGTCATTCAAGAAGCCGGTCAGGCGTGCGACCGAAGTCTTCACCGAATTGAGCGCGATCCGGCGATTCTCGTCCGCTGCCAGCTTCTGCTTGTTCGCTTCCAGCGTCTGCTTGTTCGCTTCCAGATAGAACAACGCCATCACACCGGCAATGATGACCGCGACGGCGAAGGTTCCGAGCGCGGTCCAGCGCTTGATCCGCTCGCGTCGCTGCGAGGTCTTCAGCAGGCGCTGCACGCGGTCGAAGCCACCGCCATAGCGCTCGGCCCATGCCGCGGTGCGCGGCCGCGCGTTCCACCACGTCAGTCGCTCCTCGACCTGATGCGACGGCAGTGTGGCGTCGTCGCCGTCGGCGATCGCGAGCAGACCGCGGTAACGCTCGCCGGCCTGCTGCTCGCTGCGCAGCCAGCCGGGATCGCTCCCCTCGCCGCTGACCTTGTCCCAGCGCCGCAGCAGCGCCTCGTGGCCGACATCGATCCGCGTGGTCGGCAGGAGGTCCTTCTGTTCGGAGAGCGGCGGCATCAGGAACGAGCAGTCCTGGGCGCGGAAGCGATCGAGCACCTTCCGTACCGTCGTCTCGCTGACGCCGGTCTCCGCGACCAGCCGCTGGAACTGCAAGGCGCGACGGATCGCCCGTCCCTCCTTGTCGAGCTCGGACAGTGCGCGGAATACCTGTTCGACGGCGAGCTGCAGGGCTGGACCCGGAATGTCCTGCAGGATCTCGTCAGCATGGCGCGACAGCGCGTCGGCAAAGCCGCCGATATTGCGGTAGTGCTCGAGCGACAGATGGCGCTGCGGCAGAGCTGCGCCGGTCTCACCCGTCGCTGCTCCCATCCTGGCGGTGGGCTTGCCGGCCTCCTCCCACAGCCGCGACAGGCAATGCTGCAGCACCGGCAACTGATCCATCTCGGTGCCGCAGTCGTTCAGCAGCCGCTCGACAAGCTCCGGATCGATGGTCGCACCGGCCTGCTCGACGGGCTTGCGGATCACCTCGTCGAGCTGGTCGCGGGTCAACGACGGCACCAAGAACTGCGCGGCGCAGACGGCTTCGGGCAGCCCGTGGAAGCGTGCGCAGTCGCCGATGAAATCGGAGCGCATCGTCAGCACGATCTGGATCTTGTTCGACTGCGCCCGGCTGGCCTCCAGCAGCAGCTGAACGAATTGCGTGGCGCGCTCGCGCGCCTGCGCATCGTCGGCATTGGGGCCGAGCGAGCTCGCGCTCGCGAAGCGAAACAGTTCCTCGAACTGATCGATGACAAGCAGGATCGAGGCGCCCTTGACGCCATTGGCGTCGGCGACGGCGTCGAGAATGCCGAAGCTCGAGCGCTGCAATTGCGCAGCGATTCGATCCTGGCGCGCCGAGGCGATCATGGGGTCATCGTCGGTCGACAGCTGCGCCAGCAATCGGGTCAGCCGCTGCAGCGGCTCGTCGCCCGGACGCATCTCCTTCCACACCCAGTTGCGGCCGCCGGCGCCCTGGGTCTCCCGGTCGAGCCACGGCAACAGGCCCGCGCGCACCAGCGAGGACTTTCCGCTACCGGACGAGCCGACCACGGTGACGAAGCGGAAGCGGTCGATCAGGCGATACAGCGCGAAGGTCTGGTCTTCGCGGCCGAAGAAATAGGCGTAATCGTCATAGGCGAACGGCCGCAGGCCGGGGAACGGATGTTGCGCCGACACCGCCTGCAATGTGACCGCGGCGTTCATGGCGCGGGGCGCATGGCCGGCACCAGCTGATCGAGCAAATCGGCGGTCGGCGTGCTGGTCGCGGAAAGGTCGACGACGAAATCGATGTCGCCGCGCGGAAACAGGAATTTGCTGGCCTTCTTGCGCGTGCCGGGTGGGGGTGCTGCGACCACCGCGCGGTAGGAGAACTGCTGCTTGCGGCCAAGCTGGTGCCAGTCGCGCAAGCCGCTCGCCTCGGCACGTACCCACACCTCGGACGCCGAAGCCCAGCACAGCACCACGGCGTCGCATTCGGCGAGCTGCTTGCCGTTGAAGCTCTTGATCTCGGAATCCGGGCCGTCGAACGCCGGCAACAGCGTCTCGAGCTTCCGCTGCTGCAGCGCCTGCGCCAGGTTGAGCGCGTAATCGCTGTCGGCCTCGCAGTGATGCAGATAGAGCCGGATCTCGCCGCCTTTCTCCAGCACTGCTTCGATCGGCCGAACCGGCGCGATTGCGATCAGGTGCTGGTTGACGAAGTCGACGAACTTGCTGAGCGTGTCGCCTTCGATCTTGTCGGCCGGCAATTGCTTGTCGAAGCGCGCCAGCACCTCGACCGGATGCCGCGCGATGTCGCGCGCGGCTTCGTTGGCGGCAGCGGGCGTGGTCCAGGCGCCCGGCGCCCAGACCAGGCGATGGAATTTCGCGCTGGCATCGCCGGCAGCCTTCACGGCGGCGCGCGCGAGCTGCAGCTTGACCATCGGCAGCTGATCTTCCGGCGCCTCGCCGGCGCGCTCGCCGAGCAGATGGATCGAGATCTCCGCTTCCTGCAGCGCGGCATCAATGTCGGCGACGGCCGACGTCAGCGGAATGTCCTGCGCCGGCGCCGGCACGACGGTATGGCCCTTGCCGACCAGCTCGGAGACGATGCGATCATACTGCGCGCGCATGTCGGAGGCAGGCTTGGCGACATAGATGGTGCGGCCGGTCGGCGGATAGCGCGGCTCGACCGGTGGCGGCGGGCTCCGCTTGAGAAGATGCGCCGCCAACAGCTTGATCTGGTCCCAGTAGCGGGTATCGACGGCCTCGCCGCGCTCGAAATATTCGTGGTCGCCGGAAAAATCCTGCGGGTCGTTGTTGCGGCTGAAGAAGTTGAAGCCGACCTGCCCCTGCAGCAATTGCGGCCGCTCGGCAAAATCGATGAAGCGCTTGTTGACGAGGATGATGCGGTCGCGCAGGCCCTCCTGCGGATGCGTCTTCGCAAAGGTATCCAGCTCACGCTTGCACCATTCGCTGGCCAGCCAGTTCTTCGACAGCACCACGACGAGCAGCGAGGCGTTCTTCAGCGCGTCTTCGAGCTCAGGCGTGAACTGATCGCCGGGCGAGATGCGCCTGATATCGCGCCACACCACGGGACGCTCGGGGCCGAGATCGCGGAACTCGTATCGGATGTTTTCGTCTAAAAACGTAACGAACCCTTTTCGGTCCGGCCGATCAGGCGGAGGAACGTCATCGTCCCGTGCGTACGAAATGAAGATGTCGGTCACAGCCGTCTTCCTCGGTTGCCGACTGCAATAAAAACTACTTAAGTCTGCCGTCGCGCAGGGGTCAAGTAATCCAGATCACACACGCAATCGTTGCGCGGCGATGCGCCGCGCACGCGACGTTCGGGTTCCCGGGGATTCCTGCAGTCCCGGGGATTCCTGCAGTCTCTCTGCGCAACGCGCCTCGCCTGACGGCGGTGAGACGGAATGCCACGCGTCGTGCCGACGCATCACGTCCGCACCTGGTTGCCCTGATATCGATGTGCTGGAGGGTGGTGCCGCAAGAGGGACTCGAACCCCCGACCCCGTCATTACGAATGACGTGCTCTACCAACTGAGCTATTGCGGCGAACCGTTCGGCGACGGCCTCTCGGCGCGAGCCACCTGATATCGGGCACGGCCCCGATTGGCAAGGAAAAGCCGGGCCGCAAGGTCCCGGATTTAATTGCCCCAGCGCGCCAAAAACCCGCGCCAGCCGCCGGCCTGGGCCTTGGGCGGGCCGATTTGTTCCGCAAATTCATCGGGCGGGCCGTCCTCATCGACCCCGGGATCATCGGGGGCGCGAACGAGCGGGATCACGGCCGGAATTGGCGCCGGCGTCGCCTTGGGCAGGTCGGTGCGCGCACGGAACAAGGGGGCCGGCGCTGATTCGGGCTGCGGCTGAGGGGTTGGCTCGGCCGCAGCGGCAGGCTCCGCCTCTGCGGTCGGCGGCGCATTATCCTGCGCGGTGACTGGCGCCGGCTCGACCGGCTTGGTCTCGATGGGGTTGGCCTCGACCACCTTGGCCTCGATCGGCTCGGCTTCGACCGGCTTGGCAACCACTGCAGGCTCGCTCGGCGCGGCCTCCTTAAGCTCCTTCGGCGGCTCGACCCGGCGCGGGGCCAGCATGGCTTCCTCGAAGGGCGAGGGCTCGATCGCACTGCCTTTGTCGGAAGGGAGCGCCGCCAGCGGCGTCTGCCACTGGAACGCATCGAGCCGGCCGGAGACCGGCGACACCGGACGCCAGCGGTCCGAGACATAGCCGTCGGCGGTCCAGACCGGGTCATGCAGCGCGCGCACCGCGCGCAGGGTCCAGGCACGGGCGCGGCCGCTATCGCCATGCTCGGTGCGCTCGAGCTCGGCCATCAGCAGCGCGACGCGCTGCGTCGGCGCGGCCACGAACGGCTCCAGCGCGGCCCGCGCCTTGGTGAATTCCGTGGCGTCGATTGCGGCGCGCGCGATCGCCAGCGCGCCCTCGACCTGGCCCGGCGTCTTCGCCGCCAGCGTCTCAACCCGCACCAGGCGCTGCCGCGCGGAATCGCCGAGCCGCACATGGGCGTAGGCTTCGGCGAGATCCGGATGCGGCTGCGCCAGCCAGGCAGCCTCGACGAGGCGCATCGCGCGGCGGACCTGATGCGCCTCACTCTCGAACTTGCTGGCGAGCACCGCCGCCGGAATCAGGGTCGGCGCCAGCTTGACCGCCTCCATCGCGCTCTCGCGCGACAGATCGCGATCGACAGTCTCCAACTCCAGCGCGCGCGCCGTCAGCAGCACGCCGCGCTGCCGGCGATAGGTCGCCTTGTCGATCAAGCCGGCAGACTGGTTGTTGTCGAGGATCGACAGCGCGCCGGCCCAATCGCCCTTGGCGCAGCAGAAGCCGAGCACCGCATGCGACGCCCATGACGAGGACGGCGACAGCTTCAGCGCTTCCTCCGCGAGCATCACGGCAGCGACGGGATCGTCGGCGCGCTGCGCCTCGATGAACAGGCCGCGCAAGCCGAGCAGGCGCGTGTCCTTGCGCTCCGCCATCGCGCGGAAGGCGCGCTGCGCACCGTCACGGTCGCCATCGAGCTGCGCCGATTGCGCGTGCAGCAGCAGGGTCAGCGGATCATGGCCGGCATGGCGCCGCGCCACGTCGGCATGCGCACGCGCCGCACTGGAATCGCCATGGCCGATCGCGAGCAGGCCCTGCGTGATGGCATGGCGGCCGCGGGCGTGACGTCGTTCGCGGTTGCTGCGCCGGATGTGGCCCGGCGTCTTCCAGACGAGGCGCAGGATCCACCAGGCAAACATCACTGTCACGATGACGATGCCGAGCGCGAGCGCGAACAATGACAGCGAGACGGTGTACTTCGTGCCGCCGAGGATCAGCGCGACGTCGCCGGGTTGCTCGGCGACCCAGGATGCACCCCACGCCGCCAGCGCGATCAACAGCAGGAACAGAACGATGCGCAACATCCGGGACCTACTGCAAGAGTCTATTGATTAACCGCGGACAATGCCGCCATGGCGTTATCGGCAAATTTGCGCGAGGCGTCGAGCGCCGCCTTGCGCGCCGCGACCCTGTCGAGCCAGGGCTGCGCCGCCGTGCGATCAGCCGGCGGCAGCGACTGCAGCTCGCGTACGGTCAGAGCGAGATCGTTGTGCACCGCCGCCGATGTCACGCGCGCGACGATGCTGCCGGGATCGGTGCCCGTTCCATCGGTGCGCTCGATCTTCACGAGCTTGGCAGCGCCGGCCTGCAGCCGATCGACGAGGCCGGTGCCGCCTGTCGTCGCCTCCGCCGGAGGCGGCGCAAGCTTCGGCACGATCTCGAGCAGCTCGCGGCAGAGCTTGTTGCCATTGGGCACGCCGGCCGCCGCGAAGGCATCCAGCGGCTTCAAGTCATCGGCATTGTCTGAGAGCGCCTTGGCGGTCGACAGCGCCGATGCAAAGGGATCGCCCTGACGGACCGCCATATCGAGCAGCGAGGCCGCCACGACGCGGCGCAGCGGCGCGTCGTCGACCGGTTTTGCCTCTGCGGCCTTGGTGTCTGCGATATTGGTGTTTTGCTTGGCGATCTCGGCGCTCTGCGCGCGCACCGCACCTTCGACCTTGTCGATCCGCGAATTGATTCCCGACAGATCAGGCGCCGGCGCGCCATCGCGCGGGGCGGCCTTCACGTCGTTGATCGCGGCAGCGAGCTTGTCGGACTGCGCGCGCGTCGCGGCAAGTTCGGTGCGCAGCGCGGCGATCGATTTGTCCAGCGCTTCCAGCCGCGCGGTCGCGGCAGGATCAGATGCAGGTACGGCAGGCTTGCCGAGTTTCGTTTCGAGCCCGGCGACGCGCGTCGCCAGATCATCGATCGCGCCGGCATTGAGCTGGGGCACCGGCGCGGACGCCGGCTGCACCGCGGGCCAGCCGAGCAGCCAACCGACGGCGATCACGAGCGCAGCGGCAACCGCGCCGGAAACGGGTGCGACAACCCAGGGAGAAATTGGCTGAGAGATCGGCCGCGACGGCTCCGCCGGTGCGGCGGCTGCGGGTTCTGCGGTCGCGGTCTCGGGTTGGGGCTCAGGCTGCGGCTCGGTTTGCGCAGATGCTTCCGGTGCGGCCTCCGCGACGACCGTTCCCTGAGCAGACATTCCCTGAGCAGACTTGGTCTCGCTCGACACTGCCTCGAGATCGATGGTCGGCGGATTGCGCTTGGGACGGACGGACTCCGGCGCCGGTCCTGTGTCCTCGGGCCTGTCTTCAGCCATCACGGGGTTCCTCAAAGCCACTTGGAAACGAATACTAGCAGAATCGGCCCGGCTTCTTAGAGCACGATCGCGGAAATGGAGCACCGGTTTTCGGTTCGGATCGCAGTCAAACGAAAGAATAATGCGCGGTCAGGATCGTAACGTACGGGCAAGAACATCGAACAGGGCATTTTCATCAGGAGATGCCGCCACCACAACCTGCGTGGCGCCGGCATCATGGAGAACGGACGCCACCGACGCTGAAATGCAGCATTGCGGCAGGGCCAAGGCGGAAATCTCGACACCGCCGGCCCGCGCCGCCTCCAGGAAGGCGCGCGCGCTGCGGCGGGAGTAATGCAGCACGGCTGATATCTCGCTAGCCATGAACGAATCGCATATCTCGCGCGGCAGGTCCTGGACCGGCGCCATGCGGTAGGTGGTATGAGTGATGACAGTAAAGCCCTGCTCGCCGAGTTCGCCGGCGAGATCGCGCGCGAGATCGGCGCCGGCGAGGTAGAGCAGCGTCGCCGCCGGCTTCAACTGTCCGGCTTTGGCACGCTTTTTCACGAGGTCGCGCAGCGCGCCGGCATCGCCCTTTGCCGTGATGACGTCCTTGAAGCCGGCCACCCGCGCCGCTTCCGCCGTGTGACCGCCGACCGCGAACAATGGCAGGCCAAGCAACCGGCTGACCGACAGGTCGATCGCGCGCAGTGCATTGGCGCTGGTCAAGATGACGGCGTCATAATCGGCGTCGTGATCGTCATGGAACGGCAACGGCTCGAAGCGCAGCATCGGCGCCGGGAGCGCCTTGATACCGCGCGCGCGCAGGCTCGCGAGCGTCCCCTCATTGTCGGGCTGCGGGCGCGTGACGAGGACAGCCATGGTCAGGCCTTCCCTGCCGAAAAATAGGCCTTCGCAGCCGATTGCACGTCGCGACCTCGCAATGCTACCTCGTGATCTCAGCTTGTTAGCACAAGGGCCGAAATTGGGTAACGAACCACCGATGCTGGTGTTGGGGATCGAGACCACCTGCGATGAAACCGCAGCTGCCGTGGTCGAGCGCCAGAGCGACGGCTCGGGCCGGATCCTGTCCAACGTCGTGCGCTCGCAAACCGAGGAGCACGCCCGCTTCGGCGGCGTGGTGCCCGAGATTGCCGCGCGCGCCCATGTCGACCTGCTCGATGGCATCATCGACCGCGCCATGACGGAAGCCGGCGTCGGTTACGCGCAATTGTCGGCGGTCGCGGCGGCCGCGGGTCCCGGCCTGATCGGCGGCGTCATCGTCGGCCTCACCACGGCGAAGGCGATCGCGATGGTGCATGACACGCCGCTGATCGCGGTGAACCATCTCGAGGCGCACGCGCTGACGCCGCGGCTGACCTGCGCGCTGGCGTTTCCCTATTGCCTGTTCCTGGCGTCCGGCGGTCACACCCAGATCGTCGCCGTGGTCGGCGTCGGCCAATATGTGCGGCTCGGCACCACCGTCGACGATGCGATGGGCGAAGCCTTCGACAAGGTCGCAAAGATGCTGTCGCTGCCCTATCCGGGTGGACCGCAGGTCGAGCAGGCCGCCGCGGGCGGCGACGCCAAGCGCTTTGCGTTTCCGCGCCCGATGCTCGGACGCGCCGATGCGAATTTCTCGCTGTCGGGCCTGAAGACCGCCGTACGCAACGAGGCCAGCCGGCTGGCGCCGCTGGAGCCGCAGGACATCAGCGACCTCTGCGCCAGCTTCCAGGCCGCGGTGCTGGAGTCGACGGCCGATCGATTGAGCGTCGGCATCAAACTGTTCGAGGAACAGTTCGGCCCGCCCCGCGCACTGGTCGCAGCCGGCGGCGTCGCCGCCAATCACGCGATCCGCGGCGCGCTGCAGGATGTCGCGGCGAAAGCGCAGACCACGCTGATCATTCCGCCGCCGGCGCTCTGCACCGACAATGGCGCGATGATCGCATGGGCGGGCGCCGAGCGGATGGCGATCGGCCTGACCGACACGATGGACGCCCCGCCGCGCGCCCGCTGGCTGCTCGACGCCAATGCAAAAGCGCCGGCCGGTTTCGCCAACAGCCGCGCTGGATATTGAGTGATGCTTAGCGGAGCGCGCCGCGGACTCCCATTCACCTCGCCCCGCTTGCGGGGAGAGGTCGGATTGCATCGCAGATGCAATCCGGGTGAGGGGGTACAGGTCTCAACAATCGGCCTGCTCGCGGATAGAGCCCCTCACCCCAACCCTCTCCCCGCAAGAGCGGGGAGAGGGGGTCCTGACGAGCGTGCCTGATGGCAGCCATCACATCCGTCAGCGTGATCGGGGCCGGCGCCTGGGGCACCGCGCTGGCAGGCGTTGCGGCGCGCGCTGGACGCAAAGTCGTGCTCTACGCACGTGATCCCACGCATGCGACGCAGATCCAGACGACGCGCATCAATCCGCGGCTCGCTGGCGTACAGCTCGATCCCGCCATCACCGTGACCTCGGACATTGCATCCGCTGGCCGTGCAGATGTGATCCTTGCCGTCACGCCGGCGCAGCATTTGCGCGCGGCGGTCAGCCATCTCGCGCCGCATGTTGCTGATGGCACACCGGTGATCGCCTGCGCCAAGGGGATCGAGCACGGCACCCACAAATTCATGACCGAGGTGATCGCGGAAGCCGCACCGCAGGCGATCCCTGCGATCCTCTCGGGCCCGAGCTTCGCCGACGACGTCGCGCGCGGCTTGCCGACCGCGGTGACGCTCGCCGCGAAAGACGAGGCGATCGCGAGCCATCTGGTGCAGGCGCTGGGCTCGGCGACGTTCCGGCCCTATCACACGACAGACGTGCGCGGCGTCGAGATTGGCGGCGCGGCCAAGAACGTGCTGGCGATCGCCGCCGGCATCGTCGTCGGCCGCAACCTCGGCGCCTCCGCGCTGGCCGCGCTGACCACGCGCGGCTTCAGCGAGTTGGCGCGGCTCGGCCGCGCCTGCGGTGCGCGCCCGGAAACGCTCTCGGGTCTCTCCGGCCTCGGCGATCTCTTGCTGAGCTGCTCGACCGCGCAGTCGCGCAATTTCGCGCTCGGCATCGCGCTCGGCCGCGGCGAGGCGGCGCCTAGCGGCAAGCTCGCGGAGGGTGCATTCACCGCGCCGGTGCTGGTCGAGCTCGCGGCTTCGCAAAAGGTCGATATGCCGGTATCACATGCGGTGGCCGCGATTCTCGGCAACAGACTGACTGTTGACGCCGCGATCGAAGGCCTGCTGACACGGCCGTTCAAGGCGGAGGAATGACGATGGCGTACTGGCTGGTGAAATCCGAACCATCGGTGTGGTCCTGGGACCAGCAGGTCGCCAAGGGCGCGAAGGGCGAAGCCTGGACCGGCGTCCGCAACTTCACCGCGCGGCAGAACCTCGTCGCCATGAAGAAGGGCGACAAGGCGTTCTTCTATCACTCCAACGAGGGCAAGGAGATCGTCGGCATCGCGGAGATCATCAAGGAGGCCTATCCCGATCCGACCGACAAGACCGAAAAATTCGTCTGCGTCGACATCAAGGCCGACAAGCCGCTGAAGACCTCGGTGACGATGGCCGCGATCAAGGCCGACAAGAAGCTATCAGAAATGGCGCTGGTGAAATATTCGCGCCTGTCGGTGCAGCCGGTGACCGCGGAGGAGTGGAAGGCGGTCTGCAAGATGGGTGGGCTGTAACGAGGATGCGTAGGGTGGGCAAAGCGCAGCGTGCCCACCATCACGAGCACGCCGGAAATGGTGGGCACGGCGCAAGCGCGCCTTTGCCCACCCTACGAGACTGTGACTCTTTCAGGCGGATATGATTCTCTACGCAAATTGATTTGCCGGAGAGAATGATGGC
>NZ_JAFCJX010000002.1 GCF_018130695.1 Bradyrhizobium jicamae | reverse complement strand
GCGGCCACCGCATCGTCACCCACGTTCGTGGCGTTCGCGAGCGCCCCTCGTGTCGGGTGAGACGGGCATATTGTTAGCATAAACCGAAGTTCGTGTAAAGAGGAATATTTTTGCTCCAAGGGACTTGCGCCGTCGGGAAACTCACCCCATGGGCCGCCCCTCACCATCTCCCGCACTGTCATCTCAAAGCCGCAATTACAATCTATGGTAGCGATCCTCTGTTCATCCGATCCACTCAGCGAGGAGCGACCATGATCCATCCCGTACAGGCCGATCCCACCGTCCCGCCCGCCGATCTCAAACAGCAGGTCGTCGCAGCCTTCGATCGCTACATGGAAGTCTGGGAGTTCGACGATTACTGGACGCGGGCCAACACGTTCGAGGCGGCCATCGAGTTCGTCACCGCCGCACGCAAACTGTGGCCGCACGATCACGAGGTCCTGACATCGGTCCGGAAGATCGACAAGGTGATCTTCGGCAACATCACGTATTTCCAGAACAAGCTCAGCGACATCGACGCGATCTGGGCCGACGATTTCGGCTGGTGCGGCAATGCGAGCCTGTCGGCCCGCAGATACATCCTCGATTTTCCCGACACCGAGCAGATCGTGAAGGGCGCCGGCACCTATCTAGCGATCGCCGACCAGTGCTGGCGCAACCTGGTCGACATCGGCTGGGACGCGACTGATACGGCAAGGCCGGTCCCGCATGGATGCTACAACGCCCCCAAGGTCGCGCAGCCCAGCCATACCCCGTTCAAGAACACGGTCACCAATGCCACCTTCTTCCTGCTGTGCTCGCGCCTTTACGTGACGACACGGGAGCTCGATGGCTTCGACTTCAAGGCCTATCTCGCCAAGAGCAACGCGCAATACACCTGGTTCGATGCCTGGTTCAATTCCGACTTCGGCTACCTGCGCCCGCCGGGCCATCCGGTGCAGATGAACGCACGGCTGATCGGAGAGCGACCGATTGCCCCACCCGACTACGAGCGCAAGCAGATGTGGGAGCCGGGCCTGATCTGGAGCGGCGACCATGGCCTGATGCTCGCGGCGTTGACGATCTACGCGGCGATCAACCCGGAGGCCGCACCTGCCGCCCTCAAGGTCATTCGGCTTCTCGCCGTCGGCCTGTCGCGGATGTTTTTCGACACCTCCGGCGTGCTGCAGGAGGCGCCGTTCGACAAGCTGTTCAGCGGTGACCCGAAGGACTATGTCTGCGGTCGCGGCGTGCTGCTGCGCCATCTGTCCTCAGCCCCCGTGCTGCGGGTGCTCGGCCACGATTTCAGGAACAACATCCTGGCGACGATGTCGGCCGTATGGAATAGCCGCGGCGACGACGACCAGTTCAGCGCGTCCTGGAATCCCGGCGAGGCCGAGGCTTACGCGCGCGCGTTCAAGCTGAGCTGGGGCCAGGGTGACGGCTCGGTCACCTGGCAGTTGGGCAACACCGACGTCATCAACGGCATCCTGCAGGCGGCCGGCCTCGACGCGCTCACTGCCGCGATGCGGGTGTGGGTAGCCGGATCTGCGGAACTGGTAAGTCCGTAGGGCGAATTCGCCCAATGGGCCCGCGCAAAGCGCGGCCCGATGACAGGCTCCGGCGTAATCCGCCGACCGCTGCCTCCGCAAGGAATGGCGGATTACGCTGCGCTCATCCGCCCTACGGTTTCGTTGCCTCCCTCACAGCGGCCGCCGATGATCGATCAACTCTGATTGATTTCCATTCTCCTTGACAGAGATTGCGAACAGGCAAATCCTTCCGCCAACGATACTGGACCATCGTCAATTTTCAGCACTGCGAACTTCGGCGACCCGACTTTCTCGGCGCCACCAAACGCATTTATTTCTGAACAGAAACGGAGGGGCCGATGCGTACGCTCGCCTTGAGGACCGTCTCTCTTCTCGCTCTCGCCGCCCTGAGCTCGATCTCCACCACACCTGCCGCGCGCGCGGAGGATGCGACCGACGCGCAGTTCGGCACGGTTCACTTCCAGACATCGTGCAACGAGGTGGCGCAACGTCGCTTCGATCGCGGGATGCGCTATCAGCATTCGTTCTGGTACGTGCCGGCGAAGGAGATTTTCGAGGAGACGCTGCAGGCCGATCCGGAATGCGCGATCGCCTATTGGGGCATTGCGCTCAGCCTGCTGTACAACCCGCATTTCCCGGCGCCGAAGGAAAACCTCGCTCAAGGTTTGGCCGCGCTGCAGAAGGGCAAGGCCGTCGGCGCCAAGACCGATCGCGAGCGCGACTATATCGATGCGCTGCTGGCGTTCTACTCCGGCGACGAGAAGACGACGTTTGGCCAGCGCGCGCAGGCGTATCTGAAGGCGACCGAGGCCGTTGCCGCACGCTACCCTGACGATGACGAGGCGCAGATCGCCTACGCCATCACGCTGAATGTCACGGCGTCACCGAACGACAAGACCTATGCCAACCAGCTCAAGGGCGCCGCCATCCTGGAGCCGATCTTCAAGCGGCAGCCGCGGCACCCGGGCGTTGCGCATTATTTGATCCATCTCTACGACTATCCGGCGATCGCGCAGCAGGGTCTCGACGCCGCCAAGCGCTATTCCGAGATCGCGCCGGCAGCCCCGCATGCGCTGCATATGCCCTCGCACATCTTCACCCGCGTCGGCTACTGGAACGAATCCATCGAAGCCAACAGCCGCTCGGCACAGGCTGCCAAGGCGGGCAAGGATCCCAGCGAGCAGCTGCACGCCGACGACTATATGGTCTACGCCCTGCTCCAGCTCGCGCAGGACGGCCGCGCCCGCGACATCATCGCGGACATGGTCGCGACGACGGGCTATGCGCCGGCCGTCCGCGCCGGTCCCTACGCCATCGCCGCGAGCCAGGCACGCTATATGGTCGAACGCCGCGATTGGCAGGGAGCCGCCGCGCTGAAGGTCGAGCCGAGCCGGTTCGCCTATGTCGATGCGATCACCTACTTCGCCCGCGCGCTCGGCGCCGCGCGCTCCGGCAATCCCGATGCGGCAACGCCTGATATCGCCAGGCTGGCGGAGCTGAGCGACAAGCTCAAGCAGGACAAGGACGCTTATTGGTCCGAGATCGTCGACATTCAGCGCCAGGTCGCCACCGCCTGGCAGCTCAATGCCCAGGGCAAGCAGGCGGACGCGCTGGAAGCGATGCGGCTTGCGGCGGATGCCGAGGACAAGACGGAAAAATCCATCGTGACGCCCGGACCGCTCGCGCCCGCGCGTGAGCTTTACGGGACCATGCTGCTCGAACGCGGCATGGCGACGGAGGCATTGGCCGCGTTCGAAAGCACCATGCGCAAGGAGCCGAACCGGTTTGGCGCCACGATCGGTGCCGCCCGCGCCGCCGAGAAGGCGGGCGACGCCGCGAAGGCCCGCCAGTACTACGCGAAGGTCGTCGACATGGCGCGCAACGGCGACACCTCACGGCAGGATCTGGCGGACGCACGAAAGTTCATGGCCCAGAACTAGCGGGAGCGCCGAGGCGACTCTCATGCGCCTGACAAGCAAACTCGTTGCGATCGTCGCAGGCGCTGCGCTCGTCTGCACGGTGGCTGCTGTCTGGATCTTGCGATCCGGCGAGCCGGCACGCGCGACGGCGACGTCGGGCGAAATCCGCCCGGTGTGGACCGAAGCCGACTGGCCGTTCGGCGCCGACCCCTGGGGCAAGGGCAAGGCGTTCCGCTGCAAGGCCGCCGATTGCGGCGGCGAGGTGCAGCTCTATGTGCGGGCCAAGCTCGGCTTCTGCAATTGCGCCACCGGCGTCGCCGACGACAGCGATCTCGAGCAGATGGGCGACCTGCCGCTGATCGGCAAGGCGACGCCGATCGGCGCCGGCCGGGAGATCACCGTTGGTCCGATGCGCGGCCGCAGCCGGGCCTATCGCGTCGAGGGGAAAAGCAACACCGCGCTCTCACTCGCCTTCAATCAGCGCTGCGACATGGTCTCCGCGACGGCCTTGGTCGGACCGGGCGCGCCCGCGTCGCTGGAGCCGGCCGTGCTGGCGTTCCTCAACAGCGACCGCATGTTGAAATGGGCCGAGGTCGCGCTGGGATTGTAGAAGTGCTCTTGTAGGATGGGTGGAGCGTCCGCCGTAGCTCGAAGAGCGAAGGCGGACGCGATACCCATCATCTCACTATGCGGTACGAAGTTGATGGGTATCGCTTCGCTCCACCCATCCTACGATTCGACGGCGCGCAAGTGCTCCAGCATCAGCTTTCCCGTCGACGACAGATTCGCGGCCTCGCGCACCACGATCTTCAGCGCACGGCGGCCCCAATCGTCGCGCAGCGGCACCGCGGATAGCCCCATGCCGGCGCCGACGACCTCGAAGGCGCGGTCGGGGATCAGGCCGATGCCCATATTGGCCTGCACCATGCGGCAGACTGCGTCGAAGCCCGGCACGTTGATGCGCAGCCGCATCGCTTGGCCTGCTTGCGTCGCCGCATACTGGCAACGCAAATAGATCGAGCTTGCGGTATGCAGGCCGATGTAGTCGTGGTCGAGCGTGTCGATGAATGCGACGTCGCCGCGCCCGGCCAGCGGATGGTCGGCGCGCGTCACGACGACCAGATTGTCGTGGCGGTAGTGGAAGGACTCCAGGCCGCGCACATCCGCCTCGCCGGAGCAGATGCCGATCTCGGCCGCGCCCTCCTCGATGCCGCGCACCACCTGCCCGCTCGGCCGCTCCTGCAGGTCGACCCGCAGCAGCTCGTGCGCGCCGAAGAAGGCGGAGAGATCCTCAGGCAGGAACTGCACGATCGCCGACAGGTTGGCGAGCATGCGGACATGGCCGCGCACGCCTTCGGAATATTCCGACAGCTCGACCGCGATCTTCTCGACGTTGAGCAGCGTGACCCGCGCATGATGCAGCAGCGCCTCGCCGGCCGGCGTCAGCGCCATGCCCTTTGCCAATCGCTTGAACAGCGTGACGCCGAAAGCGAGCTCGAAATCGTTCATGCGCTTGGAGACGGCGGAGGCCGCGATGCCCTCGCGTTGCGCGGCGCGGGTCAGGTTCTGTTCGTCGCAGATCGCCACGAACAGACGAAGCGTGGTGAGGTCGACCCGGCGGGTCAGCGCGGCCTCGGACGGGGTGACGGCGCGCGGGAGATCGAGAGCGATGGAGGCGAGCGGCATGGGCAAATCCCGATGAGCTGACCGCGGCAATCTATCCGGTTGGCGGGCACCGAATTTCTCAAATGGGAGTGTCACGGACCGGTAGATTGGAAAGAGATTCCAGGAAAGGCCGCGCGGAGCTTCATCGATTCCAAGAAGTGCGTAGGGCGGGTTAGCGTTAGCGTAACCCGCCGCTGTGTCGTGCCGCGTGGAAGAATGGCGGATTACGCTTCGCTAATCCGCCCTACGCATCCGCCGCGTTGACACCAACAATCGCGCAGCCTAGCCTGAACTCCTTCCCCGACATTGATGGTCAAGATTTCGCGCAAGCTGTCCCCCGACACGGACGGCCGGCGGCGCGTTGACCGGGATTGGAGAGCTGACATGACGACGCGGATCGGCAGTTGCCATTGCGGCGCGCTCACGATCGCCTGCGAGGGCGAGCCGAACAAGATATCGATGTGCCACTGTACCGACTGCCAGCGACGGACCGGCAGCACGTTCGGCATCGGCGTGTTCTACGACCGCGACCGCGTAACCGCGCAAGGCACCGACATCAGGAGTTTCGCGCGCGGCTCGGCGAGCGGGTCGACCGTCACGTTTCATTTTTGCGGGGCGTGCGGATCGAACGTCTATTGGGAGCCGGCCCGCGCGCCGACACTGATCGGCGTCGCGGCCGGTGCGTTTGCGGATCCCGACCTGCCCGGTCCGGTACAGTCGGTGTGGAGCAGGAACAAGCCGGCGTGGCTGCTGCTGCCGGACGATGTCACGGTGATCGATTGAACACCGACGCGTAGGGTGGGCAAAGCGACCTCGTCCGCCGTAGCTCAACGAGCGAAGGCGGAAGCGTGCCCACCATCACGAGCACGCCATAGATGGTGGGCACGGCGCAAGCGCGCCTTTGCCCACCCTACGGCACCTCAGCCCGTGTAGCTGACGCTGCTGCACTTGCCGTTGATGTCATACGTGAACGTAATTCCGAAGACGGTGGTGGATCCGCCGCGGGCATCGATCACGTTCGGGCTGACGTAGTTGCGGTCCCACTTCATGCCGCCGGCGGCCTCGTTCAGCCGCTCGGCGTTCAGTTCGACTGCATTGCTGTCCGTCATCGAGAGTGCTCCATAGATTGAGATCCAGTGGAGCGCTATTCCATCCGGCCATGAGCGACCGTGACCCGTGTCACAGTCGAGCGGCCCACCGTGTGCGACAAAGCAGCCCAGCAAGCCCGAACGGAGGACACACGATGTTTGACACAGCAAACCAAGGCAACGCCAAGCTCATCAATCCCGGTGAGGACAAGCCTTGCGAATTGGCGATCGAGTCTCTGGATGCCGTCGCAGGCGGCGTGCATGTCACCAGGAAGATCGACGCAGCGTCGCCGAATCTCTTTGTGGCCTGCGCCACGGGCGAACACCTCAAGTAGATCGTAGGGCGGGTTAGCGTTGGCGTAACCCGCCGTCTTTGCCGTGCGTAATGGCGGATTACGCGATCGCTAATCCGCCCTACGCATCCCAAACAAAAACGCGGCGCAGAGGCGCCGCGTTTCCGTCATGCATCGATATCGAAACCGTCAACCCGCGACCTTCGCCGGAGCCGCGTCGCGCTGGCGCTTCATGACGATCTTGTTCAGGGCGCCGAGATAGGCCTTGGCCGAGGCCACCAGCGTATCCGGATCGGCGGCGCGGGCGGTCATCGAGCGGCCCTCATGGGCGAGGCGCACGGACACTTCGGCCTGGGCATCGGTGCCTTCGGTGACGGCGTGGACCTGGTAGAGCTCCAGCTTCGCCTCATGCGGCACCAGGCGCTTGATGCAGTTGAAGACGGCATCGACCGGACCGTTGCCCTCGGCTTCCTCGATCTTGATCTGGCCGTCGACGTCGAGCTTCATGGTCGCGCGCTGCGGGCCATGGGTGCCGGCGATCACGGTCAGCGAGGTCAGCTTGATGCGGTCGTGGGAGGCGGCGATCTCCTCGTCGACCAGCGCCTCGATGTCCTCGTCATAGATGTCCTTCTTGCGGTCGGCCAGCGCCTTCATCCGCGTGAACGCATCCTCCAGCTGGTTGGGGCCGAGCTTGTAGCCCATCTCCTCCAGCTTGTGCACGAAGGCGTGGCGGCCGGAATGCTTGCCCAGCACCAGCGACGACTGCTTCAGGCCGACCATCTCCGGCCGCATGATCTCGTAGGTCGAGGCGTCCTTCAGCACGCCGTCCTGATGGATGCCGCTCTCATGGGCGAAGGCGTTGCGGCCGACGATCGCCTTGTTGTACTGCACCGGGAACGAGGTCGCCGCCGACACCACCTTGGAGGCGCGGGTCAGCTGCGTGGTGTCGATCTTGTTCCAGTACGGAAACTTGTCGTTCCGCACATTGATCGCCATCACGATCTCTTCCAGCGCGGCGTTGCCGGCGCGCTCGCCGATGCCGTTGACGGTGCACTCGACCTGGCGCGCGCCGCCGACGATGCCGGCCAGCGAGTTCGCAACGGCCATGCCGAGGTCGTTATGGCAGTGCACGGAGAACACCGCCTTGTCGGAGTTCGGCACGCGCTCGATCAGCGTCCGCATGAAGTGGGTGTATTCCTCCGGCACCGTGTAGCCGACGGTGTCGGGGATGTTCACCGTGGTGGCGCCGGCCTTGATCACGGCTTCGACGATCCGGCACAGATAGTCCATCTCGCTGCGGGTGCCGTCCTCGGCCGACCATTCGACGTCGTCGATCTGGTTGCGGGCGCGGGCGACCATGGCGACCGAGGTCTCGATCACCTCTTCCGGCGTCTTGTTCAGCTTCACCCGCATGTGCAACGGCGAGGTCGCGATCACGGTGTGGACGCGGCCGCGCTTTGCGAATTTCACCGCCTCGGCGCAGCGGTCGATGTCGGCCGGGTGCGCACGCGACAAGCCGGCGATGATCGAGTTCTTGGAGCGGCGCGCGATCTCGCTGACGGCCTGGAAGTCGCCTTCCGAGGTGATCGGGAAGCCGGCCTCGATGACGTCGACACCCATGTCATCCAGCAACTCGGCAACCTCGAGCTTCTCCTCGAAGGTCATGGTGGCGCCGGGGCACTGTTCGCCGTCGCGCAGGGTGGTGTCGAAAATGATGACGCGGTCCTTGTCGGACTTCGGGGCGGTGGTCATGTCTGCAATTCCTTTTTGGGTCGATCGCGCTCAATCTGGCGCTGGGGGTTTCCTGGTGTTCTCGCGCAACCCCTGAGTGCCCAGGCGCCAACCGCCCAGACGGCCCTCAGGGGCCGATAAGAAGCAGAAGCCCGCCAAGAAGGAGGGTGGGCATGGTCGCAGCCGGACGAGCCGAGGCGATCGCCCCGTCCCTACTTCCGAACTTTTCGCCGCGAATCGACATTGCCAGACCCTGTTTGGAGGCTGAATCCTAGTATCCAAACCATTGACGGTTCGTTGCCGGATGCCAGCGTCCGGCGGTCGTTCTAGACGATTATGGCAAGCCGCCGCAATGGGGAAAGATGGTCAGGGGAGCTGACCTAACTCGTCGATCGCACTGCTAAAGTGAGGGAGCCACCAGCAGAAGGGTTCCCTCCCCCGCAAGGGGGGAAGGGAGCCTGCGCGGTGTGCTCACCTTACGACGTGACCTACTTCTTCGCGCCCTTCCCCTCCGCCAGCAGCGCGTCGCGGATCTTCTTGAACTCGCTCAAGTCCGCCTTGTCGACCTCGGGGAATTTCAGGTCGAGCTTGTCCAGCGCCGCCACGATGGTCGAGCCGATCACGACGCGCGCGAACCATTTGTGATCGGCCGGCACGATGTGCCAGGGCGCTTCCTTCGTCGCGGTGTGGTGGATCATGTCCTGATAGGCGGCCTGGTACTTCGCCCACAGTCCGCGCTCGGCGATGTCGGCCATCGAGAACTTCCAGTTCTTGGCGGGCTCCTCCAGACGATCGAGGAAACGCTGGCGCTGCTCCTCCTTGGAGACGTTGAGGAAGAATTTCAGGATCACGGTGCCGTTGCGCGACAGATAGCGCTCGATGGCGGAGATGTCCTCGAAGCGTTCGCGCCAGATGTTCTTGGTCACCAGGCGCTTCGGGATTTTCTCCTTGGCGAGGATTTCCGGGTGCACGCGCACCACCAGGCATTCCTCGTAATAGGAGCGGTTGAAGATGCCGATGCGGCCGCGCTCGGGCAGCGCCAGCATCGCGCGCCACATGAAATCGTGGTCGAGCTCCTTGGTCGACGGCTGCTTGAACGAGGCGACCTCGCAGCCCTGCGGATTGACGCCCTCGAACACGCTCTTGATCGCGCTGTCCTTGCCGGCGGCGTCCATGCCCTGGAAGATCAAGAGCAGCGACCAGCGGTCCTGGGCGTAGAGCTTTTCCTGGAAATCGTTGAGGCGCTTGCGGTTGGCCTCGATGATCTCGGCGCCCTTCTCCTTGTCCATGCCGCCCTTCTCGGCGGTGGTGTGCGACTTGAGATGAAACTCGCCGCTGCCGTCATAACGGAAGGGGGCGACAAAGGGCTTCAGCTCGGCGGAGAGCGGTTGCGACGGTTTCTTGCTCATGACCTCTGCGGCACTTTCGGTTGCGTTCTGAACTTGTCCAGCACGCTACCAAGAATGCCCTTGGGCAGGAAGATGATGAACAGCACCAGGAGAATGCCATAGACGAGATTGTCCCAGCCGACCGCCTTGGTGCCGAAGCCGATACGCAGGAATTCCGCGAGCAGGATGGTGATGATGGCGCCGATGGTCGGGCCCAGCGAGACGTAGACGCCGCCGACGATGACGGCGAACACCATCTGCAGCGACACGGCGATGCCGCTCACCGTGTCGGGCGAGATGAACATCTGGTACTGGCAGTACAGCGCCCCGGCGAGCGCGGTCATCAGCGCCGAGATCAGGGTGATCTTGAGCTTCTCGGCGGTGACGTTGACGCCGGCCGCGGCGGCTGCGTCCTCATCCTCCGAGATCGCCTCCATGGCGTGGCGGCTCATGCTGTGATCGATCCAGCGCCAGACCACGAGGCCGACGAGCCAGACCCCGAGCGCGATCAGGTACCAGGTGATCTTGTCGTCGAACTGCAGCGCGAACAGGCTTCTGCCGCTACCGGCGCGCTGCGGCGTGTAGCCGAGCGAGCCGCCGGTCCAGTCGCGCGTCGCGGTGATGACCTGCAGCACGATGCCCGACAGCGCCAGCGTCACCAGCACGAAATAATGCCCGGTGATGCGGAAGCGGAAGCAGGGATAGGCGACGATCAGCGCCAGCACGCCCGCGGTGACCATGCTCAGGGGAATGCCGATCCAGGGCGAGATGCCCACATGATTCCACAGCAGCGCGGTGACATAGGCGCCGATGCCCATGAAGCCGCCATGGCCGAGCGACACCAGGCCGAAGCGGCCCATGATCGACCACGACGTATAGGCGAACGACCAGATCAGGATCAGCACGAGGAGATGCAGATGATAGGGATCTCGATGCACGAACGGCAGCGCGATCAGCGCCGCGATGCCGACGATCCAGCCGATAACCTGCCTGTTCACGAGCGCCTCGCGAGCAGGCCCGCGGGCCGGATGAACATCATGATGATGAAGAAGGCGAACGCCAGCACGTAGCCCCATTCGAGATCGGAGAACAATCCGCCGAGCGAGATGATCTCGGCGAACACGAAGGCGGCGACGAAGCCGCCGATGAAATTGCCGAGGCCGCCGAGCACGCAGATCAGGAAGGTGACGGGACCGAAGGACAGGCCGACGAAGGGATGCACGTCATATTGCAGCACGAGGAGACACGCGGCGAGGCCGGCGAGCCCGCCGCCGATCGCAGACGTGATCAGATAGATGCGCTTGGCATCGACGCCCATCAGCGACATGATCTGGCGGTCCTGCGCGATGGCGCGGATCGCGGTGCCGGTGAAGGTTTTCGTCATGAACAGATAGACCCCGATCATGCCGATCAGCGCCGCGCCGAACGACAGCAGACGCGCGTAGCTGAAATTCATGTCGCCGAGCGCCAGCACGGGCAAGCGGATGCCGAGGTTGCGGAAGTCGATGCCGAAGGCGACGGTGGCAAAGCTCTGCAGGATGAACAGCACGCCGCCGGTGGCGAGCAATTGATTGATCGGCGGCGCGGTGAGCAGCGGCGCGATGACGAGGAAGTGCAAGGCCGCGCCGAGCAGCGCGACGAGGAGGATGACCAGCGGCGCGGCGGCCCAATACGGCAAATGGTAGTACTGCACGAGGTAGTACATGCCGTACATGCCGATCATCACGAGCTCGGCGTAGCAGATCCAGGTGACGTCGATGACGCCGAAGATCAGGTTCAGCCCGAGCGCCAGCAGCGCCAGCACGCCGCCGAGCAGGATGCCGTTGATCACGGCCTCTAGGAAGTAGATGTCGAAGACGTCGAGGAATGCCTGCATCGCCCCTGCCCTACACTCCGAGATATGCCTGCTTGATGGTGTCGCTCGCCGCGAGCTCTTCCGAGGTGCCGGCGGCGCGGATGGTGCCGGCTTCGAGCAGATAGGCGCGGTCGACCACGCGCAGCACCTGCTGCACGTTCTGCTCGACGATCAAGACGGTCAACCCGCTCGCGCGGATGCGCTTGACCAGCTCGAACACGTTCTGCACCACGACCGGCGCGAGGCCGGCCGAAGGCTCGTCAAGCAGCAGCAATTTCGGGTTCGACATCAGCGCGCGGCCGATCGCACACATCTGCTGCTCGCCGCCGGACATGGTGCCGGCGAGCTGGTTGCGCCGCTCCTTCATGCGCGGGAACAGGTCGAACACGAACTCCAGCCGCTCGGCATATTTGGCGCGCGCGCCCGGCATGTAGGCGCCCATCTTCAGATTGTCGTCGACGGTCAGCCGCGGAAACAGCCGGCGGTTCTCCGGCACATGGGCGATGCCGAGGCTGACGATGCGGTGTGCCGCCGTCTTCAGGACGTCGGTGCCCTCCATCGTGATCGCGCCCCTGGTCGGGCGGATCAATCCGGAGATCACCCGCATCAAGGTGGTCTTGCCGGCGCCGTTCGGGCCGATCACGCCGACGGCCTCACCGGCCTTGACCTCGAGGCTGACGTCGAACAGCGCCTGGAAGGTGCCGTAGCCTGCATCGATCGATTTCAATTCCAGCATGTCACGCCTCGATCTTGCGGCGCGCCTGCTCGGCGACGGCGGCTGCAAGGCTCGCATCGGCATCGGTGCCGAGATAGACCTCGATCACCTTGGGATCGCCGGCAACGTCGGCAGGCAGGCCTTCCGAAATCTTGACGCCGTGATCCAGCACCATGACGCGGTCGACCACGCGCATCAAGACGCCCATGATGTGCTCGACCCAGATGATGGTGATGCCGAGCTCGTCGCGGATCTTGCGCAGCATATCGGCGGCCTGGTCCATCTCCTTCTCGTCGAGCCCGCCGAGGCTTTCGTCGGCGAGCAAGAGCTTCGGCCCGGTCGCGAGCGCCTTTGCGAGCTCGAGCTTCTTCAGGCCGGCGGCGCCGAGGCCGTCGACACTGGCATCGCGCGCGGTCGGTAGCCCAACCATCGCGAGCGCGCGCTCGGCGGCTTCTTCCGCCTTGGCGCGGCTGTGGCGGCCCTGGCCGTAGTAGCCGGCGAGCGTGACGTTCTCGAAGATCGAGAGCCGGTGGAACGGCCGCGGGATCTGGAAGGTGCGGCCGATGCCGCGGTTGATGATCCGGTGCGGAGCAAGGCCTGCGATCTCGTGCCCGTCGAACAGGATCGAGCCTGCCGTCGGCGGCAGCGTGCCCGACAGCATGTTGAAGATCGTGCTTTTGCCCGAGCCGTTCGGGCCGATCAGGCCGAGGATCTCGCCCTTCTCGACCTTGAACGACACGTTGTTGACGGCGCGAAACCCGCCGAACCGCTTGACCAGGCCTTCGACGACGAGCACGACAACTCCGCTTTACTTGTAGCTGTAGGTGGTGCCGGCAGGCAGCGGCAGCACGGTCTCGCGCTGCATCTGGCTCTTCGGCCACACCACATAGGATTTGTCGTCGATATATTGCAGCACTACCGGGAACGAGCGCTCGTTCTGGCCGGCGAGTTGCGTGCCCTCGCCGTAGAACTTCACGCCGAAGCCGAGCATGGTGCCTCCTTCAGGGATGTCGGTGTCGAGCGCCGCCTTGCGCAGCGCGTCGGGATCGACCCCGCCATACTTCTTGATCGCGCGCGGCAGCACGTCGTCGAGAAACACGAAGGCATTGGAGGCGCCGATGCCGACATGGGCGGAGCGGATCGCGACGCCCGGCTTGGCCTTGTCGAACTCCTCACCGACCATCTTGATCACGGGCGGCAGCTTCTTGTCCATGCTGGCCTGGTTGGCGAGCCAGATCGAGATCGGGTCGGTGTTGAAGAGATAGTTGGCGTCGGCGCCGAGGCCCTCTTTCAGCTTCTCATAGACGCCGTAGCCCGCGCCATGGCCGACGATGGCGCCGAACTTCAGGCCCTGCTCGCGCGCCTGGCGGAATAACAACGTAATGTCCGGATTGTAGCCGGTGTGGAAGATCACGTCGGGCTTGGCGCGCTTCAGCTTGGTCACCAGCGCCGAGAGATCGGGCGCAGTCGCCGCATAGCCTTCCTTCAGCACGATGTTGAAGCCGGCCGCCTTGGCGCCCGCCTCGTTGCCCTTGGAGACGTCGACGCCATAGGCGCCGTCCTCATGGATGATGGCGACGCGCAGGTCCTTCGGCTCCTTGCCGAACTTGGCAACCGAATTCTGCGCGATGAAGTCCGTCGTCATCATGCCGTACTGGCTGCCGCTGGCCTGCGGACGAAACACGTATTTGTAGTTCTTGCCGTCGAACACGCCTGACGAAATGCAGGTCGTGATCCACATGAACTTCTTCATCTGGTCGACGCGGGCGGCCACCGGCACGCATTGCGCCGAGGAGAAGAAGCCCATCACCATGTCGACCTTTTCCTGCTCGAGCAGGCGCACGGCCTCGTTGATGGCGATATCGGGCTTGCTCTGCGCGTCGGCATAGACCGCCTCGACCTTGTAACCCTCGACGCCGGTCTTGGCGTAATGGTCGAGCATGATCTTGACGCCGGTGTATTGCAGCTCGGAGCCGCCACCGGCGAGCGGGCCGGTGAGGTCGAAGATCACGCCGATCTTGATCTTCTTGTCCTTGTTTTCCTGGGCTTCGGCATTTGCCGTCAGTCCCAGCGTCGCAAGCGCAACGGACAGCGCCGCAAACAGGCGCGCAGCCTTTTTGGCCGTCATATTCCCCCTCCCGGAGATTGTGCAGTGCGTTCTTGTTTTTAAGTCGTCTATCACATGGGCAGCGCCATCAGATGTCAAGCTAAACAAGGACGACGGCGCGACGGCGATGTCTCATCAATTCGAAGCAGTGTCGGTTTGAACAACCGGCAACCTGCCGATGACCCTCGGCGCCGGTTATTCAATCATCCGATGTTAAACATCGGATGATTGCCAGCGCAAGAGGCTGCATGCTAGGCAACGCCGGTGCCCCGGCGGACGTGGGCCATGCGAGGGAGACAGGGGTGGCCAAGCCGAAGATCGCCAGCAAGCGCGTCAAGCCCGGGCGGATCGGCAGCGTGCTTGCGACACTTGGCCGCGAGATCGCGCAGGACATCATTCCGGCGAAGACTGCGCTGCCCCCCGAACCCGACCTCGAAGCGCGCTTCGGCGTCGGCCGCGGCGTGGTGCGCGAGGCGATCAAGACGCTCGCTGCCAAGGGACTGGTGAGCGTGCGTCCGCGGCACGGCACGCACGTGCTGCCGCGTCACGAATGGAGCCTGCTGGACCGCGACGTTCTCAGCTGGCTGGTCGGCAAGGACGAGCCCGACAGGAACCTGCTGCTCGCCATCCAGGAGGTGCGCTCGATCATCGAGCCGGCGGCCGCAGCGCTCGCTGCGCAACGCGCCACAAGAAACGACCGCTGGCGCATCAATGCGGCATTGTCGGCAATGGAGACGGCAAACGACCAGGCCAGCGCGCTGGCTGCCGACAAGGCCTTTCATCTGGCGATTCTCGACGCGACGCATAACCCGGTGCTGCAGGGCTTTCGCGGCGCCATCGACACCATCCTCGGCACGGTCTTCCTCGTCGCGGTCGGCAGCGCCAACTGGTTCAAGGAAAACCTGCCCAATCACGTGGCCGCCGCGCGCGCAATCGAAAGCGGCGATGCCGAGAAGGCGCGCATCGCGATGGAGCGGGTGCTGGGCTACACGAAATTCAAGCTGTCGGCACGGCGGAAGGCCGGCACGCAACGACGATGGGATGCTGCGGACAGCGGCGCGAAGAGTTCGCGCGGCGGGAAAGCCCGTGCCGGCACGAAGCGAAAGCGCAACGCGTCCTAGCTAGGCCGTGCACCCACAAACCCGGCGGCGTCACGTGACTGTGACTAGGTCCGCTTTGCTCCTATAGCGACCAAATTCGTGCGGCAGCGCAGTATGTCGCGATGGGCCAATGGCGACATCGAAATGAATGAGGCTGACGCCCGTGGTGGCCCTACTTTGCCTGGTCCGCGGATACTAGACTTTTGTATGCAGCCATCAACAAGCCAACGCCGAACAGCAAGAATGCTCCAACGTTGAGGGCGGCTAAAAACACGAAATAGCCGGGATGGTCGTGGTAGTTGATCGCAAGTTCGCCATTGTGCGAGGCGTAGAAATTGCCCGTCGAGTACCACCGAAAAAGATTGAAACCTGAATAACAAAACAACACAAGCCCGACGATTGCAGTCTTGAGCGTAATGCGCGGAGCTTGCTTGTCGGTCATTAGATAGCGGCCCCGTTCTTTGCGAATGCTAGAAGGTCCTTCGACGAACAACCTTCCGAGCCAAAGTCGCGGCTACGAGAAACGACACGAAGCCGAAAGCAACGGCCGCCAATAAACGCTTACCGTGATCTGGCTCGTTCAACCAAACTAGCACGGCCAAGCCGAGGCAGGCCGGAACAAGACAAGCTTGTGTCGCAACATAACGCCTCCGCAATGCGAGCGGCGCACGGCTACTCCAGACAAAGTCATCGACCTGAAACTTACGAGAAATCGCGTCCGCCGGCTGAGTAGACGTCTCATCCAGCTGCACCACGACGGATTGAAATCCCCATCCGGCAACTCCTATGAATGCCAGGATCAGTATGACTAAGAGGAGCGACATTAAGGCAATACGACGGTTGTAAGCGAGGCGCTTGGTTGCATAAAGCGATTTTATCTACCTTCTGTGCGGGTAACTGCTCAATTTTGAATGAATTTTGACTGCGAGGTCCGCTTTGGGTCATTTTCGACGGTTTCAGCGGAGATTGTCGGCTGGCTGACGTCCGCTTCTACCCCGGAAGCGTCCAACTAGGGACTGCCCGGAAGCGTCGCGTCTGGCCAGTCCTGTGATTCAAACCGCGCGCTATGAGCCCGCACTCTCTAGCACGTCCGCGAAGCTCAACCCGGCAGTTGCGTCTCGATGAAGGCGGTGACGAAGTGCGGCATGGTCGCGGTGAAGTCGTCGCGCGTGCGCACCAGATGGATGCCCGCAAGCTCCGGCTCGGATTGCGCGGCGAGATTGGCTTCGAGCTTGGCGCGCAGCGTGCTGCCGGGCAGATCGACGCGCACGATCTTCATCATCGCGATCGCAGGTCCAGTCGCGACGACGTGCCAGTCGGCATCGAGCTGATAGTCGCCGGGAATGAGCCCGGTCTCCTCCTCGAGCTCGCGCACCACGCTGCCGGGAATGTCGACGGTGTCCCCCCTGATGTCGCTGAGGTCGGGCGTGCCGGAGGGAAAGTAGATGCGGCCGGCATTCACGGTGTGGCCGCCCATCACGCCGAGCGCGAAGGCGCCGTCGCTCGACAGCAGCGCGCCCATGCCAAAGCCGTTGAAGACGTCCTTGTCCGGAAAGCCCCAGTCGCGCCAGGCGAGGAAGCTGGCGAAATCGGTCTCGAAATAATTCGCGGTCAGCCGACCGCCGGAGAAGTGAGCGTCGCGGCCGATCAGCACCTGGCCGTTCCAGATCTCGGGCTTCTTGCGCTGCTCCTCGGCAAAGTACGCGTCGATCTCGGCACGCTTCGCTTCCGCAAACGGCCACGGCCGCCGCTGCACGGTGAGATCGAGCGCGGTGACGCGGTGAATGACGAGGGACTGCATTGCATTCACCGCACTTCTTGTTTGAGCATGATCTTGTCGGAAAACCGCTTCACACTTTTCCGGATCATGCTCCGGACTTACTTCGCGTTCCCGGTCGTCTTCTTGACCTGCTCGACGTATTTGTTGGTGTAGGTCTTGGTCACGTCGATATTGGCCTTGGCGACCTCGGGCGAGCCTTCGCTGAACACGGCGAGCACCGCGTCCGCGCCCTTCGGATCCATCTTGCCGGTCTCCGAATACATCGGGATCGTGTTCTTCAGCGCGGCAAGATACTGCTCCTTGTTGGAGCCGACGATCTCATCCGGCATCTTGGCCATGATCTCCTCGGCCGAATGCGCGTGGATCCAGTTCAGCGTCGCCACGATCGCGTTGGTCAGCGCCTGCACCTCCTTCTCGTGGCCCTTGACCCAGGCCGCGGTGGAATAGAGGGCGCCGCCCGGATATTCGCCGCCGAACACGGCGAGCGTGTCCTTCTGCGTGCGGGTGTCGCTCAGGATCTTCAGGTCGGCGTATTTGGCCTGCAGCACCGTGACGGAGGGGTCGAGCATCACGGCGGCATCGATCTGGCCCTGCTCCATCGCGGCGACCGCGGTGGCGCCGAGGCCGACGCCGATCACCGCGGCGCTGGTCGGATCGAGCCCGTTCTTCTTCAGCATGTATTTCAGGAAGAAGTCGGTCGAGGAACCGGGCGCGCTGACGCCGACCTTCTTGCCGGCAAGATCCTTGATCGACTTGATCTCCGCGGTGTGCTTCGGCGAGACCACCAGCACGAGCCCGGGATAGCGGTCATAGACCACGAAGGACTGCAGCTCCTGCTTCTTGGCCGCGAGATTGACGCAGTGGTCGAAATAGCCGGAGACGACATCGGCGCTGCCGCCGAGCACGGCCTTGAGCGCGTCCGAGCCGCCCTTGAGGTCGACCAGTTCGACCGCCAGCCCCGCCTTCTCATATTCGCCGAGCTGTTTGGCCAGGACCGTCGGCAGATAGCACAGGCAGGCGCCGCCGCCGACCGCGACCGTGATCTTGCTTTGCGCCGCGGCCAGGCCCGCGCTCATCAGAAGCGCAATCGCCGCTCCCGCCAACCTGCCAATCATCTTGTTCATTGGTTTCCTCCATCTGATTGGCCGGCAACATAATGCAGTGCAGTAGGCTTGAGAAGGCGACTTTGGTGCCAGAAGGAATGGCTGCCATGTGCGGCGCGGACGGTTTATTCCGCTTGGCTTTCGCGATCTTTTCGTCGCACCGGCCGCCGCCTTGCTGGCCAATGATGACGGCGCGGCATAGCATTGCCGCCACAAGAAACGTTCCAAGGGGAGGTCTTCCATGAACCGTATCGCCACCACGCTCTCGCTCACCGCCGCCTTTGCCGCCGGCTGCGCCGTGACCCATGTCCTGCGGCCCGCGCTCGCCGCCGAAAACATCACCGCGCAGATCATCCACACCGGCGAGATGCAGGGCGATGCGCTCGGCAACGCCAACAATGTGGGTTTCCGCTCCAAAATGTTCGTCGCCGCCGACGGCGCCACCGTCTCGATCCAGGACGGCAATGTGCCGAAACACCTGCATCCCAACACCAACGAGCTGCAATACATCCTCGAAGGCACCGGCACGATCTGGCTCGGTGACAAGGAAGTCACCGTGAAGCCCGGCGACCTCGTAGTGATCCCGAAGGGCACGCCGCATGGCGGCAGCAAGCCGAATGGCCGCGCGCTGAAGGCGATCGCAATCAAGACGCCGCCGCAGGCGCCTGACGATACCAAGCTGCTGGATTGAGGAGACTGCGTAGCTGCGTAGGGTGGGCAAAGGCGCGCAAGCGCCGTGCCCACCATTCACGGCGTGCTCGTGATGGTGGGCACGCTTCCGCCTTCGCTCTTCGAGCTACGGCGGACAAGACGCTTTGCCCACCCTACGGGAGCTGCGCAAGACGACGATCGCTGCGGCCATCACCTCCAGCCCGATCGCGAGCAACAACGCCGCGCCATAGTCACCGCTCCGGCCACGCACGAGCCCGATCAATCCCGGACCGAACGCACCGATCGTCCCGCTGATCGCGGTGAAGAGGCCCATCACCACCGTAAAATGTTGCGCCTCGAATTCGCGGTGAATGATCAGCGGCGGCAGCGTGATCAGATTGCCGACGGAGAAGCCGAACACGGCGGACGCCAGCAGCACGAGATGGACATCGTCGGTCAGCCGGATCGTCGCGAGCGCGATCGCCTGACTGATCAGCGAGACGGCGGCCGCGAGCCGCGGATCGAGGCGGTCGGCGACCACGCCGAGCGAGAGACGCCCAACGACCGCCATCGCCGTCATGGCGCTGACGGCGAGCCCTGCCCTGACCGCGCCGATCTTCGGCTCCAGCATCGCGATCTGGTGCACGATGAAGCCGACCTGGGCCGTGATGCCGAACGCGAAGGGAAGCGCGATGGTCCAGAACGCCGGCCGGCGCATCACCTCGGCGCGGGAGATGCCGCTGGTGGGCGCTGGCGAGGATGGATTTGCAGTCCTCGCGGCCGCTTCCGGCGGCGGAGCGATCCAGGCGAGCGTGGCTGGAACGAGAATCATCAGCATGACCGCGCTCGCAATCAGCATCGCGGTCTGGAATCCGACATGGCCGACCAGCAGCACCAGCGCCGGCGTCACGATGACGCCGCCCGAGCTGGCGCCGAGAAACGCCAGGCTGATCGCAAGCCCGCGGCGCTGCACGAACCACGCGCCGACCACCGCGGAAATGACCACCGTGCCCATGCCGACCCAGCCGAGCGACATCAGCGCGAACGCTAGATAGAGCGCCCACGGCGCGGGTGCGAAGGCGAGCAGCACCATCGAAATCGCGAGGCACGCGATGCCCGCCAGCGCCAGCCGCTTCAGGCCGAGCCGCCGCACGATCTCGTCGGTGAAGATGACGACGACATTGCCGATCAGGAGCGACAGTGTGCTTGCTCCTGAGATCAGCGAGGCCGGCCAGCCGTTCAGCCGCTGCAGCTCGACGAGATAAACGCCCTGCCCGTACAGCGCAAAGCCGAAGATCGACAGCGCCAGCAGGAAGCAGGCCAGCACGACCCGCCAGCCGGCGTAGCGCGGTGACGTCTCGTCGTGCATGTGCTGGCCCCGGTCCCCAGCGCGCTCGCCTGCGCAGCGGAGATGTCATGCACGCGCGTTTGGCGCAAGGCGAGTCACGAATGATGGAGTGAGTGTTACACAACGCTCTTGCCACCGTCATTGCGAGCGAAGCGAAGCGACGACGCAATCCATCGCGCCGCATATGCCGAAGCGCCGCATATGCCGAAAGATGGATTGCTTCGCTTCGCTCGCAATGACGGAGTTGTTGCCTTACCGGCCCAAAATCATCCGCGCTGTCGCCAGACCGTTGTCCAGCGCAGCTTCGACCGTCCCCATGTCCGGCCCGCTGTAAAGGGCCTCGCCGGCAAAGAAGATCGTCCCATCGCCGGGTTCGCGGAGCCGCGCTTGCGCAGCGCGCGTCGCAGGGGTCGCGTAGGAATAGGCGCCGCGCGCGAAGGGATCGTGGGCCCAGTTGATGGCGCGACCGTTGATCATCTGATCGGCCAATTGCTGACGGCCGAGGCGGAATATCTTCGCCAGCGAATCGAGCCCGACGTCGATCAGCTCGCGCTCACCGAGATGATCCATCTGAGCCGTCTTCGGTCCACCGAACCAGCCCGTGAGCACGGCCTGCGGATTCGGATACTGCGTCCACCACACCGGAATCGCTTCGCTCGAGATCACGAAGGTCAGATCGTCGGCCTTCTTCTCGCGCCACCACTGGTTACGGAAGCGCAGCAGGATCTTGATGACGTTGCCGAAGCCGATGTCGTTGACCGCGTCAGCTCTCGCGCGCGCCGCCGGCGGCAGGGTGATGTCGCCGAGCAGCGCAATCGGAACCGTCAGCACCGTTCGCGCGCATGGATGAGAGGTGCCATCGGCGCAACGAACCACGATCTTGCCGTCGACGATCTCGATGGCCTTCACTATCGCACCGAAGTGGATGTCGACGCCATGGTCGCGGCAGTCCTTCGCGAGATAGGCGATCAGCCCGCCATAGCCGCCAACGAGCCGCCCCTGGTTGGCCCGGCCGCCATCCATCCATTCCTCGCGCAGCGCCATGACGCTGATCCGTTTTGGATCGGCGGCATCATAGCCCTCGACCATCCGCTCGACCGAGCGGCGCAGCTGCGCGTATTTCGGATCGGAGAAATGCGCCTGCAGGAACTCGGCGAGCGGGCGATCCTCCTTCAATCCGCTGAGTGCCTGATGCAGTTCGGCCTCGTAGGCGTTCTGCTCGCGTGGCGCGAATTGTCCATCCTCGATCGTCCATGACGACCCCTGCAACGGCAGCGTCTTGAGGCCCGCCTCGCTCAGCAGGCTGCGGGTGACGGGCGCTTCGCCATGGATGAATTCCGCGCCGCCCTCCGCCGGATACCCGAACTCCGTCGCCGGCAGCGGGTCGATGCGCCCGCCACACCGGTCGCGCGCCTCCAGGATGGTCACTTTTCGGCCCGCGCGGGCAAGCTCGCGCGCGGCCATCAACCCGGCGGGACCGGCGCCGACGACGATGATGCGATCGGAATTCGGTTTGGTCATTCGCGCAGCCGTCTACGCTGCATCGTTCTGGATCAGATAGTGCAGCAACAATGCGCCTCCACCGAGATCCCTGCTGCTCTGCAGCGCCATCGCCTTGAGTGGCGCACGCTTGTCGGTATCCGCCTCGGCGGAATCGAACACATGGGGCGCGCCCTTGGCGCCATCGATCGCAGGACAGAGGATGAGATAGAGCTCGTCGATCAGCCCGGCGCGCAGGAAATTGCCGTTGGCGATGCCGCCGCCTTCGACCAGCAGGCGCTTGATGCCGAGCTCGCGGTTGAGGATGTCAAGCGTCAGCGCGAGATCGAGCTCCGACTTGCCGGCAAAGATGTAGGAGATGCCTTCGCTGCGCAGGCCGGCCAGATGCGCGTCCGATACGGCTTCCGTCAGCACGACGACGATGGGATCGCCACCGATATCCGAGCGGCCCCAGACGATCTTGCCCTGCGCATCCAGCACCACGCCGAACGCCTTGGCCTCGCGCCGCGCGAACCACGGTTTTCGCGGGAATGTCTCGGCGGTGGATGCCGGGTAGGACGTGCCTTTCGCAAACTCCTGCCCGGTCACGCGCCCGACCAGCCAGGCATCGCCGGCGATCTCGTCATGCACCTGCTCAAACAAATTGCCGGAGTTTTTCGGCCGCCAGCGGCTCGGCCATGTCCGGCCATCGAGACTGGACGCCATCAGGCAGGCGACGTGGGGTTTCATGAAGACCTCTTATTCTTGTGTACGATCGATCAAGTTCCGAAGACATGTAGGGTGGGCAAAGGCGCGCCAGCGCCGTGCCCACCATTCACGCCCTGCTCGCGAAGGTGGGCACGCTTGCGCTTTGCCCACCCTACAATTAGTCCCGCACGACCGCGGTCGGCCGCCAGACCAGCAGCCGCTTCTCGACCACCGTGACGCCCATGTCGATCAGGATGACGAACGCCGACAGCACGAACATGCCGGCGAACACGCCGGCGACGTCGAACACGCCTTCGGCCTGCTGGATCAGATAGCCGAGGCCTGCCGCCGAGCCGAGATATTCGCCGACGACGGCGCCGACCACGGCAAAGCCGACGGACGTGTGCAGCGAGGAGAACATCCAGGACAGCGCCGACGGCCAGTAGACGTGGCGCATCAATTGCCGCTCGCTCATGCCGAGCATGCGGCCGTTGTCGAGCACCGTCGTGCTCACTTCCTTGACGCCCTGGTAGACGTTGAAGAACACGATGAAGAACACCAGCGTGACGCCGAGCGCGACCTTGGACCAGACGCCGAGCCCGAACCACAGTGCGAAGATCGGCGCCAGCACGACGCGCGGCAGCGCGTTGACCATCTTCACATAGGGATCGAACACCGCGGCGACGCGCGGCTGCCGCGCGAACCAGAAGCCGACCAGGATGCCGGCAGCCGAGCCGATCACGAAGGCGAGGATCGACTCCCACAGCGTGATCATCAGGTGCTTCCAGATCACGCCGGTGGAGAACCATTTGACGATCTGGGCGAACACGTCGACTGGATTGGAGAAGAAGAACGGCGGCAGCAGGACCTTGCCGAACACCTCCACGCTCGAGAAGAACTGCCACAGCGCCAGCGTGACGACGGCGACCAGCACCTGCAGCGACAACAGCGTGACGCGCGACATCAGGCAGCCCCCGCTTGCGTCGACTGGGCGTAGCCCTTCATCACCTCGTCCTTCAGCACGCTCCAGATCTCCTTGTGCAGGGCGTGAAAATCCTTCTCCATCCGGATCTCGGAAATGTCGCGCGGCCGCGGCAGCGAGACGCGCCAGTCGCCGATGATGCGCGCGCCGGGCCCGGCCGACATGATCACCACACGGTCGGCCAGCGCGATCGCCTCTTCCAGGTCGTGGGTGACGAACAGCACCGCCTTGCGGTCGGCGCTCCACAGCTCCAGCAGCAGATTGCCCATGATCTGCCGGGTCTGCGCATCGAGCGGGCCGAACGGCTCGTCCATCAGCAGGATCTTTGGATCGCGGATCAAGACCTGCGCAAGACCGACGCGCTTGCGCTGGCCGCCGGAGAGCATGTGCGGATAGCGGTTGGCGAAGGCGCCGAGCCCCACTGACGTGAGCCAGGTCTGCGCGCGCTTCAGCGCCTCGTCGGGCGGCGTGCCGCGGATCTCGAGCCCGATCGCGACATTGTCGATTGCGGTCTTCCAGGGAAACAGCGCATCGGCCTGGAAGAGATAGCCGGCATCGCGGTTCAGCCCTGACAGCGGCTTGTCGAAGATCCGCACCGCGCCTCCTGCCGGCTTCAACAGCCCGGCCGCGACATTGAGCAGTGTCGATTTTCCGCAGCCAGTCGGCCCGACAATGGCGACGAACTCGCCATGCGCGACCGTCAGATTGGCCTTCTCGACCGCGGTGTAGACCCGCCCGTCCGCCACGCGAAAAGCCACCGTCGCATCTTGCAGCGCGACCGCGTTTGGCGTTGCCGTATCCACCTGCGCATTCCTCCCGGTTTGAGGGATGGCTTAGCTGAGACGGACGGCAAGTTCAACGCGGCACGGTCGGCGGCCGCAGCATCTCACTATCGCCTGCTGGACTTATTATGGAATGGACAGGCGTCGGGCAGACGATAGGCTTGAGGCGGTTCACGCACGCGCTGGAGAGGCGATGGAAGTCGGAGAGAAAACGGCCGGTATCCTGCTGTCGGAGACCGACGACGTCATCCCGCGCCAGGCGAGCCTGATCGAGCGGCTGCCTGAGGAGGCGCGCGAGCGGATCAAGGCGTTCGGCCGCAGCCGGACCTACCAGCGCGGCGAAACCATTCTGAGCCAGGGCGCGCCGCATGACGGCATCTTCCTGCTCGACAGCGGCTTGATCCGCAGCTTCTACACCGCGCCGAGCGGACGCGAGATCACGCTGGCCTACTGGCTACCGGGCAATTTCGTCGGCGGCCCCGACATCTTCTCAGGCGGCGTTCACATGTGGTCGGCGGTGGCGGCCAAGCAGAGCGAGGTGACGCATTTGCCCGGCGCGGGCCTCCGCGAGCTGGCGCGCGAGGTGCCGGATTTTGCGCTCGCCATCATCGACGCGCTGTCGTTCAAGGCGCGCTGCTACTCGTCGCTGGCGCAGATGCTCGGCACGCGCTCGATGTCGCAGCGCCTCGCCCATGTGCTGCTGCATCTCGCACAGACCTACGGCTTCGACGAGGACGAGAAGGGCGGCGGAACCCTGATCGCGGCGGCCTTCACCCACGCCGAGATCGCGAGCCTGATCGGCGCGACGCGGCAGTGGGTGACGATCAGCCTCAACCGCCTGCAGGATGCCGGCGTGCTCCGCCAGAAGCGCGGCCTGCTGGTGATCAAGCGGCCGGATCTGCTGTCGGCGCAGCTTGCGGCCGATGCGGAATGACACGCGCGACAAAGCATCATGGCGAGGTTGTCCGTGCGTAACGAAGCCGCGTTTATCAGGCGACTGAAATTATCTGACAGACGTTTCGCCGGACGTTTTCTCAAGGAATCACAGAGCGATAGCTAGCTCGCCGGCGACTAAGGGCGCTTGCGACGTCGATGGCACATGGCTTGCTGTTCTCTATGGCGCATAGCCGGAGTGATCATGCAACAAACGCTGGACACAATTGAACGCGATGGGCTTACCGACCTTGAACGTCGCGTGCTCGATGGCATCACCGAGCAGGCCTGGCTCGATCTGACCTGCGAGCTGGTTCCGGCCGGCCAGCCCGAGGCGGAAAATCCGCTCGACCCGGACGAGCCGCCGGCGCGCGAGGAAGGCGCTGCGCTCTGCATCGCGGACAAACTCAGGGATATGGGCTTTGCCGTCACCATGCCGATCAAGCGCGAGGGACGGCCGAACGTCGTCGGCATCCTCGAAGGCAACGGCAGCGGCCCGTCGCTGATCCTCAACGACCATCTCGACACCTATCCGGCGGGCGACTGGAGCAAATGGACGATGACCGGCGGCCATCCGTTCCGTCCGACCCGCCATGGCGACAGGCTCTACGCCCGCGGCACCTCGGACACGCGCGGCAACCTCGCCTGCACGCTGCTGGCGGTGCGCGCCATTCGTGAAGCCGGCATCGCGCTGCAGGGTACGCTGAAATGCGTCTACACCGCCGACGAGGAGAAGAACGGGCCCGATGGCTCGATCTTCCTGCTCGACGAATGCGGGCTCGACGCCGACTACACCATCGTCTGCGAGCCGACCGGCTGGACCAGACCGGACGGCCGCTCCGGCATGGGCATCGCGGTCGCCAATGGCGGCAATTTCCTGGTGCAGATCGAGACGCAGGGCATCAAGAGTCATCTGTGGCGGCCCGACACCGGCGTCAATGCGGTGGCCAAGATGGCGAAGCTCTTGACCGCGTTCGAGACCATGACGTTCGAGCACGTGCCGGCACGGCGCGCCGGCGGCACGCCGCCGATGGTCGCGATCATCCGCGTCCAGGGCGGCGTCAGGCGCGAGATGCAGTTCACGCCCGATGTCGCGCACGCCGTGCTCGCGGTGGTCGGCATCCTGCCGGGCATGACACCTGACAGCGTGATGGCCGACATCAACAAGGTGATCGAGCTGCAGACCGCGCTCGATCCCGACCTCAAGGCAACCGCCCGCCCCTATCCCGGCGCGCTGTTCGTCGACGGCACGATCGAACAGGACGAAAGCGCAAATCCTTCGGCAGCGCTGAGCCGCGCCTATCAGCGCATCCTCGGCGAGGCGCCGGCGTTCTATCGCAAGAACGCCTTCAACGACACGATCCGCTTTGCCGAGCGCGGCCATGCCGCGGTGACCTTCGGCCCCGGTGAGGACGGCTGGCCGCCGATCAACGAGTACATCCAGATCGGCAAATCGGTGGCGGCGACGAAAATCCTCGCGCTGACCGTGCTCGACCTGCTCGGGGTCGCCGCATGACGCGCCCTCTCACCCAATTCTCGATCACAAGGAGACGATCAATGCGTAACCTGTTTCGTTGGATCGCATTCGCGATCAGCCTCGCCGCCACCCCGCTGGCACATGCCGAGGGCGGCAAGCCGATCAAGATCGGTTTCCAGACCGGCGAGATCAATGTGATCCTGTCCTATGCACTCGCGACCGGGATGTTCGAAAAGGCCGGCCTCGATGTGAAGACCGCGCAATTTCCGGCCGGCCCCGCGATGCTGCCGGCGCTCGCGGCCTCCGAAGTCGACCTCACCTGGATGGGCGAATTCCCCGCCGTCACCGGCTACTCGAACGGGCTGCCGATCGAGATACTCTTCATGGAGCGGATCGATGCGACCAACGTCCGGCTCGCGGCCAATCCGCAGGCCGGCATCAACGGCCTGCCCGATCTGAAGGGCAAACGCATCGGCGTTGCGATCGGCTCGACCAGCCACTTCCACACCCTGCAGGCGCTGGCGAAAGCCAATCTCAAAGCCTCCGACGTCACGCTGGTCAACCTGACGCCGGCCAACATGCCGCCGGCCTATCAGGCCGGCCAGATCGATGCGGCGTTCGTCTGGGAGCCGAATGTCGGTGCGATCGAACGCGCCGGCGCCAAGCCGATCGCGACGACGAAAAGCCTCGGCATGATCACCGGCGGCGTCTGGGTGGCGCGCAAGGCGTTCACCTCGGGCAGCCCCGAGACCGTGCACACCTTCCTGAAAGTGTGGGAGCAGGCGCAGGCCGACTACAAGGCGAAGCCCGCGGAGGTCCGGCAGTATGAGGCGAAGCGCGTCAACATGACCCCGGCGGATTTCGACAAGCTCGTCGAAGGCCAGAGCGTCGCCCATCCGAGCTTTGCGGAGATCCTGACCGCCGACTTCATGGGCCCGCCCGGCGCGGAGGCGGATTCGCGGCTCGGCAAGCATCTGCAGCGGATCGCAGCCTTCCTGCTGGAGGAGAAGCGGATCCAGGCGGTTCCGACCGACTGGAGCGGGCTTCTCAATACCAAGCCCCTTCAGGCATATTTGGCGAGCCAGAAATGAGCGCACGCGTCAGAGCCTTGAGCCTCGCACCCGATCCCGAGCCAACTGAACCTGCGGCCGCGCGCGCCGCGGCGAAGCCGATGCTCAAATTCGAGAAGGTCGGCTTCGACTATGACGAGCGCACCATCCTGCGCGACGTCAGCTTCGCGATCCGCCCCGGCGAGCTCGTGGCGCTGCTCGGTCCGTCCGGTTGCGGCAAGACCACGATCCTCAATCTCGCCGCGGGCTTCATCCGCGCGACCGACGGCGTGGCGTTTGTCGACGACCAGGAGATCACCGGCCCCGGTCCCGATCGCGGTGTCGTGTTCCAGGCGGCGGCGCTGTTCGACTGGATGACGGTCGCCGACAACATCTCCTTCAGCCTGCGCTGCGCCGGCAAGGGCGCGAAGGAGCGCCGGCAGGTCGCCGAGGACATGGCGGCGCTGGTTGGTCTCTCCGGCGTCGAGGATCTCTATCCCTATCAGCTCTCCGGTGGCATGCGGCAGCGGGTCGGGCTGGCGCGCGTGCTCGCGGCGAAGCCGAAGGTGATGCTGATGGATGAACCTTTTTCTGCACTCGACGTGCAGACCCGCGAGGTGCTGCAGGAAGAGGTCTTACGGATTCGCGACCGCACCGGCTGCACCATCCTGTTCGTCACCCACAGCATCGACGAAGCGGTGTTCCTCGGCGACCGCATTTTCCTGCTGACCGATCTCAAGCAGGGACAGTTCGACGAATTCCAGGTCGAGCTGCCCTCTCCGCGCGCCAATGGCGACAACCGGCTCGATGCCAGCTTCATCAAGCTGCGCGAGACGATCTACCGCAAGATGCGTCACTGACTTTGCGAGGCCTCTCATGAGTTCAAATTCCAGACAGGCGCAACGGCGATACTGGGCGCTCGCCATCCTGTCGCCGCTCGCCATCCTGTTGGTCTGGGCGCTGGTGACAGCGCGCGGCACGGTGACGCCGACGCTGCTGCCCTCGCCGGGCGCTGTCGCGGCGACCGTGGTCGACATGATCGAGCGCGGCTATTCCGGCATCGGCATCTGGACCCATATCGCCGCCAGCCTGTGGCGGGTCGGCGTCGCGTTCGTCGCGGGCTCGCTCATCGGCATCGCGATCGGCCTGCTGCGCGGCCGGATCGCGGCGATCGATGCGCTGTTCCTGGTGCCATCAGAGATCGTGCGGCCGATCCCGCCGCTCGGCCTGATCCCGCTGTTCATTCTCTGGTTCGGCATCGGCGAGCTGTCAAAGATCCTGCTGATCTTCATCTCGGTGGTGCTGATCATGATGGTGAACGCGCAGGCCGGCGCCCGCGCCTGTGCGCTCGACTCGCTGCGCGCCGCGCAATCGATGGGCGCCAACCGCTGGCAGGTGTTCCGCTTCGTGGTGCTGCCCTCGGCGCTGCCGCAGATCATGACGGGCCTGCGCATCGCGATGGGAACGGCGCTGACGATTCTTGTTGCATCCGAGCTGCTCGGCGGCGATCGCGGCCTCGGCTTCGTGATCCTCGATGCCAGCAGCTTCTTCCGCACCACTTACGTGTTCGGCGGCATCATCCTGATCGGCCTGATTGGGCTCGCCAGCGATCGCGGCATCGCCTGGCTCGCCCGCCGCATCGTGCATTGGGAAGGCAAGCGGTGACCATGACGAGCGATCTTTCGACCCTTGCCTTCACCTTCGACAGCCTCCGCACGGCGCGGCGTAACGGCACCGACGCCACAGCCTTGATCGCCGAGGCCTGCTTGCGCGCCAAGGCCGCCGCGCAGGGTGGCGTCTTCACTGCGCTGGTTTCGGCGGACCAGGCGATCAGCCGTGCCGAAGCGCTGATGAAGCGTGCGCGCGAGGGCGCACGGCTGCCCTTGCTCGGACTTCCATTCGCAGTGAAAGACAACATCCACGTTGCCGGCATAGCGACGACCAGCAACTGCCCGGCGCTGGCGATCCGACCCGATGAGTCCGCGTTGGCCGTGCAGCGGCTCGAAGCGCTCGGCGCCGTGCTGATCGGCAAGAACACGATGGACCAGTTCGCGACCGGCCTGAACGGCACCCGCAGCCCGGAGCCGCTGTGCCGGAACGCGATCGATCCGCGCTACATCCCGGGCGGCTCGAGCTCGGGCTCGGCGGTCGCGGTGGCGCGCGACATCGTGGCGTTCTCGCTCGGCAGCGATACCGGCGGTTCGGGGCGCGTTCCCGCGGCCTGCAACGGCATCATCGGCCTGAAGCCGACAATCGGCCTCGTAAGCTCGCGCGGCCTGCTCTACAACAGCCGGACGTTCGACTGCGTCCCCGTCTTCGCCAAGCGCGCGGCGGATGCCTACGAGATCCTGGACTCCATCGCGGGCTACGATCCGCTCGATCCCTTCAGCCGCAGCGATGCCGACGGCATCGATCTCTCGGCGCGAACGCCGCAGAGCAAGACGCTGGCGATGCCGCGACGGGACCAGTTGCAGTTCTTCGGCGACGCCAACGCAAGGCACGCGTTCGACGCCAATCTGAAGCGGCTTGAGGCGCTTGGATTCTCGCTGAACGAGATCGACTTCAAACCGTTCGCGGAGGCCGGACGGCTGGTGTTCCAGTCGGCGATGGTGGCGGAGCGGCTGTGCGATTATGGCGAGGTGATCGCGCACCATCGCGACGCGATTCATCCCGCGGTATGGGCCGCGATCGAGCCGGGGCTGAACTACAGCGCCAGGGATGCCTTCGAGGCAATGTATGCCCTGAAGCGGCTGCAGCGGACCGTGGCCGGACCACTCGAGGACGTCGCAGCGCTGGTGGTTCCGACGGTGCCGACCATCTTCACCATCGAGGAGATGCTGGCGGAGCCGATGACCCGCAACAGCATCATGGGGACCTACACTTATTTCGTGAACCCGCTCGACCTCTGCGCGGTGTCCGTGCCCGGCGTGCGGCGCGGCGACGGCCTGCCGTCCGCGCTGTGCTTCGTCGGCGGCGCCGGCCAGGATGGCGTGCTGCGGACGCTCGCCACCGCGTTCGAAGGTACCGTTCACGCATAGCGAGGATGATCGGACGCGTCTTCCGATCCGCCCCGTCAGTCGATAGGCTCCCGGCCAAATTCAGACGGGAGACATCTTGATGCGGATCGCAGTGGTTGGCGCCGGTGGCGTCGGAGGCGGGTTTGGCGCGGCGCTGGCCCATGCCGGGGCCGACGTGACCTTTATCGCGCGCGGCGCCCATCTCGCCGCGATGAAGAGCGAGGGCCTCAGGGTTCAGGGCGGCCGCGGCGACAGCCATCTGGTGCCGACGCAGGCGACCGACGATCCCGCAAGCGTGGGCGTCGTCGACATCGTCCTGTTCTGCGTCAAGCTGTGGGATGTCGAGAGCGCCGGCGCGCACATCAAGCCGATGGTCGGCCCCCACACCGCCGTCATCCCGCTGCAGAACGGCATCGACGCGCATGAGCGGCTGCTGCCGATCCTCGGGCCAAAGGCCGTGATGGGCGGCGTCGCCCAGATCAGCGCCTCGATCATCAAGCCCGGCGTGATCAACCAGGTCGGCACCTTCATGCGGATGATCTTTGGTGAGCTCGACGGCAGCGTCTCGCAACGCGGCAAGGATTTTCTGGCGCTCTGCCTCAAGGCCGGCTTCGACGCGACGCTGAGCGAGCAGATCATCACCGAGCTGTGGATGAAGTTCATCGCGCTCGCCACCAATGCCAGCATGACCGCAGTGACGCGGCTGCCGATCGGCGGGCTGCGCGATGATCCCGATATGCGGCCGTACTTCGTTGCGGCCTGTCAGGAGACCATTGCGCTCGCGCAGGCCAGCGGCATCACGCTGCCGCCGGATGCGCTGGACAAGACGATGGTCTTTATCGGCCACGCACCGCCGGCGATGAAGGCATCGATGGCGCTCGACCTCGAGCGCGGCAATCGGCTGGAGCTGCCCTGGCTCAGCGGCAAGGTGGTCGAGCTCGGCCGCAAGCTCGGCATCCCGACGCCGACGCACGGCCTGCTCTACGCCGCACTGAAGCCGTATGCGATGGGCAAGCCGGAATAGCGCGACAGGATCCCGACGAGCGCGACGGGGTTCTCTTCGCCTCGCCCCGCTTGCGGGGAGAGGCCGGATTGCATCGCAGATGCAATCCGGGTGAGGGGGAGTCTCCGCACGCTCCCATGCATCGAATTTGCGCCAACAGTGAGAGTTGAGCCCGCGGAGACTCCCCCTCACCCGAAATTCAAGCTGTGCTTGAATTTCGACCTCTCCCCGCAAGCGGGGCGAGGTGAAGCGGAGCCCGTTGCTCGTGTCTCACCCTACCGCTGCCCGTCCGCGGGCTTGTCAGCGTCCTCGCCGAGGCAGCGGATCACGAAGGCTGCGGTATCCCGCGGCAGGATCTGTGCGGCGCGGGCCTTGAGGCGGCATTCGAGCTGGGCGACGAGGCGGGCCTTGCGCTTCTCGCTCGGCAACGACGATTGCCGCAGCTTGCGCAGCGTCATCGGCGAGCCGTCCGACTCGAAGCTCAGCTCGTACTTCCGGCCGTTCCTGTCGGTCGCGGCGCAGGCGATGCTCGAGACCTGGCGGGTCACGAAACTGCCGATTTGCTTGCACGAGCCGGTCGAAGGCTCGGCCAGCGGCACCGGCAGCCCGTCGACCTTGGGCCGGTCGCGCGACTTCAGCAGCATGCGGTCGACCGTGAGCTCGAACACATTGTCCTGGGCCCGCTCGGCACTCTCGCCGGAGAACGAGACGATGTGGCTGTCGTCGGCGGGATCGTCGAGCACGACGGTGAATTCGGAGCGGCCGCGCTGGTTGTGGAAATAGGCCACGGCTTTGCAGCCAAAACTCTGCCCGGCAATGCTGACGGTGCGGCACGTCCCCGACATCAGCGCATACATGTCGACGTCGTAGACCGGCTCTGCGAGCGCGGCGGTGGCCCACAGGCCCGTCGCGATAGCCAGCATTCGACGGCAAAGGGATGTCATCATCGGGGAATGGCGAGGGCTGCGATCGATCGACCAGTGAGGAACCCAAAAGCGGGCTGGTTTATGGCGGCGCCATCGATCAAGCAGATTCTGCGCGTCGCAGGCAAGGGTCAGCTTTGCGGACCGGAGCCCCCGATCTCACGCTCGGCACGGAACACATTGCCGTAGAGATTGGCGAGCCACTGCCGGCCGCTGCCGGTCATGTTGAGATAGCGGATCGCGTCCTGGATGTTCGGCGCCACCATGCTCCAGTAGAACTGGGGGTAGCGGTCGACGATATCGGCCGGCGACTCATAGCCGAGCTGGCGGTTGATGCCGACTTCCTCGAACTCGTGATAGAGCGCGTTGGATTTCCGGATGTAGTTGGGATCGCCCAGCTGCCCGATGAAATCAGCGGCGCGGACGATCGCAGCCTCGTCGTCATAGGTCTGGCCTTCGGGCGCCGGAAAGCGCGTTCCCTCGATGGCGCGGGCGACGCGCTCGCGATCGATCGGAACCACGGCCTCCAGCCGATCCAGCACATAGATCTTCGAGCGATCGACATGATAGGGCATCAGGCCCGCATCCGACGAGCCGCGTGGCAGATTGATCTTGTTGCCCTTCGCATCGATGACGTAGCCGTCTTCGCCGTCGCCTTTCAGCAGGCCGCGCACATAGCCGATGTCGTGGGTGAGGCAGGCGATCAGCGTATGCGTGTAGTCTTCGGCGGTGACATGGGTGTGCAGCGCGCGGCCGCGCAGGATGTCGTGGCCCGCGAGCGTGACCAGCATCGTGTGCTCGACATTGTGATACAGCGCATCGCTGTTGCCGATGCATTCCAGCGCGATCCGCGCCGCGGCCGGAAGCAGCTCCGCATAGCGCGCCTGCGAGGCGCCGAACAATTTGTCTGCTTGCGTTGCGAGAAATTTCTCCAAGGCACTCGCGGCAAGCTCAGGTACCGTCATCATCGAAATTCTGCCCCGCGCAAACGTTCCCTGCCGGCTCCCGATCTCTCTCATCATTATTGGTCGCGACTATAGCGCAACTCTGTGCTGCGGGCTACGCGGCGGTATCCGGCCCTCCGTGGTGGCCCGGCCGTAGTGTCCCGGGATTGCACTTGGGCGTGCAGAAACAGCTGATAGTGGCATGAACCCTGCATGAGTCGGCTAGGCCCGCCTCCTAAAGAGGAGGCTACGCCGCCTCAGAAAGAGTCGCGTGAGACCGGGTAAATCCCATTCATAAAGGCTATCATGCTCGTCACACTCGTCGCCGTCCTCTGCAATGCCCAGCTTTGCATGGAGAAAGTCGTCACCACCAGCGATCAGTCCGGTATCACCATGGGCGCCTGCGCGGTTAACGCCCAGATCGGCATCGCGGACTGGCTCTCGAAAGGCCCGTATCACGCCTGGCGCCTGCAGAGCTATAAATGCGTCATGGGCAAATATGTGCCCAAAAACGAAGCCTGAGCACGAAGCGCAAGGCATCGTGCCGTTCCCGCAAATGGGGCGCTTCTGCAAGACGTAACCTGACCGGATCGCGGCCCGCGATGCGGGGATGAAAAGACGTCGGGGCCTGAGACCGAGGCGGGGTTTATGGGTTATCACTGACCCATGAACCTGAGCTGGAGGTCGCCGCCCGATGCCCACCTCGCCGCTGATCGCCTATGCGCATGTCGGCAAGAGCTTTGACGGCGGCCGCGTGGTCGCGGTCGACGACGTCTCACTCGAGGTGGCCGCGGGTGAATTCCTGGCCATCGTTGGCGGCTCCGGCTCGGGCAAGACCACGCTGCTGCGGCTCGCCAACCGGCTGATCGAGGCAGATCACGGTCGCATCACAGTCGAGGGCGAGGATGTCGGCCGTACCGATCCGATCCTGCTGCGCCGCCGCATCGGCTACGTCTTCCAGAGCGGCGGGCTGTTTCCGCACCTGACCGTCGGCGGCAATATCGGCATCACGCCAAAGCTGCTCGGCTGGCCGCAGGCCGAGATATCAGCGCGGGTCGATGAGCTGCTCGATCTGGTGCGGCTCGACCGCGCGCAATACCGCGATCGCCTGCCGCATGAGCTCTCCGGCGGCCAGCGCCAGCGCGTCGGCGTGGCGCGTGCGCTGGCGGCCAAGCCGCGCATCGTGCTGATGGACGAGCCGTTCGGCGCGCTCGATCCCCTCACCCGCGACGCGCTCGGCGACGATTTTCGCGAGCTGCATCGCAAGCTCGGGCTGACCACCGTGATGATCACCCACGACATGACGGAGGCGATCCTGCTCGCCGATCGCGTCGCGGTGATGCACGGCGGGAAAATGCTGGCGCTGGGGACGCCGGCCGAACTGTCCCAAAGCGACGACGCCTATGTCGGCGAGCTCCTGCGCACGCCGCGGCGGCAGGCCGAGCGGCTCGGCGCGCTGCTGCCGAGCGGTGGCGCGGCATGAGCCTGTTCGCCGATCCGCGCTGGGCCGAGGCGCTTGGCCACCTGCCCGATTATCTCGGCAACCACGTCCGCGTCAGCGTCGCTTCGCTGGCGCTCGGGCTTGCTGTCAGCCTGCCGCTCGCGATCGTCGCGCGCAACAGACCGGTGCTGCGCGGCGCGCTGCTCGGGCTCGCCAGCATCGTGCAGACCGTGCCGGGCCTCGCCTTGCTCGCGCTGTTCTATCCGCTGCTGCTGGCGCTGGCGGCGCTGACGGCCTCGTGGTTCGGCTTCAGCTTCTCGGCGTTCGGCTTCCTGCCCGCGGTGCTGGCGCTCGCGCTCTATTCCATGCTGCCGGTGCTGCGCAACACCATCACCGGCCTGCTCGGCATCGACGCCGCGATCCTGGAAGCCGCGCAAGGCGTCGGCATGACGCCACGCCAATCGCTGCTCACCGTCGAGCTGCCGCTGGCGCTGCCGGTGATGATGGCGGGCATCCGCACCGCGGCGGTCTGGGTGATCGGTACCGCGACGCTGTCGACGCCGATCGGCCAGACCAGCCTCGGCAATTACATCTTTGCGGGACTGCAGACCCAGAACTGGGTGTTCGTGTTGTTCGGCTGTTTCGCCGCCGCGGTGCTGGCGCTCGCGGTCGACCAGTTGCTGGCGCTGATCGAGAGCGGGCTCCGATCGCGAGGACGCGTCCGCGCCGCGCTCGGCGGTCTCGGGATCGTAGCGCTGATCGCCGCAACGCTGCTGCCCACGGCACGCTCGGCGTCGACTTACGTGATCGGCGCAAAGACCTTTGCCGAAAGCTATGTGTTGTCGGCCCTGATCACCCAGCGCCTGCAGGCTGCGGGCCTTTCGGCGACCTCGCGCCAGGGGCTCGGTTCCAACGTGATCTTCGCAGCGCTTGCCGCTGGCGACGTCGATGCCTGTGTCGATTACTCCGGCACGCTCTGGGCCAACCAGTTGCACCACACCGATATCCGGCCGCGCGCCGAGGTGATCGCAGAGCTGAAGACGGCGCTCGCCAAGGACAATATCACCCTGCTCGGCGAGCTCGGTTTCGAGAATGCCTACGCGCTCGTGATGCCCAAGAAGCGCGCCGCCGAGCTCGGCATCAGCAAGATCTCCGATCTGGTGGCGCGCGCGCCGTCGATGTCGATTGCCGGTGACTACGAGTTCTTCTCGCGGCCGGAATGGGCGGGCATCCAGAAGGCCTACGGCATCGGCTTCCGCGCCCAGCGGCAGATGCAGCCGGACTTCATGTATGCAGCGGTCGCCTCAGGCGAGGTCGACGTGATCGCGGGTTACACCAGCGACGGCCTGATCGCGAAGTACGATCTGGTGGCGCTCGAGGACGACCGGCATGCGATCCCGCCCTATGACGCGATCCTGTTGCTGTCGCCGAAACGGAAAGATGATCAGGTGCTGAAGGCGGCGCTGCAGCCGCTGCTCGGCAAGATCGACATCGCCGCCATGCGCGAAGCGAATCTGCGGGCGGCCGGCAATGACGCCTCGTCATCGCCGGACGCCGTGGCGCGCTGGCTGTGGGAGAAGGTCGGCGGGAAATAACCGGCCTCAGGCCCTCACCTCCTGGCGCTGGAACAGGATGTAGCCGGCCACGAACAGCACGATGGTGCAGGCGATCAGGCCCACCGTCTGCGGCCATGCGATCATCACACTCTCGCCGAACGGCAGCGGCGCGCCCATCACGGCGCCGCGCAGCTGATCGACGAAGACCGGACCGAGCGTCCGCGTGGTCGGCGACAGCACAGCCAGCATTGCCTCGCCGAACAAATCGTTCGGCGACAGCCGCTGCAGCAACTGCGTCCAGATTGCGGTGTCCGGTGTGTCGAGACCGAGCATCGCATAGCGCGGATCGGGCGGCGCAACCAGTTGCGCGATCGCGGGCGCCAGCATCGGCCACAGCACGGTCAGGAACAGCCAGACGCCGAGCGCCACCAGCGCGGCGGTCGCCGGCGAGCGGAACACGATCGAGAGCAGCATCGCCAGCGACAGCCAGACGCCGGCATAGAAGATCGCAATCACCAGGAACGCCAGCGAGCGCGCGATCTCCTCGCCGCCCGGGGGAACGCCGAGGAAGATCAGGCCGAGGCCGATCACCAGCAGCCACAATGCGGTGAGGCTGATGGTGATGGTCGCAAGCCCCGCGAGGTATTTGCCGAGCAACAATGCATCGCGGTAGATCGGCTGCGCCAGGATGCGCGAGAGCGTCCGCCGGTTGTGCTCGCTGTTGATCAGGTCGAAGCCGAGCCCGATCGCCATCAGCGGAATCAGGAAGCCGAGGATGGCGACGAAGGACGGCAGCGGCGCCTGGTCGACCGTGAACAGGCGCAGCAGCAGGAACGGATCCTCCGCCGTGTTCTTGCGCAGGGTGTCGATCGCCTCGTACAGCGCCGCGAGCGCCGTCAGCACGACCAGAAGCTCCAGCATCAGCATGCGGACGCTGGAGATGTTGTCGGACAGCTCCTTGACGAAGACGGCGCCGACGCCCTGAAAGGCCGAACCTTCACGCCGCATCTTGCACTCCTCTCGCCTGTTTGGCCTGGAATTGATGGGCATAGATCGCCTCCAGGCTGGGCTCGTCGACCGACAGCCGTCGCAGCACGCCGTCGGCGGCGACCACGACGCGTGCCGCATCCGGCCGCACATCGCGGTCAGCGATCATCCGGAAGCGATCGTCAGCGAGTGTCTCGACACTGCCGACGCCGGGGATCGCCGCGAGCCGGCGTGCAATGCCGGCGCCTTCGGCCTCGACCTCGACGACGAAACCCGCGCCCAGCACCTGGACGGCGAGCTCGGCCACCGAGCCCATCATCACGATCTTGCCGGCCTGGAACAGCGCGACGCGGTCGCAGACGCGCTGCACCTGGTCGAGCATGTGCGAGGACAGCAGCACCGTGACGCCCTCGGCCTTGAGCTCGCGGATCAGCTCGAGGAATTCCAGCGTCGCCTGCGGATCGAGGCCCGAGGTCGGTTCGTCCAGGATCGCGATCTCGGCGCGCTTGACGATGATCTCGGCAAGTCCGAGCCGCTGCCGCATGCCGCGCGAATAGGTCGCAACCCGCCTGTTGGCGACGTCGAGCAGCCGCACACGGCTGAGCGCAGCCACGATCCGCCGCGTCCGCTCGGCCATCGACAAGCCCATCAGCTTGGCGACATAGGCGAGGTTCTCGACCGCCGTGAGGTGATCGTAGAAGCCAACCGCGTCGGGCAGATAGCCGACATGGCGCTTGACCTTGAGCGGTGCGCGCGCCGGATCGAAGCCGAGCACGCTGATGCGTCCGGCCGAGATCTCGGTGAGGCCGAGCATCATCAGGATCGTGGTGGTCTTGCCGGCGCCGTTCGGCCCGAGCAGGCCGAATACCTCGCCCCTGATGATGTTGAAGTTGATGGCGTCGACGACAGTGCTCTTGCCGTAACGCTTCGTGAGATCGCGCGCTGCGATGACGACGTCATGCGACGTCGCTGCGTTGTCATTGTGCTGCGTGTTCATCGGCGTCCGAACCTCGCAACGGCGCCAAGCATCAGGAGCAGTGCGACGCCGATCACGCCGGCTCCGGCCATGCCCCAGACGGTGGAGGTATTGACGGTGATGCGGAACTGGCTCGACGCGTTCTCGCCGCGCGAGGCCGCCCGCATCGAGACCTGATAGTCGCCGGCGAGCGACTTGTCGCTCGGCGTCACCAGCGCCTGCACCTCGGCATCCTTGCCGGGCACCAGCCGCTCGATCGTCGCGGGCTCGAAAGTGACCTTCCAGCCGCTCGGCGCGCTCGCCGACAGCGCGACGTTCTCGGCGGGTGCAGTGCCGCTGTTGGTGACCACGATCGGGATCGTGCTCTGCTGCGCGGCGACCGCGCGCGCGCTCAGGAGGCCATCACGCCCGGAGAGCTGCAGCTGCGGCTGGCCGGCGATATCGAGCGCCACTTCGGTCGCAGCCGTCGCATCCTCGGCATTGACCGTGACCTTGACCGGGAAATGTCCGGCATCGACTGCACTCGGCGGCCGCACCTTGAGCTTGATGTCCTTGGACTGGCCGGCCTCGATCGGGATCGAGGACAGCTCCTGGGTGCCATAGGCCTCGGTGAAGGAGGTTTCGAAATTGGCGGGCGCAGCCGCCGCGAAGCTTGCCACCAGATTGCGGCCACTGTCGTTCTTGATCGACAGCGTGTATTCGAAGTTCGATTTCGGGCTGCCGCGCAATTCGGGAAGCTTCGAGGCCACGGTGAGCTTGGCCGGCAGCTCCTTGGCGAGATCAACCACGATCGGCAGGCTCGCCTCGCTGCCCTGGCCCTCGGCCTTCACCGTCAGCGTCTGCTCGTTGAGCGCGCTGTTCGCGGGCACGTCGAGGCGAAGCTGCAACGGCACGCTGGAATCCGGCGCCGGCATCGCGGCCGCGACCGGCTGTCCGCCGCCGAGCAGCGTTGCGGTCCAGCCGCTCGGCACGCCTTCGACCGACAGCTTGTAGCGCTGCGGACCGAGATCGTAGTTCTGCAGGCGCAACGAGATGTTCGAGGTGGTGCCGGGCCTGATCGTGACGGCGGGATAGTCCGTCATCATGAAGAGCCCCTTGATGTCGTGTGGCGGCTCCGCGGCGTAGGCCGTGGGAATGGCGAATCCGAAGGCGAAGAGAAGACGCGCGAAATCGAGCGCTCGCATGGGCAAACACTCCTGCAAGAGATGGCAAGATGGGTGAGGTGACGCTGCGCGTTGATCGAAGTGTGTTGCAGCGGCGCGCCAGATCATCGAAACAATCGTGACGAAATCTGTACGAAGTTTGGGAATTCCTTCGACGACGAATTACAAATGAGTAATACGCGTGAAAAACGGCGCGCGCATTCGACACAAGGCTTACGACGTTCGTCGAGCGTGGGCTGCGATCACAGCAGATCGCACGGCGCGTTCACAGTCCCTTGATCATTCCCGCGTCGATCAAGAGCCGGTTGAAGCGACGCGCTTCGGCGCCGTCCTTGCAGGCATAGAACAGGCCGTTGCAACGGAGCATGATCGCCTTCTGCTCCTCGAACGACGGATCGAGCGGAATGCCGGCCGCTTCCTGGATCACCAGCGGCAGATAGGCGGCGTCGATCGTTGGCATCACCGCCGGGCTCTTCACCGGTTCGAAATTGACGGCGTCGATCGCGTAATAGGTCGCGTAGTAGCGCGGATCGTAGTCCATCAGCTTCTTGCCGATGCCGGCTTCGTCGAGCGCGGGATCGAGCAGCTGCGGCGAGAACTCCGGCTGATGGTCGCCGTAGCGCACGATCAGGAACGGCTGCGAGGGAAACTTCTTCTTCAAGCCTGCGATGAAACCCGCATAGTCGTTGGCGCTCATGGTCTGGCGGCGCAGATATTCGTCGACCGAGGCCGAATTGCCCGGCCGCTTCCAGGACGGCAGCAGGTCCGGCCTGAACCTGGTCTCCCACGGAAAATGGTTGGCGGCGAGATAGACGAAAGTGAACAGCGGCGAGCCCGGCTGCTGCTCGCCCATCAGCTTCAGCGCCTTGTCGTAGAAGAAGCTGTCGGGCTCGACATCCCTGGCGTGGAGATCGTGCGCGTCGAAGAAGTTCTGGATGCCGGTCGTGGTCTGGAAGCTGCGCGCGCTCATGAAGGCGCCGAACGCCGGATAGAGCGACAGCGTGGTGTAGCCGCAGCGGCGCAGCGCCAGCGGCAGGCCGCGCTCGACCCGGCCCGACGCGATCCGCGTCACGAAATAGGAGAAGCGGCCGAACGAGCGCGAGGAAAGGCCTGCGAGCACGTTGTATTCGGTGAACCAGCTCGGCCCGCCATTGCTCTCGGCGAGGAATTTGCGCTCGACGCCGTCATAGGACTTGAACTGATTGCCGTAGCCGGCCGGCACCTTGACGCCGTCGGCGGCGCGGATGTCGAAGCTCGATTCATCATGGACCATGATGATGTTGGGGCGGCGGCCAGCGGGATGACATTCATCGACCAGCGGCACTTTGAGCCGCTCGTTCAGGCTCGGCGCCGACTCCATGAAGCCGTAGCTGACGAAGTCGGAGACCGCGGTAACGCCGGAGCGGGCAAATTTGGACAGATAGCCGTCATCGTAATAGCCGCGCCAGGCTTCATCCGGCCAGGTGAAGGCATAGGCTGACAGCGCCGCGGTGCAGGCGAGGCAGGCGGCCGCGGCCGGCAGGCGGCGAATCCGGAACGGATCGAGCCACCACAGCGCGTACATCAGCGGGAGCGTGACCAGCGCCGCGCCGATCAGGGACCAGCGCAGATTGGGGAAGATCGTCAGCAGGAACGCCGCGGTGTCGCGATCGATCACCATCAGGTCGACGAAGTTCGCGGTCATCTGAACGACGTCGTGCTTGAAGCGCGACAGCAAGACCAGCGCGACCACCAGGGTCAGCGACAGCGCACCCGACAATGCCGGCCGCCGCAGCAGCGCGATGAACAGGAAGTTGAGGATCCCCCAGGTGAACAGGAAGCAGACCCGCGAGCCGAAATCGGTCTCGGTCTGCAGCAGGATGATCAGCGCGCCCAGATGCGGCGCGGACACCGCCATCAGCCGCCAGATGCCGATCGCGGCGAGACCGCCGACCAGCGTCGTAGCGTGGGAACCTTGATTGGGCGCGGGCGCCATGAGGTGAGACGCAATACGACCCGGCGCAATCCTTAGGCCTTGGCTGGCAACGGCCAGGAGGCGCACGCCGCAGCCGGAGCCTGCGTCGTGTCATAAAAACGTAGTGGAAACGTCATGAACAGGCAATGAATTTGCGGACACCGCGCGCCGCCGGCCGGCGGCAAGCGCGCTAAACTTTCGGCGGAGAGGCCGCGCGTCCTGAAGCGACGCTGCGCCTCCGCAGCCACCGAATTGATCAGGGGCGTCCCGGCCGGGGGAGTGGCGGAACGGCGCCCCCAGCGACACCCCGGCCGGCCGCGCCGCCTCGCGGACGCTGACCGCCTCCGGTCCAACTTCGCCTGCCAGCTGCATCGCCGCCTCGATCAGGACCCGGCGGAGGTCGCCATGGTGATAGGGCTTGGCCTCCGCGGCCCGACGGCGCGCATGGCCAAGGTCGGCTAATCGCCGCGTAAATGGAATTTGCGGCCGAGCCGGCGATGCACGCTCATCACGGCGCGGTCGACGTCGCTGATCAGGCTGTCGCCGAGGACGACGTTGGGAATTTCCCAGTTGCGCCCGATCTGCACATGCGGCAGCGCGGACACGCCAGCGACGCGCGCCGTCTCACAGCCGGGCTCGCCGCGCAGCGCCTCGTCCGCAAGCTGCGTCAGTTCGTCAGCATTCTTTCCGTCGCTCATCGCGGCAGTGATGGCGGCGGAAAGTGGCTCACTGATGGCCGATCTCTTCGAGTTCCCTGGCGCGCGCCTGGGTCAGGTTGCGCATGCATTCGCCGGCGTCGATGCGAGCGATGGTGCCCTCGCCGAGCCCGTAGTACAGGCAGTTGGCGTCGCGATACTGGATCCACAGCCGCTGCGCGGCGCGCAGCTGCTCGCGCTGCTTGTCGCTGGAGGCATCCTTCAGCGCCGCCTGATAGGCGACGTTCATCCGCTTGTCCCATTGCGCGGTCTGGGCCTTCAGGCACTCGACCATCTGAAACGTGTTGCCGTCGCAGAATTCCTTGGGGTCGCCCTCGTCGCCGGCATGCGCTGCGGTCGCCAGCGCCGCGATGAAGGTGATCGCGATCAATCGTCTCATCATGGTCAAGAAGCATGCCCCGCGTTTCGGCCGCACGATATCACATGCCGTTCGGTTCGGCGCGCGGTTGCGACACCCAGGCCCGGTAACGCCGGGTCAGCCGCTTGGTGATGATCTGCTGGCGGACCAAGGCGAGCAGCGGGCTTGCGCCGGGCTTCGGCGGCCGCCCCGCACCGAGGCGCCGCAGCTGCAGCTTCACGACCGCCATCCTGGCCAGGCTCGCATAGGCCTTGTTGCGCCAGCCGACACTGGGAATGTCGACATCGAGCGTCTCGCCCGCCTTCCATCGTTCGGGCAGCCGCGGCTCGAACGCCATGGCGCTGGCGATGCCGATCATGGCGACGCCTGGCCTGCCCTCGCTTTCCTGCAGCGCCTGCTCCGCGACGGCGCGGCGGCGGATGCCGCCCGTGACCATGATCGGCATCCGCGCGACCGCACTGATGTCGCGGGCGAAGTCGAGGAAGTAGGCCTCGCGCTTGGCCGTGCTGCCGGCTTGCGGCGTACCCTGCATGGCCGGGCTTTCGTAGCTGCCGCCGGACAATTCGACGAGCTCGACCGGCAGCTCGTTCAGCCAGCGCACCACCTGCGCCGCATCGGAGGCATCGAAACCGCCCTTCTGGAAGTCGGCGGAGTTCAGCTTGACCGCAACCGAGAAGCCCGGCGTGACCACGGCGCGCACCGCCTTGATCACGTCGAGCAGCAGACGCGCGCGATTTTTGAGCTCGCCGCCCCAAGCATCGGTGCGCCGGTTGGTCAGGGGCGAGAGAAACTGGCTGATCAGATAGCCGTGCGCGGCGTGAATCTGCACGCCGGAAAAGCCGGCGGCCTCGGCCAGCCGCGCCGTCGTCGCGAAACGTCCGACAATCGCAGCGATCTCCGCAGCGTCGAGCGCGCGCGGCACCGGAAACAGATGTGAGTGCGCGCCCATGTCGAGGCCGATCGCCGACGGAGCCACTGCCTCCTGGCCCATCGATGCGAAGACTTGCCGGCCGGGATGGCTGATCTGCAGCCACGCCTGGCCGCCGCCGCGCGTTGCCGCCCGCGCCCAGGCCTTGAACGGTTCAACCGGCTGGCGTTCGTCGAGCACGACGCCACCCGGACCGGTCAATGCGGTCGGATCGATCATGACATTGCCCGACAGGATCAGGCCGGCACCGCCGACGGACCAGCGCTCGTAAAGCCGCCGCAGCGCTTCGCCCGGCAATTGGCCGTGATCCGCCATGTTTTCTTCCATCGCGGCCTTGGCGATGCGGTTGGGAACGATCGCGCCATTCGGCAGCGCCAGGGGCGCAAACAAAGGCGACGGCTGGAGCGGTGCGTGCATGGAGAGGCCTTGAATTCGGGGGGTGATGGGGGCACCCTACACCTTCAACTTAACTTTAAGGTCAAGGCCATTTTCGAGGGAGCACAGGCGATGCAGATCGGAGAGCTGGCGCAGCGGTTCGGGGTGGCACCATCGAAAATCCGCTTCCTGGAGGCTGAAGGGCTGGTGCGGCCGGCGCGCCGGACCCGGACGGGCTATCGCGAATACGACGAGAGTTCGGCCGAGGCGCTGGCGATGATCCTGCAGGCGCAATCGCTCGGCTTCACGCTCGACGAGATCAAGGGCGCCCTGGCCGAGTCCAGGACCAACGGCCTGCGTCATGACTATCTGATCGGACAGATCACGCAAAAACTGACCGAGCTCGACCGCCATATCGCGCAGGTGCAGGAGCTGCGCGGGCGCCTGATCTGCGCCAGGAACGAGCTCAAGACGCGCATGAAGAATAGCATCAATTGCGCCGGAAAAACTCCGACGCTGCCGTCAGGGACCAGCAAGCTGCGCGCGCCGCGACAGCCGAACCGGCGATCCGCGTCGTGAGGCCGGCGACGTTGCGCATGGTGTCGTGCTCAAGACTTCCTTAACCGCGCCTGGCGCAGGCTGCCGTCTAACCCATTGATATTGCGAGATGCCCAAAACCGATCGAAGGCGCAAATTGCATGGCGCGCGGTCGTTGCCGGTTAACGATGCACAACGCCTGTAGTTCTACGGGACGCGCCCTTAACAGAGGTGAAAGGTAGCCTGTTCCATCGTCCACGCAGGTGTCATCCAACAAACCAACAGGCTGCCCATAATGGTGCAACAGCCGGCGCACTCGATCATTGCCGAACTTGAAGATGCCGTCAGGGATGGAAGCTCCGCCAAGCGCGTGCAGACGCTGCGGCGGGTGACCGACCTTTTCCTCAACGACGGCGACCGCCTCAACGACGAACAGGTCCAGGTGTTCGACGACGTGTTGTGCCTGTTGATCGCACGCGTCGAGACGCGGGCGCGCGCCGAATTGAGCCGCCGTCTGGCGCCGCTCGACTACGCGCCGTTCGAGGTGATCCAGTATCTCGCCTGGGACGACGACATCACGGTCGCCGGCGACGTGCTGACCCAGTCCAGCCGTCTCTCGACCGAGGCGCTGATCGAGATCGCCAACACCAGGGGGCAGGACCACCTGCTCGCGATCTCAGCCCGCGATAATCTGCCCGAGAGCGTCACCGATGTCGTGGTCAAGCGCGGCGAGGATCGCGTGATCCGGCGGCTGGCCAAGAACGCCAGCGCGCGCTTCTCCGAGGAGGGCTATTCCGGTATCGTCGCGCGCGCCGAAGGCGATGACGAGCTGATCGAGATCCTCGGGCTGCGCATCGACATGCCGGTGAAATTCCTGCGCGACCTGCTGCGCCGCGCCAAGGATGCGGTGCGGGCCCGGCTGCTCGCGGTGGCACCGGCCGCCGTGCGCGACGAGATCCAGAAGGTGCTGAACGAGATCGCCAATCAGGGCCCCGCCGCCCCGCGCCGCAACTACGGCGTCGCCGAGGAGCTGGTGAAGCTGATGAAGCAGCTGAACGAGCTCGACGACGTCGCAGTCTACAAATTTGCCGAAGCCAACAAGTTCGACGAGGTGACGGTCGCGCTCGCGGTGCTCAACGACATGCCGATCGAGATGGTCGAGCGGCTGATGCTCGGCCACCGGTCCGACCTGATCCTGATCCCCTGCCGCTCGGCGCGGCTGAACTGGCCGACAGTCGAGACCATCCTGCGCAAGCGGCCGCTGCCGCATACCCTCGATGACGCCACGCTGCAGGTCGCGCAGCGCGATTACCGCCGGCTGTCGCTGGAGACCGCGCAGCGCACCGTGCGGTTCTGGCAGCTGCACAACCGGATCGAGAAGCAGCCGATGGCTGCCGAGCAGTAATCCATCAACGGCATACGGCCTGACGTGGCGCATCACCGGGGCGCAACGTCACGCGACGTTCCTGGTCCGGACCTGGCGCGTGCCGAAGTCGAGCGTGTCGTGCGGGACGGGCTGTCCGAACAGATAGCCCTGCACCACGTCGACCCCGGCGGCGAGCAGCGCCTCATACTGATCGGCGCTTTCGACGCCCTTTGCCGCGGTCACGATATCGAGGCCTTGCGCCAGCGCGCGGATCGACGACACCACGGCAGCACAGTCGCGGCGGCTCGCCATGCCCTGGACGATCGGCTTGTCGATCTTGATCTTGTCGAAGGGGAGACCGGTCAGCGAGCTTGCGGCCGAATAGCCGCAGCTATCGAGCACGATGGTGATGCCGGCATTCTTCAAGAGCCGAACGATCCGCAGATAAGCGTCCTGATCGCCATGCAGCAGCGCGCCGTCGGGAATCTCGAGCTCGAGCCGATCGGGCGACAGCCCGGTTTCGGTCAGCACGCCCAGCACCACCTCGAACAGATTGCCGGCATCGAACTGCGCCGCCGAGACGTTGACGGCAACGCGCAGCGGCGCCGGCCACGCCGCCGCACGCCGGCAAGCCTCGCGCAGGATCCAGGCGCCGAGTGGCAGGATCAGGCCGGTCGATTCCGCAAGCGGCAGGAACTGATCGGGCGCGAGCAGCCCCTTGGTCGGATGCTGCCAGCGAACGAACGCCTCCGCGCCGCGCACCGCGCGTGATCGGGCGTCGACGAAGGGCTGGTAGCGCAGCTCGAACTCGCCATGGGCGATGGCGTCCCGCAGCTCGGCCTCGAGCGACTTCTGCTGGTCGGCGGCTTCGGCGAATTCCGCCCGGTAGATCCGGTAATCGTTGCGGCCGCCGGATTTCGCCGCATAGAGCGCCACGTCGGCGTCGTGCAGCAGGACCTCGGGCTCGGTGGCGTGCTCCGGCGCGAACGCGATGCCGATGCTGGTGCCGACGTGGACGCGGTGACCGTTGAGGACGAAGGGCTGCTCGATCAGGCCGATGATGCGGCGCGCAAGTCCGATCGCGCCTTCGCGCTGGTCTTTCTCGTTCTCCTGGATGATCGCGAATTCGTCGCCGCCGAGCCGCGCCAGCACGTCGGTGTCGCGCAGCGACGAGGTCAGCCGCTGCGCAACCTCGACTAGCAGCTGGTCGCCGGCCTGGTGGCCGAGCGTGTCGTTGACGGCCTTGAATTTGTCGAGGTCGAGCATCAGCACGGTGAAGGTCGAACCGTGCCGCTGCAGCCGGCGCGACGCCTCGGCGAGCTTGTCGGAGAACACTGCGCGATTGGCGAGGCCGGTCAGCTGGTCGTGCTGGGCGAGGAACACGATCCGCTTCTCGTTGCGCGCCCGCTCGGTGATGTCCTCATGCGTGGTCAGCCAGCCGCCGTCCGGCATCATGGCGCGGGCGATCGCGATGATGCGACCGTCGGCGCACTCCCGCACCTCCTTCGCATCCCTGATGTTGTGCGCCAGATAGGTCTCCGGCGTCACATCGATGAAATGCGTGCCGGCGTTGCGGCGATAGTCGAGGATTTGCGCAAGCAGCGTGCCGCGCCGGACCTGGTCCGGGCTCAGCTGATACATCTCGGCATAACGCGCATTCGCGACCACGACCTTCTGGTCAGCGTCGAACAGCGCCAGCCCATGCGACATATTGCTGAGCGCGGCATCGAAGCGCACGTTCATGGCCTCGAGCTCGATGGCCTTCTCGGCGATCAGACGTTCGGCGCGCTTCTGCTCGGTGATGTCCTCGTGGGTCGCAACCCAGCCGCCGTCGGGCAAGGCCTTGCGCTGGATGAAGATCTCGCGGCGGTCGGCCAGCTCGAAATTCTGCTCGCGCTGCGTCGGCATCAGCTGGACGTGCTGATCGACGGTCAGCGTGCTGCTCTCGCCGCGATCCTTGTAGAATTGCAGAATGTCCTGCAACGGCGTGCCCGGCCGCACCAGCCGGTCCGGCAGGCTGTACATCTCCTGATAGCGGCCGTTCGAGATCACCAGATTCTTGTCGGCATCGAACAGGCAGAGGCCCTGATTCATGTTGCTGATGGCGACGTCGAAGCGGGTGTTGGTGCGCTGGAGGGCCCGGCTCTGCGCCGCGAGCCTGTTGGTCTGCCGCACCAGCAGATAGGTGCCGAACAGGATGAATGAGACGATGGTGAGGACGAGCAGGCCGTAGGTGTAGAGATGGCGGTACCACGGCGCCAGCACCTCGGCCCGCGCATAGGTGACGATCAGCACCAGCGGCATGCCGTCGACGGCCTGATAGCCGGCGATGCGCTCCACGCCGTCGACGACGCTGACGGTCTCGAACGTGCCGCTCTCGGACTTCGGCAGATATTCCGTCAGCAGCGGCGCGTCGGCGAACGACTTGCCGATCGCCTCGCGGATCTCGGGCTGACGCGCCAGGATGCGTCCCTCGCGGTGCAGCAGCACGACCGAGCCGCTCTTGCCGAGATTGATCGAGCGGTAGATCTTGGTGAAGTAAGTCTGGTCGATCGCCGCGGAGACGACACCGGCAAAGCTGCCGTCGGGATTGCTCAGCCGGCGGGTCGCGGCGCTGTACCATTTGTTGGTCGCGACGGAACGATACGGCGGCGAGACGAACAGCCGGTCGTCGGTTGCGTTGCGCTGCGCGATGAAGTGCTCGCGGTCGGCGATGTTGGTGAGCGGCGGCGTCCGCGGATAGGAATGTGCGATCAGATTGCCGCTCGCGTCGGTCCATCCGATTGCGACCAGAACCGACGAGCTGCTCTGCAGCTGTCGCAGTGCGACGTTGGCCGTCGCAAGACCGGCGCTGCCGGCCGACAGGCTCCTGGTGCGGATCGCCTGGGCCTCGAACAGGACACGGTCGACATCGTCGAAGGTGAGCTCGGTATGCTCGGCCAGGATCCTGGCAAAGCTCTTGGCATCGGTCTTGGCGCTCGCGATCCGCTCGAGGTAGCGAACCTCGAGATCGGTGACGAACAGCACGATGGTCGAGAGCGACAGCACGATGCCGAGCACGGCAATCGGCGATCCCGGGGACCGGGCCAACCAGCGAGTAAGTCCCTGCATCACGCGTTCCGCCCTCAATGTGGCGGTAAAATTGACGCGGGCAGCTTAAAATTTGGTGCGCAATGCCGTGATCGGGAACTGCAGGGTGCGGTTCCGTAGCTCCACAGCCGACAAAGGTAAAGTTGCGTTAACTTTCGCGGCGCAAGTTGAGGCTAATCAAGCTCACACGGGACCCCGTGCCATGACGATGACAGTGGAGAAACGACGCAACGCCCGGCATCGCGTCTTGAAGGGCGGCACCATCGAGTTCGGCGGCGCCGCGATCGATTGCACGATCCGCAACCTCTCGCCATCAGGCGCGGCGATCGAGGTCGAGAACCAGACGGGCATCCCCGACCATTTCACGTTGGTGGTGCCCGGCGATGGGCTGCACATGCCCTGTCATGTCGCCTGGCGCAGGGCGTTACGGCTCGGCCTGACCTTCGATTAAGAAAAAGCCTCTCCCCGCGGAGCGGAGAGAGGCGATGTCGTTCGACTCGAATCTGATGTCGCGAGCAGACCTTAGTTCTTGCTCTTGACCAGCGCGCCGTTCTTGATCATCGAGATCGCGCTTGCGCGATCTCGCCACCTCAAGCGTGGATCAAGCCCTAGTTCTTGGACTTGTCGACCAGCGCGCCCTTCTTGATCCACGGCATCATGTCGCGCAGCTTCGCGCCGACTTCCTCGATCGGGTGCTGGGCGAGCTTGGCGCGGGTTGCCTTGAACGAGGTCTGGTTGACCTTGTTCTCCAGCATCCAGTCGCGGGCGAACTTGCCGCCCTGGATGTCGGCCAGAACGCGCTTCATCTCGGCCTTGGTCTCCGCGGTCACGATGCGCGGGCCGGTGACGTACTCGCCGTACTCCGCGGTGTTGGAGATCGAGTAGTTCATGTTGGCGATGCCGCCTTCATAGATCAGGTCGACGATCAGCTTCACTTCGTGCAGGCACTCGAAATAGGCCATCTCCGGCGCGTAGCCGGCTTCGACCAGCGTCTCGTAGCCGCCCTTGATCAGCTCGACCAGGCCGCCGCAGAGCACGACCTGCTCGCCGAACAGGTCGGTCTCGCACTCTTCCTTGAAGGTGGTCTCGATGATGCCGGCGCGGCCGCCGCCGATCGCGGAAGCGTAGGACAGGCCGAGGTCATGGGCGTTGCCCGAGACGTCCTTGGCGATCGCGATCAGGCAGGGCACGCCGCCGCCGCGCTGATACTCCGAGCGCACGGTGTGGCCGGGGCCCTTCGGCGCGATCATCAGCACGTCGAGGTCGGCGCGCGGATCGAGCAGGTTGAAGTGGACGTTGAGGCCGTGGGCGAACACGAGCGCCGCGCCCTTCTTCATGTTGTCGTGCAGGTGCTCGCGGTAGATGTCGCCCTGCAGCTCGTCCGGGGTCAGCATCATCACGAGGTCGGCCCATTTGGCGGCCTCGGCGACTTCGAGCACCTTGAAGCCGGCAGCTTCGGCCTTCTTGGCCGAGGCCGAGCCCTTGCGCAGCGCAATGGCGACGTCCTTGACGCCGGAATCCTTCAGGTTGAGCGCGTGGGCGTGGCCCTGGCTGCCATAGCCGACGATGGCGACCTTCTTTCCCTTGATCAGGTTCAGGTCGGCATCGCGATCGTAGTAAACTCGCATCGTGGTTTCCTCGTTTCAAAAAAGGGAGGCCGAAATCGGCCGATGGATCAGGCTTTCGGATGGATCAAAACCGCCGGGCGCCCGCGAATTTCCGGCGTTGTCTAGAGCTTTTTCTCCTCAGGGGAAACCCCGTTCTCGCATGGCGCGGTGCGGCATTCATGCGTCCATGAAGACGGGGTAGAGGGAGGCCAAAAGCAGGATGGCCATCAGGATGTTGAAGCCCCGGACCAGCCGCTCCGAGGTCAGGACCGGCCGCAGCGCCGTGCCGAACAGGGCCCAGACCACGGTCGACACGGTGCCGACCAGCAGGCTGATCACGGTCTGGATCGCAATGTTGACCGGAAACTGGGCAATCGCGGCATAGGCGGTGATGGTGCCGATCACGATCACCCAGCCCTTGGCATTGATCCACTGGAACATGGCCGCGCCCCAGAAGGTCATCGGGCCGCCGGCCTTGTCCTCGCCGGGCTTGGTCGGGCCGGACATGGCGATCACGGCCGCAAGATAGATCAGGTAGGCCGCGCCGGCATATTTCAGGATGGTCTGCAGGATCGGATAGGCCAGGAACACGGTCCCCAGTCCGAGCCCGACCGCGGCGACCATGAAGGCAAAGCCGATGACGATGCCGGCGATGTGCGGGATGGTGCGCCGGAAGCCATAGGTCAGGCCCGACGCCAGCAGCATGATGTTGTTCGGCCCGGGGGTGAAGTACATCACCACCATGAAGGCGAGGAAGGCATAGAAGAGCGAGGTGGTCATCGTCTCCTCACGCGGTCTTCGGCAGCGCTTGCGGGCGCTTCGACAACAGCATCACGGCGATGCCGCCGATCACGGTGATCATGCCGGCGAGCCTCAAGGGTCCGAACCGCTCGCCGAACACGACGCTGGATGCCGCCGACCCCACGAACGGCACCAGCAGCGCGAACGGCACCACCTGCGCCGCCGGATAATCCCGCAGCAGCCGGCCCCACAGCCAGTAGGCGATGCTGGTCGAGATCGCGCCGATCACGATCAGCGAGATGATGACGGGCACCGACATATGCGTCAGCGCCTGCCACATCGGCTGCGCGCCGATCGTGACGAAGGAGAGCGCGAACAGCGGGATCGCCGCGCACAGGCACAGCCAGGCGAACAGGTCGAACATCCGCGCGCCCTGCGCCGGGCGCAGCAGCAAATTGCCGACCGCAAACGAGATCGGTGAGATCATCAGGATCGCGAACGCCGTGACGGAGAAATCGTAGCCGACAGTGCCGCAGATCATCAAAAGCCCGATCGCCGAGATCGCGATGCCGATCGCCTGCATCCGCGACGGCACCTCAGCGAATACCAACGCAGCGAGGCCGATCGTGAACAGCGCCTGGCTCTGCACGATGACGCTGGTGAGCCCGACCGGCACGCCATGGGCGATGGCAATCGACTGCGCCAGGAACTGGCCGAGGAACAGCGTGAAGCTGATGGCGATCAGCAAGCCCCACGACACCTGCTTCGGCTTGCGCACGACGAGGCACGGGATCGCGGCAATGCCGAAGCGCATCGCGGTCATCAGTTCCGGCGGCAGTTCGTCGAGCGCGATCCGGCTTGCCACGAACGCAAGTCCCCAGATCACCGCGACCATCACGGCAATACCAACGTCGGCCGGCTTCATCGTCCTGGCTTCTTTCGTTGTTGCTCTTGTTCTGGCCTAGCTCTGCTGGTCCGGCGTCGGCTTGCGCAGCAGATAGGTGCCGTGCAGCGGCGCATGATAGTCGGCCGAGACCAGCGTGAAACCGACCTCGGTCAGCATCCGCTCCATCACCCAGCCGAAGGTCGAGTATTCGTCGCGCATGTGGGTCATCACGCTGTCGCGCTCGAAATCGTGGTTCTTGATCGAGAAATCGGCCCAGCCCTCGACGTCGCGATCGACGCCGTCGGGCATGCTGACGAACACCATGTCGCGCAGATAGAAGTTGGCGCCGGGCTTCAGCGCGTTGAAGATCCGCGACATCGCCACCGCCTTCCAGAAGTCGGGCAGATGGTGCAGCGTGAACTCGCTGACGATCAGGTCGTATGAATTCGGCTGGTAGGCGAACGACAGCAGCCCGGCCGGCTGGGTGCGGATGCGGGCCTTGCGGTCGCGGGCGTAAATGTCGGCGAGGCCGAGCATCGCCGGCGAGATGTCGATGGCGTCGACCTCGGCCCCCATCAGCGCGGCTTCGGTGGCGAGCACGCCGTTGCCGCAACCGATATCGGCGACACGCCAGCCCGGCTTGACGCCGAGCATGGTCAGCGCCTGACGGGCGCGGGCGTCGCTGTCATCGTGGCGGTCATAGATCGAGGCGACCGCGGTATCGAGGCCCATCCGCCGTCGTTGCGTGTAGTACCAGTCGCGCGCCAACATGACTCACATCCCTTCCGGCCCACGCGTGATCGCGGCCACCCCGGTTCGTGACACCTCGACCAGCCCCAGCGGGCGCATCAGGTCGATGAATTGGTTGATCTTCGACGTATTGCCCGTGATCTCGAACACGAAGCTCTCGGTGGTGGCGTCGATCACCCGGGCGCGGAATGCATCGGCCAGCCGCAGCGCCTCGACGCGGTGCTCGCCGCCGCCCTTCACCTTCACCATCGCGAGCTCCCGCTCGATCGAGCGTCCGGTCAAGGTCATGTCGACGACGCGATAGACCGGCACCATGCGGTCGAGCTGATGCTTGATCTGCTGGATCACCATCGGCGTGCCCGTGGTGACGATGGTGATGCGCGAGAGGTGCTTCTGGCTCTCGGTCTCCGACACCGTGAGACTGTCGATGTTGTAGCCGCGGCCGGAGAACAGGCCGATGACGCGCGCGAGCACGCCGGGCTCGTTCTGCACGAGCACGGACAGCGTGTGCGTCTCGTTCGGATCGTGACGTTCTTCCAGGAAATAGGCCGATGCGGGCTGGTTCATTGTCGTCCCCTTACATTCGTCTCATCACGCCACCGCCGCCTGGGCGGCTCGCGCGGTGTCCGTTCCGACCCATGTGCGGAACAGATCGAAATCGATATTGCCGCCGCTCAGGATCAGCCCGACCCGCTTGCCGGCGAGCTTTGGCTTGTCCTGCAGCGCGGCCGCGAGCGCCGCAGCGCCGGCGCCTTCAGCGAGGTTGTGGGTGTCGGTCCAATAGGCGCGGATCGCGGCGCCGACCTCGTCATCGGTGACCTGCACGATGCGTGCGGCACGTTCACGGATCAGCGCAAACGCATCCGCATCGGGAATGCGCGTCGCCATACCATCGGCGTTCGTGTTGCTGGTCTCGGTGGTGACGATCCTGCCGGCCGCGAACGACAGTGCGTAGGACGGCGCTTCGCTCGACTGCACGCCGACGATCTCGGTCTTCAGGCCCAGCAGATCGCGCGCCATGATGCAGCCACAGATGCCGGAGCCCTGCCCGATCGGCACATAAAGCACGTCAAGATCGGGCGTTGATCGAAACAGCTCGAGCGCGTAGGTCGCAACGCCGAGCACGAGATCGGGATGGAACGACGGCACCATGTGCAGACCGGTGAACTGCGCACGACGCTCGGCCTCCTCGCGCGCGGCCTGGAAGTCGTCACCGTGCTCGACCAGCTCGGCGCCGAATGCGGCCATCGCGCGGTTCTTCTCGACCGAGTTGCCGCGCGGCACGTAGATCACCGCGGGCACGCCGTGACGGCTGGCGGCGAAGGCGAGGCTCTGGCCGTGATTGCCCCGCGTCGCCGAGATGATGCCGGGGACGTCGGGACGCTCGCGCTTCAACTTCTCCAGATAGACCAGCCCGCCGCGCACCTTGAAGGCGCCGATCGGCGTGTGGTTCTCATGCTTGACCACGACATGCGTGCCGAGCCGCTCGGCCAGCAGCGGCCAGGCATGCGCCGGCGTCGGCGGCACCTCAGTGCCGACGATTCTGTGTGCGCGCTCGAGCTCGTTGAGGTCAAACATCGGATGCAAGCTCCATCCACGCGTTCGCGCGGTCCCCTCGCCCCGCTTGCGGGGAGAGGGTTAGGGTGAGGGGGAGCCTCCGCGAGGACGGTGAGCGACGGACTCGCGGAGACTCCCCCTCACCCGGATTGCGCTCGCGCGCAATCCGGCCTCTCCCCGCAAGCGGGGCGAGGCGAAGGAAGAGCGCTTGTCGCGGATTCAGCATCATCACACCAGCGCCTTGCCGCCGGCGAAAGCGGTGGCCGTGGCCTCGTCATTCGCCTCTTCCGGCAGCAGCATCTCGTTGTGCGCCTTGCCCGACGGGATCATCGGGAAGCAGTTTTCCAGCGCGGCGACGCGGCAATCGAACAGCACCGGCTTCCTGACCTTGATCATCTCCTTGATCGCGCCGTCGAGATCGCCGGGCTTGATCGCCTGGATGCCGACGGCACCATAGGCGTCCGCGAGCTTGACGAAGTCGGGCAATGCTTCCGAATAGGAATGCGACAGGCGGTTGCCGTGCAGCAGTTGCTGCCACTGCCGCACCATGCCCATGTACTGGTTGTTCAGGATGAAGATCTTGATCGGCAGCTCGTACTGCACGGCCGTCGACATCTCCTGCATCGTCATCTGCACCGAGGCATCGCCGGCGATGTCGATGACGAGGCTGTCCGGGTGCGCGACCTGGACGCCGAGCGCGGCCGGCAGGCCGTAGCCCATGGTGCCGAGACCGCCCGAGGTCATCCAGCGATGCGGCTCCTCGAAGCCGAAGAACTGCGCGGCCCACATCTGGTGCTGGCCGACCTCGGTCGTGATGTAGGTGTCCTTGCCGCGCGTCAGCTCGAACAGGCGCTGGATGGCGTATTGCGGCAGGATGATATCGTTGTTCTTGCGGTAGGACAGCGAGTTGCGCGCACGCCATTGCGCGATCTGCTGCCACCACGCCTTGATATCCGGCTTCTTCGTCTCCGCCTTGAACACCTGCAGGAGGTCGCCGAGCACGTTGCCGCAATCGCCGATGATCGGCACGTCGACGCGGATGTTCTTGTTGATCGAGGACGGATCGATGTCGATGTGGATCTTCTTCGAGCCCGGCGAGAACGCATCGGTGCGGCCGGTGATGCGGTCGTCGAAGCGTGCGCCGACGCACAGCATGACGTCGCAATCATGCATGGTCATGTTGGCTTCGTAGGTGCCGTGCATGCCGAGCATGCCGAGCCAGTTCTTGCCGGTGGCCGGATAGGCGCCGAGCCCCATCAGGGTCGAGGTGATCGGAAAGCCGGTGACCTCGACCAGCTCGCGCAGCAGTTTCGACGCCTCGGGACCGGAATTGATCACGCCGCCGCCGGAATAGATCACCGGCCGCTTGGCACTCGCGAGCATCGCCACCGCCTTGCGGATCTGCGCCGCATCGCCCTTCACGCGCGGCGTGTAGGACACGTGGACGTCGGACTTGCGCGGCGGATGATAGGTGCCGGTGGCGAACTGCACGTCCTTCGGCACGTCGACCACGACCGGGCCGGGGCGGCCGGAGGTCGCGACGTAGAACGCCTCGTGCAGCACCTTGGCGAGATCGTTGACGTCGCGCACCAGCCAATTGTGCTTGGTGCAGGGCCGCGTGATGCCGACCGTGTCGCATTCCTGGAACGCGTCGTTGCCGATCAAATGAGTAGGAACTTGTCCGGTGATGCAGACCAGCGGGATCGAATCCATCAGCGCGTCCGCCAGCGGCGTCACCATGTTGGTAGCGCCGGGACCAGAGGTCACCAGCACGACGCCCGGCTTGCCGGTCGAGCGGGCATAGCCTTCGGCGGCGTGGCCGGCGCCCTGCTCGTGGCGGACCAGGATGTGCTCGACCTCGCTCTGCTGGAAGATCTCGTCATAGATCGGAAGCACGGCACCGCCGGGGTAGCCGAAGAGGTGCTGGACGCCATGATCGATGAGCGCGCGCACGATCATCGCGGCGCCGGTCATCTGATTGGGGTCGTGGCTCTTGTCGCTCATGATCTCGCTCCGGATGCGCTGTTTTGCGCGGCTTTCGTTGTGTTCTGCTTCGGGAAATAAAAAAGGGCCCCAGAGGCCCCATGCACACCGCCCGAATGTGGATGGCCGCTAGCCATCCCCGGCGGTGCGCCTGGCTACGACGACGATAATAAGTTTGGCAATAATATTGCGCATGGCGCGGCTCGAACTTCCCAAAGGTTGCGCGAACATAGCGACCAAAGCCCGATTGTCAAGGCATAGCCGCAGGTTGCGCGATATTTGGAGTGTAACGGGGTTCCGGCGGTTCGGCGAGCCTTTTTGCGCGGCACGGCGCGCATGGCAGGGCTACGGCCTACAGGCCCAGCCAGCCCCGCGCCGCCTCCGGGGCGACCCATTCGAAGTCCGGGAGCTGGTGGCGGAACCAGGTGAACTGGCGCTTGGCGTAGTGGCGGGTGTCGGCGCGGCCGATTTCGGCGGCCTCCTCGCGGCTGATGTCGCCCCTGATGTGCCGGATCAGGGCCGGTACGCCGTGGGCCTTCATGGCCGGCAGCAGCGGATCGAGCCCTCGCGCGGCCAACGCAGCGACCTCGTCCAGCGCCCCGGAGGCCAGCATCACGCCGAACCGCGCATCGATCCGGGCGTAGAGTTGGTCGCGGTTGGGGGCGAGGAACAGTGCGGAGAATTGTCCCGGCGGCAGCAGCGGCGGCAGGCCCTCGCGGTGCCAGTCGGTCAGGGACCGGCCGGTCGCCTCGATTACCTCCAGCGCACGGGCGATGCGGGTGCGGTCGCGTACCTTCAGCCGTTCTGCATAAGGCGGATCGCGCTGCGCCAGTTCCGCATGCAGCGCCTCGACACCGTCGCGCTCCAGCCGCGCCCGCACCGCCTCGCGGATCGCGGGCGGGGTCTGCGGCACCGCCGACAGGCCCCGCGTCAGCGCGTTGAAATAGAGGCCGGAGCCGCCGATGAAGATCGGCAGCCGGCCCTCGGCACGCGCCTCCGCCAGCACCTTTGCCGCATCGGCCACCCAGGCACCGGCCGAGAAATTCACAGCCGCGTCGATGTGGCCATAGAGCCGGTGCCGCGCCAGCGCCTCCTCGCTCACCGTCGGCCGCGCCGTGATGATGCGCAGATCCCGATAGACCTGCATGGAATCGGTGTTGATGACGACGCCATTGCGCTTCTGCGCCAGTTCGAGCGCCAGCGCCGACTTGCCGCTGGCGGTCGGCCCTGCGATAAGCACGGCCTCTCGCAACCGGTCCGAATTCGCCTGCATGTCCCTCGTCGCCACGCTGATCTGCAACCCCGCTACCCCCGCCCTCGACACCACCATCGTCGACGGCGCGCTTGCCATCCTGCCCTCGCCCGGCCACGCGCAATGGCTGTTCAACGAGGTCGCGGTCGACATTCCCTTCGAAAGCCCGAACGCCGGCCGCGACGACGTCAAGGCGATCGAGGCCCGCCTGCGCGCGGCGCGCGGTGACCTGCCGATCGACATCGTCGTGCAACCGATCGCAACGCGACGCAAGAAGCTTTTTCTCGCCGACATGGACTCCACCATGATCGGCCAGGAGTGCATCGACGAGCTCGCCGATTTCGCCGGCCTCAAGGCCCACGTCGCGGGGATCACCGAACGCGCCATGCGCGGCGAGATCGAGTTCGAGCCGGCACTGCGCGAGCGCGTCGCGCTGTTGAAGGACATGCCGGTCGGTGTGATCGACGAAGTGCTGCAGAAGCGCATCACGCCGACGCCGGGCGGCCGGCAGCTGGTCATGACCATGCGCAAGCACGGCGCCTATACCTGCCTGATCTCGGGCGGCTTCACGCTGTTCACGGGCGCGGTGGCCGCGATGATCGGCTTCCAGGAGAACCGCGCCAACCAGTTGATCGTCGAAAACAGCAAGCTGACAGGCGAAGTCGCCGAACCGATCGTCGGCCGCGCCACCAAGCTCGCCACACTGATTGAGCTCACCGAGTCGTTCGATCTCGACGACATCGACACGCTGGTGACCGGCGACGGCGCCAACGACCTCGGCATGATCGAGGCCGCCGGACTGGGCGTCGCCTATCACGCCAAGCCCGCGGTTGCGGCCGCTGCCGCCGCGCGGATCGACCATGGCGATCTCACCGCGCTGCTGTATGCGCAGGGGTATCGGCGGGACGAGTTCGTGGAGGGGTAGCAATTTGGAAATTGACGTCGGTAACATCCGGCCGGTCTCAGTTGCCTTCACCAACACCGAGCTCGTGGTGACGCTTGCGGACGGACGCCGGATCGCAACGCCACTCGCCTGGTACCCGCGGTTGCGCGACGCCAGTCCTGCCGCCCGCGGCCATTTCGAGCTGATGGCGATGGGCATCCATTGGCCGGAGATCGACGAGGACCTCGGTATCGCCGGGATGCTGCAGGGCCGTCCGGCGACCTAATGACCTGCGAACTGCTCGGCACCATGCGCCGGGATATGATTATTGTTATCGAACACGACTTCGCGATCTCGCGGCGCAGTGCGCCCGAAGCTATGATCTGAACCTCGCCCTCGCTGGAAAGAGGGCGCAGGGAAAGCCGGGTGCACGCTGCACCCGAGGTCTCGTACGCAATGTGCACAAAAGAGTGCGCGCACGAGCATACAGGGCAGCGGAGGCATTCCGGCTTCCCCTGCGCGATGGTTTACGGCTTATACGTGCTCGCCCTGGTGAGACTCTGCTTTTGTGTCACCATCGTCAGCGACAGGCGTTAGCCTGTTCGCGGACTTGCCACCAGCATCGGGGCGGCAGGCCCACACGATTTCACCGTCCGCCTCACGCGCCCTCGTCAGTCGCGCATGCTGCGTCCACCGCATCCCACCGCGCGTTCGTGACGTGCGCACGCCCCTCTCATCGGGCGGGACGGCGCGGATTATAGGACTGATTTGGGTATGCAGTCAAGAAAAATTCGTCGTATTAGAAGTTACGAATTTCGTATCGTATTTCGCGTTGAAGGGCAATAATGTCCGCTCCTAGGATCTAGTTCCGCGCCCGGACACAGCCATTCGGTTGCCAGCGAATGCTGTTTGCCTCAGAGTGCGACGATGCGAACTATTTGGGCCGCCTTGAAGTTTGCGGGGACAATTGCTCTCATCGCAGAAGCTGTGCCCGCCTTCGGTGCTGAACAGCAACCACCCGAAGCTCAGGGTGCGGCTACCAACATGATCAGTCGACCAAAAATCGTGAACGATGCTATCGCGTTGGCCGAGCAAATCTCGATGGCACTCACGCAGTCGGGCTACAGAGCGGATTTCACCCTGGAAAGCCTCAAACACGTTGACAGGTTCTTCGAGGAGCAGGTGTCGAACGGACTGCCCAGGCCGGGAGGACTTCTGTCACAAGAATTAGGCGCACGGCTGTTTGCACTTGGTGCTTACGTTGGAGAAGTCATCCGCCGTCAGAATGGCGGCGAGTGGCAGGGCAATGACAGCGACCCTCAAGCAGAAATCAACATTGCCGTTCGCCTCAATGACGGAACAGTCTTGTGGCCTGTCCAACGTGTCATGAAGCGTTTCAAGAATGGTACCGAAGACAGCATTTGGGCATACGGCGCCACGCTGTCGCGGCAATAAGCCCTCGGCTTCACAAAGCCATCCGCCAAGCAACTCCAAAGCCATGCGAAACACGCATCCGGCCGCGCGACGCTGACAGCCTCGCGCGGTTGCCATGGGCCGCTCCCCGGTCGATGATGCGCAAAACAAGAGCCAATCGAGAGGAAGCGAATGCGCGGGCGTCGTGTGCTGATGGAATCCTTCGTGTCGCACGGCGTGCGTCATATCTTCGGCAATCCCGGCACGACGGAGACGCCGCTGCTCGACAGCCTGCCGGCGTTTCCGCAACTTCAGTACATCATGGCGCTGCATGAAGGCGTCGCGGTCAGCGCCGCGAGCTTCTACGCGCAGGCCTCGGGGCGCGTCACGGTGGCCAATCTGCACGTCGCGCCCGGCCTCGGCAACGGCATCGGGTCGCTCTACGGCGCGCTGAAGGCGGACTCGCCTGTGGTGGTGACGGCCGGCCAGCAGGACACCCGGATGCGGCTGAACAATCCGCTGCTCGGCCATGACCTCGTGGCGATGGCGGCCCCGGTGACGAAGTGGAGCGTGCAGATCGAGCGCGCCGACGAGATCGCGCCGATCATGCGGCGCGCGTTCAAGGTGGCGACCGATGCGCCGCAGGGGCCGGTGTTCGTGTCGCTGCCGATCGACGTCCTGGAACAGGAGACCGCGGTCGAGGCAGCGACGCCGGACAGGGTGTGGCGATCGACGCGGCCGGACCCGGCGGGCATCGACGCGCTAGCCGCGCTGCTGCTGAAGGCGACAAATCCGGCCATCATCGCCGGCGACGACGTGGCGCGGTCGGGCGGCGAGCAGGCGCTGGTGACGCTCGTCGAAGCGCTCGGTGCCACCGTGTGGTTCGAGGGGCTACGGCATCACGCATCGTTCCCGACCAGCCATCCGAGCTATCGGCAATCGCTGCCCGGCGACGCTCGCCAGGTGCGCAAGGCGCTCGGTGAGGCCGATCTGGTGTTGCTGATCGGCGGGCCCTTCTTCGAAGACATCTGGTTTGCGCACGGCGGCCACATCCCTGATGGCGCGGCCTTGCTGCAGATCGAGGCTTCGGCCGAGCGGCTCGCGCTCAACAACCGGCTCGATGCCGGCGTCGTCGGAGACATCGCCATCAGCATCGGTGCCTTGACGGATGAGTTGCGCGCCAAGGCGAGTGCCGACTTCAAGCAGGCTGCGCAGAACCGCAATGCGGCGCTTGCCGACTTGCAGGCGAAGGAAAAAGACGCCTATCGCGCGCGCGTCGAAAAGAGCTGGAACCGGGAGCCGAGTTCGATGCCGCGTGTCACCGCGGAGTTGCGTCGCGGCCTGCCCGACAATGTCGTCATCGTCGACGAGAGCATCACCGCGAGCCTCGATCTCGCGCGCGCCTTCGACTATCGCGGCTTCGGCGATTATTTCGGCGGCCGCGGCGGCGGCATCGGCCAGGGCCTGGCCGGCGCGATCGGCGTCAAGGTCGCGATGCCCAACCGCCCGGTCGTCGCGATCTCCGGCGACGGCTCGGCGATGTATGCGATTCCTGCGCTTTGGACGGCGGCGCACCACAAGCTTGCCATCGTGTTCGTGGTGCTGGCCAATCACGAGTACCGCATCCTCAAGCACAATGTGGATGTCTGGCGGCAGAATTTCGAAGCCGGCACCCAGCATCCCTACCAGAACATGGATATCACCGGCCCCGCGCTCGACTTCGTGCATCTCGCGGCCGGCATGGGCGTCGAGGGCGTCAGGATCGAGAAGGCAAGTGACATCGCCGGTGCCATTGCAAAGGCGGTCGCGACGGGGCGGCCGTATCTCGTCGAGATCGCAATCGAAGGCAAGCGGTAAAGGGAATTCTCATGACAGGTATCCTGGACGGCAAGGCCGCGTTGGTGACGGGCGGCGGCTCCGGCATCGGCCGGGCCACGGCGATCGCCATGGCACGCGAAGGCGCGCGCGTCGCGGTGTCGGATCTGTCAAAGGACGGCATCGACGAGACGGTCGCGCTCATCAACGCCGCCGGCGGGCAGTCGATCGCGATCCAGGGCGACGTCACTGACGAGGCTGACGTCACCAACATGGTGGCGCGCACGGTGTCGGCGTTCGGACGCATCGACTGCGCGTTCAACAATGCCGGCATCGCCGGCCGCTCTGTCGGCCCGCCCGGCCAACGCACCCATGAGCTCACGCAGGCAAGCGTCGCGAAAATGTTCTCGGTGAATCTGATGGGCGTGTTCCTGTGCCTGAAATACGAGATCGCCGAGATGCTGAAGCAGGGCGGCGGCGGCGCGATCGTCAACACCGCCTCGATTGCTGGCCTGATCGGCCTCGCCACCTCAGCCCACTATGTCGCGACCAAGCACGGCGTCGTCGGTCTGACCAAGAGTGCAGCGATCGAGTATGCGCAGGACGGCATCCGCGTGAACTGCGTCAATCCCGGCTACATCAAGACGCCGATGACCAGGGAAACGATGGACGAACGCTACGACGAGATCATCGCCAAGGTTCCGGTCCGTCGCCTCGGCGTGCCCGAGGAAATCGCGGAGGCCGTGGTCTGGATGTGCTCGGACAAGGCCTCCTTCATGACCGGCGCATCGCACGTGGTCGATGGCGGATACAGCGCGGCCTGAGACCGGGAGCAAAGGCAGTCTCCGAAAGGCGGCTGCATCGGCAAGTCCGCTGACCGCAGCCTTGAAGACAGACGACAGCCAAGTGTTTGGTCAGACATCATTGTTGCGATCTCACCGCGCCAAAGTGCGCGTTCTGCGGAGACCGGGTTCCACGTCCGGTTGCAAAGGTGGCAACAACATAAAGCGAATATTCCCTGCAATTCCGAGGTACCCACCAGTTCCGATTGCCCGATTTGGAGGGAGGCGCGCCTAATGTCGCGACCAGCGATCGCACTTGGCCTTGTCCAACGACACGGCCGACAGGGGCTATCCGTGATGAATTTGCTCCCAGAAATCGCTGAGTCGCTTGGCGCCAACACAATCTCACCCGCCTCCCGGGGTGCAGAGTTCCACGCACAATTCACGCTGGGCCAGGTCATTGGTCGGACGGCGAGCCGGTTCCCGAACCAGCCTGCGATCGTCTCAACGACGTTTGCGCCGCTGACCTATGGCGGTCTTCAGCGCCATTTGGACAACGTCCGTGCGCAACTGCGTGTAGGCGGGTTCGATTGCAACGCCCGGATCGGGGTGCTGATGCCGTATGGTCCGGAGGCGGTTCTCGCCATCGTGGCCGTCGCCTGCTGCAGCGTCGCGGTTCCGCTTGATCCGCGGCTGTCTCCGGCGGAGATCAATCAGCGCCTTGACCTGCTGGGCCTGAACGCGCTTCTCGTCCCGCACGGCAGCGATTCCGAAGTCTTGCAAGCCGCCGAGCGGCGCGGGATCGCCGTCATCGAGGCCGTTCCGGTCGGACCCGGCCAGCTTGGATTCAACGCCGCCATGCGCACCGCGGCCTCCGCTGCGATCGACGCTGAACCTGATCCCGACTCGCCCGCCTTCATCCTGCAGACGTCAGGCACAACCGCGCAGCCGAAGCTCATTCCGTTCAGCCACGGCAACATGCTGGCGGCGTCCGCCCGTGTTCAGGGCTGGTTCGGCCTCACGCCCCAGGACCGCTGCCTCAGCGTATCGCCCCCATTTTATTCCCATGGGCTCAAAGTCACGATCTTCACGCCGCTCCTGACCGGCGGCAGCATTGCCGTGCCGGCGAGCAACACCATCGTGGCGCTGGACGAGTGGTTCGATGTGCTTCGGCCGACCTGGTATTCGGCGGGGCCCGCGCTCCACGCCGCCGTGCTGGACAAGGCCGAAAGTCTCGAGGATGCGCAGGCGGCGCACACCTTGCGGTTCGTCGTATCGGGCGGCGCGCCGTTGCCGAACGCCGTCCAGGATGGTCTGCAGCGCATTTTGGGCGTGCCCGTGCTGGAACATTACGGATCCAGCGAAGCCGCGCAGATCGTCACCAATTTGCCGCCGCCCGGCCCGTGCAAGCCAGGAACCTGCGGCCAGGCCTGGCCCGGGACCCTGGCCATCGTCGGTGAGGACAGGCACCTGTTGTCGGCCGGCGAGCGCGGTGAAATCTGGATTCGTGGCCCGACCGTGTTCTCCGGCTATCTCGATGCGCCGGAACTCAATCAAGCGGCGTTCGTCGACGGCTGGTTCCGCACCGGCGATATCGGCAGCCTCGACGAAGAGGGTTTTCTCACGCTGCATGGTCGCCTCAGCGAATTGATCAATCGCGGCGGCGACAAGATTGCCCCCGCGGAGATCGAAGCCGCGCTGCTGCGCCATCCGGCCGTCGCCGAGGCTGCCGCCTTTGCAATCTCGCATCCACGTCTTGGCGAGGACGTCGCGGCCGCGGTCATTGTCCGTCCCGGCGCGCAGACGACGCCTCGGGAGATTCGGGAGTTCCTGCAGCGTCAGTTGGCATCCTTCAAGATTCCGCGGCGCATCGTGATGCTCGACCAGTTGCCAAAGGGCGTGACGGGAAAAGTTCAACGCCGGCGACTGCGCGAATCGTTCGACGGATCGCCGGATCGCCAGGGGACGGCCGCGCCTGTCGTGCGCAAGAGCCCGCTGGACCTGGAAGGCGAACTGCTGACGCTGTGGCGGAGGCTGCTCAAGTCCGAAGCCGTGACGGTCGACGATGATTTCTTTGTAAGCGGAGGTGACTCGCTGCTCGCCATGGAGATGCTGATCGAGCTCGAACAGCTCGTCGGCCACGCCGTGCCGGAGACGATCCTGTTCGGCGCGGAAACCATCCGGCAACTCGTCGAGAAGATCGACACCCACATCGACGTGCAGGCGACGCCGACGCCGTTCCTCCAGCTTCACGCCGGCGGCCATCGGCCTCCCCTGTACTTCTTCAATGGAAGCCTGATCAGCGGCCACGCGAGCGTGCGGCGGATGGTCGAGCTTCTCGGTCCCGATTACCCGATCATCTCCATCAATCCACACGGGCTCCGTGGAGAGCCGATCCCGCCATCGATCGAGGAAATGGCCGCCGATCGCCTCTCGTTCATCCTGGAACGGCAGGCCAGCGGCCCCTTCCTTCTCGGCGGCAAATGCAACGGGGCCATGGTCGCGTTCGAAACCGCCCGCCAGCTCATGGCCGCCGGACACGAGGTCGGTCTGGTTGCGATGGTGGACCCGCCGACCGTCAACGCCCGTCCGCTGACCAGGACGATCGTCCGTCTCCTGAAACCGGTGACTTCGCCCTACTTCCTGCGCGCGGTGTTTGAACGAATGGCGCAGTGGGAGCGGGAGTCCAAGCATGCGACCAGCGCGCCGATTGTGATGGCCGGCGAGATTCCGCAGCCGATGTGGGACCCTTACTCAATCCTGATGTCGCGCTATTTTCCTGCGCCGCTCGAGGTCCCCGTGGTTTTCTACGCGGCCGAACATGAGGGTCATGGATGGCGGCGCCTCAGCTCTCAACTGGACGTCGTCCAGCTTCCCTGGGGACACCATGGCTGCCTGACAATCGGCGCGGAATGCATGGTTGACCATCTGCGGCAACGAATCGACGCCTTGGCTGACAGCGCCCCCGCGGCCGTCGAACCGCCCGCGTCGCCGATTTCTTTCTCACGGGAAACAAATCGGCGGACCGAAGAGAGGCGAAGCTTGAGCCGGACATCGCGACGGCTTCGCCGCTGACGGTGCAATCGGATATCGCGCAGACTTCCTGGGACGCCTAGCGCGGGAATTGCTGGCATGCCAATGTGGCGCCGTGCCAAACCCGCAGGAGGTCAGCATGCGAACGACAACAACGAACATCGTGGGAGCACTTTGCGCCATCGCCATGATCGCGAGCGCACACGCGGCGGTCAAGGAAGAGCCGGTCACCTACACCGACGGCGAGACCACGATGAAGGGCTTCGTGGTCTACGACGACGCGATCCAGGCCAAGCGGCCCGGCATCGTGATGGTGCACGAATGGTGGGGCATCACCCCGCATATCCATAACGAGGCGAAGAAGTTCGCCGAGCAGGGCTACACGGCCTTCATTGCCGACATGTATGGCGACGCCAAGACCGCCGACAACCCGAAGGACGCCGGCGCGCTGTCGGGCGGCGTGATGAAGAGCCCGAAGGTGATGGAGCAGCGCTTCAACGCCGCGCGCGAGAAGCTCGCAAAGCAGGCCTCGGTCAATCCGCAGAAGATCGGCGCGGTCGGCTACTGCTTCGGCGGCGCCGTGGTGCTGAACATGGCGCGCACCGGGGCCGATCTCGCCGCCGTTGCGGGCTTCCACGCCTCGCTCGGTCTCAACACGCCCGCGCCGGCACCTGGAACCGTCAAGGCGAAGATCCTGATCCTGAACGGCGCGGACGACCCGTTCGTCAAGCGCGAGCAGTACGATGCGCTGAAGAAGGACTTCGATGCCGCCAAGGCCGATTACCGGATCGTCGAGTATCCCGGCGCAGTGCACGCCTTCACCAACCCCGAAGCCACCGAAGCCGGCAAGAAGTTCAACCTGCCGCTCGCCTACAACGCGAAGGCGGATCAGGAAGCCAAGGCAGAAGCCGCCAAGCTGTTCGCGGCGAACCTGAAGCAGTAAGCAAAAAGGCCACCCGCAAGGTGGCCTTTTTCATCCGTGGCGCGTGATCTTCGCGTTACCCGCTGGGCGACCGAGGATTGACTGGAAATATTTTCAACTATTGATTGTCCATGGCGCTCAAAGGGGGAGATCATGATCAAGCGTCTTGCAATCGGTGCATTCCTTTTGATCGCAGCTCAGAGCCAGCCGATCGTGGCAAATGCAGCGTCATCGGATATGTCGGCATCCGCTTCGAAGGGGCAGATGGTTTGCGATAGCAGAGGCTGTCGGCAAATTCGGAAAGGATGCCACCTGGAATACCGGCTCGGCATCAAGGGAGGCCCGGTGCCGACCGGCGGAAATGTCGAAATTTGCGGCTGAGCCCGCGTCTCCTGCGGGTCAGTCCAAAGCCGACGTCGCTGCACGCTCGGCGCGATAGCGATCAAGCAAGGTCGGCGACAACATACGGGTTGCGAGGATAGACCCCCATGACCTTCGGGACGGCGGCCTTCTGGATTGCGGGCGCGGCTGGATTGGTGATCGCCTATCTCCTCGGCTCGATCCCCACGGGCTATCTGGCGGGCAAGCTCCTCAGGGGCATCGACATCAGGGAGCATGGCTCCAGATCCACCGGCGCGACGAATGTGTTGCGGACGCTTGGCAAATGGCCGGCGCTGGTGGTGCTCCTCGTCGACGTGCTGAAAGGCGGGGCTGCCATCCTCGTGGCGCGCTGGTTCTGTCCCTGGCTCTATGCCGCATTATCGCCCGCGCCGCCGACAGCGTCTGACCTGCAGACCTGGGTGCCCTGGGCGGTCTGCCTCGCCGGAATTGCCGCGCTGCTGGGGCATGGCCGCTCGATCTGGTTGAACTTCACGGGCGGCAAATCCGCGGCGGCCGGGCTCGGCGTGCTGCTGGCGATGTCGTGGCCGACAGGGCTGGGTGTCGCGGCGGCGTTCGGCGTCGTGCTGGCGATCGGCCGGATGGTTTCCCTGGCCTCGATCCTCGCGGCGTTGACGGCGATCGCGCTGGTCTGCGGCTTCGAGCAGCCGTTGTCGTATCGATTGCTGGTGATCGCAGGCGGCCTCTACGTGATCCTCCGCCATCGCGCCAACATTCAACGGCTGCTCGCGGGGACGGAGCCGCGGCTCGGTCGAAGTAGTCCGCAAACATGAGGAAACAAAAAGGCCACCCGCTGGGTGGCCTTTTCCATGACATTCGGACCGGCGCGCCTACTGCACGCTCAGCGCCACGAAGCGCAGCTCGCCCTCGCCGTTGGAGACCAGCAAGAGCACCGACTTCTTGCCGTCCTTCTTGAGCTGATCGACGCGCTTCTTGATGTCGGCGCCGGAGGAGACCGCCTCCTGCGCGACCTCGACGATGACGTCGCCGGCCGACAACCGCTTCTCGGCGGCGTCGGAGCCGTTGTCGACACCGGTGACGATGACGCCCTTCACGCTGTCCTTGATCTTGTATTTGGTGCGCAGATCCTTGCTGAGCGCCGCGAGGTCGAGACCGAGCGCCTTCTGCGTGACCAGCTTCTCGGCCGGCGGATCGTTCGGCTTGGCGTTGGCCTGCTGGACCTTCTCATTGTCCTCGAGGCGGCCGAGCGTGACGCGCTTGGTCTCCTCATTGCCCTTGCGGATCACGGTGACGTCGACTTCCTTGCCGACCGCGGTGTCGGCGACGATGCGCGACAGATCCTTGGGATCCTTGACGTCCTTGCCGTCGAACTTGACCACGACGTCGCCGGGCTCGATGCCGGCCGGCTTCGCCGGGCCCTTGTCGTCGACGCCGGCGACCAGCGCGCCGCGCGCCGGCTTGATGTTGAGGCTCTCGGCGATCTCGTCGGTGACCTGCTGGATCCGGACACCGAGCCAGCCGCGGCGCAGCTCACCGAACTTCTGCAGCTGGTCGACGACGCCGGCGACCGTCTTCGACGGCACCGCGAAGCCGAGGCCGATCGAACCGCCGGTCGGTGAAATGATCAGCGTGTTGACGCCGACCACTTCGCCGTCGAGGTTGAACAGCGGACCGCCCGAGTTGCCGCGATTGATCGAGGCGTCGGTCTGGATGTAGCTGTCATACGGCCCCTGGCTGATGTCGCGGTTCTTGGCCGAGACGATGCCCGCCGTGACCGATCCGCCGAGGCTGAAGGGATTGCCGATCGCGATCACCCATTCGCCGAGCCGGAGCTTGTCGGAATCGCCGAACTTCACCGCGGTGAGCTCGCGCGGCGGCTTGAACTTCAGCACTGCAAGGTCGGTCTTCTTGTCGACGCCGACCAGCTCGGCCTTGATCTTGGTGCCGTCGTTGAGGATGACGTTGATCTCGTCGGCGTCAGCAATGACGTGGTTGTTGGTGACGACGATGCCGGCGGTATCGATGATGAAGCCGCTGCCGAGCGAGTTGGTCTTGCGCGGCTGCAGATCGCTGCCCTTGTCGCCGCCCTTGCCACCGCCCGGACCGCGACGATTCTTGAAGAAGTCGTCGAAGAACTCCTCGAACGGCGAGCCCGGCGGCAATTGCGGCATCGCGCCGCCACCACCACCGCCGCCGCCCTTGGCCTCGACCGTCTGCGACGTCGAGATGTTGACGACCGCGTCGATCACCTTCTCGGCGGTGTCGGCAATGCCCTCAGGACCGCGCGCAAACGCCGGCAGGGACGCAAACATGCTCGCAGCACCGATCGAGATCGCGGCCCCGAACAGGCGCAGGCGACGGCTCAGGGCTGGTGTGGCTCTTTGTATTGACGCGCTTTCTTGACGCGAACCGGTGCCCACTTCGCTTGAAAACGCTCTAGCGGTCATATCGGCTTCTCTCCAGGCAAAATGGGCAGAAATCAGTTGGCACAGAGTGCGCCTGAACGGGGCCATGGCGCAAGCATCTCGGCCGGGCATTTCGGCGAAAAACCGGCCTGAAAAGTCTCACGATTACGTTGAATCCACCACGCTTTCCGCGCTGGAACTAGCGGCGCACGAACCAGATCAGAATCAGACCGGCGACCGCCGAACCGATGCCGACGATACGCAGGATGTTGTCGGGGGTTGCCAGCGCGCTCTTCATCGCCCGCCGCATCCAGGCCGGGCTTGCCGCGAACATCAGGCCTTCGAGCACGAACAGGATTCCCAGGCCGATGAGGAAGTCGGCGAACGCTATGGACCTCATCGGATGGCAACCTCCCCCAGACTCTTTTATTTTGGCCGGGCGACGCCGTTACGCGTCGCCCGTCTGATCTTACGGCTTCTCTTACGGCTTCGGCGCGACGGCCTCAGGCGCCTTGCCGCTCGGACTGCCGAAGTATTTGAAGAATTCGGAGTCCGGACGCAACAGGTAACGCGTGTCGTTCGACTTCAGGCCGTTCTCATAGGCCGTCATCGAGCGATAGAAGGCGAAGAAGTCGGCATCCTTGCCATAGGCTTCGGCGAACAGGCGGTTGCGCTCGGCGTCGCCGGCACCGCGGATCTGCTCCGCCGCCGAATTCGCGTCCGCAACGATCACGGTGACCTCGCGATCAGCCTTGGAGCGGATCTCCTGCGCCTTCTGGCCGCCCTGGGCACGGAATTCCGCGGCCTCGCGCTGCCGCTCGGTCTTCATCCGGTCGTAGACGGCCTGGCTGTTCTGTTCCGGCAGATCGGCGCGCCGAATCCTGACGTCGACGACCTGAATGCCGTAGCCGTCGGCCTCCTTGTCGAGCTGCTCGCGGATCTTCGCCATCAGGCGCTCGCGCTCGTCGCGCACCACCGTGATGAAGGTGACCTCGCCGAGCACGCGGCGCAGCGCCGCGTTGAGCAGCGTGGTGAGCTGCACGTTGGCGGCCTGGATCGTGCCGACGCTGGTATAGAAACGCAGCGCATCCTTGATGCGATAGCGCGCGAAGGCGTCGACGACGAGACGCTTCTGGTCGGAGGCGATCACTTCCTGCGACGGATTTTCGAGATCCAGGATGCGCTTGTCGATCGGGATCACCGCATCGATGAAGGGCGCCTTGAAGTGCAGGCCGGGCTCGGTCGCGATGTCGACCGGCTTGCCGAACCGCACCACCAGCGCCTGCTCGGTCTGCTGCACGGTGAAGACCGAACTGTAAGCGACGATGATCGCGGCAAACAGGATGATCAGGGACACGATGCCCGTGACGGGAGACCTCATCGGGTGCCTCCCTGCTGGCCGGTGGTGGCCGGCACGTTGGGACGCTTCGGCGTCAGCTCGTTGAGCGGCAGATAGGGCACCACGCCCTGGCCGCCCGCACCGCCGTCATAGACCAGCTTCTCGGAGCCGCCGAGCACGCGCTCCATCGTTTCCAGATAAATGCGTTGCCGCGTCACGTCGGGCGCCTTCTTGTATTCGTCATAGACCTTGAGGAAGCGCGCGCTCTGGCCCTTGGCCTCGGCGACCGCCTGCTCCTTGTAGCCTTCGGCGGCCTGGGTGATCTGCGCCGCGCGGCCGCGCGCCTCGGGAACGACCTTGTTGGCGTAGGTCTGCGCCTCGTTCTGCAACTGCTCGAGGTTGGCGCGCGCCGCCTGCACGTCGCGGAAGGAGTCGATCACCTGCGCCGGCGGATCGACCTTCTGCATCTGCACCTGGGTGATCTGGATGCCGGCGCCGTAGCTGTCGAGCGTCTTCTGAATCAGTTCCTGCACGCCCTGCTCGGTCGCGTTACGCGCGCCGGTCAGGATCGGCTGGATCTGGGAGCGGCCGATCACCTCGCGCATCGCGCTTTCGGCCACCGCCTTCACGGTGCCGTCGGCGTTCTGGATGTTGAAGAGATAGTTGCCGACGCCGTCGGGCTTGATGCGCCACAGCACCGTGAAGTCGACGTCGACGATGTTCTCGTCGCCGGTCAGCATCAGGCTTTCCTCGGGCACGTCGCGCATGCTGCGGCCGCGGCGGGCCGGATCGTCGATCAGCTGCATGCCGATCGAGATCGTGTTGACGCGCAGCGCCTTCGGCAGCTGCACGGTCTCGATCGGGTACGGCAGATGATAGTTCAGGCCGGGCTGCACGGTGCGCACATGCTTGCCGAAGCGCAGGACGACGCCGAGCTCTTCGGACTGCACGCGGAAGAAACCGGACAGGCCCCAGATCGCCAGCGCGCCGACCAGCACCAGCGCGATGCCCATGCCGCTGAAATGGCCGCCCGGCAGGATCTGCTGCAGCCGGTCCTGGCCGCGGCGCAGAAGGTCCTCAAGATCCGGCGGGCGCGGCCCGACCGATTGCGGACCCGAGCCCCATGGTCCCTTCGGACCCGAGCCCCAGGGGCCCCCGCCTTGATTCTTCCACGGCATCAAACATCTCCTCGGCAGGCCTTAGGACCTGGATGGTCCGGCCTCGAATGTCCGCTGCGCTTTATAGGGGACCGTCAGGGCCCTTACAACGCAAGCTTCCTGGCCGTTCGAGCTATGCGCAGGGCCAAAATTGTCAATGCAAACATTGGTTAATGCGGGCTACCGCCGACGATATGTCACATAGGAGAAGTCGGCGCTGTCGCTCTCGCCGGCCGTGTGACGCTCACGCGCCACCTCTTCCCAGTCCTTCGCATCGATTGTGGCAAACCGCGTGTCGCCGTCGGGGCGGGCGTGGACCTCGGTGATCTCGAGGCGGTCGGCGCGGTCCAGCCATTGCGCGTAGATCTCGGCGCCGCCCAGGATCGCGATCTCAGTGGCGAAACGCCGCAGCGCATCGCCGCGCGCGATCGCGTCGGCGTCGGCAAACGAATTGGTCACGATGACGCCGCGCGCGCGAAAATTGGGATCGCGCGTCACCACGATGTTGGTGCGGCCCGGCAGCGGCCGGCCGATCGACTCGTAGGTCTTGCGGCCCATCACCACCGGCTTGTTCATGGTGATTGCCTTCAGGCGCTTCATGTCGGCCTTCAATCGCCACGGAATGGCGTTGCCGGCGCCGATGACGCCGTTCTCGGCAACCGCGACCACGAACACGATCTCCATCAGCGCGCTCCTTCCGCAAGCTTGTCCAGCGCGGACCCCGAGACGCGGCAGATCGTCCATTCGTCCATCAGCTCGGCGCCGAGCGATTTGTAGAACGCGATCGACGGCGCGTTCCAGTCGAGCACCGCCCATTGCAGGCGCGCCCAGCCATTGGCGCGGCATTCTTTTGCTAAATGGACAAGGAGTGCCTTGCCGATGCCCTTGCCGCGCAGCGCCGGGCGCACGAAAAGGTCTTCGAGATAGATGCCGTGACGGCCGGCGAAGGTCGAGAAGTTCACGAACCACACCGCAAAGCCGGCCGGCTCGCCATTCCATTCGGCGATGTCGCAGAACAGTTTTGGATTGTCAGCGAACAGCGCCTCCGCAATGTCGGCCTCGGTGGCGTGGACTTCGTGCAAGAGCTTTTCGTACTCGGCCAGTTCGCGCACCAGCGCGAATACCAGAGGCGCTTCATCGGGCCGCGCGCGGCGGATCAAAAGAGATTCGCTCACACCGCGACTTCGGCCTTGATGTGCGGATGCGGGTCGTAGTTCTCGAGTTTGAAGTCCTCAAAGCGGAAGGCGAAGATGTCCTTCACATCAGGGTTGATCGTCATGGTCGGCAGCGGCCGTGTCGGCCGCGTCAGTTGCAGCCTCGCCTGCTCCAGATGGTTGGAATAGAGATGCGTATCGCCCAGCGAATGCACGAAGTCGCCCGCCTTCAGCCCCGTCACCTGCGCCACCATCATCGTCAGCAGCGCATAGGAAGCGATGTTGAAGGGCACGCCGAGGAAGACGTCGGCGGAGCGCTGATAGAGCTGGCAGGACAGCTTGCCGCCCGCGACATAGAACTGGAACAGGCAGTGGCACGGCGGCAGCGCCATCTTGTCGACCTCGGCCGGATTCCAGGCGCTGACGATCAGCCGCCGCGAATCCGGGTTGCGCTTGATCATGTCGACGACGTTGCTGATCTGGTCGATGGTCCGGCCGTCGGCCGCGGGCCAGGAGCGCCACTGCGAACCATAGACCGGGCCGAGATCGCCATTGGCGTCCGCCCATTCGTCCCAGATCGTGACGCCGTTGTCGTTGAGGTATTTGATGTTGGTGTCGCCGGCCAGGAACCACAACAGCTCGTGCACGATCGCCTTCAGCGGCAGCCGCTTGGTGGTCAGCATCGGGAAGCCGGCCGACAGATTGAAGCGCATCTGGTGGCCGAAGATCGACAGCGTGCCGGTGCCGGTGCGGTCTTGCTTCTCCGCGCCGTCGGCGAGGATGCGTTCGAGCAGGTCGTGATACTGATTCATGGCGTCGGCTGGCCTTTTCCGGGAAGCGGCGAATGTAGCGGCCGGGGCCGCCGATCGACACGCCGATTCGGCATTTCCCACCGATTATACAGTGAAAATGATGTTCCCCGGGGAAACGACAAGGGGGCGGAACTCACGCTCCGCCCCCTTGCCTATCCGCTTGATTAAGCTGCTTAACTCGCCGGCTTGAGCACCGGGGTCCACTTCGCGATCTCGTTCTTGACGAGGGTGCCGAGCGCGGCCTGGGTGCGGTCGGCCGGCGCCGGGATGACGCTGCCGAGGTCGAGCAAGCGCTTGCGCACGTTCTCGTCATCGAGCGCCTTGCCCGCCGCCGCGTTCAGGGTGGCCAGGATCGCCGGCGACGTTCCCTTCGGCGCGAAGATCGCGTTCCAGGCCTGGGCCTGGTAGGCCGGCAAACCGGCTTCCGTCGTGGTCGGTACGTTCGGCAGCGATGGATTGCGCTCCGCGGTCGCGATCGCATAGGCCTTGATGGTGCCGGCGTTGATCTGCGGCACCGCGTTGACGATCTGGTCGCACATGTAGTCGACCTGGCCGCCGACCAGCGCGTTCATCGCCGGACCCGTGCCGTTGAAGGGCACGCTGATCGGCTTGACGTCGATGATCGAGTGCAGGAGTTCGCACGACACATGCGAGACCGAGCCGATGCCGGCATGCGCGGCGTTCACCTTCTCCGCATTGGCCTTCACGTAGGCGATGAACTCCTTGAGGTCCTTCGGCGGAAAATCCTTGCGCGCCAGGATCAGGATCGGCGTGCCCGCGAGCAGCGCGATCGGCTCAAAGTCCTTCTCGGGGTGATAGGCGAGCTTGGGATAGAGCGGCACGGAGGCGGCGTGCGTGCCCATGTGCCCGGTGATCAGCGTATAGCCGTCATTGGCCGCGCGCGCGGCGCGCGTGGTGGCGGTGGTGCCGCCCGCACCGACGACGTTCTCGATGATGATGCTCTGTCCGAGCGTCTGCGCCATATGGCCGGTGACGATGCGCGAGATCACGTCGGTCGGACCGCCGGCCGCGAACGGCACGATCATGGTGATGCTGCGCGTCGGATAGGTCTGCGCCTGACCCGGCGCGGCAAAAGCGCACATCGAGGCGAGCGCTACGGCGCATGCGCCCGCAAGCGAGCGAATGGAAGTCATCCTGATCCCCTTGTCGATTCATTTTGCGTCGACGCAAAAATGCCGGCCATTTGGGCCGGCATTTTCATTTCACGAAGCTTGGTCAAACGTCTACTCGACTTCCGCCTGCGGCGCGCCGACGCAGGTTCTTTGTTTGAGCATGATCTCCGCGCAAACGCCTTCGGCGTTTGTCGCGAGGGAAAACCGCTTCACACTTTTCCGGATCATGCTCTCGGCGATCAGTTCTCGGATTCGGTGAACACCTCGTCGCGCTTGGCGCGCAGCACGGGGAGAACCGTCAGCACCAGGAGACCCGCCGCGATCGCGAGCAGCACCGCCGACAACGGACGCGTGACGAACACGCTCCAGTCGCCGCGCGAGATCAAGAGCGCACGGCGCAGGTTCTCCTCCATCAGCGGTCCGAGGACCATGCCGAGCAGCAAAGGCGCCGGCTCGAAATCGTGCTTGATCAGCCAGTAGCCGACCAGGCCGAACACGCCGGCAAGGATGACGTCGACCGGCGCGTTGTTCACCGAATAGATGCCGATCGCGCAGAAGATCACGATCGAGGGGAACATCAGCCGGTACGGCACGCGCAGCAGACGGACCCAGATGCCGACCAGCGGCAGGTTGATGATGATCAGCATCAGATTGCCGATCCACATCGAGGCGATCATGCCCCAGACGAGGTCCGGCTGCTTCTGCATCACCTGCGGGCCCGGCACGATGCCATGGATGGTCATCGCGCCGACCATCAGCGCCATCACCGCGTTCGGCGGGATACCGAGGGTGAGCAGCGGGATGAAGGAGGTCTGCGCCGCAGCGTTGTTGGCACTCTCCGGCGCCGCCACGCCCTCGATCGCGCCGCGGCCGAACCGCCGCGGATCCCTGGCGAGCTTCTTCTCCAGCGTATAGGCCGCGAACGAGGCGATCACCGCGCCGCCGCCCGGCAGGATGCCGAGGATCGAGCCGAGCACGGTGCCGCGCAGGATCGCCGGCGTCGAGTCGGTCAGGTCCTTCCTTGTCGGCATCAGGCCGGTGATCTTCTGCTGCACCAGATCGCGGTTCATCTCCGCGCCATGGTCGAGGTTGCGGATGATCTCGGCGAAGCCGAACACGCCCATCGCCACCGTCGCAAAGCCGAGGCCGTCGGCGAGCTCGGGGATGTTGAAGGCCATCCGGGACGCACCGGTCTCGATGTCGGAGCCGACCATCGAGAGCAACAGTCCGAACACGATCATCGCGATCGCCTTGAGAACTGAACCCTTGGCGAGCACCACCGCGAAGATCAGGCCGAGGCACATCAGCGAGAAATATTCGGCCGGACCGAACGCCAGCGCGAGTTTCGTGAGCGGCGCGCCGAGCACGGCGATCAGGATGGTCGCAACGCAGCCGGCGAAGAACGAGCCGATCGCGGCGATCGCCAGCGCCGGGCCGGCGCGGCCCTGCTTGGCCATCTGGTGGCCGTCGATCGCCGTCACCACCGACGTCGCCTCGCCTGGAATATTGACCAGGATCGACGTGGTCGAGCCGCCATATTGCGCGCCGTAGTAGATGCCGGCGAGCATGATCAGCGCACCGACCGGCGGCAGGCCAAAGGTGATCGGCAGCAGCATCGCGACGGTGGCGATGGTGCCGATGCCCGGCAGCACGCCGACGAGGGTGCCGACCAGCGCACCGATCAGGCACATCAGAAGATTGATCGGCGAGAACGCGACGACGAAACCGTGAGCAAGATTGGCAAAAAGCTCCATCACGCCCTCACTGAATCAGGAAACGCGGGAACATCGGCATCGGAAGTCCCAGAATATAAGGAAACAGCACCGCGCAGCCCGCGGTCAGGCAGGCGCCGACGATGACGGCCTCGATCCAGCGCGTCTCGTGCGAGCCGAGCGCTGCAATCTGGAAGCTTGCGAACGCCGTCACCACGAGGCCGAGCGGCCGGATCGCCAGCGCGAAGAACACGATCGCCGCCGCAACGAAAAACGGACCGCGCCAGGAATAATGGCCAACGTTCGGCCCGTCGGTCGCAAGGCCCGTCACGGCGATGCCGGCCCCGAGCGCCAGCAGGAGAACGCCGAACATGCGCGGCGCGGTGCCGGCGCCGAAGGAGAATCCGTGCATGCCCTGCAGATCGCTGGACGCCCACAGCGCAAACAACGCCAACGCGGCCAGCATGACGCCGCCGATGTAATCCTGCGCCCCTCTGATCGTGACAAAGAGCGAGCCGATCGCAACGGCAAACAGGGGATAGGAGTAGATCAGCGCCAGCAGCGCATCCGACGACAGGGTCGCCTTGACGACCTGGCCGCTCGATCCCGTGGACAGATATTTCGCAATCGCGCCGGGAACGGCCGACAGGATGACCAGGAGGTCGGGGATCGAGGTGGCGAGCGCCGTTGCATGCGCGGCCACGACCTGCAGCGGACCGCGGCCGGATCCCCACCCGAAGATCGTTCCGAACGACCACACCAGCTCGAAGATTTGCGGCGCCAGCGCCAGCAGGAAAATTCCGAGCGCAGCCGACGTGTTGCGCGCCGTTGTCGTTGACGCTGTGTGGCCCATCGTATCGGCCATGCCTGTCTCCTCCGTGCCCCGCTATCCGCGGGCCGTGCTTCTTCTCATTGGCTGGAAACGTCCCCGCCCCACCCCTGCCTAGCGAGTTTCGTCAGACAACGCCAGCAAAACCCAAGAGGCCGCCGGCAAGCAACATCCAGAACGGATTGAGCCGTGTTGCAAATGCGAAAATGGCTGCGACGATCGTGATGAGAGCGGCGATCCAACTTTGGTCTGATGTCCGCGCCAGGATGAGCGCGCTCGCCGCCATCAGGCCGATCGACAGCGGAACCAGTGCCGCCTGGATCAGCGCCGGCCAACGCGACTGGCTGGATCGCTGCAGAATGCGGCTGACATAATAGGCAAGGATCGCTGTCGGGCCGCACATCGCGACCGTCGCCGCGAGCGCGCCGGCGACCCCTGCGACGGAATATCCGATCAGCGTCACGATCAGCACGTTCGGCCCGGGCGAGAGCTGCGAGATCGCAAACATGTCGGCGAACTGCTTGTCGGTCATCCAGTGCTGCACGTCGACGGCAATGCGATGCATCTCCGGCACGGCCGAGCTCGCGCCGCCGACCGCAAACAGCGACATCAGGCCAAAGGTCCAGACCAGGGATGCGATCGGATTGGGATGATCGTTCATGCCTTCACCTTGCGCCGCGTGACGATGGTGATGGCCAGGCTCAAGGGGACCGCGACCAGCAGCACGATCTGCAGCGGCCAACGCACCAGGCCGATCGCGACGAACACCGCAAGCATCACCAGCAGGCCGACGACGTCACGCCGCTTCACCAGCGGCGTCGCCATCTTGAAGATGACCGCGATCAGCAGCCCGACCGCGGCGCAGGCCACGCCTTCCAGCGTGCGGCGCAAGGCATCGATCTCGCCGAAGCGCGCATAGATCGCGGCCAGGACGATCGCGATCAGCATCGGCGGACCGACCAGGCCGGCGAAGGCGGCAAGCCCGCCCGCAATGCCGCGGAAGCGCGAGCCGAACACGAACGACAGGTTGACGATGTTCGGCCCGGGCAGGAAGTGGCAGAGCGCGTAGGTCTCGTTGAACTCGTCCGCGGTCATCCAGCGGTGCTGCTCGACGATGCCGCGCCGCGCCCACATCAGGACCCCGCCGAAGCCCGCCAGCGACATCTTGGCGAACGCGATGAACAGCTCCAGCAGGCTGGGGTGGATGGGCGGGGTCGATGCGGGCAAATCCGGCGCCGGAACGGCAACCGGCGGGGATTCCGGAGGCATGGCAAAATCTATAGCGCTTTCGAGCGAAGTGGACACCGGTTCGCGTGAAGAAACCCCGTCAAAACATGGAGAACCTGGCTCAGGCGGCGGCCGACCCAAATCGCCGTGTTTGCACAGCCCTGAAAGCGACCTCTAAGGGGCCTGTCCTTCGCGCGATTTGCCCCCTATATTGGGGGTGCCGGTTCGCCGGCTATGGAAATAAATGGCCGTCGCAATAAACCATTCGGACCCGGGGGCGGTACCCGGCGCCTCCACCAAAACTCATTTGAAATCAGTGGGTTTTGGCGGGGGCGAAATAGGATCGACGAGGGCGTAAAGGGCGTGTTTTTTCTCGGTATGGTTCCGCCGTTATCGGGCTAATGCAATAGTTGCCAACGACAACTTTGCTCCGGTTGCTCAGGCTGCGTAACGCAGTTTGAAAGACCATCTTAAAGTCCTAGCGGGTTAAGCTCCGCTAGGCGGGGTTCGGAGGCACCTGGCAACAGAAGCCTCCACTTCATTTTCCAAACCGGTGCCTGTCCGTAATTTCCGCTGCCGGGCAGGCTGACCGCGGCGCGGCGGCAGGGTAGCATGGGTCCGAAACGGGCGAGTCGGGCTCCGACGACGCCGCTTTCAGGCACTGGCAATTTTTGAGACGGCAGGATCACCATGGCGACCGATCACATCCGATATGACGTGCTGGCGCGCGACGCGCTGCGCGGGGTGCTGCGCCGGGTGCTGGCGGACGCCGCCGAGCATGGCCTGCCGGGCGAGCACCATTTCTACATCACCTTCCTGTCGACCGCCGAGGGCGTAAAGCTGTCGCCGCGGCTCCTGGCGCAATATCCGGAGGAGATGACCATCATCCTGCAGCACCAGTTCTGGGATCTGGTGGTGACGGAGGAGAAGTTCGAGGTCGGCCTCTCCTTTGGCGGCATTCCCGAGCGGCTGAACGTCCCGTTTGCCGCGGTGACCCGGTTCCTCGATCCGTCGGCGCCGTTCGACCTGCAGTTCGACGCCTCCGATGCGGTGGCGGAGAAGCCCGAGCCGAAGGTGCCGGCAGTTCCGGCCGCTGCTCCCCTGCCCGTCCCCGCCGCAACGCCGGCCGCCGAGGGCAGTGACGACGAACCGCCGAAGCCCAGTGAGGGCGCCGAAGTGGTGCGGCTCGATCGCTTCCGCAAGAAATAATCGGCAAGACAGAATCTAAGGGCGAGATCGTCGCCGTCCCGATAGAGTGCCGCCTGCGTCGTCCCCTGACGCAGACGGAAGGCACTCCATGGCGCGATCAATCACTCCCTCGACAAAGACCACCACCCGCAGCGAGACCGACAGCTTCGGTCCGATCGATGTGCCTGCCGACCGTTACTGGGGCGCGCAGACCGAACGCTCGCGGCAGAACTTCAAGATCGGCCATGACCGGATGCCGATGCCGATCGTGCACGCGCTCGGCATCGTCAAGCTCGCCGCCGCCGAGACCAACCGCGAGCTCGGCCTGCTCGATGCGCGGCGCGCCGGTGCCATCATCCGCGCCGCAAAGGAAGTGATCGAGGGCAAGCTCGACGATCATTTCCCGTTGGTGGTCTGGCAGACCGGCTCCGGCACCCAGACCAACATGAACCTCAACGAGGTCATCGCCAACCGCGCCAACCAGATGCTCGGCGGCGAGCTCGGCGCCAAGAAGCCGGTGCATCCCAATGACCACGTTAACATGAGCCAGTCCTCGAACGACTCGTTTCCGACTGCGATGCATATTGCGGCTGCGCAACGGATCGTCGCCGACCTGATCCCGGCGCTGAGCGATCTGCACCGTGAGCTGCGCAAGAAGGAGAAGGCGTTCGCCGGGATCGTCAAGATCGGGCGCACCCATACCCAGGACGCCACGCCGCTGACGCTCGGCCAGGAGTTTTCCGGATACGCCGCGCAGGTCGAAAGCGGCATTGCGCGCCTGCGCGTGGCCGCTCGGGACCTGCTCCCGCTGGCGCAGGGCGGCACCGCGGTCGGAACCGGTCTCAACTCGAAGCCGAAATTCGCCAAAAGCTTTGCCCGGCACGTGGCCAGGATCACGAAGTTGCCGTTCACCAGCGCGGCGAACAAGTTCGAGGCGCTCGCCTCCAACGACGCCTATGTGCTGGTGCATGGTGCGATCAATTCGGTCGCGACCGGCCTGTTCAAGATCGCCAACGACATCCGCTTCCTCGGATCCGGTCCCCGCTCCGGCCTCGGCGAATTGATCCTGCCCGAGAACGAGCCGGGCTCCTCGATCATGCCCGGCAAGGTGAACCCGACCCAGTGCGAGGCCATGACCATGGTGTGCTGCCAGGTGTTCGGAAATCAGGCCGCGATCACGGTTGCAGGAAGTCAGGGGCATTTCGAACTAAACGTGTATAAACCGGTGCTCGCCTACTGTATGATGCACTCGATTCAATTGCTGTCCGACGCCGCGCGCTCCTTCACCGAGCATTGCGTTGTCGGGATACGCGCCGACGAAAAGCGCATCCAGGATCTGATGCAGCGTTCGTTGATGCTGGTGACGGCGCTTGCGCCGCGGATCGGCTACGACAACGCCGCCAAGGTCGCAAAATCGGCGCATACGCGTGGAACAACGTTGAAGGAAGAAGCGTTGCGGCTCGGCTTCGTGTCTGCGGATGAATTCGATCGGCTGGTGAAGCCGGACAAAATGACACAGCCGGGCTGAGTGCGAAGCATGATCCAGATCAAGGACGGCCTTTGGCACAAAGTGCTTAGTCCAAATGGATTATATTTCGACAAATGAACGTAGAGCGCGAGTAGGCTTGCATTGATCTCATTGCGCTTTGGTCGAGCTTGTCCGAACAATTGCAGCGTGCGTGCATGATAAGATTATAGTTCATAACGCCGAAAGAATGAGGTCAATCATCTAACAGCTCTGCACTGACGCATGGTACATCAAGCAGATATCTGGTTTTCGCAGAGCGAAACTGTATTTTTGATGCTAACACGAAGCATCAAACGGGGATTCTGGATGGATATCGAACCAACTGGCGCGCGATGTGCGTACTATTGCTTTCGTCAATTTGCATCACCAACTCGAGTGAATGAATGATGAGGGCGAGCATGGGGGACGTAGTCAATCTGAAACGTTTCAAGAAGCGTAACGAGCGCGAAGAGGCCGCAAAACAGGCTGAAACCAATCGTGCGTTGTTTGGCCGCACCAAGTCCGAGCGCGCCCGCGACGAGCTTCTTGGCGAACGCGGCAAGCGCCTGCTCGATCAGCATCAACTCGACCAACATCAACGCGATGGCGGAGACGCATCATGAAGTCGCCCGTTGTCAAACGTTCGATCGTCGTTGCCGGTCACAAGACCAGCGTCAGCCTCGAAGAGGCGTTCTGGAACGGCATGAAAGAAATTTCCGGCTTGCGGAACATGACCCTTTCGGAACTCGTCGGCGAGATCGACAGCAATCGCCAGCAGGGCAATTTGTCCTCGGCGATCCGGCTTTTCGTGCTCGACTATTTCCGCTCGCGCGCCACCCCTTCCGGGCCGGAGATCCGGTCGCAGCAGGTGGATACGCGCCAGCAGGCCTGAGAGCATCTCGCTCGCTGAGACGGAGAACGCCGCAGGCTTCGCGCATGCGGCGTTTTTTGTTGTTTCGACGCACGATGTGAAAGCCAAACGCGCGCGCCCGCGCGGATTTCGAATATTCATATTATATTACCGCGAGCGGCTATCGGCGTGGGGGGCCGTCCGTTGTCTTGGTAGCGATAATGAGCCCGCCGCCCGTTACCTCAGCGCCTGGTCGAGATCGGCGATCAGATCGTCAGGGTTCTCGATTCCGACGGAGATCCGGATCAGCGCGTCTGACAATCCGATTTCTTCGCGCAGCTCCTTGGGGACCCCCGAATGCGTGGTCGAAGCCGGGTGGCAAATCAGCGTCTCGGTGCCACCGAGGCTCACGGCGAGCTTGCAGACCGACAGCTTGTCGAGAAATGCGAAGGCTTCGCGCTCGCCGCCTTCGATATCGAATGAGAACGTCGAGCCTGGCGCCGTGGACTGGCGCTCGAACACCGCCTTGCGCGGGTCGTCATCGGCCAGGAAGCCGAGGTAATCGACCCGTGCGATGCTGTGGTGGCCGCGAAGATATTCCGCCAGACGGCGCGCATTGGCGCAGGCGCGCTCGGCACGGATCTGCAAGGTTTCCAGCGAACGCAGCAACATCCAGCACGAATTCGGGTCGAGCTGGGTGCCGATCGCGCCGCGCGTCTGGACGATCTTGCGAATGTTGGCGGCGCTGCCGGTCACCCCGCCGGCGATCAGGTCGCTATGCCCGCCGGCATACTTGGTCAGCGAATAGAGCGCGAGATCGACGCCGTGGTGCAGCGGCTGCTGAAACATCGGGCCCAGCAGGGTGTTGTCGACCGCGACCAAGGGCCGCCGGACCTGACGCGCCGCGATCGCGTCTGCGGTCGCCGCCATCAGCTTGAGGTCGATCAGGCCGCTGGTCGGATTGGCGGGGGTTTCGACGAAGATCATGCCGACCGAACCGAGCTGCAGCGCCTGTTCGGTGGCGGCCTCGACATGCGCGGCGCTGATGCCGTTGGTGAAGCCGACCGAGGCAATCCCCAGCGTCGACAGCGTATTGCGGATCAGCGTCTCGGTGCCGCCATAGAGCGGCCGGGAATGCATCACGACGTCGCCAGGCTTCAGGAACGTCAGCAGCGTGGTTGCGATCGCCGCCATGCCCGAGGAGAACACGGCGCCGCGCTCGGCGTCGTCCCAGACCGCGATGCGATCCTCCAGGATTTCAAAATTCGGATTGTTGAAGCGGGAGTAGACCAGTCCTGCTTCCTCGCCGGCGCGGACCTCGCGGCGGCCGGAGGTGATGTCGAACAGGTCCTTGCCCTGTTGCGCCGTCTCGAACACGAAGGTCGAGGTCAGGAAGATCGGCGGCTTCAGCGCGCCCTCCGACAGCGCGGGCGAATAGCCGTAGCCCATCATCAGCGTCTCAGGGTGCAGCAGGCGATTGTCGATCACGCGCTGCTTGTAGTTCTTCGCCTTCATGTCACCGCCTCCGCACTGGTCGATGGATCCTGGGTTGAAGCGCTCCTGAATCTATTTGTTTGAGCATGATCTTTTCGGAAAACCGCTTCACACTTTTCCGGATCATGCTCTAATTCTGCACGGCCGGCCGCTGCGGCGGCGGATTCGCCACCTGCGGCGTCAGTGAGAGCGGCGGCCGCGGCTTCGGCTTGGCGACCGCGCCCGGCGCAGGCTTCACCTCGATCGGCGGCGGCAAGGGCGCGACTTGCGGCTGGCTTGCGACGGAGGGCGGGACAGCGCTCGGCGCATTGGCGACCGGCGGCACCACGGCCGGAGGGCGCGGCGCCATCATCTTCGGCTTCGGCGGCGCACGGCGTGGCAAGGGCACGTCGCCGGGCTGGACCAGATTCGCGTCGGGCGCGTCCGCCGGCGATTCCCCCGGCTGCGGGATCGCGACGGGCAGCGGTTCGGGCGGCGGCGGCGGTTCGCCGCGCTCGATCGCATCGAGCCGCCGCGTCTCGCGATCGATCGCCCGCACCGCAAGCCAGGACGACAGCGCCGCGATGTCGATGGAGCGGTTGAGTCCATCCGGCGTGCCGACCGCGAGCAGCTGGATTTCGGGCCGGCTGTTAGTGTTGCCGATCAGCGTGGAGGCCATTGCCGCGCGAATATCGGCCTGATCGGCCGGGATATCGTAGCCGCCGGACACGATCGCATTGGCGCCGTTGGCCGCGAGCGTGGTGGCACCGACGCGGATCCGGCCGTCGCGGATGTTGAAGGGAATCTGCGCCGAGGCGACCGACAGCGTGCCGGCCGCCAGCACCGGCTCGATGATCTGCTTCAGCCTGTTGTCATCGGTCGCCTGGCCGCTATCGCTGGCGCGGATCGCGACCTCAAAGGCGCGCGGGTCGAGGCCTGAGAGCTTGATGCCTTCCAGCGTCACCGTGCCGCTGCCGGACAGCGCGCCGGACAGCGCCGACGCGCTGCGGCCCTGGCTCATCAGCGTCATCTGCATCGACGCGCGGCCCCTGGGCATCGCCAGGTTGCGATATTGCAGCGCCGATCCGTCGACGCCGGAGAGCTGAACGCTTGCACTCACCGCAAGACCATTGGCCCCCTGCCGCGCATCGACCGTCGCGCTCGCCTCGCCGCCGCCGATCTTGCCCTTGAGGCTGTCGAAGGTCAGCGACTGACCGTCGGCCTTGATGATGCCGCTGACCGGCTGCAGCTCGCTGCCGCCGGGCAGCAAGCCATGCAGCGCCTGGAAGGTGATCTTGCCGCGCCAGCCCTTGGTGAGCCCAGCGCCGAGCGGCTCGGCCGCATCGTGGCCGGAGCCGCCGATCGCGGCCGTGAAGATCGGCGCCAGCGTGATCTGGTCGAGCCCGACCTCGCCCTCGATGCTCTTCTCGTCGGCCAGCGTCAGCGCCAGGCGCCCACGCAATCGCGAACCGGCGACGATGCTGTCGAGATCGTCGAAGGTCACCTTGTTGCCGGCAAGCACAACGCGCGACGACACGCGCACGTTCGTCGATGGATCCGACTTCACATCAAGCAACGGTGCGATGTCGGCGCTGCGCACGCGCAGGCTGACACTGGACTTTGCGTCATCAGCCCATGGCTCGGCGGTACCTTCGGCATCGGCATCGAGGCCCGTGCCCCACAGCTTTGCCTTCAGCCGCAGCGGCGCGCGCCAGGCGCCGTTGATCGCGCCTTCGAACTGCGCCGGGCCGTCACCGGCGGCAACCGCCTTGTCGAGGCCGAGGACGGCAAGCAGCACGCGGCCCTGATCGGCGGAGAGCTTCGTCTCGACGTTGACGTCGGTCTTGCCGAGCGCGGTGAGATCGAGGCCGTGCACGGCCGATACCGACGGCGTCGCCGTCAACAGCGCGCGGCCCTTCAGCTGCGGCGCATCGAGATCGAGCAGGATCTGCGCGGTACTGCGGTCGCTGGCCTGCTTGTACTTGTTGAGATCGAGCGACAGCTTGGTGCGCACCGGTCCGGGATTGAGCGGCAGCGCACCGATGCGCGTCGCGACCGACGGCGCGAACGGCTGCACCAGCGTCGCGAGCTGCCCGACCGACGCCGCCGTCGCATCGAGCGCCAGCTTGCCGATCGAGTTGGTCCGGTCGAAATTGCCGCTGCCTTCGAGCGAGACATTGTCGGGCTGCCCGATCTTGACGCGGTCGAGCACGAAGGCGCTCGGGCTGTAGCGGAGCCTGGCCTGCAGCGGACGCAGCTCCTGCCCCGCCGACAGCGCGCGGCCGATGTCGAGCGACAGCTGCGCCTCGTCGGGCCATTCGGCCTGCGGTCCGGCCAGGGAGCGGACGAAGGCCGCGGCCGCGTCGACATCGAGGCGATCGGCCTTCAGGTCGGCATCGACCTTCGATCCCGTCGCGCCCTCGCGACGCGACACCGCGACGCGGCCGACGATCGCGCCGCCGTCGATCTCGGCCTTCATCGCGTCGATCGAGAAGCCCGCCGGGCTCACCATCACGTCGCCGCGCAGCCGCAGCGGCTTCTGGCTGCGATAGGCCACGTCGCCGCGGCCCTGCAGCCAGGTCATCAACGCATCGGGATCAGTGGACTCGATGTTGAGCGCGGTCTTGAAGCTGTTCGACGCCGCGCTTACCGCGCTCGCGCCGTTCATCGTGACCTTGGTCGTGCCCGGCGCGCGAAACTCCAGCCGGCGAACGGTCCAGGATTTCGCATCGGACTGCAGCTCGGCGGTGATGTCCTGCAATGGACGGCCGCCGAGCATGATCTGCTCGGAGCTGAACTCGATCTGCGCCGGTAACGGGCTCTGCGGCAATCCCGCCAGCAGCGCGCGGAAGGCGGGCAGCACGCGCGCCGGCTCGGTATCCTTGCCATCGCCCGTGGCAAAGCGATCGGCATCGAGCTGCCGCGCAGAGAGCGAGGCCCGCAACAGCGGCGCAGTGCCGAAGCGGATGTCGCCGCTCCCGGCAAGCTTCAGCGCACGATCCTCGGTACCATAGCTGACCTCGATCTGATCGAGCCGGGCTGCCGAATAGTCCGTCTTGATCTTCGCCGTGATCTTCATCGGCAGGTCGTCGGATCGGCTGCGCTGACCGGGGGGTCCCGCCATCATCACCGTGCCCTCGAAGCGCGGCGCGCGGGCCTCGAAGCTCAGCACGCCGTCGAGATCGGCCGAGAACGGCCGCTGGCCGGGTTCGATGCTGAGATGCAGGCGGGTGCCGTCGCCGGCCTGGCCGGACGAGACGCGAAACGGATAGCGCGTGCCGTCGAACATGAAATTACCGTCGCCGCGGATCGCGCCGGCGAGCGAGCGGACGTCGCCGCCGAATGCGATGTCGTTGAGCTCGAGCGTGCTGCGGCTCGCCGCGTCATGCAGCGCGACGCGGCCGGTGAGATTGAGCCGGTCGATCGCAAGCGAAGCCAGATTGAAGCTGCCGCTCGAGGTCGGCCAGTCGATCCGCCCCTTGGGATCGAGCCCGAGATCGAGCGACACGCCGTTGATGGTGAGCTCGGTGGCCCGCCACTCGCCGCGCATCAGCGAGCCCAGGCTGAACTCGACGTCCAGCTTGTCGGCGCGCACCTTGCCGAGATCGTTGGCGCCGCCGACGGTCACCGTCTTCAGCCGCAGCGAGGGCGCCGGCAGCAGGCGGGCATCGAGCGCCCCGGTGACGCGAATCGGCGCGCCGATGATCCGGCTCGCTTCGGCCTCGAATTGCGGCCTGAACTGGTTCCAGTCGACGAAATACGGGCCGACCAGTGCGGCCACCAGCGCGAGGATGAAAGCGATTGCCAGGCCGAGCAGCGTCGTCTGCACGGTGTCTCCCTTTGAGCCAGCTCCGCCGCAGCTTCGCCGAGCGCAGGCCGGAACAGCCCCATATATAGAGACAAGTATGGCGAAGTCACAGCGGCTTTGCTGCTGTGAGCCGCGGTTGTGGGCCTTGGCGCGAAGGTGTTATCCGCCGCGCGGGGGCGGCTGAACGACCTAAGCCCTCACCAACTCGCCGGCAGGCGCTTCAGCCCGCGCAGCACGAAGGTCGGCCGCCATTCGGCGTTTTCCGCGTCATCGAGCCGCAGGTCCGGGATCCGGCGCAGCAGGGTCGAGATCGCGATCTCGGCCTCGATCCGCGCCAGCTGGGCGCCGAGGCAGAAATGGATGCCGCCGCCGAACGACAGCGGTTTCACATTCGGCCTGGTGATGTCGAGCTTCTCCGGGTGGTCGGGATAGACGGCCGGATCGTGATTGGCCGAGCCGAGCAGGCAGAGCACGGTCTCGCCCTTCGGGATCCGCTTGCCGCCGAGGTCCTCGATGTCCTCCAGCGCGACGCGGCCGGTCAGCTGCACCGAGGAATCGTAACGCAGGAACTCCTCGATCGCGTTGGTGATCAGCTCGGGCTTTGCCTTCAGCAATGCCAGCTGGTCCGGATTGCGGAACAGCGCCAGGAGGCCATTGCCGATCAGGTTCACGGTCGTCTCATGGCCGGCGCCGAACAGCAGGATGATGTTGGCGGTGAGCTCTTCGTTGGTCAGCTTCTGGCCGTCTTCCTCGGCCTGCACCAGCTGGGTGACGAGGTCGTCGCCGGGCTGCTTGCGGCGCAGCTCGAACAGCTGATGGAAGTACATCGCCGCCATCATGTGACCGGTGTTGGCCTGCTTGATCTCCTCGGGCGACATCGGCACCGGATCGAGCAGGCGCCCCCCGTCGCGCGAGCCGTTGTAGAAGGCCTCGCGATGCTCCTCGGGGATGCCGAGCATGTCGCAAATAATCGTGACCGGCAGGCGGAAGGCGAAATCCTCGATCAGGTCCATCTTCCCTTTCGGGATGATGCGGTCGAGCGTCTCGTCGACGACCTGCTGGATGCGCGGGCGCATGTCCTCGACCCGGCGCGCGGTGAAGGCCTTCACGACCAGGCCGCGCAGGCGGGTGTGGTCGGGCGGATCCTGCTGCAGCATCCAGTGGCTCATGCTGGCAAACGCCGGCTCCTTCAAGATGTCAGGACCATAGCGGCGGACGGTGCGGTTGATGTGATCCTTGCCGAAGCGCTTGTCGCGCAGCACCAGGCTGACCTCGGCGTGGCGGCTGGCGACAAAGGCGCCGTGCACGTTGAGATGCACCGGATCGGTGGTGCGCATCCGCTCGTAATGCGGATAGGGATTGCGGATGAATTCGGGCGCCAACGGATTGAAAAGCGGCTCGCTGCCTGCCGTCTGAACGTGCTCGTTCATGGTGACCCTCCAAACAGTTTGCTGCGCCGATGCCGTGCCAATGTCTTGGGGCATAGCGCGCCTTGGTGTCATCCTCAGGGCCGCATTATCAGATCCGGCCGGCTCAATTCGATCGAGTTGCAACTCGATACACTCTTGTATCGAGTTGCATTGTGCCCTAAACTCGGAAGATGTCAAGGGTGCGGACCAGACCGACACGCGACGACACGCGCGAAAAACTGTTCGAGGCGGCGGCGCTGGTGTTCGAGGAACAGGGCATCGGCGGCGCCAGCATCGAGGCGATCGCGGCGGCCGCCGGTTTTACGCGCGGTGCGTTCTATTCGAACTTCACCAGCAAGGACGAGCTGATCTTCGCGTTGCTCGAGGATCACGTCGAGCAGTCGATCCGCCGCAACCTCGATCTGCTGTCGAAGCATCGCAACCTGCCCGACTATCTGGAAGCGCTGCGCACCATGGACCGCAGCAAGCAGGATCCGCTCGGCCGCTCCCCGCTGCTGCACATGGAGATGATCCTGTTCGTGGCGCGCGCCGAGAAGCGCCGGCCTGAACTCGCCAAGCGGCTGCGCGCGCGGCGCAAGCTGATTACCGACATCGTCGAGACCACGTTGAAGAACTCCGGCCGCAGCGGCGTGCTCAAGCCGGAATGGACCGGCGCCATCGTGCTCGCGCTCGAAGACGGCTTCCGGCTGCACCGCCTGATTGATCCGGAGACCACGCCGCCCGACAGTTTCCTGCGCGCCATCACCGACCTGCAGCGCGCAATCGGGCTGGCCAACGCTTAAGTATTGCTCTGCAGCTTGTGCATTTGTCCGGCGACGGCGCGGACCTTGCCCGGCGAGGCCTGCCAGATCGCGATTGCCGACAGGATACTGACGGCAATGCCGACCGCAAAGGCCGCGGTGTAGCTGCCGGTCATGTCGTACAGCAGGCCGGTGGCCCACGGCCCTGCCGCGCCACCGGCGAGCGCGGCGAGCATGATGGTGCCGAAGATGCTGCCGTAGTGCTTGCCCTGAAAGATCTCCAGCACCACCGGGCCCATCACCGACGTCAGGCCATAGCCGAGCGCACCCTGGGTCAGCACCATCAGATAGACCAGCGGCAGGGCCGGCCAGAATTTCAGCGCGACCAGCGCGGCGAAGCAGATCGCAAAGCCGAGGCATGCGATCGCCCACACCCATTCGCGGCCGATGCGGTCGGAGAGATGCCCGAGCCAGATCTGGCCGGGAATGCCGAGCAAGCTGACGGCACCGAGCGCCCAGACGCCGACCCTGGAATCGAAACCGATGTCGAGCAGGAATTTGGTCTGGTGCACCTGCACCGCGTACCAGATGTAAAGGCCGCAGAAATAGCCGACGCAGACCCACCAGAACCGCGCCGTGCGCAGCGCGCGCGCCAGGGTCCAGTCGGTGCCGGCCCAGACGGGATCGACGATGTTCGACATCGGCTTCACCGACGTCGCCGATGGCGCGGCGTCGCCGTCGGGCCGCAAGCCGATGTCCTCGGGCCGCTTGTGCAGCAGGAGATTGATCGGCGCCAGCACGACCAGCAGCACGATGCCCATCGCGGTGCAGGCCGTGCGCCAGCCGCTCTGCTCGATCATGTGCTGCACCCAGGGCAGCAACGTCACCGAGCCGATGCCGACGCCGGCGAAGGCCAAGCCCATCGCGAGCCCGCGGCGGCGCAGGAACCAGTTCGGCAGGAACAGCGACTGGCCGGAATAGCCCAGACAGACGCTGCCCGCGCCGACCAGGACGCCGATGGTGAGATAGAGATGCCAGGGCTGCGACGTCAGCGGCGCCAGCAGCAGCCCGCCGGCCATCAGCACGACGCCGACCTCCATCACCGCGCGCGGCCCGGCACGGTCCATCAGCCGCCCGATCAGCGGACTGACGATGGCCGACACCACGAAGCCGAACGAGAATGCACCGGCGGTGATCGCGCGATCCCAGCCGAACTCGGTGATGATCGGCGGAAACAGCAGCGAGAACGCCGTGCGCGCATTGACGCCGATCGCCATGCTGACGAACGTCACCGCGATGATGACCCAGCCGTAGAAAAAGGGGAGCCGCATGAATCCCTTTGTGTCAGAGTTGTAAACCGATTGCACGCGAAAGGCTCAGCCGCTCAGCGCGTGGCTCTCATGGCCGAAATAGGCGCGCTCCAGCCGGTGCGGCAGGTCGCTCTCGCTGGTCGGCGCCTCCAGCACGATGTTCCCCTGCACCAGCGCGTAGACGCGATCGGCGCAGGCCAGCGCCTTCTCGAGCAGCTGCTCGACCAGCAGCACGGCGGTGCCCTGTCGGCGCAACTGGCCGATGACGTTGAGCACGCGGTCGACCAATACCGGCGACAGGCCGGCCGAGGGTTCGTCGAGCATCAGCAGCCGCGGCCGGCGCACCAGCCCCTGCGCCACCGTCAGCATCTGCTGCTGTCCGCCGGAGAGCGCGCCGCCGCGCTCGTGGCGCTTCTCGGCGATCTCGGGGAAGAACGACAGCGCCTCCTCGACCCGCGTGGCGCGCTCGGCGCGCGGCAGATCGTAGCCGGCGAGCAGGAGATTGTCGGTGACGGAGATCTGCGTGAACACGCGATGGCCTTCGATGACATGCACGAGGCCGGCACGCGCCGCGTCGCGCGGCGTGGCGTTGGTCATGTCGCTGCCGTCGAAGTGCACCTGCCCCGACGTGACCGGCAGCAGGCCGGACAGCGCGCGCAGCAGCGTGGTCTTGCCGGCGCCATTCGGGCCGAGCAGCGCCACCACCTCGCCGGCGGCGATCCTGACGTCGATGCCGTGCAGCACGCGGATCTTGCCGTAGCCGGATTGCAGCGCGCTCACCGAGAGCAGGGATTCAGCCGCCGAGGTAGGCACTGACGACCTCCTTGTGGACGCGGATCTCCGCCGGGGTACCCGCCGCGAGCGTGCGGCCGAGATTGAGCACGGTGACCTGGTGGCAGATGTCGAAGATGAGATCGGCGTGGTGCTCGACCAAGAGCACGCCGGTGCCGCGGGCGCAGATCGCCTTGATCAGCGCGGCCAGCCGCTCGATCTCGTCATTGGAGAGACCCGCCGCCGGCTCATCCAGCAGCAGGAAATCCGGATCGAGCATCAGCGCGCGGGCGATCTCGATGAAGCGGAGCTCGCTGTGCTGCAGGCGGTCGGCGCGAACGTCAGCGAGCGTCTCCAGCCCAACGACGCCGAGCAGCGCGCGCGCCTTGGCGGCGAGCTTGCGTTCGTCCTCGCCGTTGCGCGGCAGCGCCAGCATCGCCTCGACAAACGTCGCCCTGCCCTCGATCGAGCCGCCGATCATGACGTTCTGCAGCACCGAGGCTTCGCCGATCACGCGCGGGGTCTGGAAGGTCCGCGCGATGCCGCAGGGCGCGCGCAAGGTCGGCTGGCCCGGCGGCAGCGCCTCGTCGCCGAGTGTCATATTGCCGGCCTTGGCGGCGTAATAGCCGGAGATCACGTTGAGCGTGGTGGTCTTGCCGCTGCCGTTCGGACCGATCAGGCCGTGGATCTGGGCGGGCGTGACGTCGAGGTCGAGGCCGTCGATCGCCTTCACATTGCCGAACGCGAGCTCGATGCCGCGCAGCTTCAACAGCTTGCCGCCCTTGCGCTGGCGCACGATCTCGGCCAGCGCCGCCGGCCGCGGTACGATCGAGCGGTTGCTGGCGAGCGGACGGCGATTGCGAAAGTCGAGCAAGGCGGCGATGCCGCCCGGCATCACCAGCACGATCACCAGCAGCAGCACCGCGTAAAGGAACGTCGACCACGCCGCCAGGGGGGCTGCAATCTCCGGCAGGATGGTCAGGATGATGGTGCCGAGCAGCGGCCCCAGGATCGAGCCGCGGCCGCCGATCAGGATGGCGATGAAGAACAGCACCGAGAGATCGAAGGTGAAGGCGTCCGGCGTGATGTAGGTCTGCAAGGTCGCGAACAGCCCGCCGGCGATCGCGGCCAGCGCACCCGCGAACAGGAAGATCGCGATCAGCATCTTTGGCTTGGAGATGCCGGTCGCCTCCGCCGCCACCTCGGCATCGCGCACCGCGATCAGCGCGCGGCCGAACCGGCTGCGCGCGACGTTGGCGCTCATCCAGGTCGTCACCGCCGCAAAGGCGATGCAGAGGCCGTAGAAGCCCCACGCCGTGTTGAACGGCGCCGGAAACTCGGGACCGGTGATGCCGATGCCGCCGCCGGTGACGCTCTGCCATGCCAGTGCGATCTGCGTGACGATGGTCGCAAAGCCGAGCGTCGACATCGCGAAATAGAAGGTGCGCAGCCGCAGCGCTGGCAGGCCGACGATCACGCCGAACACCGCGCCGACGAGGCCCGCGATCGGCAGCGCCGCAAATACAGGAACCGCCGGAATCACATTGCCGGCGACCAGCACGCTCGTGGTGTAGGCGCCGAGCGTCAGCAGCGCGACATAGCCGATCGCAAGATGGCCGGCGAAGCCGACGACGAGATTGAGGCCCGAGATCAGCACCCAGTAGATCGCGGCGCGGGTGCCGATCAGCACCCAATAGTCATTGCTGACGAAGGGCAGCAGCAGCGCCAGCACGAGGATGCCGAGAAACGGCACGACGTGCGGCAAGGCGGTGCGCCATCCGCTCGTCTCGTCCTGTGCCGGCGTGGTGGTCAGCGCGGTCATCACACTCTCCGCGCCGTCGCGGCGCCGAACAGGCCTTGCGGCGCAGCGAGCAGGACGACGATGAACAACGTGAACACTGCGACGGAGGAGAAGATGCCGCCGACCAGGAAGTTCGCGGCCTGCTGGAACAAACCGAGCGCGAGGCCACCGACGATCGCACCGCGATTGTTGCCGAGCCCGCCAAGCGCGACCGGCACGAAGCCGTAGAAGTTGAGGAGACCGCCATTGGCGAAGAAGGCGAGCAATAACTGCCCGCCGGAATAGCCGGCGACGCCGCCGATCACGCCGGCGAGCGCGTAGCTCGCGACCCGCAGATTGCGCTCAGGCAAACCGAGCGCCCGCGCGGCGAAATTGTCCTCGGCGATCGCGAGGAAGGCACGGCCGACCAGCGTGCGGCGGTAGAGGTATTCGAGGCAGAGAATCGTGACGGCGCAGGCCGCCACCGGCAGCCAGAATTTCTCGTCCAGGATGGCCTCGCCGAAACCCACGAGGCGCGGGAACGGCTGCGGCTCGGTGCCCCATTTGATCGCGGCGACCTGCTGGATCATCAGCGCGACCGCGAGGGTCGACAGCACGTAGAGATGCTGGTCGAGGCTCTTCAGCACCGGCCGCACCGCGACGAACTCGGTGATGATGCCGATGATGGCGCAGCACACCAGCGTCAGCACGAAGCCGACGATGATCGGCAGACCCAGCTTCAGTGTGAACATGGAGCCGAACACGCCGCCGAGCATCGCGAGCTGGCCGGCGGTGAAGCTCATCACCCGCGAGGTCGAGAACATCGTGTTGTAGGTCACGCCGACGAGCGCGTAGATCGCGCCCGCGGCCAGACCGGATGCGAGGATCGAGGCGAGCATCGTTGCCGCCCTCCCCGACCTTTACGTGTATCCCGGCGCCAGCGCGAAGGTGCCGTTCTTGGCGGTCGACGCCTCCGACATCACGATCTCATCGGTGAGATAGCCGTTATGCTCGGTTGGCGAGAAGCGGTAGTTGCCGAAATAGCCGGGATAGGTCGTGAGCGTGTTCCAGTAGGCGATGATCCCGGCGCTGTCGGTCCCGCCGCTCTCGCCGACGGCCTTGGCGATCAGCTCGATGCAATCCATGCCGCCGGCGACCCACCACAGCAGCGTGTCGCTCAGCACGATGTTGGCCTTGGTCAGCCGAGCGACCAGATCCTCGCTCTTCGGCGGCAGCTTGCCGGCACCGTCATAGCTGCAGCTCTTGTAGCCGATGGCGTAGACCTTCTTCCAGTTCTCGGGCTTCGCCACGAGACCGGCGAGCTCGCCCGAGGCCATCGAGGGATGGCCGACGAAGGGCACGTCCCAGCCCATGGTGGCGCGAACGTTGAACATGCGCGCCTCCATGCCGGTCGAGACGCTCCACACCACGATCGCCTCCGCGCCGGCATTCTTGGCACGCAGCATGTCCGGCGTCATGTCCGGCTGGGTCGAATCGACATTGGCCTGATAGACGACCTCGGCGCCGTCCTTCTTGAAGGCCGCCACGGAGGCACCGACCGCGGTGACGCCATAGCCGGTGGTGTCGCCGATCACGGCGACTTTCTTCACCTTGAGGATCTTCAGGCAATAATTGCGCACCGCATCGTCCCACTGGTTGTTCGACGGCGCGATCCGGAACGCATTGGGGAATTTCACAGGATCGATCAGACTCTCCACCACGCAGGGGTGAAGATTGGGCATCTTGGCGCGGCCCATGATCGGCGTCGTCGCCAGCGCCTCGCCGGAATTCAGCGGGCCCCACATCGCATGCACCTTGGCCTGGCTGATCAACTCTTGCGTGGCGTTGACCGCCTTGGTCGGATCGCCCTGGGTGTCGCGCATGAATAGCTCGAGCTTGCGGCCCTTGACGCCGCCCGCATTGTTGATGGCATCGACCGCGAAATTGACGCCGCGGTTGAAGCCGATGGTCGGCGCCGAGCTCGGCCCGGTCATCGCCGCGAGGCAGCCGACCTTGATCGGTTCGGACTGTGCGATGGCCGGAGCCGGGAAGGAGAAGGATGCCGCACTGATCGCGCCGGCGCTGCCCAATAAAACGTCACGACGAGAGATAGCCATGTGATGCACTCCCTGTTCCCTTTTGGCGCCCGTCGTTGATTGCGGGACGTCCATCATTGATTTTCCGCGGCTCATGGCCGGGGTTTTACGCGTCCAAGTTTGAGCCCGATGCGAACAGCTTGTCCAGCCCTCGTGCCGGAATGATCATGCGCGCGACGCTCATGGCTTCCGCGTCCAGCGATCCGCATTGACGGCGCCGACCGGCGCCTCGCCGGCGACGATCTTCGCCACCTGGCGCACGGTTTCCGCCGATTGATGCTCGATCGCCTGCGGCGTCAGCCCGCCGACATGCGGGGTCGCGATCACGTTGGGAAGCTTTGCCAGGTCCAGCGACGGCATCTGGTCGAGCGCGCGGCCGACATCCATTGCCGCGCCTGCGATCCGCTTTTCGCGCAGCGCCGCGGCGAGCGCCGCTTCGTCGACGAGATTGCCGCGCGACAGATTGATGAACACGGCATGTGGCTGCATCCGCGCCAGCGCGGCCGGTCCGATCAGATTCTCGGTCTGCTCATTGGCGATGGCGAGGCAGACGACATAGTCGGCGCGCGCCAAGAGATCGTCGAGCGGCAGATGCTGGATCGCGGCATCGTCGATCTTGACAAAGGGATCGGCGACCAGCACCTGCATGCCCAGCGCTTTTGCGATGCCCGCGAGATAGCGGCCGATGCTGCCATAGCCGATGATGCCGATAGTGCTTCCGGCGAGCTGCCGGCCCATCACGACCTCGGGCATCCTGCCGGCGTGATAGTCGGCGGTGGCGCGCGAGACGCCGCGCGACAGATCGACCATGAAACCGATCGCGAGCTCAGCGACCGACTGGACGAAGCCGGGACTCGCCTGCGTCACCAGCACGCCGACGCTGGAGGCCGCCGCGACATCGATGTTGCGGATGTCGACGGCGCAGCGGACGAAGGCGCGCAGTTTTGGCAGTCGCGGAAAGATCTCGCCCGGGCCTTGCGTCATGCGATCGGCGACGATGACCTCGACATCCTCGGCTGCCTTGACCAGAGCCGCCGCGTCGAGCGCGATCTCGCCCTCATGCAGCTTGACGTCGGCGATCGCGCGCAGGCCGGCGAGGCTGCGCTCGCCGTAATAGTCGCGGCGCATCGGCGGGGTGTGGGCGAGCAGGACTTTCACAGGGACCTCCTAATAACCCATCGCGTGCGGCAGCGCGGTTGAGATCACGGGGACGAAGGCGATCACCAGCAGGCACAGCAGCAGCAGGCCGAGATAACCCATGATCGGCTTGATGGTCTGCTCGATCGGCACATTGCCGATCAGGCAGGCGCCATAAAGGCCAAGGCCGAGTGGCGGAGCGAAGAGCCCGAGGCCCATCGCGATGACGAGCACGACGCCGAAATGCAGGGGATCGATGCCGAGCTTGACCGCGACCGGCAGCAGCAGCGGCCCGAAGATGATCAGCGCCGCGGCGCCTTCCAGCACCGAGCCCATCACCACCAGCACCACGATCGACATCAGCATGAACAGCCAGACGCCATGGCTGCCCGAGATCGCCAGCATGAAGTCGCCGACCGTATGCGGCACCTGCTGCAGGGTCAGGATGAAGGCGAGCGACTGCGCGGCGGCGACGATGAACAGCACCAGCCCCGAGCGCGTCGCCGAATTGACCATGCAATGCGCAAGGCCCCGCCAGCTCAGCTCGCGGAACAGCAGACTGCCGACCGCGATGGCATAGACCGCGGCGAAAGCCGAGATCTCGGTTGCGGTGGCAAAGCCGCTCTTGAAGCCGAAGAAGATCATGAAGATCAGGCCGAAGGATGCGATCGCGCCGGTCCAGAGGCCCGTGACCGTGCTGCGCGGCTCGGCCTCCTCGGTCACGGCCGGACGCTTGCCGAAGATGATCGAGACCGCGATCAGCGCCGCCGCCATCAGCGCGGCGGGGAACATGCCCGCGACGAACAATCCGCCGATCGAGAGGTTGGCGACGAAGCCAAGGATGATCAGGTTGATGCATGGCGGGATCGTCTCCGCCATCACAGCGGACGCCGCGAGCAGCGCCACGGCGCCGCCGGGATTCTGCCGCGAGCGGCGCGCTGCGGGGATCAGCACCGAGCCAACCGCGGCGACATCGGCCATCTTGGAGCCGGAGATGCCCGAGAACAGCACCATCGACATCACCATGACGACGTTGAGCCCGCCGCGCATCCGCCCAACCGCGCGCTGCAACAGCTCGATCAGCCGCACCGACATGCCGTTGGATTCCATGAGGTAGCCGACCAGGATGAAGAAGGGGATCGCCAGCAGCACGAAATTATCGATGCCGCGCGCCATCTGTTGGGCGAAGATCACGCCGGGCAGCGTGCCCTCGACCCAGATGAAGATCAGCGCAGCGAGCGCCAGCGCAAAGCCGATCGGCAGGCCGCCGAACAGAGTGAGGAAAAATCCGACCAGCATCAGCGCCTGCGACGAGGGCACGGAATTTGGCGCCAGCGCATCCCAGGCGAGATAGATGCCGACGATGATCCCGGTCGCGACAATGCCGGCGATCATGTCGCTGACCCGCCGGCTGCAGAACAGCTCGAAGGCGAACACCGTCATGAACAGCGCGCCGACGCCCATCGGATAGAACGTCCACTCCAGCGGCAGGCCGGAGCCCGAGGTCTGGCCGCTGGTGAGCCAGCCCATCTTGATGGCGTTGAAGGCGACGTAGCCGGACACGATCGTGACCAGCAGCGCGCCGACGGAATCGACCACGCGTCGCGTGCCCGATGGCAGCCTATCGATGAAGAAGGCGACGCCGAGATTTTCGCTGCGGGCCAGCGCGCTCGCCGCGCCGAAGAAGCTCGAGCCGACCATCAGGCCGCGGGCGACGTCGTCGGACCATTCGACCGGCGCGTTGAACAGGAAACGCAACAGCACGGAGACGCAGACCACGACCAAATCGGCGGCGAGCAGGACCGCCGCGATGGCGTCGCTGAGGTGAAGCAGCGGCGCCGTGATCCGGTAGCCGCTGGACGGTGCGGCTGCAGCCACAGACATATCAGCCTCAGGCTTGCGTTGCGCGGATCGCGTCGACCACCGGCTTGGCTTCGGGCCGCGCCTTGATGAAATTGTCGGTCTGCGGCAGCACGCGCTTGCGGAACGCCTCCTTGTCGCATTCGACGACGGTGACGCCCTTCTCCGCCAGCGCGCTAAGCGCTTCCTTCTCGACCGCGAGACCATGGGTGCGGGTGTCGGAAGCGGCTTTCTTCGCGGCATCGAGGAAGCCTTCGCGCAGCTTCGGATCCATCCGGTTGAAAGTCGTGTCGCTGAAATAGATCGCGAGCGGCGAGAAATTGTGCTGGGTCAGCGCGTAGTGCTTCGAGGTCTCGTAGAACTTGCTGGCCAGGATGGTCGGCGGATCATGCTCGAGGCCGTCGAGCACGCCGGCCTGAAGCGCGGTGTAGATCTCGCCGAACGCCAGCGGCGTCGCGGCTGCGCCCATCAGGCGCAGGCACTCGGTGATGATCGGGTTCGGCAGGGTACGGATCTTGAGCCCGGCGAGATCCTCCGGCGTCTTCACCGGCTTCTTCGCCAGCACGCTGCGCGAGCCGAAATTATAGGCCCAGGCGATGATGCGGATATTGGCGCCCTTCTGCAGCGCATCCTCGATCGGCTTGGCCGCGCCGGCGTCGAACGCCTTGGTCTGCTGCGGAAAGCTGTTGAAGAGATAGCCGAGGTCGAAGGTGCCGACGAGCGGCACCAGGTTGGCCGAGATCGACGAGCCCGACACCATCAGGTCGATCACGCCGAGCTTCACCGAGTTGATGACGTCGATCTCCTGGCCGAGCTGGTTGTCCGGGAAGAAGGTGACGTCGATCTGCTCACCGAGACCGTTGGCCTTCAGGCTCTTGACCAGATTGTCGTAGTAGACGCGGCCATTGGCGAATTTGGGATCGTTGGGCAGCGACGAGGAGCAGCGCATCTTCATGGCAGCGGCCTCGGCGCGGCCGATGATGGCGGGGGAAGCGGCGAGCCAGCTGGCTCCGGCCAATGACGATTGCAGGACGAGACGACGGCTGACGAGCTTCGACCCCATAACGCTTCTCCCCGATTTGTTTTTGACTTTGACCGCGCACGGCAGCAGAGCTTGGCAGTCTATTTGTCTTAATGTATGACAAAAGAAACCAGGTTGCGCAAGGGCGCAACCGGGTTGCGCAAGTCCATGCCCTGCATGCGCGCGCATCGACCGCAGCGAGGCTCTTCGATGTTCCGCACATCCGACGCGTTGCGCCGCAACGTGCACAGCCAGGTCACCGACCGGGTCGGCAGCAGCATCGTGCGCGGCGACATCGGCGTCGGCGAGACGCTGCCGCCGGAAATGCAGATCTGCGAGATGATGGATGTCAGCCGCACCGTGGTGCGCGAGGCGATGCGCACGCTGACCGGCAAGGGGCTGATCGAGTCGCGCCCGAAGAGCGGCACGCGGGTGCGTCCGCCCGAGCAGTGGAACCAACTCGATCCCGACGTGCTGCGCTGGCATCTCGAAACCGCCGATATGGATCGCTACCTCGCGAAACTGTTCCAGCTGCGCACCGCGGTCGAGCCGGCTGCGGCGTCATTTGCGGCGACGCATGCGACCGAGGACGATGTCGCGCGGATTCGCGCCGGCTGGGAGGGCATGGCCGCGGCGAAGACGAACGAAGAGTTCGTCACCTCGGATATCGCCTTCCACCAGGCGATCTATTTCGCCACCCGCAACGAGTTCTTCTGGCCGATCGCCCAGATGTTCGACATCACCCTGCGCCAGAGTTTTTCGATTGCCGCGACCGGCACCCACCGTCCGCGCGCGCTGGTCGAGCATCGCGCGGTGCTGGATGCCATTGCGGCCGGGGATGCGGAGGCGGCCCGCACGGCGACGCATGTGCTGCTGACCAATTCCGCCGACGATCTCGTGCGGATCAGGGGCCACGCGTTCGATGCGCCTGCGAAGCGGCCTGCAAGGAAGCGGTGATCCCTCCCCCGTCGCCCTGGCGAAAGCCAGCCGTAGAGTGGGCAAAGCGCAGCGTGCCCACCATCACGAGCACGCCGGGAATGGTGGGCACGGCGCAAGCGCGCCTTTGCCCACCCTACGGCCCTGAATTTGATGCACGCGCTGCATCCCCATCGTCCGGACACGGCCCTGTGACCATAGTTGAACCAATTGGTGAGGAAACTTCTGGATTGTTGGCTCCGTAGACGCCAAGACAAGGTCTATATCTCTTCCAAGGTCTCTTGATGCACGAAGTCTCCATCTCCGCGGCGCTGATTGCGGGTCTCGTCAGCTTCCTGTCGCCCTGCGTGCTGCCGCTGGTGCCGCCCTATCTGATCTACCTGACCGGCGCGACCATCGAGCAGGTCAACCAGGATGGCGCCACGCAGGCCTCCAAGCGGGCGGTGATGGCAGCCGCGCTGATGTTCGTGCTCGGCTTCTCGACCGTGTTCGTGGCGCTCGGCGCCAGCGCCTCCTTCGTCGGCTCGCTGGTGCGGGCGTGGTCGGCCGAGCTGTCGATCCTCGCCGGCATCGTCATCATCATCATGGGCCTGCACTTCCTCGGCGTCACCCGGATCGGGCTTCTGATGCGCGAGGGGCGGATGACGGCGCCGAAGCCGGTCGGGATGTGGGGCGCCTATGTGATGGGGCTGGCCTTCGCGTTCGGCTGGACGCCCTGCATCGGGCCGATCCTGGCGGCGATCCTGTCGATCGCGGCGGCGGAAGCCACCGTCACCAAGGGCGCCGGACTGCTGGCGGTCTACTCGGCCGGCCTTGGCATTCCCTTCCTGCTCGCGGCCGTCATGATCAAGCAGTTCTCCTCGCTGTTTGCGCGGATGAAGCGGCATCTCGACACGGTCGAGCGCGCGATGGGCGTGCTGATGGTGATCACCGGCATCGGCTTCCTCACCGGCGCCGTCTCCAATGTCAGCGTCTGGCTGCTCGAGACCTTTCCGGCGCTGCAAAATATCGGCTGACGCCACGTAACAAGCGGGCGGCGCGCGCGAAACTCTCTCCATGATGCGGCCGTAGCTCTGGGTTCGGCCCTATGCTGCGTGCTCATCGAGTGACGGCATTCTGGAGGGGGTTCCATGAATTTCATCGTCAATTTGCTAATCTTGCTGCCCGCGCGGATCGCCTCTTATTTCTCTTGGGCAGGTCCACTGATCATGCGCCTGATCGTCGGCTACACCTTCATGCTGGCCGGTTGGGGCAAGCTCACCAACCTGGCCCAGGTCACCGAGAATTTTGTCGGCTGGGGCATACCTTTCCCGAACATCCTCACGCCCTTCGTCTCCGGCGTCGAATTCTTCGGCGGCGCGATGCTGATCCTCGGCCTGTTCACCCGAATCCCGGCCGCAATGCTGGCGGTGGTGATGATCGTGGCGATCAAGTCGGCCAAATGGGGCGATGTCGATTCGCTGGAAACGCTGCTCGGCTTCGAGGAAGCAACCTACTTCGCCGCCTTCATGTGGCTTGCGATCGCAGGTCCCGGTGCGGCCTCGCTCGATCGGTTGCTGTTGAATACGACCGGGCATCCGAAGGAGTCGACGTAAAGAAGCGCCTCACTTTCCCGTGACGCCGCGAGCCTCGATGTCCGCCAGCGCGTAGCTGGCAATGCCACGCGCATCCGGGAGCCATCATGAAACTCGTCCGCATTGCCGCCATCGTCGCCGCATTTACCGCCTCACCCGCGCTTGCGGCGGATGGACCAAAATGGAGCGACTGGAGCGAGGATCTGTTCGCGCGCGCTACCGCGGAGAAGCGCTTCGTCATCCTCGATCTCGAGGCGGTCTGGTGCCATTGGTGCCACGTGATGGAGAAGACGACCTACGCCGATCCGAAGGTGCAGGCGTTGCTGGCGGATAAGTATCTTCCAGTTCGCGTCGACCAGGACGCCAATCCGGATTTGTCTAGCCGCTACGGCGATTGGGGTTGGCCGGCCACCATCGTGTTCGGCCCCGACGGGACCGAGATCGCCAAGATCAGGGGATATATCGAACCGGAGCGAATGCAGGCGCTGCTCAAGGCGGTGATCGACGATCCCTCGCCCGGTCCGTCGGTCGGCGAGGCCTTCGAGGTGAAACCCGCGACGTCAGCTTTCCTCAGCAAGCAGCAGCGCGCGGAGCTGACGAAAACATTCGACGAATCCTGGGACGACAAGCTCGGCGGCTGGGGCGAGAACCAGAAATACATCGATGCCGACAGCCTCGATTTTGCGCTCAGCCGCGCCGAGGCCGGCGATGCCACCGCGGTCAAGCGCGTGCGGCAGACGCTTGATGCGGCGATCGCACTGATCGATCCGGTGTGGGGTGGCGCGTTCCAGTACTCTGAGGCGGGCTCCTGGACACATCCGCATTTCGAGAAGATCATGTCGTTCCAGGCGCAGTATCTGCGGCAATACAGCCAGGCCTATGCGCAATGGAAAGACCCGAAATATCTTGCTGCGGCGCGCGACGTCGCCCGCTACCTGACCGGATTCCTGCAAGACTCCAACGGGGCCTTCTACGTCAGCCAGGATGCCGATCTCAACCACGACACCGACGGTCACAAATACTACGCGCTATCCGACGCCGAGCGCCGCAAGCTTGGCTTGCCCCGCATCGACAAGAACCTCTACGCGCGGGAGAACGGCTGGGCGATCTCGGGGCTGACCGCCCATTATAACGTCACCAACGACCCGAAGATCTTGGCCGCCGCGGAGCGCGCGGCGAAATGGGTGCTTGCGAACCGTGCGCAGCCGGACGCGGGTTTCCGCCACGGCGACAAGGATCGCGGCGGACCGTTCCTCGGCGATACGCTGGCGATGACGCAGGCTTTCCTCGATCTCTACGCGGCGACCGGAAATCGCGACTGGTTGACCTCCGCCGCCAGGGCTGGCGATGTCGTGGTTACTTTCCGCGATGAGGCCGGCGGCTTCTTCACCTCGAAGACGTCAGAGGGAAAAAGTGGCGTATTCGCCAAGCCGGCCAAGCTGATCGATGATCAGGTACAAGTCGCACGCGTCATGAACCTGCTGAATCGCTACTTCGGCAACGAGGCCTATCGCGAGCAGGCCGCGCACGCGATGCGTTATCTCTCCGCGGCGTCAGCAGACATGCCGCGCCCGCTGCCGGGCGTGCTGCTGGCTGACGACGAGTTGGCCCTGGAGCCGACGCACCTGACGATCGTCGGCAACAAGGACGACAGCCGCGCGCAAGCTTTGCACGCGATCGCCCGCGCCCTGCCGGCCCGCTACAAGCGACTGGAATGGCTCGATCCGCGCGAGGGCAAGCTGCCAAACCCCGACGTCGAATACCCCGACCTCGGCGAGCCCGCGGCCTTTGCATGCAGCAACCGCATCTGCTCCTTCCCGGCGTTCAACGGTGCCGAACTGCAGACCAATGTGACCCAGATGGCCAAGCTGAAGCCGGCGCGCGCAGCGCAGAACTGATGCACAGCGTTGTGCAACGCAGCGAGCCGGCGAAGGAGCTTCTCGCGGCCGCGGGATTTGGCTCGGTCGGGATGTCCAACCCGACAAAAAGATTTTCTTTTGAAACTGTGTAACCAAATCGCCGGACACCCCGTAGCTGTTTCTGGATGAGCAATCAGATCGAGGGAAGCGAACCTCCAGCACACCGCGATCCGATTGTTTTCCGATCCATTCGTTGTGCGGCCGTGATCGAGCGATCATCGGACGTTCACAGCGTGCCTGTTGTTGTCACACAATCATCGAGGAGACGTCATGAAGCTCAATTCCAAGCCCGGTGCGACGCTCGCTGTCGCTGCCGCCACCCTGTTTCTCGCCGGCTCCGTGGTCTCGACCACGTCATCGCCGGCGAATGCCGCGATGGGCAAGTGCATGGCCGGCAACGCCTGCAAGGGCCAGAGCGCCTGCAAGGGCGGCGCCAATGCCTGTAAGGGCCTGAACGCATGCAAGGGCAACGGCTTCTCTATGACGTCCGAGAAGCAGTGCATGGCGCAGGGCGGCAAGTATGTGAAGGGCTGATCGTTCCGATCGGACGCACCCGAAGGCCCGGCGTCGCTGCCGGGCCTTCTTCATCTCCCGTTGTTGAAAATAATTGCTAACAGGTGTGTAACCTGGAGCACGTTGCGCGCGTAGCTATCCCCGGGTGCAGCCTTCTGAGCCGGAACCGACAAGGCTTGCGGGGCGGCGCACCTTCAAACTTCTTCTCAGGAGATGACCATGAAGGTTACGACCAAGTCCGGAGCCGCACTTGCCGCCGCTGCAGCCACTCTGTTCCTGGCGGGCGCCGTGGTGTCGAGCACCAGCTACGCAGCAGGCGAAGGCAAGTGCGTTGGCGCAAATGCCTGCAAGGGCCAGAGCGCCTGCAAGGGCGGCAATCATGCTTGCAAGGGCCAGAACGCCTGCAAAGGTCAGGGCTTCGCCGAGATGACCAAGGCCGATTGCACCGCGGCAAAGGGCAAGTTCAAGGCCGGTTGAGTATCGGATCAAGCGCGGCCCGGTGTAGGCCGGGCCTCGTTTGCATGATAGTTTTGGCGCAGGCGCCGCGAGCTCGGCGCCGGAAGGGCGGAGGTGCCATGAACGTCGCAAGCCGGTTGCCGGACGAGCCGACGGCGCGCGCAGAGCGCTCATCAGCCAGGCCGCCGTTCCTTGGTTTCGGTCTCGGCTTGCGCGCGCAGCATTACGACGAAATCCTCAACGGCAATCCGCCGATCGACTGGTTCGAGGTGATCAGCGAGAATTACATGCTGCCCGGCGGCCGGCCGCTGCGCATCCTCGATCGGATATGCGAACGCTACCCCGTGGTGATGCACGGTGTGTCGCTGTCGATCGCTTCCACCGCGCCGCCGAATTTCGACTATCTGCAGGGCCTGAAGCAACTCGCCTTACGCGTGCAGCCAAAATGGATTTCGGATCATCTCTGCTGGACCGGCGTGCACGGCAAGAACCTGCACGATCTGCTGCCGATCCCTTACACGCGGGAAGCGCTCGATCACGTCGTCAGCCGCGTCCAGCTGGTGCAGGACTATCTCGGCCGCGCGCTCGTGCTCGAGAATGTCTCAACCTACGTGCAGTTCAGTAATTCCGAGATGACGGAATGGGAATTCCTCTCGGAGCTGTCGCGCCGCTCCGGCTGCTGGCTGCTGTTCGACATCAACAACGTCTATGTCAGCGCCTTCAACCACGGCTATGACCCGCTGAGTTTCCTCGAGGGCATTCCAGCCGATCGCGTGGTGCAGTTCCACATGGCCGGCCACAGCCACATGGGGACGCATATCATCGACACCCACGATCATCCCGTCTGCGAGGATGTCTGGGATCTCTATGCCGCGGCGCTGAAGCGCTTCGGCCGCGTTTCGACCATGATCGAGCGCGACGACAACATTCCGCCGCTCGACGAATTGCTGGACGAGGTGAACCGCACCCGCGAGATCGCCGGGAAGATCTTGCCCGAAGGCGCATCGGCGCGATGAGCGATTTCGCGCGGCAACAGGCCGAATTCCAGCGGTCCATATTGACCGGCGACGATAATATCCTGGCCGAAATTCTAGACAGCCCCAGGGAGACGCGGCAAACCCTGTTCGGCGTCTACCGCTACGCCTACAGCTCACGCCTGGTCGAGGCGATGCGCAGCGACCATGAGCTGCTGCATTCCTATCTCGGCGACGAGACCTTTGACGAGATGGGCCATGCCTATGTCAAGGCGAGGCCGTCGGAGCACCCGAACCTGCGTTGGTTCTCGCAAGGGCTGCCCGATTTCCTGAAGTCGGCGGAGCCTTACAGCAAGTATCCCGTGTTGTCCGACCTCGCCGCGCTGGAGAAGGCGCTCAACGATGCCTTCGATGCCGGCGAAGGCGACGTGCTCGTACTGGAGGCGATGGCGGGATTTGCGCCGCAGCAGTGGAACGATCTCGTCTTTACGCCGCATCCGAGCGCGATCAGGCTCGACGTCGCGACCAATGCCGCCGTGATCTGGATGGCCCTGAAGAACGGGGAAACACCGCCCGAGGCAGCGACGCTTGGAGAGCCGTCGCGACTGCTGATCTGGCGGCAGGACACCACACCCATGTTCCGCGAAATCCCGATCGAGGAGGCCATGATGTGGGACGAGGCCGCCAACGGCATCCCCTTCGGCGTGCTCTGCGAGATGCTTGCGACCTATGACGATCCCGACGGAGCAGCCGCGCGCGGCGCCGGCTATCTGCATGGCTGGATCACGGCCGGACTTCTGACCGGCGCTAGCGTCCCCGAATGAAGGGCCAGCCGCATGGGCACCGAGGGCGATACCTTCTTCATCGCGCACCTCACCTGGAATGAGGTCGCGCGACGGATCGCGGCCGGCAATCCGGCGATCCTGCCGATCGGGGCTGCGGCCAAGCAGCACGGCTTTCATCTGCCGCTGAATACGGATCAGGTGCAGGCCGAATGGTTCGCCGCAAAGCTCGCCGCCCGCATCGATGCGCTGATCTGGCCGGCCGTGACTTATGGCCATTATCCCGCGTTCGTCGCGTATTCGGGCAGCGCCAGCCTCTCCAGCTCCACATTCGAAGCGATGGTGCAGGAGATCGCAGCCGGAATTCTTCGTCATGGCTGCGAGCTGCTGTTCGTGCTCAACACCGGCATCAGCACACTGGCACCTGTCGAGCGCGCGCTGGAGCAACTTGGCTCACGCAAGGTGTCGCATCTGCGCATCTACGACGGCCCCCGCTATCGCCACGTCCGTGAAGAACTCTGCCAGCAGAGCCACGGCAGCCACGCCGACGAACTCGAGACTTCGCTGATGCTCGCGCTCGCTCCCGGACTGGTCGACATGGCGCGCGCCGAGGCGAGCCCCGCCGTCCCACGCGATACGCCCGGCCGCCTGACGCCAACCAACCCAGCCTCGCCGAACTACAGCCGTTCCGGCAGCTACGGCGACCCGACGCTGGCGACGTTGGCAAAAGGCGAGGCATTGCTGTCCGCAATCCTCGATGATCTCCATGAACAGGTCGACGCGCTCCTCCTGGAGAAGGCGCGTGCCTCACCGGCGCGAGCGAAGCGATGATGCGTGCCCTGCTCCTTCGCTGGATCACGGCGATAATGCTGTCCGCGGCAACACTCGCAGGGGTCGCTTCGTCCCGCGCCGAGGCACAGTCCGAATTCATGCGCGGCGATCGCATGCCCTATGATGCCTTTGATCGCCTGCGAAAGACCGATATCGACGTACCGAACGGCGTCATCCATGTCGGCTTCGCGCCCGGCGAGATGGCGCTGCCGAAGGACAAGATTCTCGACTGGGTGAAGATGTCTTCCCGGGCCATCTCGACCTATTACGGCCGCTTCCCGGTCGACTCGCTCAGATTGCTGCTTGTGCCGGTGGATGGGCCGCGGGTGCGCGGCGGCACCACCTGGGGCTATCGGGGTGCCGCGATCCGCGTGACGATCGGACGCGACGCCAGCGAAGACGATCTGAAGCGCGACTGGGTGATGGTGCACGAGATGGTGCACACCGCGCTGCCCGATCTCGACGACCGCTATGGCTGGCTCTCGGAAGGCCTCGCCGTCTACATCGAACCGATCGCGCGGGTGCAGGCCGGCGACCTCACCGCGCGCGAGATCTGGCATGCGATGGCGCGTGACATGCCGAAGGGCCTGCCACAGGCCGGCGACCGCGGCCTCGACAATACCGATACCTGGGGCCGGAAGTACTGGGGTGGCGCGATGTTCTGCCTGCTCGCCGATGTCGAGATACGCAAGGCGACCAACAACAAACTTGGCCTGCAGGACGCCATGCGCGGCGTGATTGCCGCAGGCGGCAATCACGAGAAGGACTGGACGATCGAGCGGGTGCTCTCGACCGCCGACAAGGCCGTCGGCGTCGACGTGCTGACGCGCCTGCACAATGAGATGGGGCCAAAGCCGGTAACACCTGACCTCGCCACGCTCTGGCGCGAACTCGGCGTGAGAATGAACGGCGAGAGTGTCGCGTTCGACGACAGCGCGCCGCTGGCCGCGATCCGCAAGGCGATCACCGAGCGGCGCTGACGGCGGCTCTGGCTTTTGGTCGCATGATAGCGGAATATTCCGGACTCAACGCGTTACGAGAGCCCGGAGCGATGGCCCAGGATCATCAAACAACAAGGCACTGGCCGATCTTCCGCTCGCTCGCCGGCTTTCAGCCCAGCGCGCTGCCGGGTGACCTCATTGCAGGCCTGACGCTGGCGGCGATCGCGATCCCCGAGCAGATGGCGACCGCAAGGCTCGGCGGCTTCTCGCCGCAGATCGGCTTCTTTGCGTTCATTGCCGGGTCGCTCGGCTTTGCCGCACTCGGCGCCAACCGCTTCCTGTCCTGCGGTGCAGACTCCACGATCACGCCGATCTTCGCCGGCGGCCTGGTGCTGATGGCAGCAAGCGGCACGCCGGACTATCAGGCGCTCGCGGTCGCGCTGGCGCTGCTGGTCGGCGTGACCATGATCCTTGGCAGCCTGTTCCGGCTCGGCTGGATCGCCAATCTGCTGTCGACGCCGGTCACCGTCGGCTTCCTCGCCGGCATCTCCGTGCACATCCTGGTCTCGCAATTGCCGGGTGTGCTCGGACTGCCGTCGCCGAACGGACCGATGCTCGACAAGATCGGCATCCTCGCCCAACAGCTCGGCCAGACCAATCCCTACACGCTCGTCATCGGCCTCGGCGTGCTCGCGCTCGTCGCCGGATCGGAGAAGATCAGCGCGCGGATTCCCGGCGCATTGATCGGCCTGGTCGCCGCCACCATCGCCGTCGTCGCAGGTGGTCTCGAGAGCAAGGGCGTCAATGTGGTCGGCACCGTGCCAGGCACGCTGCCGACGCCATCATTCCCCGATCTCGCGCCGGAACGCTGGGTGAAGCTGGTGCCGCTGGCGCTGCTGATCGCGATCGTCGTAATGGTGCAGACCGCGGCGACCACCCGCTCCTTCCTGTCCGATCCCGACAAGCCGGCCGATGTCGACCGCGATTTCCTCGGCGCCGGCGCCGGCAGCATTCTGGCCGGCCTGTTCGGCGCCTTCCCGGTCAATGCCAGCCCGCCGCGGACCGGCATCGTGTCGGAGACCGGCGGACGAACGCAACTCGCCGGGCTGTTCGCGGCCGCGATCGTGCTGGCGCTGCTCGCCTTCGGCGCGACGCTGCTGCAGCACGTGCCGGACGCGGCGCTGGGCGGTGTGCTGCTGTTCGTCGCGTTGCGCATCATCCGCCTCAAGCAGATCATCACGATCTTCCACCAGTCGTTCGGCGAATTCCTGCTGATCGTGGCAACCGCCGCCGCGATCATCGTGCTGCCGATCGAGCAAGGCGTCGCCGTCGGCATCGCGCTGTCGCTGCTGCACGGCGTCTGGACCACGACGCGGGCGCGGCTGATCCAGTTCGACCGCGTGCCCGGCACCACGATCTGGTGGCCGGCGAGCCCGCACATGACCGGCGAACGGAAGCCTGACGTCGCCGTGGTCGGCCTGCAGGCGCCGCTGTCCTTCCTCAACGCCGCCAACTTCCGCAGCGACGTGCAGAAGGTGATCAGCACGGCGACGCCGAAACCAAAACTGGTGGTGATCGAGGCCAGCGGCGTGATCGAGATCGACTTCACCGCGGCCCAAGCCCTGCTCGATCTGCTCCGCGACTGCCGCGAAGCCAGCGTCACCGTCGCCATCGCCCGGCTGGAATCGACCCGCGCGCAGGAGGCCTTCGAACGGTTCAATCTCTATGCCGTGCTGCCGAAGGACCACGTCTTCCACAGCGTCGACGAAGCCGTGCGGGCTCTGGCCGGGACAACATAGCGGTCTATTCGGGTAGCCCCGCGGCCCGCAGCGCGTCGCCCAGCGTTTCCGCAAGCGCCGGTGCGCAGTTCACAGCCTTGAACTGGCGGCTGTAGCGGAATGTCGGATGCAGTTCGAGCACCCGGGCGGCAGCGGCCCTCGCCTCCTCCAGCCGTCCAAGCCTGGCGAGCGCCGCGGCCAGTTGCACATAGGTGATGCTGTGGGCGGGATTGGCCTGAACCGACCTGTAGGCGGCCTGGCAGGCTTCGTGATAGCGGCCTCGCAGCAGATGGCTCATCGCCTGCGCGTCGAACGCGGCGAAGGCCCAGGAGTCGAGCGGGCTCAGGCGCATGCCGCGCTCGCTCCATTCGATGGCGCGCTCGGCCTCGCCGCCCCATCCGAGCATGACGCCGCCCAGGATATAAGTCAGCGCCGACGACGGGCTGAGAGCGAGCGCGGTTTCCATCGCGGTGAAGGCGGCACCACGGTCGTGCCCGTCCATGCCGAGCGAAAACCCCGCGAGCGTCAGCGCGGCCGCATCGTCCTGACCGTGCAGGATCGCGGCGCGCGCATGGCGGATCGACGCCGCGCGGCTGGTCTCCTGCAGGCCCGCGCGCAGGAACAGGCAATGATGGCACATCGCGGCGTTGCCATGCGCGAGCGAATAGGCCGGATCGAGCGCAATTGCCTGATCGAGCAACACGAGTGCGCGCGTGACCTGTGCGGGCATGCCCGAATCCACGTCGAGCTGCGCGCGCAGCACGAGGTCGTAGGCGTCGAGGCTGTCGGTACGCTGGCGCTTCACCCGGTCGATCTCGGCCCGCCGCAAGCTTGGCGCAATCGCGCCGACGGCCGAGACTGCAATCTCGTCCTGCAGCGCAAAGATGTCGTCGGAGCTGCGGTCGTAGCGTTCGGCCCAGATGTGCGCGCCGTTCGATGCATCGATCATCTGCGCGGTGACGCGCAGGCTGTTTCCCATCTTGCGCACACTGCCTTCAAGCACATAGCGGACGCCAAGCTCACGGCCGACCTGCCGCACGTCGACGGCGCGGCCCTTGTAGGTGAAGGTCGAGTTGCGCGCGATGACGAACAGCCACTTGATCCGCGCGAGGCCGGTGATGATGTCGTCCACCATGCCGTCGGCGAAGTAATCCTGATCGGGATCGCCGCTCAGGTTTTGGAATGGCAGCACGGCAACGGATGGTTTCTCCGGCAATTGCAGTCCCGCTGCGGTCGTGACGACCGGGGCCGAATAAGGTTCATCGCCGACGACCGAAGGCCCGACATAGCGATAGCCGCGCCGCGGCAGCGTTTCGATCCAGGCGGCGCCGCCCGCCTGCGCGTCCAGGACCCGCCGCATCGCAGCGATCTGGACCGTCAGATTGCTGTCTTCGATCGCCTGTCCGGGCCATGCGGCTTCGACCAGCGCGTCCTTGGCAACCGGCGACCCGGCCTGCTTGAGCAGGATGGCGAGCAAGGCGACCGCGCGCTGGCCGAGCGCCACCGGCTCGGCGCCGCGGAACAGGATTCCGGCCTCGACGTCGAGGCGAAACGGACCAAATGAGAAGCTCTTCGCCATGGTTCGGATAGGACCGCGTTTGCGATCTTTTCGCAACAATTTCGGAACCGCTTCACGACTTGCGCGCACGACGGACGCACCCTCCTGGAAGGAGTTCGAGCCAACGGAGGATCACATGAGCGCCGCGCCCGTCATTCGCCTGCCCGAGACCAACAATGGCGTCACGCTGCGCGGTCAGCCAATGGTGTTTCTCGTCACGGGCAAGGACACGAAGCATACCAGCATGTTCGACTGGACGATTCCACCGGGATTCGCCACCGGCCTGCATGTTCATCGCGTGCAGGAAGAGACCTTCTATGTGCTCGAGGGCGAGTGCGAATGGCACGTCGGCGAGAAGAAGATCCGAGCCACTCCGGGGACCTATCTGTTCATCCCGCCGGGCGTGCCGCACAACATCACCAATGTCAGCGAGAAGACGGCACGCGTGCTCATGACCGTGTCGCCGCCCGGCCACGAACATTATTTCGAGGAGCTGGCAAAGCTAGCGGCGAAGGGCTCGCCTGATCCCGATGCCCTCGCCCGGCTGCGCGACCGCTACGACACCGATCAACTGTCGACACTGACGACGCGGTCTTAGGCTTATCGGGCCGTTTCCGGCGCGCCCGCTGGGCCCTGCCCGCCCAGCATGGGATGCTCCTTCGACACCTCCGCGCGGATCGACGGGGCCTGGATCACACGGAACAGCGCGGTCGCGGTCTTGATGTTGTTGGCCTTCATGCAGATGCCGATGATCTCGCGCACCGAGGCGTCGCGCATCAGTTGGTCGGAGATTTTCATCGCGAGCTCCATCGCGACCTTGGCGGCACGCTCGTAGCGCTCGCGTTCGCGCTGCAGCTTCTTGGGCGAATGGGCGTCGGGCTTGCCGAGCTTCTCCGCGCTGTCGGTGACCGCACGGCAGATCGCGCGAATCCTCTGCGACGCCTCGATGTCGCCGAGCGGCTCCGCGATCTCCTGGTCCCAGACTTCTGTCTGCGGCGTCTTGCCGAACCAACGCATTGCCACTCCTCCAGGCCGGAGCATAGCGGCTGACGATGCGGTTTGTGAACCGCACACTGGGCATTGAAATCAGCGCGACAACGGCTAGGCCGACCGCCTCGGACCGATCGCCTCGAATTGCGCCTTTTGCTCGTCGCTGAGGGTGGCGTAGAAGTTCTCGAGCGCGGCACGAACGTCCTTGACGGATTGCAGCATGGTGTCGAGCCGCCTGGAAACGGCGGCAAGCCGCGCGGGTGGCGTCAGCGTCTCGTTGCCCTGGCACGCCGCCTTGAGTTTCTGGGCTGCGTTGGCGCTGGTGTCCTGGAGCGCCTGGAGCGCCCCGCGCTGCGTCGTGTTCAACTGCAGCCTGGCGTCGATCTCGGCGGTCGGCCATTCCTGCGCGGCCGGCTGCGCGGCGCCGCAGTTCTCGGCGATCGCTGCCTTCGAATCCCTTGTCGTATCCCTTGCCGCGCTGTCCTTGCGCTGGTTCTCGGCGAGCGCATTCAGCCGCGCCTTCTGCTCATCGTCGAGCAGGCCGTAGAACCTCTCAAGCGGCGGCTTCACGGTTGCGACCGCGGCGATCATCGCCTCGACCCGCTGCTGCATGGCGGCGAGCCGGCCCGGCGCCGTCAAAACCACTTCCGAGGGGCACGCCGCGCGAATCGACTTCGCCGCGGCGAGCGAGGCGTTGCCGAGTTCGCTGAGCGCCGCCAGTTGCGCTTGCGTCGGCTGCACGGCGTCCGCGATCTGATCGACCGGCAGGCCCGCAACCGAACGGCTGTCGTTGCCGCACATCTGCTCGATCGGCGCGCCACTGCGATACCGGCGGCCCGCCCGGCGATCGGGCAGATAGCCCCTGAGGTCATCATAGCCATAGGGTCCGAAGATGCCGGCATAGATGTCCGGATAGCCGTAGCCCCAGAAGGCGTTGTCATCGCCCCAGACCGCGTAGTCGTAGATGTCATTGTAGGCGAACGGCCAGAACAGCGGGCCGACCCAGCCGTAACCGCCGCCGGCATGCTGCCACCAGCCATTCGCGGCGACGCCGCCTTGCCAGCCCGCAAGCGCCGCCGCGGTCGCGAACTGCGCGCGCGCCGCCGGATTGCTCAGCAAGCGGCCGTTTCGCAATGCGCCGCTGCGCGAGAGCGCGGCGAAGGAGTTACGGGCATTGCCGGGCCTGATCGCGGCATTTCGCATTTGGCCGAAATTCGCGCCGCGCGAGGCAAAGGAACGATGGCCGGAAAAGCCGTGCGACCGCGCGAAGCCGCCGTGATGTCCGCCGCCGCGGCCGAAGCCGTGCCCATGACCGCCGCCGTGTCCGTGGCCTCCACCATGGCCGCCGCCATGACCGCCTCCATGGCCACCGCCGCCCCGGGCGAGCACGTCGCCCGAGAGCGCCATCGCAAGGACAACAACTGCAATTCCAATTGCCCGTCTGACCACGGCTTCCTCCTGTGCGACCGCTTACATTGCGGCATCACACTGCGGCACAAGGAAGACGCTGATGGAACCGAAAGGTTCCACGCGCGGCCGCGGACAGGCGGCCGGCAAATGTGTGGACAGGCGCTATTTCAGGCCGCCGGCACGATCTTTCCGGGGTTGAAGATGTTCTGCGGATCGAGCGCCTGCTTCAGCGCCCGCATCGCGTCGAGCGCTTCCGGGCCGAGTTCGGCCTTGAGATATTTTTGCTTGCCCTGCCCGATGCCGTGCTCGCCGGTGCAGGTGCCGCCCATCGCCTGGGCGCGTTCGACCAGGCGATGCATGAATTCCTCGCCGCGCGCCATCTCCTCCTTGTCGTTGACGTCGCAGACCAGCGAGCAATGGAAATTGCCGTCGCCGACATGGCCGACGATCGGCGACAGCAGGCCGAGCTGCGCCAGATCCTCTTCGGTTTCGGTGACGCAATCGGCGAGCCGCGAGATCGGCACGCAGACGTCGGTCGCGACCACGCCGATGTTGTCGCCGGAACGCAGCGCCTTCACCGACCAGTAGGCGTCATGCCGCGCCTGCCACAGCCTGGTGCGATCTTCCGGCTTGGTGGTCCAGCTGAAATCGCCGCCGCCGCATTCGGCCGCGATGTCGCGGAAATTCTTCGACTGCTCGGCGACCTCGACCTCGCTGCCATGGAATTCCAGCAGCAGCAGCGGCGTCTCCGGCAATGTCAGCTTCGAATAGGAATTGCACGCCTTCACCTGCGCCGCGTTGAGCAGCTCGATGCGGGCGACGGGAATGCCGGTCTGGATCGCGAGGATCGTGGCCTGGCAGGCGCCGCGCACGGTCTCGAACGAACAGGCCGCGGCCGCGATGGTGTCGGGAATGCCGCGCAGACGGATGGTGAGCTCGGTGATGATGCCGAGCGTGCCCTCGGCGCCGACGAACAGATGCGTCAGGTCGTAGCCGGCCGAGGATTTCTTGGCGCGCGTGCCCGTGGTGATGATCTCGCCATCGCCGCGCACCACCTTCAGCGCCAGCACGTTCTCGCGCATGGTGCCGTAGCGCACGGCGTTGGTGCCGGAGGCGCGGGTCGAGGTCATGCCGCCGAGCGAGGCGTCGGCGCCGGGATCGATCGGGAAGAACAGGCCCTGGTCGCGCAGATGCTCGTTGAGCGCCTTGCGCGTGACGCCGGGCTGGATCACGCAGTCGAGGTCCTCGGCGTGGACCTCCAGCACCTTGTTCATGTCGCGCATGTCGATGCACACGCCGCCGCCGGGCGCGTTGACCTGGCCTTCCAGCGAGGTTCCGGTGCCGAAGGGAATCACGGGCACGCGATGCCTGGCGCAGATCCGCACCACGTCCTGAACGTCTGCCGTCTCCTGCGCCATCACCACCGCATCCGGCGGCTGGTTCGGCAACCATGTGGTGGTATGGGCGTGCTGCTCGCGCACGGCCTGCGAGGTGACGAGCCGGTTGCCGAAGCGCGCCGCCAGCGCGTCGATCGCGCTTTTCAGGGCTATCGGATCGGGCCGCGCCACACTGTTCGAAATCGTTGTCGCCACGTCAAAATTCCTCCCGGCTTTAGCCGACCGTGGCAAAGGTTATATAAGGGGTCAAGAGATCACATCAGAGTAACCAGGGATGGAAATGACGACCGAAACTGCCAACGATCTGCCGCTTCCGCCCGCCCCGTTCCGCGCCTCGGTGATGCAGATCGAGCCGCAATGGATCGACTATAACGGCCATCTCAACATGGCCTATTACAACGTGATGTTCGACCGCGCCATCGACGAGATGTGGCTCGAGATCGGCATCGGCCCGACCTACATGAAGGAGCGGCACGGCTCGACCTTCACGGCCGAATGCCATGTGCGCTATTTGCGGGAAATCCATCTCGGCGATCCCGTGCAGATTTCAGTCTATCTGCTCGGCGCCGACGACAAGCGACTGCATACGTTTGAGGAGTTGCGCCACGCCGACGAAGGCTGGCTCTCGGCGACGTCGGAGAATATGTCGCTTCACATGGACATGCAGGCACGGAAGGTCGGACCGTTTCCACCTGATATCCGCGCCCGTGCTCAGGCGATCGTGGGCGCGCATGCGGCCGTGCCGCGTCCCGGGGGCATCGGCCGCAACGTGGCGATGCCCCCGAAGTAGGTTGATTGCGCGCTAGACCCTCGTTCGTCCGCGCGCCAGTCCGATCACCGCCGAGACCAGGAACAGGATGATGGCGATGAAGAAGATCGTCTTGGCGATTTCGATGGAGACACCGGCAACACCGCCAAAACCCAGAACGCCCGCGATCAGGGCGATCACCAAAAACGTTACGACCCAGCTCAGCATGACCAGAACCTCTGCTTCCGTTTTGCTCTCCTAGCGCGGACCGAAGTCCGTCGCTCTGCCTGCTGAGACAATCCAACCGGGAAACACCGGTTCCGAACGCCGAAACCGGGAAATTTTCGCATTCGTCAGGAACAAAGTCGGCCACATCAGGCCACGACGCAGCGGCGATAAAACCTGTCAAAATGGCCGATCAGGCCCTATATGCCCCTCAATCCCTGCTAAGAAGGCTCCCTTTCCCGCGGCGCCATCGCGGGACGAATGATTCGCAAGGACATGACCGAGCCGAGCAAGCTGCCCCATCACGGCGTTCCCGAGCACCAGCCGGTGGCTGGCGGCATCGCCGCGCGTGCGCGGGCGGCCGCGGGCGGTCCGCAATATCTGAACGGTCTCAATCCGGAGCAGCGCGACGCGGTCGAGACGCTCGACGGTCCCGTGCTGGTGCTCGCCGGCGCCGGCACCGGCAAGACGCGGGTCCTGACCACGCGCATCGCGCACATCTTGAGCCAGGGCCGCGCCCGGCCGCAGGACATCCTGTCGGTGACGTTCACCAACAAGGCCGCGCGCGAGATGAAGCTGCGGCTCGGCCAGATGCTGGGCCAGGCGGTCGAGGGCATGCCGTGGCTCGGCACCTTCCACTCGATCGGCGGACGCATTTTGCGCTTCCATGCCGAGTTGGTGCAGCTGAAATCCAACTTCACCGTGCTCGACGTTGACGACCAGGTGCGGCTGTTGAAGCAGCTGCTGCAGGCCGAGAATATCGACGACAAGCGCTGGCCGGCACGGATGCTGGCCGGGCTGATCGACAGCTGGAAGAACCGCGGCCTGACGCCGTCGCAGGTGCCGGCGGCCGAAGCTGCGTCCTTTGGCAACGGCAAGGGCGGCAAGCTCTACGCGACCTATCAGGAGCGGCTGAAGATTTTGAACGCCGCCGATTTCGGCGATCTCCTGCTCGAGAACATCCGCCTGTTCCGCGAGAACCCCGACATTCTCCGGCAGTACCAGAGCCGCTTCAAGTTCATCCTGGTCGACGAGTATCAGGACACGAACGTCGCGCAATATCTGTGGCTGCGGCTGTTGTCGCAGGCGCCGTCGCGGCCGAACGCGCCGCTGTCGGCGGTGATCCCGGGTGATCTCACCTCGCCCCGCTTGCGGGGAGAGGTCGACGCGCAGAGCGCGTCGGGTGAGGGGGACTCTCCGCAGACCGAACTCGCGGAGACTCCCCCTCACCCTGACCCTCTCCCCGCAAGCGGGGAGAGGGGAAAGGCATCGGCGCTGAAAAACATCTGCTGCGTCGGCGACGACGACCAGTCGATCTATGGCTGGCGCGGTGCCGAGGTCGACAACATCCTGCGCTTCGAGCACGATTTCCCCGGCGCCAAGGTGATCCGCCTCGAGCGCAACTACCGCTCCACCGGTCACATCCTCGCCGCCGCCTCGCATCTGATCGCGCACAATGAGGGACGGCTCGGCAAGACGCTGCGCACCGAGGATGTCGACGGCGAGAAGGTCACCGTCACCGGCTCCTGGGACTCGGAAGAGGAGGCGCGCGCGATCGGCGAGGAGATCGAGGACCTGCAGCGCGCCGGCGAGAACCTCAACGACATCGCCATTCTCGTCCGCGCCTCGTTCCAGATGCGCGAGTTCGAAGATCGCTTCGTCACCCTCGGCCTGCCTTATCGCGTGATCGGCGGTCCCAGATTCTATGAGCGCGCCGAGATCCGCGACGCGCTGGCGTATCTGCGCACCATCAATTCACCGGCCGACGATCTCGCCTTCGAGCGCATTGTCAACGTGCCGAAGCGGGGGCTCGGCGACGCCACCGTGCAGATGCTGCACGACCACGCCCGCAAGCGCCGGATTCCGCTGTTCGAGGCCGCGCGCGCCGTGGTCGAGACCGACGAGCTGAAGCCGAAGGCGCGCGGCAGCCTGCGCGATCTCGTGATGCAGTTCGATCGTTGGCGCGCCGCGCGCGAGGTGATGTCGCATACCGAGCTCGCCGAGATCGTGCTCGACGAGAGCGGCTACACCGAGATGTGGCAGAAGGACCGCTCAGCCGACGCCGCGGGCCGGCTGGACAATTTGAAGGAACTGATCCGCTCGATGGAGGAGTTCGAGAACCTGCAGGGCTTCCTCGAGCACATCTCGCTGGTGATGGACCGCGAAGGCGAGGCCGGCGAGGAAGCGGTGTCTCTGATGACGCTGCATTCGGCCAAGGGCCTCGAATTCGACAACGTGTTCCTGCCCGGCTGGGAGGAAGGCCTGTTCCCGAGCCAGCGCACCCTCGACGAACAGGGCCGCGCGGGCCTCGAGGAAGAGCGCCGCCTCGCCCATGTCGGCCTGACCCGGGCGCGCCGCCGTGCAAAGCTCTATTTCGCGACCAACCGCCGGATCCATGGCACCTGGTCGACCACGATCCCCTCGCGCTTCCTCGACGAACTGCCGGCGCATAATGTCGAGATCACGGAGTCCAAGGGCGGTTCGGGCTGGGGCGGCGCCGGCGGCTATGGCGCCTCGCGCTTCGACAACCTCGAATCATTCGGCTCGAGCTATTCGACGCCGGGCTGGCAGCGCGCCCAGGCCAACCGCAATCGCGGCCAGGCCCGCGGCGGCGGGGGCAATGGCAACAGTGGCGGGAACGGCGGCTTCGAGGAGCGGCAATCGTCCTTTGCATCGGGCACCGGCTTCGCCCGCACCAAGCGCGGCCCGCTGGTGATCGAGGGCGAGCTGGTGGCGAAATCCACCGGCACATCATCGGAATTTTCGGTGGACGACCGGGTATTTCACCAGAAATTCGGCTACGGCCATGTGGTGAAGATCGACGGCAACAAGCTCACCATCGCCTTCGAGAAGGCCGGCGAGAAGAAGGTGGTCGACAGTTTTGTGGAGCGGGTGTGACAGAGGGCCTCTCTCTGTCGGTCGCCCTTCTCTATTGGTGGCCCTTGACCGCCGCTGAATTCCTAGGTTGAGATGGCCGCATGGTCCGGGGAGGTTTTGTCCTTTTTGTCATCGCGCTGACTGCGCCGTCGCTGGCGGTTGCGGAGACGATGAGCTTTGGCGATTCGGCGGCGCAGCTCGCCAAGACTTGCGGGACGGTGATCACGGCCAATTGCCGCGGCGTCAACCTCGATTCCAACCGCCTGAAAGAGTGCCTGACGCGCAACCAGGACGTCATGACGCCGGAGTGCAAGTCGAGCTACCTGTCGACCTTCGATGCGATCCAGAAGCGGATTGCGGCGCGCGTCACGGTTGCCAATGCTTGCACGCGCGAGATCGTCAAGCTGTGCAACGGCTCGACCAAGGAGACCAGCAAGGCAGTGCCCTGCGTGATCGCCGCCAAGGGCGTCAGCCGCAACTGCACGCAGGCCATCACCGACGCGGGGTATCAGTGATGCTTCGCATTTCGCGAGGCGCCGGCATGCTGGCGGCGCTGCTGCTGGCGCTGCAGACCTCGCCGGTGCGCGCGCAGTCCGCGGTGACGCGCGACGACATCATCGGCAAGCTCGATCATTTCGAGACGCCGATGGAGATCGACGTCCCTGCGCTGCGCCAGCAGGTCGGCGAGCGCTCGAAGTCCCGCGGCAAGAACGAGCCGCCGCCGCAGAAGCGGCCGCCGATCGCGCCCGACCTCAACAAGTCCCCGGTGGTCAATCTCGACATCGCCTTCGACGTCGATACCCCGATCATCCTGCCGTCGTCCTACCAGACGATCGGCCGGATCGCCGACGCGATGACGCATGCGTCGCTGTTGCCCTACACGTTCCTGATCGTCGGCCACATCGAATCGACCGGCCGGCGCGAGAACAACGCGATCCTGAGCCAGCGCCGCGCCGACGCGGTGCGCGACATCCTGGTCAACACCTTCAAGATCTCGGCCAAGCGCCTGCAGTCGGTCGGCCTCGGCGAGGAGCAACTGCTCGACCCCGCGCGCCCGAACGCGCCGGTCAACAACCAGCTGCAGATCTTCCTGGTCGGCAAGATCCCGGAGGCGGAGCCGCCGGCCCATCCGGCCCCTGCCGCGCCGGCCAAGAAGCCGGCGAAGAAGAAGCACTGAGACGGAACCAATTTTTGATTCACCTCTCCCCGCTCTTTGGCGGGGAGAGGTCGGATCGCATCGCCAGATGCGATCCGGGTGAGGGGCTGTGCACAGCGATGCCATGCAATCAGCTTCTCCGACTCCTCGATCGACCAGTCGTTGTCTCATTGCGAACCTGTCGAAGCATCGTGCCTCGCCCCTCACCCGCCGCCTGCGCTACGCTCCGGCGTCGACCTCTCCCCGCAAAAGCGCGGGGAGAGGTGAATTTCCGCTACCGCCTAGGGTCCGCGCACACGCCGCAGAATAAATTTCTATCACGCCGGGTGATTGCAGAACGCACTGCGCGTCCCTATCTGCCGAAGACCCCTCCCCGCGCCAGTTCGGGCCGCAACGCCGCGCGACTCATCCCTGTCACACCCGCCATCGACCGCTCATGTCGCCGATCATTTCCGTCAAAAATCTGTCAAAGACCTACGGCTCCGGCTTCAAGGCGCTGAACAACATCAATCTCGACATCAACCGCGGCGAGATCTTTGCGCTGCTGGGGCCGAACGGCGCGGGCAAGACCACGCTGATCAGCATCATCTGCGGCATCGCCAATCCGAGCACGGGCAATGTCGCGATCGATGGCCACGACATCATCTCCGACTATCGCGCCGCGCGGTCAATGATCGGGCTGGTTCCGCAGGAGTTGCACACCGACGCGTTCGAGAGCGTGTGGGCGACCGTCAGCTTCAGCCGCGGCCTGTTCGGCAAGCCGAAGAACCCCGCCCATATCGAGAAGGTGCTGAAGGACCTCTCGCTGTGGGACAAGAAGGACAACAAGATCGTCACGCTGTCCGGCGGCATGAAGCGCCGCGTGATGATCGCAAAGGCGCTGTCGCACGAGCCGAAGATCCTGTTCCTGGATGAGCCCACTGCCGGCGTCGACGTCGAGCTGCGCAAGGGCATGTGGGAGGTGGTGCGCGCGCTGCAGGAGTCCGGCGTCACCATCATCCTGACCACGCATTACATCGAGGAAGCCGAGGAGATGGCGGACCGCATCGGCGTCATCAACAAGGGCGAGATCATCCTGGTCGAGGACAAGGCGACCCTGATGCAGAAGCTCGGTAGCAAGCAGCTGACACTGCATCTGCAGAACAAGGTCGATGCGATCCCGTCGACGCTCGCCGCCTACAATCTCGAACTGTCCGCCGATGGCCGCGAGGTGACCTACAATTACGACACCAAGGGCGACCGCACCGGCATCACCAGCCTGCTCAGCGATCTCCGCAATGCCGGCATCCGCATCAGCGATCTCGATACCAAGCAGTCGTCGCTTGAAGACATCTTCGTCAGCCTCGTGAGGGCGCCATGAATTTCCGCGCCATCAAGGCCATCTACCTGTTCGAAATGGCGCGCACCTGGCGCACGCTGCTGCAGAGCATCGTCTCGCCGGTGGTCTCGACCTCGCTGTATTTCGTGGTGTTCGGCGCCGCGATCGGCTCGCGCATCACCGAGGTCGAGGGCGTCAGCTACGGCACCTTCATCGTGCCCGGCCTCGTGATGCTGTCGGTGCTGACGCAGAGCATCGCCAACGCCTCGTTCGGCATCTACTTCCCGAAATTCGTCGGCACCATTTACGAGATTCTCTCGGCGCCGATCTCGTATCTGGAGATCGTCATCGGCTATGTCGGCGCCGCCGCGACCAAGTCGATCATCTTAGGGTTGATCATCCTGGCGACCGCCGGCCTGTTCGTGCCGTTGCACATCCATCATCCCGTGTGGATGCTGACCTTCCTGGTGCTGACCGCCGTCACCTTCAGCCTGTTCGGCTTCATCATCGGCATCTGGGCCGACGGCTTCGAGAAGCTCCAGATGATCCCGATGCTGGTGGTGACGCCGCTGACCTTCCTCGGCGGCAGCTTCTATTCGGTGAACATGCTGCCGTCGGGCTGGCGCACCATCACGCTGCTCAATCCCGTGGTCTATCTGATCTCAGGCTTCCGCTGGAGCTTCTACGAGATCGCCGATGTCAGCGTGACCTTGAGCATCGGCATGACCATCGGGTTCCTGGTAGCCTGCATGGCGATCGTGGCCTGGATCTTCAAGACGGGTTATCGGCTGAAGAACTGACGGCCTTCATCCGTAACACCGGAAATGACCGTGGCGCGTGTAGTAGCCGCGACAGCGGTGGTGCCAGCCGCGGTTGGGAAGTCCGAGCACGCCGTTGACCGCACCGACGGCGCCGCCGACACCGGCACCGACTGCGCCGCCCACCACACTGCCGACCGGTCCGGCGATCCGGTTACCTTCATGCGCTCCCTCCTGCGCCCCACGGACGATGCCTTGGGCATGGCCGGCAGGGGGGATCGCGAGCAGCGCGAGGATGATTGCCGCGGCGGCGAGCAGTAGCCGCCAAGGCAGGCCGGCCGGGACGGCGGCAACTTTGACCTTGGTCTTGTTCATCTTCAGTCCTTGGAAACGCGACGGGATGCGTCAACGGGCGGGAGTCTGAAACGTCCCGGCGGCGAAATGGTTGCGCCGGTGTGGCCAATTCGAGTCCAATTGGCTGAACCTTTGGGCTCGCGAAAACGTCAGACAACAGTGATCGCGGCGAGCACGCTTCCGCCTTGTTTGCGCCGCGCCCGCGATTAACGATGGATGGGCAGGACACTGGAACGAAGGCCGGATTCCGGGCATATTGGATGTCGGGGACGGAGAGTTGCGGTGCTGCAAGCGGGCCTGGAGGGCCTTCAGTCAAATGCGTTCCCTCATCATTGCGTTTTCATCCCTGATGCTTTTCAGCGCCGCCGCGCAAGCCAAGGTCGACATCACCGTCGACAAGGACAATCAGCAGATGACGGTCGCGGTCGACGGCGTCGCGCGCTACCGCTGGCCGGTCTCGACCGGCATCCCCTCGCGCGAAACGCCGAACGGCGCCTTCCGCGCCTTCCGCATGGAAGAGGATCACTACTCCAAGGAATTCGACGACGCGCCGATGCCGCACGCGATCTTCTTCACCAAAGTCGGTCATGCGATCCACGGCACCGACTCGGTCGGCCGGCTCGGCTCGCCCGCCTCGCACGGCTGCGTGCGGCTGTCGCGCGACAATGCGACGACGCTCTATGCGCTCGTGCAGAAGGAAGGCGTGCTCAACACCACCGTGACCCTGACCGGCTCCGCGCAGGTCGCGCTGGCGCGCAATCCGAAGGGCCGCAATGGCACCGCAGTCGCCCGCGGCGCGCCGCAGCAGATCGATCCGCAATACGGCACCGCCGGCGATCCCGTGGTGCTGACACCGCAGCCGCGCGTCTATCCGGCGCAGCCCGGCTATCCCGCGCAGGCCCGTGCGGATGACGGCTACATCTATCCGGCCGACGGCAGTTCCACCGACCAGCGCTATCCGGCGCCGCCGAGCGCGCGCCGCCTCTATGATGCGCAGGTCTATGGCCAGCCGCAGCAGCAGTATTACTACAATCGCGGCTACGCTCCGGCGCCGCAGGGCTATTACGACCAGCAGCCGCAAACCTACTACCAGCAGCAGCCCGGCTATTATCAGTAGCGTTCGAACCGCAGGCGCGCGCATCGCCGAAGCGGGCGCAGCGCGCGGCGGCATCGCACCGGCGACCTGGTGATTTCAACTACTTGAACGCGCCTTCGCCGCGCGTCACCGCCTTGTGGACCGCATCGGCAAACGCCCGCGCCACCGGCTCCAGGATCTCGGGTCCGGTAAGGGCGAGATCGTCGGCCGGCGTGTGGAAGAAGTGATGTCGCGCGGCCATGCCGAGGAAGTTCTGGTAGCCGGCTGCATGCACGTCGCGCAATTCGCCGACCGCCTGTTTCTCCGCAACCAATTGCTTGGCCGTCACCGCGCCGAAAGATTCCGTCACCAGCGGCACCGCCGACCTGCTGATGACCAGGACTCGCTCACTATCCGCCTGCGTACTCTTCGTCGGGCCTTGCGGACCCTCGCTGTAGGCGTAGCACGCATTCGACGCGCCGAAATGCACCCAGGCCAGCGTCTCCTTCGGAGGCGGTGCGCCCTGCTTCAGGAACAGCTCCATCCCGCCATGGCCGATCTCATGGCCGACGGTGGCGATGAAGACGAATTTCGCTGGCCACTTCTCGGCCGCGACGGTGCGCGCGAGTGCCAGGAAATTGGCGATGCCCGGGCCGCGCTCGCAGACGCAGCTGTACCAACCGGTCAGCGGCGTCGAGACCACGATCACTGGCCCCGCCTTCTCGCCGACGAGCGCGATGACATTGCGGCCGGTGACATCGCGCTCGTAGCGGCCGCTGACATCGAACGTCACGGGCGCGCTTGAAGCCACCGCCTTCTCGAACACGCCGCGCGCCTTGCCGGCGACGACCATGACCGGCACCGGCCAGGGCTGGTCCTCTTGCGTGACATTGTAGGCGAAGCGGTCGTCGGCGGGATTGCCGATCGTCAGCAGGATTGCCGCGGGCTTGCGTGCGGCCGCCCTGGCAATCGCGGCGCGATGCTCGGGCCCGAGATAGGCGCCACGGTCGTAGGGCAGCTCGACCCAGAGGATCTTGCCCGCGACATCGCCGTCCCGCACCAATGGCGCGGACAGCCGGAAGCTGGCCTTGTCCTCCGGCGGCCACCAGAACGGCGTCGCCTCGATCGCCGTGCCGCCCGTTTCCGCGGTCGCGCGCTCGACGACATACTGCCGTCCCAGCGTGACCGGCTGGAATCCGACACGGAAGCCTGCGGTCGCAAGCTCGCTCGCGATCCAGTCCGAGGTCGCCTTGTCGCCCGGTGAACCGAAACGATGCAGGCCGAACGACGCATACTGCGCGACGTCCTTGTAGAGCCTGGGGCCGGCGAGGAAATCCTCCGCCGCGGCGGAATGTTGTGAAATCACCAGAGCCGTCATCGCGATGAGGACGTGCCATCCCGGCATTGGATCGTCTCCCGAATTCGTTCTTGGTCTTGCTTGTCGGTCACCCTTTATCGGACCGCGCGGAAGCATCGTCAACGACGGTTCGACCGTCCCGCTGCTCGTCGGCGAATGCCGCGACGCCTGACAAGCAAGTAACGGCTGGCCCCTACTGCTCGCCGTCGCGTAGGCGGCGGTAGACGGCGCCGAGCACGTTCGAATAATCGTCAGTCCAGACCCGCTGCTTCTCGTCGGCCTCGGTCTCGGCCCAGACGTCCGATGAGGCGAGCTTGCCGACATCGGCCTCCTCGCGCGCGGAGACCACGACCGAGGTCGAGAAGATGTACTCGTTGTCGCGGCCGGAATCCTCGCTATAGACCCAGCTCTTCATGTCGTTGGCATCGGCAATGCCGACGATGACGCTGGCGAGCTCGAGATGGCGGTTGGAGACGTGCATCACCACCGCGCCCTGCGGCGCGAGCTTCTCCTTGTAGATCTCCATCGCCTCCTCGGTCGCCAGATGGATCGGGATCGCATCCGACGAATAGGCGTCGACGATGATGAGATCGTAGACGCCGTCCGGCTCCTTGGCGAAGGTCAGCCGGGCATCGCCGATCACAGGCTTCAAATTCGGCTCGCAGCTCTGGATGTAGGTGAAGTATTTCGGATCGCGCGCGGTGTCGACCATGGTCTGGTCGATCTCGAAGAATTTCCAATCCTCGCCCGGCTCCGAGGCGCAGGTCAGCGTGCCCGAGCCGAGCCCGATCACGGCAACCTTCAGCGGCCCGCCCTTCCGCTCGCGCATCGCCGAGATCGCCTGCCCGATGCCACCGTCCTTGTGATAATAGGTGATCGCCTCGGGCCGCCCGGTCGCCGGCGTGCCGTCATCGTTCTTGAAGCGCTCGGCGCCGTGGATCGTGGTGCCGTGCATCAGCACGTGATACTGGCCGTTCGGGGTCACCACGATCTTGTGGACGCCGAAGAAGCTGCGCACGGTCTCGACGCGGCCGTCATCCGACGGATAGGCGCGCAGCAGCACCAGCGCGACGACGACGGTGGCAAAGATCTTCCAGCGGTTGGCATTGAACGCCAGCGCCAGCAGCGCCGAGAGCACGCCGACCGCGCCGATCATCCAGACCCGCCGGTCGTCGAACCAGTTGAAGATCTGCGCGTCGAAGTTTTGCCCGGCCGTGGTGGTCGGTGCGATCAGCGCAACCGCGAGCACCGCGAGGAACGGCCAGTACCACGCGCTCCAGCGCGGCAGACGCTCGGCGCCGCCGGTCGGCCGGCACAGCGCCGCCAGCGCGAGCAGGATCGGGTACTCGGCGATCCAGGAGAAAGTGAAGGGCGCGATCAAGCCCGCAAAGAGGCCGCCGACCATGCCGCCGAACGACAGCGCGACATAGAAGCCCGTGAGATATTTGGCCGCCGGCCGCGTCCGCGCCAGTTCACCATGGCAAGCCATCGCGATGACGAAGAAGCACAGCTGATGCCCGCCGAGCGTCAGCAGCAGATTCTGCTCGCCGCCGACCGCGAGCAGGATCACCACGCCGGCAATTGCCAGCGGCTGGGCCAGCAGCATCCATTTGTGCGGCAGCAGCGGCCGCGACTGGAACACCAGCACCCAGGTCAGCAGATAGAGCGACAGCGGCAGCACCCAAAGCAAAGGCGCCGCGGCGACGTCGGTCGAGATGTGCGCGGTGACCGCGATCAGGAGGCCGGACGGCACCGCGGCGAGAAAGATCCAGCGTGCGCGCGTGAGCCAGCCGGGTGCCGGCGCATCCGCATCATCCGCGGGCAGGTTGAGCGCGGCCGCTTTGGCCGGCGAGCGCAGCAGCAGGATGCCGCAACCCGCGATCAGCAGGATCAGCAAGCCATAGCCGCCGGTCCAGATCAGGTTCTGGGTGCGCAGCGTGAACATCGGTTCCAGCAGCACCGGATAGGACAGCAGCGCGAGGAAACTGCCGATGTTCGAGGACGCATAGAGGAAGTACGGATCCGGGCCGTTGGGATGGCCGGTCCGAACGAACCAGGCCTGCAGCAGCGGATTGTTGGCAGCGAGCGCGAAGAACGGCAGGCCGATCGAGACCGCAAACAGCCCGAGCAGCCAGATCGCATAGCCTGAGGTCGGCGGCTCGCCCCAGCCGCTCTTGATCGACAGCGGCAATGTCAAGAGTGCGACGACCAGCAGCACCAGATGCACCGCGACGGGAATGACGCGGTTTTGCAGCTTCATCAGCAGATGCGCATAGGCGTAGCCCGCCAGCAGCAGCGACTGGAAGAACACCATCGCCACCGACCACACCGCCGGCGAGCCGCCGAGCCGCGGCAGCACCATCTTGGTGAACAGCGGCTGCACCGAAAACAGCAGCAGCGCGCTGACGAAGATCGCAGCGGTGTAGACGACCAGCACCAGCCGGTTTCGCGAGGCGGACGGCTCAGAATTCATGAAAGCTCCGGCATGGACCCGGCGGGCGCCGGATGGTCCGGCGGCACCGCGCCGGAGGGTCTGAGTTGAGCATATGGCAACATGGCGGGCAAGAAAGTGGCGTCACGCGGACTTGACGAAGCGCTGCTCAGGCGCGACTAGCAGTTCTAATCACTGCATCTTGAAGCGGACATGAACGAAACGGACGTCGTCATCATCGGTGCGGGGCATAACGGCCTCACCTGCGCGGCCTATCTGGCGATGGCCGGCTTGAAGGTCCGCGTCGTGGAACGCCGCAAGGTGGTCGGCGGCGCCGCGGTGACGGAGGAATTCTGCCCGGGTTTCCGCAATTCGGTCGCGGCTTACACGGTGAGCCTGCTCAACCCGAAAATCATGTCTGACCTGAAACTCGGCGAGCACGGCCTGACAATCGTCGAGCGGCGCGCCCAGAATTTCCTGCCCGCGCCCGACGGCAGCTATCTGTTGACAGGCGAAGGCCGCACCAGGGAGTCGGTCGCGCGGCTCAATCCGCGTGACGCCGTCGCAATCGAAACCTTCTCGCACGAGTTGGAGGCGATCGCCGACGTGCTCCGGCAATTCGTGCTGCGCGCGCCGCCGAACCTGGTCGAGAGCTTTGGGGCGAGTGCGATCGGCGAAGCCTTCAACGCGCTCGGCACCGCCAACATCCTGCGCAAGCTGACGCTGGAGCAGCAGCGCGCGCTGCTCGACCTGTTCACGATGTCGGCCGGCGAGATGCTCGATGCGCGTTTCGAGCATGATCTGGTGAAGGCGCTGTTCGGCTTTGACGCCATCGTCGGCAATTATGCGAGCCCGTATGCGGCCGGCTCCGCCTATGTGATGCTGCATCACGCCTTCGGCGAGGTGAACGGCAAGAAGGGCGTCTGGGGTCACGCGGTCGGCGGCATGGGCGCGATCACGCAGGCGATGGCGCGCGCAGCGCAAAGCCACGGCGTCGCAATCGAGACCGATGCCGGCGTCCGCGAGGTGATCGTCGAGAAGGATCGCGCGGTCGGCGTGACCCTCGACAATGGCAACACCATTCGCGCCAGATACGTCGTCTCGAACGTCAATCCAAAGCTGCTGTACACGCGCCTCGTGCCGGCGGATGCGCTGGCGCCGGATTTCCTGACGCGGATCTCGCGCTGGCGCAACGGCTCCGGCACGTTCCGCATGAATGTCGCGCTGAGCGCCCTGCCCTCGTTCACGGCGCTGCCGGGCACCGGCGATCATCTCACCGCCGGCATCATCATCGCGCCTGATCTCGCCTATATGGATCGCGCCTGGCTCGACGCGCGTGCGCAGGGCTGGAGCCGCGAGCCGGTCGTCGAGGTGCTGATCCCCTCGACGCTCGACGACTCCTTGAGCCCGCCTGGCCAGCACGTCGCGAGCCTGTTCTGCCAGCACGTCGCGCCGGAATTGCCCGCGGGCCGGAGCTGGGACGATCATCGCGACGAGGTCGCCGATCTCATGATCGCGACCGTCGACCGTTTCGCGCCCGGCTTCGCGGCGAGTGTCGTCGGCCGGCAGGTGCTGTCACCGCTCGACCTGGAGCGGCAATTCGGCCTGCTCGGCGGCGACATCTTTCACGGGGCCTTAACCCTGAACCAGATTTTCTCGGCCCGCCCGATGCTCGGCCATGCCGACTACCGCGGCCCGCTGCGCGGCCTCTACCATTGCGGCTCCGGCGCCCATCCCGGCGGCGGCGTCACCGGCGCCCCCGGCCACAACGCGGCGCGGGCGATTTTGTCGGATCACCGCGGGCTGTTCTCGTGACAATGATCAACAGGCGCGGTGCAAAAGCCGGTGGAAAGGCTGTGGGCAGGCGATGGATATCGCCGGGAAAAGCCACGGGCTCAGCGGTGGATAAGTCCGGCATAGATCGCGTGCAAAGCTGTGGACCGGTTGTCGATGGCGCCGCTTCCAGCTCTCTGGATATCCCGTGCAAAACCCTGCGGAGAAGATGCGAACATCCATTGGAAATTGGATAGGTTTGCGTTGCGGCAAACTGCGCGAGAGAAGAGGAATGATGAACAAGCTCGAAAAATGGATCCGCCCGGCCGCGTTTGCCGTTGCCGCGAGCTTTGCTGCTCTCACGCCGGCCGTCGCAGGCGACGATGATGGCAAGCGAGACGCGACCTATGCGTCGTTCAGGGCGCTGACGAAATGCGCAGTGACAGTGGCTGCACACGAAAAAGGTGCGGTGACATTCGAAAGCTTTCGCAGTCTCTACATCAAGCTGTGCGCCAAGCCAGAAGCGGACTTCCTGTCAAAATTTGTGGGCAACACGGAAGGGCGTCCGAGAGCGGCAAAAATGTCCGAGGGGGCCACGATGATCAACAACATGGTCCGGCAAGCCTTCGACAAAACACGTGAACTGCGGCGCTAACGCCAAAAAGAAAGCACCGGGCGACGGAGTCGCCCGGTGCGCCGAGAACGCCTTGAGACGTAAGGTGCTTACTTCAGCGACGTGCTGATCGTGGCGAAGTTCGAGCTCAGCTGGGTGCCGACGCCCTTGACCGCCGCGATGATCGCGATCGCGATGCCGGCAGCGATGAGGCCGTATTCGATCGCGGTAGCACCGGATTCGTCCTTCAGGAATTTTGCGACAATCGCCTTCATGTTTGATCCTACCCTTGTTGCAGCGTCCCGGAACGGTGCGTCCGAGGTCCGGCGTTGTCATAACCAAGGGAATCTAAGGTTGCTTTAAGCGTCACGACACGATTTTCCCGATAATTCGAGTCAATCACCGTTCAAACTTGAGGGATCACCGCGGCCGGATCGCGCCTCCGACGTCACGCGCGGCGCCAACCTATCCGGTCCAAAGAAAAAGGCACCGGGCGACAGGAACGCCCGATGCCTGGAGAACGCCGAGAAGGCCTTAAGACCTATTTCAACGAGGTGCTGATGCTGGAGAAGGTGGAGCTCAGCGAGGTGCCGACACCGTTGACCGCAGCGATGATCGCGATCGCGATGCCGGCGGCGATGAGTCCGTATTCGATCGCGGTGGCGCCGGACTCGTTCTTCAAGAACTTAACGACAAAAGACTTCATGGTTTGACCTGCCCTATTTTTAAATCCCGGAACTGGGGGATGCTTCCAAGTTCCAGGTCCCGTACTAGTACGGTAACATCTAAGGTTGTTTTAATGACCCATAACTAAATCTATGCGTGAAACCGCAGCAATCTCAGTTGAAATTTGCATAAAAATCGACGAACTCCCCCCGATGATCCCAGTCACGCACCGCGCCACCATTGCCCTGACCGATGAGCCGTCCGCCCGGCGCGTGGTCGATACATTGTCCGAGATGTTCTTTGAGGATCAGGCGGCGTTCGCCGCGTTCGAGCGGCCGGACGGGCGCTGGGACGTCACGGTGCATTTTGCCGAGGCCCCGGACCAGACGCTGATCCGCGAACTGATCGGTCACGCCACGGGCGAGGAGATCGCGCGCAGCGTCAGCTTCGACACCATCGAAGCCAAGGACTGGGTCAAGGCGAGCCTGGAAGATCTCGTGCCGGTGCCGGCCGGCCGCTTCGTCGTGCACGGCCAGCATGATCGCGACCGCGTCGCGCCGAACAAGCTCGCCATCGAGATCGAGGCGGCGCTCGCCTTCGGCACCGGCCATCACGGCACCACGCGCGGCTGCCTGCTGCTGCTCGATCATGTGCTGAAGGCGCATCAGCCGCGCCGCGTGCTCGATCTCGGCACCGGCACCGGCGTGCTGGCGATCGCCGCCGCCAAGGCGCTGCATGGCAAGGTGCTGGCCAGCGACATCGACCCGCCCTCGGTGCGCGTCGCCGCGGAGAATGCTGAGCTGAACGAGACCGGGCCTTGGGTCGACGTGATCCGCGCCACCGGCTTCGCCGCGCCTCAGTTCGCGCAACGCGGGCCGTTCGATCTGGTGCTCGCGAACATCCTCGCCAATCCGCTGCGACAACTGGCCGGGCCGATGGCGCGGCATCTGGCGCCGTCGGCGCAGGTGATCCTTTCCGGCCTGCTGACCCATCAGGCGCCGGCCGTGATCGCAGCCTACCGCGCCCGTGGCCTGGTGCCGCTGCGGCATCTCAGGATCGAGGGCTGGAGCAGCCTGCTGCTGCGAAAGGCCGGCTGAATTTCAATCGGTCGATTTACGGGGGATGACGGTCGTCTTGCCGGTCTTCATGCCGCGCTTGACGCGGGCTTCGACAATCCGGTCCAGGATCTGGACGATGACGCCGCGCTGCTTTTGCTCGATCGACGCAATCGGCTCGCGACGGACCGGCGGCGAGATCTTCTCAAACGAGAAAGCAGGCATCGTGTTTCCCCTCACCGTTGAGTTGAGACACTCCTGGGCACTCCCGGCATTTTCTGACCAAACGGCTTGTCGTGGACACCGTTCCGGCTTTTCTAATGATGACGCCATGATTCAAGCATAAGCTATGCCAAATTATAGGCAGGTCTGCCGCGTCGCGGACTTGTCCACTTTTCTTCAACCGCGAGCATGATCCGGAAAGGTGGAGACCGGTTTTCCGATAAGATCATGCTCCACCTGAGAGGCCGCCCGCCGATGTTCGAAGCCCACTTCCAGACGTTCGAGGAACCGGAGACCGGCGTGGCGTTGTCTGCGCGGCTGGGCGCGCTCCGCGAGGAGCTGGCGCGCCGCAAGCTGACGGGTTTTGTCGTTCCCCGCGCCGATCAGCAGCAGAATGAGTATGTGGCGCCCTCCGAGGAGCGGCTGGCCTGGCTGACCGGCTTCACCGGTTCTGCCGGCCAGGCCATCGTGCTGGCCCGGGAGGCCGCGGTGTTCGTGGACGGCCGCTACACCTTGCAGGCCGGCAAGCAGGTCGACCGCAAGGCCTGGCAGGTCGAGCCGCTGGTCGAGCCGCCGCCGGAGCATTGGCTGGCGCGGCACCTTTCGGCCGGCGACCGCCTAGGATTTGACCCGTGGCTGCACACTTCCGCAGCAGCCGAGCGGCTGGCCGCGGCCTGCGCCAAGGCCGGCGCGGAGCTGGTGGCGGTCGAGAGCAATCCGGTCGATGCGGTCTGGAATGAGCGGCCGGCCCCGCCGCTCGGGCCCGTCGCGATCCACGGCCCGCAATTCTCCGGCGAGATCGAGGCCGAGAAGCTCAAGCGGATCCGGCTCGAGATCAACAAGCTCGGCGTCGATGCGCTGGTGCTCTCGGACAGCCACGCGGTGGCCTGGACCTTCAACATCCGCGGCGCCGACGTCTCGCACACCCCGCTGCCGCTGTCCTACGCGCTGGTGCCGAAGGACGGCCGGCCGCTGATCTTCATCGACCACCGCAAGCTCTCCAACGCGACGCGCGACCATCTCGAACAATCCGCCGGTGTCGAGGAGCCGGCGGCGCTGACGCCGAAGCTGGTCGAGCTCGCCAAACGCGGCGCCTCGATCGCGCTCGATGGTACCACCGCGGCCGACGCGTTGAGCCGATTGATATCAGGCAACGGCGGCAAGCCGGTACGCGGCAACGATCCCGTCAGCCTGTTGAAGGCGGTGAAGAACATCACGGAGATCGAGGGCACGCGCACGGCGCACCAGCGCGACGCGGTGGCGCTGACGCGCTTCCTCGCCTGGATCGATCGCGAGGCGCCGTCGGGCGGCCTGACCGAGATCGACACCGTCGAGGCGCTGGAAACCTTCCGCCGCCAGACCTGCGCGCTAAAGGATGTGTCTTTTCCAACGATCGCCGGCACCGGGCCGAACGGCGCCATCGTACACTACCGCGTCACCCGCAAGAGCAACCGCCGCATCGAGCCCGGCGATCTCCTGCTGATCGATTCCGGCGCGCAGTACGAAGACGGCACCACCGACGTCACCCGCACCATCGCGATCGGCCAGCCCTCGGACGAGATGCGCGACCGCTTCACCCGCGTGCTGCGCGGCCATATCGCGATCGCGCGCGCCGTGTTTCCCGATGGCACCACCGGCGCGCAGCTCGACACCCTGGCGCGGCAATATCTGTGGTCGGCCGGCGTCGATTTCGAGCACGGCACCGGCCACGGTGTCGGCAGCTACCTGTCCGTCCACGAAGGCCCGGCGCGAATTTCAAAGCTTGGCACCACGCCGCTGAAGCGCGGCATGATCCTCTCCAACGAGCCCGGCTACTACAAGACCGATGCCTTCGGCATCCGGATCGAGAACCTCGAGCTCGTCATCGGCACCGACATCAAGGGCGCGGAGAAGCCGGTCAATGCGTTCGAGACGCTGACCCTGGCGCCGATCGACCGGCGCCTGATCGATGTCGGCATGCTGAGCGAAGGCGAGTTGAAGTGGCTGAACGAGTATCACGCCCGCGTGGCCAAGGCGGTCCGCCCGCATCTCGACGACAACGCGACCAAGCTGTGGCTCGATGATGCGACGGCGGAATTGAAGTAGCTCGCTTTCGAGCACCACGGCAGCCACACACCCCACTGTCATCCCCCGCGAAAGCGGGGGACCAGTACGCCGTGGCTTCTCCGTATCCCACCACGGTCTCTGGAATACTGGGTCCCCGCATGCGCGGGGATGACAGCGAGGACTGTTGCGCGAGACGAAATCCCAGCTCCGCCTCCCGCTTTCGGCATGGCCGCATGCCGAAACACCCGTATTCCGCGCGGACCAGCACGCTACAGTCTGACCGCAACACGGACACGGATTTGAATGCACGGCATGATGGGCAAGCCGCCCATGGCGGCCACGGAGAAACTTGCGACATCGAAGGTCATGCTGCTGATGCTCGTCGTGATGACGGGCGTGGCGCCGATCTCGCTGTACATGCTGGTGCCCGCGCTGCCGGTGCTCGCCACCACCTTCGGCCGCGACATCTCGGTGGCGCAGATGACGGTGTCGCTCTACATGGTCGGCATCGCACTGTCGCAGCTGATCATGGGGCCGCTGTCGGACCGGTTCGGCCGCCGCCCGGTGCTGCTCGGCGGTCTCGGGCTGATGGTCGTATCCGGCATCGCGAGTGTGTTCGCCGAGAACCTGCCGCAGCTGATCGCGGCGCGATTCTTCCAGGCGCTCGGCGGCGCCAGCGGCATGGTGATCTCTCGCGCCATCATCCGCGATCTCTATCCGCGCGAGCGCGTCGGCGCCATGATCAGCCTGGTCGTCGCCGCGCTGATGGTCGGACAGATGGTCAGCCCGCTGACCGGCGGTCTTCTCGAGACCGCGTTCGGCTGGCGCGCGGTCCTCTATTTCATCACCGGCGCGTCGCTGGTGATCACGATCTTCATCGCGCTGGCGCTGCCGGAAACGAAGCGCGACCGCGTCGAAGGTGGCGGCTTCCGCGGCGACGTCGGCAAGCTCTTCACCAACCGCGCCTTCATCGGCTATCTGCTGTGCCAGGTGCTGGCCTCGCAGATCATCTTCGCCTTCGCCGGCGGCGGCCCCTATATCGTGGTGACGCAGATGGGCCGCAACAGCGCCGAATATGGCGCGTGGTTCGCCTGCACGGGCTTTGCGTATCTGGTCGGCAACCTGCTCTGCGTGCGGTTTGCGCCACGGCATTCGCTGGAAAAGCTGATCTGGTTCGGACTCGCACTGCAGGTCGGCGGCAGCCTCTTGAACCTGATCTGGAGCTTTATGGGCGTCAACCAGGCGCCGGCCTGGCTGTTCGGCACCCAGATGATCGTGATGGTCGCCAATGCCTTCGTGATGGCGAACTCCGCCGCCGGCGCCATCAGCATCCGCCCCGAAGCCGCCGGCACCGCCTCCGGCGCCATGGGCTTCCTGCAGCAAGGCATCGGCGCGCTGGTCTCGCAATTCGGCGCCTATCTCGGCGGCCACTATGCGAGCACGCTGCCGCTGATGTCGGCGATCTTCGCGATCTCGGTGGCGTGTGCGTGCACGATGATCTTCATCGTGCCGCGACGGGATGTGGTGGTGAGCGAGGAGCTGATCGCACAGGCGGAGGAGGATGAGGGCGGGATGATGTGAGGCGTGCTCGCGCCTCGCTTTCGCATGTCATCCCCGCGCACGCGGGGATCCAGTATGCCGCGGCTTCTCCGCATCCCACCGCCGCCTCTGGAATACTGGGTCCCCGCATGCGCGGGGATGACACCGGAGAATGTGGCGGCAGAGCGCCTACTCCCCAATCAGCGTCAGCCATTCGTCCTCGGTCAGCACCTTGACACCATGCTTGTTGGCGTCCGCCAGCTTCGAGCCGGCGCCGGGGCCGGCGACGACGAGGTCGGTCTTCTTCGACACCGAGCCCGAGACCTTGGCGCCGAGCCGTTCGGCCGTGGCCTTGGCCTCGTCGCGCGTCATCTTCTCGAGCGAGCCCGTGAACACGACCGTCTTGCCGGCGACCGCTGAATTGCTCTTCGGCTTCTCGGCGTCGACGATCTCGTCAAGCTCTTCGGTCAGCCGCTCGACGATGCCGCGATTGTGCTTCTCGCCGAAATAATCGGCGATGCTCCTAATCACGGTGTCGCCGATCTGGTCCAGCGCATCCATCTCGGCAATCGCTTCCTCGTCACCCTTGGCGACCGCGAGGCAGGCATCGTGGAAGGCGTCCCAGGAACCATAGCCGCGCGCCAACGCCAGCGCTGTGGTCTCGCCGACATGGCGCATGCCGAGCGCGAAGATGAAGCGCTCCAGCGCGATTCTGCGGCGCGCCTCGATCGAGGCAAAGAGATTGCGCACCGACGTCTCGCCGTAGCCTTCGATCTCTTCCAGCTTGAGCTTGCTGTTGCGCTTCTGCAGCGTGAAGATATCGGCGGGCTCCTTCACCCAGCCTTCGTCGAAGAAATATTGCAGCTGCTTCTCGCCGAGCCCGTCGATGTCGAAGGCGCGCCGCGACACGAACAGTTTCAAGTGCTCGATCTTCTGATAGGGACAGGCGAACTCGCCGCTGCAGCGGGCGCGTGCCTCTTCCTCGCCAGCCGCGGTCTCCCCGCGCACCACGTCGGTGTGCAGCGGGCATGGGCACTTCTTCGGAAAGTGGAATTCCTTCGCGCTGCTCGGCCGCTTGTCGATGATAACGTCGACCACCTGCGGAATCACGTCGCCGGCGCGCTGGATCACGACGGTGTCGCCGATTCTGATGTCGCGCCCCTCGCGCAACACCTCACCCTTGTTGCCGATGCCCTTGATGTAATCCTCATTGTGCAGCGTAACGTTCTGCACGATGACGCCGCCGACACCGATCGGCTCAAGCTTGCCGACCGGGGTGAACGAGCCGGTGCGGCCGACCTGGATCTCGATGTCGCGCAGCACCGTCATGGCGCGCTCGGCCGGGAATTTATGCGCGATTCCCCAGCGCGGCGTGCGCGAGACGAAGCCGAGCCGCTCCTGCCAGTCGATGCGGTCGACCTTGTAGACGACGCCATCGATGTCGTAGTCGAGCTCGGCGCGCTGCTCCTCGATCTTGCGATGGAACGCGATCAGCTCCTCGACCGAGTGACACAGCTTGGTCAGCGGATTGGTCTTGAAGCCGCAGCGCTCGAACCAAGAGATCATGCCGCTCTGCGTCTCCTCCGGCAACGCGCTCATCTCGCCCCAGGCATAGGCGAAGAAGCCGAGCGGGCGCGAGGCGGTAATCGTCGGATCCTTCTGCCGCAGCGAGCCGGCCGCCGAGTTGCGCGGGTTGGCGAAGATGGTGTCGCCGGCCGCCTTCTGGCGCTCGTTGAGCGCCAGGAAGGCCTTCTTGGTCATGTAGACTTCGCCGCGCACCTCGCAGATATCAGGGATGTTGCGGCCCTTCAGCCTCTCGGGCACGTCTTCCAGCGTGCGGATATTCGCGGTGACGTCCTCGCCTTCCGCGCCATCGCCGCGAGTTGCGGCCTTGACGAGCTCGCCGCCCTCATAGCGCAGCGACATCGACAGACCGTCGATCTTCGGCTCGGCGGAGAAATCGATCTTGTCGTCGGGGAGCTTCAGGAAGCGGACGATGCGACCGGCAAAATCGACCACGTCTTCTTCCGCGAAGGCGTTGTCGAGCGACAGCATCGGCACCGAATGACGGACCTTCTTGAACCGCCCCGACGGCGCCGCGCCGACCTTCTGTGACGGCGAGTCCGCGCTGACGAATTCCGGGAAGCGCTTCTCGATCGCGTTGAAGCGCTGACGCAGCGCGTCGTACTCGGCGTCGGTGACGGAGGGCGCGTCGTCCTGGTAGTAGCGCCGATCGTGGCCTTCGAGTTCGAGCGCCAAGCGCATGTGCTCGACCTTAGCCTGAGGCTTGGTCAGTTTCTCGACATCGGGAAGCGGTTTTGACTTTGCTGCTCTTGCCATAGCGATGCAAAACTACGCCGTCGCCGCGCGCAGCAGCCGCTCGGCAGCAGCCCTTGCCTCAGCCGTGATCTCCGCGCCCGCCAGCATCCGCGCGATCTCCTCGCGGCGGTGATCGGCGGCCAGCGCGTTGACGCGGGTGGCGACGCGCTTGCCCTTGTCGAGGGCGTCCTTGGAGATCAGGAGATGCTGGCTGGCGCGCGCGGCGACCTGCGGCGCGTGCGTCACCGCCATCACCTGCACCTTGCCGGCGAGCCGCGAAAGCCGCGAGCCGATCGCGTCCGCGACCGCACCGCCGACGCCGGTGTCGATTTCGTCGAACACCAGGGTTGGTGCCGAGCCGCGGTCGGCCAGCACGACCTTCAGCGCCAGCAGGAAGCGCGACAGCTCACCGCCGGAGGCGACCTTCATCAGCGGCCCCGGCTTCGTCCCCGGATTGGTCTGCACCCAGAACTCGACGCGGTCGATGCCCTCGGGGCCCGGCGCGTTGGCGTCGCTCTCGACCTGCGTGGTGAACTTGGCGCGCTCCAGCTTGAGCGGCGCGAGCTCGGCATTGACGGCCTTGTTGAGTTTGTCGGCCGACCTGGTCCGCGCGGCCGAGAGCTTCGCGGCAGCCGCGGCATAGACCTTGTCGGCATTGGCGGCGGCAGCCTCCAGCTTCTTCAACTGGTCGGCGCCGGCATCGATCAAGGCGACGTCGTCGGCATATTGGGCCGCCAGCCGCGCCAGCAGATCGACCGGCACCGAGTATTTACGCGAAGCGGCGCGCAGCGCGAACAGCCGCTCCTCGATGCGTTCGAGCTCGGCGGGATCGAAATCGGTCGCAGCCAGTGCGGCATGGAGATGCTGGTCGGCCTCCTCCAGCGCGTTGATCGCAATGTCGATCGCCTTCACCGCGGGCTCGATCAGCCCAGGCGCATTGGCGGCCCGCCGCTCCAGCCGGCGCACCGCAGCCGACAGCGTCGCCACCGGCGAGTGCGAGCCGCCGATCGCGTCCTGCGCCTCGCGCAGGTCGGTCGCGATCTTCTCACCCTGCATCATGGTGGTGCGGCGGTTGGCGAGTTCGGTCTCCTCGCCCTCCTTCGGCGCCAGCGCCTGCAATTCCTGCGAGGCATGGCGCAGATAGTCGGCCTCGCGCGCGGCGCGTTCCATGCCGGCACGATGCTCCTCCAGCGCCGCGGTGGCGACGCGGCGGGCGTCCCACAACACCTCCAGCGCCGCGACGTCCTTCTCCAGCCCCGCGAAGGCGTCTAGCAGTCGGCGATGGGTCGATGCATCGACCAGCGCGCGCTCGTCGTGCTGGCCGTGGATCTCGACCAGCGCGGCGCCGACCGCCTTCAGAGTCTGCACGGAGATCGTCTGGTCGTTGATGAAGGCACGGGTGCGGCCGTCAGCGAGCTGGACGCGGCGCAGGATCATCTCACCGGTGTCGTCGAGGCCGTTCTCGGCCAGGATCTTCGCCGCCGGATGTCCCTTGGGCACATCGAACATGGCGGTGACCTGCCCCTGCTCCGCGCCATGGCGCACCAAGCCGGCATCGCCGCGGCCGCCGAGCGCCAGCGCAAAGGCATCGAGCAGGATGGATTTGCCCGCGCCGGTTTCGCCAGTGAGGACGGCGAGGCCACGGGAGAATTCGATATCGAGCCGTTCGATCAGGACGATGTCACGGATCGACAGACGCGCCAGCATGCCAGACTAATTCCTAGCCGAGACCCATCTTCTTGAAGGCCCTGGAGATATAGGACCCTTGATTCTCGCTCGGCTCGAGACCGCCGGACTTTACTAGATTATAGGCGTCCTTGTACCAGCGGCTGTCAGGAAAATTGTGGCCCAGCACGGCGGCCGCGGTCTGCGCCTCGCCGTTGATGCCGATCGCCATATAGGCCTCGGTCAGGCGGTAGAGCGCCTCTTCGACATGACGCGTGGTCTGGTACTGCGTCACCACCGACTTGTAGCGGTTGATCGCGGCGGTGAAGTCACGCTTCTCCATGTAGTATTTGCCGACCGCCATCTCCTTGCCGGCGAGCTGGTCGCGCGCGGCCTCTAGCTTGGACTTGGCGGAGGTCGCGTATTCCGAGGTCGGATATTTGCGCACCACCTCTTGCAGCGCGTTGATGGCCTTCTCGGTGCGGCCCTGGTCGCGGGAGATGTCCGGAATCTGGTCGAAGTGCGAGGCCGCGATCAGGTACTGCGCATAGGCTGCGTCCGGGCTGCCCGGATGCAGCGTGACGTAGCGGCTGGCGGCGCCGATGCAGCTGTCATAGTCGCCGGCCTGATAGAACGAATAGGCCGACATCAGGAGCGATTTGCGGGCCCAGTCCGAATAAGGATGCTGGCGGTCGACTTCCTCGAACTTCTTCGAGGCCGCTTTCGGATCCTTCTTCTGGTTCATCATGTACAAGCCCTCATTGTAGAGCTTGTCCGCGGGCTCCTCGACGAAGGTGTCGTCCTTCGCCATGAACTTGTCCCAGAGCGCGCCGGTGCCGCAGCCGCTGAGCGGCAGCGCGAGCACGATCAGGCCCGCTGCGAAGCGCAGCGAGCGCACGGCCTGCGAGAGGCCGGAAACGTCAGACGAGTTGCGTGCTTCGAGCGTCATACGCTTTGCCGACATGAAATGTAAAACCTGACGCCTTTGATGCGGTTAACGGCGAAGCCCACGTCATCCATGAAACGCGGCCATGGACGCAATATTCCCCGTCCCCGGTAATTCCCCACGCCAACGGCGCGTGTCGTGCAGCCGCAGGCCTTCTACCCGAAAAACAGTCCTGAACCAATCGAATAGGGAGCCATTTCGCCCGGATTAAGGCGGCCGGCCACAGGCCTTACCGATTGTGGATACTACGGAAATTGCAACGCGCGACGCGATATCAGGAAACGTCCGGGCCGTAGGCCGGGGAAACGATGCCGCCGACCATGCCAACGCCGGCCTCGACATAACCGCGGGGGCGACGTGCGGTCCCCGATTCGACCACCCGCCAAGCGCTGGGATCGGCCAGCAGGGCCTTCAGCACCGCGTGGTTCAGCTTGTGGCCGCCGCGGACCGAACGATAGAGGCCGAGCAGCGGCAGGCCGGCCAGCGCGAGGTCGCCAACCACGTCCAGCACCTTGTGGCGGACGCATTCGTCGCTGTAGCGCAGGCCTTCGGTGTTGAGCAGGCGGGTGTCGTCGAACACGACGGAATTCTCGAAGGAGGCGCCGAGCGCGAAACCGGCGCTCCAGAGGCGGGCCACGTCGTTCATGCAGCCGAAGGTGCGGGCGCGGGCGACGTCACGGCGGAAGCTCTCGGGCGAGAGATCGAAATTGTAGACCTGGCGGCCAATCACAGGGTTGGCGAAGTCGATCTCGACCTCGGCGCGGAACCCGCCGGCGAAGGGGCGCAGTTCACCGACGGAATCACCGATGACTGCCTTGACCGGCTTCAACACCTGGATGAAGCGGCGGGCGGCCTGCTGGGTGACGATACCGGCCTGCTCGATCGCGGCAACGAAAGCCGCAGCGCTGCCGTCCATGATCGGAACTTCGGGACCGTCGACTTCGATGACAGCGTTGTCGACGCCCATGCCGCGCAGCGCAGCAAGCACATGCTCGGCGGTGGAGACCAGCGGACCTTCGCAGTCGCCCAGCACCGTCGCGAAATCGGTCGCGATCACGGCACTGGCGTTGGCCTGGATTTCACGGTCGGCACCGTCGAGACCGGTGCGGACAAAAATAAAACCTGCGTCGACAGGCGCAGGTCCCAACGTCAGATTGACCGGCAAACCGGAGTGAACGCCTACACCCGTCACGGTGGCTTGCGACCGAAGCGTCGTTTGGCGATTCAATTTCATTCGATAACTGCCCACTACCCGACTTCACTCAAACAGAGAGGCCAATTTCCCCAAGGCCGACTCGCTTGAGCTCCCCAAGTCACGGCAGACCATAGTCACTGCCCTAAGGAAGCCAACTCACGCTTCTTTACCGATTGTTACCCCATCTCCGCCGCAATCGCGCCAAGGGTTAACCAAATTGCGGCAGCGCAAAAGCGCCTTTTCAGCCCCTTCATCAGATCACCGAAAGAATAATTAATCATTTAATATCAGCTGCTTGGTCACCAAACTGTGACTACGGCAACGATCCAAAAGCGAAGGCCCCGGCGGGTCGCGCCGGGGCCTGTTGGGTCGCCAGAATTGTAACAAACTTCAGGTTGCCTGCCGGCGGAGGAAGGCCGGGATATCAAGATGGTCGTCGCCCTGTGGCGCCTGGGCAACAGGTGCGGGACGGCCATGGGCGTCCAGACCCTGCGGCGCCGGGCGCTTCGCATACTCGGATACCGGATCGTGAGCTGCGATCTGCTGCGCCACGGAGCGGGCCGGCTTGCGCTCGGGAAGCGGCGGCATCGCCGGATTCGCGGAGCGGGCGGCGATCGGCGGTTCCGACTCTTCGTCGCGACGGCCGAGGCCAACATTGGCCAGACGCTGCAGCAGCGACAGCCGGGTCTTCTGCTGCTGGTGCTCCTCCTCGCCGTCGCCGCGGGCCTGGCGGATCTCGGCCTGGGCCGGCATCGGCAGGTCCTCGAACTTCGGCATCCGCGGGGCGCGGGCCGGCGCACGTTCGGCCGCCTGAGGGATGAAGGTTTCGGGGGTTGCCGGCTCGTGGTGCTCGATCTTGGCCACCTCATGATCCGGGAACAGGGTCGGCTTCTGCGCGATCGGGCGGACCGTCACATCGCCATAGGCTGCCGCCTGCATCGGCGCCGGGGCCTCCGGGGCGACCGCCGCGGCGATCGCGGCCAAAGCACCGCGCTCGACATTATTCATGGCCTGGCGCGGCGGCTGCGGCGCGACGGGCGCCGGGGTCACGATCGGAGCAACCGTCACCGGGGCGGGAGCGGCTTCCAGCTTCTGGGCGCGCTCGGCCATCCGCGCATTGTCGGCCTTCAGGCGCGCGGTGAGGTCGGCGAGCCGGTTCTCCGGCGAACCGTTCGTCTGCACGGCCGGCGCGGCGGCAGCGTTGCGGGCGATCGCGGCCTGCTCGATGCCGGTCGCAACCACGGAGACGCGGATGATGCCGTCGAGGGTCTCGTCGAAGGTGGCGCCGACGATGATGTTGGCGTCGGGATCGACTTCCTCGCGGATGCGGGTGGCGGCTTCGTCGACTTCGAACAGGGTCAGGTCCTTGCCGCCGGTGATCGAGATCAAGAGGCCACGGGCGCCCTTCATCGAGCTATCGTCGATCAGCGGGTTGGCGATCGCAGCTTCGGCTGCGGTCAGTGCGCGCTTCTCGCCGGTCGCCTCGCCGGTGCCCATCATCGCCTTGCCCATCTCACGCATCACGGCGCGGACGTCGGCGAAGTCGAGGTTGATCAGGCCTTCCTTGACCATCAGGTCGGTGATGCAGGCGACGCCCGAATAGAGCACCTGGTCGGCCATCGCGAACGCGTCGGCGAAGGTGGTCTTCTCGTTGGCGACCCGGAACAGGTTCTGGTTCGGGATGATCAGGAGCGTGTCGACCACCTTGTGGAGCTCGGCAATGCCGTGCTCGGCGGTGCGCATGCGGCGGCCGCCTTCGAAGTGGAACGGCTTGGTCACGACGCCGACGGTGAGGATGCCCATCTCGCGCGCGGCCTTGGCGATCACGGGAGCTGCGCCGGTGCCGGTGCCGCCGCCCATGCCGGCGGTGACGAACACCATGTTGGCACCGGTCAGATGATCGCGGAGCTCGTCGATGACCTCGGTGGCGGCGGCCGCGCCGACATCGGGCTGCGAACCGGCGCCGAGACCCTGGGTGACTTGCGTACCCATCTGGATGATGCGCTGCGCCTTCGACATGGTCAGCGCCTGTGCGTCGGTGTTGGCGACGACGAAATCGACGCCCTGCAACCCGGCAGTGATCATGTTGTTGACGGCATTGCCGCCTGCGCCACCGACGCCGAAGACGGTAATCCGCGGTTTCAGCTCGCTGATGTCAGGGGGGGTCAGATTGAGTGCCATGGTTGCCTCTCGATTACGCGCGCGTGGGTTCGCCCCGGCCGGCGGCCGCGGGAGTTGGTGAAATTCCTTGGTGATGGGTGTCGGTCATCAGAAGCCCTCGCGAAGCCATCGTCCGACCTTTCCGAAGTAACCGTCAGTCCCTGTCCTGAGTTGCCGCGTGTGTCGCGGTTCGACATGTTCAAGATGAGCGTATTGCGGATAGACGAGCAGGCCCGCAGGCACCGCGAACGAGGCGCCCTTGGCCTCGTTGGGCAGCCGGCCGAAGCCGAGCGGACGGCCGATGCGGACGGGACGGTTGAGAATGCGCGTGGCGAGCTCGACGGTGCCGGTCAGCTGCGAGGCGCCGCCGCTCAGCACAACGCGCGCCCTCGGCTCCGCGGCGAAGGGGGAGTCGGCGAGCCGGTCCCGGACCATCTCAAAGATCTCCTCGGCGCGATGCCGGACGATGTTCGCGATCGTGGCGCGGGAAACGATCTGCGGGGTATCGCGGTCGTCGCCTGCGGTCGGAACCGACATCAGCTCGCGCGCATCCGAACCGCCGGTCAACACGGTGCCGTATAAGGTCTTGATTCGCTCGGCATCCGCAATGCAGGCGCCGATGCCGCGCGCGAGATCCATCGTGATGTGCTGGCCGCCGAGCGCAAATCCCGACGCGTGCACGAAGCGGCCGCCGGAATAGGTCGCGATCGTGGTCGACCCCGCGCCCATTTCGATCACGGCGGCGCCAAGATCGGCTTCGTCATCGGTCAGGATCGAGAGACCTGCGACATAAGGACTCGCCGCCATGGCCTCGACGTTGAGATGGCAGCGTTCCACCACCAGCATCAGGTTCTTGGCGACGGTCGCGTCCGCCGTCACGACATTCATGTCGACGCCGAACTGGCGCGCCACCATGCCTCTGGGATCGCGGATGCCCTTGACGCCGTCGAGCGCGTAGCCGACCGGCAGCGCATGCAGCACGGTGCGGCCCTCGCCGGTGGCGTGGCGCATGCCGGCCGAGGTGACGCGGCTGATGTCGTCCGACGTCACCGAGCCGCCGCGGATGTCGGCGGCAGCCTCGACCAGCTGGCCATGCAGCCGGCCGCCGGAAACCGAGAGCAGCACGGATTCGACGCGGACCTTGGCCATGCGCTCGGCGAGCGCCACGGCGTGACGCACCGCCTTCTCGCATTCGGCGAGGTCGACCACCGCGCCGGCCTTGACGCCGCGCGACTGGATCTGGCTGTAGCCGATCAATTCCACCGCATGGCTGCGGCCGCGCAACGCCTCGTTCGGCGGCGACGGCTTCAGCCGCGCGATCATGCAGGCGATCTTGCTGGAGCCGACGTCGAGCGAGGCCACCAGCGCGGTGCGCTTCTGCATCGGGCGGGTCTTCGGGGTCAAATTGCGGTCGAGGCCGGTCATAGGTCAACGGCCTTCTTCTTGGACTTCTTGTCCTTGAACAGCTCTTCGCGCGCCTTTGCGGCGTCCTCGGAGAGCTGCACGAACAGACGGTCGGGCAGGCGCATGTCGACGGCAACGATGTCGCGCGAGAACAGCTTGTCTTCCTTGTCGAGCCTGGAGAGCGCGGCCAGCGCATTGCCGACGTCGTTCTCCGGCAGACGGATGTCGAGACCGTCCTTCAGCCGCAGGTTCCAGCGCCGTTCGCCGACGAAGATCGCGGCCTTGGTGACCGAGCGCACCTGCGGGTAGCGGTCGAGCAGCGCCAGGAAATCCTTCGCGCGCGTATCGGCGCCCTTGCCCACCACCAGCGGCAGGTTGACGAAGCGGCGCGAGAAATACGGCTGGACCACCGCACCGTCGTCGGCGATCACGGCAAGGCGGCCATCCTGCTGCCACAACGCGAACGCGGCGCGCTCGACGATGTCGATCTGCAGCCGGTTCGGATAGAGTTTCAGGATCGTGGCATCCGCGATCCAGGGACTGGCCTTGAGCTTCTCGCGCACGGTCGCGGCATCGAGGAACAGCAGCGACGAGCGGCCGTTGACGCCGCCGATCGCGAGCACCTCGTCCTGGCTCAGCTGCTTGCGGCCGTTGATGGCGACCGTGGTGATGCGGAAGCCGGCGGAATTGGCCAGCGCATTGCGGGCGTCGCTGAAGGCCTCGACGGCCTCATCAACATGGCCGCCCTTGACGATGCCTAAGCCGGCGCTGCCGAGCAGGATCGCGAGCGTCGCGGTGACGCCGATGCGGCGCGGCAGATAACGCTCCAGCAGCAGAATCACGCGGTTCGACGGCTCGCGGTCGATGATCGGGGCGGGCTTGCGGCGGGGGCGCGGAAGATGGCGGGCGAAAAACTCGCGCGTCAGCACGGCCGCTCCAATAGCGGCTGCTTTCAGGTCAGCTTGGGGCCTCAGCGATCGGGTCGATCGGGCGAGGCGTCCTGCACCATCCATTGCACGAGCTCGTCACAGGTTGTGCCCGCACAACTTGCGGGTTCCGGCGCAGGTGACGTCTTGAGGGATGTCGCAACATGCGCCGCCAGCGTTAACCTTCGGGCTTCCTGGTAAACAAATGGTAAAACCGACCCGACTGGAGCGTGTTTTGATCAACCTTGTGAGTGCTTTGGCGCGAACTCGTTAGCATTTTTGCAACAGTTTGGGTTCCCCTCCCCGTGCAACTCCCGGGTTCCCTATTTCTGCGCGCGGCGTTTCGCCAGCTCGATCTGGTCGTTCAGGAAGTCGGCGAACGCGATGCCCTGCGCCTTCAGGGCCTTCGGATAGAGTGAGGCGGCGGTCAGGCCCGGCAGGGTGTTGGTCTCGAGATAGACCAGCCCGGTCGGGGAGACGATGAAGTCGCTGCGGGAGTAGCCGCTGCATGACAGCGCCCGGTGCGCCCGCGCCGCCTGGTCCATCAGCGCAGCCGTCACATCGGGCGCAAAACGCCCCGGACAGATCTCCTGGGTCGACTTGAGCAGGTACTTCGCCGCGTAGTCGAAGGCGCCCTCGCCCGGCACGATCTCAATCGGCGGCAGCGCGATGATCGAGCCGTCGGCGCGCTCCAGCACGCCGCAGGTCGATTCGATGCCGGCGACGAACGGCTCGATCAGATATTCCTCGGTCTTGGCCGCGTTGCGGACCGCGATCAGATCCTGTCTGGCGTTGACGAAGATCAGCCCGTAGCTCGAGCCGTCCTTGGCGGGCTTTGCGATCAGCCTGCCATATTTGTCGAAGGCGTCGTCCAGATCCCCGAGCGCGATGCCCTGCGGTGCATTCACACCCGCAATCGCCGCAAAGCGCTTGGCGGCGAGCTTGTCGAACGCGAGATTCGACGACGCCGAACCGGAGCCGGTGAAGGGCACGCCGCGCAGTTCGCACATCGCCTGCAATTCGCCGTTCTCGGCACGACCGCCATGCAGGCCGAGCACCAGCACGCGATCCTCGGCCTTGGCCTGGTCCAGCGCCTCAGCCAACGGGATGCCGCGCGCGGCCGGCTTGAACTCGTCCTCGAACGGTCGCGTATGGCGCAGCAGTTCATCGGTCTGCACCACGTGCACAGTGTCGTTGACGTGCCAGAACCAGAGGTCTGCCTCGGGCAGCGCCTTGCACAGCGCCTGCGTGCTCGCGACCGAAACCAGCCGCTCTTTATTGGTGCCGCCAAAGAGAATGGTGGTGCGCATCAGTCTCGTCCGATTCCAATCCGCTTGATTTCCCAGTGTAGCTCAATTCCGGATGTCTGCCTGACCCGTTCACGCACGGTTTCGCCGAGCGTCTCGATGTCGTGACCCGTGGCGCTGCCGGTGTTGATCAGGAAATTGCAGTGCATCTCCGACACCTGCGCGCCACCGACCTTCAGGCCGCGGCAGCCGGCAGCATCGATCAGCTTCCAGGCGCTGTTGCCGGGCGGATTCTTGAACGTCGATCCGCCGGTCTTCTCGCGGATCGGCTGCGCGGTCTCGCGATGGGCCTGCACCTCATTCATGCGGACGCGGATCGCCTCGGCGTCGGTGAGCTTTCCGCGGAAGCGCGCGGAGGTGAAGATGATGGAGGGATCGACGCCGCTGTTGCGGTAGACGAATTTCATGTCGGCATTGCCAAAAACGTGCTTCGTACCGTCACGGCCGACACCGGTCGCCTCGAGCAGCACATCCCTGGTCTCGCCGCCATTGGCGCCGGCATTCATGCGTAGCGCGCCGCCGATCGTGCCGGGGATGCCGAAGAAGAATTCCATGCCGCCGATGTTGGCGCTCGCAGCCGTCTCCGCGACACGCTTGTCGAGCGCCGCAGCACCAGCGGTGACGATGTCACCGTCCGCGCTGGTCTCGCCGAACGCGCGCGGCGCGAGGCGGATCACGACGCCGGGCAACCCGCCGTCGCGCACGATCAGATTGGAGCCGACGCCGACGACATAGACCGGCAGATCCTTCGGCAGGTGCTTCAGGAAATAAGCGAGATCGTCCTCATCCGCCGGCGTGAACAGCACCTGCGCCGGACCGCCGACGCGAAACCAGGTGAGTTCGGCAAGTGACTGGTTGGCGAGCAAGCGGCCGCGCAGCCCGGGCATCGCGGATTTGAGATCGGGGGTGATGTCGGGGAAGGTCATGGTCACCCTCCCAAGCCCGGCCATGACGTGGAGGGGTACGAAGCGTCCATCACCCCAACGCCTTCAGCTGATCGGGCAATGCGTACGCCCATTGCGTAATGTTGCCGGCACCGAGGCAGACAACGAGATCGCCGGACCTGGCCTTGCCGTGCACGATCTTGGCGAGCTCACTCGCGTTCGGCAGCGGCACCACGTCGCGATGGCCATGGGCGCGGAGGCCCGTGACGAAATGATCGCGGTCGACGCCCGTGATCGGCGCTTCGCCGGCGGCATAGACGTCGGCGACGACGACGGTATCGGCGTCGTTGAAGCAGGTGCAGAATTCCTCGAACAGCGACTGCAGGCGGGTGTAGCGATGCGGCTGCACCACGGCGATGATCTTGCCGTTGACGGATTCGCGCGCCGCCTTCAGCACCGCCGCGATCTCGACGGGGTGATGGCCGTAATCGTCGATCACGGTGACGCCGTTCCACTCGCCGGTCTTGGTGAAGCGCCGTTTCACGCCGCCGAAGCTGGCCATGGCGTTACGGATCACGTCGTCGGAGACACCGAGCTCATGCGCCACCGCGATCGCCGCCGTCGCGTTCGACGCGTTGTGGCGGCCCGGCATCGGCAGCGTGATGTCTGATATCTCGTGCGTCGCACCGGTCTTGCGATCGCGGATCGCGACCGTGAATTTCGAGCCGCCTCCCATCGGCGTCAGGTCGACCAGCCGCGCATCGGCCTGCGGGTTCTGGCCGTAGGTGATGATGCGGCGGTCCTCGATCTTGCCGACCAGGGTCTGCACCACGGGATGATCGATGCACATCACGGCAAAGCCGTAGAACGGCACGTTCTCGATGAAATTGCGGAACGCGTCCTGGATCGCCTCGAAGGTCTTGAAGTGGTCGAGATGCTCGGGATCGATGTTGGTGACGATCACGACGTCGGACGGCAGCTTCAGGAAGGTGCCATCGCTCTCGTCGGCCTCGACCACCATCCAGTCGCCGGCGCCGAGCCGCGCATTGGACCCGTAGGCATTGATGATGCCGCCATTGATCACGGTCGGATCGAGATTGCCGGCGTCGAGCAAGGTCGCGACCATCGTGGTGGTCGTGGTCTTGCCATGGGTGCCGGCGATCGCAACGCAGCTCTTCAGCCGCATCAGCTCCGCCAGCATCTCGGCGCGCCGCACCACGAGAATGCGTCGCTCGCGCGCCGCCATCAGTTCCGGATTGTCGCGCTTGATCGCGGTCGAGACAACAAGCACATCGGCGCCATCGACATTCTCCGCGGCGTGGCCGACCGAGATTTTCGCGCCCTTCTTGCGCAGGCGATCGAGATTGTAATTGTCCGATGCGTCCGAGCCCTGCACGGTGTAGCCGAGATTGATCAGCACCTCGGCGATGCCGCTCATGCCGATGCCGCCAATTCCGACGAAATGTATGGGCCCGATCTCGCGCGGCAGTCTCATCTTGCTATCACCTTCGTCGCGTCCGGATTCGATCCGGACATCAACCGACTTATGAAAGACAGGGACGGTCGGGACAAGCCCGGCCTTCCCCTTAAATTCGTCATTCCGGCCTAAATTCCAGCCACTTTCATCACCAGATCGGCCAGCCGTTCCGCAGCATCCAGCCGGCCGACGCCGCGTGCGGCGACCGCCATCGCGGTGAGTTTCGCGGGCTCGGCGGCAAGAGCGGAGATCTCCGACGCCAGCCTGTCCGGCGTGAATTCGTTCTGCGGAATGCGCAAGCCGCCGTCGACCTTGGCCAGCACGCCAGCATTGGCGAACTGGTCCTGGTCGATCGCGCCGGGCAGTGGCACCAGGATGGAGGGCCGGCCGATCGCGGCAAGCTCGGCGACGGTGCCGGCGCCGGAGCGCGAGATCACGAGATGGCTGGAGGCGAGCTTGGCCGGCAGATCGCTGAAGAACGGCGCGAGCTCGGCGTTGATCTTGAGCCGGTCATAGACCGCGCGGACCCGCGCCATGTCCTCGTCGCGCACCTGCTGCGTCAGGATGAGCCGGCTCCACAACGCGGGCTCGAGCTTCTCGATCGCGGGAGGAACGATGTCGCTCATCACCCGCGCGCCCTGGCTGCCGCCGACCACGAGCAGGCGCAGCGGGCCGTTCACTTCGGGCGAGGCGTAAGGCACCGCCGCCGCAGCGAGGATCGCCGGACGCATCGGCGTGCCGACGGTCGTTGCCTTGCTCGCCAACGCGGGATCTCGGTCGAGCACGCCGGGCAGCGAGGTCGCGATCGCATTGACTCGCGTGGAGAGGAAACGGTTGGCGCGGCCGAGCACCGCGTTCGCATCATGGATGATGCCGGGCCGGCCGAGCACGCGCGCGGCCAGCAGCGGCGGCAGGGTCGGGTAGCCGCCGAAGCCGATGACGGCGGCCGGCTTCAGGCGCCGCACCACATTGAGCGCGACCAGCATGCCGTAACCGAGCATCAGACCGGTACGCGCCAGCGCGATCGGATTGCGGCTGCGCACGGTCTCGCTCGGCACGACGTCGATCATGTCCCTTGTGAACAGGCCGCTGAATTTCAGCGCGCGCGCGTCGGTCGCGAGCCGCACGCGCAGGCCGCGCTTGATCAGCTCGACACCGAGGGCTTCGGCCGGGAACAGATGGCCGCCGGTGCCGCCGGCGGCCAGGAGGATGAGGGGTGATTCAGCCATAGTGACACTTATACCGTCATTGCGAGCGAAGCGAAGCAATCCATCCATCCAATGTGCGGCTCTATGGATTGCTTCCGCCTTCGCCAAGGCTACGGCGGACAAGTCGCTGCGCTCGCAATGACGGCGAAATGCATCACGCGTAGGCCTGCCTGGTGCTGGCGCCTTCCGCCGATTCAATCTCGGTTTTCGGCCGCTGCCGGGTCAGCGCCAGCATCATGCCGACTCCATAAGCCAGCGACACGATCGAGGAGCCGCCATAGGAGATGAAGGGCAAGGTCATGCCCTTGGCCGGAATGAGCTGCAGATTGACCGACATGTTGATCGCGGCCTGCACGCCGAACAGGATCGCAAGGCCCGATGCGGCGAAGCGCGCGAACATGTCGTCGGTCGAATAGGCGCGGCTCAAGGTGCGGATCACCACGAAGGCGAACAGCGCGAGCAGCATGAGGCACAGGATGATGCCGAACTCTTCGGCAGCGACCGCGAACACGAAGTCGGTGTGACTGTCCGGCAGGCTGCGCTTGGCGATGCCTTCACCCGGGCCGAGGCCGAACCAGCCGCCGTTCCAGAACGCTTCCATCGCGGTGTCGACCTGGAAAGTGTCGCCGGAGGCCGGGTTCATGAAGCGCTTGATGCGGCCGGCGACGTGCGGCACCAGGAGATAAGCGCCGAACAGGCCGGCGCTGGCAGCGCCGGCTAGCCCAAGCACCCAGATCATCCGCATTCCCGCGATGAAGAACAGCGAGCCCCACACCATCGTGATCAGCATGGTCTGGCCGAAGTCGGGTTCCATCACCAGCAGCGCGACCAGCGACAGCAGCAGCGCCATCGCCATCGAGGTCGCCGGCATCTCCGGCCGTTTCGTGGACTCGGCAAACAGCCAGGCGGCGAGGATCACGAACGCGGGCTTGGCGGATTCGGAGGCCTGGATGTTGACGCCAACCAGCGTGATCCAGCGCCGCGAGCCCTTCACCTCGGGCCCGATCAAAAGCGTCGCCACGATCAGGATGATGCTGACCGCGAACACCACCAGCGCCGCACGGCGGATCTGCCGCGGCGACAGGAACGACACCGTCAGCAGCACGGCAATCGACGGCAGCAGGAACATCACGTGGCGCGTGAAGAAGTGGAAGGGTTCGAGCCCGATGCGGGTCGCCACCGGCGGGGATGCCGCCAGCGACAGGATGACGCCGCCCAGCATCAACGCGACGATCGCCGCAAGCAGCAGCTTGTCGACGGTCCACCACCAGTCCGAGAACGGGGTGCGTTGGTCACGGGCGAGCATGGGCGTCCCCAGATGGCAGAGGTAGGCTCCATTGGTGGCGCAGGATGGTTTCCAAGGCGTTAACGGGGTGTGGAAGATTTGAGGGATGAGGGTCTTGCACGGCTCTCCCCTCATCGTCGTCCTGGCGAAAGCCAGGACCCATAACCACCGAGTTTTGTAGTGAAAGGGATCGTGGCCCGAGCGTCGCGCAACAATTCACACTCGTGGTAATGGGTCAAGGCTTTCGCCAGGACGACGAGTCTGTGGTGCGCAGCAATCTCAACAACTCGCAGCTTCGCATTCTCGCGACATGATTTGCCCGAGTTTTTCCGTTCGTTCCGCCCTCTCTCCTGAAAGAGGGCGCAGGGAAGACCGGGTGCACGCTGCACCCGCGGTCCCGTGCGCAATGGGGAGAAAGTGGCGCACACGGGCATACAAATGCAGCGGAGGCACGCCGGCCTTCCCTGCGCGATGGTCTTACGGCTTATACGTGCTCGCCCTGGTGAGACTCTGCTTTTGTGCCACCATCATCCGCGAGCGGCTTTAGGCCTCTCACGAGCTTACCACCAACATCGGGGCGGCAGGCCCACACGACTTCACCGTACGCCTTGCATGCACACGTCAGTTGCACACTCGGCGTCCACCGCATCCCGACCCGCGTTCCTGACGTTGCGCAACGCCCCTCAGAGGGTGAGATGGGCACATTGTTAGCATAATCGGAAGTTCGTGTAAAGAGGAATCTTTTGCCTGGAAGCCTTGCGCCGTCGGGCAAATCAGTGAGTCCAATGTAGGCGGGGGCGCCCTACGCTAGCTACCCCACCTCTGGCATCCGGGCCAACAGCTTGTCCAGCGTAATCGGATACTCCCGCACGCGGACGCCGGTCGCGTTGTACACCGCATTGGCCACGGCGGCGGCGACGCCGCAGATGCCGAGTTCGGCGACGCCCTTGGCTTTCATCGGCGAGGACATCGGATCGGTCTCGTCGAGGAAGATCATGTCCTGGTGCGGGATGTCGGCATGAACCGGCACTTCGTAACCGGCGAGGTCGTGATTGACGAAGAAGCCCTGACGGGTGTCGACCACGAGTTCCTCCATCAGCGCAGCGCCGACGCCCATGGTCATGGCGCCGATCACCTGGCTGCGCGCCGCCTTCGGATTGAGGATACGGCCCGCGGCACAGACGGCAAGCATCCGCCGCACGCGGATCTCCGCAGTGTCGGCATCGACGCCGACCTCGACGAAATGCGCGCCGAAAGTCGATTGCTGATGGGTCTTGGCGAGATCGCCGTATTCGATGCCGTCCTCGGCCATCAGGCCGTCATTGCCGGCGGCCTGCGCCAAGGGCACGCTGCGATTGCCTGAGGAGACCAAGCCGTCGGCAAACACCGCCTCGTCGGAATTGAAGCCGAGCTTTTGCGCGATGGCCTCGCGCAGCTTGACGCAGGCGGCATAGACGCCAGCAGTGGAATTGTTGCCACCGAACTGCCCGCCGGAGCCGCAGGACACAGGGAAGTCGGAATCGCCGAGATGCACCGCGACCTTCTCCAAGGGCACACCCATCATCTCGGCTGCGGTCTGCGCAATGATGGTGTAGCTGCCGGTGCCGATATCGGTCATGTCGGTCTCGACGGTGACGATGCCGTCGCGATCGAGCCGCACGCGCGCGGCCGATTTGGTCAGGAGATTGTTGCGGAACGCCGCGGCCATGCCCATACCGATCAGCCAGCGTCCGTCGCGAACCTGGCCCGGTTGCGGCTTGCGCTGGCTCCAGCCGAAGCGCTCGGCGCCGGTCTGCAGGCATTCGATGAACTGGCGTTGCGAGAACGGCCGCTCCGGATGCTCCGGATCGACCTGGGTGTCGTTCTTGATCCGCAGTGCGACCGGATCCATGCCAAGCTTTTCGGCGAGCTCGTCGACCGCGATCTCCAGCGCCATCATGCCGGAGGCCTCGCCGGGCGCGCGCATCGCATTGCCTTCGGGCAGATCGAGGCCGGCAAACCGGGTCGCGGTCATCCGGTTGGCGCCGGCATAGAGCAGCCGCGACTGGCTCACTGCCATGTCGGGCTCGCCGCCCTCGACATTGCCCGACCAGCTCTCATGACCAATCGCGGCAATGGTGCCGTCTCTGTTGGCGCCGAGCCGGATGCGCTGGATCGTCGCCGGCCGGTGCGTCGTGTTGTTGAACATCAGCGGCCGCTGCAGTGCGACCTTGACCGGCCGCTTCGCCGCGCGCGCGCCAAGCGCTGCCATCAAGATGTCGGCGCGCAGGAACAGCTTGCCGCCAAACCCGCCGCCGATATAGGGCGAGATCAGGCGGACGTTCTCTTTGGGCATGCCAAGCGTCTTTGCGAGATCCGTGACGCCCCAGGCGATCATCTGGTTCGAGGTCCAGATCGTGAGCTTGTCGCCGTCCCAGGCCGCGATCGACGCATGCGGCTCCATCATCGCGTGGCTCTCATCGGGCGTGGTGTAGGTGGCATCGAGCTGCACCGGCGATGCCGCGAAAGCGGATGCGAAGCTGCCGATCGCCGTATCGGCGGGACCGCCGATCTTGGGATCGGGCACGCTGGACTTGTCCCGGCCCGCGGCGAGATCGAATTTACCGTCTTCCTTCTCATAATCGATGCGCACCAGCTGGGAGGCGGCGCGCGCCTGCTCAAACGTCTCGGCGACGACGACGGCGACGGCCTGATGATAATGCGCGATCTCGGGGCCACCGAGCAGCGGCGCCGCATTGCGCTCGCCCTTGTCAAGCTTGCCGGCATTGTCAGCGGTGACGATCGCGAGCACGCCGGGCGCGGCCTTGGCGGCGCGCAAATCCATCGACGCGATGCGTCCCTTGCCGATCGCGGAGCCGATCACATGGCCATAGGCCTGGTTCGCCACGACGTCATGCCGCTCATAAGCATAAGGCGCGGTGCCGGTGGTCTTCAGCGGTCCCTCGATCCGGCTGGTCGGATGGCCGACCACCTTGAGCTGGTCGATCGGGTTGAACGTGGCGGGATGTTCGAACTTCATGACGTTAAGCCCTCGCGTCGCGAAGCACCGCGGCCAGCGTTCGCTCGGCCAGCGGCAGCTTGAATGCATTGTGTTCGGTCGGATGCGCATCGACGAACAGGCCCCTCGCAACGGCCTTGGCGCCACGCGGCAACTCGGCCTCCGCGGCATCGAGGCGCCACGGCTTGTGCGCGACACCGCCGAGCGCGACACGGCCGGTGCCGTCGCGCTGCACGATCGCGGCGACCGAGACCAGCGCGAACGCATAGGAGGCGCGGTCGCGGACCTTGCGATAGGCCTGCGTGCCGCCGACCGGCTTTGGCAGCGTCACCGCGGTGATCAGTTCGCCGGCCTGCAGCACGGTCTCGAGCTGCGGCGTGTCGCCAGGCAGACGATAGAATTCCGCGATCGGAATGCCGCGCGTGGTGCCGTCGGGCCGCACGGTCTCGATGACCGCATCGAGCGCGCGCATCGCGACCGCCATGTCGCTCGGATGGGTCGCGATGCAGGCATCGCTGACGCCGACCACCGCATGCTGGCGGCTGAAGCCGCCGATCGCAGCGCAGCCGCTGCCGGGCGCGCGTTTGTTGCAGGGCTGGTTGGTGTCGTAGAAATAGGGACAGCGCGTCCGCTGCAGCAGGTTGCCCGATGTCGTCGCCTTATTTCGCAGCTGGCCGGAGGCGCCCGCGAGCAGCGCGCGCGACAGCACGGCGTAATCGCGGCGCACCCTGGCGTCGGCGGCGAGATCGGTGTTGCGCACCAGCGCGCCGATCCGCAAACCACCTTCGGGGGTCGCTTCGATCCGATCCAGCGCGAGGCCGTTGACGTCGATCAGATGCGAGGGCGTCTCGATCTCGAGCTTCATCAGGTCGAGCAGATTGGTGCCGCCTGCGATGAATTTTGCGTTAGCGGTGCGTGCGGCAACGTCAGCGGCCTCAGCCGGCGAATGCGCCCGCTCATAAGTGAAGGCTCTCATGCGCTCCTCCCCGCGACCTCAGCGATCGCTTCCGCAATGTTGGAATAGGCGCCGCAGCGGCAGATGTTGCCGCTCATGCGCTCGCGCAGCTCGGCATTGGTCAGCTGCGGCGTGGCGTTCAGGTCGGATGTCGCGTGGCTGGGAATGCCGGCCTTGACCTCGTCGAGCACGGCAACCGCCGAGCAGATCTGGCCCGGCGTGCAATAGCCGCATTGATAGCCGTCATGACTGACGAACGCGGCCTGCATCGGATGCATCTTGTCGGGCTTGCCGAGACCTTCGATGGTGGTGATCTCGTCGCCCTCGTGCATCACCGCGAGCGTCAGGCATGCATTGATCCGCCGTCCGTCGACGATCACGGTGCAGGCGCCGCACTGGCCGTGATCGCAGCCTTTCTTGGTACCGGTCAGATGCAGATGCTCGCGCAGCGCATCGAGCAACGTGGTGCGCGTGTCGAGCTCGAGCGCGCAGGCCTTGCCGTTCACGTCAAAGGACACTCTTGTCATCACGGGCGCTCCGGAGGGTGCAGATGGGCTCGCCGCCGCTTGTGCCGGCGCGACGTGGGACGCCGCCAGCGAAGCGGCTCCCCCAATCAACAGATGGCGACGAGATAGTTCCAAACCGCCGCGAATTTGCATGCCGCTCTCCCTGTTCGCATGGGAACTCGCGCGCACGACGACGCGCGGCCGACAGCTGCCGAGCCAAGGATTTGAATTCGGAGGGAAGCGGAATGTTTCTTACGAGTGCTGAACAAATCGCGAGCGCGATGTGCTCAGGCGCGGTTTGCGGAAGTGCCGGAAGGCGTGATGCCGCGGCCGTCGTCGGCCGCCTCGATCAGCCGAGGTGCCACCGCCCCTTGTGGATGTCGAACTTCACCAGACCTTCATCGCGCATTTTCAGCAGCAGCGATTGGCAGGCTTCTTCGTTCGCAATGTTGGTGCGTCGCATGATTTCGTAGAGCTTGAGCGGCTTCTCGCGAAGCGCGCTCAAGACCTTTTCCCGTTCGGTCGACGTCATTCGATTCCTGCCATCTCCAAGCGCGTCACATCACTGACAATACGACAGCTCATCTTCCGTCACGACGCGTTCGACATTCTCCGATTTGCTCTTGATGCGATATCTCAGGCGTCCATCCGCTTCGATCGGCATGCGTTGAACGATGGTGTAGATCCTCTGCGGCTCGGTTTCCGCACGTCCTTGCGGGCCCTGGCGCTGATGGAGGACGTCTTCGTTCAGCTTGTAAGCATATGACATGTGTCGACCTGCGGGGTACGACCGCCGCTGTCGCGTGGACCGTGCCGCAGTGCAATGAAGCTTGTGGCTCCGTCGCGCGTGGGCTCGTGGAACGAAATCAGCACGCAACCACCGCAACGAAATCCGTTCAGGACCAGCATTGACCCAACACGCAACGAATAGCCATCGAATATTGGTGAGTTGCCATTTGATTGCTTGAGGCGGATGCTATCGGCTGCGGCCACCAGGGAGAGCAGCATGAGCAAGGCAGGCCCGGACAATCTGCACAGCAAAGACGCCGAAATCAGGGGCGCGCACGGAACCACGGCCCTTGGGACCTTGCGGAAGATCTACGGGCGGAGCTTTGCCGCCGGCTATCCCGACACCGAGAAACTGAGCGACGTTCTGATCAATCTCAACGAGACGTCGCTGAGCCAGCTTCGCCGCGATCACCAGACCGGCCATCTCGGACACAAGATCGCCGTCGCCTTGAAGTGAGGACGCCGACGCGGCGGCCCTGCGTTTCCCCGCGCAATTGTGCAGCGGCAGCTAGCTCACGAACACCACGCGTGTGTCCAGCGACACGCGCCGGTACAGATCCTCGACGTCGTCGTTGACGAGGCGGATGCATCCGCTCGCGACGAGATGGCCGATGGTCTTCGGCGAGTTGGTGCCGTGGATCAGGAGCCCGGGCTTGTCGAGCAGCAGCGCGCGGGCGCCGAGCAGGCTGCCGGGTTGGCCGGCAGACGCGAGCAGCGAGCCCGCGTCCTTCTTGTCGGCGGCCTTCCAGTCCGGCCATTCCATCTTGTTGGTGACCTTGAAGAAGCTGCCGCCCTTGAGGCATTCCTGCGCGATGCCGATGCCGTAGCGGCGCGCGGAATTGTTGGCGTCGATCAGGTAGAGGAAGCGGTTGTCGCGGTCGATCACGATCGAGCCGGGAACGATGGTGGTGCGATAGAACACCACCTGCCGCTGCAGCGCGAACGGCAGGCCGGCGCCGGTCGATCCGCCGTCGGTGCCGGGACTCAGGTCCGCCACCACGGCATCTTCGCTGGCGCGCGCGGCCTTCGGCGATGTCGTCGTTACCCTGGCAACGGTGCCGGTGCCTTCGCCTCGCGTTGCGATGTAGATGTAGTAGCCGAGGCCCGCCGCGATCACGACGGCCGCCAGCGCGGCGATGCCGGCGAAGAGTGGTGCGCGGCTTCCGCCCGATGACAGAACCTCCTGGACTTCCGCCGCCCGCTCCGACTGATCGTCGGCGAGCTGGTCCTCGATCCGCCCGATGGCGGCCTCGAGTGCGGCGGTGTGCGCCGCGACGGCTTCGCGCGAGAGGCGCGATCGCCGGAGCAGCGCGTGCGCGTCGCCGTAGATCTTGTCGCGCGCGGCTGCGTCCTTGCCCGCGACCGCCCTCGACAGCACCACGAAATAATCCACGTCCATGGGTCACCCCCAAGACTTGCCTTAGACTTACCTGACCGGCGGCGCGTACTGGATGCCGCCTTTCGACCACAGCGCGTTCAGTCCGCGCGGGATGCTGAGCCGCGATTGCGTGCCGATGTTCCGCTCATAGATCTCGCCGTAATTGCCGGTCGCGCGAATGGCGCGCACGGCCCAGTCGTTGGAGAGACCGAGCTGCGTGCCGAACTCGCCCTCGACGCCGAGCAGGCGGCGGATATTGGGATCCGACGATTTCAACGCGTCGTCGATCGTGGTCGACTTCACGCCGAGCTCCTCGGCGTTGATCAGCGCATAGAGCGTCCACTTGATCAGGTTGAACCACTGATCGTCGCCCTGGCGCACCACCGGCCCGAGCGGCTCCTTTGAAATCACTTCCGGCAGGATGACCTGGCCGTCGGGTGCTGCGAGCTTGAGCCGCTCGGCGTAGAGCTGCGAGACGTCGCTGGTCAGCACGTCGCATTTGCGATCGTCATAGGCTTTCCGGCTCTCCTCGGCGGTGGCGAGCGCCAGCACCTTCAGCGCCATCTCGTTGACGCGGAAATAATCCGCCAGATTGAGCGCGGTGGTCGTATCGGCCTGCACGCAGATGGTCTTGCCGCCGAGCTGCAGCGCGGTATCGACGCCGCTCTCCCGGCGCAGCAGGAAACCCTGGCCGTCATAATAGGCGACGCCGGCGAACAGCAGGTTGAGTGATGTCTCGCGCGACATCGTCCAGGTCGAGTTGCGCGACAGCACATCGATCTGGCCGGATTGCAGCGCTGCGAAGCGGCTTCCTGCATCGAGCGGCGTGAACGCCACCCTGGCGGGATCGCCGAGCACGGCGGCCGCGACCGCGCGGCAGATATCGACGTCGAAGCCGGTCCAGCTGCCCTTGTCATCCCGGCTCGAGAAACCGAGCAACCCCTGCCCCACGCCGCAGTTGAGCGTGCCGCGTTCCTTGACGGCTTTCAGAGTCTGCGCCTGCGCGGGCGGGTTCCCCGCAACGAGCATGCCGAGCATTGCGGCGCAGAGGATGAGGGCTCGTCGTATACAACCAGGCATGACGGTCTCGCGATCGTAGGTGGCGCGCGGGATGGGAGAAGTTTCGCTAACGGGAGAGCGAGATGCAACCGGGATTTGAGTCTTTCTTGCCGAAAGGCGCGGGGCTTGATCTGGGTCAACGCAGTGTCACACGCCGAGCCATGTGAGGCCGCCGGGCAGATCGTCCGCCGCGAAATCGACCTGCAGCACCCGACGATGCCGTGGCGCGCGAGCCACCTCGGAGGCGTGCAGGATCGGCGTGGAATACAGCCAGATGTCGCCGGGCTCCGCCTCGCACACCGCGGTACCGCATCGTTGCACGACGTCCTTCACGTCACGCTCCCTGATTTGCCCAAGCCGATGCGAGCCGGGCGCGATCAGGAGCGGTGCGTTGGTCTCGGGCACCGCGTCGAGATGCACGCGCAATGTCACCATCTTCGCGAGCACCGTGAAAGGCGGCGCGACGTGCAGCAGGCCACTCTTCATCGTCCACGGACCAAAGCCCGCGACCTCGACGCGCTCGACCACCGGGATGGTGCGATCCTGGTGCCAGGGCACCGACCAATTCGCCGACGCGGTCTTGTCGAACAGCAGCGCCCGCACCGGCCGTGCCGCCGCGCCGATCGCGGCAGCGGCCACCGCACCGACGGGACCTGACGTCGCGAGAAATGGATCGAGTGCAGCCACGCCGTGCAGCCGGGTGCCGGCGTGATGCAGCGGAATATCGTCGAGCGCGTGCGCGAGCTCACCGAGCGACGCCGCGTTCAGCGCCGATGCCAGTCGCAACGCGCCGTCGCGCGTAAAAATTTCGGTGTCGCGGTCCGACAATGTCATGTGCGCGTCATTCGATCGGCTTCAGCCCCGCCTCGATCGCGGCGCGCCGCGGTTCGAGGAACGGCGGCAGGGCGAGTTTCTCGCCGAGCTTGTCCATCGGCTCGTCGCTCGCGAAGCCCGGGCCGTCGGTGGCGATCTCGAACAGGATGCCGTTGGGCTCGCGGAAATACAGGCTGCGGAAATAGAAGCGGTCGATCTCGCCGGAGTGGCGGATGCCGAGCTTGCTCAAATGTTCGGTCCAGCCGTGATACTGCGTCTCGTCAGGCGTGCGGAAGGCAACATGATGGACGCCGCCGGCGCCCTGCCGGGTCATCGGCGAGGCCTTGTCCTCGATCACATGCAGCTCGGCGGCGAGACCGCCTTCGCCCATGTCGAAGACGTGGATGTGCGCGCCGTGTGCGGCATAATCGCGCACGCGGCGCATGTTCATGACGTCGGTCAACACCGCCGATGTGCGCGACAGGTCGTGCACGGTCAGCACGATCGGACCGAGGCCGCGGATCTGATGCTCCGCCGGCACGGGACTGCGCGCCCAAGGCGAAGCCGTGCCGGCGCCCCCATCGTCGACCAGCACCAGGCGCTGGCCTTCGCCATCCTCGAACGGCAGGGTCAGCCGGCCGTCGACCTCGATGACATCGCCGGTGGTGCCGCCGGCCGCTTTCAGGCGATCCCGCCAGTAGCCGAGGCTCGCTTCGCCCGCGACGCGCAGACCCGTGCGTGAAATCGCGTTGGTGCCGCGGCGTTCGGAGGGAACCGGGAAATCGAAGAAGGTGAGGTCGGTGCCCGGCCGCGCCTCGCCGTCGGCGTAGAACAGATGGTAGGCGCTGACATTGTCCTGGTTCACGGTCTTCTTGACCAGGCGCATGCCGAGCATGCCGGTATAGAAGGCGAGGTTGTCGCGCGGTCGCGCCGAAATCGCCGTCAGATGGTGAATGCCGGTTAACTGCATTGCGCTCTCCTCATGGTCGCATGGCGGGAAAATTCGCGGCCGACGCTTGGGGCCGGTGTCGGTTCATGTAAGGATAATGTCAGAAAGCCGGCCGGCGGCAACGATGCCGCCCGCCGCGCGCCCCGGGGAACCGCCTGATGACCGAGCACGTCATAGTCACCGATGAAGCCGCCACGCGGGTGATCAGGCTGCGCCGTCCGGAGAAGAAGAACGCCTTCACCCAGGACATGTATCGCGCGGTGAGCGATGCGATCGACAAGGCGCAGAACAATCCGAATATCCGCTGCCTGATCGTGACCGGCGGCTCCGGCGTCTTCACCGCGGGCAATGACATCGAGGATCTGCTCAACGAGGGTACTTCCGATCAGCCGCGCGCCTCGAACCTGGTCAAGCTGCTGTATTCGCTGGCGCACAACGTCAAGCCGATCATCGCCGCCGTCGACGGCGTCGCGATCGGCATCGGCACCACCATGCTGTTCCATTGCGACTACGTGCTGGCCAGCAAAGCGGCGAGCTTCTCGACACCTTTCAGCAATTACGGCCTGGTGCCGGAAGGCGCCTCGAGCCTGCTGATGCCGCGCTGCATGGGCCATCAGCGCGCCTTTGCGATGCTGGTGATGGGGCGCACCATGACCGCCGACGACGCCCGCGTGGCGGGCTTCGTCAACACGGTGGTGGCGGCGGGCCATGCCGAGGTCGAGGCAAAGAAGGTGGCGCGTGAGATCTGCGCGCTGCCGGCGGAGGCGGTGGCGATCTCGCGGCGGCTGATCCGCCTGCCGCCCGAGGACGTCACGCGGCGGATCGACCAGGAGAACCATCTGTTCACCGAGCGGATGCGCTCGACGGAAGCGATCGCCGCCTTCAAGGGATTCGTCGAGCGCACGAAGGATTGAACGGGGCCGTCGCAAGAATGTAGTGGCGCTGCGTCATGGGTACGTGTTCCATGGACGCGTGATGACCCGCCCGCCTGCCCTCGCCGCCGCCATCCTGTCGCTTGCCCTGGTTGCCGGTCCTGTCCGCGCCGAGGGCACGGCGCCCGTCAATCTGCGCATCCTCGCGATCAACGACTTCCACGGCTATCTGCGGCCCCCGCCCGGCGGCATCCGCATCAGCGATCCCGCCGACCACGCGAAGAAGGTCGTGGTGCCCGCCGGCGGCGCCGAGCGGATGGCGACCATCGTCAAGCAGTTGCGCTCATGCGAACAACATCTTCGTCGCGGCCGGCGATCTGATCGGCGCGAGCCCGTTCCTGTCGGCGATGTTCCATGACGAGCCGACCATCGAGTCGCTGTCGATGATGGGACTTGCGATCTCCTCGGTCGGCAATCACGAATTCGACGAGGGCAAGGACGAGTTGCTGCGGATGCAGAATGGCGGCTGTCATCCGACCGACAAGTGCCAGGGCCCGCATCCCTTCACCGGCGCCAAATTCCGCTACCTCGCCGCCAGCACGTTCGACAAGGCGGCGGGCAAGACCGTATTTCCGCCCTACGAGATCAAGACGTTCGACGGCATTCCGGTCGCCTTCATCGGGCTGACCTTGAAGAACACGCCGAACCTGGTTTCGCCGTCCGGCGTCGCAGGGCTCGAATTCCGCGACGAGGCTGCGACGGTGAACGCGCTGGTGCCGGAGTTGAAAGCAAAGGGCGTTGAAGCGATCGTGGTGCTGATCCACGAGGGCGGCTTTCCGACCGGCGACTATAATGATTGCCCGGGCATCTCCGGGCCGATCGTCGACATCGTCAAGAAGTTCGATCGCGCGGTCGACCTCGTGATCTCCGGCCACACCCATCAGGCCTATGTCTGCGAGATCGACGGACGTCTCGTCACCTCGGGCGACAAATATGGCACGCTGGTCACCGCGATCGACCTGCAGCTCGATCCGGCCACCAAGGACGTGATCAGCGCCAAGGCCGACAATACCATCGTGCGGCTCAATACGCCGAAGGATCCCGAGCAGAGCGCGCTGCTCGAAGCCTATGACCGGCTCGCCGCCCCCATCGCCAATCGCGCCGCGGGCGCGGTGACGGAGACGCTGTCGCGCACGCCGAATGAATCAGGCGAAAGCGTGCTCGGCGATATCGTCGCCGATGCGCAGCTCGCGGCGACCTCGGCTGAAGCGAACGGCGGCGCCGTGATCGCCTTCACCAATCCCGGCGGCGTGCGCACCGACATCGTCCGCCGCGAGGACGGCGCGGTGACCTATGCCGACATCTTCGCCAGCCAGCCGTTCCGCAATCAGCTCGTCACGATGACGCTGACCGGCCAGCAGCTGAAGGACATGCTGGAGCAGCAATGGACCGATCCGAAGCGGCCGCGGATCCTGCAGGTCTCGAAGGGATTTTCCTTCACATGGGACGCGAGCAAGCCGGACGGCAGCCGCATCGTCACTGAGAAGATGGCGCTCGACGGCAAGACGATCGATCTGGCTGCGAGCTATCGCGTTACCGTCAACAACTATCTCGCCGACGGCGGCGACGGTTTTACCGTGTTCACGCACGGCACGGCGCAACGGTTCGGCATCTATGACGTCGATGCGCTCTATGCCTTCTTCCAGGCCAACAATCCGGTCAGCCCGGCCGCGGGACATCGCATTCTCAGGATCAATTGAGCCGTTGTCATTGCGAGCGCAGCGAAGCAATCCATTGTCACCGAGCGTGCGGAAGAATGGATTGCTTCGCTGCGCTCGCAATGACGGAGAACGAACTCAGGCCTTTCCGGGCGGCCGGTAACGGCCTAGATTAGCCCCGACTGGAACGCGCATCGGTTTGCGCCGGGAATTTGCATGACACTGCTGCTGACGCACACCGCCTGCCTCAATCACCTCACGCCGCCCGGCCACCCTGAACGGCCCGACCGGCTGCGCGCGGTCGCCGAGGTGCTCGGCGAAGATCGTTTCAAGGGATTGACGCGCGGCGAGGCGCCGGAAGGCAATCTGGATTCGGTGCTGCTTTGCCATGGCGAGCATTATGTCGGCGAGTTGCGCCATGTCGCGCCCACGTCCGGCATGATCTATCTCGACGGCGACACCTCGATGTCGCCGGGCACCTGGGAAGCCGTGATGCGCGGCGTCGGCGGCGCGGTGACCGCGACCGATGCGGTGATGCAGGGCCAGCACAACAACGCCTTCGTCGCGGTGCGGCCGCCCGGACACCACGCCGAGAAGTCGACGCCGATGGGCTTCTGCTTCTTCGACAATGTCGCGATCGCGGCGCGCCACGCGCAGCGCAAATACGGCATCAAGCGCGCGGCGATCATCGATTTCGACGTTCATCATGGCAACGGCACGCAGGACATCTTCTGGGCCGATCCGACCGTGATGTACTGCTCGACGCACCAGATGCCGCTGTTTCCGGGCACCGGTGCGCTGGGCGAACGCGGCGAGCACGACACCATCGTCAACGCGCCGCTGGCGCCGGAGGATGGCAGCGCAAAATTCCGCTCGGCGTTCGAGAACCTGATCCTGCCGCAGCTTACGAAATTCTCGCCCGAGCTCGTCATCATCTCCGCCGGCTTCGACGCGCACCACCGCGATCCCCTCGCCTCGATCAACCTGAAGGGCGAGGATTTCGGCTGGGTGACCAGGAAGCTGATGGACGTCGCCGACAGGAGCGCGGGCGGCCGCGTGGTCTCGGTGCTGGAAGGCGGGTATGATTTGCAGGGGCTGAAAGAGTCGGTGGCATCTCACGTCACCGCATTGATGGGCGCTTGAATCCCCGCCACAATACGCCCGCAAAAATTCGATTGATTCTGCGCTCGGGGAACGGGCGCAGCTGGGAACATGAGATGGCCGAAAACACCCAAGCCGACGTGAAAAAGCTCTCCTTCGAACGCGCGATCGAGGAACTGGAATCGATCGTGAAGCGGCTCGAGGACGGCAAGGTGCCGCTTGAGGAATCGGTTGCGATCTATGAACGCGGCGAGGCGCTGAAGCGGCGCTGCGAGGAACTGTTGCGCCAGGCGGAAGCCCGCGTCGACAAGATCACCACGGATGCCTCCGGCCAGGCCGCGGGCACCGAGCCTCTAGACGTTCAGTAGTGGACGTTCAGTAGCGGACGTCCAGCAGCCGACGTTCAGTAGCGCTTCCCCGGCAACAGCTGCCAACAATCAGCCGATTTGTGCGCTGCGTGCGCCGTGCTACGGCCAAATTGGCTCTTGGCGCGGGAGGCGGCCTGCTATAGTCGCGCCCTCAGGGGGGTTATCTCGTTGCGCGTCCAGCACCGCCATATCATTTATATCCAGGGTTACGATCCGCGCGGGCTGGCGCAATATTACCGCATGTTCCGGACCGAGCTGCGCAAGTTCGGCCGGCTCTATCAGGTCAACGCGACGATCAGCCGGCCCAAGGTCGCGGCCGATGACGAGATCGCATCCTGGACCGTCGATACCAGGGCCGACGACTGGCAGACCCATACCGCCTACGATTTCCTGCGCTTTGAGGATTTCATCCAGCGCGATCTGGCATCCCCAATCTGGCGCACGGTGCTGCATGCGGTCTGGATCTATTTGCGGCTGATCGTCTCCGGCACCATCGCGCGCTTTGCCAAGGCAAACTGGCGCTTTGCGACCTTCATCTCCTATCCGCACATCGTGCTGCTGCTGGAAGCGATGCTGGTTGCCGCGGTCGCGTTCGTGTTCGAGAAGGGGCTGACGGCGATCGGTATTCCAGCGCCGATCAGCATTGCGACCGCTGTCGCGATCTTCATCGCGCTGCTCGGCGTCATGCTGAAATACACCGAGAACAGCACCTATGTGCTGTATCTGCTGGCGGACACGATCTGGACCTGGGAATTCTCGCATCGCGAACGGCCGGAATGGGACCGGCGGATCGACCGCTTCGCGCAGCATCTCGTCAATGTCGCGCGCACGACGGACGCCGACGAAATCGTTATCGTCGGCCACAGTTCCGGATCGTTCCTCGGCACCGAGCTGTTGGCGCGGGCGCTTCTGCTCGATCCCGCGCTCGGCGAGCGCGGACCGCGCGTGGTGCTTCTGACCATTGGCGGGAATTTCCCGATCGTCGGCTATCACTCCGTTTCCAGAGATTTCCGCGAGCACCTGCGGCAGCTCGCGATCGCGCCCTCGATCGACTGGATCGACTGCCAGGCGCGCAAGGACGTGATGAACTTCTTCCAGTTCGATCCGATCTTGAGCCACGGCATCGATGTCGGCGCGGCCAGACGGAATCCGCGGATTGTTGCAGTTCGTTTCCGCGATCTGGTCAGGGAAGAGGATTACGACTCGTTCCGCTGGCAGTTCTTCCGCGTCCACTTCCAGTTCGTGATGGCCAATGACCGGCCGGCTCCGTACGACTTCTTCATGATCGTGTGCGGACCGGTGCCGGTGACCGATCGGATGGCCCATCCCGACGCCGCACTGGCCATCGCAAGCGGCGACAAGGCGGCCCGGGAGCGGGCCTGGGCCGAGATCGAATCGGCCGCCGGTAACCATGTCCATGCCTCTCAAATGGGCGGCATGGAACCTTCCGCCCGCTCCATGCGTTGAAAACATTGAACTTTTCGCATCCCTGGTCGGGAACCCGGTGCGGCTTGCGGGTTGGCTTTAGGGGGCGCTTTGGTGTAATGCTTCCAGTTCTATGGGCATTTGAAGGTGGCAAGCGGCCGTTTTCCGACGGCAGCAAGCGCTTCAAATGGTTCGATAAACTGAACCGGGACGGGTTTTGGGACACCAACGTGATTGTAGTCACGTGGTTCTATCCGGAGTGCATCTAGGCTTTTAGATCAGATATCGGCCTGCCGGGGCGGCAAACCTGTGTCTGACTTTTCACTGCGCGGGACCGCGCACCCCTCTCGCGTCCGGCCCCGTGCCGCGACCTGTAAAAATTGGAATATGGCTGTGACCGAATTTAGTAAGACGCCGCTGCTGGACACCATTCGAACGCCTGACGACCTGCGCAAGCTGAAGATCGAGCAGGTGCGGCAGGTTGCCGACGAGCTGCGCCAGGAAACCATCGACGCCGTGTCCGTGACCGGCGGCCATTTCGGCGCCGGCCTCGGCGTGGTCGAGCTGACCACTGCGATTCATTATATCTTCGACACCCCGCGCGACCGCCTGATCTGGGACGTCGGCCACCAGGCCTACCCGCACAAGATCCTGACCGGACGCCGCGACCGCATCCGCACGCTGCGCACCGCCGGCGGCCTGTCCGGCTTCACCAAGCGCACCGAGAGCGATTACGACCCGTTCGGCGCTGCGCACTCCTCGACCTCGATCTCGGCCGGCCTCGGCATGGCCGTGGCGCGCGACCTCTCCGGCGGCAAGAACAACATCATCTCGGTGATCGGCGACGGCTCGATGTCGGCGGGCATGGCCTATGAGGCCATGAACAACGCCGGTGCGATGAACTCGCGCCTGATCGTGATCCTCAACGACAACGACATGTCGATCGCGCCGCCGGTCGGCGCGATGAGCGCCTATCTGTCGCGCCTCTACTCCGGCAAGACCTACCGCTCGCTGCGCGAGGCGGCCAAGCAGATCAACAAGCGGCTGCCGAAGATCATCGCCAACCGCGCCAACCGCGTCGAGGAATACTCCCGCGGCTTCATGATGGACGGCGGCACGCTGTTCGAGGAACTCGGCTTTTACTATGTCGGCCCGATCGACGGTCACAATCTCGACCATCTGCTGCCGGTGCTGAAGAACGTCCGCGACATGGAGACCGGCCCGATCCTGGTCCACGTCGTGACGCAGAAGGGCAAGGGCTATGGCCCGGCCGAAGCTTCCGCCGACAAGTACCACGCCGTCGTCAAGTTCGACGTCGCCACCGGCGCGCAGGCGAAAGCCAAGCCGAACGCGCCGGCCTATCAGAACGTGTTCGGCCAGAGCCTCGTCAAGGAAGCCGAGAAGGACAACAAGATCGTCGCCATCACCGCGGCGATGCCGTCGGGCACCGGCGTCGACATCTTCAACAAGGCGTTCCCGACCCGCACCTTCGACGTCGGCATTGCCGAGCAGCATGCGGTGACCTTCGCCGCCGGCCTTGCCACCGAAGGCTACAAGCCGTTCTGCGCGATCTACTCGACCTTCCTGCAGCGCGGCTACGACCAGGTGGTCCACGACGTCGCGATCCAGTCGCTCCCGGTCCGCTTCGCGATCGATCGCGCCGGTCTCGTCGGCGCCGACGGCGCGACCCATGCCGGTTCGTTCGACAACGCCTATCTCGGCTGCCTGCCGAACTTCGTCATCATGGCGGCGTCCGACGAGGCCGAGCTGGTGCACATGGTCGCAACCCAGGTCGCGATCAACGACCGGCCGAGCGCGGTGCGCTATCCCCGCGGTGAAGGCCGCGGCGTCGAGATGCCCGAAGTCGGCATTCCCCTCGAGATCGGAAAGGGCCGCATCATCCGCGAAGGCAAGAAGGTCGCCCTGCTCTCCTTCGGCACGCGTCTCGCCGAATGCGAGAAGGCGGCCGACGAGCTCGCCGCCCACGGTCTCTCCGCCACCATCGCCGATGCGCGCTTCATGAAGCCGCTCGACGAGGACATGGTGCTGAAGCTCGCGCGCGACCACGAAATCCTGATCACGATCGAGGAAGGCTCGATCGGCGGCTTCGGCTCCCACGTCGCGCAGTTCCTGACCGACAATGCGATGCTCGACAGCGGCATGCTCAAGTTCCGCTCGATGATCCTGCCCGACATGTTCCTCGACCACGACACGCCGAACGCGATGTATGCCCGCGCCGGCCTCGACGCCAAGAGCATCGTCGCCAAGGTGTTCGCGGCGCTTGGCAAGGATTTCAAGGCCGAGACCGTCAAGCTGGCGTGAGCTTGCTTCACCTCTCCCAAGGGTGCGCCCTCGTCTCTGCGAGAGCGCGCACGTCAGGAAGGCACGAGCGGATGGGTTCCCTCCCCCCTTGCGGGGGAGGGTTAGGGAGAGGGGTAAGCCGCACGGGCGGTGTTCGTGGCTCACCCCTCTCTCCAACTCTCCCCCGCAAGGGGGGAGAGAGCCCTCCCACCTCTCGCGTGGCCTGAAACAAGATCGGCTGCGAGAGACGTGTCCACAGCTTGGCCCTCGGCAAAGGTGTCGCACCGTAAACGCCGCAGCAACGCCATCACTCACCTGAACCTGCGGTCGCTCCATGAAGATCTATCTGGCAGGTCCCGACGTGTTCCTGCCGGACGCGATCGAGATTGGGCGGAAGAAGGCGGCGCAGTGTGCACGCCACGGGCTGACCGGACTCTACCCGCTCGACAATGTCGTTGATCTCTCCAGCCCCGACGCTTCGCTCGCGATCTTCAAGGCCAACGAGGCGATGATGGATGCGGCCGACGCGATCATCGCCAATTTGACGCCGTTTCGCGGCCCCAGTGCCGACGCAGGCACGGTGTACGAGCTCGGCTACATGGCGGGCCGCGGCAAATTGTGCTTCGCCTATTCGAACGATCCGGCGTCATATCGCGAGCGCGTCGCGCAGCACTATGATGTGACGGAAAGGCCCGGCGGCCCGCACGTCGACCCGGAGGGACTGACCGTGGAAGACTTTGGCTGGCCCGACAATCTCATGATGATCCATGCACTCGACCTGCACGGCGCCCCGCTGGTGACGCCGGCTGTGAGGCCCGCCGATATCTGGCATGATCTCGCATGCTTCGAGGCGTGCGTTCGCCTCGCCGCGGATCGCGCCAACGCAAAGAGCTGACCTTGGCGGACAAGAACGATAGCGGTTCGCCTGCGGGCAAGCGGATCGACGTGCTGCTGGTCGAGCGCGGCCTGTTCGAAAGCCGCGCACGGGCGCGGGCCGCGATCGAGGCCGGGCTCGTCATCGCCGACGGCAAGCCGATCGCAAAGGCCTCCGAGATCGTCGCAGCGACGGCCGAGCTATCCGCGCAACCGGCGCATCCCTGGGTCTCGCGCGGCGGCGTCAAGCTGTCCGGCGCGCTCGAACATTATCCGATCGAGATCGAGGACCATATCTGCCTCGACGTCGGTGCCTCCACCGGCGGCTTCACCGAAGTGCTGCTCGCCAATGGCGCGAGCCTGGTGTTCTCCATCGACGTCGGCCACAGCCAGTTGCATCCCTCGCTGCACGGCCATCCCAAGATCGTCTCGATGGAGGCGACCGACATCCGCAGTTTTGAAGGCAAGCGGCTGCCCGCACGGCCCGATGTCGTCGTGATCGACGTCAGCTTCATCTCGTTGAAGACCGTGCTGCCGGTCGCGCTGTCGCTGGCGGCGGCGCCGATGCATCTGCTGGCACTGATCAAGCCGCAATTCGAGGCGCAGCGAAAGCATTCCAAGCGCGGCATCATCCGCAATGCGATGGTGCATCAGGAGATCTGCGACGACATCGCAGCCTTCGCCGCTTCGCTCGGCTGCACCGACATCCAGGTGTTCCCGTCCTCCATATCAGGCGGCGACGGCAACATCGAATTCTTCATCGGCGCGCGCCGTGGCTGAGCTCCTAACCATCGATCATGTCGGCCACCGCGGCGACGGCGTCGCCATCGTCGGCGCCCAGTCGATCTACGTACCCTATACGTTGGCCGGAGAAACGGTCGAGGTCACCGACGTTCCCGGCCATCATCCCGACCGCCGCCGGCTCGTGCGCGTCGAAAATGCCAGCTGCGAGCGCATTGCCCCCTTCTGTCCCCATTTCGGCGTCTGCGGCGGCTGTGCCATCCAGCACTGGTCTGACGAGGCCTATCGCGCGTGGAAGCGCAACATCGTCGTGGAGACGCTGACGCAGGCGAAGATCGCCTGCGACGTCGCGCCGCTGGTCGATGCTCACGGCGCAGGCCGACGCCGCATGACGCTGCATGCGCGCATGGGCACCCACGAGATCCTGAAAGTCGGTTTCGCGGCGGCCGGCGCGCACGACATTATTCCGGTCGATCGCTGCCCGATCCTCGATCCCGCCCTGGATGGCGCGCTCGATGCGGCCTGGGCGATCGCCGAACCCTTGATCTCCTCGGGCAAGCCGCTCGACATCCAGGTCACGGCAACGCTCAATGGTCTCGATGTCGACGTGCGCGGCTCGGGTCCACTGCCGACGGCAATGATCGCGACGCTGTCGCGCGTCGCTGAAAAACATCGTCTGGCGCGGCTGACGCGCCACGGCGAACTGGTGCTGATGCGTAGCGCACCCGTCGTCACCATGGGCGCCGCGCAGGTGACGTTGCCGCCGGGCTCGTTCCTGCAGGCGACGGCCGCCGGCGAGGAGACGCTGGCCGCACTCGTGCAAGGCCATTGCAAGCGCAGCAAGCACATCGCCGATCTCTTCTGTGGCGTCGGACCGTTCGCGCTGCGGCTCGCGACGTCTGCGCGCGTCACCGCCTTCGACAGCGATGCCGGCGCCATCACCTCGCTGCAGAAAGCGGTAACCGCCACCAAGGGCCTGAAGCCGATCAAGGCCGAGGCCCGCGACCTGTTCCGCCGCCCGCTGGTGCCGCAGGAGCTGCGCGACTTCGACACCGTGGTGTTCGACCCGCCGCGCCAGGGCGCGCAGGCGGTGGTGACGCAGCTTGCCGCCAGCAAAGTGCCGACGGTGGTGGCCGTGTCCTGCAACGTCGCGACGTTTGCGCGCGACGCCAAAATCCTGATCGACGGCGGCTACAAGCTCGCCGGCGTCACGCCGGTCGACCAATTCCGCCACACGCCGCATGTCGAGCTGGTGGCGAAGTTTACACGCTGAAACTGCGCGATACGACTTTCACGATCCGCGATGCGCTCGATATACTGCGGGCTCATTCTGTGAAGCCCGTTCCATGCTCAACGATCCTCTCCTCGAACGCATCATCCCCATCCTCTCGAGCGTCCCCGGCATCGCGGCCATCGTGCTCGGCGGGTCGCGAGCACGCGGCACGGCGCATGATGGGTCGGACTACGACATCGGACTTTATTATTCCGACGCGGCCCCGCTGGATGTCGATCGGCTTCGCGAAGTGGTGAGAGGCCTGGCCGATCAGCCCGACGACGCCGCGGTGACCAAGATCGGTGAATGGGGGCCATGGATCGTCGGCGGCGCATGGCTCAGGATCGGCGGCCGCAAGGTCGATTTGCTCTATCGCAGCATCGAGGATGTCGCGGTGACGATCGATGCCTGCCGCAACGGCGATGTCAGAATGCACTACCAACCAGGCCATCCGCACGGCTTTGGCTCGGCGATCTGGATGGGCGAGATCGCGCTGTGCCAGCCATTGCGTGATCCCGATGGTGTCATCACCGGCCTGAAGGCGAAGACGTCGCCCTACCCGCGCCCGCTGCGCGACGCCCTGATCCGGCGATTTCAGTGGGAGGTGCTGTTCAGCATCGAGAATGCCGAGCTCGCCGTGGCACGCGGCGACACGACGCATATCGCCGGATGCGCTTATCGCGCGCTCGCCTGCATCGGGCAGGTGTTGTTTGCGATCAACGAGCGCTATCTGATCAACGAGAAAGGCGCGCTGGCTGAGGCCGCTGGCCTTCCGGTGACGATCGATGGTTTGGCGGCGCAGGTTGCCAAGGTCTGGAGATTGATTGGATCGGGACAATATGATGCGGCGCTGCAGATATTACGGGCATTGGAGCAGAAACTGCGCCAGATATCGTGAAATCGCAGGATGGGTGGAGCGCAGCAATACTCATCACTTTCGTGCCGCGTGGTGAGATGATGGGTATCGCTTTCGCTCCACCCATCCTACGGCAGCGCTACGCAACAGCTACCTGCCCCACCTGTCCGACCAGATCTTCTCGCCGATCATGCAATTGACGCGCGGCTCCTTGGCATCGACCGGCACGATGCGCCGCTCCGGGGTGCGGCCGGCGACCTCGAGCAGCAGCTTGGTGCGGATCGCTTCCTTGAACTTGTCGCGGTCCTTGATCGTGACCACGAACGAGCCGGGGCCGCCGATCACGCAATCCTCGTAATAGTAATCGAGGTTGTCGATATCCATCGTCGAGTAGGACGGCTCCTTCACCATGATCGGCAGGCCGTTGATCACGATGCCCTTCGACAACGCCTCGTCGCGCGCGGCGAGCACCGGACTGCCGTTGTTGTTCGGACCGTCGCCGGAGATGTCGATCACGCGGCGGATGCCGCGATGCGGGTTCTCGTCGAACAGCGGCATCGCAAAATAGATCGCGCCCGAGATCGAGGTGCGCGAGGCCCGGCGGATCGGCGTCTTCATGATCTCGGCGGCGACCGCATCCGCGGTCTCCGGGCCGTCGATCACGCGCCAGGGAATGATGATCTTCTGGTCGGTCGAGGCCGCCCATTCGAAATAGGTGACCGAAATCTTGCCGTTCGGGCCGCTCTTCAGCGCCTGCAGGAATTCCTTGGAGACGATCGCCTGTGCATAACCCTCGCGCTGGATCGCGAGCTCGTCCATGTCCATCGAATAGGAGACGTCGACCGCGAGGATCAGCTCGACATCGACGCTCGGGTTGGCTTCCTTCTGGGCGAGCTGTGGCTGGTTGCCAGATCCTCGCAGAAGGGGGTTGGGCGCGGCAACACCGGCCACATCGCCACCGGCGAGCACGCCCGCGACAAGCACAGCTCCGATCGAGACATACCAGCGCATGGCGGCCCTCCCGTCGTATGCCCGTCATGGTGACATGCAAATCGCCAAGCGCAAAGCGCTGATATGATCCATCCTTCACATTCAGGTTAGGAACGTCGCCCTGATTTGAGCGCACCATGGACACCGATGCGGCTTGCTCGTGTCGCAACGAACCCGTGCAAATCGGTCAGTTCCAAGCCAGCCGCGAAGACGGTATTCTTACGGTAAGCCCTTAGGGAGTGCCGGGCGATGCCCGAGACCGTCGTCAAGCCGAAAACCCGGACCAAGACCAAGGTCGAGCGGCCGCGCCTGCACAAGGTGATTCTGGTCAACGACGACTACACGCCGCGCGAGTTCGTGGTCAGCGTGCTCAAGGCCGAATTCCGCATGACCGAGGACCAGGCCTACAAGGTGATGCTGACAGCGCACCAGCGCGGCGTCTGCGTGGTCGCGGTGTTCACCCGGGACGTCGCCGAGACCAAGGCGACGCGCGCCACCGACGCCGGCCGCGCCAAGGGCTATCCGCTACTGTTCACCACCGAGCCGGAGGAATAGCCCGGACGACGGCAGGCTTTGCATTCCCGCCCGGGATCATCGACAATCCCCGCAAAGGACCGGCCCAAGCCGGACAGCACAAGGGCGGGAAACAACGGCATGCAAGCGACCTCAAGAAGCCTCCGAGCAAGGGGCCGACCGGTTCTGAGTCTGCTGCTGGCAATGACCATCGCGTTCGCTGCGACCGCGGCGCAGGCCGCCGAACGGGTGCGGATCGGGCTGTTGAAGCTGTCCTCGGCCGCGCCGTTGTTCCTCGCCAAGGAACGCGGCTATTTCGAGCAGGAAGGCATCGACGTCGATTTCAGGTTCTTCGATGCGGCGGTGCCGATCGCGGTCGCGACCGTCTCCGGCGACATCGATATCGGCTTCACCGGCTTTACTGCGGCTTTCTACAATCTCGCCGGCAAGGGCGGGTTGAAGGTGATCGCCGGCACGGCGCGCGAGGCGCCGGGCTTCCAGAACACCGCCTATGTCGCTTCCAAGCGCGCCTATGATGCCGGCCTGAAGACGCTGAAGGACCTGCCGAACCATTCGGTCGGCATCACGCAGGTCGGCTCGACCTTCCACTATTCGCTCGGCCTGATCGCCGACAAGCTGAAGTTCGACATCGGCACCGTCCGCGTGGTGCCGCTGCAGTCACTGCCCAATGTCGCCGCCGCCATCAAGGGCGGCACGCTCGACGCGGCCCTGACGGCGACGACCACGATCAGCCCGGTCGTGGCCTCCGGCGATGCGGTTGTGCTCGGCTTTGTCGGCGACGAGACGCCGTGGATGCTCGGCTGCGCGGTGGCTTCCACCGCTGCCATCGACAAGAACCGCAAGCTGATCGAGAAGGTCCTGGCCGCCTATCGCCGCGGCACCGAGGAATATGCCCGCGTGCTGCTGCAGCGCGATGCCGACGGCAAATTCGTCCGTAGCGACGAGGGCGATGCGATGCTCGCCATCATCTCCAAATACACCGAGCAGAAGCTCGAGACGCTGCGCATCGGGCTGTCGGTGGTCGATCCCGCGCTCGACAGCGCCGACATCGCGCGACAAGTCGCGTGGTTCAAGCGCCAGAAGATGATCGAGGGAGATATCGAGGCTGACAAGATCATCGACAAATCCTTCGTGCCGGACAAGCCGACCGAGCGGAAATGACCAGGACGACGACAACAAGAACACGGAGCCGCCCATGAGCGCGAGCGAAGTCACCGCGGGCACCAGGATCGTCCGCCGCGGCGCCAATCCGACGCCGTCGCGCGTCACCGCCGACATCTGCGTGGTCGGCTCGGGGGCGGCCGGCATGTCGGCGGCGATCGAGGGCGCGCGGGCCGGCCGGCGCGTCGTGCTGGTCGACAGCCTGCCCGCGCTCGGGGGACAAGCGGTCAACTCGATCATCGGCACCTTCTGCGGCCTGTTCTCCAACGGCACCGACGGCTACCAGTTCACCCACGGCGTCGCCGACGACATCTTGCGCGAGCTCGGCGCGCAGGAGAACGCGCTGTTCTATCGCCGCGGTCCGCACACCACCGTCGTCTATTACGACGAGGTCGCACTCGGGCGCTGGGTCGAGAAGGCGATGCTGGCGGCCGGCGTCACCGTGATCGTCGGCGCGGTCATGCGCAACGTGAAGGTTTCCGGCCGGCGCGTCACCGGCCTCGATCTCTCCACCCGCTATGGCGACGTCGAGGTCGAGGCCAACGGCTTTGTCGATGCTTCCGGCGATGCCGCGCTGGTGTGGCAGGCGGGGTTCGCCTGCCGCGAGCCGGACGACGGCCCGATCTACGGCACGCAGATGCTGATCGTGGAGAATATCGACGAGAGCAAGGTGCCGAGCCGCGAGGAGCTGCCGGCGCGGATGCGCGAGAAGGCCGGCGAGTATGGGCTGCTGCGGCGCGAGGGCCTGTCCTTTGTGATTCCCGGCCGCGGCGTCGCCGCGATGAACATGACCCATGTCGAGACCCCGCTGGAGCCGCTCGCGGCGAGCCAGAAGGGCATCGAAGGCAAGGATCAGGCGGACCGCGCCTTTGCATTTCTCAAGAACGAATTTCCGGATTGCTTCGGCAATGCCCGCATCCGCTCCTATGGTTTTCCGGGCATCCGCCAGACCCGCTGGATCGTCGGCCGCCAGCAATTGTCGGTCGACGACGTGCGCGCCGGCACGAAGTTCGAAGACGCGATCGGCCGCACGGCCTGGCCGATCGAGCTGCACGATCACGGCTCCGGCCACCATTGGCACGTGTTCGACAAGGATCACGTCCACTATGTGCCGTTCGGCAGCCTGACGCCGGCGGAAGCCGACAATGTCGTGGCCGCCGGCCGCTGCATCGATGGCGACAAGGCGGCGCTGTCGAGCGTGCGGGTGATGGGACCGTGCATGGCGATGGGCGCAGCGGCCGCGCACGCGCTCGACCTCGCCGGCAGCGGCAGCGTGCATCAGATCGACATCGACGCGCTGCAGCGGCGCCTGCGGGATAATCTGGAGCGGACGGACTGATCAGGGCGCGGCGACAGCCTGCACCCGTCGGTCGGCGACGATGTCGGCAATCACCGCGCCCATCACCAGCGCGCCGCCGATCAGGGCGCGGCCCGACGGCACCTCGTGGAATGCGAGCCACACCCAGAACGGCATCAACGGCGTTTCCAGCGTCGCGATCAGGGACGCCTGCCCCGACGGCATCAGCCGCGAGCCCAGCGTGAACAGCGTCAGCCCCATGCCGACCTGGCAGAAGCCGAACAGTGCGAGCGTGACGAGGTCGGCTTGCGAGACCAACACATGGCCGTAGGCGAAGGGTAGACAGGTCAGGCTGCTGATCAGGTTCGACATTGCGACGGCTGATAGCATCGACGTCTCCCGGTGACGGCGGATCACGACCGTCATCAGCGAGATCGCCAGCATCATCGCGACCGCAAGGCCGATGCCCCGATAGTCGGCAGCGCCGGTGGCACCGCTCACGGTGATGACGATGCCGGCGAACGCCAGCAGGCTCGCCAGCAGCGTCCGCAGCGCGACCTTCTCGCGCAGCCAGATCCAGGCGATCGCGGCCGCCGCAAACGGCTGCACCGCGACGATGACCGCGACATTGGCGACGCTGGTCAATTGCAGCGAGGGAATGAAGGTCATCATACCGAAGGCGGAGAGCCCCGCCACCAGCCATCCGTGCGGCCGCATCGCGACGAGATTGCGCAGGCCCTTGCGGCCCTCGGTCACGGCCAGCACGGACGTGATGAAGATGCTGGCGAACACACCGCGCCAGAACAGGATGGTCCAGGAATCCTGATGCAGCAGCCGGGTGAAGAACGGCGCAGTGCTCCATGCCACCGCCGCCGCGACCACCAGCACGATGCCGGTCCGATGCTGTCGATCGACGTCCACCGTCATGCCATGCCCGGCCTATCCAGCCGACGCGGCCGACGCCTCGTCGAACAGACCGTAGATCCGTTCGGCCTTCGAAAAGCCGGCGATCGGGAATTCGCCGAGATCGCTCCAGCCGCCGTCGCAGATGCCCGCGAAGCGCTCGGATGCGACGACCGTGCGGCCGAGCCGGCCGGCGATCTTCTCCAGCCTTGCTGCAAGATTGACCGCCGGACCGATGCAGGTGAAGTCGAGCCGGTTGCCGCCGCCGATATTGCCATAGAGCACGCGCCCGAGATGCAATGCGACGCCGAAGCGGAAGCGCTCGACGTCGTCGCCGTTGGGGAATTGCAGGGCCGAGATGCCGGCACGGGATTCGCGCGCGGCTTCGAGCACCTGCGAGCAGACCTGGACCTCGTCGCCGAGATATTCGTCGATCGGGAATACCGCGAGCAGGCCATCGCCCATGAATTTGAGCACCTCGCCGCCATGGGCGCGGATCGCAGACACCTGGCAATCGAAGTAGAGGTTGAGGATCTCCACCACGGTCTCGGCCGGCAAGCGGTCCGACAACGCGGTGAAGCCGCGCAGGTCGGACAGCCAGATTGCGGCGTCCATCGTATCGGCATGGCCGCGCCTGATCTGGCCGCCCATGATGCGCTCGCCGGCCCGGTTGCCGACATAGGTGTCGAGCAGCAGCGAGGCGGTGCGGCGCAAGGTGACGATCTCGATGTAGCGCGCCAAAGGCACGGCGATCGACCGAAGCGCACTCAACTGCTCCTCGGTAAAGCCGCCCGGCTGCCGTGTGGTCCAGCTCGAGGCATTGACGAAGCCGTCGGTATAGACCAGCGGCAGCGCGATATAGTCGGTCACACCTTCGGCACGCAGGTCCTCGATGATCGGAAAGCGCGCGCTTGCGGGATCGTCGAGCCGCGCCCTGACTTCAAGCCCCTGCTTGAAGACGATCGAGAGCGGACTGACGGAAAATTCCGGCGTATCCAGAATCTTGTGGTCGACGGTACCTTGCTCGACCTCGCTCCCCGGTTTCCAGAGGAAGTGGCGGCCGTAAATCTCGGGATGCAATGTGCGAACGAAGACGCCGACGCGCCACAGCGGCAATCCGGCCCGCACCAGCCGTTCGCAGCATTCCGCCATCATCTGCGGCGGGGTCGGAGCCGACCGCGCACCGCCGATCATCCACGCGACGATGTCCCGCAACTCCGACGCATTCATGGCAGCTCCCCGGCGATCTGGCGACCGCCACTATATAGGGATCAGCGCCCGATCTGCCCACGATCGCGCAGAAAATGATCCGCCAGCACGCAGGCCATCATGGCCTCGCCGACCGGGACGGCGCGGATGCCGACGCAGGGGTCGTGGCGGCCTTTGGTCAAAATGTCGGTGTCGGCGCCCTTGCGGTCAACGGTCTGGCGCGGGGTGAGGATCGATGAGGTCGGCTTCACCGCAAAGCGCACCACGATCGGCTGCCCGGTCGAGATGCCGCCGAGAATGCCGCCGGCATTGTTGGACAGGAAGCGCGTGCCGTTGTTGCCAGAGCGCATCTCGTCGGCGTTCTCTTCGCCGGTCAATTCCGCGGCCGCGAAGCCGGCACCGATCTCGACGCCCTTCACCGCATTGATGGTCATCATCGCCGCCGCCAGGTCGCTGTCGAGCTTGGCGTAGATCGGTGCGCCGAGCCCCGGCGGCACGCCTTCGGCGACCACTTCAATCACCGCGCCGATCGATGAGCCGCTCTTGCGGATACCGTCGAGGTAGCTCTCGAAGAACGCCGCCTTATCCTTGTCCGGGCAGTTGAACGGATTCCTCGCGATCTCGTCCCAGTCCCACTTCTGACGGTCGATCTTGTGCGGGCCGATCTGCACCAGCGCGCCGCGCACCTTCACCTCGGGCAACACCTTGCGCGCGATCGCGCCGGCCGCGACGCGGGTAGCGGTCTCGCGCGCCGAGGAGCGGCCGCCGCCGCGATAGTCGCGCAGGCCGTATTTCGCCTCATAGGTGAGGTCGGCATGGCCCGGGCGAAACTTGTCCTTGATCTCCGAATAGTCCTTGGAGCGCTGGTCGGTGTTCTCGATCAGAAGCGCGATCGGGGTGCCCGTCGTCACCTGCACGCCGGTCTCCGGATGCGCCATCACGCCGGACAGGATTTTCACCGCATCCGGCTCCTGGCGCTGGGTGGTGAAGCGCGACTGGCCGGGCTTGCGGCGATCGAGGTCCCGCTGGATCTCCTCCACCGTCAGCGGGATCAACGGCGGGCAGCCATCGACCACGCAGCCGATCGCAACCCCGTGGCTCTCGCCAAAGGTGGTGACGCGGAACATGTGGCCGAAGGTGTTGAAGGACATCTGTTTACTGAGTTGTAAGCCAATTCCGACCGTGTGGTAACGCGCCGCTGCGGGCCCGTCAAACGCGTAAAATCTGGCCTTCCGGACCGCCGGCTACATATAGGGATGGCATCGGGCGGGAGGAGACGGATGGCATATGCGATCAAGGCCGAGATCAGCGATCCCAAGGCGAAAACATTCACCTTCATCGCGCAGAAGACGATGTATGGCGGCAAGCAGATCGCGGAGGGGGACGCGATTTTCCTCTTCGCCAGCGAGAACGAGGGCGGCGCGGGCCTTGTCGCACGGGGCGTGGTGACCTCGGCCACAGCGGCTCGAAAAAAGCCTGGCCGTGATCGGCAAACACCGCGCGTGAGCATCACGGTGAAGCGGACGGCACGGGCCAAACGGCCGCTGGGCCGGACCGAGCTTAAACCCCTCACCGACTGGAACGACGGCCAGCCCGGCACCGAGCTCAATTTCAAATTCTATCGTCAGGCGACCAACAAGATCGTCGGCATTTCGGACGAGGCTGCGGCGTTCCTCGCCACGTTGTTTTGAGACTGGCGGTTAACTGTATTTCTGCAGGCTGCCGTCCCGGAACAGGTAGACGGCGCCCTGCTCGATGGTGAGATCGGCGGCGCTCTGCGGCGTCTCGAAGCCGAGCGCGACCATCAGCGCGCGCGCGGTGCCGCCATGGGCGACCACGACGGTGTCCGAGGTCACCGAGCCGTACCAGTCGGTCATGCGGACCTGCACGTCGACATAGCTCTCGCCGCCCGGCGGCGAGACCGTCCACTTCTCGACCTGGCGTTTGGCGTAGAGCGCGGGATCGTTGACCTGCGCTTCGGCCAAGGTCAGGCTTTCCCAAGTGCCGTAAGCAATCTCGCGCAGCCGCGGGTCGAGCGTGTAGTCGCCGGCCGGCAGATTCAATTCGCCGCGCACCAACTCCATGGTCGCCCGCGCCCGGATCAATGGACTCGCAACGAACGACAGTTTTGCCTTGTCGTGCCCGTGGCGTGCAAACAAATCGGCAAGGATGCGGCCGGCATGCGCGGCCTGTTTGCGGCCGCGATCGTTCAGCACGATGTCCTGCACGCCTTGCAGCCTGCCTTCGGCATTCCACGACGTCTCGCCGTGGCGGATGTAGTAGATCGTTGGGACCGGCATCGTACGCGCACTCAATCCTTGCCCGGCAACAGGTCGCGCGCGCCGGCGCCGTATTCCCTGGTGATCACGCTGCGGCGCTTCTGCATTGGCCCCGAACTCCGCGACATCTCGTTCCCATCATGCGTGGTATATGGTCCCGAGGTACACCAGCACTCTGGCGGGGTACAGTCCCATTCCAGCATGGGTTAACGCTGTTTCGTGCAAATCGCCGCATTCGGAATAGTGGCGCGATTTGGGTGTTATGTTGAGCAAGGCGTTCGCGCCGAAACCATCGAAGACTGGGTGGCATGACCGCGTTTCGTCAAAGTGTCGAAGCCATGATTCCGGCGCTCCGCCGCTACGCGCGTGCGCTGACGCGGGACGCCGACATCGCCGACGATCTGGTGCAGGATACGCTGGTGCGGGCGCTGCGTTCGGAAAAGCTGTTTCTCGGCGGCGACGTCAGGAGCTGGCTCTACACGATCCTGACCAATCTGAACAAGAACCGCCGGCGCTCGCTGGCCCGGCGGCCGCAGTTCATGCCGCTGCTCGACAACAATCCCGACGCCAGCGGCACCGAGGCGGAGGGACGCGACATCGAGCGCGCGCTGTCGACGCTGGTGGAAGAGCAGCGCTCGGTGCTGCTGCTCGTGATGCTGGAAGGCATGAGCTACCGCGAGGTCGCCGACATCCAGGGCGTGCCGATCGGCACCGTGATGTCGCGCCTGGCGCGCGCCCGTGCCCACGTCAAAGCGTCGATAGAGGGCGAGCGGCCGACGCTGAGGCGGGTGAAATGACAGAGCAATGAGTGGTCCGTGCCTTGCTTGAGCAATCACATTTCGAGATCTGACAGAGACGATTGAGATGACCGATCCGAAGATTCCCGTCACCGAGGACGAGCTCCACGCCTACGTCGACAATGAGCTGCCGGCCGAGCGGCGCGGCGATGTCGAGGCGTGGCTGGCGGCGCATCCGGACGAAGCCGCGCGGGTGCAGTCATGGCGCACGATGGCCGACGCCCTGCATGCGCGTTACGATTCCGTGCTGGACGAGGCGGTGCCGAAGCGGCTCGAGATCGAGCAGTTGGTGCGCCAGCCGCGCCGCTGGGTCTATGGCGCGGTCGCCGCGACGCTCGCCGCCTTCATGGCCGGTGGCGGCGTCGGCTGGGTGGCGCATGGCGCCGCGGCCAGGCCCTCGACGTTCCAGAGTTTTACGGTCGACGCGCTGGATGCGCACCGCCTCTACGTGGTCGAGGTCCGCCATCCCGTCGAGGTGCCGGGCAGCGAGCGCGCGCATCTGCAACAATGGCTGACCAAGCGCTGCGGCTGGGACGTCCGCGCGCCGGAGCTTGCCGGGCTGAAGCTGGTCGGCGGCCGGCTGCTGCCCGGGCCGAGCGGGCCGGCCTCGTTCCTGATGTATGAGAGCGCCTCCGGCGAGCGCTTCACCATCTACACCGCCAAGGCCGAGACCGAGGCGACGCAGATGCGCTATTCGGCGCAGGGCTCGGACAGCGCGCTGTTCTGGGCCGACCGCGGCGTCGCCTATGTCGTCAGCGGCGCGGTCGATCGCTCGCGGCTGACCCAGGTGGCGCAGGCCGTCTACGACCAGATGGAAAAGGGCGGCGGCTGATTTCCGTAATTCTACGGAAGCCGTCGTCACGCCGGACGTGCAAAAGCGCAGAATGAATCCGGCCTCACTCGGCGTCCCAATTCCGTCATTGAATATCTGGAATCACGTCACCAGCGCGTCTCATTATCGCACCGGGTGCTCACGCGAAAATGATGCTGCGCTCGATCCGCCGATCGGCGCACGCGGCCTCGATTGGGGTTTGGTACCGCGCTGGTCCCCCTCTCGAGGCCGCACTCCTTTGTCCGCTATCCCGATCAATCTGCCGCCGCAGATCAGGGGACGTCGGTCTGTCGTCTTCTAAACGCCCTGACGATGCTCACTGTCTACCCCCGGAAATTGCGGGGGCAGGTCAGTTTCGCATCTGAAGAGCGCTGATCCCGGCGGTCAGCCGAGATCACTGCGCGGATTGTAGGGGTGTCCGTCGCGCCACTTTTGCATCAATGCCTCAAGCTCGGCATCGTTCCCGTCAGGAAGGATGATGCGGGTGGTGACGTAGAGGTCGCCGGTCGCGCCTGCCTTCGGCAGCCCCTTGCCCTTGAGGCGGAAGGTGCGGCCGCTGGAGGTGTTTTTCGGGATCGACAACTCCACCGCGCCGCCCAGCGTCGGCACGCGGACCTTGCCGCCGAGCACCGCCTCGTACAGCGTGATCGGCAGATCGACCCGCAGATCGTTGCCGTCGACCTTGAAGTATGGATGCGGAGCGATCGAGACCGTGATCAGGAGATCGCCGGGCGGATGGCCCTGCGCGGTCTCGCCCTGCCCTTTCAGGCGGATCTGCTGGCCCGCGGTGACGCCGGCCGGAATCTTGACGTTGAGCTCGCGCCCCGTGGGCAGGCGCACGCGCTTCTCGCCGCCATGGACCGACTCCTCGAGCGACACCGACATCGACACGTTGAGATCGAGGTCGAGCCCGACCCCGCCGGTATCAAATTCAAACGGGCTCGAGCGGCCGCCGCGTGCACCGCCACGGGCCGCGCCGCCAAACATGCTGTTGAGGATGTCCTCGAAGCCACCGCCACCGCCCATGCCGCCACCGGGACCGGTGCGGAACGAATATTCGAAGCCGCCGGGACCGGCACGACCGCCGCCCGGGCCGCCGCCGGGAAAGCCCTGGAAACGCGGCTTGCCGTCGGCATCGATCTCGCCGCGATCGAACTGCTTGCGCTTGTCCTCGTCGCCGATGATCTCGTTGGCCGAATTGATCTCGGCAAACCTGGCCGCCGCCTTCGGATCGTCCTTGTTCTGGTCCGGGTGATGTTTCTTGGCGAGCTTGCGATAGGCGCTCTTGATCGCCGCGGCGCTGGCGCTCCGCTGCACCCCCAAGACCTCATAGGGGTCGCGCATCCGTCACGTCTCCTTCACGGGAATTCAGTCCTGGATTTGGAACCAATGGCCCCAGTTTGTTGTCATCTGGGGGCTCCGTGGCATTTTTGCAACTAGCCGGGCACCAATTTCAGGACTTGCGCCACGGCTTCACCGTATGAATTTCCCAGCGGCCCTGTCCAGTCTTGCAGGCAGCGCCCTGCAGCCAGCTTTCGGTGGCGCCATTGACGTAGCTCGCCAGGAAGTCCCGGCAGGTGCGGCCGTCCTCGCCGGCATAGGCCTGCGCCAGCGGCGTCACCGAGCCGCGCGCGCCGGTCTCGGGATTCGACCAGGGCTGGCTGGAATCCTTGTCGCCCTTGGTCAGCACGTCGGAGGCGGCGTTGCGGGCAAAGGCGAGATCGGCCTCGGTCGGCTCGCGGTCGACCATAGCCACCGGCGTGATCGAACCCGTCACATCCTTGTCGTCCATCTTTGCGACGGCATCGCTGCGCGACAGGCTGCAGCCGGAGGCGCCCAGGCCGATCAAAATCAGCGATGCAACGGCTCTCGCCGTCGGGATCACCGATAGGCCAACGCGCCCCCATGCCCTATATAGGGCTTCAAACGCGCGCTCTGACGCGGACGGACGCAATTCGGGACTCCTGACATGACCGACACAACCGACATGAAACACCCGACACCGTTAACATCGGGTGATTTTACCGCAGCGGAGGAACCGTTTGCGCTGTTCGGCGAGTGGTTTGCGGAAGCCTGCAAGTCCGAGCCGAACGATCCGAACGCGATGGCGCTCGCCACCGTCGACGAAAGCGGCCTGCCCGACGTGCGCATGGTGCTGATGAAGGGTTTTGATGCCGACGGTTTCGTGTTCTACAGCCACATCGCCAGCGCCAAGGGCCGCGAACTTGCCGCAAATCCTAAGGCCGGTTTACTGTTTCACTGGAAGTCGCTGCGCCGGCAGGTGCGAATCCGCGGCGACGTGACGCCGGTGACCGATACCGAGGCCGACGCCTATTTCGCGACCCGCCCGAAGCAGGCGCAGATCGGCGCCTGGGCCAGCAAGCAATCGCAGCCGCTGGAAAGCCGCTTCGCCTTCGAGCAGGCGATCGCGAAGGTCGGCGCCAAATACCTCATCGGCGAGGTGCCGCGGCCGCCGGGCTGGAGCGGCTGGCGCATCACGCCACAGCGTTTCGAGTTCTGGCACGACCGCCCCTTCCGCCTGCACGACCGCATCGAATTCCGCCGTGAAGGCTCAGGGCAGGCCTGGTCCAAGGTCCGCCTCTATCCGTAATGACGACGACAGCCTGAAAGACCTCACAGCCTGAAAGTTCGATATGTCCCCTCCGTCCAACGCGCCGCGCCGCACGCTCCTCCTCACCGGCGCGAGCCGCGGCATCGGCCACGCCACCGCGATCCGCTTTTCCTCCGCCGGCTGGCGCGTCATCACCTGCTCGCGGCATGCCTTTCCGGACATCTGCCCCTGGGGCGCCGGCCCGGAGGATCACATCGAGGTGGATTTCGGCGACCACGACGACACGGTCCGCGCGATCGCCGAGATCCGCAAGCGGCTGGTCAATGACGAGCTGCACGCGCTGGTCAACAACGCCGCGATCTCGCCGAAGGGCGACGGCGGCTCGCGGCTCGGCACCATGGACACCGACATCGACACCTGGCTGCACGTCTTCCGCGTCAACTTCTTCGCGCCGATCATGCTGGCGCGCGGCCTGATCGAGGAATTGAAGCACGCCAGGGGTGCGGTGGTGAACGTCACCTCGATCGCCGGCTCCCGCGTGCATCCGTTCGCGGGCGCCGCCTACGCGACCTCGAAGGCGGCACTCGCCGCGCTGACCCGCGAGATGGCCTCCGACTTCGGCCGCGTCGGCGTCCGCGTCAACGCGATCGCGCCGGGCGAGATCGACACCTCGATCCTGTCGCCGGGCACCGAGAAGATCGTCGATACGCAGATTCCGATGCACCGGCTCGGCACGCCGGACGAGGTCGCCAAGATCATTTACGTCCTGTGTACGGAAACCAGCTCTTACGTGAACGGTGCGGAAATCCACATTAACGGTGGTCAGCACGTGTGAGATCTGTTCGGCTTACCTAGTCCGGGCGACACTACTCGAGCTCTCGCCAGCGCCGATCAAACATGGCGTCTTTGCGCTCCCTCGCAGCCCAGACGAGGTTGTACTCGCCATCGATCTTGACCCAGTAGGTACGCGTTGGCGCATCGGTCCCATCGAGCGAGTTGAACGTGCATGCCGCCCGTTCGCGAATGCTGGCGCCTTTTGATTCCTGCGCTTCGTAGTCAATGACCGCGACGTACTGAACCGGCGGCACGCGCGCAATTCCGATCATGGCCTTCTGGGCTGCTTCCGATACGGCGCGAAGCGGGTCGGCAAAAAACTCGTCGAACGTAATCTCCCTCCTCGACTCCTCCAACCCCGTCCGTTGATAGGAGGACGGAACCGCCAGCCGCTGCTTGACGGCCCTGTCGCAGGTTTGCACGAATTGGGAGGTAAATGGCGGGCAACTGTGAACGTACGCATAGCCGAGCAAAGTGACACTAGCGACGGAGACCGCTGCAATTGCCAGCTTAGCCTTCATGTACGACTTTCGCAGGTCCTTGCCGCCGGAAATTGATGCAGGCGAACGGCCACCTTACGTTCCAGCTACCAAGAAGCCGAAAATCGTAGCCAGAAAATCGCGACCATCGCCGTTACCTAATGCTAACGATGTCAACCTTGGCCCACTAGGGAACAGCTCGTACGAGTTGGCGCCGAAATTTCGCTAACGGCAATCCGCAGCACTGCTGAGAGCTATCGCTTGTGGAATGACGGTGAAGGAGCAATCCCCGGCCGCCGCCGCGACCGCTTTCTCGGGATGGCTTCGACTGCAGATGCCGGGGCGGCATTTGCAACGAGGCAACGAGGCTCCTGCCTCGTTGTTAGAGCGTGAGTTAGTCCGCGTAGAACCTGCGCGGCTTCTCACGAGGCTGCAGCGCGCCGACATTGAATGCGCTGGAGCAGTCGTCTTCGTTCTCGCCATCGAGCAGCGCTGCGCCACAATGGCGGCACGCGCGCGCCGGCATCGGTTGCACCTTGCCGAGCGTGCGGTCTTGTTGATAGCGCGCAAAGTCGATGACATTGCGCACCGGTCTTATCACTCTCTCAACCATTGCTGTCCTCCGGCCTGAGGAGCGCGTTATCGCAGACAAGTTTCGCCCAAACGTTCAGCGCAACGCTCAAATTTTAGGGGAGGAAATGAGGCGAACCGATCACGCTTCGACATATTCTGCGATGCTGGTCGGTTCTGGGACAACTAGGCCATCGGCCTGTAATCCTTCGATGTGAAAGCGGATCGCTTCGCGAATTTCGCTCTCCACAGTGGCGACGCTGTCACCAGTAGCGACGCAACCCGGCAAGTCCGGCACATAGGCCGAATAATTGCCCTCGGCTTTCTCGATTACGACAGCGTAGCGCATCAATCCCGCTCCTTAAGACCGGATTGCTTCAAGATACTGTTCAAAGTTCCCGGCGCAAGGTCCTCGGAAGGCTTACCTGCTACGGTAACCCGCCCGGGCCGGACGGGATGCTTGTACTGACGATGGCTCCCGCGGGTAGCAACCAAGAACCAGCCGTCCTCCTCCAGCAAGCGAATGATGTCCCTGACCTTCATCATGTGGGCGATGCATCATCCTGCCAGCGTCACAGCCACTTCTTCCACTTGAAGATCCAGTACGGCACGATCGCCGCCGCCAGCATCATCAAAAGCGCCATCGGATAGCCGTGGGCCCATTCAAGCTCGGGCATCAACTTGAAATTCATGCCGTAGATCGAGGCGATCAGGGTCGGCGGCATCAGCACCACGGCCATCACCGAGAACAGCTTGATGATGTTGTTCTGCTCGAGATTGACGACGCCGAGCATGGCGTCCAGCACGAAGGTGATCTTGTTGGAGAGATAGGAGGCGTGATCGGTCAGCGACACGACGTCACGCTGCATGGTCTTGAGCTGCTCGCGCATGTCCTTGGACCATTTGATGCCTTCGATCACCGCGGACAGGAAAGCGACCAGCCGGCCGATCGAGACCAGGCTTTCGCGGACCTTGGAGGTCAGGTCGCCCTTGCGGCCGATTGCGATCAGGATCTGCGAATACTGCTTGGCATGGCCATGGCGCTCGCTCTCGGGCTCGAAGATGTCGTGCGAGACCTCGTCGATCTCGAGGCCGCAGCGCTCCAGAATGTCGGCGCAGCGGTCGATCACGGCATCCAGCAGTTCCATCAGCACCATCTCGCCGGTGATGCCGGGCGAGCAGGACCGCGCCAGCTTGTTCTCCACCAGCGCGAACGGCTTTGGCAGGTCGTAGCGCACGGTCACGAGCCGATGGCCGGTCAGGATGAAGGTCACCGCCGTGGTGCGGGGCATGTCGGTGTCGGATTGGCACATCAGCGTCGCCGTCATGTAGCGGGCGCTGTTCTCGAGATAGAGACGGCTGGAGATCTCGATCTCCTGCATGTCTTCCCTCGTCGGGACAGCGATGCCGGCCAGCTTCTCGACCGCCCGGTCCTCCTCCTGGGTCGGGTTCACCAGGTCGACCCAGACCGCGTTGTCGGGCAACGCCGCCAGGTCGGTGACGGTGGCCTTCTTGAGGGAGAAATCGGAGGGGACGTACACCGACAGCATCAGGAAACTCCGGGAAACGGTAGGCAGGCGATCGGGCGGGGTTAGCGCGATTCTGGCGGTCGCATCATGACCGTCGCATTAACCGTCCATCCACATATGTGGCAACGAAGTGGCGGTGACGGGGCACCGATACGACGACCGTTGCCTGTTTGCACAAAAACCGGACGGACGCCACAAGACTTGCGGCAAAAAAGCCACAGGCGGCGTCCCGCAGCGCGTCACGGGCATCTAAGCGCTGGGAATAAAGGCAGGTTTCGGCGATAATCGCCTTAATGGAGTCGTGGCGTTTGGGGCGCAATCTTGGCGCTTTCAGGCGTAGTTTTTCGATTGGAACTGTAGTCATGTCATCGTTGAAAGTGACCCTGGGGATTCTGGCCACCGGCCTGATGTTGTCGGGCTGCATGCAGGCCACGACCTGGGAGGCGACCAACACCGCCAACTTCAAGCCGCGCGACAAGGAACTGCTCGCCAAGACCACCTATGTGAAGACGCCGGTCGCAGAACCGTTCCGCCGCGCCATCGTCGAATATCACCGCAAGGAAGCCCCGGGCTCCATCGTGGTCGATTCCGACAACCACTATCTCTACCTCGTCCAGAAGGACGGCAAGGCGATCCGCTACGGCATCACCGTCGGCGAAGAAGCCATGGCCTGGTCCGGCATCGCCAAGATCGGCAGCAAGACGGAATGGCCGGCCTGGCACCCGACCCCTGGCGAGATCTCGCGCCTGGGCGTACCGACCTACGTCGCTCCGGGCCCTGACAATCCGATGGGCTCGCGCGCGATGTATCTCTACTCGGGCGGCAAGGACACGCTGTTCCGCATCCACGGCACCAACCAGCCGGAATATATCGGCGCCTCGATCTCGTCGGGCTGCATCCGCATGACCAACGAGGATGCGATCGACCTCTATGATCGCGTCGGCGTCGGCACCGTCGTGGTGGTGCTCGAGCCGAAGCATGGCGACTCCCCCTACAAGCCCCAGATGGCGCTGCAGGGCGGCGGCAACGCCAACTACTGATCGCCGAAAGGCAACGCTCAAAGAGATTAAAGGCGCCGGTTTTGCCGGCGCTTTTTTGTTGGCTGCGGCTTTGTGTCCGCCGGGGCCTCCGGCTCGGCCTCCTCGTCGGACTTGTCCGCTTCGGGCCTGGCACTGTTCGATTTGCCCTCGGACTTCGCGGCGACCTCGCGCGGCGGCGCCTCCTCGGGGCGCTCGGCCGGCAACAGCGGCGCGACATGCGGCAGCGGTTCGTACACGTTCCACTGGCAGATCCGGTAATTGTTGCGCCGTTCCATCAGGTCGAGATGGATGTGGTCCTCGTGGTACCAGTCCGAGCCCGGGCCGAGCACGGTCGAGAACCGCGCGCAGACCGAATGCAGCACGGTCTCGCGCAGATCCCGCGGCACGCTGCGATCCGTCAGCGAGATCTGCTTGCCGTTGGCCAATTTGAAGGCGCGCACGTCGAGCGCGTTGGCGCGGCCGTGCTCGGAGAGCTGGGCACCGACGATGCGGTTACGGCCGCGGCACTCGAAGGAATCGAAGTTGTCGAGATCGCTGATGGTGCTGCCGAGGTTTTGCGCCAGCGGCGCGATGTCGGAGCGGATCCAGTTGGCGATCGCGGTCGCCATCTTGCAGCGGAGGATCGCCGCCGGCTTCACCGCGACCTGGCGCCTGTCGGGCAGCACGATCGCTTCCAACCGCACCAGATCCTCACCTCCGCAGCCGCCGGCGCCATGGATGTCCGGTATGCTCGGTGCGATCGCGATCTCGGCGGTCAGCGCCTGCCGGCAGGCCGATTGCGCAGGCGCGGCGGGCGCCGCCTGCTCTGCCGGCTTGGCCGTCCCGGCCGGCGGCTGCTTCTCGGCCGCGGGCGGCTCTTCCGGCTCGGCGGCGGGCGCCTCGGCCGGGCGCGGCTTTGGCAACGGCACGACCGAGTGATGGTGGACCGGTCCCCGCAACTTCGGCGGCGGGCCGCCGAACAGGTCATCCCAGGGCGAGCGCGGCGGCCGCCGCGCCTCGGCGGGATCTGCTTGCATGCCAAGCCAGATCAGCGCCATCGCAGCGGTAACCATGGCTGCCCGCCCGCGGCCAAACCTCACACCGGAGGCATTTCCGTTCCGATTGGGGTCGCTGAGGTCTTCTTTTGACGCGTTTTCTTCACGCGAACCGGTGTCCACTTCGCTCGAAAACGCGTTGGCCCATTTTCGGCTTGCTTTCTCCGCGCTAGAGTTCATGTCAGTTCCATGATTTCACCGCCGCCCCCTTGAGAGGCCGGCGGGTCATGCGCGAGGAATGAGGAGGGATTTGCGTATGCTTGGCTTGATGCAAGACTGGCCTTTGCTGTGTCATCGGATTATCGAGCACGCGGCGAAATATCACGGCACGCAGGAGGTCGTTACAAGGTCGGTCGAGGGCCCGATTCATCGCACCAATTACGCCGAAATTCATGCCCGCGCACTGAAAGTCTCGCAGAGCCTGGAACGCGACGGCATCAAGCTCGGCGACCGCGTCGCCACCATCGCCTGGAACACCTGGCGCCATCTCGAGGTCTGGTACGGCATCATGGGGATCGGCGCGATCTGCCATACCGTGAACCCGCGCCTGTTCCCGGAGCAGATCGCCTGGATCATCAACCACGCCCAGGATCGCGTGGTGATGACCGACCTCACCTTCATTCCGATCCTGGAGAAGATCGCAGGCTCGCTGCCGAGCGTCGAGCGCTATGTCGTGCTGACCGACAAGGCGCATATGCCGGAGACCACGCTGAAGAACGTAGTCGCCTATGAGGACTGGATCGCGGCCTCCGACGGCAAGTTCGAGTGGAAGAATTTCGACGAAAACACCGCGGCCGCGATGTGCTATACCTCGGGGACCACGGGCGATCCGAAGGGCGTGCTGTATTCGCACCGCTCCAACGTGCTGCATGCGCTGATGGCCAACAACAAGGATGCGCTCGGCACCTCCGCTGCGGATACGATGTTGCCGGTGGTTCCGCTGTTCCATGCCAACAGCTGGGGCATCGCGTTCTCCGCGCCCTCGATGGGCACCAAGCTGGTGATGCCCGGGCCGAAGCTCGACGGCGCCTCGGTCTATGAGCTCCTGGACACCGAGAAGGTCACCTACACCGCCGGCGTGCCGACGGTGTGGCTGATGCTGCTCAACCACATGGCGGCAAACAATCTGAAGCTGCCGCATCTGAAGATGGTGGTGTGCGGCGGCTCGGCGATGCCGCGCTCGATGATCAAGAACTTCCTCGACATGGGCGTCGAGGTCCGCCACGCCTGGGGCATGACCGAGATGAGCCCGATCGGCACGCTGGCGACGCTGAAGCCGCCATTCTCCGGCCGCACCGGCGACGAGGCCCTCGACATCCTGCAGACCCAGGGCTACCCGCCCTACGGCGTGCAGATGAAGATCACCGACGACGCCGGCAAGGAGCTGCCGTGGGACGGCAAGACCTTCGGCCGCCTCAAAGTGTCGGGTCCCGCGGTCGCAAAAGCCTATTTCCGGGTCGATGCTGACATCCTCGACGAGGCCGGCTATTTCGACACCGGCGACGTCTCCACGATCGATGCGCATGGCTACATGCGGATCACCGACCGCTCCAAGGACGTCATCAAGTCGGGCGGCGAGTGGATCTCGTCGATCGACCTGGAAAACCTCGCGGTCGGCCATCCCGCGGTGGCGGAGGCTGCGGTGATCGGCATCTACCATCCCAAATGGGACGAGCGGCCGCTGCTGATCGTGCAGCTCAAGGCCGGTCAGAACGCCTCGCGCGAGGACATCCTGAAATACATGGACGGCAAGATCGCCAAATGGTGGATGCCCGACGACGTCGCCTTCGTCGACGGCATCCCCCACACCGCGACCGGCAAGATCCTGAAAACCGCGCTGCGCGACCAGTTCAAGGACTACAGATTCCCGAACGCGGCGGCGTAAGCGTCAACGGCATCGGTACTGAGCCCCCTCTCCCGCTTGCGGGGGAGGGCTGGGGTGGGGGTGCCTCCGCGTTGGGACTCTCTGCGCGGAGAGACCCCCACCCGCCGCACTCTTCGAGTGCGTCGGCCTCCCCCGCAAGCGGGAGAGGCAAGGGCGACAGCCCAAATCCCTTGAATTTGCCGCAGGTCCATGGTCTCACGGGGCCATTGGAGCCGGCCTTAAGCGCCGGCAGAGCACCATCAGGCAGATTTTATCGAATGGCCCGCAGGTTTTCCGCTCCCTACCAGTCGGAGCCCGTGTCCGGCCTCGCCACCTGGTCGCGCAACCTTGCGATCTTCTCGGTCATCGTGGTGGTGGTCTCGGTCATCATCGTCCGGTTCGATTTCCTCGAGATCAAGCCGGCGATGGCGACCTTCTTCGGGGCGCTGGCCTGCGCGGGGCTGTCGATCCTGGTCGGGCTCGGCGCCTTTGCCGCGATCTGGCAGAACGGCAGCCGCGGCATGAGCCGCATCCTGCTGGCGTTCCTGATCGACGCGGTCGTGCTCGCCTACCCCGCCTATCTCGGCCTCAAATATCAGAAGCTGCCAAAGATCCACGACATCACCACCGATCCGATCGATCCGCCGCGCTTCGAGGCGCTGGCGCGCCTGCGCACCGGCGATGGGGTCAATCCGGCCGTCTATGCCGGCCTCTATTCGGCCGAGCAGCAGCGCATCGCCTATCCCGATATCGAGCCGGTCGAGCTCGAAGTGCCGGTCGACCGCGCCTATGAGGTGACGCTGAAGCTCGTCAACCGCCGCAAATGGATCGTGATCGACGAGCGCCCGCCGACGCCGCCGCGCCGGATCGGCCGGATCGAGGCGGTGGCGCGCACGCCGATTATGGGATTCCGCGAGGATGTCTCGATCCGCGTCACGCCCGACGGCGACGACTCCCGGGTCGATATCCGTTCCGCCTCGCGCTATTTCGACGCCGACCTCGGCAGCAACGCCTCGCGCGTGACCAAGCTGATCGAGGACATCAACACCGCCGCCGAAGCGGCCGCGCAAAAGCCGGTCAAGAAGGCCACGCCGCCGCCGACCAAGACCCCGCCGGCGAAGACGGTGAAGAAATAGCGCACAGGTGCGCCCCCTCGCCCCGCTCTTGCGGGGAGAGGGTTGGGGTGAGGGGCTTCTCTCCGCGAGCACCGAAGTCGGATTGGGAGCGTGCCTTGCCCCTCACCCGAAATTCGAGCTGCGCTCGAATTTCGACCTCTCCCCGCAAAGAGCGGGGAGAGGTTAAGAGGCCAGCCGATACGTGCCGCCGATCACGGGATCGCCGTCGGTCGCGACCACGCCGCGCGCGACCAGGTCTTCCAGATGCGCCAGCACCGAATAGCCGGCGGCGCCCGCAAGGCGCGGATCGAGCCCGATATAAATCGCACGCACCATGGTCGGGATGTCGGCCTCGCCCTTGGCCAGGCGATGCAGGATCGAAGTCTCGCGCGCGCGGCGGTGGCGCGCCAGGAAGCGGACGAAGCGCGGGCCTTCGGGAATTTCGGGTCCGTGGCCGGAGAAGTATAATTGCTCGGGGCGCTGCTCCAGCACGTCGAGCGAAGCCATGTAGTCGATCATCGAGCCGTCGGGCGGCGCCACGATCGAGGTCGACCAACCCATCACGTGATCGCCGACGAAAGTGAGGCTGCGCTCGCCCCACGCAAACGCCAGATGGTTCGCGGTGTGGCCGGGCGTTGCCACCGCCTCGAGCGCAAAACCTGCGCCTTCGATGACGTCGCCATGCTTGACCTGCACGTCCGGGCGGAAGTCGCGGTCGGCGCCGGATTCCGGATTGTGCTTCTCGCTCTCGAAGCGCGGGCGCGAGGCGCGGTGCGGCCCTTCGGCATAGACGGTCGCGCCGGTCGCGGCCTTGATCCGCGCGGTGTTCGGCGAATGGTCGCGGTGGGTGTGGGTGACCAGGATATGCGTCACCGTCTCGCCCCGCACCGCGTCGAGCAGCGCGTCCGCATGCGCCGCATTGTCCGGCCCCGGGTCGATGATCGCGACCTTGCCGGTACCCACGATGTAGCTGACGGTGCCGGTGAAGGTGAACGGGCTCGGATTGTTGCAGAGAACGCGGCGGACGCCGGGACGGACCTCCTCGACGATGCCAGGCTTCAGCGGAAAATCGCGGTTGAACGGGATGTCGTCGTTGTCGGCCATGGGCACCTACACTCAGTGTCATCCCCCGCGAAAGCGGGGGATCCAGTAAACACCGGCAGTCGGGATTGGACGAGAGGCCTCTGGAATACTGGGTCGTTCGCTCCAGTGCGCAAATGCGCACAGGGCGGACGATGACAGCGTCTTTGATGGCGCTCTCGTACCTCTTACGAAAACGCCTGGATGCCGGTAATGGCGCGGCCGAGGATCAGCGCGTGGACGTCGTGCGCACCTTCATAGGTGTTCACGGTTTCCAGATTCGCGGCGTGGCGCATCACGTGATACTCGATCTGGATGCCGTTGCCGCCGTGCATGTCGCGGGCGATGCGGGCGATGTCGAGCGCCTTGCCGCAATTGTTGCGCTTGACGATCGAGATCATCTCCGGGGCCATCTTGCCCTCGTCCATCAGGCGGCCGACGCGCAAGCTACCCTGCAGGCCGAGCGCGATATCGGTCTCCATGTCGGCGAGCTTCTTCTGCACCAGTTGGGTGGCGGCGAGCGGGCGGCCGAACTGCTTGCGGTCGAGCGTGTATTGCCGGGCGCGCGCCATGCAGTCCTCGGCGGCGCCCATCGCGCCCCAGGAGATGCCGTAGCGAGCGCGGTTGAGGCAGCCGAACGGGCCCTTCAGGCCGGAGACGTTGGGCAGCAGCGCGCTCTCGGGCACCACGACGTTGTCCATCACGATCTCGCCGGTGATCGAGGCGCGGAGCGAGAGCTTGCCGCCGATCTTCGGCGCCGACAGGCCCTTCATGCCCTTCTCGAGGATGAAGCCGCGGATCTGGTTGTCGTGCGCGGCCGACTTGGCCCAGACCACGAACACGTCGGCGATCGGCGCGTTCGAGATCCACATCTTGGCGCCGTTCAGCTTGTAGCCGTCGGCGACCTTCTCGGCGCGGGTCTTCATGCCGCCGGGATCGGAACCGGCATCCGGCTCGGTCAGGCCGAAACAGCCGACCCATTCGCCGGTCGCGAGCTTCGGCAGATATTTCTTGCGCTGGGTCTCGTCGCCATAGGCGTAGATCGGATACATCACCAGCGAGGACTGCACCGAGTTCATCGAGCGATAGCCGCTATCGACGCGCTCGATCTCGCGCGCCACCAGGCCGTAGGCCACGTAGCTCGCGTTGGCGCAGCCATATTCTTCCGGCAGCGTGACGCCGATCAGGCCGAGTTCGCCCATCTCGTTGAAGATCTCGCGATCGGTCTTCTCTTCGAGATAGGCCTTGGTGATGCGCGGCAGCAGCTTGTCCTGCGCATAGGCCCGCGCGGTGTCGCGGATCAGGCGCTCATCCTCGGTGAGCTGATCGTCGAGCAGAAACGGGTCGTCCCACTGGAAGCTGGCGGCTGCCGGCTTGTCCTTGGCCTTCGGGCTTACGCTCATGGCTTATCCTTTCGCATCGATCCTAGATATTTTATACTTAAAATAATTCCGGCGCAACCTCGCGCGACCGGAACTTGGCTGCCGTCAGGTCTCCAACCGCTCGTTGGACACGATCTCGATCCCGAAGCCGGACAGGCCCTTGTAGTCATGCACCGAGGAGGTCAGGTTGACGATCGAGGTGATGCCGAGATCCCTGAGGATCTGCGCGCCGACGCCAACCTCGCGCCACTGCCTGTTGCGATCGGCCTCCGCGCTCTTCGGCTCGCCGACGGGCTGGACCGGAACACCGGCGGCGCCGTCGCGCAGGTATACCAGAACGCCTCGGCCGGCCAGCTTGAAATGGCGCAGCACGGCTTCCATCCGCGCCTGGCCGGTGAAGAGGTCCTTGACGATGTTGGGCTTGTGCAGCCGGGTCAGCACGTTCTTGCCGTCGCCGATGCCGTTGTAGACGAAGGCGGCATGGGCGATCTCGTCGAACGGCGAGCGGTAGGCATAGCCCTGCAGCGGGCCGATCGGGCTCTCGACGGTGAAGGTCGTGACACGTTCGATGAGCTTCTCGCGGGCCTGGCGATAGGCGATCATGTCGGCGATGGTGACGTGCTTGAGCCTGTGGGCGGCGGCGAATTTCGCGACCTGCTCGCCCTTCATCACGGTGCCGTCGTCGTTCATCAATTCAGAGATGACGCCGACCGGCGGCAGCCCGGAGAGCTTGCAGAGATCGACCGCGGCCTCGGTATGGCCGGAGCGCAAGAGCACGCCGCCGTCGCGGGCGATCAGCGGGAAGATGTGGCCCGGGCGGGCAAAGTCGTTGGCGCCGGCATTGGGATTGGCGAGCGCGCGGCAGCAGGAGGCACGCTCGTCGGCGGAAATGCCGGTGCCGCCATCGGGCTTGTAGTCGATCGAGACGGTGAAGGCGGTGGTGTGGCTGGAGTCGTTATGCGCCACCATCGGATCGAGCCGCAGCCGCCGTGCATCGTCGGTCGTGATCGGCGCACAGACGATGCCGGAGGTGTGGCGGATGATGAAAGCCATCTTCTCCGCCGTGCAGAGCGAGGCGGCGACGATCAGATCACCCTCGCCTTCCCGGTCGTCATCATCGGTGACGACGACGAGTTCGCCCCGCGCAAAGGCTTGCAGCACTTCCTGGATCGTATCGGCCATTGTCCTGATATCTCGTTATTTGCAGGCAGTGGATTAGCCGGGTTCCGAACCGCGCGCCAGTATCATTATGCAGGCCGCCATGCGTCCGGCAAGCATGTCGGGAGGTATCTGCCGTCCTACGGCAGGACCTCGCGCCGCTCGCTGAGTTGCGCGTCCATCTCGGCGCGCTTGTCGTCGAGCAGGCCGGCGTCGGCCGCCTCGATCACGGCGTAGAGCTCGCCGGCATCGCTGATGCGGGTGACGGTGACGTAGTCGGCGCCGGCGGCGTAGAGATCGGCGACGTCGGCCAGGAGGTCGGCGGTGGCGACGATCTTCGCGGTCGGGTTCAGGGTGCGGACGTGGCGCACCAGCTTCTCGTTGTCGGCGCCGACCAGGAGGAAATCCGGCACGCTCAGGATGATGATCTCGGCCTTGCCGATGCCGGCATGGACGAGGGTGTCGACATTGCTGATGTCGCCATAGATCACGTGCAGCCCGCGGTCGGTCAGGGTGCGGAACACGACGGGATTGAAATCGATCACGCTGATCTGCTCCAGCAGCGACTGGTTCTGCCGCTCGATCTGGCTGAGCAGCGCACTGGCGGCGCGGAAGAAGCCGAGGATCACGATGCGGTTGATCTCGCCGTGGTCACCCTCATGGCCGCCCTCCTCGTGGCCGTGATCGAGATCGCGGATGCCGATCCGCTTCAAGGACCCGATCAGGCCGCGGACCGCCTGGTCGCTGCGGCCCATCACGAAGGTCGAGAGCACCGCCAGCACGACGAAGGCAAAGGAGGCGGCGCTCGCGGTCGCCGTGGTGATGTGATTGGCGGCGACGCCGGTCTGAATCACCACCAGCGAGAACTCCGAGATCTGCGCCAAATTGATCGCCGGCAGCAGGCTGGCGCGCAGGCCCTGCTTCATCAGATAGAGCGGCGTGAAGGTGGTCAGCATGCGGCTCGCCACCGTGAAGGCGGCGATCACAAGCGCGAGGGCGATGACTGACGGCCCGGGGATCGGGATCGTCATGCCGAGCGCGACGAAGAACAGCGTGATGAAGAAATCCCGCAGGGTGGTGACCTTGGCGGTGACGTCGAGCGCGTAAGGGAAGGTCGAGAGCGAGACGCCGGCAACCAGCGAGCCCATCTCGCGCGACAGGTGCAGCCGTTCGGCGATCTCCCCGACCAGGAAGCACCAGGCGAGCGCGCCGAGCATCATCAGTTCCGGCCGCCGCGCGATCTGGTGGAACAGCCGCGGCAGCACGTAGCGGCTCAGCACCAGCGCGGTCGCGACCAGCGCCGCGACGCGGGCGATCGAGATCAGCACGACCGTGACCTGCAGATTGTCGAGGCTCGGCTGCACCGCCAGGAACAGGATGGCGAAGATATCCTGCAGCACCAGCACGCCGAGCGTGATGCGGCCGGGCAGCGTGTCGAGCTCGCGCTTCTCGTAGAGCACCTTGACGATGATCACGGTCGAGGACAGCGCACAGGCGACGCAAAGATAGAGCGCATCGAACTTGCCGCCGCCGAGCGCAAGACCGATCGCGACAAAGAACAGCGTGCCGAGCAGGCAGCCGCCAAGCAACTGGCCCGCGGCCGCGAACAGGATCACCTTGCCGGCGCGGATGATCTTCTTCAGGTCGATCTCGAGCCCGATCATGAACAGCATGAAGATCAGGCCGAGCTCGGAGATGACGCTGATCGACTCCTGGGACTTGACCCAGCCCATGCCGAATGGACCAATCAGGAACCCGGCGATAAGGTAGGCGAGGATCAGCGGCTGCCGGAAAAAATGCGCCAGAAGGCCGAGCACCCAGGCAAACAGGATACATAGAGTGATATCGCCAACGAGCTCATGCATGCGTCAAAACTTCCCAATGCCGCAACCTAAAGCGTTTTCAAGCGAAGTGGCTACCGGTTCGCGTAAAGAAAACGCGTCGAAACAAGAATCCAGAGCTCCGTTCCGATTCCATCGGAACGAAAATAGCTCTAGAGGGCTGGGCTCCAGGATCAAACGAGCAATGTGTCACATCCGCGCAGGCGCCCTGTCTATCGCGATTCTGGCCTGCCTGTTCACCGTGCGCACGACCGCGGCGCTGGCGCAATCCGCCGGAAGTATCGAGCAGACATTTGCGGGCTCGCTGACCGCGGTCCCGACGGAGCCCCTGACCGTCTCCGGCGCCTTCTACGTGCCCGTCTACTCCAGCGTGTCGATGAGCCAGGGCAAGCTTCGGGCCGACTTCTCGGTGACGCTGAGCGTCCACAACGCCTCGGAGACCAAGCCGCTGGTGCTGAAGCGGATCGCCTATTTCGACACATCAGGCAAGATGGTGGAAAACTACCTCAAGGCGCCGATCGCCCTGAAGCCGTTTGCCACCGTCGAGGTCTTCATCGCAACCACGGATACCCGCGGCGGCACCGGCGCCAATTTCGTGGTCGATTGGGCCGCGCCAAACGAGATTGCGGAACCGGCGGTGGAAGCGCTGATGGTCGGCGGCGTCGGCCCGGGGCATTATGCCTTCGTCAGCCAGGGGCGTTCGATCCGGCTGGTCAAGAACTAGAGCATGATCCGGAAAAGTGTGAAGCGGTTTTCCGAAAAGATCATGCTCAAACAAAGAGCTAAAGCGCGATGACGATTCAACCTAATCTCATCGCGCTTTAGACCAAGCAAGACCGGAGGACTGCAACGGTCCTCTCAAACAAAAACAAGACGGGAGCGAAATTCCATGTCCACATCAGCCCGATTCGACTTTGCACCCTTGCTGCCGGCCGGCCTGCCCGCGCCCGCGGCACGGTGGACCGGGCTTGCAAAGTACAGCTTTGTCGGCGGCAACAATGATCCCGAGCAGGTGCCGGTCGATGGCCTGCTCGAGGCGTTCAATGCGGTGATGAAACGCGAGGGCAGGAATCTCGCGACCTATAATCTTGCCGGCGGGCCGCAGGGCTATGTCCGCCTGCGCGAATTCCTGACCCAGAAACTCAAGCGCGACGCCGGCATCACCTGCACGCCTGATGACCTCATGATCGTCTCCGGCTCGCTGCAGGCGCTCGATCTCGTCAACGCCACGCTGCTCACGAGGGGCGACACCGTGCTGGTCGAGCAGGAGACCTATCAGGGCTCGCTGAACCGCCTGACCCGGCTCGGCGTCAATAAGGTCGGCATCCCCCTCGATGCCGAGGGCATGCGGATGGATGCGTTGGCATCAGCGCTCGCCGATCACAAGCGGCGCGGCATCACGCCGAAATACATCTACACCATCCCGACCGTGCAGAACCCGACCGGCTCGATCCTGCCCGAGAGCCGGCGCGCCGAGATGCTGCTTCTGTCGCAAGAGTACGGCGTGCCGATCTTCGAGGACGATTGCTACGCCGATCTGATCTGGACCGGCGAGCGACCGCCGGCGATCTACGCCATGAGCCAGCATTGCGGCGTCATCCATATCGGCTCGTTCTCGAAATCGATCGCGCCGGCGCTCCGCGTCGGCTTCATCGTCGCGCCCTGGGATGTGATGTCGCGGATGTTGGCGCTGAAGACCGATGCCGGAAGTGGCGCGCTGGAGCAGATGGTGCTGGCCGAATTCTGCGCGCCGCATTTTGCGACCCATGTGCCGCGGCTGACCAAGGGCCTGCGCAAGAAGCTCGACACGCTGATGGAGGCATTGGCCGAGCAGTTCGGCACAGCTGCCGAATTCGAGGCGCCGAAGGGCGGCATCTTCCTCTGGGTCAAGCTGCCCGACAATGTCGATACGCTGAAGCTCTATCAGGCGGCACTGGCGGCGGGCGTCTCGATCAATCCGGGGCCGGAATGGTCGACCGACAAGGCGTTCTCCGGCAGCCGGCTGCGGCTCTGCTTCGCGAGCCCCTCGCAGCAGCAGATCCGCGAGGGCGTCGCCGTGCTCGCAGACGTCTGCCGTCGGGAGTTCGGCGTGCCCGCGCGCAGCAGCAATGTGGAGAAGCGGGCGTAACACCGCTCGGCGACCTCACGCTGCATCGGAGACATCGCTGCGGAATACCTTCAGCAGGCGGATCAGCAACACGATCGAGACATTGCCCTTGCCGGCCTCGATCATGGCGATGTAGCGCTCGGACACGCCGGATCGGCGCGCCAGATCGCGGCGCGACATCTCACGATTTTGGCGCGCGTGACGCATGGCCGCGCCGAGTTGAGCCAAGAACTCGCGCTCCTCGGAGTGCCACGTCGCCTCCTCCGCCCTCTCTGCCTCTGAGAGAGCCGATACGCTTGCCGACTGATCCTGCCTGCCAACCACGTTCCGCCCTCGATCTGTTGGCGATTATCGAGGAGCAGACGGTCCCGTCCTTGATCCGGATCAATGACGAAACAGGAAGCCGCCCTCACCTCACCGCAAACGGCGACCGGTAGGGCCAGGCGCGAAGATGCGTCGGACGCGCCGGTTGCGCAAGCGCTTCGCCGTCGTCCTGACGAAAGTCAGGACCCATTACCACCGAGTCTTGTTGTGTAAGGGACCGTTGCCGCAGCGTCGCGCAACGATTCGCATTTGTGGTCATGGGTCCTGGCTTTCGCCAGGACGACACTGAGTTGTTTGGCTCAGTCGGTTCGCAAACAGCGCAACGAAAGCCGCACGCGCGTGGTCTTGCTGAACATCCATTCAGAAAACTCTTCAGGTTCCTTCGGAACGTTTCAATCCACGCGCTGTTTCATCCTCGCTCGATTTTTGAGGAGGATGAGATGAAGAAGCTTGGTCTTGTTGTTGCAGCCCTTGGTGCGCTTGCCGTGGCATTGCCGTCGATCGCGAGCGCGGAGACCATCGTGGTCAAGCGCGGCGGCCATCACTATGGCTGGCACGGCGCGCGCGCCGAGATGCGTCATGACCGCGGCTGGCATCGTGGCTGGGATCGTCATCATCACGACCGCGTCGTGATCGTGAAGAAGCATCGTTACTGAGAACCGACACGAGGAAATGGCTCCGCGAGGAGCCATTTTTCTTGCGCGATTTCTAGGTTCGTAGGGTGGGCAAAGCGAAGCCTGCCCACCATCACGAGCACGCCGGGAATGGTGGGCACGGCGCAAGAGCGCCTTTGCCCACCCTACGCATTCCACACTCTCAATCCCACGCCGGCGCAAAGCCCGGATTCACGCAACGCATGTCCTTGCGCAACGCCGCGATCGCCTTGCGGTCGTCGTCATCGAGCTCGACCTTCAGCGCATCGAGATTGGCCTGCTGGCTCTCCGCGCGCGACGCCTTCGGGATCGCGGCGACGCCGTCCTGATCGAGCAACCATTTCAACGCGACCTGCGCAGCCGACGCATCATGCTTCCTGCCGATCTTCGCCATCGTCTCGTCGGAGGCAAAGCGCCCCTGCGCGAGCGGGCAATAGGCGACCAGCGGAATCGCGTGTTTGGCGAGATAGCCTCGCACCTTCGTCTGGTCCAGCATCGCGTGATATTCGATCTGGTTGCAGGCGATCGGCGCCTTGATGTCCTCGACCACGGTCTTCAGCAGCGCGATGTTGAAATTGGCGACGCCGATGGCGCGAGTGCGGCCCTCGTCCTTCAGCTTCGAGAGCGTCTCGAACATCGCGCGCAGGTTCATGTTCCGCGCCGGCCAGTGCACGAGATAGAGATCGACATGATCGAGCCGCAGCTTCTTCAAGCTGGTGTCGAACGCTCGGCGCATCGCGTCCGGCGTCAGATTCTCGTTCCAGACCTTGGTGGTGACATGCAGGTCGTTGCGGGCGACCTTCGAGGCCGCGATCGCGGCGCCGATCGCGTCCTCATTGCCGTACATCTCGGCGGTGTCGATATGCCGGTAGCCGAGGGTGAGTGCGCTTTCGACCGCCGCGCGACAGACGTCGCCCTGCATGCGGTAGGTGCCGAGCCCGAGCTTGGGCAGGCTGATGCCCTGGGTTTTGAGATTGTCCATGCATGGCTCCTGAAGACGTGCGCCACCAGGGAAAAAACAGCGGCATCGCGCAAGCAAATGGGTTTGTGGAAAGAGACGGCAGGTCTGCCGATCGCAGTCTGCCTGCAAAGGGGCGCGCCGGGCAAGATGCCCGGTCATCAAGATGTCGCGACTTGAAGATGCCGCGACTCGCCTTGGGCTAAATATGCTGCGCCATGATCTGGCCCGGCCGCGCATCGGGCCGCGGCGCGATATCGACCGACCAGAGATTCCGGTTGTCGACATCTTTCAAGGTCACCGTCATCACCTCGGTCCGGCCGTCGATGGCGACATGGCCGAAGAACTGCAACCCGAAGCATGGCGCGAGATTGTCGCCCTGCTCCGCCGTGCAGCCCTTCTGGTACATCGCCTTCGGGCCAAAGGTGTTGTCGAGCTCACCCGGCGACCAGCTGCCGGCGTGCAGCGGGCCGGAGACGAACTCCCAGAACGGCTCGAAATCCCTAAACACGGCGCGGTTCGGATCGTAGTGATGCGCGGCGGTGTAGTGCATGTCGGCGGTGAGCCACACCGTGTTGCGGATGCCGGCGCGCTTCATGAAGCCGAGCAGATCGGCGATCTCGTGCTCGCGCCGCTCCGGCGGCCCGTCGCCGAGCGCGACGGCGTCGAGGCTGATCAGGCCGATCGGCAAGTCGGCGGCGATCACCTTCCAGGTCGCATTCGATGCGACCAGCTCGCGCTTCAGCCAGGCGAGTTGCGTCGGGCCGAGGATGAAAGTCTGGTTCGGATCGCCCTGCTTGTTCCAGAGGGAATCGCGGTAAGAGCGCATGTCGAGCATGAAGACGTCGAGCAGCGGACCATAGGCGATCTTGCGATAGACCCGGCCGTCGCGCTCCGGCATCAGCCGCATCGGCATGAATTCGTGGAAGGCACGGCGCGCCCGCGCCACGAGACGCGAGGTGCCATCCTCGTCATAGCCGGTGTCGTCGGCACTGCCGATCGGCGACCAGTCGTTGGTGACCTCGTGATCGTCCCATTGCGCGAACATCGGCACGTCGGCGTGGAAGGCGCGAAAGTTCTCATCGAGCCAGTTGTATTTGTAGTTGCCGCGAAACTCGGCGAGGCTGTGCGCGACGACGGATTTCTCTTCCGTGACGATGTTGCGCCAGGTCTCGCCATGGGGCAGTTGCAGCGTCGAAGGCACCGTGCAGTCGGCATAGATGTGGTCGCCGGAATGAATGAAGAAATCCGGCGCCTCGTTCAGCATCGTGCGATACGTGCGCATGCCGCCACGCGCGGGATCGATGCCCCAACCTTGTCCCGCGGTGTCGCCGGACCAGACGAACGAGACGGAGCGACGGCCCGTCGGCGCGGTGCGGAAACGGCCGATGCGGGATTCGCCGCGGAGACCATCGGCGTCTTCGAAGCGCACCCGATAGAAGACGTCCTGTCCGGCCGGCAGGCCATCGAGCAGCAGTTTGGCCGTGAAGTCGCGCTCGGGCAGTGCGTCGATGGTGGCGGTTCGCAGGATGGTGGAGAAGCTTTCCACCGTTGCACATTCGACCTGCATCCGCGCCGGCCGATCGGCGCGCGCCCAGATCACTGCGGAGTCGGAGGCGACGTCGCCGGATTGAATGCCGCCGGCAATCTGCGGACGATCGGCAGCGCGGCTGAGATAGGGCTTCGCAAGACTGCCGAGGCCGGCGAGCGCGGCCGTCGAGGCGGAGCGGACCAGGAGCTGTCGCCGGGTGAGGCCGGCGGCTGCGGATATCGGCATCGAATAACCTTCGTCGAGTCGCGACGACGGTTGTGCCTGCGCTCCTTGACTCCGCGCTTACGGTTTTCTGACTCCGACCTTACGGTTTTGCGACAGGAAGATGACCGCTCACCGCCGCCAGTTGCAGATGCCGCCGGAGCGGCACGGCCAGGTCTGGATCCGCGTGTCGCGCGCCTGCGCGTCGAGCGGATTGGTGTGCCGGCGCGCAAGCTTTGCCCGCGCCGGGACATGCGCACGCGCGGTGGCGCGCGGACGCTCGGCCGGCTCTTCCGTCACCTTGCTGGTGCGGACCATCTTGCGGCGCTCGACCGGGGGCTCGGATATGACCTTCGGCTCGACGGCGGCCTGCGGCTCGAGGCTACGGTCGGCCTTGGCCTCCACCGGAACGGATGCGAATTCCGCCGGCGGCCCAAGCCGCTTCGGCGACAGCACAGCCTTGGAGAGGTCGAGCGTGAAGAACTCGCCCGGACGGTATTCGTCGGCCCTTGCGGAGCCGGACAACGCCACGACGAGGGTGCAAACCGCTGCAACGAAAGCGCTTTTCAGGACCATTCAAGGCCTCCTGAAATCACTCAGGGAAACAATGAGCATGATGTAGGGAGCCGGGCCGGTAATTCCAGCCATTCCCGCCGGCAAGGTTACTGGTGAACCAAGCCGGCCGCGGAAAGTTCCCGCGGCCGTTCATCGTCGCGAAAGCCTATGTTTTAAGCATGATCATGCTTCATTCCGCCGCCTGCGCCACCGGCTGGCCGATCGCCTTCTCCAGCCGCGCACATTCAGCGCGGTAGCGCGCGACGTTGGCTTCCTTGATGTGGCCGTAGCCGCGCACCAACTCGGCCGATTTCGCCAGCGCCACCAGCCGCGGCAGGTCGAGCGCCTTGCCGCCGAGATGCCGGAAGATCGTCGCCGAATATTCGCCCGGCAGCGCCCGCTCCATCCTGCGCTCGGCGGTGTAGCCGAAGATGTCGAAGGCGGTACCGCGGAAGCGCTTCAGGCTGGCGAGGACGTCGAACGCCTTGAATATCCAGGGCCCGAACTCGCGCTTCTGCAGATGGCCGGTGACGGGATCACGGCGCGCCAGCAGCGGCGGCGCGAGCAGGATTTTCAAGCTCGACGAGCTTTCGAACTGCTCGCGAAGGGCTTTCGTGAATTCACCATCGCTATAGAGCCGCGCGACCTCGTATTCGTCCTTGTAGGCCATCAGCTTGAACAAACCCTTTGCGAAGGCCTCCGTCAGTTCCTGCGAACCGGGCGCGGATGCGGTCTCGGCGGCACGGACGCGTTCGACATCGGCGAGATAGCGTTTTGCGTAGGCCTCGTCCTGATAGTCGGTCAGGAATTTGGTGCGGAACGCGATGGTCTCATCCAGCGAGCGCTTCGCCGGCGCCTGTCCCGCACTCTTGAAGCGCGCGGCGCTGACCACGCGCGGCAGATCGTGCGCGGCGAGCCGGCCCCAGGAGAACGCCAGCCTGTTCATCTCGATCGCGGCTCCATTGAGCTCGATCGCCTTCATGATCGCTTCGAGCGACAGCGGGATCGCGCCACGCTGGAAGGCGAAGCCGAGCATGAAAGCGTTTGTCGCGATGCTGTCGCCCATCAGCGCGGTGGCGAGGCCGGTGGCATCGAGGATGTCGAGGTCGCCAGGCGTCACCGCCTCGTTCAGCGCATCGCGCATTGAACTGGCCTCGAAATCGATGTCGGGATCGATCACGAAGCTCGCGGTCGGCAGCAGATCGGCATTGACCACGGCGCGGGTGACGCCGCGCTCGGCGCGGGTCAGCGCCGGGATGCTGGTCGCCACCACGATGTCGCAGCCGAGAATGAGGTTGGCGCCGCCGGGCGCGATGCGGACGCTGGCGAGATCATCCGCAACGGGTGCCAGCCGCACATGGCTCATGACGGCGCCGTTCTTCTGCGACAGGCCGGTGAAGTCGAGCGTCGAGCAGGCCAGTCCCTGGACATGCGCGGCCATGCCGAGCAGCGCGCCGATGGTGATCACACCCGTGCCGCCGATGCCGGTGACCAGGATGTTGTAGGGACCGGAGAGCGTCGGTGTCGGCGGCGTCGGCAGATCCGCGAACAGCGCCTTGGGATCGGCCGCAGTGCGGTCCGCCTTGCGCAGCTTGGGATCGAGCACGGTGACAAAACTCGGGCAGAAGCCCTCGATGCAGGAGAAATCCTTGTTGCAGTTCGACTGGTCGATGCGGCGCTTGCGGCCGAGCTCGGTTTCCAGCGGCTGCACCGAGACGCAGTTCGAGACCTGCGAGCAGTCGCCGCAGCCTTCGCAGACGCGCTCATTGATGAAGACGCGCTTCGGCGGATCGGGATAGAGCCCGCGCTTGCGGCGGCGGCGCTTTTCGGCAGCACAGGTCTGGTCGTAGATCAGGACCGTGAGGCCCGGGATGTCGCGCAAGTCGCGCTGCACGGCATCGAGCTCGCGACGATGATGTATGGTGGCGCCTGCCGGGAAATAATTGGCGGGATATTTGTCGGGATCGTCGGAGACGATCGCAAGACGTTTTGTACCTTCGGCCGCGACCTGATGCGCGATCTGCGAGACGTTGAAGGCGCCTTCGGCGGGCTGGCCGCCGGTCATCGCCACCGCGTCGTTGTAGAGGATCTTGTAGGTGATGTTGACGCCGGCCGCGGCCGCCGCGCGCAGCGCCAGCAGGCCGGAATGGGTGTAGGTGCCGTCGCCGAGGTTCTGGAAGACGTGCTGCTCGTCGGTGAACGGCGCCTGCCCGATCCAGGCCACGCCCTCCGCGCCCATATGCGAGATGGTCTGGGTGCGCCGCGCGGGAATCGACAGCGCCATGCCGTGACAGCCGATGCCGGCCATGGCGCGGCTGCCTTCCGGAATCTTCGTCGAGGTGTTGTGCGGGCAGCCCGAGCAGAAATACGGCGTGCGCTGCAGCTTTGCGGCACCGACGCCCTCCACGGGGCGATCGAACGCCTCGAGTTTTGCAAGCCGCTGCTCCAGCAGCGGGCTGCGATGGCCGAGTTTGCGCAAGCGCGCCACGACGGCAGCGGCGACCATGGTCGGCGTCAGTTCGCCTTCGCTCGGCAGCAGCGGCGCGCCACTCTCGTCGCGCTTGCCGACCACGGAAGGACGCCGCGAGGCGTCGACATTGTAAAGGATGCGGACCAGTTGGTCCTCCATGAAGCCACGCTTCTCCTCGACGACGAGCACGTCCTGCAGGCCTTCGGCGAAGGCGCGTGCGCCGCGTTCTTCCAGCGGCCAGGTCAGCGCCACCTTGTAGATGCGCAGGCCGAGCTCCTGCGCGTCGCCGTCGCTGATGCCGAGATCGGCCAGCGCCTGGCGCAGATCGAGATAGGCCTTGCCGGTCGCGATGATGCCGAGCCGCGCAGGTTTCGAATCCAGCACGATGCGGTCAAACCGGTTGGCGCGGGTGAAAGCCGCAACCGCGTCCATCTTCGCGCCATGCAGCCGCCGCTCCGCCTCCAGCGGCGGATCGGGCCAGCGGATCGATAATCCGCCCGGCGGCATTTCGAAATCATCGGGCGTGATGATCCTGATTCTATCGGGGTCGCTGACGATCGACGCCGAGCTTTCCACCGTCTCCGAGATCGCCTTGAAGCCGACCCAGCAGCCGGAATAGCGCGACAGCGCGAAACCGAGAATGCCGAGATCGAGATAATCCTGCAGCGTCGCCGGATTGACCACCGGCATCAGCGCGGAAGCAAACACCTGCTCGCTCTGGTGCGCCAATGTTGAGGACTGGCAGCCATGATCGTCGCCGGCGAGCGCGATGACGCCGCCGTTGGCCGAAGTGCCGGCCGAGTTGGCGTGCTTGAGCGCATCCAGCGAACGGTCGACGCCGGGGCCCTTGCCGTACCAGATGCCGAACACGCCATCGACCTTGGCACCCGGGAACATACCGACCTGCTGGCTGCCCCACACCGCGGTCGCAGCGAGATCCTCGTTAAGGCCGGGCACGAAGGCGATGTCATGTTCTTTCAGGAAGGATTTCGCGCGCCACAGCGCGTGGTCGTACATACCGAGCGGCGAGCCGCGATAGCCGGAGATGAAGCCTGCAGTCTTGAGCCCCTGGGCGCGATCGCGTTCGCGCTGCAACATGGGCAAGCGGACCAGCGCCTGGGTCCCGGACAGAAAGATTCGCTTTGCGTCCAACCGGTACTTGTCGTCCAGCCCGACTTCCATCAACGCCATGCTTTGGGGCTCCCCGTCCCGGAGTGTCGCGCCGGTTGCGAACCGGTCTTATCCGCGCAAGATCATGCATCAGCATGCACTGATTTTGTTATGCATGAACAGCCCCGTTCCATGGCCGCAGGACATATCTGCATCCTGCCTCCGCGAGGTCTTGCGCGAGCCTGCCATCTTTGAAACGGTGCCGGTAAAGGGAGACCAAGGATGCTGAAAGTTGAAACCGCATTCACGACCGAAATCGTGCCTGATGGCGATCTGCTGGTCGGTCCATGGCGCAGCCCGAAGCAGATGCTGCAGGCGCAGACCTACGATTCCCACGCCTCCATCCACGATGACGCAACCGCGCAAAAACTCGGCTTCCGCGGCGGCACGATCGAGGGTCCGACCCATTTCAGCCAGTTCGCACCGCTCTGCGAGCGGATCTGGGGCCGCGCGTGGTTCGAGACCGGCTGCATCTCCGCGCACTACCGCAACGTGGCTTACGAAGGCGAAGAGGTGCAGGCCCAGATCGAGGCACCGAAGCCGGGCCAGACCGTGTGCGCCATTGGCATGATCAAGCGCGACGGCACCGAGGTGTTGCGCGGCACAGCCTCGGTCGGCGGCGAAGGCCGCGAGACGGCGCTCGCCCATCGGCTCGGCGAGTTGAAGCCGCTGGCTGATCCCGTGATCCTCGCCGACATCAAGGTCGGCATGAAGACACCACGCCAGGCCATCAAGATGGATTTCGACCAGCACATGGGTGACCTCTATCCGTTCTCGCTGGCCGAGAAGCTGAGGGTGATCACCGAGCCTTCGGACGCCTATTATGCGCAGGAGCACAATCCCTGGGGCCGCGCCGTCATTCCGATGGAGATGCTGAGCGTGCTGTTCCAGTACCGCGCGCGCGAAGATCGCCTGCCGGTCCGCGGCCCCGCCATCGGGCTGTTCGCCGATCAGGAGATCCGTCTGCTGCGCGGGCCGCTGTTCCCGGGCGAAACCTATTACGCCGAGCGCGAGGTCGTCGCGCTCTCCGGCAGCAAGCGCACCGAGAGCATGTGGGTGCGCACGTCAGTGTTCGACGCCGAGGGCCAGGTGATTGCGACGATGCTGCTCAACGGCGCCAGCATGAAGGATTCCTACGCCAACTACCAAAGCGAGCACAAAGCGCTCTACGGCTGATCCGTCTCCCCACATAAGCAGACAGAAGGACCCAACAATGGCCCGCCTGCCCTATCTCGAAGCCGAAGAGGTCGCGCCCGAGTATCGCGACATGCTCAAGCGCAACACCAATCTGCACAAGCTGCTGGTCAACTCGCCGGACATGGCGCGTGCCTTCAACGGCGTCGGCAATTTCATCCGTTTCAAGAGCAAGCTCGATCCGCGCTTACGCGAACTCGCGATCTTGCAGGTCGGCTGGCTGGAGAAATCGGAATACGAATTCACCCACCATGTGAAGATCGGCAAGGAATTCGGCGTCACCGACGAGGACATCCAGGGCTTGTTTGCGGAGACCGAGGGCAAACCGTCGAAGCTGGAGCCGCTGGCGAAGGCGATTCTGAAAGGCGCCCGCGAGATGGTGCGGGAGCTCGCGATGTCGGATGCAACCTTCGCCGAGATCAAGACGCATCTCTCCGACGAGCACATGACGGATCTGGTGCTGACCATCGCGTTTTACTGCGCCGTGGTCCGCGTGCTCGCGACCATGAAGATCGACAATGATCCCACCTACAAAGAGGTACTGCAGCAGTACCCGATCCCGGGAGTGACCTGACATGAGGCTGAAAGATCGCGTCGCCATCGTCGTCGGCGCCGGCCAGAGCCCCGGCGAGGGCATCGGCAACGGCCGCGCCACCGCGCTGACCTTCGCGCGCGAAGGCGCGAAAGTGCTGTGCGTCGATCATCACCTCGATTCGGCACAGGAAACCGTCGACCTGATCGCGGCCAAGGGCGGCACTGCGGTTGCGTTCAGGGCCGACGTCACGAAGAACGCCGAGATCAAGGCGATGGTGGCGGACGCGCATACCCGCTGGGGCAGCGTCGACATCCTGCACAACAATGTCGGCGTCAGCCTGTCCGGCGGCGATGCCGAGCTGCTGGAGATATCCGAGGAAGCGTTCGACCGCTGCGTCGCGATCAACCTGAAGAGCTGCATCCTTGCGGCAAAACATGTGATCCCGATCATGCGGCGGCAGCAGCGCGGTTCCATCATCAACATCTCGTCGATGGCGGCAATCACGACCTATCCCTACGTCGCCTACAAGGCGACGAAATCGGCGATGATCGCCTTCACGGAGCAACTCGCCTACCAGAACGCGCAATATGGCATTCGCGCCAATGTGATCCTGCCCGGGTTGATGAATACGCCGATGGCGGTCGACACCCGTGCGCGCGAGTTCAAGAAAAGCCGCGCCGAGGTCGAGGCCGAGCGCGACAGCAAGGTGCCGCTGCGCAAGAAGATGGGCACCGGCTGGGACGTCGCCAACGCCGCGCTGTTCCTCGCGTCCGACGAAGCCGACTTCATCACCGGCGTCACGCTGCCGGTCGACGGCGGATCGAGCGTGCGGCGCGGTTAACGCTTGTGGCGCGCATCGTGCAGAAAAGCGCGGCAACGCGTCGCATGATTCGAAAAAGTTGAGATATTCCAATGACACGATGATGTGACGCCGCGTCCACATAAATCGAAATCCGGACGCGTTGTGGTCGCACGATTTTCATCTGCGCTCGGTATCAGGCACGCCATCAAGTTTGGAAGTGCAGGCACCGCGATGAACAACGACATCGAACTCGAACTCCGGCCCGATCAGTGGGAGGCGCTGAAGGCGCTGCGCGCGCCTGAGGCAAACCCGTCGCGCATGCGCCGCTTTGCGGTCGAAAGCCTGATCACGCTCGGCCTGGTCGCTCCGCGCGGCGATTCCCTGGCGCTCACGCCTGCCGGCCGCAAGATGCTGGTGCGCGGCTCGGAGAAGCTGCTGCAGGATCTCGCGGCCTGATCTCGTGCGGTCTCACCACATCGTGGCGGCCGCACGCGCCGGCCATTCCCGGTCGTATTTTTCGCCGCCGACCGTGTCGTCGCTCATCTCGGCCAGGATCTGGCCGGGCGTCGGCAACGTCTTGGGATCGATCCGCTTGTCGGGATTCCAGAGGTCGGAGCGCACGATCGCTCGCGCGCACTGGAAGTAGATCTCCTCAACATCAATCACGATGACGGTGCGCGGCGCCTTTCCCTCCATCTTGAACGAGGCGCACAGCTCGGCATCGGCGGAGACGTGCGCGCGGCCGTTGATGCGCAGCGTGGTGCCGGAACCGGGGATCAGGAACATCAGCGCGACGCGCGGATCGCGCACGATGTTGCGCAGTGAATCGCAGCGGTTGTTGCCGCGGCGATCGGGCATCATCAGCGTCTTGTCGTCGTGGATCCGCACGAAACCGGGCAGATCGCCGCGTGGCGAGCAATCGAGCCCTTCGGGCCCGCAGGTGGCCAGCGCCGCGAACGGCGATTTTTCGATTAGCACGCGATAGGAGGACGTGACGCGGTCGGCGACCTTCACCGTCGAGGCTTCGCCCGTCGTACCGTAGATCGCCTCCAGTTGCTCGATCGTTTCAATCACCGACATGCGTTCCTCTTCATTTTCAGCAGTCCCAGCGTTCGCCCTTGATGATCCGCACCAGCTGCCGCGCGTGGTAATCGGCAACACCGGAATTGACGATGGTGAAATCCGGCGTCGCCGTCGACTCATCGACTGTGCGCGCCAGCCGTTGTGCGATGCCGCCGTCGCTCACCCGCGCCCGCATCGCCAGTCGGGCCGCGAGCACGTCCGGCGGCGCGGTAATCGAGACCACCACGACGTTGGCGTAGCTGCGACGTGTCGCGGCGATCACGGTGCGCGAGACATTGGCGATCACGGTGCGGCCGGCGCGAATGTCATCGTCGATCGCCCGCGACAGCGCGTAGCGATGGCCGTGGGCTTCCCAATGCATCGCGTAGTCGCCATCGGCGATGCCGCGCTGGAACGCTTCCGCGCTGACCTCCTCATTGTCCTCGGAGGCCGAGGATTCGCGGGTGATCAGACGGCGCGCAAACACGACGTTGCCGTCATCCGCACAGGCGGCTTTCGCCAGTCCCAACAGCGTATCCTTGCCCGCGCCGCTCGGGCCGACGACCAGGATCAAGCGGCCCGGGCCGATTGCACCAACCCGTTGTTCGGTGATGACGGGGGCTTCGCTCATGCGACCCGCCCTCCCTCGCGCCACACGCTGCGCACCACGGGCAGATCGCGCGCGACATGCACGCGGATCAGATCGGCGCGCCGGCCGACCGCGATCTCGCCGCGATCATCGAGCCCGGTGGCCTCGGCCGGCGTCTTGGTCACCGTGCGCACGGCGGAGGCGAGATCGATCGCCGGCACGAGCTTTGGCAACTGCAGCGCCGCCATCAACAGGCTTGACGGGATGTAGTCCGACGACAGGATGTCGAGCAGCCCCTCATGTGCCAGATCGACGGCGGCGATGTTGCCGGAATGCGAGCCGCCGCGCACAACGTTCGGCGCGCCCATCAGGATATCGATGCCGGCCGCGTGCAGGCCGCGCGCCGCCTCCATCGTGGTCGGGAATTCGGCGACCGCAACCTTGTCCTTGATGGCATCGGTCACGTTCTCTTCCGTGGTGTCGTCGTGGCTTGCCAGCGGGATGTTGTAGGCCTGCGCAAGGGCGACGATCTCGCGGATGTTGGTGGCGGCGTATTTCTGCTGGTAGTCGAAGCGGCGCGCGAACAGCACGTCGAGCTCGGCATCGGTCATGCCGCCGCCCTTGCCGCGATAATAGTCGCGCAGCTTGACCTCGTCGCGGAACTGGCGCTGGCCCGGCGTGTGGTCCATCAGCGACATCAGCCGCACGTCGGGCCGGTCGATCAGCTCCCTGGCCTCCTCCACCACGCTCGGCATCGGCACCTCGCAGCGCAGATGCAGGAAGTGATCGGCGCGCAGCAGATTCTCGTCACGCGCCACCGAGATCGCCTTGGCGAGCACGCCGGCGCGACCGTCGACCTCCTCGGCGCCGTCCTCGCGCCAGACCCGGAGCGAATCGAACACCGTGGTGATGCCCGAGGTCGCGAGTTGGCCGTCATAGGAGATCACGGCCGCGACCGGATCCCAGAACACCTTTGGCCGCGGCACGTAATGCGCTTCGAGGTGATCGGTGTGCAGCTCGATCAGGCCCGGCATGATCAGATCGCCGCCGGCGTCCTCGGCAGCACCCGGCGCTTTGCCCTCGCCGAATTCGGCGACCTTGCCATCTGCGATCGCCACCCAACCGTGCTCGATCACGCGGTCGGCCAGCACGATCCGGGCATTGCCGATGATGGTGTCTTGCTTGGCAGTCATTTCAGTCGGTCCTTCAGGCAGCGGCAGCAAACGCGGTGACGTCGACGATACGGTCGGCGATCAGATGGCGGATTTCGTCGTCATGGACAATCGCGACCATCGCGACGCCGGCCTTCTTTTTTTCGGCCACCAGCTCGACCACCACGGCGCGGTTGGCGGCATCGAGCGAGGCGGTCGGCTCGTCCAGCAGCAGGATCGGCAGATCGGAGATGAAGCCATGCGCGATGTTTACGCGCTGCTGCTCGCCGCCGGAGAAGGTCGAGGGCGGCAGTTGCCAGAGCCGCTGCGGAATATTGAGCCGACGCAGCAGCTGGCCGGCGCGCGCGCGGGCCTCCTCGCGCGCCATGCCGGTAGCGATCAGCGGCTCGGCCACGACGTCGATAGTTGGCACGCGCGGCACCGCGCGCAGGAACTGGCTGACATAGCCGATGGTGGCGCGGCGGATGCTCAGCACCTGCCGCGGCTCGGCAGTGGCGAGATCGACCACCTGGCCCTGGTGGCGGATGCCGATCCGGCCGCCGTCGCAACGGTAGTTGCCGAAGATCATCTTCAGGATCGAGGATTTGCCGGCGCCCGACGGCCCCGACAGCACCACGCATTCGCCGGGCTCGACCTGAAAGGAGACGCCGCGCACCACGGGCAGTTCGACACCGCCCTGCAGATGCATGGTGAAGGTCTTTTCGGCGTTCGAGATATCGATCATCGCAGTCATTGGTCGGCTCATGGCGGCAGGATCGAGGAAACCAGCAGTTGCGTATAGGGCTCGCGGGGATCATCGAGCACCTGATCGGTCAGGCCAGTCTCGATCACCGAACCGCCCTTCATCACCATCACGCGATGCGACAGCAGGCGTGCGACGGCGAGATCATGGGTGACGACGATGGCGGCGAGCCCCAGCTCGCTGACGAGAGAGCGCATCAGATCGAGCAGCCGCGCCTGCACGGAGACATCGAGGCCGCCGGTTGGCTCATCCATGAACACCAGCCGCGGCTCGGTGACGAGATTGCGTGCGATTTGCAGCCGCTGCCGCATGCCGCCCGAATAGGTCTTCGGGGCATCGTCGATGCGGCCGACATCGATCTCGACGCGCTCGAGCCAGTTCGACGCGGTATCGCGGATCCGGCCATAGTGATTCCATCCAACCGCCATCAGCCGCTCGCCGACATTGGCGCCGGCCGAGACCGCCATGCGCAGGCCCTGCGCGGGATCCTGGTGCACAAAACCCCAATCGGTGCGAAACAAAAAGCGCCGCTCGGCTTCACCGAGCGAAGCGAGATCGCGCAGCACGCCGTCGCGCATCCGGTAAGACACCCGGCCTGCGCTCGGCTCCAGTTGCGCCGACAGCAGCTGCAGCAGCGTCGACTTGCCCGAGCCGGATTCGCCGACAACAGCCAGCACCTCGCCGGGATAGAGCGCGAACGAGACATCGCGGCAGGCGGAGAGCCGGCCGTAATTCTTCGACAGGCTGTCAGCGACCAGCAGCGGCTGGTCGTTGTCGAGGGCGCTCGTGAGCTCAGACATGCGCCTTCTCCTTGTGCGGCGCCCCGCTCTCGGTGCCGTGATGGCCGGCAGCCTGGCGACCCTCGCAGTAATCTGTGTCGGAGCAGACGAACATCCGCGCGCCCTTGTCGTCGGTCACGATCTCGTCGAGGTAGGAATCGTCGGCGCCGCACAGCGCGCAAGGCGCGTCAAACCGATAGCGGCTGAACGGATGATCCTCAAAATCGAGCGACACCACATTGGTGTGCGGCGGGATCGCATAGATCCGCTTTTCGCGGCCGGCGCCGAACAGCTGCAGCGCCGGGCAATCGTCCATCTTCGGGTTGTCGAACTTCGGCGTCGGCGACGGGTCCATTACGTAGCGCGCGTTCACCTTCACCGGATAGGCGTAGGAGGTCGCGATGTGGCCGAAGCGTGCGATGTCCTCATAGAGCTTGACATGCATCAGGCCATATTCGGCGAGCGCGTGCATGCGCCGCGTCTCGGTCTCGCGCGGCTCGAGGAAGCGCAGCGGTTCCGGGATCGGCACCTGATAGACCAGCACCTGCCCCGCATGCAGCGGCGCCTCGGGAATGCGGTGGCGGGTCTGGATCACGGTCGCGTCCGGCGTCGCGGTCGTGGTGGCGACATCAGCGGTCTTTTCGAAGAACTTTCGGATCGAGATCGCGTTCGTCGTGTCGTCGGAGCCCTGGTCGATCACCTTCAGCACGTCGTCGGGACCGAGGATCGCGGCCGTCACCTGCACGCCACCGGTGCCCCAGCCATAGGGCATCGGCATCTCGCGGCTGGCGAACGGCACCTGATAGCCGGGAATCGCGATCGCCTTCAGGATCGCGCGGCGGATCATCCGTTTTGTTTGTTCGTCGAGATAGGCGAAATTGTACGTCGGCGCGTTCATTCCGCGGCCTCCTGCATCTCCGGCGCCGCATTGGCATCGGAAAATTCCTGACGCAGCTTGCGCAGCAGGCCGAGCTCGGACTGGAAGTCGACATAGTGCGGCAGCTTGAGATGCTCGACGAAGCCGGTCGCCTGCACATTGTCGGAATGCGACATCACGAATTCCTCGTCCTGCGCCGGCGACTTGACCTCTTCGCCGAGTTCGCGTGCGCGCAGCGTGCGGTCGACCAGCGCCATCGACATAGTCTTGCGCTCGCTCTGCCCGAAAGCGAGGCCATAGCCGCGGGTGAAGCACGGCGCTTCCGTCGCCGAGCCCTTGAACTGGTTGACCATCTGGCACTCGGTCAGTTCGATCGAACCGAGCGGCACGGCAAAGCCGACATCCTCGGCAAAGAATTCGACCTCGACCTCGCCGAAGCGGATTTCGCCAGCGAAAGGATGGTTGCGGCCATAGCCGCGCTGCGAGGAATAGCCGAGCGCGAGCAGGAAGCCTTCGTCGGCGCGGGCGAGATTCTGCAGCCGCAGATCGCGATCCGCCGGAAAGCTCAGGGGTTCACGCGTGAGGTCGCCGACCGGCGCGTCGCTATCGGCTGGCGGCGACGGCTCGATCAGCCCGTCGCGGCCGAGGATATCGGTGACGCGCGGCGTCGCGGCTTGTGGCGCCTCCGACATTGCCGGCTGCTCCGGCACAAAGCCGTCGGCGAGTTGCGGGTCGAGCAGGCGGTGGGTGTAGTCGAAGGTCGGGCCCAGAATTTGCCCGCCCGGAATGTCCTTGAAGGTCGAGGAGATGCGGCGTCGGATCTGCATCTCGCCGGTATTGACCGGCTCGGTCGCACCGAAGCGCGGCAAGGTGGCGCGGAAGGCGCGGACCAGGAAGATCGCCTCGATCAAATCGCCGCGCGCCTGCTTGATCGCGAGCGCCGCAAGCTCGCGGTCATAGAGCGAACCCTCGGTCATGACGCGGTCAACGCCGAGCGAGAGCTGCTCGGCGATCTGCGCCAGCGAAATGTCGGCCACATCGCGGTCGCCGCGCCGCTCATGCGCGAGCAGGCGGTGGGCGTTCTCGATGGCGCGTTCGCCTCCCTTGACGGCTACATACATCTCTTACGCTCCGCTTGCGACAAGCCGCGTAGTGCGGGGGATTGCAACGATCTGGTCGCCATGAACCAGCACGACATCGATGCCGCGCGGGAACAGGGTTCTATTAACCGCCAGCCGCTCGAACAAGTCGCGCGGCTGAATCATGGCCTGCAATAATGCTGACCCGTCGATGCCGGGGCCCTTCAGCTCGAATGCCGGCCCCTGGGTCAGGCTGTCGACCTGCAGGATCAGCGTCGTCGACCGATCCGGGTATTCATTGCTGCCGAACGCGAAGTGGTCGAACGGCGGGAGATTCTGCGCATCGCCGATCAGCGCGAAATGCGCAATCGAGGAATCTGCAACGACCGGCGCGCTGGTGTGGAATTTGAGCCATTTGGCGACATCAGAGGTGGCCGACATCGCGCCGTCGAGCCAGATCGGCGTGTCGTGATCGAACAGCGTCAGCGCGATCGCAGCCGCCCCGCGCATCATGCCGGCAGGTGTCCCGACCTTCGCGGTGATGAGCTGCACGCTGCCAGGGCGCGCCAGCGCGTCCATGACCGAACGGAAGGTCGATTGCGCCGACAGCACCTTGTCGGCAAATCCTGCGGGCAGTTCGGCAACCGTCGTCATCGCATCACCCCTCACCGCGCACCATGGTGTAGAAATCGACCCGCGTCGCCGCAGTCTCCGCGGCCCTGCGATTGCGTTCGGCGATCAGGTCCGCGCGCAGCGGCGCGATCACCTTCGCCTCCACCTCGGCGGAAAAATCCGCCGACTGCACCAGCGCGTCGCACAGCGCAATCAGCTGCGCCTTCCCGGCATCGCGGCCGAGCGTGTAGCCGAAGCCGACCTCGCCGCTCGCCAACCGCACCGCCGCGCGCGACACCGTGGCCTCGCCCAGATTGAACGGCGCACCGTCGCCGCCGATCCGGCCGCGCACCATCACGAGGCCGTTTTCGGGCTGCCGCAGGTTTTCATGCGCGGGAACCGCGATCGCTTCCAGACGGCGGCCGATATCGGCGGCGTCGGAATGCGCCAGCACCGTCATCGCCGCCTTGCGCTGCGCCTGCTTGCTGTCTCGCACCGTGGAACTCATGGGCAACCTTGCCTGGTTCAAGTTGTCTATGATAATAGACAACTTGATAGGGGAATGCCATGACTGTTTCGTGACATCGGGATGATTTCTGGTATCACCGCATGATGAGCATGCAGAAAAGTTCCGGCGTCGCCTTGTGGCGCCAGGTCGCCGACGGCATCGAGCGCGGCATCGCCGACGGCCGTTTTGCCGCGGGCGAGAAGCTGCCGGGCGAGATGGAGATCGCCGACACCTACCGCGTCAATCGCCACACCGTGCGGCGGGCGCTGGCAGCGCTCGCAGAACGCGGGCTGGTGCGGGCCGAGCGCGGCAGCGGCACCTATGTCGAGGCGCAACGCCTCGCCTATCCCTTGCGCTCGCGCACGCGCTTTTCCGAGATCGTCGGCGCCGGCGGCCACGAGCCGCGCGGCCAGCTGATCGATGCCTCCGATGACGTGGCGACCCGCGAGATCGCGCGCGAGCTGGGACTGAAAACCGGCGCGCCGCTGATCCGGATCGAATCGGTGCGGCTCGCCGACCGCACGCCGATCTGCGTGTCGACGACGTGGTTGTCAGCCGAGCGCTTTCCCAATGCGGGTCGCGTGTTTGCGAATGTCCGCTCGATGACCAAGATGCTGGCACATTACGGCGTCGGGGATTTCCGGCGTTCCTCCACGCGGATCACCGCGGCGATTGCGGACGCCACCGACGCCGCGCGGCTCGATCTCGCGCTGGGGCGGCCGGTGCTGGTGGTGGATTCGACGGACGTTGATCCGGCGGACAGGCCGCTGGTGACGAAGCGCTCGCGGTTTGCGGCGGAGCGGGTGGAGTTCCTGGTGGAGAACAGCTGAACATGTCGCCACGCTGACGGTGCACCTCTCCCCTTGTGGGAGAGGTCGGATCGCATCGCCAGATGCGATCCGGGTGAGGGGTATGTCTCCGCGAACACATCAGCTTCTGAGTTCGCAGATACATACCCCTCATCCGGCGCTGCGCGCCACCTTCTCCCACAAGGGGAGAAGGGATTCGGAGCAAGCGGCTCGAAAACGAACTACGCCACCGCTCGCTTCCCGATGATCGCAAAGCGCAGCTTGGTCGAGATGAAATCGATCGCGGCGACCGCGACCAGGATCATCAGCACCAGGAAGGACACCTTCTGCCATTCCAGCACGCGGATCTGCTCCGCCAGTTGCAGGCCGATGCCGCCGGCGCCGACGATGCCGATGATGCTGGCCGAGCGCGTGTTCGATTCGATGAAATAGAGCACCTGGCCGGCGATGACCGGCAGCACCTGCGGCATCAGGCCGAACCGAATCTCATGCAGGGCGCTGCCGCCGGAAGCGCGGATGCCTTCGACCTGCTTCCTGTCGGCGGCCTCGATCGCTTCCGAGAACAGCTTTCCGAACGCGCCGAAATCCGACACCATGATCGCGAGCACGCCGGCGAACGGGCCGAGGCCGACGACGTTGATCCAGACCAGTGCCCAGATCAGCACATCGACGCCGCGGATCGAATCCAGGAAGCGGCGGATCGGGAAGCGGATGAGATTGGTCGGGATGATGTTGCGCGCCGCCAGCAGGCTGACCGGCAGCGCCAGGATCGCGGCGAGCGTGGTGCCGAGCAGCGCGATCGACAAGGTCTCGCCGAGCGCCTTCAGGTAAAGCGGCAGTGAGGCGCCGAGATCGGGCGGGATCATCATCATGGTGATCCAGCCGAGCTGGCTGATGCCCGAAATGAGCTTGCCCGGCGAGAAGTCGAGATCGACCAGGCCGAACACGAAGATCGCCAAGGCAGCCAAGATCATCACCGGCGTTGCCAGCCGCGCCGCGGCGGGCCGGTCGAACAGATCGGGGTATTTTTCGCGGAGTTCCGATGTGTCCGGTCGCGTCATCTGGCTCATCCGCGCGCCTCCTTGCCGAACAAGCGGCCGCGCAGCCAGCCGGTGGTGATGTCGATGATGAAGACGGTGATGATGATCGTCACCAGGATCGCGCTGACATCGGAGTAGTAGAACTTGCGGATCGCGACCACGAGCTCCTGCCCGATGCCGCCGGCGCCCACAAAGCCCATCACCGAGGCCTCGCGGACGTTGATCTCGAAGCGCAGCAGCGCGTAGCTGATGTAGCCCGCCGAGACCTGCGGCAGGATCGCAAACCGCATGCAGGACAGCCAGCTCGCGCCGGTGGAGCGGATGCCCTCGACCGGCTTCATGTCGGCATTCTCGACGATCTCGGCGAACAGTTTGCCGAGCGCGCCGGCGGTGTGGATCGCGATCGCCAGCACACCGGCCATCGGGCCAAGACCGAAAGCGATGACGAAGATCAGGGCGAAGACGATGCCGGGCACAGTGCGGGCGAATTCGAGCAGGCGGCGGATCGCAAAGCACAGAAACGGCCCGGGCGAGGTGTTCTGCGCGGCAAAGAAATTCAGCGCAAACGCCGCGGTCGCGCCCGCCAGCGTGCCGACATAGCTGATCAGGAGCGTCTCGCCGAGCATCCGGAGCCATTTCTTCCAGCCCCAAAACCATTCGAGCGGATCGGTCCAGACCCGCGCGCCGCTGTCGAGGGTGAGGATGCGGTCGAAATAGCTGACGAAGTTGCCGAAATAGGTGAACAGCGTGCGCAGATTCACCTCGGCGCCGAACACTGCGATCAGGAGCGCCGCGCAGAACACAGCGGCGGCGATCGTCACCTTCAGCCGCTTGCGCGCAACCGCCTTGCGGTAGGCCTCGTTCAGCACCGCCAGCTGTGGCGCGGGAAGAATGGATACGCCTGATGCCATCGATCAGAGCCTGTCGCGTTGAAGCCTGGACGACAAAAGGGCCGGGTGATCAACCCGGCCCAATGGACTTCCGTCGTGCGATCAGCTCGCTTTCTTCTTGCGCAGATTGTCGACGAACTTGATCAGCGCGATAGTGCCATCCCAATCCTTGGTGGTGGCCGAATTGAAGCCCTTCTTCTGCCCGTCCGAGAGACGCTCGAATGCGACCTTGTCCTTGGCCGGTGCGTCAAAGAAGGCCTTTGCGATCGCGGCCTTCAGGTCCTCGGGCAGCTCCGAGTTATAGGCGTAGGGGCCGTTGATGATCGGCGCCGACTTGTGGATGATCCGGAAGTCGTCCTTCTTCATCGCCGAGCCATCGGCATTCTTCAGCATGCCCTTGGTCAGCATCTGCGCCAGCGTGGAATCGTCGTCGTTGGTCCACTGGTTGGCGGCGACGTCGACGGTGCCCTGCGCCAGCGCCAGCATGGCGTTCTCGTGGCTGCCGGTGAACACGACCTTGCCGAAATAGGCGTCGGCATCGGGAATGCCGATCTTGTCGAGCTCGAAGCGCGGCACGTTGTTGCCGGAGGTCGAGTTCGGATCGACCAGGCCGAGATTCTTGCCCTTCAGATCGTCGATGCTCTTGGCCGGGCTGTTGGCCTTGACGAAGAACACCGAGTAGTAGCCGGTCGAGCCGTCGGCGTTGATGTCGTTGGCGAAGGCGTCGGTCTTCACGCCGGTCAGGCGGGCGCGGGCGAACGAGGCCGAGCCGTAGCTCGCGATCTGGATGTTGCCGGCACGCTGGCCTTCAATCACGGCGGCGTAGTCATTGGCGATCCGCAGCGTGACCTTCACGCCGAGTTCCTTGGACAGATAGCTGATGAAGGGCGCCCAGCGCTCGGTGACGCCGGAAGCGTTCTCGGCCGGCACGACAGCGAAAGTGAGCTCCGGATATTTTGCCTTCCAGTCTTCCGCTGCAGCGGAGCCGGTGAATGCCAGCGCAGCAGCGCCGGCCAGGATGATGCGACGAGTGATCATGATTAGCCCTCTCTGTGAGTACGCCTTTGTGGCCGGTCGAACACGCCCGGCCGCCCCTGTCGGAAATACGCGTGACCTACGCCGCCGCGGCCGTGCCGAGTGCGGGAACGGATGCCGCCTCGGGCACCGGCAACGGTGCCGCGCCGATGACGTCATTGGCCTCGAGATCGTAAAGCTCGCGCGCGATGTGGTCCGTCAACGCAGCCGGCGCGCCGTCGAACACCACGCGGCCCGCCGCCATGCCGATCAGGCGGTCGCAGTAAGTTCGCGCCAGATCCAGCGAATGCAGGTTGCAGAGCACGGTGATGCCGAAATGCTTGTTGATGCGCAGCAGCGCATCCATCACGATCTTGGTGTTGCGCGGATCGAGCGAGGCGATCGGCTCGTCGGCGAGGATCACATCGGGCTCCTGCACCAGCGCACGCGCGATCGCGACGCGCTGCTGCTGGCCGCCGGAGAGCTGGTCGGCACGCTGCGCCGCGAGCTGGGCGATGTCGAACTGCTCGAGCGCGGACATCGCCAGCGCCTTGTCCTCATCCGGCCAGATCTGCGCCAGCGAGCGCCAGGCGGGAATGTTGGCGAGCCGGCCCATCAGCACATTGGTCAGCACGTCGAGCCGGCCGACCAGATTGAACTGCTGGAAGATCATCGCCGAGCGCGCCCGCCACTGCCGAAGCTCCTTGCCGCGCAGCGCGGTGACGTCGGTGCCCTCGAACAGGATGCGGCCGTCGGTCGGATCGGCGAGACGGTTGATCATCCGCAGCAGGGTCGACTTGCCGGCGCCGGAGCGGCCGATGACGCCGACGAAGCTGCCCGGCGCAACGGAGAATGACGCATTGTCGACTGCGGCTTTGGTGCCGAAGCGGCACGTCAGACCTTCCACCACCAGCATGCCATGCTCCACGGCGTCCACGTTGGGTCACCGCTATTCCCCATGCTTAACAGTTGTGTGACGGATGCGCTGCGGTGCGACGATCATCCACACGCTGTTGGCCGTCATCGCATCGTCATGCTGCTGTCATCAATCGCCCTGATGACGGGCCGACTTCGTCAAAAGTCGCATCCGGAGGCACAGATGGCCGGCAAGAAACTCAGCGTGGTCCCGACCATCGACCCGACCGCCTCCGTGCGCGAGAGCAAGCTCGGCACCTATACCGAGGTCGGCGCGCGAACCATCCTGCTCGAAGTCAGCATGGACGACTATTCCTACGTCGTGAACGACAGCCAGATCACCTATACGACGATCGGCAAGTTCTGCTCGATCGCGGCGATGACGCGGATCAATCCGGGCAATCACCCGATGCACCGCGCGACGCAGGCGCATTTCACCTACCGTGCCAGTGCCTATTTCGACGGCGAGCCTGACGACGCCGATTTCTTCGACTGGCGGCGCGCGCATCATGTGCAGATCGGCCACGACGTCTGGATCGGCCATGGCGCGATCATCCTGCCCGGCCGCAATATCGGCACCGGCGCGGTGGTCGCCGCCGGCGCCGTCGTGACCAAGGACGTGCCGGCCTACACCATCGTCGGCGGCAATCCGGCGCGGGTGATCAAGCGGCGCTTTCCGGAAGACATCGCCGCGCGTCTCACCAACCTCGCCTGGTGGGATTGGGATCACGAAATCTTGCGCCGTGCCTTGCCCGACTTCCGGAGGCTTTCCGTCGAGGACTTCCTTGACAAATACGAAGCCGCGGGCGACGCAGCCACGTCTCACGGCAACAAGCGGAGTGCAGCGCTATGACCGAGATCGTCATTGAAGGCGGACGTGCGCTGATCGACGGCGCGCTGGTCGAGACCTCGCTGCGCACCGCCGGCCGCGACATCGGTCTCATCGGCGACGATCACGAGCGGGCCGCGCTGCACATCGACGCCACGGGGTTGCTCGTGATGCCCGGCATTGTCGACATCCATGGCGATGCCTTCGAGCGGCAGATGATGCCGCGGCCCGGCGTCGACCTCCCGATCGACGTCGCGCTTGTCGACAGCGACCGCCAGGCGATCGCCAACGGCATCACCACCGTGTTCCACGCCACCACCTGGTCGTGGGAGCCGGGCCTGCGCAGCGCCGAGAATGCCCGTGCGCTGCTCGACGCGATCGAGGCGATGCGGCCGCAGCTTGCCGCCGACACCCGCTTCCATCTGCGCCACGAGACCTACAATCTCGACGCCGAGGCCGAGATCACCCAGTGGCTCGCCGAAGGCCGCATCGACCTGTTCGCCTTCAACGACCACATGGATTCCACGGTCGCCAATCTGGCAAAGCCGCAGAAGCGCAGCCGCATGGTCGAGCGCACCGGGCTGACAGACGATGCGTTCGACCGGCTGGTCGAGCACGTGGTCGCGCGCGCCCATGACGTGCCGGAGTCGATCGCCCGCCTTGCGACGGCTGCGCGCGAGGCCGGTGTGCGGATGCTGTCGCATGACGACAACAGCCCGGCGATGCGCAAGTCTTTTCGGACGCAGGGCGTCGGCATCGCCGAATTCCCGGTCAACAAGGAGACCGCGCGCGAGGCGGCCGCGGGCGGCGACTTCATCGTGTTCGGCGCCCCCAACGTCGTGCGCGGCGGCAGCCACACCGGCTGGACCAAGGCCTCCGACATGGTCAGAAAGGGTCTCTGCTCGGTGCTGGCCTCCGACTATTATTATCCGGCGCCACTGCTCGCCGCGTTCCGGCTCGATGCCGACGGCACGCTGCCGCTGGCAAAAGCCTGGGACCTGATCTCGTCCGCACCGGCGCGGGCGGCCGGGCTCGCCGATCGCGGCACGCTCTTGAGCGGCCAGCGCGCCGACATCGTGGTCGTCGACGACAAGCTGCCGCTGCGGCCGCGCATCGTCGCCGTGATCGCAGCGGGCCGGCTGGTGCATCTCACCGACGCCACGCGTCTCGTGCAGGCATCGCCCGCGCGCAAGACGGTTGCGGCGGCCTGAGACTTTTCTATTCTGGCGCCATGGCAGGGTACCCACGCTACGCAATCTACTACGCGCCATCATCGGACAGCGCGCTGCACCGATTCGGTTCGACGATGCTCGGCTACGACGCGGTGTCAGGCGACGATGTTGCCTTCCCCGCCGGCGTCACGCCCGACTGGCACGCGGTGACCGCCGATCCCCGCAAATACGGCTTTCATGCCACGCTGAAGGCGCCGATGGCATTGGCTGATAGCAAGACAGAAGCCGAGTTGATTGCAACCTGCGAATCCTTCGCCGGCCACCCGCGGCGAATACCCGTCATCGATCCGGTCGTCGACGCCATCAGCGGCTTCATCGCGGTGATCCCGGCGAAACCGTCCGACGACCTGCAGCAACTCGCCGCTGACTGCACGCGCGATTTCGATTCCTTCCGCGCTGCGCTGACGCCGGAAGATCGCGCCCGCCGCAATCCCGCAAGACTTTCGGCGCGACAATGCGACTATCTCGACAGCTGGGGCTATCCGTATGTGATGGAAGAATTCCGCTTCCACATGACGCTGACAGGGCGGCTGAACGACGAGCGCCGCAGCCCGATCGTGACGTGGTTGCGGGAGCGGTTTGCCGAGACGGGGATTGGCCGGCTTGCGATCGATCGGATTGCGCTGTTCAAGCAGGATAGCAGCACAGCGCGATTCCGCATCATCGGCAGCTGGCCATTGCGGGCGTAACTCTCCCCCGTCGTCCTGGCGAAAGCCAGGGGACCCATAACCACCGAATCCAATTATTGGAAAAGATCGCGGCCCCAGCGTCGCGCCACAACGACCATTCGTGGTAATGGGTCCTGGCTTTCGCCAGGACGACGTGGATAGGCCTTCGCCGGGACGACAGTGACCTACTCCTCCGGCCGCGTCCGCGCGATGATCTCCGCCGCGCCCTTGTCGAGCAGCTCCATGCCCACCGCGCGGCCGAGCTCGCGCGGGCGATCCGCCGGGCCCTTCCGCGTCACCTCGATGAAGCGGTCACCGGCTTCATCCAGCACCGAGGCGCGCAGCGTGATCTCGTTGCCGGCGCGCGTCGCGTGGCCGGCGATCGGCGAGTTGCAGTGGCCGTTGAGCACCCACAGCACCTCGCGCTCGGCCTCGGCGCTGAGCCGCGCTGCTGCATTGTCGATCGCGGCAAGCCGGCCGCGCGTCGCCCAATCGGTCTCGACGCATTCCACCGCAACGATACCCTGGCCGACGGCGGGCAGCATCTCGTCGACGGAGAAATCATGCACGATGCGCGCGGTCATGCCGATGCGCTCGAGACCGGAGCGCGCCATCACCAGCGCGTCCGCAGGTCCGACCTCACCGCCGCCGGGCAGCCGCTGCTTGTCGCCGCGATCGAGTTTTGCAATCCGCGTGTCGGCGGCGCCGCGGTAGTGGATCACGGTCGCTTCCGGAAACAGCCGGCGCAGATAGGCCGCGCGGCGCACCGCGTTGGTGCCGATCATAAAACCCTTGCCGCGATGGCTGCGAAAGGTTTCGAGCGACAGGCCGGGCCGCAGCACCAACGCGTCATTGGCGGCATCGCGCGCCAGCATTGCGGCGAGCACCAGGCCCGGCGTCTCCTCGTTGCCCGGCACATCCTTCAGCGAATGCATCGCGGCCTGCAGGCTACCTGCGCGCATCGCGTCGCGAATCTCGGCGACGAAGGCGCCACCCTTGCCGCCATGGCGCAGCAGCTTGCTGGTCTGGTCCTGGTCGCCGCGGGTTTCGAACTTGACGACGTCGACGGCAAGTTTTGGCGCGACCGCGCGCAAGAGCCGCGCGACCTCCTCGGTCTGCGCCAGCGCCATCGCGCTCTTGCGCGTGCCAATCCGCAATACCTGTCCCGCCACGAAATCTCCGCCAGCAAACGACCGTCAACGCTTGCGGATTAAAGCAAAAGCCCAGTCAAAACAACGGTTTTTGCCGATGCCTCAAGCGATATCGTCAAGCAACGTCACGCCGGCGGCGCGCATGCCTTCCGTCGCCACAGCCAGCGATCCCTGGAGATCGATGGCGCGGCAGCCGGCCATCACCACCGCGGTCTCGAAGCCGAGCCGCCGCGCATCCAGCGCGGAGTAATTGACGCAATAGTCGGTCGCAAGCCCGGCCATCACGACGCGCTTCAGCCCGCGCTCGCGCAAATAGCCGGCGAGCCCGGTCGGCGTGGCGCGATCATTCTCGAAGAAGGCCGAATACGAATCGATCGCGCCGCGAAAGCCCTTGCGGATCACCAGCTCAGCCTTGTCGGTGACCAGCTGCGGATGGAACGCCGCGCCCGAGGTCCCCTGGATGCAGTGATCCGGCCACAGCGTCTGCGGCCCATAGGGCATGGTGACGGAGGAGAACGGCGCGGCGCCCGGATGCGAGCTCGCGAAGGAACCATGGCCAACGGGGTGCCAGTCCTGCGTCAGCACCACGTGATCGAATTGCGTAGCGAGCCGGTTGATGACAGGCACCACCGCATCGCCATCCGCCACCGCCAGCGCGCCACCCGGGCAGAAATCGTTCTGCACGTCGATGATGAGAAGAAGATCGTCAGACCGGATTTTCATGACCTCACGTCCCGATCCGCAGCGACGCCCGCAGCTTGCGCAAGGACGCGATCACCGACAAGGCGGTGATGCGGCCGGTCTTGGGATTTTCCGAGGGGATGTTCTCGATTGTCATCGAGAAGCGTGCGGAGTCGGAATCGACCTCGATGCGGTGGGTATTGCGCGTCACGGTCGGATCGGCCCAGATCTCGACCCGCGTCCGGTCAGGGCCGATGCCGGCGAGCGACAGCGCGACCGCGACGTTGAGATTGGCCGGAAAGCCTTTTGCGGCATCGCGCGCGCTGCCTTCGAAAATGCGCAACGGCTCGGTGATGCCCTCGATCTCAATGTTGTTCTCGATCAGATGCGGCGCGCCGACGAGGCCCGCGACCGGTTTTCGCGTGACCAGTTTTGCCGAATGGATGGTGCCGACAGCCGCGGCCGTGACGGCGTCGAGCCCGATCAGCGCCCCGGTCGGCACGATGATCTGGCCGCCATTGCGCCGGGCGATATCGACGAGGTCCTCGTTCTGCAGCAGCGCGCCGACGCTCAGCACCACCGCCGTCTTGCCGCGCTCGACCACGGGGGCGACGATGGAGCGAACGACCTTGGCCGGCGCGCATTCGACCACGATGTCGGCGATCTCAGCGAGCTCCTCGATCGTAACAAGCTTTGGCGCGGACTTCAGCGCGGAGACCCAGCCGCGATGCTTGTCGGCGTTCTGCGCCGAGACCGCCACCAGCGTCAGGCCCTCAATGCCCTGATCGAGCGCTTTCACGACATCCGTACCGATCGCGCCGAGCCCCGCGACCGCGATCTTCGTCCTTGCCTTGTCTGCCATCACTTGCCGCCCGCCAGCATCTTGACCAGGCGATAGAGATACTCCTCGCCTTCGTAGAACGATTTCACCAGCACGCGCTCGTCCTTGCCATGGGCGCGGTTGTCGTCGACATCGCCGGCGAGCCCGGAATGGCCATAGGTCGGAATCCCGGCGTTCCGCAGATAGCTGCCATCGGTGGCGCCCGTGCTCATGACCGGGATGATCGTGGCAGTCGGCCAGAATTCCTTCGAGAGCTTTTCGATCGAGCCGATGATCTCCTCGTTGAGCGGCGACGGATCGCTCAACACCGCCTTGCCGGTCGGCGCGATCTCGATCTCCTTGTCGGCGAGCACACGCTCCAGCGTCGCCCGGACGCCGTCGACGGGCTCACCGGGCAAGATCCGGCAGTTGACCTTGGCGGTCGCAAGCTGCGGCAGCGCGTTGATGGCATGGCCGCCCTCCAGCATGGTCGCGACGCAGGTGGTGCGGAGCTGCGCATTGTAGCCGGTGTTTTCCGACAGCCGCGCGGCGGCCGCCGGATCCGGCTGCGCCGCCAGGATCGCGCGGATGTCGTCCGCGTTTGGCTTGCTCTCGATCTCGGCCATGCGGGTGAAATAGACCCGCGTCGTCTCGTTGAGATTGACCGGGAAATGATAGTTGGACAGCCGCACCAGGCCTTCGGCGAGACGGTAGATCGCATTGTCCTTGCGCGGCAGCGAAGAGTGCCCGCCCCTGTTCTTTACCGAGAGCAAATAGCCGATCGAGACCTTCTCGCTGGTCTGCACGGTGTTGCGGATCGCCTTGCCGTCCTTGAGGCCGACGCCACCACCTTCGTTGAGCGCGAACTCGGCGTCGATGAGGTCGCGGTGGTTCTTGATCAGCCACTGGATGCCGAGCGCGTTGCTGTCGAGGATCTCCTCGTCAGTCTCCAGCGCCACGATGATGTCGCGGTCGGGCTTGTAGCCTTCCTTCTTGTAGCGGATCAGATTGGTGATGTGCGCGGCCGCCATGTATTTGTCGTCGCCGCTGCCGCGGCCGTAGAAATAGCCGTCCTGCTCGGTGAGCTTGAACGGGTCGACCGACCAGTCCTCGCGATTGGCCGGCACGACGTCGATATGCGCGACCAGCAGGATCGGCTTGCGCGCGCCGGAGCCGCGCAGCCGCGCCACCAGATTGCCCTTGCGTGGCGCCGGCGAGAACACGTGCACGTCGCTGTCGGGGAAGCCCGCGGCACGGAGCCGTGCAGCCATCGCCTCGGCCGCCTTCTGGGTGTCGCCGGTCGCGGTGACCGTGTTGATCTCGACCAGCTCCTTGTAGATGTCGCGGGCGAATTGCTGCTGCTCGGTCAGTCCTTCAGCCGAGGCTGCGGTCGCGAACAACGCGGAACCGAGCGCAGCCGAGAGCAGCAGCGGACGGAATTTCGTTTTCGTTCTCGTCAGCATCTTGCTCTCTCCGAAATCGCGGCCAAGGGAGACGAATTCAGACAGGCGGCGCGTGCTTTGGCAAGACGCCGGGCCCCCGATTTTGCGCGCGGGAGCCCTGACGATTTGGCCGCTGCTATTTGGCGTCCTTGGCCGCGATCACCTCGATCTCGACCAGGAAGCCGGGATTGGCGAGCGAGGCGACGCCAAGCACGGAACGCGTCGGCAAATTCGGCTGGCTGCCGCCGAAGAACTGCGTGTAGCCTTCCATGAAGGCCTTGAAGTCCATCGGCGCCGCCGGCGTATGCACCAAAAACACCTGCATCTTGACGACGTCACCCATGCCGAGGCCCTGGCCCTCCAGGATGGCCTTGATGCGGTTGAGCACGCCGACGGTCTGGGTCTTGACGTCGCCAAAGGCGGCCACCCCTTGCGGATCGGCATCCTTGTTGACGACAGGCGGCACCTGGCCGCTGACATAGACCGTGGTGGTGCCGGCCGTTACGGTGACGGCCTGCGCGATCGGGAAGGTCGAGTTCGGGATCGGATGCCGGATCACCTCGGCGCTGGCCGCGCTTGCGAGCATCGACAGCGCAACACCCAGCACGAACGGTCCTGATTTCATCGTCCCCTCCCCTGATGGCACAGCATGATCCGGAAAAGTGTGAAGCGGTTTTCCGAAAAGATCATGCTCAAACAAAAGTGTTAGCGGCGGACGTCCTGCACGTCCCTGGCAGTTACGGCATCCGTAAAATTGTTGCCGAAATGCGTCCGCACATAATTCACAACGGCGGCGACCTGACCATCGGTCATCATGTCGCCGAAGGGCGGCATGCCGCGGCGGCCGTTGACGATCAGTCCGATCGGATAGCCCGGCGATTCCAGATTCTTGTTGGCCGCGAGCGACGGATAGGTGCCGGCGCCGCTCGCGCCCAGCGCATCCGGCATGTGGCAGCCCTGGCAGACATTGGCGAACAGCTCTTCCCCGGTCATCTCGACGAAGCGATAGCCCGAGCTGAAGGTGCGTTTGCTCGCCGGGTTGTCCTCGGCGAGCGCCACCGTCGTCGACAGCAGGGCCAGCATGACGACACCAGATGTCTTCGCCGTCGTCATCATGTCTTCACCACGCGTTCATGCAGCCGCCCGATCGCGTCCAGCGCAGAAAGGATCGCGCCCTCCTGCCAGGCCGGCAGGTCGGAGGCGTGCTCGCCCGCCAGCACGATGCGGCCGTCGATCTGGCAGAGATTGCGGTAATGCTGGGTGCGCGCCGCATCGCTCCACTCGCCGCTGCAGCCGAGCGTGAACGGCACGCGGTGCCAGGCAACCGCGACGCCGTTCTCGAACTCGTGCTTGTATTGCGGATGGATCATGGCGCCGAACTCGACCGCGCTCGCCACCCGCTCGGCCGGCGACATCGCGGTGAACTCATAGGAATTGGCACCCTCGAACAGATAGGCGCCGAGCAGGATGCCGCGGCCGGAGCGGTTGAAGCCGTAATTCGGATAGGCGATCTGGCGGATCGGCAGATCGGTAAAGCTGATGCCGCCATAGATCGCCTCGTCCTCCTCCCAGAACCGCCGCTTGAACTGCAGGCCGATCTTCACCGAGCCGGCATAGGGCACCGCCTCGATCGCGTTCTTCATCGGACCGGAGACGTCGAGCGGCAACTGGCTCAGGATCGACAGCGGGATGGTGCAGATGCACCAGTCGGCGGTGGCCTGCTGCACGATCGATGGTTTCGCCGCGTCGACATAGCTGACGGTGACGCCAGAGCCGTTCTGCTGGATCTGCGTCACCCTGGCGTTATAGCGAATGACCTCGCCAACTTCACGCGCGAAAGCCTTGCCGATCGCGTCCATGCCGCCGACCGGCTGGAACATCGTGGTCTGGAAATTGTAACGTGCAAAGGCTTGCAGATAGCGCCACAGACGCGAGCGCAAGATCTCGGAAAGGCCGACCGGCTCGCTCGGCAGCGGATCGGCAGTGAGCCCGCCGCCGGGATCGCGCGCATAACCGCGGAACTCGGCCGAGATCAGATTGGCATTGTATTTGTGGTCGCGATCGAGCGCGCCCCAGGCGCGCAGCGACTGCAGCAGGATCTCCTGATCCTCCTTCGACACGGTCTCGTCGAGCTTGCCCTGCTGCGTGACCCTGGCGAGCAGCTCAGACACACCGCCCTGAAAATCGGCCTTGACGCTGCGGATGCGCTGCGGCTTGCCGTCGAAGGCGCGTGCCGCATGCAGATAGGCATTGTGGTTGAGCTGGATGAAGGGCTCCAGCGTCACGTTGAGCCGCCGGCAGTAATCGAGCAGCGCGCGGTGGTGGTAGGGAATTCGCCACGGACCGGGGTTGATATAGAGCCCCTGCTCGAACTCGCACTTCTGCTTGAAGCCGCCGAGCTCGGTGACGACATCGCCGCCGCGGATGGTCCAGTTGCGGCCGCCGGCGCGGCTGTTGAACTCGAGGATCTGGACCTTGTAGCCGGCCTTGCGCAGTTCCAGCGCGGCGGTCATGCCGGCGAGCCCCGCGCCGAGGATCAGCACGGAGGCGCCCTTGGCATTCCCTTCGAGCTTGACCGGCCCCCTGTAGGCGGACTCGGACGCGAAACCGAGGCTCGTCATGGCGTGATACATCGCCGACGAGCCGGCCACCGTGCCGATCAACGCCAGCAGATCACGCCGTCTGAGATTTGGTTCGTTGTCCACGTGCCGTCCCAGCCAGGATTCAAATGAACCGCTGCAGGGAAACTTGTACCGCAAAGCCTGTCAAGAAAGCGCAGCCGCGTCACACGCTTTGTTGATGAAAAAGATTCCGCAGGGACGGGTGGAGCGCAGCGATACCCATCACCTCACGACGCGGCACGAAAGTGATGGGTATCGCTGCGCTCCACCCATCCTACAATGCAATCACCGCGGCGCCTGCGCTTCGAGGCTGCGGCTGTAGCGCGACATCGCAAAGCAAAACACAAAGTAGATCACGCCGACGAAGACATAGACCTCGACACTGAATTGCTGCCAGGCCGGATCGATGATCGCGGTCTTTGCCGTCGTCAGCAGGTCGAAGATGCCGATGATCAGGACCAGGCTGGTGTCCTTGAAGAAGGCGATGAAGGTATTGACCAAGGGCGGGATGACGTGGCGGATCGCCTGCGGCAGCACGATCAGCACGTTCTTCTTCCAGTAGGACAGGCCGAGCGCGTCGGCGGCCTCATATTGCCCGCGCGGCACCGCCTGCAGGCCGCCGCGCACGACTTCGGCGAGATAGGCGCCGGCATAGAGGATGAAGGCAATCTGCGCACGCAACAGCTTGTCGATATTGACGCCATCGGGCATGAACAGCGGGAACATCACGCTCGCCATGAACAGAAGGCTGATCAGCGGCACGCCGCGGATCAGTTCGACATAGAGCACGCAGAGCGAGCGGATCGCCGGCAATTTCGAGCGGCGGCCGAGCGCGACGAGAATGCCGAGCGGGAAACCAAAGGCGAGCCCGAAGGTCGCCAGGATCAGCGTCACCGGCAGTCCGCCCCAGCGGTCCTGCGAGACGTAGGACATGCCGAACAGGCCGCCCCACATCAGAAGGCCAATCACGAACAGCGACACGGCCCAGAGCAGCACCAGCTCCTTGCGCCAGAAACTGCGGCGGCTGGAGACGACGAACAGCGCGATGAAGATCAGAACCGCCAGCGCCGGCCGCCATTGCTCAGCGAATGGATAGGTGCCGAACAGGATGAAGCGGTACTTTTCCGGGATCACCGCCCAGCAGGCGCCGATCCCGCGCACGGCGCGGCAGGCGGCGCTGTCATTGCCTGACGTGAACCACACCGCGTTGGCAAAACCCCATTGCCACAGGCCGATAGCGGCCTTGCCGAGCACGAACAGCATCAGCAGGGTGATGATGCCCGAGGGGACCGTCGCGAACAGATTGACGCGCAGCCAGGCGACGATCATGCCGCCGAGCGTGCGCCTGGCGCGCGGCCGGCCCAGGGGCAGCGGATCTTCGGGCGTGTGGGCGATGGAGGTCATGTCAGCGCTCCACCAGCGCGATCCGCGCATTGTACCAGTTCATGAAGAAACTGATGCCGAGGCTGATGGTGAGGAACACCAGCATGATCAGCGCAATCGCCTCGATCGCCTGCCCGGTCTGGTTCAACGTCGTGTTGGCGACCGAGACGATGTCCTGATAGCCGACCGCGACAGCGAGCGAGGAGTTCTTGGTCAGGTTCAGATACTGGCTGGTCATCGGTGGGATGATGACGCGCAGCGCCTGCGGCAGCACGATGTGCCGGAGCACGAAGCCGCGCTTCAACCCCAGCGCCTTGGCAGCTTCCGATTGCCCCTTCGGCACCGCCTGGATGCCGCTGCGCACGATCTCGGCGATGAAGGCCGAGGTGTAGGTGACGAGCGCGATCAATAGCGCGAAATATTCCGGTGCCAGCGTCCACCCGCCGACGAAGTTGAAGCCGCGCAGCTCCGGCAGCGCGATGCTCCAGCGCGCGCCTGCGATGATCGAGACGACCACCGGCAGTGCGATCACGAGGCCCAGCGCATAGGGCCACGCCGGCCGCGGCCTGCCGTCCAGCATCTGCTGCGCGATCAACCGCCGCCGCACGACATAGAACACGGCGAGACCAATGATCAGCGCGAGCAGCACCCACCAATTCGCGTCACCGAACGGGATCGACGGGATGATCAGGCCGCGGTTCGACAGGAACACGCCCTCGATCGGCCTCCAGGCCTGGCGCGCTGCTGGCAGCCCCTGCATCAGCACGTACCAGAACAGCAGCTGCAGCAGCAGCGGCAGGTCGCGCAGCACTTCGACATAGACGGCGGCAAACCGCGACAGCAGCCAGTTCGACGACAGCCGCGCAATGCCCATCAACGTGCCGAGCACGGTCGCGAGCACGATGCCGATCACGGCGACGCGCAGCGTGTTGACGATGCCGACGATGAAGGCGCGCAGATAGGTGTTCTTCGGGTTGTAATCGATCCAGCTGTCGGCGATCGGCATGCCGGCCTCGCGGCCGAGGAACGCGAAGCCGGTGGAGATGCGGCGGGCCGAGAGATTGTGGGCGGCGTTCCACCCCAGCCAGGCAACGATCGCGACCGCAATGCCGACCACCACGATCTGCCAGAAGATGCCGGCGACGCGCGGATCGTCGAGCGACAGGCGCCAGGGACGTTGGGGCGGACGTTTCGGCGTCGAACTCGTCACACGCAGTATCCCCCGTGAAAGCGATCGTCTGCCATGCGCGGCGTGCGCGTTTCATATGTTGCACCAAATACGGATTCATGCAACATATGTTTCATGGCCCAGGCTGAGCCGAAACCATCGCCCAATCGATCGCCGCTCGGCGAATTGTGCAGCGCATTGCCGTCGCTGCCGATGCGCTTGCAGGAGGTTGGCCGATTTGTCGCAGCCAATGACTACGACGCGACCACCCGCTCGATGCGCGAGCTCGCGGCGGTCGCCGGCGCCGATCCCGCCGCCTTCACCCGTCTTGCCAAGGCGATCGGCTATTCCGGCTGGGACGAATTGCGCGCCGCACTCACCGAAGCGCGCCGGCCGACGCAGGCCTCGCCTTTCTCCGCCCGCACCAAGGGCCGCCGCGCCGGGCCGAATGCCGATGTCACGCTGATCAACGAGAAGCTGGAGGCGGAAGCCGCCGGCCTTGGCCGCATCTCGTCCACTGCAATCGCAGATGCCGCGCGCGTGCTGCACAGCGCGGATAGGATCTGGATCGCCGGCTTTCGCAGCTGCCGCAGCGTCGCGGAGCTCCTGAACTACCAGCTTCGCCTGTTCCGTCCCGATGCGGTGCAACTGGTCGGCGGCGCCGGTCCCGACGATCTCGACCATGGCGCGTTCCGCGCTGGCGATGCCGTCGTGGTGATCGGCTTTGCGCCCTACTCCACCGCGAGCGTGCTGTCGGCCCGCGCCGCACATCATGCCCGCGCCACGCTGATCGCCATCGCCGATACGATCAGCGCGCCGATGGCCGAGGGCGCCGATCATTTGCTGCTGTATGAAGCCGCGACCTCGCCCGGCTTCTTCCCGAGCCTCACCGGCGCGATAGCGATCGCGCAGTCGCTGGCCGCCGTCACCTTCACGCTGGGTGGCGCGGCCGCCAAGCGCAAGCTGGAACAGACCGAAGACCGGCTTGCCGAGATGTCGCAATATTTTGCCGAGAAAGGATAGGTATCATGGGCGCCCCCAAGAGCCGCGTGATGCACCGCAGCCTGCGCGAGACGCCGCCGAAAGCGATCGGCGGTGAAGGCGTCTGGCTGATCGCGGAGGACGGCCGCCGCATCCTGGATTCCTCCGGCGGCGCCGCGGTGTCCTGCCTTGGCCATCAGCATCCGCGCATCCTCGGCGCGATCGCCAAGCAGGCCTCGACGCTCGCCTATGCGCACACCAGCTTCTTCTCCTCCGCACCGGCCGAAGAACTCGCCGAGCGTCTGGTCGGCCACGAGCCGGGCGGATTGGCCTACGCCTATTTCGTCAGCGGTGGCTCGGAGGCGATCGAGGCCTCGATCAAGCTGGCGCGGCAATATCACATCGAGCGCGGCGAGCCGAAGCGCGCCCGCTTCATCGCGCGCCGCCAGAGCTATCACGGCAACACGCTGGGCGCACTGTCGGCCGGCGGCAATGCCTGGCGCCGCGAGCCCTATGCGCCGCTGCTGTCGCCATCGTTCAGCCATGTCACGCCGGCCTTTGCCTATCACGAGAAGCGCGACGATGAATCGGACTCCGGCTTTGTCGCCCGCCTCGCTGTCGAACTCGAAGCTGAATTCCAGCGGCTCGGCCCCGATACGGTCGCAGCCTTCATCGCCGAGCCCGTGGTCGGCGCCACCGCCGGCTGCGTGCCGCCGCCGGAAGGCTACTTCAAGGCGGTGCGCGAGATCTGCACCCGCCACGGCGCGCTGCTGATCCTCGACGAGGTCATGTGCGGCATGGGCCGCACCGGCACGCTGCATGCGTGGGAGCAGGAAGGCATCGCGCCCGACATCCAGGCGATCGCCAAGGGTCTCGGCGGCGGCTATCAGCCGATCGGCGCGATGCTCGCAAGCGCCACCATCGTCGACACCGTGCGGAGCGGCTCCGGCGCGTTCCAGCACGGCCACACCTATCTGGCCCATCCCCTCGCCTGCGCCGCCGCGCTCGAAGTGCAGAAGGTCATCAGCGAGGAAAAGCTGCTCGACCAGGTCAAGGAGCGCGGCAAGCAGCTTGAGCAGCGCCTCGTCGAACGCTTCGGCAATCACCGCCATGTCGGCGACATCAGGGGCCGCGGCCTGTTCTGGGCGATCGAACTGGTCGCCGACCGCAGCAAGCGGCAGCCGTTCGATCCCAAGCTGAAGCTGCATCAGCGCATCAAGGCCGCGGCCTTCGCCGGCGGCCTCGGCTGTTATCCGTCGGGCGGCACCGCCGACGGTCAGAGCGGCGACCATGTGCTGCTGGCGCCGCCCTACATTTCGACAGCGGAGCATATCGACATGATCGTCGAGCGGCTGGGGGCAGCCGTCGACAATGCGTTGAAGAGTGTTGGTCACTAGAGGAGGAGTGCAAATGTACAGGGGAATACTGACTGCAACCTTGCTTGTCGCAGGCGTGGCAACCGCAGGCGCAGCGACGCTCGACACGGTCAAGCAGCGGGGCACGCTGATATGCGGCGTCAGCGCCGGTTTTGCCGGCTTCTCGGCACCGGACTCGCAGGGCAATTACAAGGGTCTCGACGTCGACTATTGCCGCGCGCTCGCCGCCGGCGTGCTCGGCGATCCCAACAAGGTGCGTTACGTCGCACTGACCGCGCAGAACCGGTTCACGGCGCTGCAGTCCGGCGAGATCGACGTGCTCTACCGCAACTCGACCCAGACTTTCCTTCGCGGCACCACGCAGGGGTTGCGGCAGGGACCGGTCAATTTCTACGACGGCCAGGGTTTTGTGGTGAAGAAGGACATCGGCGTCAAGGACATCAAGGAGCTGAAGGGCGCGACCGTCTGCGTCGCCCAGGGCACCACGCATGAGGTGACGCTCGGCGATTACGGCCGCGCCAACGGCATCGACTGGAAGCCGCTGGTGTTCGACCGCGTCGACACCATGTACCAGACCTTTTTCGGCGGCCGCTGCGATGCCATGACCCAGGACGCCTCCGCGCTCGCCGGCGCGGTCGCGACCGCAGCTCCCAAGGCCGACGACTATGTCGTGCTGCCGCAGACCATCAGCAAGGAGCCGCTCGGCCCGTTCACCCGCAACGGCGATGAGGTCTGGAGCGACATCATCACCTGGCTGCATTACGGCCTGGTCGAGGCCGAAGAGCTCGGCGTGACGCAAGCCAATGTCGACGAAATGGCGAAGTCGCAGACACCCGCGATCCAGCGCCTGCTCGGCGCCTCCGGCGATCTCGGCTCGCGGCTCGGCCTCGACAACAAATGGCTGGTCGGCGCGATCAAGGCCGGCGGCAATTACGGCGAGATCTTCGAGCGCAACGTCGGCAAGACGAGCCCGCTCAAGCTCGAGCGCGGCCTCAACGGCACCTGGAGCAAGGGTGGCCTGATGTACGCGATTCCGTTCAAGTAAGGACGTTCGCGAAAAGCGTAGGGTAGGCAAAGGAGCGCAAGCGACGTGCCCACCATCTACGGCGTGCTCGCGATGGTGGGCACGCTTCCGCCTTCGCTCGTGGTGAGGTACGACGGACAAGGCGCTTTGCCCACCCTACGGCAGATTGTTACGACGATAGAGCTTCCCATGCGCATTGCCCTGATCCACGCCCTGAAACACTCGATCGTGCCGATCGAGGCAGCCTTCGCAAAATTCTGGCCGCAGGCGCGGCTGATGAACCTGCTCGACGATTCTCTCTCCGCCGATCTCGCGCGCGACGGCAAGCTGACGGACGCGATGACCGAGCGCTTCCTCACCATCGGCCGCTATGCCACCAGCACCGGCGCCGACGGCATCCTCTTCACCTGCTCCGCCTTCGGCCCCTGCATCGAGGCGGTCGCGCGAGCGCACGCACCGATGCCGGTGCTGAAGCCGAACGAGGCGATGATCGAGCAGGCGGCCGCAAAGGGCCGCAAGGTCGGCCTGCTCTCGACATTCCCGCCGACCTTGCAATCGATGCCGCCGGAATTCCCGTCCTCGATCCAGCTGGTGCCGAAACTCGCCGAAGGTGCGCTGGCCGCGCTCGACGCCGGCGACCGCGCCACCCATGATCGCCTGGTGGTGGAGGCCGCGAAGGATCTGCGCGATTGCGACCTGATCGCGCTCGCCCAATACAGCATGGCGCCCGCCGCCGACGCTGTCGCGCAGACCACCGGCAGGCCGGTGCTGACCACACCGGACAGCGCCGTGATGAAATTGAAGGCGATGCTCGGCGTCACGGACGCGTGATCGCGCCCCTCATCGCGTTACCTCAGCCCTCGCCGACCACCACCCATCCCGAAACGCGCATTGTGCATCGCAGCGAAGCCGCTACATTGCGGCCTCGCAAGAGGTGCACGTGTCTGAAATCAATGCCGACGCCTGGGTTTCCTCAGGCCATCGCCCGATGGGCTTCCCCGAATTCGTTGTGGTGATCGCGTCGATCATGGCGCTGAACCCGCTTGCCATGGACATGATGTTGCCGGCGCTGCCCAACATCAAATCCGCGTTTGCCATCGCCGATGCCAACCGGCCGCAGATGGTGCTGTCGATCTTTCTGGTCGGCTTCGGCGTCGGCCAGTTCGTGATGGGTCCGCTATCGGATCGGTTCGGCCGCCGTCCGGTGCTGCTCGGCGGCATGGGCGTGTACTGCATCGCCGGCCTGCTCGCGATCGCGGCGCCCTCGTTCGAGACATTGCTGCTGGCGCGCGCGCTGCAGGGCCTCGGCACCGCGGCGACGCGGGTGATCGCGACCTCGATCGTGCGCGACTGCTACGCCGGCCGCCGCATGGCGAGCGTGATGTCGCTGGCGATGATGGTGTTCATCGCGGTGCCCGTGATCGCGCCGTCGTTCGGGCAGGCCGTGCTGCTCCTGACGCACTGGCGCGGCATCTTCGTCGTGCTGATGATCTATGGCGTGATTGCGCTCGCCTGGAGCGCGCTGCGCATGCCGGAGACGCTGCCGGTCGAGCTGCGCAAGTCGCTCGCGATCCCGGAGGTGCTGTCGGCGTTCCGCCAGACCATCACCACGCGCCAGACCATCGGCTACGCGCTCGCTGCCGGCGGCGTGCAGGGCTCGCTGTTCGCCTTCGTGTTCTCCTCGCAGCAGATTTTTACCGAAGTGTTCAAGCTCGGCCACTATTTCCCGCTGGCGTTTGCGGCAGTCGCGATCGGCGTTGCGATTGCAGGCTTCCTCAATTCGCGCATCGTCCACCGCGTCGGCATGCGCGTGATCTCGCACGCCGCGATATCAGGATTTGCCGTGGTCGCCGGCGCGCTGCTGGTCGCAGTGAAGACCGATACGCTGTCGCTGCCGCTGTTCTTGGCGCTGTCGGCGCTGATGATGTTCGCCTTCGGCCTGATGATGGCAAACTTCACCGCGCTCGCGATGGAGCCGCAGGGCAAGATCGCCGGCACCGCCTCCTCGCTGTACGGCACGATCACGACCCTGCTCGGGATCGGCATCGGCATGACCATCGGCCAGGACTATGACGGCACGCTGTTGCCGTTCGCGACCGGCTTCTTCCTCTGCACGCTGGCCTCGCTCGCCGTGATCGCCGTGACCGAAAAGGGCCGGCTGTTCGTGCCGCATCACAAGCCTGTGTGATTTTGATGCGTAGGGTGGATTAGCCGCAGGCGTAATCCACCATCTTCGTGCCGTGCAACGCGGCGGGTTACGCTAACGCTAACCCGCCCTACGGATCGCGACTGCGGTGCCGCCGCTCCGTTGCCTCGATGCGGCAAACCCTTCCATCCCCAACTGCCACTGCAGCCCGACAATCGCGCCCTTGGTCGGCTGCAGAAGCGCGAGCGCGCTGAACAGCGTGACCGGGATCCAGATTGCGAGTTGCAGCCAGGCCGGCGGCGCGTAGGCCATTTCCAGCGACAGCATCGCCGGCACCACGATGTGGCCGACCACGACGATCACCAGATAGGCGGGAAAGTCGTCGGCACGCTGCGGGGTGAAATCCTCGCCGCAAACTTCGCAATGATCCGCCACTTTCAGGAAGCGGCCGAACAGATGGCCTTCGCCGCAATGCGGGCACTTCATGGTGAAACCGCGCCACATCGCTTGGGCAAGGGAAACCGGGCTGGACATGATCGTCATCCTTGACTGATTAATTGATCCATACAATATGTCTCATGATGCCTACAATCAAAGACAATTGGCTAAATTGCATGGATTGGATCCCTACAGTTTCCGAATTCCAGGGCCCGATGTTCGTCCGCATCGTCGACGCGCTCGCCGCCGATATCGCCAGCGGACGGCTGGTGCGGGGCCAACGGCTGCCGACCCATCGCGCGCTCGCAACTGCGCTCGACATCGACCTCACCACGGTGACGCGCGCCTATGGCGAAGCGCGGCGGCGCGGGTTGCTGGATGCCCGCGTCGGCCAGGGCACGTTCGTCTCCGAGACGACCGCACGCGCCGCAGCCGATCTGCCTGTAACGCTCAACATCGATCTCTCGATGAACCTGCCGCCGCAGCCGGTCGAGGCCAATCTCGACCTGCGCATCGCGCAGGGTCTGGCCACGATCCGCGAGCACGCCGGCTTCAGCGCGTTCCTCAGCTATTCACGTCCCGGCGGCACGCATGACGAGCGCGAGACTGCAGCCGCGTGGCTGCAACCACGCTTGCCGCACGCCGAAGCCAATCGCATCGTCGTCTATCCCGGCTCGCAGGCGATCATCTTCAACGCGCTGCTCGCGCTAACCTCGCCCGGCGACGTCGTTGTGACGGAAGCGCTCACCTTCCCCGGCGTGAAGGCCGCAGCAGCCCGACTCAACGTCCGCCTGATCGGCGTCGCCATGGACCACGAAGGCGCGCGGCCCGACGCGCTGGACGAGGCCATTCGCAAGCACAAGCCGAAGGCGGTCTATCTGGTGCCGACGCAGCAGAACCCGACCACGGCGACGATGAGTGCGATCAGGCGCAAGGCCATCGCTGATATCATCCGCAAGCGCGACAGCGTGCTGATTGAAGACGACGTCTATGGTCCGCTCGAACCGCAGGCCGCGCCGATCGCGACGCTGATCCCCGAGCGTACCTATTACGCCGCCAGCATTGCAAAGTGCATCGCGCCGGCGCTGCGCGTCGCCTATCTGCTGGCGCCCGACCTCGCCGCCGAGCAGGCGGTGCGCGCGGGGCTGCAGGCCACCATGCAGATGCCGCCCTCGCTGATGGTCGCGCTGGTCACGCAGTGGCTGAAATCCGGCGTCGCTGCCGAGATCATCCGCGCCATCCGCAACGAAGCCGCCGCGCGACAGCAGCTCGCCGCGCGCTTCCTGAAGGGCGTGACCTTCGCCGCGCGGCCGGCGAGCCACCATATCTGGATGCCGCTGCCCAAACATTTCGACGGCACCGACCTGCTGTCACATCTGATGCGCAACGGCCTGGCCGTCGTCGGCGAGGATGCATTTGCCGCCGGCAGCGCCGTCCCCCGCGGCCTGCGCGTCTCGCTCGGCGCCGCACGCAACCGCGCCGAGCTCGCCCAGGCGCTGCAGGTGCTCTCGAACGCGGTGCGCACGCCGGTGGGGGCGACGCAGATCGTCTGACCTGCGACATTCGTTGCAGATGCCGGCCAACGGAAAGCACTGTATCGGCCGCGGCCATCGCGCTAAAACTTTCCCAGCGCATCACGACGTCGGGGCTGTTCGCCATGTCATGGAAATTTGATCCGGCCGGCAACATGGCGTCCGTCGTCATGCGCTCCGTTCGCGCCGCCATGCTGGTGGGCATCGCCCTTGGCGCCATCAGCTCGGCCTGTGCCGCCGATATCCCCTCGCCCTCGCCGGAAAAGCTCGAGCGCATCACCGCGTTCTTCAACGAGGAGGTCTCGAGCGGCCGGCTGCCCGGCGCTGTCATCCTGATCCAGCAGCACGGCAAGCCGGTTTACCTCAAGACATTCGGCATGCGCGACGTCAAGGCGAAGAAGCCGATGACGACGGACACGATCTTCGCGCTGCATTCGATGACCAAGCCGATCACTAGCGTCGCCGCGATGATGCTGGTCGACGAAGGCAAACTGTCGCCGAACGATCCGCTGTCGAAATACATCCCGGCCTTCGCCGACGTGAAGGTCGGCATCGAGCCGCCCAACGAGAACGATCTCAGCAAGCTCGATCTGGAGCCGCCGGTCCGCCCGATCACCATCGAGGACATCATGCGCCACACCTCGGGCATCACCTATGAATATATCGGCGCACAATGGGTGCAGCACATTTACAGGCAGGGCCATCTGTTCGACGGCAAGTTCGACAACAAGGAGTTCGTCGCGCGGCTGGCAAAGCTGCCGCTGTCGCGCCAGCCCGGCACGCTGTGGCGTTACGGCCATTCCACCGACGTGCTCGGCCGCGTCATCGAGATCATCGCAGGCAAGACGCTCTATCAGTTCGAGAAGGAGCGCATCTTCGATCCGATGGGATTGAAGGATACCAAATACGTGCTCGACGACACCGAGATACGCACGCGGCTGGCCGAGCCGCTGCCGACGGACACCATCCTGCTCGATGCCGAGCGCGATCGCCGCGCCCATCCCGAATGGGAATCCGGCGGCGGCGGGCTGGTGTCGACCGTGCTCGACTACGCGCGCTTTGCGCAGATGCTGCTCAATGGCGGCGAGATCGACGGCAGGCGCTATCTCAGTCCCGCCGCGTTCAAGGACATGACGGCGGATCATATCGGCCCAGGCTCCGGCGTCGGCCGCGACTACTGGTACTTTCCCGGCGATGGCTTTGGTTACGGCTACGGCATCGCGATGCGCACCGATCCCGGCAACGCCAAACCGCCGGCGGCAGGTCTCATCGGCGAGCTGAAATGGGACAGCGGCAGCGGTACCTATTTCGGCGTCGATCCCAAGCTCGACATGGTCTACGTCATGCTCGAGCAGACCCAGAACGAGCGCAGCCGCATCACGCCCGCCTTCAAGAAGCTGGTCTACGAGGCGTTCGGCCAGAACTGAATCACCATCATTGCGAGGAGCGCAGCGACGACTTGACGGCTCCTAACCTCCGCCAGCGTCTACAGCAGCTTGACCAGGTCACGCGCGCTGCTTCCGCTGCCGGGCGTTCGATACCCGCCACGGCCGCGCGATGTCCGCAAGCTGGCAGCCGGCCTCAGATCACATAAAAGCCGTGGGTCCCGTCGCGGCGCAGCTGCTCGACCAGACCGTATTCCCAGTCGAGATAGGCCTGCATTGCCTTCTCGGCGACGTCCGTGCCTTCATAGGGCCGGCGGTAGCGGTGGGCCGGATCTGGCTTCGGCAGGACCTGCGGCGGCCCCACCTCCAGCGCGCCGTCATAGCCGCCGTCGAGCACATAGACGTCCCAGCCCATTTGCGCGAGCCAGGACGCCGTCATCTCCGCGCGGACATTCCTGTCGTCGGTCAGCACGATCCGCGCGCCGCGCACCGATGCTGCCATATCGATCTCCTGCACCAGCTGGCCGCCGGCATAGTGGCGGAAGCCCGCAAGATGTCCGGCCGCATACTCCTCGGCGTCGCGCACATCGAAGCGATAGAGCGTGCGAGCGCCGTCAGCCTGCAAGGCCGCAAGTTCATCCATGCCGATGCGGCAAACGCCGGCGCGGTAGGCGACATCGCGCGCATTGTCGCCGGCGCCGTCGAACAGGCCGATGTCGCCGCGCGTGCTCGCGCCATGCGCGAGGTCGTGCTTGGCCAGCGTCCAGCCGATCGTGCCGTTGCGCAGCGCGCGCACCTTGTTCGGCAGCCCGGCATTGATCAGCGACTGCGTGCCGATGATCGAGCGGGTGCGGCCGGCGCAATTGACGATGATGGTGGTGTCGGGATCGGGCGCGGCGCGGCCGGCGCGCAGCACCAGCTCCGCGCCGGGCACGCTGACCGAGCCCGGGATGTTCATGGTGGCATATTCGTCGAAGCGGCGGACGTCGAGAATCCTGATGTTGGCCTTTTCCGCGATCAGCTTCGCCACCTCGTCCGCGCTCAGCGACGGCGTGTGGCGGCGCGCCTCGACCAGCTCGCCGAACGCCTTGGCGTAGGAATTGACGTCCTCGAACACCTCGTAGCCGGCCGACCGCCAGGCCTGCAGCCCGCCTGCCAGCGCGCGCACATCGGTATAACCAAGTTCCTTCAACTGCGCGGCCGCGGCGGTGACCAGGCCCTCACCGTCGTCATACAGCACAACAGGCACGTCCTTGCGCGGCAAGCGGACGGCGGCTTCCAGCGCGATGCGGCCGGCCGCCATGTTGGCAGCGAACAGCGGATGGCCGGTGGCAAATTCCGCTTCGTGCCTGACATCCAGCAGCGCGATCTCCCGGCGCAGCAGCAGCGCGCGGCGGATGTCCTGGGGTGAGACGGTCGGAACGGTCATGGGATACGGCCTCAAGCAGGGGAACAATGGGGTTGGCGCTGTATAGCGGAAATCGAACCGGAATTGCGAAGGGACCGACCAAGACATGGATGGCGGCCATCCCGGCCCGCCGGATGACAGATGGGACCATCGCCTGCCCGCCCTCCGGGGTCCCGGCCGGCGCAATGAAAAATCATGCGAAAATTGACGGTGACGACAGACGATCTTCCGGATCATCTGGATGATCGCACGCGCTTCAATCTCTGGCGTGAGGCCTTCTGCGACTGGCTCGGCGCCACCGATCTCGCGCATCTCGATCCCGGCCCGTTCCGGGGACGTTGGGATTTCGCGGCGGTGCGGGACCTGCTGCTGGTCCGCTTCCGTGGCTCGATGCATTCCATCATCCGCACCGCCGAGCAGGTGACAGCGCTTCCGCAGGCCCGCTACTTCCTCAGCTTCAACCTGGCCGCGGCCGAATTCGTCTTCTCCCAATCCGGGCGTGACGAGGCGATCGCAGGCGGCCGGGCGCTGCTGTTCAGCGGCACCGAACCGTTCGCCTGCCGCGGCGCGCAAAGCTGGGCGAGTATCGGCATCCCGCTATCCATGCTGCAGCGGCTGGTCCCCGATATCGACGGCCTCACCGGCTCGGCGCTGGATGGCGCAGCACCCATGCTGATGCATCTGAATCATTATGTCGGGATGCTGCTCGAGCCCGGCGGCCTCACCGACGATCCGATCCTGACCGAGCATGTCGAGGCGACCGTGTGCGATCTGGTGGCGCTGGCGCTGCGCAGCGCCGGCGACACCGTCGCAGTGGCGCGGCTGCGCGGGCTTCGCGGCACGCGCTGCGGCGAGGTGCTGCGGGCGATCGGCCAGGGTTTCGCCGACCCCGCCCTCTCGGTGCAGATCATCGCCGCCAAGATCGGCGTGTCGGCGAGCTATGTGCAGCAGTTGCTGCGCGAGACCGGCGTGAATTTTTCCGAGCGCGTGCTCGAACTCCGGCTGCAGAAGGCGCGCCGCATGCTGGCCGATCGTCGCAACGATCACCTCAAGGTCAGCGACATCGCGCTCGCCTGCGGCTTCAACGAGGCGTCCTACTTCAACCGCTGCTTCCGCCGCCGCTACGGCGACGTGCCGCTGCGCCATCGCGGCGGCGACTGAGCCCGCAGCAGGCGTGGCCGATCGGCAACATCTCCGGAACATCCCGCCTCATTGCAGCGGGGTCCAACCCCGGTGCTCCCCAGTGCAAGACGATGTCTCCTGCGCAGTTTATTCCCGGTGCTGCGCCGCCGCCCTTACGACCACGGCGCTTCGGACGCAAACATCGGTCGTGCGTGGGCATGGAGACAAAAATGAAGAAACTCGCTCTGGCGCTTTCTTTGGCTCTGTTCGGCACGGCATCCGCGCTCGCCGCCGACATGGCGCCTGCCTACACCAAGGCGCCCGTGATGGCGCCTGTCTACAGCTGGACCGGCTTCTATATCGGCGGCAATGTCGGCGGCGCGTGGGGCAGCGCGGATCCGACCACCTCGACCGTGCACTCACCGGTCGGCTACTTTGCCCCGAGCAGCGTCCCGGCCATTGCCGCAGTCGGCGCGCAGAACGTCAACAGCTCCAGCGTGACCGGCGGCTTCACGGCCGGCTATAACTGGCAAGTCGATCGCGTTGTCCTCGGCATCGAGGGTGACATCAATTATTTCGGCTTCAAGGGCAGCGCGACCGGCTCGGCCGTCTATCCCTGCTGCGCTCCCACCACCTTCACCGTCAACTCTTCGGTGTCGTCGGACTGGCTCGCCACGATCCGCGGCCGCCTCGGCGTGCTCGCCACCCCGAACTGGCTGCTCTACGCCACCGGCGGCGTCGCGATCGCCGACGTGAAGGCCAACTTCAACTTCACCGACACGTTCGCGGCTGCGACCGAGTCCGCCGCCATCCGCGACACCCGCGTCGGCTGGACCGCCGGCGTCGGCAGCGAATATGCCGTCGGCAACGGCTGGTCGCTCAAGGCCGAATATCTCTATGTCGATCTCGGCCGCAGCACGGTGACCAGCACCAACCTCGCCGCATTCGTTCCGGCGATTGCCTACCCGAGCAACGTCTACACCCATTCGGTCGACATCCGCTCGAACATCGTCCGCCTCGGCCTGAACTACAAGTTCGGCGGACCGGTCGTCGCCAAATACTGATCCTGACGTCTCTTTCCTCCCGTCCAACTGACAAAGCCCCGGAGATGTCTCCGGGGCTTCTTCTCATCTGTGGACCGACGTTGATGCGATGGCGGCAATCGACTAACGCGCTTCACCTCAATCGTTGAACGGAATTCCCTCCGCCGCCTTGCCCGGCGCGTCGGGTGCGCTGATCGCGCCGCAATTGCTCTGCGGCTTGTTGCCGGCGAGCGCGTCGCGGAAGAAAGCGAGCGCATCCGGGAAGGCCGCGTTGAGGCCGCCATTATGGGTCGCGCCAGGATAGGTCTTCCAGACCACATCGCTCCCGCCGGCGCACAGCGCAGCCACCGCGCCATATTGCCGGCGCGGCACCAGCGTTCTGTCGGCGAGGCCGGTGCCGAGCAGCACCGGCACCGGAAGACGTACCATCGACATGTTGGTCACCGGCGTCAGCGATGCCTCGACCTTCGCCATCGGCTCGACATAGACGTTATCAGCGGTGATGCCATCCTTATGCGCAACCGCGCGCATCTCGCCGGTGCAGGCTTCGCGCGCCGCCGTCAGGATCGGCTTGCCCTTGTCGCTGACGAGACTATCGACAGAAGGTGCGCCGTCCGGCAGCGCGCCGCCGAGCATCAGCAGCGAGATATAGATCGGCGATTCGATGCGCAGCGGTGCCTTGTACGGACCGTCCGGAAATGTCGAGACGACGCCGGTCGCGACGGTCGCGAGCAACGGCACGTCGGGCGCATAGGACGGCGCAATCCGGGTGGCGCCGAGCGCCGCGCCCGAGCCTTGCGACTGTCCGGTGACGAACACCTTTTGCGCGAGCTTGCCGGATTGCGACGACAGCGCCGCGCGCACGGCATCGAGCACCGAGCGGCCCTCGGCCTCCCAGTTCAGATAGGTGTGCGGGCCAGGCCCGCCGAGGCCCTGATAGTCGGTCGCGACCACCGCGAAACCGCTGGCCAGCCAGCGGTCGATATAGGTGGCATCGCGCGGCTTGTGTCCGGTCCATGACGGGGCACAGCGATCGGAAACGCCGAGCGTGCCGTGCGCCCAGGCCACCAGCGGCCAGCCGCCCGGGGGCGAGTCGCCCTTGGGAAGGTAGAGCGTGCCGCTCACCGGCACGATGCCGGAATGCCAGCGCACGTCATCGGAGGTGTAGAGGATCCGGCTGGCGGTCGCGGCGTGGCTGATCTCCGGCTGCGCCGGCATCGGCTCCTCGCGCAGCATCACGCCGGCGCGCGACGGCAAATCCTTGCTCCAGACGTAGAACGGCGACAGCATCTGGTCGCCGACCAGCGGACCGACCGGCAAGGTTTCCGCGCGGAGAGGTGATGCGATTTGCAGGGCCGCAAGCGCCAGCGCCGCCGCCCATATCGATGCCTGACCTCTCCGCATGATGTCCTCCGTGGCTTCTTCCTTGGCCACGACCGTAGACGACCTCCAGGCAGCAAACCATCACATTCCCGGCATGGATCATTGCCGATTCGACATCGGTCGCTTTGCCCGCGCCGCCGCATTGGTCTAGAACCAACCCATGTCCGAAGCACCCAACAAACCCCTGCCGTTCGAAGAGCTAGCCAAGGCGATCGTGGCCCGCCGTTCCGACTACGGCCATATCAGCGGCCTGCAGATGGACCGCGCCGAGCCCGGCGAGGCCTGGTCGAGCCTGCCCTATCGTCCCGTCTTCGTCGGCGACACCGAGACCGGCGTGCTGCATGGCGGCGTCGTCACCGCGATGCTGGACGAGAGCTGCGGCATGGCGGTGCAGCTCGCACTCGACGGCACCCGCGCCATCGCAACGCTGGATCTGCGCATCGACTACCAGAAACCGGCGACGCCGGGCCTTGCGATCAGGGCGCATTCGGTCTGCACCCGCGTCACCCGCTCGATCGCCTTCGTGCGCTCCACGGCCTATCAGGAGTCCGAGGACGATCCGGTCGCGACTGCCACCGGCTGCTTCATGATCGGCGCCAACCGGACCAACATGCTGAGCGACCGCCGCACCAATCCCGGCCCGAATTCGACGCTGGAGGCGCCCGACGATGTCAACGGCATCTTCCCCCACAGCCCGTTCGCGCGCTGGCTCGGCATCCGCGATGGCGACGACGGCACGCTGGTGATGCCGTTCTCGCCCAAGATCATCGGCAATCCGATCCTGCCGGCGATTCACGGCGGCATGACCGGCGCATTCCTGGAGACGACCGCGATCGTCGGCGTCACGCGCGAGCTCGGCGCGGCGGCGCCGCCGAAGCCGATCGGGCTGACGATCAATTATCTGCGCTCCGGCCGCGCGCTCGACAGTTTCGCAAAAGTGTCGATCGTCAAGCAGGGCCGGCGCATCGTCGCCTTCGAGGCGCAGGCCTGGCAGGACGATCCAACCAAGCCGATCGCCTCCGCGTTCGGCCATTTCATGCTGCGCCGGACGCCCGGCAGCGACGAGGAATAGCTTTTTCCTCGCCGAACTGCTCCCTGCCTGAAAATTCAGGCGCCGCTCTTGATGGCCGCATTCAGCGAATAGGCGCCCGGCCCGTAGACTGCGATCAGCGCCAGCGCGCCGAGCAGGCCGAGATTCTTCAGGAAGTTGATCGTCTGCATCACGACCTGTGCGTCCGGCGCGGCCCAGAAATTGTGGAACATCAGCGTCGCCGCGATCGTGAACAGGAACAGCGCAACCGCTGCCTGTCGCGCGAACAGGCCGAGGATCAGCGCCACACCGCATCCGAGCTCAACCGCAATCGCGCCGCCTGCGAGAAACGCGCCGATGCCGTCAGCGCCACCGAGACGCCCGGCGGTCGTCGTGAACGCCATCACCTTGCCGATCCCGCTGTAGAGGAACAGCGGCGCGACCGCGAGCCGCGCAAACAGCATAACGAGCGAAGCGGACAGCTGCGTGGACTGATCGCGACCCGCGACCTCGGTGGAACCGGACATCGTGTATCTCCTTTGATGAGCGTTACGGTCGCTGCGATGGCAGCGGTTTCAGGCCGAACCTGTAGCTGAGCGTGCGCCGCTGCTCGCCTGCGCGCTCACTCCTCGCAAATTGAGCGATCAGCGAGTTCTTCACGCCGAACACGGCGTCCGAATCCAGATACGGACTTTCGGCATCGAACAGATGCGTGATCAGCGTCTCATGACCCGCAGCTGAAATCATGAAGTGGATATGCGCGGGACGGTTGGGATGACGGCCGAGCGCCTGCAACATGTCACCGACCGGACCATCATCCGGAATCGGATAGAACGCCGGCATGATCGAGGTGAAGGCGAAGCGCCCTTCCCGATCGGTCCTGAAGCGCGCGCGCAGCACGAATGAGTCGCGTTCGGGCTGCTGCACGTCGTAATAGCCGTCGTCGTCGGCCTGCCAGACATCGACGGTCGCATCATCAAGCGGAACGCCGTCCGCCGAGCACACCGTGCCGCTGACTTCAAGTGGCTCGCCGCCCATGCCATCGGAAATGTCGGCGCCGGACGGCAGGTCCGGCGCGGCGGCGACGAAGAACGGACCCAGCACGGTCGTCTCGGTCGCCCCCTCAGGCATGCGATGATTGATCGCATCCACCAGCATGGAGACACCGAGCGTATCCGACAGCAGGATGAATTCCTGCCGCGTATCGGTGCAGGTCTGCCCGGTCCGGGTCAGGAATTCGATCGCCTGATTCCATTCGTCGAAGGAGAGTTCGACGTCGCGGACGAAGTCGTGCAGATGACGAACCAGGCTCGTCATGACGGTCTTCAGCCGCGCATCCGACGTACCGGCCATGCTGTCGATGACGGCATCCGTGATGTTGCGTTCGTCGAAATCACGCACGGAGCGTCTCCTGTTCCGGCAGCGCCGCACCGGTCGCCGTCGAAGGATTGGCCGAGGCCGGGCCCAGCGATCCGATCGCAAGCGCCGCGACGATCGCCGCACCGCCGATCGCCCAGAACACGACGTCGGGACCGCCGGTGGCCTGCTGCAACAGCCCGATCACATAAGGGCCGAGGATCGCGCCGACGCGGCCGACGCCGAGCTCCATGCCGACGCCGGAGGCGCGGAAATCGGTCTCGTAGGAGCTGGCAGTAAAATTGTTCAGCACGTGCTGCGCGCCGATGATGCAGAAGCCGGCGATCGCGACGATCGCGAGGTTGAAGCCGTGGCCGCTGACGAACACCAGCGCAAGCACCGCACCGCCGCCAAACACCCACCATGCCGAGAGATAGCGCGGCACCAGGCCGAGCTTCCGGTCGGCCAGCATCGCCAGCGTCAAGCCGCCGAGGAAGGACGTCGCCTGCATCAGCGCGCCGAAGCCGAAGGATGCGGCAAAGGTCTCGCCGCGCTTGATCATGACGGTCGGGATCCAGCCGGTGAGGCCGAAGATCGCGAACAGGCTGAGGAACGCCGTGATCCAGATCGTGAGCGAGACGCGCCGGTAGCGCGGGCTGAGCAAAGCACTGACCGTGTTGCGCGTCACCTCACCGGCGGCCGCACGGAAGGTCGCGTTGCGATAAAGCTCGGCGCGCTCCGGCCGCAGCCGCGCCAGCAGCGCACGCAGTTCATCGCTACGCCCACGGGCGGCGAGGAATTTCGGGCTCTCCGGCAGCACCGCATGCACGACCAGCGTCAGCGGGATCGACATCGCCCCAAGCCAGTACAGCACCGGCCAGCCATAGAGCGGCGTCAGGTAGACACCGACGAGGCCTGCGAACACGCCGCCCAGCGACCAGCCGAGCGAGACGCCCCACAGCGAGAACGTGTTGCTGACACGGCGCGGTGCCAGCTCGTTGATGTAGGTGGTGCCGAGCGGCAGCAGCACGCCGAGGCCGAGCCCGGTGACGAAGCGCAGGCCGCAGAAGCTCAGGAAGTCATGGGCGAACAGCGCCGTCAGGAGCGTGAAGACGTTGACGATCCACAGACCCGCGAGCAGCGTGCCGCGGCGGCCGAACCGGTCGGCGACCATGCCGTGCCCGATCGCACCGAACAGGAAACCGACCAGGCCGGAGCTGACCAGCAGCCCCGCCTGGCTCGGCACCAGTCCCCACGGCTGCATCACATAATGAATGACGTAGGCCGGATTGAAGGTGTCGTAGCCGTCAAACAGCGTGATCAGGGTGATGAGAATGCCGAGGACCTTGTGCGACGGGCTGATCGCCGCGCCGGCAAGCTCCTCATGAACGTCAATCTCAGACGAAGTGCCCATGGTTTCCCTCCGATGTCAAAATGGTCTGCTCTGCGGCAGATTGAGATGATTAGAGCTTGAACAGCGTCCGCGCGTTCTCGCGACCGATCTTGAAGCGGTCGCCTTCGGCGATCGTCGCCACGTCGAACCAGGCGGCGGCGTGATCGATGTTCTCGAATGGCCAGTCGGCCGAGAACAGGATGCGGTCGGCGCCGATCTCCAGCATCGCGTCGATCAGGGCCTGCGTGCGGAAATTGCCCGAGGTCGTGATGTAGAAATTCTCGCGGAAGTAATCGGCGATCTTGCGCTTGGCCGGATAGACGTTCTGGGCGCGCATCCACTTGTTGTGATTGTCGACCCGCCAGATCGAATACGGCAGGCCCTCGCCCATGTGGCCGAGAATGATCTGCAGGCGCGGATAGGCATCGAATAGGCCCGAGCCCATCAGGCGCAGCGCGTGCACAGCCGTCTCCTGCCCGAACGCCCAGGTCGGTCCCATCAGCCAGCGATGGCCCTCATAGATCGCGGCATCCTTCGCCAGCGGATTGCGCGGGTGCAGATAGAAGGGCACGTCGAGCCGCTCGACCTCGGACCAGAACGGCCAGAACTCCCTGCGGTCGTAATAGAGCGCGCCGTCGGTGCCTGCGAGCTCACTGAAGCCGTTGACCAGCGCGCCGCGGAAGCCGAGCGACGTCACGCAGCGATCGAGCTCGCGCGCCGCAGCGTCGGGATCCTGCATCGGCAGCGCGGCCAGGCCCTGGAAGCGCTGCGGCCGCCGCGCCACCTGCTCGGCGAGATAATCATTGGCACGCTGTGACAGCTCCGTTGCGCGGCCGCGATCGGGAATCGCCTGCACCGCCGGAGCATTCAGCGAGAGCAACATGAGTTCGATGCCGTTGGCATCCATCTCCCGCAAGCGCCGCTCCTGGATGTCGAGCAGCCGTCCCTTGAGCTCGACCCAATCGTCGGCCGGCGCGAAGCCAGCGCTGTCCTTCAGTGTTTCTTCCAGCGCGAAGTGCTCTTCCAGCGCGATCTTTCCCTGCATTCGTGTCCTCACCTTGTCTTCGGGTGTCTTGTCTTCAAGCGCCTCAACTTCAAGCGCCTTGGCTTGTCCATCTTGACAAGCAGAACACTCCGTTTCAAAACACTTGTCAATGGAATTATATCATTTGCAACTAAATCAGATGCAACTATTGCCGACGCGAGCAAGCATGGCTAAGCCCACAGCACACCGACGCTGTGGGGATAAATCCATGTATCGACTATCGAATTCGCTGCCCTATTTGCTGGCCAGAGTGGGCATAAGGATGGGCGACCTGTTCGTCCAGGTCGTCCGCAAGGAAGGGCTGACGCTTCCGATGTACCGGGTGCTGGCGGCGCTGGCCGAGCAGGCGCGCCCGCTTCGCCTGGTCGAATTGAGCACGCTGACCTCGGCCGATCTGTCGACGCTGTCGCGGCTGGTCGCCGACATGCACAAGACTGGCCTCGTCTCGCGCGAACGCCCCGCCAACGATCAGCGCAGCCTGCAGGTCGAGCTGACCGACGCCGGCCGCGAGCTCTATGACCGCTTCATGCCGGTCGCCGCCTACTATGAAGAGGTCGCGACCGGCACGCTGGCCAAGAAAGAGGCGGCCGCGCTGAAGGCCGTGCTCGGCGCGCTCTACGAAAATCTCGACCGCATCGAAGCCGAGATCGAGAGCGGCGAAATCGAAAAACTGATCAAGCCGAAACAGGCACAGACCAAGGAGCGGCCCCCCGAGAAAAGCCGTCCACGCACGGCGCGGGGGACCTCAACATGACGGAGGGAACATGTCGGAACAGCCTATCCTCATCGCCGGCGGCGGCATCGGCGGCCTCGCCGCAGCGCTCGCACTCGCGCAGAACGGATTTCACGTCACCGTGCTGGAGCGCGCGCCGCGCTATGAAGAGATCGGCGCCGGCATCCAGCTCGGGCCGAACGCCTTCCACGCCTTCGATCGCCTGAAGGTCGGCGACGCCGCCCGCTCGGTCGCCGTCTTCATCGACCAGCTGCGCCTGATGGACGCCATCTCGGCGGAAGAGATCACCAGTATCGATCTCACCAGCTATTTCCGCCGCCGCTTCGGCAACCCCTATGCGGTGGTTCATCGCGGTGATCTCCACGGCATCTTCGTGCGTGCCTGCGAGGCGCACGCCAACGTCACGCTGCGGGTTGATTGCGACGTCACCGGCTATGAGCAGGACGGCGCGCAAGTCATCGCGCTGTTGAAATCCGGCGAACGCGTCGTGGGCAGCCTGCTGGTTGGCGCCGATGGCCTGCGCTCCCGGATCCGCCAGCAGATGGTCAATGACGGCGCGCCGCGGGTCGCCGGGCACACCACCTATCGCTCCGTGATTCCGGCGGAGCAGATGCCGGAAGATTTGCGCTGGAACGCGGCGACCCTGTGGGCCGGCGCCAAATGCCACCTCGTGCATTATCCGCTGTCAGGCTGGAAGGTATTCAACCTCGCCATCACCTGCCACAACGATCCGAAGGAGGTGTTTGCCGCCAGACCCGTCAGCCATGACGAGGTGATGGAAGGTTTCAGGGATATCCATCCGCGCGCCAAGGCGATCATCCACCACGGCAAGGACTGGAAGGCCTGGGTGACCTCGGACCGCGATCCCACCGATCGCTGGATCGACGGCCGCGTCGTCCTGCTCGGCGATGCCGCGCATCCGATGCTGCAATATTTCGCGCAAGGCGCCTGCATGGCGCTGGAGGATGCGGTCTGGCTCGCGGAACAACTGGCTGCGATGCGTGACGCGCCCGAGCGCGCGCTGGAACATTATCGCGGCATCAGGCTGCTCCGTACCGCGCGGGTCCAGCTCGGGGCGCGCGAGCTCGGCACCCATGTCTATCATCCGGCCGGCGTGCATGCGCGCCTGCGGAACCAGCTGATGCGCGACACCAGCCTCGAACAGTTCTGCGATAAGATGGCCTGGCTCTACGACTCGCCGTTCGGCGATCGCCCGGCCGGGGCGATGAAGCAGGCGAGCTAGAACGCTCGCCGTACGTCGCGCGTGTTGAATCCCGGCAACACTCGCCGACAAAATGCGCTGTCGCGTCGAATAGGAATCGTCACAACACAAACGTGCCGCATCGAGGCATGATCCTGCGCGTGTGGGCCGCAGGACGACAACAACTGGGAAAGAGCCTCCATGCCGGGACAGTTTTCGGGCGAACTCAACAACAGCGGGTACGTTTTCTACTTCCAGCTCGCCAGCAACGGCACGCGGCGCGCCTGCAGCCTGACCATCCAGGCCGACAATGCCAACGAAGCGACGAAGATCTTCCGCGAAAACTGGACCGCGATCGAATCGATGGCGCGCGACGGCCAAAGCGCCGGCACGATCAGTTCCGCGGCCGTCAGCCTCGCGATGTCCTGAGATTGCCTGGGAACTCGTCACCTGTGCGCGCGCCGGCATCGCGACTGCGACGCCGGCGTCGATCTCACAGGAACACCAGCGAGATCCACGGCACGAAGGTGATCAGCAACAGCCCGAGGAACAGCCAGGCCAGATAGATCCAGATCCGGCGCATGCCGGCATCCGGCGACACGCCGCCGATGCTGCAGGCGGCGTAATAGCAGAGGCCGAAGGGCGGGGCGAACAGGCCGAGGCCCATCGCCAGGATCACCACCATCGCATAATGCACCTCGTTGATGCCGAACGTGGCTGCGACCGGGAACAGCAGCGGGCCGAACAGCACGATGGCGGGAATCCCCTCCAGCACGCTACCGAGCACGATGAAGGCGACGACGGAGATCAGCAGGAAGCCCCAGGCGCCGCCGGGCACGCCGGCCATCCGCGCCGCCAGATCATGCGAGAAGCCGGACTGCGCCAGCGCCCAGGCCATTGCGCTCGCGGCGCCCACGATGAACAGGATCGAGCCGGAGAGCGAGGCCGTCTGCACCAGCATCGGCAGCACGTTCTTCCACGACAGGCTGCCGCGATAGATGATCAGGCCGAGCAGGAGGCAATAGGCAATGCCGATGGTCGACACTTCGGTCGCGGTCGCATAGCCCTCGACCACCGCGCTGCGAATCAGGAACGGGAGCGTCAGCGCCGGCAACGCCACCCACAAGGTCTTCACCACGACCGACATCGGCGCTCGCGCGACCTTGAGCGCAGCGTTCTCCTCGGTGCCCGCGCGGTAGCGCGCGACGAAAGCGAGCACGATGGCCAGCACGATGCCGGGCAGGATACCGGCGGTGAATAGCGCTGCGATTGAGACGCCGGTGACGGAGGCGATCGCGATCAGCACGATCGACGGCGGAATGGTCTCGCTCATCGCGCCAGATGCCGCCAGCAGCGACACCAACTCGCCATCCTTCATGCCGCGCTTGCGCATCTCGGGAAACAGCACCGGCGCGATCGCCGCCATGTCGGCGGTCTTGGAACCGGAGATGCCCGAGACCAGCAGCATTGCGCCGAGCATCACATAGGACAGCCCGCCCCTGACATGGCCGAGCACGGAGGCGAGGAAGTTGACCATCACGCGCGCCATGCCGGTCTGCTCGACCATTTGTCCGAGCAGCACGAACAACGGCACCGCGAGCAGGATCAGCGAGCTCATGCCCTCGTCGATCCGCCCGACCACGACCAGGAGCGGCGTCCGCGTGGTCGTGAGCAGGAAGGCGACGGTCGCCAGGCAGAACGAAAACGCGATCGGCACGCCGGCCATCACGGCACAGCCGAGCAGCCCGACGAAGAAGATCAGCAGGTTCCAGTTGCCGAGCGGCTTCAGCGAGGGACCTGCGAGATAGAGCGCGCCGGCAATCGCGGCGAACAGCACGGCCACGGCCAACAGGTCTCTCGCCGAGCGTTTGACCAGCGTGAGGCAGATGCTGGCGAGCGCGATGATGCAGCCGACCGGGATCGCCGCAGCGCGGACCATGCCGGACCAGCCGAGCGCCGGCGTCTCGACGAACGCCTGGTCCTCCACATAATCCAGCGCCGGATGCAGGATGATCGCCAGGAACAGCGCGACGCCGCCGGCGGCGAGCGTCGAGGCCCAGGCCTCGGCGCGCGGCGACAGATACGACGTGAAGAAGGTCAGGCGCATATGCGCCGAGCGCTGCACGGCAATCGCGCTGCCGAGCATCGCGAGCCAAAGGAACAGGATAGAGGCCAACTCGTCCGACCAGATGATCGGCTTGTGGAAGATGCCGCGCGCGACGATGCCGGCAAAGAGGATGATGACCTCGGCGACGACGGCGATCGCGGCGGGAATCTCGACCAGCCAGCGCAGCGCCTGCTCCAGCCAGCGTCCCCTCACGGATGCCGCGCCGCCGAGCGTCACGGTCTCCGGCATGCCGACGGCGGCGCTCATGCCAGCGCCCCGGCGGCGGCCTCCAGGATCTTCCAATTGTCCTCGCCGAACTTGCCGCGCCATTCCTTGTAGAAGCCGGCGGCCGACAGTCCCTTGCGGAACGCCTCCTTGTCGGAAGCCTCGAAGGTAATACCCTTGGCGACCAGCTGATCCTTCAAGGTCGTGTTGAGCTTGGCGGTGTCGGCGCGCTGCTCCAGCGCGGCCTGGTCGAACTCCTTGCGGACCAGCGCCTGCAGATCATCGGGCAGCGCCTTCACCGAGCGACGGTTGCCGAGAATGAAGAACGGATCCCAGATGTGGTTGGTCTCGGAGATGTACTTCTGCACCTCGTAGATCTTGCCGGCCTCGATGGTGACGAGGCCGTTCTCCTGGCCGTCGACCAGATGGGTCTGCAGCGCCGTGTACAATTCGTTGAAGTTGATCGAGGTCGGGTTGGCGCCGAGCGACTTGAACAGCGAGGTGAAGATCGGCGACACCGGCACGCGAATGCGATAGCCAGCGAGATCGGCCGGCGTCTTGATCGGCTTTGTGAACGAGGAGATCTGCCGGAACGTGTTGTCGGCGGGCTTGGCCATCACGAGCGCGCCGGTCTTCTCGATCTGGGCTGCGATCAACCTGCCGAGATCGCCGTCCATCGCACTCCAGACCTGGCTGTAGTCGGAGAACGCAAAGCCGACATTGGCGATGCCGGCAACCGGCGCGACCGTCGACAGCACGGAGCCGGCAATGTTGAGGAAATCGACGCCGCCGCTGCGGATCTGGGTCAGCAGATCGGTGTCCGAGCCGAGCTGCGAGGCCGGGAAGAACTTGATCTCCAGCCGCCCGCCGCTCGCCTCCTTGATCCGCTTCACGGCCTGGTCGAGGCGGGTGTTGATCGGCTGCGTCAGGGACTGGCCGGTGGCGAGCTTGTATTCGAATTCGGCCGCCCGCGCAGGCCTGGTGCGGATCGTGACCAATGGTACAGCCGCCGCCGCGACCACGAAATTGCGGCGTGAAATCAGCTTGCCCGACATCGACAGTCCTCCCCTCTGGTGCAGCGCCGTTTGGGCGCGCGTGTTCGTTGCCGCCGGCGCGATCGCGCTGGCGGGGTCGTCCAAATCGCTTTGTCTGGTGAAAGGCCTTGCCTTGCGTTCCTTCCCCCGGGCGGACCGGCGTCCAGCGCCGTCCAGTTTCCTCGTCAGCCCCGTCTGTCGCGGGTTGCCTTGAGGATGAAGCCTAGATCGCTGGTCATGGGCGACAATTGAATTATATTCGCCGCCACTTTAGCTGGCCTAAAAGGTTTCCCGATGCAGATACCGTTCCGCGCCATCATCGTCTTCCACGCGGTGGCGCGCGCGGGCTCGATTTCCCGTGCGGCGGACGAATTGCGGGTGACGCCCTCGGCGGTCAGCCAGCAGATCCAGGCGCTGGAGCTGCATCTCGGCACCGCGCTGACCTCCCGCGTCGGCCGCAACATCACGCTGACGGAAGCCGGCGAGCGCTATTTCGAGATGATCAGCCGCGAGATCGAGCACGTCACCGACGTGACCCAGCATGTCCGCGGCATCCGCTCCGCCACCACCTTGACGGTGCGGGCCGCCCCCAGCGTGTCGAGCAAATGGCTGCTGCCGCGGCTCGCGAGCTTCGTCGACGCCAATCCAGACATCGAATTGCGGCTCGACGGCACCAACGAGCCCACCGACTTCCGCAAGGAGAATGTCGATATCGAGATCCGCCATGGCGAGGGCGGCTGGCCCGGCCTGTTCGTCGAAAGCCTCGGCAAGGAACGCTTCTTTCCGCTCTGCGCGCCCTCCTCTTTCGCGGCGGGCAGCCTCGAAGCCCAGGACCTGCTCAAGCAGCGGCTGATCCATTCGGTGAAATCGCAGATGCAATGGCCACGCTGGTTCACTGAGGCCGGCATCGAACCGACCGAGCGCTGGAAGCGCGTGCTGTTCGACCGCAGCCATATGGCGATCGATGCCGCCGTCGACGGCCTCGGTATTTGCCTCGATAGCGAGTTGCTGGCCTGGCGCGAGTTGCGCGACGGCCGCCTGGTCTGCCCGGTGAAGAACCCGCCGGAGGTCACGCTGACCACGCAGTGGATCGTCTGCCCGCACGGCCATCTGCGCCACCGCAAGACCCGGACCTTTCTCGACTGGCTGCGCAGTGAGCGCGACGCGTGGAGTGAGCAGCAACATCGGCGGATTGTTTAGCGCGTCTACATCGTCGCGGCAGATAATCTGAATTGCCCTCGGATTCTTCGCTGCCTAGGTTTTCCTCGCAAGGCGAGCACGGCCGGACCTCACGGCCGCAACGATCGCCATCACCCGAGGAACCCTTAAGGAAATCCAGATGAATCTCCATCGCATGCTGCTGGAGCGCAAGGCGGCCGGCAAGCCGGTCACCATTGGCCTGATCGGCGCCGGAAAGTTCGGCCTGATGTTCCTGTCGCAAGTGCGCCAGACCGACGGCATGCACCTCGTCGGCGTCGCCGATCTGAACACCGCGCGCGCCCGCTCGCAGCTCAAGCTCGGCTGCTGGCCCGAGGAACAGTATGCGGCTGCCACGATCGACGATGCGCTGAAGCACGGCCGCACCATCGTCACCGACAACGCGGACTCCCTGATCACCCATCCCGCGATCGAGGTGATCATCGAGGCGACCGGCGATCCCGGCGCCGGCATCCGCTTTGCGATGAAGGCGATCGAGAACGGCAAGCACATCGTGATGGTCAATGTCGAGGCCGATGCGGTCGCAGGCCCGATCCTGGCACGCAAGGCGAAGCAGGCCGGCGTCGTCTACTCGCTGGCCTGGGGCGACCAGCCGGCGCTGATCGCCGATCACGTCGACTGGGCGCGCGCGGCCGGCTTCAAGGTCGTCGCCGCCGGCAAGGGCACGCGCTACCACCCGACCTATCATCAGTCGACGCCGGATACGGTCTGGGACATCCTCGACAAATACATGAAGATCAAGGATCGCAACTCGATCAATCCGAAGATGTTCAACTCGTTCGTCGACGGCACCAAGTCGGGCATCGAGATGACCGCGGTGTGCAATGCGACCGGGTTGCATGCGCAGAGCGAGGGCCTGTCCTTTCCGCCCGCCACCCGCTTCGAGCACGCCGAGATCTGCAAACCGAAATCCGACGGCGGCATGCTGGAGAGATCTGGTGTCACCGAGGTCACGTCCTCGGTTTATCGCGACGGCACCGACGTGCCGCAGAGCCTGGTGATGGGCACCTATGTCGTGTTCGAGACCGACAGCGCCTATTCGGAAGAGTGCTTCCGCGAATACAGCATGCTGCCGGACAAGACCGGCAAATATGCTTCGCTGTACCGTCCGATCCACATGATCGGGCTCGAGCTCGGCATCTCCGTTGCGTCAGCCGCGTTGCGCAAGGAGCCGACCGGCGCGCCGATCATGTTCAACTCGGACGTGGTCGCGACCGCCAAGCGCAAGCTGAAGGCCGGCGAGATGCTCGACGGCGAAGGCGGCTTCTGCGTCTGGGGCAAGCAGACCCCGGCCGATGCCTCCCTCAAGGAAGGCTACCTGCCGCTCGGTCTCGCCCACCAGGTCAAGCTCAAGGGTGACATCGAGCAGGGCCAGCGCCTGAAATGGTCGGACGTCGAATACGATCCGGACAGCCTCGCGGTGCGGGTGCGTCGCGAGATGGAAGCGGCGTTCCGCCAACCGAACGCTGCAATGTAAGCGCGGTCTGCGGCGCAGGCGAAAACGACGACGAACGATCGTCCGAGATCGCCTGCGCCGCTGCAAGCTGCCGCTTGAGCTGAAGCTCGCGGCGCCATGACTTTCCTTCCACGACGAATCTTAGAGCGTCTTGCCGACTTCTTGGGCTTCGGCCGGCTGTCGTTGCGGTGTAGGACGCTCTCGTCTAACAAGCCAAGCAATCCGGTACAGACCAGACCGTATTCGCCTGCGTCGCGGGCGGTCCGGTTTTTCACCGGCGCTGCGCATGCCGCCCTGGCGTTGCGAACTCACCCGAGGACTCTCTGATGCACCCGACCGACCTGCCCGCCCGCCCCGGTATCGTTCGTCCCGGCGCGATCGGCCATAGCCGCGCCGTTGTCGGCCGCAACTTCGCGTTCATCCCGCCCGAAGGCGTGTTGATCAGCCGGCTGCCCGCGTGGACGTCGACGACCGTACGTTTTCTGGCAGCCCCGTCGCTCGGCGCCGAATTTGCCCAATTCATGCTGGAGATCGAGCCCTCCGGCGGCACGGTCCAGCCGATCTGCGTGGACCTGCAGCACTTCTTCTACGTCGTGGCAGGCGCCGTCGACATCCGCATCGGCACCGAACCCCCGACCACGCTGACCGAAGGCGGCTTTGCCTATGTTCCGCCCGGCGTCGCCTTCACGATGCGCTGCCATCCCGCGGGACCCGCGCGCATCACCGCGCTCAAGAAGCGCTATGAGGTGGTCGAGGGCATCGCGACGCCGCCGGCCATCGTCGCTCAACATCAATCCATGCCGGTGACCAATCACACCGGACTGCAGGGGCGCGGCTTCAAGCACCTGATACCCACGGGCGACCTGCGGTTCGATTTCGAGATGAATTTGATGTTCTTCGAACCCGGCGTCTGCTTCCCGGCCGTCGAGACCCACATCATGGAGCACGGACTGCTGATGCTCGAGGGCCAGGGCTTATATTACCTTGGCGATAGCTGGCACGAAATCTGGGTTGATGATTTCATCTGGATGGGATCGTTCTGTCCGCAGCAATACTATCCGACCGGCCACAGCCAATCGGTCTATCTCCTGTACAAGAACGTCAACCGGGACGTTGTCCTCTGACGCGGACCGCGTCGGTCACCCCTGATACGCGAACAGCTCGATCGGGTCGCTGAAGCCACGCACCTTGTGCTCGCCGACATGCTCGAGCTCGAAATCGTCCTTGACGATGTCGGCGAAGGCGCGTGACAGCAGCACCGGCTTGCCGAGTTGCTTGGTCAGCGCTTCCATGCGAGAAGCCATGTTGACGGCGGGGCCGATCACCGTGAAGTCGAGCCGGCTCTGCGAGCCGATATTGCCATACATGACGTCGCCGACATGGATGCCGATGCCGTAGTTGAGCGGCTCGCGGCCGAGCTCGGCGTTCTTCTCGTTCAGCGCAATCATGGCCTGACGGGCTTCGGACACCGCACGCAGCATGTTGGCACATGCATTCTTCTGCTCGAGCGGGAAGATCGCGAGCATGCCGTCGCCGATGAATTTCAATATCTCGCCGCCGTGGCGCGTCACCGGCTCCGACATCGCATCGAAATAGCCGTTGAGGAGATCGATCACGTCGTCGCGCGGCCAATTGTCGGAGATGCGGGTGAAGTCTCTGAGATCGCAGATCATGATCGCGGCGCGCACCGTGGTGCCGCTGCCGCGCCGGGTGGCGCCGGCCAGGATCAACTCGCCGGCATGTGAGCCGACATAGGTCTCCAGCAGCGTCCGCGCCAGGCGGTTCTTCATCCGGATCTCGCTGACCAGCGCCAGCACCGGCAGCAAGCCCTGGAGGCCGGCGAGTTGCTCAGGCGCGAAGCCGCCGGGCCGGTCGGTCGCAAACGTCACGAAATGACGTTTGCCGAGCGTGTGGTACATCGGCCAGGCCACATAGTCGGTCAGCCCCTTCGCCCGCATCTCGTCATAGACCGCGTGCTTGCGGCCATGCGCGGGATCACCGGTGAGATGCTCGCGCAACTCGGCGGCCCCTTCCTGAAGTTCGTTGATGGGACTGCCGATATATTCGGATCGCTCGCGGACATCGAAATCGACCCGCGAAATCTCGGCCTCATTCATCCCGTCGCTCCACATCATCCGGGCGCCGAGCCATTGCGGATGCTGGATCAACAGATGCAGCGACGCCCGCTTGATCGGAATGCCTGCCTGCTGCAGCCGGTTGCACATCTCGGCGAAGATGTTGTCGATGAAGCGCTCGTCGCGCGTGTCGTGGATCAGCCAGCGCACGACCTCGCTGGTGGACGGCGGGGCGGCGGGGTCGATCACTGACGGCGCGTTCATATCCTGTTCCTCGGTCTTCGGAACAGGATATGTCGTGTTTCGGCCCGGAAACGTCAATGGAGCAGCAGCACGTCCCCGCGGACCGCGGGAGGTCAACGAGGCGTCCGGCTAGAGCTTGTGCGGCGAGCCGCGATAGCCCTCGATATCGGCGTATTTGAAAAACTCTTTCGCCTTGTCGAGGCAATCCTGATTGGTGAGGATTTGCTTGTTGTCTGGCTTGTCCGGGAACCTCCAATCGCGCGAGGCGGGATCGAGGGTCAGCGTGTCGAGCCTGGCGGCGCCGTCCTGGAAGATCTTCAGCGCCACGTCGGTGCACAGGAACGAGGTGATCGACGGATCGAAATCGGGCTTGCCGTTGTCCGGAACGAAGAACGCTCCGTTCAGATTGTTGGCGGCCTTTGCAGCAAGGATGTCGCGGGCGAAGGCCATGTTGGCATCGTTGAGCTTCTTGAACTCATCGAGCTGGATTTCCGATCCCGCGATCGGAATCGGCGCGCCCGGCAGGCTCGGCACCGGCTTGCCCTTCCAGTCCAGGATGGGATCGCCGCGCGAATCCACGCCCGCACCGCGATTGGCCAGATTGTACATGATGTTGCCGATCTTGTAGGCGGTGAAGTCGTTCTGCAGATAGATGATCTGCCTGACGCCGGCGAGCGACATCACGCCCGAGCACTGCGCGCAGGATTCCAGCGACGTATAGAGCGTGACGTCATTGAGCGAGGCGATGTGCGGCTTGTCGCTGAGCTTCCTGCCGGTCTTCCAGCCGTCGAACACGTCGGTGAGGCTGAACAGCCGGCGCACCATGCGCGACTCCGCGTGCTCGGCAGAGCTGCGGAAGAAGTCGTTGTGGTTGAAATCGAAGTCGATGATCTCGCCGTTGCCGTCGACCGCGATGCAGGCGATGTTGTGGCCGAGATAGCGATCCCAGTTGACGCGCAAGCCCCCGGGATTGGCCATCATCTCGCCGCGATAGCGCTGCGGCTTTTCCGGCAGCTGCGGACGATCGAGCTGCGCTTGCCGCAGCGGATAGCTGCCGAGCGGGCCCCTCTTGTTGCCGTTCCAGAACCGGACGATCAGCTTCATCAGGAGGTAGCAGAAGATCTTGTGCCGGTCCCGCATCGCGGGATCGCCGAGCTCCGGCGCATCCCGCCGCAGCCCTGTGGTCACGTCGACGAGGTCGCCGAGCTGCCGGTTCCAGTTCTCGATCAGCGGCTTTTGGGTGTCGAAGCCGGGCGGCGGCGCCAGCAGGGACTGCGCCGACGCCGGCACTGAGACGGCTGCGCCGAGCGCGCTTGCGGCCCCCGCGGCCGCCGTCGTGGTCGCGATGAAGTCGCGCCGGTTGACCTTGTTGTCGTCGCTCATTGCAGGGCTCCCAGCATTCTCTCGAGACTCCGAAGCAGGCCTTGCTTGCCCCGGCGCGGCACCGGGCAGCGTCTCAATCGATGAAATAGAACGGGTTCGGCAATTTGAAGCCGCATTCGGCGAAGCCGCCATCGATGTCGCTTTGCTGGTCGCCGATCGTGGCAATGATGGTGTAGCCGGCGGCAGCGATCTTGGCGCGTTCGCCGCTCTTGAACGGCACGATCGAGCCGCCGTCAGCGTCGGGACGGGTGACGAGCCTGGTCCAGCCCTCGAATCCGGCGTGATCGAGATTGATCAGGGTCGCGTCACGCTGGCTGTTGCGGCGGCCGGTGATGAAGAAGATCGAGATATTCCGGGCGCGCATCGCATTGAACAGGGTTCGCGTCGGCTCGATCGCCGGCGCCACCGCCATGCGAATCCATTCGTCGAAGCCGCACGCCATGTTCGGCTCCTGCGTGCACGGGCCGCTCTTGATGAAGCCGAAATTGTTCTCCTTGACGTTTTCCCAATTGCTGAGCGACGTCTCGTCGATGTCGAGCACCACGGCGGGCATCTTGACCTGATCGGCGCGGCGCTCGACATAGGCGCGCGCGTCGGCGATCACGAGCGCAATATCGTCGGCGTAATTGCCGGCCTGATACGCCAGCAACTGCTTCTTGTGCTTGTCGATATTGAGCACCGGCTGTTCCGATGGCGGAATCCGCGGCTCGCGTTTCGCCGGACAATCGTCAGCGCGGACGGCCACCGCTCCGAACGTTGTCAGCGCTGCAACGAGCGCGGTGGTGGCAAGCGCTGATCGCAGCCGGCCGGAACGCCATCCGGCGCGGCTGCGTTGGGCAGTATTCACATCAGAACCATGCATGTCGCTGCACCGCCCTCTTGCCTCGTCACAGGTTCGGGAAGTTCTTGACGATGTCGTCGGCCGTTCGCAGACACAATGCCGCGAGCGTCAAGGTCGGATTTGCCGTCGCAACCGTCGGGAAACTGCCGCTGCCGACCAAATATAGATTCTTGTGGTCCCATGAGCGCTGCATGTCATCAACGACCGAATCGTTCACGCTGGTGCCCATGCGGTGGGTGCCGACCAGATGTCCGGCGCCGTAATATTTGATGCGCTCCGTGCTGCCTTGCGGCCATTCAAAAGTACTGGGATCGTCGGCGTTGGGCTTTGTGGTGAACTCGTCGGCCCCCATGTTCTTGAAAATAGCGGATGCGGTGTCCTTCGCCGCGGCCAGCCCCTGCTTGGTGTATTCGGACAGGTTGTAGCTGATCTGCGGACGCTTCAGTCCCAGATGGTCCTTGAATTGGTCCGACACCGTCACTCTGTTGCCGGCGTCCGGCGACTGTTCGATCAAGAAGCCGAGACGGAATTGGCGCGCTAATTTGTCGTTGAGGGTGTCCGCCAGCTGACTGCCGAACAACGCCTTCGGTTCGCCCCTCTTGGGGTCGTCCGACTTGCCCCCATTGAGACCGCTGAAATTGATCCCGTTAACGAAATCGACGGTGGTCGTGTGGGGATCACCTAGCGCAAAATTCCATCCCTCATTGCCGATCTCGATTCGGAATGCGCCGCGGTCGCTGCGGAACTTGCCGTCGCGGCAAATCTCGATGCCGGCCGTCGACAGCGGACCGCGATAACCCCAAACCGGCTTCGGCGCGAGCGCCCAGGCCAGATAGAGCGGATGGTCCATCAGGTATTTGCCGACGAAGCCCTTGCCGTCCTTGCGGTTCGCCACGCCCTCGGGGGTCCGCTCGCTCGTCGACATCAGGAGCAGTCGCGGCGTCTCGATGGCATTGCCTGCCAGGATATAGACCTTCTTGTTTCCCGTCACACTGCCGCGTTCGACCGGCGGTCCCTTTTCGTCCTGATAGCGGATCCATTCGATGCCACTGACGCGACCGCTCTCGTCGACCTGGACCTTCGAGGCCACGGTCTTGTACATGATATCGACACGGCCCGTCCGCAGCGCGTCGGCCAGCGTAACGCTCGGATCGTATTTGGCCTGGATCGGGCAGATCGGAATGCAGTTGGTATTGCCGGCGCAAACCCGGCGGTTCTGATAGGGTTGCGAGTTGCGCGCGGCCGGCGTGCTCGCTACCGCCCATTTGACGTCGTCGAGTCCGTGAGCGGAGATCTTCAGGCCGGACAACCCGGCCTCGACCGCAGCGTCGACCTTCGACATTACGATCTTCGGCATCGGATAGGAATAGCCCGAGCTGAAGCCGATATCGAGATAGGACTGATCCGCGACATCGGCAGAGACGCCAATCTCATGCTCGGCCTTGCCGTACCACTCTTCCAGATGGCTGTATTTGATCGGCCAGTCGACGAAGCGGTTGAACCGCGTCTTCATTTCGAAGTCGCTTGGCAGGAAGCGCAGGCTGGTCCCGAGCCAATGCCGTGAGGTGCCGCCATTGATGCGCTCATAGGTGCTGGCAAAGGGGAGTGGTCCCTGCTGGATCAAATAGGCTTGCTTGGGATCTTGCCAATCGCCGAATCTGTATCTTGCTCCCAGGCTAAGCACGGTCGGACGACCGGCATTCACGGTGCTGGGGTCGACCAGGCCTTTTGCGTCGAAAAGCTCCGGCGGATATGGGCTCTCTGGCACCTTCGCGGTCGCGTTGAGAAAGCGATTCATGTAGCCGTTGATATCGGGCGGCAATTGCTCGCCCGCCTCAAGAATCAGAACTCTCTTGCCGGCTGTCGCCAGCACCTTGGCGATCAGTGCACCGGCAATGCCGGAGCCAACAATCACAACATCGGGATCCGGCATTCTCGCGGCGCACATGTTCGGAGCTCCCTATCAGGCGATGTAAGCATCGAGCTTCAGCGGATCTTCGGCCCAGTATCCGTAGCGCAGCTCGCTGTAGCCCATGGGATGCGCCTGCGCGACGCGCCAGGTCCAACCCTGCGTATAGGCCGTACCCGAGATAACCTTCACGGGATTAAGCGGAAACGGGTGGTCACCCGGCTGGTTGTAGGTCTCAAGGTTCTTTGGGTCGTACCAGGCGCCGAGATACCAGGCGAGGATGATGCTCCGTCCGAGAAATTTGAGCTTCGGATCGTTCATGACCTTGGTCGCGGTCGCGACCGGATTCTTCGGGTCCGGATCGCTACGAACCATCTGCAGCAAGGTCGGGAAAGCCGGGTCGGCCTTTGCCGCGTCGAAATACTGGTTCTTGACCTGAATGGGATCGACCGTCGGCGCCAGTTTGAGGACCGCGATTCCGGTCAGCACCGAGGACAGCGCAACAAACGCTCGCAAGTCGTCCTGATTGGGCAGCGGACTTGCCGCGGGCGGCGTAGCGGGCGCGGCCGCTTCGGCTGATGTCGAGAGCGAAGTCACCGCTCCCGCCGCAGCAACACCGAGCATTTTTCGTCGAGTGAGATCGGTCACGATATCCTCCGGGGGCTTGCCTGCGGCTGGCCGATTGAGAATCGACCGAGCTATCATCCGACACAGCGGCGGTGTGTGCCGCTTTGTCACTGCGCCTTCTGCGCTTTCTCCAGGATGAAGGTGAAGTCAGACGCCGTCGCCGGCACATGCTGCGTGGTCGCGTTGCCGTGGCACGCCATGCAGCTGGACGACGCCAGCGGGACTCGTCCCTGGCTGTAGGTCTCGAGCGTCGTGTTCGCCAGATAGGTTGGCGCCGGCGCGCCGAGCGGATCGGTCTTGCTGGCGTGATCGCTCGGCCATTGCGTGGCGAGCAGCATGTAGTTTTCCCAGACCGAGCCCTTCAGGGTTGCGCGGAACGGCTTGTTCAGGTCCGTCACTTCTTGCTGGACGAAGCCCGGGATCATCTTCTCCCTGACCACCTGGCTTCTGTAGTCGGCCTTGAACTTCAGACTGGTGTCGGGATCCCAAGGCTGCGGAGGCGTATCGTTCTTCGCCGGGCAATTCGGCTTGCACAGCGCGCTGAAGAAATTGTAGCGCGGCAACAGATTGCCGCTCGCGACCTCCGTCGCATCGGGCGCGTTGCTGACGTGCTCGAACGAGGTCCACACCCATTGCGGCGCGAAGTTCGTCTTGTGGCCGACGTGGAAGCCGACCAGCCCGAGCTTCTTCTCGACACAGGCCTTGGGCTGCTTGGTCGCCGGCGGCCCTGGAAAATAGATCAGGGCGTCGACCGTGTGAAACCGGCTGATCAGATTCGCGTTCTTGACCGGATCGAGAATGCGGTAGGACACCTTGAGCATGATCGCGCCCATGCGTCCCGGGACCGGATTTCCATTCGGATCCTTCCCCGGATTGCTGCCGGTCGGGAATTCAACGGTGTCGCCGAACCCTTGTTGGCCCTGCTTGCTGTAGAGTCCATTGTCGACGATGTAGTCGAACATCGGCTTGTTCATCAGAATGTCGAACAGCGCATAATTGCCGTCCTGATCGATCAGCGGGCCGGTCTTGAACGGCTGGTTGAAGGCCTCTTCGCCGATCTGGAAGATGATCTTGCCTGGACCATCCAGCGGCTTGCAGGCGTCCGGCACATTGCGGGTGCCCCAGACGGGCTTGTCGCCATTGCCCAGCATCACATCGGCAAGCGGCCGAAAGTTCTGCAGGTCCTCCCATTTGGTGCTCGCGTCACCGCCGGGCCGCGGACCTTGGCCGATGACCTTGCCGTCCGCCGGAGAGTTCATCGCAATGAAGGTGAGCCAGGAATAGAAGTCGAAACCGCGCTGCAGGTTGGCCATCTCAGGCCCCGGCCCGCTCGTGACCAGCCCCTTCGTGCTGACATTCTGCTGGCAGGGCTGCCCCGAGGTGAGCAGGTCCTTGGTGATCGGCGTCGCCACCGGCGGCGTCTTCGATCTGTCGGTGTCCGGCGTCACGTTGCAGCTCGAAACCGGTGGGTTGATCGTGTCGCTGTTGGGCGGCGAGCCGGCCAAGGCCGCCCCACTCAGCAAGCCGACGACTCCCAAACCGACGACTCCCAAAGCACCGCTGACGCTGATTGCAAGCAGACGAAGATTGCGCACCGCTCCCTCCCTGCGACGTGGCGGACCAATCTTCCCCGCCCTGCGAACGACAATTCGTTCTCGTCTCGAAAATTTTTCTTAAAAGCTGAACAACAATAGTCCGGAAGATTGCAGCAACTCCGGCTCGACCTGGGCCCTGATCAGGATCGGGCCCCGCCTCGCGTGTCGCCTGCCGCCGTCGATCCTCACCGAGTCAAAGAAAAACCTAACTGCATCATCGAAGTGGATATCCACAACCTTTAATTGTCAAGGTCGAAAATGCCGCGCTGCGCGGCAGAGCCGATGCATTCAACTCTGCGTTGATAAGATCGAATCGCACCGCAGAATATGAAGCGCTTCACACATTCTCGCTCGGTTCTGTCCGACGCAGCGCGCGCTGCAGCGTCGTCAGGCGCCTTCCGGCGCGTAGCCGCGGCGTCCGGCGGATGCTAGGTTCAGTCCACCCTCCCTTCCGCAAAGCCATGACATGAACACATCCTTTCTCGCGCAGGCCCCGTTCAATCTCGACACCAGCGCCCTCGCCTGGGTCGAGACCACCTGTCGGGCGCTCAGCCTGCCGGACAAGGTCGGCCAGCTGTTCAATCTGCTGTCCCGTGGCAACGATCCCGACGAGCTCGAGCGGCTGGCGCGATTGCGCCCCGGCGGGATCACCCGCTACTTCGAGCCCGATGGCGAGGCCGAGCGCTCCCGGATCGCGGCGGCGCAGGCGGCCGCAAAGGTGCCTCTGCTGGTCAGCGCCGACCTGGAGGGCTCGCGGATGAGCCTGCCGTTCGGCACGGAGCTGCCGAACCCGCTGGCGCTCGCGGCGATCGATGACGTCGAGGTGACGGCCGAGATCTCGCGCATCATTGCCGAGGAAGCGGCCGCGATCGGCGTCAACTGGTCGTTCACGCCGGTGATAGACATCAATCACGCCTTCCGCAGCTCGATCGTCGGCACGCGCAGTTTTGGCAGCGATGTCGAGACAGTCCGTCGCCACGCACGGGCTCACATCGAGGTGCTGCAGCGGCACAAGGTCGCCGCGACCGCCAAGCACTGGCCCGGCGAAGGCTTTGACGACCGCGACCAGCACCTCGTCACCACGATCAATCCGCTGTCGATGGACGAATGGGAGGCGACGTTCGGCCGGCTCTATCGCGACGCGATCGACGCCGGCGTGCTGTCCATCATGTCGGCCCACATTGCGCTGCCCGCCTTCGCCAGGGCGCAGCTGCCTGACGCCGGCGTCGAGGCCTTCCGTCCGGCCTCGCTGAGCAAGCTTCTCAACATCGAGCTCTTGCGCAACCGGCTGGGCTTCAACGGCCTGATCGTCTCCGACGCCAGCGAGATGGCCGGCGTCACCTCCTGGTGCACGGCGCGATCCGCAAAGCCGCAGATGATCGCAGGCGGATGCGACATGATCCTGTTCACCCGCGCGCCCGAGCAGGACATGGCGGCGGTGCAGGCCGCGGTCGAGGACGGCAGCCTGCCGCACGCACGGTTCGAGGATGCGGTGTTGCGCGTACTGGGGTTGAAGGCGGCACTTGGTCTGCACGAGGCCACGCGACCGGTCGGGACGCTCGCGCGGGCGTCCGACGCGGCGATCGCAGAGGCCGCGCTGCGGCGTGCGCCGACCCTGGTCAAGGACACGCAGAACCTGTTGCCGCTCAATCCGGCGCGGCACCGACGCGTGCTTGTGATCTCGGGCGGCATCATCAGCCCGATGCATGGCGCGCCGCTGGCGTTCAAGTTGCCGGAGATGCTGGCCGCCGAAGGCTTTGAGGTGACGGTGCAGACCCAGCAGCCGGTCGCCTCACCCGCCGATTTCGACCTCGTGCTGTATCTGCTCGGCGAGGAGACCTTGCTGACCCGCGGCCGCGTCTTCCTCGACTGGGCGCGGATCGGGGGCGATTTCGTCGGCGCGATGCGGCGCTACTGGCACGACATCCCGACCGCGATGATCTCGTTCGGCTATCCCTACCACCTCTACGACGCGCCGCGGGTACCGACCTACATCAACGCCTATTGCACCATCGACACGATGCAGGCCGCAGTCGTCGATCTGCTGATGGGCCGCGGTTCCTGGAATCGCAACAGCCCGGTCGATCCGTTCTGCGGGCTGGAGGACGCGAAATACTAGAGCATGATCCGGAGGTTTCTGCCCTACTGCAGTTGTGTTTGTGCGCAGCGTGCCAGGTTGGCCCTGACCACCAGGTGATGAAAGAGCCTGATCGCGTTGAGATAGGTGAAGCCCAGGGCATTGTGGGTATGCACGACCGTTGTCGCGATGAGCAACGTGCCGGTTGGAGAATGGCGTCGGAGCAGAGATAGCCGGAAATCCAGGTGTCGGTCATCTGCACCGAGCACAATTTCGTCCTTGCCCTCCCAGTGCACCGGGAAGAAGTCCACCCGTTCTTGGCTGTCCCGGGAGATTCTGACCGTATCGGAGGTTTTGATGCCAAAGGGCGTAACGATGGCGTCGCGCAGCGCGATCAACGCCTTTTGCCACGCGGGTGGATTGACGAGCGTCCGCGTCGCCAGCTCGCGCATGCTCGATTGTTCCGATGCACTCAAGTCAATGCTGTAGCTATCGAGCAGACTGGCGTTCTCGTACCAGCTCGCAACGACACTTTCCGAGGGCGGCGGCATCCGTCGTACCTGCGGTTTGCGGTCCAAACCCATGCCCATGATGATGTCACCTATTCAAGGGGCCAATAGGAAGAGCCATTCTCAGTTTTGGAGGCGAGCCATTTCCCTACTTTGAGCTCGCAACTCGCCGCTGGCTTGCAGGTCTTCAACTCTACGGTGATCGGCGCGGGGGCTCAAGGCCGATCTAGGCGTCTCGCTGCCGACGGCCTCGCGTTCGTCCAACTCGCGTCAATCCGGCTGTGGCTGCGCGTTAACGAGTTCACGTCCTAGTACTTGATCTGCGCGACTTCGCGCAGTTCGTCCGCTGTCGTAGTGCGGAAGCCGAAGAACTCCAGATAGGCCGGGATCTGCTCGAACAGCATGTCGGTGCCGATCTGGATCTCGCAGCCCCGCGCGCGCGCCGCGGCGAGGAATGGCGTGATCTCTTGCTTCATCACGACTTCTCCGACCAACGCTGACCGCGCGATCCGCTCCACGTCCATCGGCAAGGCATCGCCGTCCTTCATGCCGAGCGGCGTCGCATTGACGACGATGTCGAATCCATCAGGATCCTTCGATCCGACCGTGATCTTCAGTTGCGGATAATGCGTGCGCAGCCGCTCCGCGAGGCTGTTCATCGACGCCGGATAGGCGTCGAACAGCGCAAGCTCGGCGACGCCAGCCTTGGCGAGCGACGCCACGATCGCCGAGCCAACGCCGCCGCTGCCGACCACCAGCGCCCGCGCGCCCCTGAGCACGCGACCTTTGCGCAGCACGCCGCGCACAAAGCCCTCGCCGTCGAACATGTCGCCGACCAGCCTGCCGTCGGAGCCGAGCCGCACCGCGTTGCAGGAGCCCGCGACCTTCGCCGTCGTCATGACCTCGTCCAGCAGCCCGATGGTGGTGATCTTGTGCGGCATCGTCACCAGCGCGCCGTGGATGTTGGACAGTTTGAACACCAGCTTGAGGAAGGCGGGATAGTCCTCCGCCTTGCAGCCCATGGGCACGACGACGGCATCGATCGCGTGTTTGTCGAAATAGGGATTGTAGATCAGGGGCGCCTTGAAGCTCTCGGTCGGATAGCCGAGATGCGCGATGATTTTGGTGTGTCCGCTGATCGCCATCGCCGTCTCTCCTGCTAGCCTTTCGATGCCCGCGCCTTGTCCCGCAGATGCGCGACACGCCGCAGCGCCAGATTGTACCCCTGGGTACCGAGCCCCGCGATCACACCGTCGGCGCGCAGCGAGACGTAGGAGTGATGGCGGAATTCCTCGCGCTTGTGCACGTTCGAGATATGCACCTCGACCACCACGCCCTCGAACGTGTTGAGCGCATCGAGGATCGCGACCGACGTATGGGTGAACGCGGCCGGGTTGATCACGATGCCGCAGGCCGTCTCGCGCGCCTCATGGATCCAGTCGATGATCTCGTATTCGCGGTTCGACTGATGGAAGCGGATCTCCAGCCCCAGCTCGGCCGCGAGCTTGCGGCAATCGGCCTCGACATCGGCCAGCGTCTCGTAACCGTAGATATGCGGCTGGCGCTTGCCGAGCAGATTGAGGTTCGGGCCGTTGAGCACGTAGACGATGCGGCTGTCGAGCGCGGTGTTCGGTTCTGTCGCCATTGGTTGCTTCCTTCTCGTTGTGACTAGACGTCGAAGAACACCGTCTCCCGCTCACCCTGCAAGTGGATGTCGAACGTGTAGACGATGGCCCCGTCGCGCTCGCTTCGCGGCGCGATCAGCGTCTTCCGCCGCTCCGGCTGCTCGATGATACCGAGCACGGGATCGTCGGAATTCGCCGCCTCCTCATCGCCGAAATACATCCGCGTGGCCAGCCCGATATTGATGCCGCGCGCTGCCAGCCAGAAGCTGACATGCGGCGCCATGGTCTTGCGGCCCTTGCGGCCGGCCACCGGGCCCGGCTTGATGGTGCGGATCGTGTAGAGCCCGGTCTCGAAATTGGTGCCGGTGCGCGCCCAACCGCGGAAGGCGGGATCGAGCGGCTTGTCCTGGCGGTCGGCCGGATGGTTGTAGCGGCCCGCGGCATTGGCCTGCCAGGTCTCGACCAGCACATCCTTGGCGATATGACCCGCGCCGTCGAAAATGCGTCCCTCGATGATGATGCGCTCGCCGGCGACGTCGGGACCGGCGATATCGCCACCGAAATTGTTCTCGAAGATCTCGAAGCCGGCCTGGCTCGGGATCAGCCCGATATGCACGTAGGGACCCGCGGTCTGCGACGGCGTTTCCGGCAAATAGGACAGCGTGAACGGGGTGGGCGTCATGCTAACCTCCCTGCAGTCTGTTTTCGAACAAGGTCTGGCGGCGTCCGCGCAGCACAATGTCGAAGCGATAGGCCAGGCACTCCAGCGGCCGGGACGCGTTGAGATCGAGCTTTGCGGTCAGCCGATCCGCCGCGGTCTTGTCCGGGATCGTCGCGATGATGGAATCGTACGGGATCAGCGGATCGCCCTCGAAATACATCTGGGTGATCAGCCGCTGCACGAAGCCGGTGCCGAACACCGAGAAATGGATATGCGCGGGACGCCAGCTGTTGATGCGGTTGCGGAACGGATAGGCGCCCGGCTTGATAGTGCGGAAGTAATAGTAGCCGTTCTCGTCCGTCAGCATCCGGCCGCAGCCGCCGAAATTCGGATCGATCGGCGCGATGTAGGTGTCGTTGCGGTGGCGGTAACGGCCGCCGGCATTGGCCTGCCACACCTCGACCAGCGTGTTCGGCACGGGACGGCCGTTGCCGTCGAGCACATAGCCGTGGACGATGGTCTGCTCGCCGATCGGCTCGCCCTGCCTGGCGTAGTTGCGCACGAGATCATTGTCGAGCGGCCCGAGCTCCGCCGGCGTGAACGCCGGGCCCGTCACCTCGGACAGCGAGTTCTGCAGCGACCACAACGGAATGCGTGGCGAGCGCAGCACGCTGGTCTTGTAGACCGGCGTCGATGCCGGCGGATGAATGTCACGATCGCGCTGGTGGAATTCTGCTTCGGGGGTCATGTCGCCTCACCCATTCTTCAGTGTCGGGACTTGCTGCCGCCTCCTGTAAGGAGGCGGCAGTTTCGCTGACTTCCCTCACGCTCGGGCGTGAGCCACACCGACATTGCCCGCGACCTCGGCGCGCTTCCGCTCGTAGTCCGCCTTGGCCATCGGCACCGCGTCGGGATTGCCGAGATCGTCGATGTTGAGGCGGAAGGTTTCCCGGGCCGAGATCGCGGCCACCGCCGAGATCACGGTGATGCCGAAGGCGATGGCGCCGACGGTGAGCGGGATGCTGGTCGAGCCGGGAGGCGCGACGGTGGCGAACAGCGCCGGCAGCAGCGCGGTGATGGTGGTGCCGACATTCTGCGAGATCGCCATTGCCGAGACGCGGGTCCGGGTCGGGAACAGCTCCGGATAGAAGCTCGGGAAGATCGCATTGTAGCCCTGATAGACGACGCCCCACATCAACAGCGACATGAAGATCGCCAGCGGCACGTTCTTGATGCTGATCGCATAGAGATAGCCGAATGCGAGCAGGCCCGAGAGCAGCGCGCCGACGATGATCGGCGGCTTGCGGCCGACCTTGTCGGAGAGATTGCCGACGAACGGGATCACGAACACGGCGAGCATGTTGCCGAGCACGGGGATCCAGAGATAGACGTCCTTGGAGAAGCCGATCCCGTAGGCCGGCTGCACGGCATAGGCGGCGCCGAAGATGGTGGCGACGACGGGGATGACGTTCATCAAGGCCATGCAGACCACACGGAGCATGTCCTGCCAGTTCAGCTTGAACGCCTGGATGATGGGGGCTTTCGGAACGTTGCCCTGCTTGTTCTCCTCGGCGAAGGCCGGGGTTTCATCGACCTCGCGGCGGATGATGTAGCCGGCGACGATGACGAAGAAGGAGAGCAGGAACGGAATCCGCCAGCCCCAGCTGTTGAAGGCCTCGGTCGGCATGTAGTGCGCGAGCGGCAGGAACACGGCGGCCGCCAGGATCTGGCCGGCCTGCACGCCCTGCAGCGTGAAGCTCGCATAGAAGCCGCGCCGTCCGAACGGTGCGTGCTCGAGGATCATCGAGCTGGCGCCGGAGATTTCACCCGCCACCGCAAAGCCCTGGATCAGGCGCAGGATCACGAGCAGCACCGGCGCGAGCATGCCGACCTGCTGGTAGGTCGGCAGCAGCCCGACCAGCATGGTCGAGATGCCCATCAGGAACATGCAGACGATCAGCACCGTCTTGCGGCCGTGGGTGTCGCCCCAGTGCCCGAGCACGAAGGCGCCGATCGGGCGGGCGACATAGCCGACGCCGTAGGTCGCGAGCGAGGCGACGATCGCCACCGTCGGATTGTCCGAGGGAAAGAAGATCTGCGGAAAGATCAGCGAGGCCGCAGTCGCGTAGATGAAGAAGTCGTAATATTCGAGCGCGGATCCGATCCAACCGCTCGCCGCCGCTTTCTTGGATTGGCCCGCATGGTGGGCCGTCTGAGCACCCGTCATTGCAATTCCTCCCACGAATGTTGCTGATGGCCGTTGGACGGCTTCTTTGGTTGTTGGGCGGCGATCCGAACGGAGCGTCATCCCCGGATGACGCACCACATTCGCCGCGATAGCGAGACATTTCGAAAAGCAACCGCAGGATAGAGGTCGACGTAATTAACACAAATACCGTGTTATGCTCCAAACCTAACGTGATGTTATTTTGCTGATTTACGAAAGTCAGGGCTGCGTTGACCGGTCGCGGCGACGCGCGATCGACGTCGGGCGGCAAAATGCGCCTGCGTGACCCGGCAGGGCCGACTGATCTTTTTCAGATTGATGTCGTTGCGAGCGGCATGGCTCTGACGGCCGGTGCCTCACCGGCAGGTCACGCAGCAGCGCGCAGGCAGCGAGCTCTGTGGCCGCGCCCTGGGCGCGGCCACCCCAGCCGTAAGCTCGCTTCATGAACCGTCAGGCAATCCGAACGGGCGCCCCCGGCCCGTTCGGCCGACCGCATCAATACTGATACGGGTAATTCGGACAGACCCTCTGACCGTACTGGTCGTAGTAGCAGCCCTGGTTCTGATAGTAGCCATAGGCCCCATAAGCGCCGAGAGCGGCAGCACCGGCAGCGGCAGCGCCATAGCCCCAGCCTGGACGGTAGCCACCGTAGCCGTAACCGGGATAGCCCGGACGCCCTGCAATCGGGCGGCCCCCATAACCGGGACGACCGGCAATCGGGCGGCCCGCGATCGGGTGTGAGGGCCGCACACCGCCGCGATACGCACCACCATATCTTCCGCCAGCGACATGCATGCCGCCGGCGCGCATGCCGCCGCCGCCATGGAACCCGCCTCCTCCGCCTCGGTATCCGCCGCCGCCTCCTCCACGGCGGGCATAGGCATCATCGGGTATCAGGCAGACCGTGGTCAGAACCAGAATGGCCAGGGCGGCGAGGATGCTACGAAGCATGGCAAGTCCTCCTCAACGAATGATGTGGCGCGGTCAAACTGCACGACGTCCGATCGGGAAAGCTTGATGTAGATCAAGCCTCACGATTGCGCGGTTGGCATGAAGGCCGCCGAAGCAGGAGGATTGCCATGAGTGAACTCGTCGTCATCGCCTTTCCCACCGAAGCGAAAGCCGAACAGGTTCGCCAGAAATTGCTGGCGATGCAGAAGGATTATCTGATCGAACTCGGCGACGCCGTGATCGCGGTGAAGGATACGCAGGGGAACATCAAGCTCAACCAGCTCATCAACACCACGGCGGCGGGCGCCGTGTCAGGCACGTTCTGGGGAACATTGATCGGCTTGATCTTCCTGATGCCGCTCGCCGGTGCAGCCCTCGGCGCTGCCTCGGGCACCCTGGGCGGATATCTGACCGATGTCGGCATCGACGACAAATGGATGAAGCAGACCGCGGCCGCCATCGAGCCCGGGACGGCCGCCCTGTTCGTGCTGGTGCGCAAGGTGACCGCCGACAAGGTTCTCGAAGGACTGAAGGGCGAAGGCGGCAAGGTGCTGAAGACCTCGCTCGACCACACCAAGGAAGCCGCGCTGCAGGCCGCCCTGGCAGGCGTTCAGGCGGCCGTTCCGGCCGCAAAGGCCGGTTGAGCGGCCGGAACAAAGGAGGCTTCGGATGGGTGTCTCGCGGCGATACCCATCTCCTTTGTGCCCCGCGTTGAGATGATGGTATCGCTTTCCGCTCCACCCGTCCTTGTATTGGCGCGCTGGATCATGCTGGCCTCGTTCCGTGAGGAATGGCCCAGCGCGGGTGGCCGCCCGAGCTGGGCCGCTGATCGATCGGATCGATACCCTTCGAGGCATTGAGGACTGACATTGTAGCAAGATCGCGAGCGGCACTTCATCGGGACCCGCATGGTTGAACGAACTTCAGGTTCGCATCACGGTGGGAGATTTTTCCGGCGCGAGAATGAGCAAGACTGCCGCCATACAAGCACTGAAGCACGTCTGGCGTCCTTCACTTGGACGTTCACGACGGCACGGTCAGGAGGCGGCTGGCGCCTGGGCAACGGTTGGAATCTTGAGTTCGACGAGGACGTTGCGATAACGCCAGCTGCTGCGGTTGTAGAGCTCGTGCGGAATGCCGGGTTCGCGCCACAGTGCGGTACCGGGCGTCTCCTTGGTCGGCTTGCGACGGCCGTCGGCGAAATGCATCTCGTTGTCACCGTCGGTCAGCGGAATCACGAGATAGGCCAGATCGTGACGGTGCCACGGCTGCCGCTCGCCGGGATCGAGTGTGAGACCCCAGACCCGGACATGCTCGTTCTCGAACAGGATTTCGTCTCCAATCGGTCCAAGCGGCATCTGGGGGTCGAACGCGGCTTCCGTCATGTCATGCTCCGTCAGTCTGACTCGTTGCCAGAAAATCTGGCCGCGTTGGCACCAAGAATTCGCTCGCGTTCGGTCTTGCTCAGCGATGCGAGTTGCTCGTGGGGGCGCATCAGGCCCATCGGGAAAGGCCAGTCTGACCCGAACAGGATCCGGTCAGGGCCGAACACTGTCTGGGCAAGCCGCAAGGCGTCGGAATCGTGGATCACGCAATCGACCGTCAAATTCCGAAGCGCGGTCCGCGGCGACGGCAAGGCCGTATCGATTCCTGGACGATCGGTGCGAAAGCCCTGCTCGAACCGTCCGGCGAGCATCGCGGCCGCGCCGCCGCCATGCGCGAAGCAGAAGGTGATGTCGGGATACCGCGCCGTCACGCCGCCGAACACGAGATGCGCGATCGCGACGGTGGTCTCATAGGGATTGCCGAGCAGGTTGGACAGATAGAATGGCTGCAGCCGCGCGTCGTCGCACTCGCCGGGATGGACCAGCACGAAAGCGCCCGCCCCGTTCAGCGCGTGCCAGAGCGCGTCATAGCGCGGGTCGCTCAGCATGCATCCGGGGCCACCGGATGGCGCGCTGAACCGCCGGCCGCCATCCGCAATCTCCCGCACGGCGATGTCGGCCGCGAGGTTCGGATGCTCGATCGGCAGATGTGGCAGCGCAGTCAATCGACCGGTGTGACGCCGGGCAATGGCAGCGAGCCCCTGGTTGACATACTGCACCCAGCGTGCCGCGTCCTGCTCCGCGAGCTGCTGCCGATAGAGCGGCGGCGGCGCCGAGATCCAGGCCTTCGCGATCCCGCTGGTATCCAGCCAGGCAATCAGCGCGTCCGGCTGAAACAGCGAGCGTATGCCGATCTTGTGGCCGTCGACCAGCAACGCGTTCGCCGCGGCATCCCAGGAGACGCCCTCCAGCTCAGCGAGCGCGTCGACATCGATCGGCACTTGATGGGTATGGATATCGAGAGGGATCGGTGTCATGCGTCCTGCCCCACCGCCGGGCTCACGTCCTTGCCGACAATTGCCTGATACAGTTCCAGAGCGCGCCCTTCCCGTATCGGCATGATGGCTGCGACGTGGTCGTCGGGACGCACCAGAACGAGCGTCTCCGGAGGGCAGCCGATTCGCATCAGCAACCGATCGCCGACATCGAGCAGCGATTGCGCACGCAGGCCCGAATCGAGTGGGGCATCCCAGCGCGACACCACGAAATGCGCCAGCCCGGGACGGTTGTGCGGGATCGACGGCCGCCGGCGCGCGTCGGTGAAGTAGAGCGCCACGAAGCGATCATCGACGAGATCGTGCAACCGGCAAGGCCGACCATTGCCGCCATGGAGTTGGAAGTCCGGCATGCGGTCACCGACCAGCAGCGGTCCGCGGTCATGCTTGACCATGGACCATTGCGCGCTCTCGTCCGTGCCTAGCCTGACGCCCAGCAGGGTTCGGGTCGCAGCGATACCCCAACCGCTTCCCGACATGATGGCGCCGACATCGCCTTCCCCGCCCATGTACTTCCGCGCAACTTCGGCCATTTCGCCGGAGCCATGAATGGCAAGCGGCCGCTGCTCGCGCGCATAGCCGTCGAGCAGCGCGTCGCTTGCCCAGCCGCGTGCAACCCAGGCAAGACGCCATGGCAGGCTGATCGTATCCAGGATTCCCGTATTGAGCCCGAGTGCCCACATCGGTGTGATCAGATGCGCGGCGTCCCCCATCAGGAAGATGCGGCCACGCCGCCATTCGGACGCGATCCGATGATGCACCCGGTAGACGACGGTGTTGATCACCTCAAGGCTGTCGACTTCGCCGATGAAGCGACGCACCTTGGCCGCGAATTCGTCGTGGCTTGGCGGCTCGGCGCCCGGCGCCAGCGGATAGAGGAAGCGCCAGCAGTGCGGCTGGCGCACCAGGATCATCCATTCGTCGGGATCGGAGAAATAGGCGAGGTACGGATAGTCGCGCGGATTTGCGACGTCGAGATCGAGCTTGAGATCGACCAGCATGTAGCGCACGTCGAGCGACAAGCCCTCGACCGGGATATCGAGTTGCCCACGCACCGTGCTGCGGCCGCCGTCGCAGGCCAGCAGGTACGACCCTTCGACCTGCCGGGGCCCGTCGGGGGTCTCGAACGTCGCCGTCACGCCATCGGGCGTCTGCTGGAATCCGTTGAGACGATGATTGAGATGCAGCGCACCCGGCTGACGTTTTTCAAGCGCCTCGCTCAAGATCGGCTCGAGATGATGCTGCGGCAGGTTGATCACGAAGGGGTACCGCGTATCGTCCGACAGTAGCGCGGTCCTCACCGACATGGTCGGCTCGTTGGTCGCAAGATCGATGCCGCCGATGTCCTCGACCCGCAACGCCCTGGCAAGGACCTCGTCTGCAACACTATAGCGGCGGAAGGTTTCGAGCGTCCGCGTGAGAATCGTCCCGGCCTTGGTGTCCCGCGAGAGCGTTTGGTCCTCCTCGAACAGCAGGAACGGCAAGCCGTAGAAATGCAGCGCCAGCGCGGTCGTTAGTCCGACGGGACCGGCACCAACGATCATGACCGGTTTCATATGCCCGTTCTCCACTATGCCTGCGTGGGGTAGGCGAAGTCGCGGCTCACCAGCGAGGACGTCATTGTAGCAGCATCCGACAGCAGGAACAGCAGCGGCCCCACCACGTCTTCCGGCGCGCCGACGCCGGTGGACGCGCGCCAGCTTGCGTCGTCGCTCCCGGCATTTGCCGCCCGATATTGTGGCGTGTCGATCACGCCGGGGGCGATCAGATTGAACCGCACGCGATGGGCAGCCACTTCCTTTGCCGCACTCTTGGCAAAGGCAATCAGGGCCCCCTTGGTCGCGGCATACGCGGAGGCTTGCGGCCAGCCCTGGTGCGCGAGCCCCGAGGAAAAAGCGACGATGCTGCCGCGACGGCGCGCGATCATGCCTGCGATCACCGCCTGATAGCACCAGACCACGCCGTTCAGATTGATGTCGAGGACCCGCTGCCACTCCGCCGGATCCATGGCTTGCACGGTGGTGCGCGGCTGGATCGCCGCGCCGCAGACCAGACCGTCGATGCGACCGAAGTCGCGTTCGATGCCGGCAAGCGTGGAGAGGACCTCATCGCGGTCACCAACATTGAGCCTGCGTCCGACGATCCGGGAATCCTCCCGCGCCAGCGTCTCCATGGCCGGAAGATCGACATCACAGACAACCACCCGGGCGCCGGACACGGCCGCCGCCTTGGCCAAGGCGCGCCCGATGCCATTTGCGCCGCCGGTGATGACGACCACGTCACCATCCGCGTAGAAGACCGCTCTCATGAGACAGCATCCATCGCCGGAATATCCGACAGGCCGTACAGATCATGCACGACGAGGCGATTGCGCAATTCGCCAAGCCCGCTGCCGCGCACGACGATCTCATCGCCTGCCTGCATGAACACCTGCGGCTCGCGCGCATTGCCGACTCCTGCAGGCGTTCCGGTGAGAATCACGTCGCCGGGGTGCAAGGTCATGCCGAACGACAATTCGGCGATCAGCTCGGCGATCGGAAATGCCATCTGCTTGACCAGCGCGCTCTGCATGACCTCGCCGTTCAGGACGCTTTCGAGACGGATGTTGGGGAGATCAAGCTCGTCAGGCGTGACCAGATAGGGGCCGATCGGCATGGTCCCGTCGATGCTCTTGCCTTTCAGCCATTGCCCACCGTGACGCCGCTGCAGATCACGCTGCGAGACGTCGTTGGCGAGGCAATAGCCGAAGACATGGTCGAGCGCGCGGCTTGTCGGAATGCTGCGGCCCGGCTTGCCGATCACGAGCGCGAGTTCAGCCTCATAATCCCATTTCGCAGAGATCCGCGTATCAAAGGCGATATCATCGTTGGGACCGATCACTGTGTCGGGACTCTTGGTGAAGAAGGTCGGCGCCTTCGGCTTGTCGACCTCCTGTCCTTCGCGCTTGCCGCGACCTTCCTCGAAATGATCCCAGTAGTTCCAGCCGATGCAGAGGACGTCGCGACGATAACGCCTGATCGGCGCGAGCAGCCTGGCGCCCTCAAGCGGCACGCGCGGCAATCTGCCCATGCCACGCACGGCGGCAACGGCCTTGGCCGGTGTTTCGCCGGCCGCGATCAGGTCGACGAGATCGCCGATCTTCGTGGGCAGCAGCAGGACTTCGGCGTCCTCGATAACACCGACGCGGTCGATCCCGTCATAGACAAGGCTGACAAATCGCATCTCGACCTTCCGCTCAACCGTTCGGCAGTACCGCAATCGCGTTGATCTCGATCAGATAGTCCGGCGAGGTCATCTTGCAGATCTCGACCATGGTCGAGGCCGGCAGCGGCGGCTTGAAGTACTCGCGGCGCACGGCGTGGATGGCGTCGAAGTGCTCCATGTTGCGAACATAGACATCCACCCGCACGACGTCGGCCAGGGTACCGCCGGCCGCTTCGACGGCGGCCTTGACGTTCTCGCAGACCTGCCGCGTCTGCACGCTGACGTCGCCGATCCCCGCAATCGATCCATCCGGGCATCGCGCCGTCATGCCGGAAATGAAGACGAGCTTGCCGCGGGCTTCAACCGTCGTGGCCTGGGAGAAATGCCCATTGGGCTTGCGGAGCTTGTCGCTGGAGACTTCCTGTTTCATGTTTTTCAGCCCTTCTGCATGGCAAGGTTATCGTCGAGGAGAATTCCGAGCTTCCGGCCCGCGTCGATCAGACTGCGAACCGTTTCCGCACTGAGCCGGCAGGCGCCACCGCTGCTCTCACGCGTCGCAAATGCGAGTTCACCCGGTGCGTAGACGCGCGCAGTGCCGGGTGCGCGCCTGGATTCCGATACGCGCGCGATCTGAGTGGCGACACGGTCGCCGAATTCGCCACCGTCGGGAAAATGACCGACATTGATCGCGAGAAACAATTGACTGCAACCGTAGGACACCTGCGAATTGCCATAGAGCGGTTTGACCTCGGCGCCGACTGCGCCACCGGAGAGTCCTCCGCAGAGCATGTCGACCATGAAGGCCAGCCCAAATCCCTTCGGTCCGGCCGCCGGCAGCAACATGCCCTTGATCGCCGCCTGCGGGTCGGTGGTCGGCGCGCCATCGGAATCGGCGGCCCATCCTTCCGGGATCGAGCGGCCTGCCGCTGCGGCAAGGCGAACCTTGCCCATCGCGGTCGCACTCAATGCAAGATCGGTCTCCGCCTGAAACGGTCCTTGCGTCGGTACGGCGATCGCGACCGGATTATTGCCGACCAGCGCCTCGGCACCTCCCGGTGCCGGCATCAAGGGACGCGTGTTGGACATCACGATCCCGACGCAACCGAGATCAGCCATCAGCCGCGCGTATCGCCCGGCGGTTCCGAAATGAAAGGCGTTCTTCACGGTCACGACGGCAACGCCAAACTGTCGGGCCTTGTCGACTGCGAGTTGCAAGGCTTGCCGCGCGATCGGCTGCCCCAATGCATTTCTCGCATCCAGCACGACGGCGCCGTCGCGCTCCGACACCACCTTGCCGACAGCAGAGGTCGACACCGAGTGTTGCGCCAGCCGATCGAGATACATCGGTACCAGCATCACGCCATGCGAAGGCACGCCCTCGACATCGGCCGCAACGAGATCCTCGGCCACGACGTCGGCCACATCTGGCGCGACGCCCGCTGCGGCAAACATCGCTGCCGTCACCCTGGCGAGATCGGCAGCCTGGATCGAGAAGGACGCCGTCGCTGCTGGCGTGCCGACCGACATCAGCGCGCATCCTCGTCGTTGTCGTACCAGCTCGGACGCTGCGGATAATGCGGGCCGTCATAGATCTCGACCACGATGGTCTCTTCATGGGCGATGGTCGGACCGTGCACGTTTCCTTTCGGATTCCAGTAGAACGAGCCGTCACGCAGCACGAGACCATTGTGCTTGTATTCGTAGTGCCCTTTCAGCACGAACATGAACTGGTTCGATGCATGCAGATGCGGTTGGGGAATGCTGGTGCCCTTGTCGAACTTGATCAGGCAGATCGACGCGCCCGTCCCCTCGTCCCGCCAAAGAACCTTCTCGTAGACACCCTTGAGTGACTTCGGCCGCCACGTCAGCTCGTCGCTCTTGATCAGCACTTCTTCAAGCTTGGGCATCTCGGCGGGCATTTGGGGCAATGTGGTCATATTAGCTGTCTCTCTTTATGGAACTGGAGCGATCAACGTGGGCGCCGCCGCGGGCGCCCTGGATTTGCGACAGACGGTGCCTGAGGCTCGAAATGTGCTCGCGCATCGCCTGCGCCGCGGCCTCTTCGTCACCGGCTGTGACGGCGTTGGCGATCGCCATATGCTGGAGATTGCTCGCCTCGATATCGAGGGTCTGCCACAAATGCAGATACCAGTAGCGCCACGATCGTTCGTGCAGATTGCGGGCAAATTCCGCCATCACCTGATTGCCGGAGATCTCGCCGATCTTGCGATGGAAGGCGCGATCGCTGATGGTGAAGCCGTCGATGTCGGAGACGCTGTCGTCGACCTTCTTGAACTTGGCCAGCGCTTCGAGCTCGGCCGCGGTTTCCGGCGTGGCGTGTTGGGCCGCATAGCGCGCGAGCTCCGGCTCGACCGCCATGCGCGAATCGAGAATCTTGATGATCTCGGCGATACTGTCGGGCAGCACGATCACGCCCTTTCGCGGCATGATCTCGACCAGACCGTCGGCCGCGAGCCGATGCAGCGCCTGATGCACCGGCGTGCGGCCTAGCCCGAGCAGCGCGCAGATCGCGCCCTCGTTGAGATACTGGCCCGGCAGGAAGAATACGGTGATGATCCGCTCCTTGATCTCCTCATAGGCACGATCGACCAACGACCCGGCTTTCTGCGCCGCTGCGGGTGCGACCGCAGGCTTCGAACGCGACGCGGCGCGGGTCTTGCCCTTCGCCTCTTCTCCCTGCCGTCCGGTTTTCTTGACCTTCTTGACCACGTCTCGCTCCCTAGTGCCGTTCGGCCGCCGGCGGCAGCCAGGGCGCGATCAGCAATTCGACACCCTCGACAGCGAGATAAACGAGAAGACCGAGGATCGATAGAGCGAACAAGGCCGCAAAGGCCAAGGGCGTATCGAGCTGCGAGGTTGCGGTGAGCAGCAAAAAGCCGAGCCCCTCGCTCGACCCCACGAACTCGCCGATCACCGCGCCGATGACGGCGAGCGTAATCGCAACCTTAGCGCCGGTCATCACGAAGGGAAGTGAGGCAGGAAACTGCACTTTAAACAGGATCTGCATGCGCGAAGCCTTCAGGCTGTGCGCAAGCTCCAGCAGTTCCTTCGGTGTCGCGCGCAGGCCCGCTGCGGTGTCGACCACGATCGGAAAGAAGGCGACCAGCCAGGCAATGGCGAGCTTGGACTGCAGATCGGGACCGAGCCACACCAGGATGATCGGCGCCAGCGCGACCTTGGGCACCGACTGCAGCGCCACCAGCAGCGGATAGAACATCAGATTGAGCGTGCGCGACTTGGCCACCGCGACCGCCATCGGCAAGCCGAGCGCAACCGCAAGTGCGAAGCCGTAGACCGTCTCCTTCAGCGTCACCAGGCTCTCCTCGAACAGCAGCCCAAGATTGGCAACGAAGGCGTAAAGCACCTTGTCCGGAGGCGGCAGCACGACCACGGACAACCGCCCGATCCGGCAAATCAGTGCCCAGACAATGACGAGCAGCACCAGGCCGGCCAACGGATAGATGATGCGGGTCAGCGAGCGCGCGGTCATGATGCCACCGCCTCGAGATGCGGCACGATGCCGAGCGCTTCGCTCGCCGCGCGCTCGGCCTGCGTGAAAGCCGGCGTAAAGCGCACCGCCTGGCTGCGTGGATAGGGCAGCGAAATCCGGATCTGCTGCGATACCCGCGCCGGCCGACGGCTGAACACGATGACCTGGTCGGCCAGATAGACCGCTTCCGAGATCGAATGGGTCACGAACAGGACCGTCGCACCGGTCTCCTTGCGGATGCGCAGCAAGAGATCGTTCATCTCAAGGCGCGTCAGCTCGTCGAGCGCGCCAAACGGCTCGTCCATCAGCAGCAGGTTCGGGCGATGGATCAGCGCGCGGCACAGGGCAACACGCTGCTGCATGCCGCCTGAGAGCTGGTGCGGCCGCGCATGGTGGAAGCTCGACAGGCCGACCAGTTCCAGAAGCTCGGCCGCGCGCGCCCGCGCCGCCCGGTCGCTTCGCTTCAGGATCTCCATCGGGAACAGCACATTGTCGATCACCGTGCGCCACGGCATCAGGCTCGGCGCCTGAAACACGAAGCCGTAATCGCCGAGCGGACCATCGATTTCGCGACCATCGATGGTCACCGAACCCGACGTCTTGGCGATCAGGCCGGCAACGATGCGCAGCAACGTCGTCTTGCCGCAGCCCGACGGCCCGAGCAGCGCAACGAGCTCGCCGCGCTCAAAGGCAAAGCTCGCATCGTCGAGCGCCACCACCGGCTCGGTCGCCCGCGATCCAAGCTCGCCAACCGGGAACACCTTGCGGACGCTCTTGATCGTTCCGAATGCCATCAGCTCCGCTCGCTCAACACACCGGACGCGCGCCTCGAGAAACGCCCGCCACCACGCCGCTCCGCTTTGACGCGCGGAGAGGCGCCCTGCCTCGGGATGCGACGCCCTGCCACCCTTGTGACCCGGCCATTGCGCATCTTTGCGGCTTTCAATATCATCTGAAATATCTTATGATATTTTATCAGTCAAGAGGCGTCTGACCGGGCTTTTCTCGGCCAAATCGTCGTTTCTGCGGGGCGCCCGTTGTTCAGGAGAGAGTGAAAATGTCGGTCTTCAAGACACTTGCCGCGCTGGTGCTCAGCGCCGGTCTCACGTTCGGCTCGGCGGCCAAGGCGCAGGAGCGCGACGTCAAATTCATCCTCGACTTCATCAGCCTCGGCCGGCACGCGCCGTGGTACGTCGCGCTCGGCAAGGGCTACTTCAAAGAGGAAGGCCTCAACGTCACCATCCTGCCGTCGAAGGGTACCGCGGATGCGATCCGCTCGGTGGTCTCCGGCATTGCCGACATCGGCTTCATCGACATTCCGAGCCTGGTGGCTTCCGGCGCCGCGGGAGGTGCGATCAAGATCGTTGCGGTCAACTATCAGCGCCCGCCCTACTGCGTCTTCAGCCTCGATCCCGGCGCCAATATCACCGAGCCGAAGCAGCTCGCGAATCTCGAATTCGGCTCGAGCACCGCATCGTTCCTGCCGCGGATCGTCCAGGCTTTCATGGAAATGAACGGCGTCGACAGCAAGACGCTGAAGATCGTGAACATCGATGCCGCCTCGCGCGTGCCGATGCTGGCCGCGCACAAGGTGGCCTCGATCGACCAGTTCGCCATGAGCGAGCCGGCCATCCGCCGCGCCGTCACCGATGCCAAGCCGCGCTGCCTGTTCCTCGGCGACTATGGTCTCGATATCTATTCGAACTCGATCGGCACCACCGAGGAGTATCTCGGCAAGAATCCCGACGTCGTGAAAAAATTCGTTCGCGCCGCCCTGCGCGGCTGGCAATACGCCCTCGCGCATCCGGAAGAGGCCGCGCAGGTCGAGATCCAGTATGTGAAAGCGCTGAACCCGGAGATCATCGTCGAGGAGCTGAACATCCTGAAGCGCGTGGCCATCACGCCCGACGTCGAGAAGAACGGCTTCGGCACCGTGTCCTTGGACAAGATGAAGAGAACCGTCGACTTCATGAACAAGAACGTCGACATCGCCGGTGAGAAGCTGACAGCCGAACAGATCTATCGTCCCGGCTTCCTGCCCGAGGCACCCATCTTGCCGCAGTAGAAGCGCGTCCTCCCATGTTAGTTTCTCCCGCGCTGCAGCTTGCGACGCGGGATCATCCCCTCGCACAAGAGAGACACGACCGTGACTGCCGCCCGCACCTTGATCCTTCTCGGCGTCCTGCTCGGCGGCGCCCTGCCGGCACTCGCCCAGTCCTTTCCCACGCACCAGGTCACGATCATCTCGCCCTATCAGGCCGGCGGGACCAGCGACATCATCGCCCGTGCCATTGCCCAGAAGCTCGGCCAGATCTGGTCGCAGCCGGTGATCGTCGAAAACCGGCCGGGTGCGAACGGCACGATCGGGATACGGGCAGTCACCCGCGCGCCGGCCGATGGGCACACGCTGCTCGCGGTCGCCTCGAGCGCGTTGACGGTCAATCCGACGGTGTTTCCCAATCTGGGTTATGACGTCGGCCGCGACCTCGCACCGATCACGCGCACCGGCCAGGTCACCAACGTGCTGGTCGTGCATCCGTCGGTGCCGGCCAAGAGCGTCAGCGACTTGATCGCTGCGGCGAAAGCCCGGCCAGGCACGCTCAGCTACGCCTCGCAGGGCATCGGCTCGAACGGACATCTGAACGGCGAGCTGTTCAAGATGCGCACCGGCATCGACCTGCTTCACGTGCCGTACAAGGGCAGCGCGCCGGCCGTGACGGATCTGATCGGCGGCCAGGTCCAGGTGATGTTCGACAATCTTCCCTCGGTGCTGGAGCAGATCAGGGCCGGCACTCTGCGCGCGATCGCCGTGACGTCGTCGACGCGCAGCCCGCTGCTGCCTGACGTGCCGACCATCGCGGAATCCGGCCTGCCCGACTTCGACACCAGCGCATGGTTTGCAATCCTCGCAGCAAAAGACACGCCGGACGCACTGCGAGCGAGCCTCGAAAAGGCCGTCGTTTCCGCGTTGACGGATGCATCACCGGCTTTCCGCCGCCGGCGTCGACGTTCTCGGCGACGGTGCCGCTGCGCTCGCCAACAAGATCACGCTGGACACCGCGATGTGGAAGGACGTGGTCGCGGCTGCCAGGATCAAGGTCGAGCAGTGAGACTGCTCCGCGGCGATCGGTGAGCCCGCCTTTACGCCGGCGATCCGCCATCATCACCTCCGCACGGATCGGCCCCGCCTTCGGCAAAGGCTGCGATGGCCCCGTCGGCCGCGACCTGCAATCGAACCTGTGCGCCGGGGGAACAGCAGCGGTCGAGGCGCGCCAGCAACCGCAAGTTCCGCTCGGTCACGACCAGCGCCAGATATCCGCGCGACGCATCATCCGGGCGCCTCGTTCGAATCGTCGTGATGTCTTCGATCACGGCCGTCCGGACCAGCGCCTCGTCGAACGCACAGGCCTGACAGCACGCGCAGCGCAGCCGCGGCGGGAAGAACTGCGTTCGGCAGGACCTGCAGATTTGCACCGCAACGCTCATGGCGCACGCTCCAGCACAACGGCGTTCGCGCACAGGCAGTAGCGATACTCCATCATCCCATAGCCGGAAACGACGGCGCGCCTGGCATCCGCGACCTGCCGCGCGCCGGCGGCACCGCGGAGCTGGGTGACAGCCTCGACAAGGCCATGCAGACCACCCGCCGCGCCTGCCTGCCCGGCCGATAATTGCCCGCCGGACGTGTTGACGGGCAAGCTCCGTGTCGACAACCGTTCGGCGACGAAGCTCTTCATCGACATTCCGCCCATCAGTCCGAGATCGCGAAGCTGCGCCAGGACCATCACGGGATAGTCGTCGTACACGCAGGCGATATCCATGTCGTCGGGAGCGAGACCCGCCTGTCGCCAGAGGTCGTCGGCGACCAGCAGCAGGCCGGTTTCGAGACCATCACCCATCTGCTGATCGTAATTGTGCAGAGCGTGGAGCGCGCGAACCCGGACACCGCGGCCGCGCCTGCCGTCCTCTCGCGAGACCAGCAGGCCGTCGGCGCCGGAGACGACGGGTACGCAGTCATAGCGACCAAGCGGCGGCGCGACCGGCTGGGCGTTGAGATAGTCCTTGACGGATAACGGCGTCCTGTACACGGCATTCGGATTGAGCGCGGCCCACTCCCGCTGGGCGATGCAGACGCGCGCATAGTCGACCGGTTCGAGACGCTCCCGGCGCATCTGCGCCTGGGTCACGAAGGAGAACAGTCCGTTCGGACCGCCGAACGGCAATGGTGCGAGATGGTCCCGCACGACCGCGTTGTAATTGTCATTCAGATGCAGAAGCGCGGCCTCGCTCAAATGATCCGCGGCAAGGATCGCCACGTTGGTGGCATCGCCGCATTGAACCGCACGAAGCGCGTGCTGCAGCATGTTGATGCCGCTCGCGCCGCCATTGGTATCCTCCATGACCCAGCGAAGCCTGAGACCAAGGCGCCAGGCGATGTCGATTGCGTGGTCGGGCTTCAGGGTGAAGGACGAGACTGCCAGACCGTCGATGCGCTCGGCAGGCAGCCCAGAATCGTTGAGGAGTGCCGCAAACGCGTCGGCAAGCAGCGACATCGTGGTCACGCCGGAGGGCTTGCGGCGGTAAGGCACCTCGATTGCACTCGCAATCACCGCGCCGTCGAAATCCATCGCGCTTGCATCCTCCCCGGGCTTGTCAGCGCCGCACCACGACACCTGCCACCTCACGATCCCAGGTGGTGTCCGACCGGCCGCGTTCACGCAGTCTGAATTTCTGGATCTTGCCGTTTTCGGTCTTCGGCAGCTCGCCGGCGAATTCGATGTAGCGCGGCACGCTGAAATAGGGCATGCGCCGCTCGCAATGCCGGATCAATTGCTCTTCGGAAACCTCAGCGCCGTCCTTCCGCACGAGAACCGCCATGACTTCGTCTTCGGCCAGCTCGGAACGAACCGGAAAGACCGCCGCCATCGCGATCGCAGGATGCGACAGCAGCACCTGTTCGACTTCGAATGACGAGATGTTCTCGCCGCGCCGGCGAATGGAATCCTTCATCCGGTCGACGAAGCGGAAATATCCGTCCGGCGAGCGCACCACCCGGTCGCCCGTATGCAGCCACAGATTCCGCCACGCAGCGCAGGTCTGCTCGGGCATCGCAAAATATCCGATCGCAAAGGCGAAGGGCTCATGTGCACGAAGCAACAATTCGCCCGGCTCGCCATCGGCGACCGGCGCATCGTTGTCGTCGACGACTCGCGCCTCGAATCCGTCCACGACGCACCCCATCCAGCCGGGGCGCGACGTCAAAGCATCGGTGCCGATCACCGCATTGCTCTCGGTCGCACCATAGCCGTCCAGCAAGACCACCCCGGTGCGCTCGACGAACGGCGCATGGAAATCCGCCGGCACACCCGGTGCAAGCGCGGCACGCACGCGATGCGACCGCTCCGACAATGATGGGGGCCGCGAGAGCAGCATCGGCACCATCGCGCCCAGCACATAGGTGATGGTGGCACGGCTTGCTTCAAGCGCCTCCCAGAACCGCGACACGGAGAAGCGCTCCGCGACGACAAGCGTCGCTCCATACAAGAGGGCCTGAAAGAAGGCATTCAGGGCGTTGGTGTGGAACAGCGGCAGCGTGGTGTGCAACACATCCCCCTCGCATACTCCGATCTGTCGCCCGGTGTAGAGGCCCCACCAGAAGTATTGCGCATGCGGACAGCAGACCCCCTTGGAGAGGCCCGTCGTCCCTGACGTATAGAGGACAGCGAGCGTGTCTCCGGGGCCCACGGCCATGGGTAGCACCGGAAGGCTCGGAGCAGGCAGCGCCTCGATCCCCGGCTTGTTGTCGGCACCATCAGAGCTCGCTTCTCCGATCACAAAGATCCGCTCGACCGCAAGCACGCTCAGGTCGATCGTGTCGAGGACGGCCAGCAACGACGCCTCGATGCACAGCAAGCGCGCGCCCGAATTTCGGAGGATGTGCTGGAGCTGGAAACCGCGCGAGGCGGTATTGATGGTTACAGCGACCGCGCCAAGCCACGCACAGCCGAGAAGGAGCGGCATGAACTCGAACCGGTTGCCGCAGATCAACGCCACACGATCGCCGGCCGCGATCCCGGCTGATTGGAGCATTGCGGCCCAACGGGGCACCTGCTCGGCCACTTCGGCAAAGCTCCATGACTGCTCGCCGCAAATCAGGAGCGTTCGCGATCCATAGCGCTCCGCCTGGCGACTCAGCATGCGCGGCACGGTACGTTCGGAAGCGGGAAATGCGTCCCTCAGCGCCGCACCAATCGCGGCATTGCGCTCGGCAGCAGCCGCGAGTTCGGCACGACGTTCGGCGATCCCAGCGAGATCTCCAATTGCGTCGATCACGGGACCGGTCATGATGACGGCACAACGGTAAGCGTGTGAAAGGGATAGTGCGTATTGCCGCCCTCGAACGGCGGGAAATTCATGAAGTCCCGCCGCATCTCGTCGCGGACCGGCGACAGCATCGCGGCGTTCATCGCATCGGCGGAATCGAACACGGTGATGTTGCGCTGCATGGCCGTGCGGGCCACCAGCGGCAGTTCGGAGATCACCACCGCCGGCGTGAAGATTTCGATGCGACGAATACCGGGGAATTTCGCCATGATCTGCGGATGGTGCGACACATAGAAAGCGTGCCACGCGTTCTGATCCGCAGCCGTCCCCGGATATTCGACGAGGTAAGTTAGGGGGCGGCCATTCGCGGCGTCGAGCCTGGCATCCGGCACGGGATATTGCCGGCCAAGGAAGGCCTGATGGGAAACGACGGCATCCGTCAACTCGGGCAGCAGATCACCCCGCGCCAACGGCGCGAGATGCCCGTCCAGCTTCAGGCATCGTTCGAGGGCGAGGATCTCGCCAAACTCAAGATGCAACACCAGACGCGGCGAGTCCGAGATATCGGCATAGTAGGGGTCATGCGCCGATGCCGGCATCAGGATATGCCCCTTGCTCAAGCCCGGGCATCGCTCGAGCAGCGATACCAGGGCCTGCTGGCTGGCAGGCCCCAAACCTGCGTCACTCGGCGCCTGCCACTGACAAAACCACGAAATCGACATGAGACCTCTGTCCGACTCACCTTCGTTGGAACCAAAGCGTCTGCGCGCTGGGTCCTATTGAACTTTGATGAATTGCCCCTCGCGGTAGGCGAGCGCGGCGCCGCCGCTATGACCGAGATGCACATCCCAGACGCGGCCGATCGTCAGCAGATGGGTCGATGCAGGAACCAGATCGCTGACGACGCAATGAAACCGCGCAAGCGCGGTCAGCAGGATCGGCGTGCCGTCGGCGCCGGTTCGCCAATGCTCCCCGTCGAAGCGATCTTCACGGGATTGGCTGGTCATTCCGGCACAGGCACGGGCAACCTCTTCGTCGTCAGCCGAAAGCAGGTTGACGCAGAATGCTGCCCCACGCTGCGCATGGCTTGCAAAGGATCCCGTCTTGTTGGCACAGACGAGGAGCATCGGAGGCTCTGCAGTCAGGGAACACACCGACGTTACCGTCATTCCGACCAGGCTTCCGTCAGATCCCCTTGCCGTCACGATCGCGACACCGCCGGTCAGGCGCCGCATGCCAGCCTTGAACAGGCCCGATCCCGCGGCGAGGACATCGTTGGGCAACGCCTGTGTCCCAGCGGCGGCATATGGCCCTGCCATGGAGGTCCCGCTCACAGGCCGGCCTCCTTCATTCTGGGAATGACCTGCTCGCAGAAGAACGGCAGTTCACTCCTGTAGTTCACGAATGACAGCGCAGCGCCGTTGTAGCCGATGCCTGCGATTTTCGAGAGCTCATCGACGATTGTCCGCGGCGAGCCGACCAGCGGATAGCTTCCCGTGCCGGCCGCGAAGCGCTGCCTGTAGAGCCGAAACGCATCGTCTTCGTGGCTCTGGCTGAAGTTCTTCTTCTGCCTCATGTGATAGTCGACGGCCGCCTCGTCGACATTCCGGCGCGAATAGTAGTCGTAGAAGTCTTCAGCTTCGGCATCGGTTTCGCGGCACACGACATGCGCCACGGTGAAGATGCCGACAGATCGACCGAAGCGATCGGCACGGTCGCGGATGTCGCGCACATGTCCCCTGGCGACATCGAGATCGGTGAAGCTGGTGAACAGATGGTCGCAATGCTGGGCCGCGAAATCTCGCCCGGCCGGACCGAACGCAGCATTCATCGTCACCGGCCGCGGCCGCTGCAGCGAGGCCGGACGGCTGACGGCGTCCTTCAACTGATAATACTTCCCTGCGAAGTCGAGCGGCGCGTCGCTGTTGTAGGTGTTCACGATCACGTCGAGCCATTCCCTGGCCTGGACGTAGGCATCATCGACCAGCGTCACACCGAACATGCCGAATTCGTCGGGGTTCCAGCCGCACACGATGTTCAGGCCGGCCCGACCCCGACTGATGTGATCGACCGTCGCGAGCGCCTTGGCGGCGTAGAGCGGATGCAGCAGCGGGACATGCACCGTCATGAAGAGCGCGATCCGGGAGGTCACCGATGCCAACCCGGCCGCGAAGGTGAAGGTCTCGAATGAATGCTCGCGCACGCGGGTCGAGCCGCCATAGCCGCGCCAGCGTCCGATCGGCAGGAAGAAATCGAAGCCGCCGCGATCGGCGATCTGTGCAGCTTGAAGACAATCGGTCCATTCGGCGGTCCAGGCCTCCGGCACGGTCGTGAACGCGCTGCCGCGGTCCGCATTGGCCGAGAAGACGCCGAGCTTGAAGCTGGATTCCGCAGACGAAGCCATCGGATTGGGTAGCGACATAGCTCACTCCAAATAATATACAGTATATTGTTTTAGAACGCGCACCGGTGTCAAGGGGGCGCAGCGGGTGCAGTGAGCTCAGGACACCTTTCTTGCCGTGGACGAATGCTCGCGCTCGTGTCGGAAGGCATCAAGCGCGTTGCCGAGCGCGCGCTCGATCACAGCGGCCGCCTTTGCCGCGTTGCGCGTCCGAAACGCCTCCAGCAGAGCCTGCATCAGTTCAAGCACGTCGTTGCGAACCGCCACGCGCTGCAGTGTCGCCAGGCGCACGGCCTGCACGTGATCGACATAGGTCGTGATCGCGGCGACGAGCTGACTGTTGGTCACCTGCCGAAGCCAGGTGTTCCTGAACTCGGCGTTGGTGACGATGAATTTCGCAATCTCGCCCGTCTCGGATGCGCGCCGGCATTTCTTCAATACACCTTCCAACTGCTGAAGCACGGCGTCCGTCATGTTCGACGCCGCTCGCGACGCTGCCACCGGCTCCAGCAAATTCCTGATCTCGAATATCTCCTCGATCTCGAAATCGGAAAATCTCCGCAGCACAAAGCCGCGTGACGAGCTCTCGAGCATCCCTTCGTGAACGAGCTGCATCAACGCCTCCCGGACCGGCATGCGGGAAATGCCGAGCTCGGCCGCAATCTCCATGTCGACCATGCGGTCGTCATGCGTGATCTGGCCGGTGCCGATGCGCTCGCGATAGATATCGTAGACCTTCTCGCGAAGGCTCTTCGACTTGGCCATCTTTGGCTCGGGCACAGCCCTACGAATCGCTTTCATCTGGAGCCCGATATGACAGGGGTAAAATCGAAGATTGATATTCTCATTGCACGATGCTCGCAGCAAGCTGTGGCCGCGCGATTTCCGCGGTTTCCGGCGGGACGGCCGCCAGCAGCGCCTTCGTATAGGGATGATGCGGGTGTTCGAAGACCACGTCAGTCGCGCCCTCCTCGACGATCTCGCCCCGGTACATGAACAGCGAACGGGCGCAGAGATATCGCACCACCGCCAGATCGTGGCTGATCAGAATGATCGTGATCCGATGGCGGCGATTGAGCTCGAGCAGCAGATTGAGAATATGGGCCTGGACCGAGACATCGAGGCCGGAGACGATTTCATCCGCGACCACGATCTGCGGCATGGCGCACAGCGCGCGACCGATATTGACCCGCTGCTTCTGCCCACCCGACAGCTCGGCCGGAAAGCGATGCAGGCAGTCCCGCGGGAGTCCCGTCTCCTGCAACAGCCGTTCGGCGATCCGGCGCCGCTCTGCGGACGGCGTCGTGCCGGTCGCCTCGAGCGCCTGAGTCAGGAGACGGAGGACGCTCCGCCGCGGATTGAGCGCTGCCTGCGGATCCTGGAAGATCATCTGCACGTCGCGTCGCGTCAGATGCAGGATCCCTTGATCCCGGTCGCCCTCGACCACAATGCTGCCGGACGACGGCCGCTCAAGACCAACGATCAGACGGCCGATCGAGGTCTTGCCGCTGCCGCTCTCTCCAACGATCCCGACCATTTCGCCGCGGCGGACCGAGAAGGTCGCAGACTTGACTGCATCAAATGACGATCTCTGCAGTCCGAGGAAGCCGCGACGCGACCGATAGGTCAGGCTGACGTCACGCAGCGACACGCACCAGGAGAGTTCCGCCAAACAGGAACCCGAACTGCGCGCCGATCACGGTGATGGTCGGAAGCACTGCATTCTTCAGCATATGCGACACCAGAATCTTAATCGTGCTGCCGGTGATTGCGATCTTCGTCACGGTCCTGGGATTCAATCTGCTGGGTGAGGGGCTTCGGACAGCTCTCGATCCGAGACTGCGGCGCCGGAGTGGAAGCAACAGTCACACCTGCTGCGATCCGCGGCGAATGCGCCATGCGAGCGATAGTGCGATCGAGGATGGCTTTCACGTCATGCCCCTGAGCTTTGGATTCATCATGCCGGCAATGCTGAGCTTCCGGTTGGTCCGGGGACGCTCGATCCAGCTGTAGCGAACATCCTCCATCGTGAGTGGCGTGGAGTCGTGGAACAGGATGCCGTCGTGCAGCGAGATTTCGAGGCGTGTGTTGTCGTCGCTGATCCATCGGTGTTCACGGATCTGGCGACCCATCAGTTTTTGGTCCGGCCCATAGTGCAGCGGTGAATCGAAAACGCATTTGAAGATGGACTGGCCGGCAGGGAACGTGACTGCCGTCGGATCCCAGCTTTGGACGTCGGTCGGGAATGCGATGCTGAGCGCATGCGAGTCCTGCGCAGTCGCCGCGCCGCCGAGAATCGCCAGCGATGGAATGCCGAGCAGCAGGGAGCAGAACGCGCGCTTGGAGATCGTCGACGTGTCGCTCATGGCGCTGCTCCTGACCTCGTTGGACAAGACGAATTTCGACCTTTCGCCGGGGCGACGGACGATGATGCAGACTCAGCGTCGACAACGGTCGCCGGCCCCCGTGCGATCTTCCCGTTCGGTCGCCATAACAATATACAGTATATTTCTTTTGTCTTGCTCAAATATTGAGCATGATTTATCACTTGATATTTCTAGTAATCTCAATGATTTGCAGGGATTTGGCGCGACAAGGCAGCCCCGGAACTCCATTGGAGCGCGTCAAGACCGCAGCTTGCACGCCCGCCTTCGCGCGTAGCGCGTCATGTCGTCGATCTCATTGTGGAGGCCCGGCGAGGAAGCAATGACGGCGCGCCGGTCGGCCGTCTGCCGGGTCAGCCGGAACGATGAACCGCCGTCACAATGCCGAGGCTGACAAGGATCACCTCACCGGCCTTGTTGATCCGGCGAACCATCGACGTCCGCTGTACCTGCCGGCGCAACTGGAGTGCGAAGGCCGCGTAGAGTCCATCATTGATGATGCCGATCATCACCATCGTTGAGATCAGGATCAAAGCCTGAGGGACGTAGGGCGCCTGACTGTCGACGAAGGCCGGCAGGAACAGGAGGAAGAAGGCGATGCCTTTGGGGTTCAATGCGGTCACCGCGAAGGCGTGGCAGAAGGCTTTCCATGCGCTGGTTTGAGACTCCGCGACGACCTTCTTCATCCCGCCTGGATCGGCACGCCACATCTTGATGCCGATGCAAATGAAGTAGGCCGCACCGACGAGCTTGAGGATGGTCAGCAGCAAAGCCGAAGACATCAGAAGAGCACCCAGCCCGGCCATCGCGAGCGTCATCGCGACGGTACCGCCCAAGGCTGAGCCCACGATCATCGGGACGGCGATGCGATAGCCCTGGCTCGCGGCGTGCGTCACGATCAGGAACACGGTCGGGCCGGGAATCGCCACCACTGCGGCTGACGCCGCTGCAAATGAAAGCCAAAGCTGCAATGACACTACTGACCGCTCCAGGATCCGCCGCGGGGCCTCGGCTCGTTCTTTCACAAATTTGCCGGCTTCGTAAAGGGACAGGGCGCGCACTTCGGGCGACCACCATCAGGCATAGAGGCATCGCGCAAATTCGCGAACTGGTGTGCAAGATCGAGGCGTGACGGAGAGAGTGTCAGTCAACCCCCATTGATAGACAAGGAATTTTCGTTTCTCCTGGACCAAAACCCGTCAATCGAGCTACGGCTCGGACTGGTGTTTCGTGACACCAACTGGGTACCAAAGCTAGTGCAGGCGGCTGGACTTGAATCGACCCGCGAACAAATATCAGCTAGTTCGAGGGCGGAATGATCTTCATCACGAAGGACGTGGGTTTCTCCGTGGGTCCAAACGGACCGGGCACCGCGTTCTTGACCGGCTTCAGCGTCTTCAGATACTCGGCAATCGAATAGGCATCCGCTGCCGTCATTTCCGAGAATCCCCGCCACGGCATTGCCGGCGACAGTTCTCGCTTGTCCGGGGTGATGCCCTTGGTGAACGCCGTGACGATTTCGGCAACCGACCAGTTCCCGAGGCCTGTCTCCTTGTCCGGCGTCAGGTTTGAACCGTAGAACACACCAAGCTGCGGGATTTCAAAACCAACCTCGGAGCCGCTGAGAGCGCGGCCGAGATCCGGCTTCCCGAAGAAGTGGCCCGGCGTATGGCAATCACCGCAGCCCACGATTCCAACCAGATATTTTCCGCGCTGAACCTGACGCTCGTCGGCGCCGGCCGGACCACTCGCTCCAGCAAGAGCGATCGCCCAAAAAAGCCAGACGGCTCCGGCACGAATCCAGCCCCTCCGCGGCAACCGCCGCGAGAATTGACGAGTCAGCATGGCAACCTCCTCTCACGCCCGGCAGATCGACATCTCCGGCAGGGCATTGCCGGAGATGTCTGCGCGCAGCGTACGATTGTGACGGCGCCGGACGTCAGAACTTCACGGTAACGCCCGAGTACACCGAAGACTCGACGCAACTGCCGACAAACCTACCGGTGCACGAGGGCGAGAGGTTATTGTCGAGACCGAACTTGTTCTTCCAGTACCGATAGGCCACCCAGACATCGACAAAGTGCGAATACTTGTCGCCCCAGACCGCCTTGCTGGCATCGAGCGTCAGACGGATGGGCTCGCTGTTGAATTCGGTTGTCCTGTTGACCGTCCCTGGGACGCTGGTGCCGGGTCCCTTCGGTCCGTACCAGGCGGCACGACCGCTGATCGACCAGAACTGCATGTTCGCGGGCAGGAAGCCGAGATCCATGTAGTAGTTCGTCTCGAGCGCCCACGTGCCGCGGAAATCCAAAGTGCCGTCGGACGGCGCCGGCAGGAAGGAGCTGTGGTTGGTCTCCTTGTAATAGAGCGGCGCCACGTTGAAGAAGCCCTTGTAGGGCAGATCGAACGCGAACATCAGGCCGATCACGCCCGATCGCTTGGCTGGCGCCAGCGGGTTATTCTCCACACCGGCGTCGGCGCCCACCTCAAGCGAAACGTTCCGCAGCGGACCGACGGTGAACGCCTTGGTGTTGAAGATCTCGTTGAAACCGAACGTGCTGCGGATGAAGCCGTAGAAGTCGCTTGCGCCGGCGCAGCCGGTTCTGCCGGTCGGCGTGCAGGGCGCGGCGGGATCGTTGTGATCCGACTTGTAGAGAGCGAGGTTGATCAGGTTGGTTCCGTACGCCCAGGCGTCGAAATGGGTGAAGGCGTAGGCCTGCTTCGCGGTCGACGCCGTAACACCGGGATCGGTGCCATTCGGCATGTAGGCATAGGTGAGCCTGTTGTCGTTGACATAGAAGAACGGCACCGGCGCCACGGGCTTGGGCGTCGCCTTGGCCGGCAGTTCGTCGACGTCCGCTGCATGGCCGGGGGCAAAGCTCCCGATCATCGAGAATGCAACGACAAGAGCTCCGATATTTGAACGAAACGGCATTTCAATCCTCCACTAAGGTGCGTCAAACAGGACATCGCCGAATTTCCGGTTCTTCTTCATTGTCCGCTCGGATTCCTTTAGTGCATTTAATTCATGAATTAAATTCGTTATTTTTCTTCGTTATTACAATTCGTGAAGATGTTGCCTAATTGCCACGCGCAAGCCGAGTTTTCAGACTAGCTTTTGACGGTCATCAAGCCGTAGCATGGCTTGAATCGAAACAGCCGCCGACGGTCCGGACAGCAACACGATCGGAATTCGCAATGGTCGGGAAACAGCTTGATGCAGCAATGACGGACTTCGTCTGGAATGTGCTGGAGATAGGCTCGCTGCTCGGAGACATCCGAAAAACCTGGGCGGAGCAACTCGGAGTCAGTGAAGCCCAATGGCTGATCCTGATGGCCATCGAGGATCTCAACCAGGGCGGCGGAGTTTCCGGCGTGGACGTCGCAACCAAGCTCCGCACCCACGCCACGTTCGTCGCAATGCACACGAAGCATTTGGAGAAGGCCGGCCTGCTGTCGCGAAAGCCATCGCCGATTGATGGCAGGCTTGTTCTGATGTCGCTCACGGCCAGGGCTCGCGCCGAGATCCAGAAATTGTCGGACCAGCGCGAGGCGCTCAACGGAATCATTCTTGAGAACGTCGACGCGCGGAGCCTGACGAATCTGAATGCAACGCTGGCGATCATCCGGAAAAACTCGGAACGCGCGCTGCGGGCTTCGGTGGATGCCTGAACCGCAGCCGAGCGCCACGCATAGCGTGCGCGCGACTTTGCCGAGAACAGCCTTTCGTCAAATGTCGGCATGCCGTACCGCTCCGCTCTGGTGCCGCTCCGCCAACTTCAAAGTGATCCAGTCGAGGATGAAGTTCCGATCAGGCTCGATCCAGGTCCGTCGATCGGGAAGCTGCTCGTTCAGCAACGAGGGCTCCAGGTCGGCGCAAATGCCCGACGACCGGCAATAGCCGAACAACTTCATCGCGGCGTCGGTATCGGGCAGGCAGTCCCAGTTGATCGTGATCAGGAACGGACAGGCGATATTGCGCGCAATCCCGTGGAGCACTCCCCGGTCGAGCGTCCGGCCGAGCGGCTGCCCGGCAAAGGACCCCAGCACGGAATGACCGTAGCTGCTGTCGAACAGCCCGCCGTCGCATACTGCGGCCGCAAATCGCGTATCGAGGCTTGCCGCGCGCGCTGCATATGACGCACCCAGTCCATCGCCGTAGATTGCGATTCGCTTTTCATCGACGTCGGCGCGCGCCATGAGATAGTCGACGCACGTGCTGATCGCGGTTTCGACCCCGTACCTGTCGGCGTCGAAACCACGCGGGGCTTGGCCCATCGGCCAGGGCAGATCGATCAGGAGCAGCGACAGGCCACGGCTGATTGCGCGAGCCGCGATCCGGAACAGATGTCCGTCCTTCGGCTCTCCCGCCCCGTCGACACATATCACCGCCGGCCGCTTGCGTGCGCCGTTCGCACCGGGAATGAAATAGCCCGCAATCGACTCATCGGCATGCCGGATGTCGACGCGCTCCGCCGCCGGGTCGAGACAGCGCAGGTATTGCAGCGAGCAATCCTCCATGGCATCGAGGACGCGCCGCCGCCGCTGATCGTAGTCCGCGAGAAACAGTTCCGCCGATCGATAATACGCGCTCGCTCTGAGGAACATGTCCCGGGCGAGCCGGACATGTCCCTCGCCCATCATCCGCTGCGCGCTCGCGCGATTGTCGTCCGCGAACCGCTTCCACGCGCAGTACCAGCTATCGCTGTCGCCCGGCCGGATTTGCTCCGCGGCCAGGTAGCATTCGCGGACGGTGCTGGCCCCGGACTCGGCAAATTGAAGGATGCGCATGAACTGAAGGCTGTACAACTCGTGTTGGGGCCACCGCATCCAGATCATGGAATCCCGCCTTGGTCGCGCCGCTTCAATTCTTGCCGAACCTGCCCTCATGCTTTGCACGGCACCCTCCCATCCACGGCGCTCCGCGCCGCATCTGCAGACAGTCAAGGGGCACGCCGCGGGTCACCCGGCCCACGGCATGTCGTTTCATGGAATGACGACGTAGTTGCTGAATCCGCCGTCGCGGTCCTTCAAGCCCGAGATCGCTTCGTTGACGCGCGCGAGCGGAAAGCGCCGGTGCTCGAGATAGGACAGATCGATGGTCCCAGAGCGCACCATCTCCGCCATCTCCTGCCCCTGCGCGGTCGTGAACCAGTTCGAGCCGATCAGTTGGACCTGCTCGTCCATCAGCCACTTGACATCGATCGGGAGGTCTTCAGCCACGCCGCCCACGTTGACGACCTTGCCGCCGCGACGGACTCCCTTCATCGAGTCGACCATGGTGGCCGCAGGCGCCTTGGCGCCGAGCGCGCTGATGACGAAATCGACGCCCTCGCCGCCGGTCAATGCCTTGGCCCACTCGCCGCTGGAGCCGCTGCCGAGCGACATCACCTCGATGCGGCCGGGCGCGATCGCCTTGACGCGGCTCAGCAGCTGCTCGTCGCGGCCGGTGCCGAGAATTCGCGATACGCCCATGGCGAGGCCGAGCACAGTGGCCGCGACGCCCAGCGTTCCGGTGATGCCGTCGATCAGCGCGACCTGGCCCGGACCTGCTCCGGCATTCTTCAGCGCGCCGTAGGACGTGCCGAGATAGCCGAACCGTCCCGCCTGCTCGAAGCTCAGGTTGTCCGGGAGGTTGACGATCGCGTATTCGGGGGCGGTCATGTATTCGCTGAAGCCGCCGTACGGATACAGATCGAAGATGCGCTGGCCGTCCCTGCTCGTGCTGAAATATCCGTTCAGCGTGAAATAGCGACAATGGCTGCGCTGGCCGGCGCGGCAGGCTTTGCAGGATCCGCAGGAGCGCAGCGGGCTCACATAAACGCGGTCGCCGGCCTTGACGTTGATGACGGCCTCACCGACTTCCTCGACGACGCCAGCCGGATCCAGCCCGAATACGGCCGGAAATTTTGGCAGCGGCTGATGCGGAAACCAGGTCGGCCAATTGTTGATGACGTTCGCCATGTTGGGGACGATGCCGCATGCCTTGACGCGCGCCAGCACGTCGGTTGGCCGGGGCTTCGGCACCGGGATCGTGTCAAGCGACATCGGTTGCCCAAGCGCGTGCAGCCTCGCTGCGACCATCGTCCGTTCCATGAGAGAGCTTCCTTATACGTTAGCGGTTTCGGTGGTGCCCGTTGTCACGGAGCAATCATGTCGGCTTCGGGCGGCCGGAAGCCGGCAGGCCAGACGGTGACCCACTTGCCGTCCTGGACCTGCCTGAGCTTGGTGCTCGCCGGACCGGTGTTGAACTGGCCCTCGAAGCTCCGGACGCCGAGAACCGTGTTGACCGAATTGGTCTTCAGCCAGGCGGCCATGGCCTTGTCGTTGACCTGCCCGACCGCGGTCGCGGCGGCCTCCAGGATCTGCCAGGCGGCGAACTCGGCCGCAGCCTGCGACTCCGCGCGCGGCCAGGGCAGGCCGGAGGCCTTCGCGCGCTCCGTGTAGAGCGCAACGAACTTCGCCGCGCCGCCGTTCTTCGTGAAGGGCTCATGGTCCTCGAACCAGGTCAGGCTCGTGAGACCGTTCGCATTCGGGTTGACGACGGTCGGTCCCGGCGCGGGAAACAGATAGAACTGACGCCGCGGCTTGTAGTCGATGCGGGCCATCGCATCGAGCAACTGGGTCGCTTCCAGTCCGATCGCGCCGGACCATAGCAGGTCGGGATTGGCATCCTTGATGCGCGCCGCGATTCCGCCGAAGTCGCGGGTGCCGAATTCGTATTCGAGGAACATCTGGACCTTCATGTCGCGCTTGAGCGCGACTTCCTGGCCTCCTTTCGCAAGCTCCAGCGCGGAAGGAAACTTGCTGGTGACGAAAGCGATCGTCTTCGGCGGCTCGCGCGTCGCCGCGTAGGCGTCGAGCACGACTTCGGTATCGGCACGGAAAGGATCGGGCCCCAACGGAAGCACGGGGAACTGCATCTCGTAGGGTGCGAGCTTCGGATCTCCGAGGCTGCTCTGGATCAGCAGCTTTCCGAACCGCTGCGCGACGCCCATCGCCGCAATGATCGCGCTCGTGCCGTATGGCCCCATCAGCAGATCGACCTTGTCGGCGGTGATCAGCCGTTCATACAGCGTGCGCGCATTCGCCGGCTGCGACTGGTCGTCGAGCAGGACGACCTCCAGCTTGCGTCCCAACAGCCCGCCCCGCTCGTTGATCGTGTCGACGAACACCTCGACGGCCAGCCTGTGGATACTGCCGACCGACGCGAGCGGTCCGGTCAGGGGAAGCGTCTGCCCGACCCTGATCGGGCCTGCGCCCTGGTCGGCAAGTGCCGGCAGGGCGAGCGACATCGCGAGTGAGCCCGCGCCAGCCAGGAATGTTCTGCGTCGAAGTCGCATCGGCGAATATGTCATTGGGGTCCCCTCCCTCCAGTCTTTGTTTTGATGTTCCCGCCGGACACGGCGGCTCTCGTACGTCCGCTCAGCGGTAGCCCTCTTCCAGCTCGATCGCGAGCGCCCCCATGATGCGGACCCCGGAGTTGTACCAGGCGACCGTCAGCACCAATTCGACGAGCTCGCGCTCGCTCAGAAAGGCCGTCAGGCGATTCCAGGTGGCATCGCTCACATCGACGCGCAGGGTGGATTCCCTGGCGAACTCCATGACCGCGCGTTCCTCGGTGCTGAACAGCGGCGAGGTGTCGAATTTGTCGATCTGTTTGAGGTGCTCCGGGCTGATCCCCGCCTTCAACCCGTGCGATTGGTGATGGGCGATCTCGTATTCGGAGGCCGTGCAGTGCCCGACGGTCAGGATCGCCATCTCGCGCAATTTCGGGCTGAGCTTCGCCCCTCGCATCGCATTGGCATAGGACAGGAACTGATCGAGAATTTGAGGCGCATGCGCCAGCGCCGTGAAGATGTTCGCCGTCGGCACCTTGCGCTCGCGTTGGAGACGCTCCCACAGCGGCTTGCCTTCTTCGCCGAGATCGGCCGCCTGAAGATATTTGACCCTTGCCATCGCGCTATTTTCCTTGTCGCATTCAATTTTGTGACGAGAGCTTTTGAGCATAGCTCTCGAGTGTTTCCGGGCTTGGTCGTACGGCGGGATCGACGACCGGCACGCCTTCGAAGTTGGTCGCCTCGAAGTACCATCGTGCGGGTGCCGGCAATCCCCAGTGCGCGCGGGTGCTGAGCGATGCCGCCTCCCAGCGCACCGGTTCGATCTCGATGTCGATGGTCCGATAGTGGTCGGTGAACAGCTCGATCCGATGCCCATCCGGATCGCGCAGATAGACGAACAGCACGCCGCCCGGTCCGTGGCGGCCGGGCCCACGCTCGACGCAATCAGCAAGACCGTAGTTTCCGGCGAGATCGCACGCCGCAAAGATGTGATCGGCTCCCGGCACCAGATACGCAAAGTGGTGCAGCCGCGGGCCCTGCCCTTCGACAACAGCGAGGTCGAGCACAGTGCCCTTGCGGTACATGAACGAGCCGAGCAGCTTGTCGCCATGCGCGAGATATTCCGAGGCCCGGAAGCCGAGCTCGCCATAGAAGCCGCACAGCGCGAACGCGTCGGGCGCGAGCAGCTGGTAGTGATCCAGGGACTGCGCCTGGGCGCCCGCGAAGATCTCGCGCTTCAGATGCAGCCGCGGGCGCGTTTCCATGCGCGCGCAGAGCTCGATCTTGGTCCCGGCAGGATCCTCGACATGCAACGTCCGCCCCTGGTGCGGTACCTCGGCCCATTCGACCGGGAGCTGGCGCGCTCTGAAGAATTGATAGGCAAGCTCCAGCTCCTCGTCGAAGAACACGCGCATTCCAATCCGCTTGCAGGTCGCGCCCTTGCCTGACCGAACCAGCACGAGGCTGTGGTGACAGGCTTCCGCAAGACCGCGCAGATAGCAGACGCCGTCGTCTTCATCGGAGACGACGAGCCCGGCGATCTTGACGTAGAAATCCCTGCTCCTCGCGAGGTCGGCCACGTGCAGGACCACGTGGCTGGCGCGCGTGACATTGAACGGCGGACGCAGGTTTACGGACGGAAGCATGAAGACCTTGGACCTTCCCATCAAATTTTGTGCTAACGTTAGCATATTGGCTCAGAAGTTCGCGGATTGTCAACAGACGCTGTCGAGGAATTTTCAAACCCTCATGGGCCTCGAGACGCTTTTATCAACAGCTCAGCGAGCGCCTCAGCGGAGAACCATGGCAAAGCGAACGCAAGGCAGATTAGTGCAAACGTTTGCGCTTCCGGTGCCTCGATCGCAGCGGCCGGATCGTGGCCTGGAATTCCGTTCAAACGGCTTCTCCCGTACCGCATCTCTCTTGCGCACTTGCTCCAGCGCGTTCTGGTTCTTCGGTGGACGAATGATGAGACTGCCGGAAACCGGGGCACGATTCCACTCGCAAGGACGATTTACATTTATGCGTATCCTGCATTAATGGGAGGGTGATCGCGGAGCGCGCTGGACAGCGTTTTGCCCATAGGGAGCGGACCCGATGAGGAAGCACTCCACTGCCGCCGAAGCCTACCGACAGAAGTCCGAGCTTCTTGCCTGCATCGAACTGGTTCTCGCCATACACAAGCACGGCTCGATAACCGATGCGGCAGCCGCGTTGGGTCTTTCGCAATCGGCGTTATCGCGCCAGCTCGTTGCGTTGGAAGCGACCCTGGAGGTGAGCCTTTTCAAGCGAACGACACGCACGATCGCGCCCAGCGACGTCGGAAGAATTCTGATCGAATCCGGACAAGACGTGCTCCGGGCGGCAGATATCCTGATGGATCAAATCAGATCTGCCAGCGGCGCTCCGCGATTGTTGCGCGTGGCGACGCCGCCTTATTTCGGGAGGAAGCATATTCTCCCGCACCTGCAGGAGTTCAGGCGGAAGAACCCCTCAATCGATATCCGCCTCATCCTGAGCGACGAGAGGGTCGACGTCATTCGCGAAGACGTCGATTTGGCAATAAGGATAGGCCACCTTCCGGATCAGTGGCTCGTTGCGGCACGGATCGCGAAACAGCGTCGCGTCCTGTGCGCTTCGCCGGCCTATCTCGCCACCAAGAGCGCGATCAGGCATCCCGAGGACCTTTCAAATCATCAGTGCCTGGTTCACACGCGGCTCGCCCCCACGGGCATCTGGCACTGCTGGTCGGGAAAAAGCTACGTTGCGAAAAAGGTGTCAGGACCGCTGGCGTCCAACTATTCCGACGTTCTTGTTGATGCCGCAGTTCGCGGCATGGGCGTAGCCCTGATTGCGAACTGGACCGTCAATGAATTCCTGGCTGGCAGGCAGTTGGTGCCGCTTCTGCCAAATTGGCGCATCGACAGCGATTTGGAGCCGCGCGACATCAGTTTCGTCTGGGCTCCGCAACTATCGCAATCTCGCCAGGTGCGCAGCTTCGTCAGCCACTTTCGGAACGCCTTCGGGAAGCCGCCGTATTGGGAGCTTCCGCTGTCGTGAAACGCCTCGCGAACAGGTCGAAATATCCTGGCCGCCCAAAAGGCGGCATCAGGCGACGATCCGGCTCAGACACCAAACGGACAGGTTTCAGTTCCCAAATGTTCGATCGCCGGATTCGAGCAAAGGAGAACCCCGAAACGGCAATGCAGACCAGCCGCTGAACTTCGCCTCCGTCCCAAGCTGCTCCTCAATTCGCAGGACCTCGTTCCACTTGGCCATGCGCTCGGAGCGGGAGAATGAACCCACTTTGAGCTGACCCGCATCCCACCCCACGGAAAGGTGTGCGATTGTGACGTCTTCCGTCTCGCCCGACCGCGCGGAGACGATGGTGCCGAAGCCGGCTTTCCTGCCCGCAAGCAGCGCCGCATGCGTTTCGCTGATCGTACCGGCCTGATTCGGCTTGATCAAAACCGCATTGGTGCTGGCTTCGGCCGCCGCTGCCGCGACGCGCCCAGCATTGGTGACGAGGAAGTCGTCGCCGATGATTTGGCACCGCGCCCCGTATTGACCGGTGAAGGCGCGAAAGCCTTGCGGATCGTCCTCAGCCACCGGGTCCTCGATCGACAGGATCGGATAGGCATCGAGCCACCCGCCCAGCATGTCAATCAATGCGCCGGTGTCGAGACGTCGGCCGTCGAGGGCCAGGACGTAGTATCCGCCCTCGCCGAACTCGGATGCGGCGATATCCAGCGAGATCCCGACCTCGGCTCCCGGCCGCAGTCCTGCATCCTGGATGGCCCGCATCAGGGTATCGAGTGCTTCTTCATTGCTGGTAAAAGCCGGCCAGTAGCCGCCCTCGTCGGCGACGCCCTGCAGCTTGCCGGTCTTCTTCATCAGCACACCGGCCGCCCGGTAGACTTCCGCGGTCCATTCGAGCGCTTCGCTGAAGCTGCAGGCCGCGGGGCACATGATCATGAAATCCTGCACGTCGACGCGCCGCGCCGCGTGTGCGCCGCCGCCAAAGATCTGAATCTCGGGCAGCGGCAGACGGACCGCTCCACCTTTGGCGAGGTAGCGCCAAACCGGCTGCCGGCTCGCCGCGGCCGCCGCGTGCAGCAGGGCCATCGAGGTCGCGACGATCGCGTTCCCGCCGAGCCGGCTTCGGTTCGGCGTGCCGTCAAGCGCGACCAGCTTCTCATCAAGCCCGAGTTGATCGCATGCATCCTGATCGGCCAACGCCTTGGCGATCTCGCCATTGATCGACGCCAGCGCCTTGTTCACGCCGAGACCGCCGAACGCCGGTCCACCGTCGCGCAGTTCGAGCGCTTCGCCGCTGCCGGTCGAGGCGCCGGCCGGCGCAGTGGCACGTCCGGTTGCTCCGCAAGCGAGCGTCACCTCGACCTCGACCGTCGGCCGCCCCCGGGAATCCCAGACGCGACGCCCATGCACCCGCGCGATGGTTGTGTCAGTCATTTCAAGTTCCTGTTCTTCAATTTTGTTGGTTCTTATCGCGTATTGGGTTTCGGTAACGCCGCTCGGCGCGCGCCGACAAGGACGAAAGCAAGCGTCGCCGCGCGCTCGCTCTTGTTGCGCCATGCGTGGCGCGTGCCGTTCTGCACGACGACATCGTGCTTGCGCAGGCATGTCTGGCGCCCGTCATCGAGTTCCAGCCAGATCTCGCCGTCGAGCACGATACCGTAGTCGACGGTGTCGGTCGCGTGCATGCCGTCGGGCTCGAAACGTTCGGCGAGGCCAGGATTGAGGCGGAGGTTCTCTTCGACTGCCGCGGCCGGATCGAAGTCCGGCGCCGCGAACACGCTGTCCGGCGGAAACGTGACGACCAGAAAGCGGGTTTCTCCCGGCCCCGGAGCAATGCTTGTCACCGACGTGGTGGGGTCGATGCCGGCAGCGGGCACGACTGCCGTCTGCGCGGTCGCCCAAATCAGGCGCGAGACCATGCCGGGAATGTGCTGAAACACGTCCGTGCGCGGCGGCACGCCGTCGAGCATCACATCGGCTTTCCCGACGTTATCGTGATGGGTGACGATCCGGCGAACCGCGACGGGGAAGCCATTCTCTTGCAGGTCAGACACCAAGATAAGCCTCTCGAATCTGGGGATCGTTGAGCAGCAGGGCCGGATCTCCCGCGGTGACGATACGTCCGTCCTCGATCACATAGGCATGATGGGCGAGCTCGAGTGCCTTGGTGATGTTCTGTTCGACCAGCAACACCGCCACCCCGCGTTCGTTGATCGCACGAATGATCCGGAACATATCCTCAACGACCGCCGGCGACAGGCCGAGCGAGGGCTCGTCCATCAACAGGAGCCGCGGCCTCGCCATCAGGGCGCGACCGATCGCCACCATCTGCTGCTGGCCGCCGGACATCGAACCTGAAACCTGGTTACTCCGCTCCTTCAGGACCGGGAACAGCGAGAACACCTCGTTCAATGCCTCCGCGCGCGAGGCCTGCGCGCCCGCGCGGTAACTGCCGAGCTCGAGGTTGTCCATGACCGTCATCTGCGTGAACAGGCGCCGCCCCTCCGGAACGATGGCGACGCCGTGATCGCAGACGCGGTAGGCTGGAACGCGCGCCGTGTCGACGCCATCGATCAGGATTTCGCCCCGGCTCGGCCGCAGCAGACCCGCGATGGCGTTGATCAGCGTGCTCTTGCCTGCCCCGTTGGGCCCGACCACCGACACGATCCGGCCGGCGCCGACGGCGAGCGTGGCATCCCATATCGCGGGCGCGTCACCGTACTTCACCTGGAGATTGCGGACCTCAAGCAGCATGGGGAGTCCCGAGATAGGCGCTGATGACGCGCGGATCCTGCATCGTTTCGCGCGGCGGCCCCAACGCGAGCAGCGTCCCCTGATCGAGCACGGCGATCCGGTCGGCAAGCGCGACCACCGCCCGCATCAGGTGCTCGACGAAGATGATGGTGGTGCCGCCGGCCCTGATCTTGCGGATCATCGCCACCGCCTGGTCGACCTCCGGCGGCGTCAATCCGCACAGCACTTCGTCCAGCAGCAACAGACGCGGCTGTGCAGCAAGCGCGCGCGCGAATTCGAGGAACTTGCGCTGATGCAGGTTCAGCGCAGGCGGCAGCAGGTCCGCCTTCTCCGACAATCCGATGAAGGCGAGCCATCGCCGCGCCGCATCGTCGGGCGTTTCCTTGCCGGCGCCGCTGAATCCGGCGCACAGCCGCACGTTCTCGAACACCGTCATGTTGTCGAACAGGCGCGGGATCTGATAGGTCCGCGCCACGCCACATCGGGCGATTTCGTGCGGCGGCAGGCCGGAGATAACGGCGCCGTCCAGCTCGATGCGGCCCGCCGTCAATCTGAAGTGGCCGCTGATCATGTTGATCAACGTCGACTTTCCCGATCCGTTCGGACCGACCAGCGCGAGGATCTCGCCTTCGTTGACCCGAAGGTCGACGCCGCGCAGCGCCCGAATGCCGCCGAAGGATTTCGCGACAGCCCGGCATTCCAGGATCACCTTGCCGCCAACAATTGCCGCTTCATCGGATTTCGTATCGACCAGGCGCAGTTGCTGAACACCCGTGCCCTGCGGCTCCGCGCCGCGCCGCGAGAACAGCCGCAACAGCCGGGGCGCGATGCCCTGCGGGATCGTCAGGATCACCACGATCAGCAACAGCGCGACGACCGCCCGACCAAGCTCGGCATGCCCGCCGCCGACAACCAGGCTCTGCGCCACCGTGATCAGCGTCGCGCCGATCGCGGGCCCGGCCCAGTGCCGCGCACCGCCGAGAATGCTCATCAGCACGACGTAGAGAGGCACGGTGACCGAGAACGTCTCGCCGACTGTGACATATCCGACATACACCGCCTGGATCGATCCCGCGGCTCCCGCAATCGCCGACGAGACGGCGAAGGCGATCAGCTTGTAGCGAAGCGCCGGAACCCCCTTCACTTCAGCAACGTCCTCGTCGTCATGGATCGCGAGCAGTCCTTCGCCGAGCCGCGAGCGAAGGATTTGGCGGGACACAAGCAGTGCGGTCGCGGCGAGCAGCAGTCCCATCAAATAGATCGAACCGGACACGGAGGGCGCGATCTGAGGTAACGCGACTTTGCTCAGATAGATGCCGGCGCCACCGTCGATCGACGTGTTCGAGATGATCGCGGCAAGGACGAAGGTGACCGACAGCGTCAGCAGCGCAAAGAACTCCCCGCGCAGCCCCTTGTTGCGGAACACCACCAGCCCGATCACCACGGCGAGAAGCGCTGCGACGGCGGCGGCCAGCGGAACGGTCAGAAGGAACGGCACCCCGAACTTTCCGCAAAGCGTCGCGGTCGTATAGACCCCGGCGCCAAAGAACGCGGCGTGGCCAAAGCTCCAGTAGCCGGTGTAGCCGCTCAGGATGCCCCAGCTGGTGGCGAGCGCTGCCCAGAAGCAGACGACGTAGAGATATGACAGGTAGAAATCCGCGATACCGGTAAACGGCAGCAGCACCAGCAGCAGCATCGCGGCCGGGAGAGCTACGCGAGCACTTTTCTCAATCAGAGCCATCGCGGCTTCCACAGCAAGAGAGCAATCAGGATCGAAAACGCGACCAGCGGCGCCCAGGCCGGATTGACCAGCGCCATGGTCACCGCCTCGGAGACGCCGACCAGCACACCGGCGGCAAGCGCGCCGAGCGGGTTCGCCAATCCTCCAATAATCACCACCGCGAAGATGACGCCGATCCAGGCCTCGATTTGCGACGGCGCGAGCGTCGAGGTGAGCGCGATGAATACGCCGGCGACTCCTGCCGACGCCGCACAAAGGCCGGCGAGCAGATATGACAGCCCGGCGGCGTTGATGCCGAATGCCGCGGCAACCGGCCCATCCTGGGCAGCAGCGCGCAACGCTTTGCCAAGCATCGTCCGGTTCAAGCCGAGCCAGGCACCGAGCGCGAGCGCCACCGCGAAGCCGAACGCGACCAGCTCCAGCAGCGGAATGTAGAGCGAGCCGAGCCGGAGCGTGTCCTGCGTGTAGCCTGTCTCATATTTGAGGTAGTCGGCCGACCAGACCCACTGGATGAACGATTCAATGAGAACCGTCAGACCGAAAGTCACAAGCATCGATGCAAATTCGCCGACCTTGAAGCGGACGAACACCGCGTGGAGCGCGATGCCGATCAGAAAGAACGCAGGCAGGATCGCCAGCCCGGACATCCAGATCGGCCATCCGAATCTCGTGCCAAGGCCATAGCCGACATAGGCGGCGAGGAACGCGAGCGCGAAATGACTGAGATTGACCAGGCGCAGCAACCCCCAGCTCAAGCTGAGCCCCAGGGCCAGCAATCCGTAGATGCCGCCGAGCAGCACGCCTCCGATTGTCGACTGCGCGAGCAACGTAAAGCTCATCCCGCCCTCTGATTTCCACCCCGGCAACGCCGGCGACAAGCGCCGGCCCGCTTCGTAAAGCGACCTGCCGTTATGCTAACGTTTGCACATCGGAACGCAGTTTGTCAACTCGATTAATATCTGCGCCCAAGAAAAGCAGCCCTTGACCGCACCGATTGATCATAGCTAACGTTAGCACAGATCAAAACTGAGGCGAGGATGATCATGCACATCGTCAGATACGCTCTGGACGGGCGGGCGTATTACGGGATCCTTGAAAGCAACCGATCCACCATCAGCCGTTTGGAAGGCTCGCCATTCGACGGCCTCCACCGGACGGGGAATGCGGACAGGCTTGCCGACGCGCGCATCCTCGCGCCAGTCGATCGGCCCCGCGTGTTCGGCCTCGCCTACAATTACCGGGCCCATTCGCAGGAGACGGGCAAAGCCGATCCGCAGGCACCCGTTCTGTTCATGAAACCGAGCACCGCCGTGATCGGCCACGACGATTCGATCGTCTACCCGCACGATGGCGAGATCGTTCATTTCGAAGGCGAGCTGACGGTCATCATCGGCAAGCAGGGCCGTTACATTTCCGAAGCTGACGCGCTCGACCACGTGTTTGGCTACACCTGCGGCAATGACGTCAGCGACCGTGTCGTCCAGCGTCGCGAGAGCGCCTTCGGATGCCTGCTCGCCGGCAAGGGATATGACACATTCGCCCCGCTGGGACCGGCGATCGTCACCGGGCTCGATCCGTCAAGCCTGCGTGTCATCACGCGCGTCAACGGCACGGTCCGCCAGGATGCGAGCACTGCGGACCTGGTTTTCCCGGTCCCCGCGACCATCGCCTATCTGAGCCGGTTCATGACCCTGCTGCCGGGTGACGTGATCATGACCGGCACGCCGGCCGGCGTGGGTCCCATCCAGGTCGGCGACGCGATCGAGGTCGAGATTCCCGGAATCGGCGTGCTGCGCAACGACGTGAAGGCAGAGCACGCCTGAAACGATCATTCCCGCCTCGCTTCAACGGAGCTAACGCGCTCAGCGAAATGATTCAAGCCAGCGCTCGCCGATATTGACCACGCGAGTTGCAGGCTGCTGCAGCAGCGGGACCGCAAACGAGCGGACATGATCCCGCTGTTGCTCGTCGGTGAGATATTCCACCGGCGACTTGCCGTCGACCCGCGCCAGCAGGAGCGCCGGCAGCAAGGCGGCGGCACGGGCTTCCAGCGTCTCGCGCGCTTCCCAATTGATCTCTGCGCAATACGATTCGGCGAGCGCCGCAAACGCGGACATCAATTCGTCGCGCGGCGCCCCGGAAAGCAGGCACTTCAGAAGCAGGTGGTTGAGGCAGAATGCCAGATCGAACGCCGGATCGCCGAACCAGGCGCACTCCGCATCGAGCAGCACCGGTCCACGCGGACCGACCAGGATGTTTTTCGGGCTGACGTCCCCGTGCACCAGCGCGATTTGCGCACCGATCGTCCGCTCGGCCAGTTCAGTCAACCGGCCGGCGACCGGCGCACGCACGCGCGCCGTCGCGATCAGGTATGGCTCGATGCGCAGGGCATAGAAGTTGTCGCTTGTATCGAACGCCTTCGCCACTTGCGCCTGGCCCGCACTCGCGGCATGCAAGCGTCCCACCAGCCGGCCGACAGCTGAGGCCGTTTTGCTTGAGACCTCCCCGGCCAGCAACTGGTCCTTCCAGACGTGATGCTGCGCGGGCTCGAGAAACGACATCGCAAACAGGCCCGCTTCCGGATCGTGGGCCAGCGGCCGCGGGACATTGTCGGGACAGTGCTCCACGGCGAACTGCATCCACGCCCATTCGTAGGCGTTGCGCGAAACCGGCGCCTGCCAATCGGCGGAGACTTTCAGCTTCGCCAGCGCCCGCTTCACGCAGAGCGAGCGGCCGGGCAAGTCGGCGCGCCAGATGTCGGAGGACACACCGCCCGCGAGGGCGGACCAGCGCGCGGTTTCGTCGGCGCGGGCAAGCCCCTTCGAGACCAGAAAGGCATCAAGCTTCGGATCGGGACTGGCTCCAAAGACGGTTTCGACGGGACCGCTCGCGCTGCTCATGCCGGCACCCCGCCATTGCGCGGAACGGGGGCGTTGCGCGGCTGTTGCGGCTTCTGGCCGCTGAGGACGCGGACGACCTCTTCGGCCGCCCTCGTGCGAAGTTCACGCAAGGAGGCATCCGACGAAAACGCGACGTGCGGCGTGATGATCGCACCCGGCTGGGCAAGCAGCCGAGGCGGCACGTTCGGCTCCGTCTCGAGAACGTCGAGCGCGGCGCCCGAAATCGTCCCGCCCTCGAGCGCTTCGATGACCGCGTCGGTGTCGACCACCCCGCCGCGACTGACATTGATCAGAAGGCTTCCGGGACGCATCAAGGCGATGCGTTCGCGATCGATGAGATGACGCGTCGCATCGGTCAGTGGCGCGTGCACGACGACGACGTCGCTCTGCGCCAGCAGGGATTCCAGACTGACCGGCTGCACATCGGAAGGCGCGGCAGTCAGGTGGGGATCGAACGCGAGCATGCGACAGCCGAACGCGGCGAGCTTGCGCGCGGTGGCGCGACCGATGCGCCCAAACCCAATGATGCCGCAGGTCAGTTCCGACAAGCGGCGAAGCTTTGCGCCGGCGGGATCCCAGCGACCGGCACGCACGTCACGATCGAACAGGGCGATCCCGCGGGTCCAGGCGAGCGCAAAGCCGACGGCATGATCGGAGACTTCCTCGACACAATAATCGGGCACATTGGTAACCCATATGCCGCGACCGGTCGCAGCGTCGACTGCGATATTGTCGAGCCCAACCCCGAGCCTCGCCACGATCTTGAGCCCGGCAGAGGCCGCGATGGCGTTGGCCGATACCGGCGCCCAGCACGTCATGATGGCGGCAGGCTGATGCTCCAACGCAAGTGCATCGATCGCTTCGGCAGACGCAGGCGTCGACGGACCGCTGATGAGGCGCATACCTGCGCCTTCAACGATTCCCCGTTCGATGGAATCGTCAGGCCACGCATAATCGGTCAGCAGCACAGTGGCGTTCATGGTCGAAAACCCATCGCTATATTGGCAGTGCAAGCAGGCTCACGTCCCGCCGGATTCATCAGTCCGCGGATGCGGGCATTCCCTTCGCGGCGCGGCCAGCCGGCGCACGCGAAAATTCAGCGGTGCTGCCCCGCACGATCAGCGTCGGTGGCGAGATGGAGCTGTATGGGGCGGCGTTCACCGATTTCTGCTTGATCTGATGGACGAACCAGAGCCCGCTTGCCGTCGCCAGCTCCGATACCGGCAGGCTGATCGTGGTCAGGCCCGGGCCCCACCAGCGAAAACCGAGTTCATCTCCGAAGCCGACGACGGAAAGTTGCCGGGGCACCGACACGCCCCTCAAATGCAGCTCTTCGAGAACACCTTGGGTGATCTGAACGGAGCCGATGACGACGGCCGAGGGCGGCTTGGGCAGGGCCAGCAGCCGGCGCAACGCTTCTCTGCCAAACTCCATCGAGGATGGCGGCCCGAGCTCCACCAGACCGTCATTCTTCGCGGACGGATTGCCAATCGCACTGCGATATCCATGCAGTCGCGCGGCGCCGGTCGGCAGCTCGGCGAGGCCACCGACATAGCCGATGCGGCGATGCCCCAATTGAACAAGGTGCCTCGTTGCCTCATGCATCGCCGCCGTATCGTCCATTCCGAACCACTGCTCTCCCAGGCCGGAGATCTTTCGCAGCAGCTGGATGTGCGGAATGGCCTTCAAGAGACGGACCGTATCCGGATGCGGCTTGGCGCTGGGCACGATGATGACGCCGGCGACATTCGCGCTGGTCAGTTCGCGAATGTGACGCAGCTCGGTCATCCGGTCATCGTCGGTCTCCGAAAGCGTCAATTGGTAGCCCGCCTCCTCCAGACATTTCGACAGCGCGTGCGCGATCGTCGCATAGAAGCTGTTGCGGATATCCGGAACGACCAGACCGACGAGGTTGCTGGAGACGCCGCGCATGATGCGCGCGGCCCGGTTGGCGACGTAGCCGATCTCGTTTGCGACGTCGTTGACCTTCTGCTTCATCGAACTGCTGATGCGGGGGTCATCCGCCAGCGCGCGCCCGACCGTCGACGGCGACACTTGCAAGCGGGCTGCGATGTCCTTGATGGTGACCATGAGCTTGCCGAACGTCTCTTTCAGGCGAAGGGCACGGAAGATGCCGCGTGATGACGATAGCATAGGCGCGACGTCAGCCCGGCGCAATCGCACAACGTTTGCACGAGATATTGGGCTCGAATGCGATCCGGATCGCGATATGGCAGGAGCGTCCAACACTAACGACAGCATCGTATCCAGCCCTCCCAAGCCGGTTGACCAACGCCCGTGCTACACCGCGCGGCTCGCGCGAAGCGCGGCGAGTTCCGACGAATCGACGCCGAGCCATGATTGCAGCACGTCCTCGGTATGCTGCCCGAGCACCGGCGGAGCGAACCGATACGCGACCGGCGTCGCCGACAGGCGAATCGGATTGGCGACCAGCGGCACGACGCCTCCCAGCGGGTGATCCATTTCGATGCGCGTGCCGCGGGACCGGACCTGCGGATTCTCGAACACGCGCTCGACGCTGTTGATCGGACCGCACGGCACGCCGGCAGCGTCCATCGCCGACACCCAGGCATCGGTCATCCGCGTCACGGTGACGCCGCGCATCAATTCCACCAGCACGTCGCGGTTGGCAACGCGTTGGGGATTGGCTGCGAAGCGGGCGTCGGCGGACCATGCGGGCCGATCCAGCACGGCACACAGCTTGACGAACTGGCGATCGTTGCCGACCGCGATGATCATGTGGCCGTCCGCGGTCGGAAAATCCTGATAGGGCACGATGTTCGGATGGGCGTTGCCGAGACGCTGCGGCCGCTGGCCGCCGACCAGAAAATTCGACGCCTGGTTGGCAAGGGTCGCGACCTGGACATCGAGCAGGGCCAGATCGATGTGCTGGCCGTGGCCGCTGCGCTCGCGGTGCGCCAACGCCGACAGGATCGCAACCGTGGCATAGAGACCGGTCATGACATCGACCAATGCCACGCCGACTTTCACCGGACCGCCTCCGTTGGCACCGTCGGGCAAGCCGGTCAGGTCCATCAATCCGCCCATGCCCTGGATCAGGAAATCGTAGCCAGGCCGCGCCGCGTAGGGCCCGGTCTGGCCGAAGCCGGTGATCGAGCAATAGATCAGCCGCTGATTATCGCGCTTCAGGCTTTCATAGTCCAAACCATATTGCCGCAGCCCGTCGACCTTGAAGTTTTCGATGACGACGTCCGCACCGGCAGCAAGCCGCTGCACGATGCGTCGGCCATCCGGGTGATTGAGATCGGCGGTGACGGATCTCTTGTTGCGGTTGGCGCAAAGATAGTAGGCGGCTTCCGACGTCTCCTGGCCCTCGACATCCCTGAGCCAGGGCGGCCCCCATGACCGCGTGTCGTCACCGCTCTCCGGCCGCTCGATCTTGACGACGTCGGCTCCCAGATCTGCCAGCAGCTGCCCTGACCATGGCCCGGCGAGCACGCGCGACAGATCAAGCACCCGCAGGCGGGCCAGCGCTCCCGAATTGTTGGAGGCCGCGGTCATCGGACTAGAACGCCGCAATGCCGGTGATGGCGCGCCCCAGGATGAGGGCGTGCACATCATGGGTTCCTTCGTAGGTGTTCACCACCTCCAGATTCACCAGATGGCGCGCAACGCCGAACTCATCGCTGATGCCATTGCCGCCGAGCATGTCGCGCGCGGCGCGCGCGATCTCGAGCGCCTTGCCGCAGGAATTGCGCTTCATGATGCTGGTGATTTCCACTGCCGCGATTCCCTCGTCCTTCATGCGCCCAAGGCGAAGGCAGCCTTGAATCCCGAGCGAGATTTCGGCGAGCATGTCGGCCAGCTTCTTCTGGATCAGTTGATTGGCGGCAAGCGGCTTTCCGAACTGCTTTCGATCCATCACGTACTGGCGCGCCGTCACGTAGCAGTCCTCGGCAGCCCCGAGCGCGCCCCACGCGATGCCGTAGCGCGCGCTGTTCAGGCAGGTGAACGGCCCTTTGAGGCCGCGAACCTCGGGGAACGCGTTCTCCTCCGGACAGAAAACCTGGTCCAAGACGATCTCGCCGGTGACGCTGCTGCGCAAACCGACCTTGCCGTGGATCGCCGGCGCCGACAGCCCCTTCCAGCCTTTCTCGAGCACGAAACCTCTGATATCGCCCGCGTCATCCTTGGCCCAGACGACAAAGACGTCCGCGATGGGGCTGTTGGTGATCCACATCTTCGATCCGGAGATCGAATAGCCGCCGGCGACTTTCCGGGCGCGCGTCGCCATGCTTCCCGGATCCGAGCCATGATTTGGCTCCGTCAGGCCGAAGCAGCCGATCAGTTCGCCGCTCGAGAGTTTCGGAAGATACTTCTGCTTCTGCACCTCTGTCCCGAATTCGCTGATCGGCACCATGACGAGCGAGCTTTGCACGCTCATCATCGAGCGATACCCCGAATCCACCCGTTCGACCTCGCGGGCGACCAGGCCGTAACAGACATAGTTCAAGCCGGCCCCGCCATAGGCCTCCGGGATTGTCACGCCGAGCAGGCCCAACTCCCCCATCTCGCGAAAGATCGCGGGGTCGGTTTGTTCCGCTCGGAAGGCCTCGGGCATGCGCGCACGCAACTGCTTCTGGCTGTAGGCGCGCGCGGAATCGCAGACCGCCCGCTCATCTTCCGTCAACTGGGCATTGAGCAGAAGCGGATCGTCCCATTGAAATGCCGGCTTATGCGAAGCAGTGATCATCTTTTCTCTGCCATCCCCGTATCGTTGCCAATTGCAAGCCTTCCGATTGCCATCAGCTTGCCAGGCGGCTTCTCTCAAACCCGGCGACCCATTCGGCGTATTTGGCCATGAACGACTGCAGGAAGGCTCGCGTACCTTCGTTCTCGATCTCGCCTTCGTCGCTGATCAGCCCTTCGGTGACTCGGAGGCAGACCTCGGGCTGGCCAAGGGTCGGAACGTCGAGATAGCCGAGCATTGAACGCAGATGCGCCTGCGCAACCGCGGTACCGATCGCTCCGACCGAGGCTCCCGCAATGGCGGCCGGCTTTCTCGACCACAGGCTCCTGCCATATGGACGCGAGGCCCAATCAATGACGTTCTTCAGCAGGGACGGGATGGAGCGGTTGTGCTCCGGCGTCACGAACAGCAACCCGCGCGCCGCCTCGATCTGCCGCCGCACCCGCAGCACTTCCGATGGCATGTCTTGCTCGTGATCCTGATTGAAGAGCGGCAGGTCGTGGAGTGCGGCAAAATCGAACTGCAGTCCTTGCGGGGCCAAACGGACCAGCGCCCTTGCGAGCTTGAGATTGATGGAAGTCTTACGTGCACTTCCGACGAGGACGAGGACGCTTTGGCTCATGTGGTACGGCTCTGCTTTGGCTCTGCTGCGATTTGCGCTAACGTTTGTTCTTTGATGGCTCAAATGCCAAAATACGCAGCAATTTTCTTATGCTAACGTTTGCATTATATTCCCAAGAGAAACCTGTCAAGCCCACCTCCGACGGAAAGCGAACGATCCCCCGCCAGAACGATGCAGTCATCGCAGCGCGTCCGGGAATAGCAGCCACTCTGACTCTGTTGACGTCCGATTTGACCGCTCTGCTGTCCAAATCCGCGGAGCGCGCGCCGTCGATCTGTACCGACGTGCCTGTGGTATCGCGTTGGCATGCCGAGACCACCGAGCCCGTTCAATTTGGAGCTGGCGGCAAGCATGCGCGCGTTCTCGACTTCCGATCCATCGAACGCCCCCGATGCCGTGTTGGTGAGCGGCCACGCACTTGTTCACGAACGGCGACCATGTGACACCCTCCGGTGCACATGGAGGATCGAGACATGCAACGACCAGAATTCCGCGAACTCGCCATGTTCGCGGAGGTGGCGCGCCAGTTGAACTTTACGCGCGCGGCGGCCGCCCTCAATGTCTCCCTGGCTAGCATTAGCCAGACCTTGAAGGGCCTGGAGGAAAAGCTTGGCGTGAGACTTCTGGCGCGAACGACGAAGAGCGTTTCGCTGACGGAGGCAGGCAATCAGCTACTCGCCGAGCTCGGGCCGGTCTTTCAGGGGTTGGAAACGGCACTCGATGGCTTGACCCGATTCCGAAAAAGTCCTGGAGGGCGTTTGCGCATTGTCGTGTCCCGAACAGCTGCAACATTGATTGTGGGACCGTTGATTGGGCAGTTCATGGCCACGTATCCGGATATCGAGCTTGAAATGCTTGTGGACGATCTTCACCTCGATCTCGTCTCGAATCGGATCGACGCCGGCGTTCAATTGGGCGACAGAATCGAAAAGGACATGATCACGCAGCGTTTGGTCGGACCGTTCGGGGAATTTCTGTTTGCCTCCCCCCAATACGTGGCACAGCGCAGGACGCCACAGGCGCCCGAGGACCTTTGCAACCATCGCTGCGTACGGCTGCGTTCGTCCTACGATGGCACGATCCGACCATGGATTCTGCACCGTCAAGATCAGAAAGCGGCGCCAGCGATAGGCATGCACTTCGTTGCGAATGACCTTCGGGTTCTCGCAACGGCAGTCGAGCACGGAGCAGGCATTGGCCTGCTGCCCAGAGTTTTAGTGCACGAGCAAGTGCAACGCGGAACGATGGTACCGATACTCGCTGACTGGTGCTCGCCGATCACCGGAATCTATCTGTTCTATCCCAGCCGACGACAAAATCCCGCGCCGCTGGATGCATTCTTGTCATTCATGCGAGAGAACAAGCTGCCGGCAAGGTGGGACGCCATTGAGCGTTCCGGACGGGACGCCCAGTCGCCGTCGACCGCATAGTCTTTGCCGTCAGCGCATCGCCATGACCGACATAGGGCTAGCCGGCAATCTTCTTGGATGTGCCTATCAAGCAGGCGGCGCCGATGATCGTATGCCGTGAATGAACGAACCGTTTTTTGGTGATTGTTCAGAGACTGCGAAAGGTCCATTCCGTTACTCGCAATTCACTCGCTCTCCGCTTTGTGGCTAGACCGGTGAGTCTAACTCAGCGGAGCAGAGATGACTTCAAGCACATCAATAGATCGGACGAGTTCGCGCGCACCTCGGTTTTGGAGGGGAGTGGCGGCGGAATTTGCCCTCATTCTGGGGGCGTTCGCCCTCGGAACCTCAGAATTCGCATCGATGGGGTTGCTTCCCGAAATGGCCCGCCAGACCCACGCGAGCATTCCGGAGGCAGGTGAATTCGTCAGCGCTTATGCGATCGGGGTCGTCGTCGGCGTGCCGTCGATTGCTGCCATCGCCGCGAAGGCGTCACGCCGCACATTGCTGGTAAGTCTCTTGGGCTTCTTTATTCTCGGTAACCTTGCGACGGCACTCGCCGGTCACTATGGCTCCCTCGTGGCCGCCCGCTTTGTGTCAGGCTTGCCACACGGTGCCTACTTCGGCGTTGCCGTGCTGGTGGCCGCCCATATGGCTCATCCCGGCAAACGCGCACAGGCTATGGCGCGCGTGATGATGGGTATCAGCCTCGCCAATCTGATCGGCGCGCCTCTCGGAAGCTGGATTGGGGAGAAGCTCGGTTGGCAGGCGACTTACATCGGGCTTGCGATGCTGGGCCTGATCGCCGGCGGATTATGCCGCGCAACCCTTCCTGAATTGCCGGCGGCGCGCGACGCCAGTGCGCGGCGCGAACTCGGCGCACTAACCAGGCTGCAGGTGTGGCTGACGCTGGGCATGGGCGCTGTCGGGCTCGGAGGCCTCTTTTCGGCCTACACTTATCTGGCGCCAGCGCTGGCCGAAGTGACCCACGCCCAGCCCTCCACGCTACCGCTGGCCCTTTGCGTGATAGGCGTAGGCATGTTCTTTGGCAACTTTGTCGGCGCCTGGATGGCCGATCGTGGGGTCATGCAAGCCCTTGGCGGGCTGCTGCTTCTCAACGTCGCAACCTATGCACTGGTTTACTTCAGCCTGCACAATCTCCTGGCTCTTCTCGCCAATATCTTCGTGGCGGGCTTGGTCAGCATCGCCCTCGTGCCTGCACTCCAGATCCGCCTCATTGACGTTGCCGGCCAGGCCCAATCGCTTGGCGCCATGTTGAACGGTTGCGCGATCAATCTCGCCAATGCAATCGGCGCCGCTCTCGGCGGCGCAGCGATTGCAGCAGGTTTCGGCGTCGCCTCTACGGGACTTGCCGGAGCCGTCCTGGCCCTGGGCGGACTGATCATCTTCGGTGTCGCGGTCGCCATGGACAAGCCCGGCCTTCCGAGCGGCTCCTCTTGAAGCATCACATTCGGCGTACGTTTTCATGAATCTTGCTGAAAGGATATCGCGCCTTCGTCGCGATATCCTTTCATGGCGGACCTGTCCTTCAGTGAACAGGATGCGAACTCCAGGCTGGACAGGGGTCTGAAGATCGGGATCGCCACCTCTTCGCCAGGCGATTACACCCTCGTCGCTCACGACATCTGCTGCGCGGTCGGTCGACGAGGCTTGACCTTGCTGCCCTCGGCGAGATCGACCGGGGGATTGAGGATCACCTCATCGCCCGCCTTGACGCCGCGATCGATGTCGACCCTTTGCCCGAAGTCGCGCACCACATTGACCTTGCGCAGATGCACCACGCCGTTCTCGACCACGGCAACCTGCGTGCCGCCTTCATTGAAGATGATGGCGTCGGCGGAGATCTGGAAGCTCGGTGACTTGCGCGGGATGTGCAGCTCGATGGTGCAGTAGATGCCCGGCTTCAGTGCGCCGTCCGGGTTGGGGATATCGATCTCCGCCAAAAGCGTGCGAGAGCCCGGCTGGATCGCATCTGCTATCCGCGTCACCTTTCCGGGGAAGCTGCGGTCGGGAATTTCAGGCACGTGCACCACGGCCTCGATGCCCGGCTCGAGGCCAAAAGCCTGGTCTTGCGGCACGAACACCTGGGTGCGGATGACGTTGCCCTGCATCAGGTTGAACATGAAGGTTCCGGAGGTCGCGTCCGCCTGCACCAGGCTGCCGACATCGATATTGCGCTGGGTGATGACGCCGTCGAACGGCGCGACCACCTGCTGATAGACCTTCTGCTGATGCAGCACCTGCACCTGCGCCTCCTCGGCCGTTACGTTGGCCTGCGCGACCTGGACGGCGGCCTCCTGCGCCTTCAAGTTCTGCTGGTCGATCGTGCCTTGCTGCCCGGTGACCCAGCCCTTGTCGACCAGCGGCCGGTCGCGGTCCCAAGTTACCTTGGCCAGCTCGCGGTTGGCCTCGGCCTGCTGCAGCGCGAATTTGAGCTGCGCGAGCGTGGCTTCGGCCTGCGCGATCTGGTGGTCGAGCTCCGGCGCGACGATCTCCGCCAGAAGTTGCCCAGCCTTGACGCGGTCGCCGATATCGACCTCCCGCTTGCCGACATAGCCGGAGGCGCGGGCAAAGATGTTGGCACTGGCAAACGCCGACGTGGTTGCGGGCAGCCGCACCACCTGGGTCTCGCCGCTCGCTGCGACGGCCGCGAGGCGGACCTGCGGAACGAGATTGCGTTCAGCTTCGGCTGCAACCGCGGTGAGGCGATATTGCGTCAGATGGTTCCAGGCACCCGATGTCAGCGAACCGGTGAAAACCACCACGACGCCGAGCAGCATCAGCCGCCCTCGACGCCCCCTTTTTTGCACGACAGGCGCCGGTGTGTCGTTGACGCGGTCTGTCTCGGTGGCCGCTCCGGTGTTGATGGGACCGTTGTAGTTCATTCCAGCACCTCCTCAAATACTCCGTGATGTTTCTTGCCGTCATTGCCCTTGCGCAGCATGGCGAAGAGGTAGGGCACGACCAGCAATGTCGTTGGCGTCGCAAACAACAGCCCGCCGATGACGGCACGCGCGAGCGCGGCATTCTGCTCCTCGCCGGCGCCGCCGATCGCCATCGGGATCATGCCGACGATCATGGCGGCCGCCGTCATCAGGACTGGCCGGATGCGGGTGTGACCGGCGTCGATCGCCGCCTCGAACGCGCTCTTGCCGGCGAGCTGCTGCTCGCGCGCAAACGTCACCAGCAGGATGGAGTTCGCGGAGGCGACTCCGACCGCCATGATTGCCCCCATCAGCGAGGGCACGTTCAGCGTCGTTCCGGTGATGAAGAGCATGGTCACGATGCCGCATAGCGTGGCCGGCAACGCCAGAATGACGACGAAGGGATCGCCGAAATTCTGGTAGTTCACGACCATCAGCATGTAGACGAACACGGCGGCGAACAGGAGCCCGATGCCGAGATCGACGAAGGCAGCGTCCATGCTCTGGATCTGCCCGATCACCTGGATGGTGTTGCCGGGCTTCAGCTCCTTCTGCACGTCGGCGACGATCCTGCTGATCTCGCCGGCCACGCCGCCGAGATCGCGGCCTTGCACGCTGGCATAGACCTCATAGACCGGCTGCACGTTGGCCTGATTGGAATTGGTCGGAATGCTCGCGCGCCTGAAGGTCGCGACATTGCTGAGCAGCCCCGGGATCGACGTATCGGTCTGCGCTGACGCCAGCGACGTTGAGATCGGCGTGTTGGCAAGGTCGTTGAGGGACGCAATCTTGCTCTCCGGCGTCTGCACCGCGAGAAAGTAGGGAATACCGGATTTCGGATCGGTCCAGAAGTTCGGTGTCACCTGCTCCGACGAGCTCAGGGACACGTTGACGTTGGTTGCAATGGTGCTGGCATTGAGCCCGAGCTGCGCTGCGCGGCTCCGGTCAATGTCGGCAAGGAACGCCGGCGCGTCAACCTCCTGCTGCAGATGCGCGTCCGCTACGCCGGCGATCGCAGCAATGCGCCCGCGCAACTCCCTTGCGGCACGCAGATTGTTGGCGCGGTCGTAGCCGACGGTGCGGACGTCGATCTGCGCCGGCAGGCCGAAATTGAGGATCTGCGTGACGATATCGGCGGCCTGGAAGTAGAAGGTCACGCCAGGGAATGACGCCGGCAGCACCTCGCGCAGCTTGCGCACATATTCCGGCGTAGGCCGGTGGCCCTCCTTCAACGAGATCAGTATCGCGCCGTCATTGACGCCGATGGTCGAGCCGTCGCTGAAGGCGAGGTTATAGGACCGCGCCGGCAGGCCGATATTGTCGACGACGAGCTCTCGCTCGCTGTCGGGGATGACCTCGCGGATCTTGTTCTCGACGTCCTGGAAGACGCGCTCGGTGTTCTCGATCCGGCTGCCGGCGGGGGCGCGGACATGGAGCTGGATCTGGCCGCCGTCGATGACCGGGAAGAACTCGCGACCGACCATCGGATAGAGCACGATGCCGAGCGCCAGCACCGCCACCATGCCAGCCGGCAGGATGAAGGGATGAGTCAGGAGCTCCCGCAGCGAGCGCGAATAGGAATGCCGCATCGCCTCGAAGCCGCGCTCGAAACCGGCATGGAAGCGCGCGAAGAAACCTTTCGGCGAGCCGTCGGACGGGCCGTGATGCTCGCCCTTGAGCAGCAGGCCGATGATGATCGGCGTCAGCGTCCGGGAGAAGCCATAGGAGGCGAGCATGGCGAACACCACCGCAAGCCCGAGTGGCGTGAACAGGTATTTTGCCGGCCCCTCCAGGAACACGACTGAGGTGAACACGCAGGAGATCGCGAGCGTCGAGACCAGCGTTGGCACCGCGATCCCCGCCGCGCCGTGCAACGTCGCCTGCGGCAGCGGCAGGCCTTCTTCGGTGAGCAGGCGGTGGGTGTTCTCGAGCGTGACGGTCGAGTCGTCGACCAGGATGCCCACCGCGAGCGCGAGGCCGCCAAGCGTCATGGTGTTCAGCGTCTCCCCCATGAAATAGAGCACGATCAGCGAGGCCAGGATCGACAGCGGGATCGAGACCATGACCACGACGGTCGACCGCCACGAGCCCAGGAACAAGAGGATCATCAGCGCGGTCAGCGCGGCCGCGATCGCGCCTTCGCGCAGCACACCCTCGACAGAGTCCTTCACGAACACCGACTGGTCGAACAGCTCGTTGATCTCCATGCCGGGAGGCGCAGCGGCGCGCGCCGCCTGCAGCGCCTTGTGCACGGCATTGACCACGCTCAAGGTCGAGGCATTGCCGTTCTTGATGATGGAGAGCAGCACCGAGCGCCGCCCGTTCTCGCGCACGACGTTCTGCTGCACCAGCCAGCCGTCATGCACTTGACCGACGTCCTTCACGAAGATGGTTGCCCCGTTCACCACCTTGATCGGGATATTGTTGAGATCGTCGATCGAGCCCGGCGTCGCGTTGGTGCGGACGACATATTGGGTGCTTCCGAACTTGGCGGTGCCGGCCGGCAAGGTCAGGTTCTGCGCATTGACGGCGTTGACCACGTCGAGTGGCGTCAGTCCCTTGGCGGTCAGCTTGTCGGGATCGACGTCCACCATGATCTGTCGGTACTTGCCGCCGGCCGGCGTCGGCAGCGTGATCCCGGCGATTGGCGCGAGTTGCTGGCGGATGCGGTAGATGCCGTAGTCGTAGAGCTGTTGTTCGCTCAAAGTATCCGAGCTCAGGCTGATCTGCAGCACGGGGACGCTCGAGGCGTTGAACTGCACCACGACGGGTGGCTGGATGCCGGGCGGCATCAGCGCGCGGATCGAATTGGTCGCCGAGACGATCTGCGAGATGGCGAGGTCGAGATTGACGTCGGGCTGGAAGTAGATCTTCTGCACCGACAGGCCGGCCAGCGTCTGCGCCTCGATGTTCTTGATGCCGTTGACGTTGGAAGAGATCGAATACTGGCTGTAGGTGGTGACGCGCTGCTCCATCTCGGGCGTGCTCAGGCCGGTGTAGCTCCAGATCACCGTCACCACCGGAATGTTGATCTCCGGAAAGATATCCGTCGGCATTTGCCGCACGCTGACCACGCCCAGAAACAGGACCAGCGCCGCGACTACATAGAACGTGTGCGGAAATCTCAGCGCAAAACGAACAATCCCCATGGACACTCCGCGCCCGCGAGTTTGGTTGGTAAGACCAGCCGGGCGTTCTGCCATCACTGATAAAACAAGCTTCCAGGCGCAGCGGTCACGGGTGGGAAGCTGTGGCGCATGCCCAAAGGCACGACGGCACGACTATCCCGACTCCGGTCGAGACCGTTACGCGGATCGCTCCGCGAGACCTGCCTGTTGCGTTTCCGTGAGTTTTCTTTTGGAGGGCGCCGAAGATGCGGCCGCGCCGCATCGAAAGACCGATGCCCTCTTGCTCTCGTCGCGCTGCTCTCGCAACGTCCGCGATCAAGAGACGGAATTGAATGGCGCGACCAGGACATATTGCCGCAATGGCGACGCCAGTCGAACCACAAGCCGGTGATCGCAGCTTGCGCGACGATCCCCGACATTGCGGATCATCGGATGGCGGCGGCACCTATCGGCATCGACCCTGGTCCTTCAATTGCTGTTCTTCCTCGCTGCGCCATAGCCTGCTGCGCCGACGGCGGTAACGCGATCGTCACCGCACGCGACGCCACCGTGACCTTTTTTGAAGCTTTCGGCGAAGCTCTTGAGCAGCGCGATCGCCACGACCGTGGTCCCAAGCATGACCGTCGCACTGGTCAGAGGCACGACGTTCAAGCGCGCTCCCGACTCGAGCAGGCCAAGCATCGGGTTCGAGAGGTCCGAGAGCGAGATCAGCGCAAGCCGCGCATGCTTCCACGGCAAGGCTTCGGCCTTCGCGCCGGGCCCTGCGATGAGACGAAGAGCTGCCGCGGCCTCGTGATCGGTAATGGACACCGAGTCGGGCGTGCTCGGCGTCCCGGCGGCCAGCGTCGCGCGGACCATGAGCTGCCCATACCCGACCGGCGCAGCACAATCGCTAAGCGAACACCGCATGATCGATCGGCTTGCCCGGCACCACATAGCCGTAACGCATGTTCGACGGCTCCGGCCCGTTTCTCTCGTACTCCGCCTTCATCGCCGCAAAACGGTCGCCCTTCAGTTCCAGCATTGCGCGCTTGGGCTGGATGTTGTACAGCCGGGCATTGTTGTCGCCGAAGATCGCGGTCTTCACCGGGCCATCGGCAGCGCCGAGCGGCGCGTAGCCGAACTTCTTCTGCATCGCTTCGGGGATCTCCAGCCGCCGCAATCCCTCGATCTGCCATTGCGGTGCGCCGGTCCACAGCGCGTCGGTGCCCCAGCAGATGTGATCGACGCCGAGGCCCTTGATCAACGTGCCCATCAGCGCCGCGCAGACATTGGGCTCTGCCACCAGCGTGGTGGCGAACAATTGCCCGACGTCGCCATAGACGTTGCTGACGCCATATTGCGCCGGGATGTCGGCGAGGTCAGAGGTCCAGGCGATGCGGCCGGTGCGCTCGAACTCGGCGAGCGCGACCTTTGGATCGCCGCCGACATGACGATAGGCCGAGTGATAGATCACGAAGTTGAGCTGCGGCCAGTCCTTTGCCGCCTGGCCGACATCGGAGACGTCGGCGAAGCCGCGCAAATTCGGATACTGCTTCTCGATCCCCGGCGGAAACAGGCCCTTGTGGACGCAGACATTCTTGATGCCCGCCTTCACCATCTTCTCATAGCCCTTGTAGGCAACTTTCTCGTCGTCCATGCGCCAGGGGTAGCGGCTGATCTCCTTGTGCGTGTTGTCGCCGATCGTGTAGCCCTTGCAGGACTCGGGCTTCAGCGCCAGCGCCGCATCGAGCTTGTCGAGCCAGCCGGGCTGGCCGGGCGTGAAGATGGCATGACAGAACAAGCGTCGGGAGCCCGCTTCATCGTTCACTTTCTTGCGTGCGTCGGCCATCTGCTCATTGGTCAGGAACCAGTCCTGCTCGATATCTGACGGGGCCGACGAGATCAGCGCGATCTTGGTGTCGGAGTCGAGAAACATCTCCTTCTTGTAGTTGTTGAACTTGAGGTCCTCGATGGTCTGCTCGTGGTCGGAGAGCTGCTTGTTCCAGCCGGCCTTGCCCACGGCTTTACGCATCTCCACGAAGCCCATGATGCGGGTGTCGTCGCGCAGGAAATGCGTGTGCATGTCCATGATGAACTGGTCTTTCAATCCATTGGCGCGCTCCTGCGCCATCGCGGGCGTCGCGGCTTCCGCCGGCGTCACGTCGAACAGCGGGCCATAGACCTGGTTCATCGCCACAAACGAGGCCGCCATGCCGGCCGCGGTCTGGAAGAAGCGGCGGCGGTCCAGCCCCTGCTTGCCGCCGAGATCGTCGGCCATTGCGAGCAGCCGCGCCTCGACCTCGCGCTGCCGTTCGTTCTGCGGGTCGGGATAGAATTCGTCGCTGGAGACGATCTGGGTCGGGATCGGCGTTGGGTACTGGCAGAGTTCTGAAGGCATCAACGCGGCGAGTTCTTCCGGGGTCAGATTGCTGCTCATGTGTTGTCCTTCACAAATTGAACGCAGAACGGAGGGGACGCGACCTGCAGCTCGGCTAGGTCGCATGCGGTGTCGGCATGGTCAGGAATGCGCGCGCGATGTGCCAGAATGCCGTCCGGTTGATCGCCAATGTCACCGAATGGGCGGCACCGGGAACGATCGCAATCTGGCGATCGCCGTTCGGCAGCCGGCCGAAGAAATCCTGGAGATCGGCGAGTGAGGAAATGCCATCGTACTCGCCGCGCACCAGCAGCACGGGCGCCAGCACCTTCTCGGGCTGCACCACCGGCAATTTGGTGACCATATCCAGGTAGGTACCCGTCGGAATCTGATCCCCGAATTGCAGCTCGACGTCGGCGAGCGCTTCGATCACAGCAGGATCGCTGGTGCCGGGCTTGTCTCTCGTGGCGATCGAAAAGATCTCGTCCCGATCGCGCTTGCGCAGATTGTGCGAACGCAGATAGTCGAGGCGTTTGGCGCGTTCGACCAATGTCGGTGCCCCCACCCCCTTGTAGGTAAAGGCGGTCAGGACCAGACGATCGACGCGCTCGGGCGCGACCATCGCATAGGCTCCCGCCCTCAATGCGCCCGAGGACTCTCCGAGGACATGGCACTTCATAAGCCCGGTTTCGCGGGACACGACATCCATTGCGGCCTTGAGATCTTCAACCCCGCTCGCGATGTCGGAGTTTCCGGACGTCCGTCCTGACTTGCCGTAGTTCTCGTGGTCCATGGTCCAGCAGTCGAAACCATATCGGGCGAATTCGTTCATGACCGAGTACTCGCCCCTACCCGGGACAGTCAGATCGAAGGCCCGCGAACTCACCGACGACCCATGCACGAAGAAGAGGACCGGACGCGGTGCTTCGCCTGCTTTCGGCGCCCCCAGTCGCTTTCGGAACATCCAGAGAGGAATGTCGCCCTTCCTCGCCCAATATTCGCTGCTCCAGATCGCTGCCGCAGCGGCATCATCCGCGGACGACCGTGCGGCCGACAGCGTATTGGCCAGCGCTCCGACAACGAAAGTCGTGGTCACCGATTTGATGATTGTTCTCCGCCGGAGCGCTCGATCGAACTCGGTCATTCTTCCTCCGACGCTCCCATCGCAATTGGTTGACCAATTTGCTATCTTTGGCGCATATACGTCGCTTATGGTTGGAATTGGTATCGAACCTATCCTGACTGTCAATTGACACTGATGTGATGAATGGTCGTAATTGGTTGCGAAGGAGCGCAGATGATCGACCAACTTGAGCAATATCTGGCGAGCGCCCCAGGAGGTCGGCTTCCGGCTGAACGCCAACTCGCCAAGGATTGGGCGGTAAGCCGTAACGAGGTGAGAAAAGTTCTCGCCCGGCTCGAGCTCGAGGGCAGGCTGATACGCAAGGTAGGAAGCGGCACCTTCGTCAGGCCGCAGCTTGCCGACGCGATGCCGGACGTCTCCGCGCTGAGACGCGTGACGAGTCCGCGCGATGCGATGGAAGCTCGCCTTGCCGTTGAGCCCGAAGCAGCACGCCTGGCCGCCATCAACGCAAGTCAGGAGCAGATCGAGGAAATGAGATCCGTGGCACAGGACATCCGCGCTTCGGATGGTTGGGCCGACTACAGGGCGAGAAACGCGCAGTTACACGAACTCATCGCACGCGCTTCCGGAAACAGGCTGATCTCCGTTCTACAGCGCATCGTCGACAGTGTGCGCGCGTCGGTCGTCGACAAGCTCGGCGTCCGATTGCCGGGGCCGCCCGGCGACTATTTTTCCTTCGCTCAGCACGATGCCATCATCGACGCCATCGAGCGTCGTGACCCGGAGGCTGCTGCAGAAGCCATGCGAGCTCATCTGCGCAACTCATATGATCGCGTGATGGGATTTTTCACATGATCCCACGGGCCACGGGGCCGATTCCAGACATCACTCGGCGTTGCTCGCGATCCAGCCGAGCACAAAATCCGCTACCTGAAGATTGTTTTTGTCCTGCATCATCATGTGGGAATTGCCCTTGATACCCACGTCGGGAAGCCGGACGAGCGTGGCCCTGCCTTCCTGCTGCTTGTTGATGCGCTCCACGACGGCCTTGCGGCCTTCGTAGCGAGGGCGGCCGGTGAACACAGGAGAGTCCAGGTGATCGCCGAACAGCTCGAGGACCGGAATGCCTCGGTAGGCCTCGATCTGGGTCTCGGTGGGGACGATGGCCTGTGCACCTTCGATGTTGACGACGGCCTTGACCAGACGCGGTCGCATCGCGACGAGCGCATCCGCAAAGGGGCCGGCGAGAGAATGAACGACAACCACGGCCGGACCGATCTTGTCGAGGAGCGCTGCAAGAGCTTGAGGGGCGGTTGCCATCGTACCTCCTTCGAGCGTCGCTTCTCCGAACGGAACACCTTGCGAGCCGAAGGCGCCGAACGCCTCGATCGGGAACTGGGTGTCCGGATACGCCGTGCCGTATGCCGGCCCGAAGCGAAAGAGCGGCCACGCAAGCTCGCTTGTCACCATGAGCACGTTGTTCGGCAGTGGAGCGACGCTGGACTCGGCCTTTGCCTGGTTGATCGCCGTTGCGTTGAACCCCGAGCGACCGCGGCCGGGTGTATCCACGACGTAAACCGCGTAGCCTTTGCGTGCCAGGTAGGTCGCCCAGCCCTCGCGGCCATCCGGAGTGGTCTCGTAGCTCATGCCGGTCAGCCCGCCGCCATGCACGAGCACGATCGGCGTCGGGCTGGCGAGTTGGGCCGGGATCCGATAGTGCACGTACATCTGGTTGACCGTCACCATGCCGGGCTTCGAAGGCCCCGCCGGGGAGGCGCCCGGATGCGAAGAGGGCACAGCCGTTCCGTTGACGAAGAACATGCCTTCGTCGGCCAGGTTCAGCGGCCCGCCAAGAGATGCGGCCGACGCGGTCTCGGCCGTAGCGCAAACTGCGACGAGGACGCCAAGATAGACTAGCGCGCGCGACAACAGGTGCATCTTGGTTTCCTCCGGGGTGTTTGATTCGCCAGCTTCAATACAGGACGCTCAGGCCGCCCCATGAATCAGAGGCTCTGCTGCGTGCGTTCATGTTGGACGGACTTCAGCAGATCCAGTGCCACATCGACGATCATGTCCTCCTGACCGCCGACCATTTTGCGTTTGCCTAGCTCGACCAGGATGTCGACCGTGTTCAGTCCGTACTTGCGTGCTGCGGTTTCCGCGTGACGCAGGAAGCTCGAGTACACGCCGGCGTATCCGAGCGACAGCGTCTCACGGTCGACGCGCACCGGCCGGTCCTGCAGGGGCCGCACAAGGTCGTCTGCCGCATCCATCAGGGCATACAGGTCCGTGCCGTGATTCCAGCCCATGCGCTCGGCCGCGGCGATGAACACTTCTAGTGGCGCGTTCCCCGCTCCGGCGCCCATGCCGGCCAGGCTGGCGTCGACGCGGTCAGCCCCTTCCTCCACAGCAGCGATCGAATTGGCGACGCCCAGGCTGAGGTTGTGATGAGCGTGGATGCCCGTCTGTGTTTCGGGCTTCAGCACCTCCTTGAATGCCCGAAAGCGGTCCCGCACGTCGTTCGGATTGAGTGCTCCGCCCGAGTCGACGACATAGACGCAAGTCGCGCCATAGCTCTCCATCAGCCTGGCCTGCTCTGCGAGCTTCTGCGGCGTCGTCATGTGGCTCATCATCAGAAAGCCCACCGGGTCCATGCCCAACTCGCGCGCATATTCCAGATGCTGACGTGACACGTCTGCTTCGGTGCAGTGCGTCGCTACGCGCACAACGCGCGCGCCGGCGTCATAGGCCCGGCTCAGATCGTGGGTGGTTCCGATGCCGGGCAGGAGCAGCGTGGCAACCTTTGCCTTCTTGACGGTTTCAGCGACGGCCGAGATCCACTCAACGTCAGTGTGCGCTCCAAAACCGTAATTGAAGCTGGACCCTTCGAGGCCGTCGCCGTGCGCCACCTCGATGCTGTCGACACCGGCGGCATCCAGCGCTGCGGAGATCGCCTTCACCTGCGCGATGCTGTACTGATGGCCGATCGCGTGGCTGCCGTCGCGCAGCGTCACGTCCGAGATATAGAGCTTCTTGCTCATGCCGATACTCCTCGATGGTTCGCCCGGACTCACGCCGTTTGCTTCAACCCGCGTGCAATGCCCGCCTCAATGCGCCGGCGCGCCATCATGTCGCCGCAGGCCAGGGCCGCCGAAGTCATGATGTCCAGGTTGCCGGCGTAGGAAGGCAGGTAGTGTGCCGCACCCTCGACCTCGAGGAATACGGAAATCTTCAACCCATGCCGAGGCCCAAGCTTCGGCACGTTGAACGGCTCAGCCGGCGGGATGATATCGAACTGCACCTGCTGCTTGAGCCGATAGCCCGGCACATAGGTCTGCACGCGCGCGACCATCTCGACGATGCTGGCCTCGATCGCGGCCGGCTCCGCGAGTTCGGAGAGCACGAACACCGTGTTGCGCATCATGAGCGGCGGTTCAGCGGGGTTCAGCACGATGACGGCTTTGCCGCGTTCGGCACCGCCGAGTTTTTCGATCGCCGCGCGCGTCGTTTCGGTGAACTCATCGATATTGGCGCGCGTGCCCGGCCCGGCCGACTTGCTCGAAATCGACGCCACGATCTCCGCGTAATGAACTTTTGCAACGCGCGACACGGCGGCGACGATCGGGATCGTGGCCTGTCCGCCGCAGGTCACCATGTTCATGTTGGAGGCGTTCTCGGCCTCCAGGTTGATCGCCGGAATCACGTAAGGGCCGATGGCCGCGGGGGTGAGGTCGATCACCTGGGCGCCCAGACGCTGCAGCACCTCATTGTGATGTCGGTGAGCGCCCGCCGAAGTGGCGTCAAAGACGACATCGATGTCCTCGAACGCGTTCAACTTGAGTAGTCCGTCGATACCGTCGGCGGTGGTCGGAACGTTGAGGCGCCTGGCACGCGCGAGACCGTCCGACTGGGGATCCACGCCTACCATCGCACCCATTTCGAGATGTTTGGCGTGCCGCATCAGCTTGATCATCAGATCGGTGCCGATGTTGCCGGACCCGATGATCGCGGCTTTGACTTTGTCGTTCATATGCTGCTCATGTCCATGACTTGCGATCTTGTGACGGGCGTCGCTCACGCCTGCATATGGAAGCCGGCGCTGCCCAGCCTCTCCATCTCGATGGAGATATACTGGCCCGGTTGCAGCCACTCCGCCGGCGTCGCGCCGCCGGCCATCACCACCCAGCCCGCCTGTAGCGGCTCGCCGGCAGCCTCAGACAGGCGTGCAGCGGCGACCAGCGAGCGAAGCGGATGACCAAGGATCGCCGCCGTCGATCCCACCTGGACGACACGGCCGTCGATGCTCATGGTGAGGCCGAGATTGCTGAAGTCGTCGCGCGGGTTGCACCACGGCCCAACAACGAAACCGCTGGATGATGCGTTGTCGGCGATCACGTCGGGCAGCGTGAACTTGAAGTCCTGATAACGGGAATCGATGACCTCGAGCGCAGGCGCGACCGCTTCTACGCTGGCGAGCGCTTCAGCGGCAGTGACATGGCCCGCCAGCGGCTTCTTCAGCACGAACGCGATTTCCGGCTCTGCGCGCGGATGCACGAAGCGGGCGAACGAGGTTGCCATGCCTTCCTCGATCTGCATATCGTCGGTCAGACGGCCCCAGATGACGTCGCCAATGCCCATCTGGACCATCTTGGCACGGCTCGTGAATCCCATCTTCACGCCGGCGCGTCGCGCGCCGCGGGACACGCGCCGTTGGATGGACGTACGCTGGATCGCGTAAGCATCCTCCAGCGACATCTTTCCTTCGGGGTCGATCTGCGCGACCTCACGAGAGTCGCGCGCGGCACTGTCCAGCCGCTCGGCCAATTCGTCCACCCGGATCATGTGAGTTGCCTTCCCGCCAGATCAGCCTCAAACACAGCTTTAACGCAGCCCAAACCATTGATGTGCGTTTCGAAGACGTCGCCTGCGCTGACGGCGACCATGGGTCCCAGCGCGCCGGAAAGCACCAGGTGACCGGCGCGAAGCGGTTGCCCCAGAGCAGCCATCGTGCGGGCAAGCCAGACCACTGCATTGAGCGGGTTGCCCATGCACGCCGCGCCGGCGCCGACGGACACGGGCTCGCCGCGCCGCGTCATCACCATGCCACACAGCCGGAGATCAACGTCAGACAACCTCTTCGGCATGCTCCCAAGCACGTAAGCGCTGGAAGAGGCGTTGTCCGCCACCGTGTCGACAAAGCGGATGTTCCAGTTTGCGATGCGGCTGCCGACGATCTCGAGGGCAGGCAGCAAATGATCGATGGCCTGGATAACGTCTGCGTGGCCCGGCTTCTCCATGTCCAGGTCACGCCCAAGAACGAACGCGACCTCCGCCTCGATCCTGGGCTGCTGCAGTCCTCGCATCGACACCGGCTCTGCGTCACCGAACCCCATATCGTCAAACAGCATTCCGAAGTCGGGCTGATCGACGCCAAGCTGCGCCTGCACCGCTCTCGCCGTCAGCCCGATCTTGCAGCCGACGATGCGCGCCCCCTGCTCGCTCACGCGATGCTCGGTGTTCATGCGCTGAACCGCATAGGCGTCGGCCGCCGTTATCTGTGGGAATGTCTCGCGCAGCGGAGCAATGGCAATTCCCGTGCGCGCAGCGTCGCGCAGGGAGCGCGCTGCGCCGGCTATATCGATGGAAGATGTGGACATGGCGTTGTCTTTCGCGATGGTCAAAGGGAACGGTCGCCGAGACCCACCTTGGCGTAGATCTCGTTGACATGCCGCTTGACGCTCTCGGGAGTGGTGTCGTGTTCGGGCTTGTGGGCCCAACCCACCTTCGCGCGCGCGTACTGACCGATCTCTTCGTCCTGGTCGCCAGTGGCACCACTAATGCCGTAGGCACCGACCATCTTGGAGCCCTTGAAAACCGGCGCACAGCCGCCTGAGGCGACGACCTGGCCATTGGTAAATACCGCAGCGTTCATCAGCATCTGAGGGTTGCGTTCCTTGAACCACTGCTGGATGACAACCCCGTCGGAGAAGCGCGGACTCATCGATCGGAAGGCGGCGACGGTGAACGCCTTGGCGCGCGCCGTGTCGGGTGTGATGAAGCCGGCGTCGTCCATGCGCTCCAGGGCAATCAGGTGCCCCTCGGGCCCAACGATCGCGACCGAGATCGGAACGCCCATTTCGGCTGCCTTTTCGGTGACGGCCTGGATGAACTCGCGGCACTCCGCGGCTCGCAGCGTGGCCATATGAAATCTCCTTCGTTGAACGGTTATTCGCGGGTGATGCCAGCGGTCTGGATGACGTTGCGCCATTTGTCCGTTTCGCTGCGGATGTATTGAGCGAACTCGTCGGGCGTGGACGTGATGACCTCGATCCCCTGGGTGCCGAAAAAGTTCTGGACATCCGGTTGGCCGAGCGCAGCATGCGTAGCGGCCTGGAGCTTCGCGACCACGCCAGACGGCGCTCCCGCGGGCAGGAGGAAACCGAACCACACCGAGCTTTCGAAGTCCTTGAAGCCCAGCTCTTGCAAGGTCGGCAAATCGGGTGCGAGTGCGGTCCGCTTCGCGCCCGTCGTCGCCAGCGCCTTCAAAGTCCCCGCACGAACATGCGGCAACACGCTGGAGACCGGCGAGAACATCACCTGCACCTGACCGCCGAGCAGGTCCGTCACGGCCGGGGTGCTGCCGCGGTACGGCACGTGCAGCATCTTGATGCCGGCCATGGAGGAGAACAGCTCACCCGACAAATGGGGCGACGTGCCGTGGCCCGAGGAGGCGAACGTGATCTGACCCGGCTTCGCTTTCGCCGCACGAACCAGCTGGTCGACCGATGCAACGCCGAGCGAGGGGTTCACCACCAGCACGTTCGGCATGCTGCCGATCAGGGTGACCGCGACAAAATCCTTCGCCGGGTCGGGGAAACCGGTGTTGGGGAATGCCGCATTGATGGTGTTCGCGACCGTTCCCACGAACAGCGTGTGGCCGTCGGGAGCAGACGTCGCAACGGCCTTGGCCGCGATGTTGCTTGCTGCGCCGGGCCGGTTGTCGATGATGAAGGGCTGGCCGAGCCGGCGGGCCAGCGCTTCGGCGACGGCACGGGCTGCAACATCGGTGGCACTTCCGGCCGGAAAGCCGACGACCACCTTGACCAGGCGCGAGGGGTAGCTGTCCTGCGCCCAGGCTGCGGGCGCGATGGCGGCAGTCGCTGCAAGCAGCATCGCCGCAAAACACTGACGTCGGTCCATGTCGTTTCCTCGTGCCGGCTGCTGCGCCTTTGTGCTCATTAGAAGCGCCCGCGAACCTTGATACAAACGAGTAATTCCAATCGAATGATTGGGTAAACTCATCAACGATTGCACCCTCGGCTAGTCGCTCTGCAATCGCCGTTTCAGCACGACGACCAGCATCGCCGCGATCAGCAGAGAGCCACCCAGCCCCGCCAGGCCGACCTCGAAGGAGCCGGTGAGATCTTTCAGCGATCCCATCAGCCACGGTCCGATGAAGCCGCCCGCAACGCCAACCATGTTGATGAAGGCGATGCCGCCGGCGGCTGCGACGCCGGTCAAGAACTGCGACGGGATCGCCCAGAAGAAACCACGGGAGGCGTTCATCCCGATCAGGGCGATCGTGATTCCGGTCATGGAGAGCAGGAACGAACCCGGGATCAGCGCGCCCGCGAATCCGATCGAAGCCAACACGCAAGTGATGATCACATTGCCCGCCATGCTGCCGCGGCGGCTGCCGATGACGGCCCAGATCACCATCGCGGCGGTAGCGAACAGGAACGGAATCGCGCTGATGAAGCCGATCATCAGGTTGGAGAAATGCTGCTGCTCATGCTTGATGATCAGGGGTAGCCAGATCTGAACACCGAACGAGCCGATCGAAAGCGCGAGGAAAACCCCGGCAAGCAAGAGCACCCTGATATCTCTGAGAGCCGGCATCAGCCTGTGAAGAGAATGATGTGCCTGCTCGGATCGCTCGTTGTCCAAGCGCCTCACGATTGCCAATCGTTCCGCGCCGGTCAGCCACTTGGCTTTCTCCGGTCCGTCCGCCAGCGCCTTCAGGAGAAGCAGACCGACCACGATTGTCGGCAATGCCTCGATGACGAGCAGCCATTTCCAGCCGGCCAGCCCGGCGACGCCGTCCATTTCCAGCAGCAAGCCCGACAACGGACTGCCGATCAGCGATGAGGCAGGAATGGCGACCAGGAACCAGGTCAGGATCTTCGCGCGGCTGGCCTTGGGAAACCAGGCGGAGAGATAGAACGCCACCCCAGGGAAAAATCCTGCCTCGGCAATGCCAAGCAGAAAACGAACAAGATAGAAGCTGTACGGCCCGGTGACGAAGATGGTTGCGGCGGACACAATACCCCACGTCAACATGATGCGTGAGAGCCAGATCCGAGCGCCGAAACGATACAGCAGCAAATTGCTGGGCACGTCGAACAGGCAATAGCCCAGGAAGAACAGCCCGGAGCCGAGGCCGAATTGCGAGGCGCTCAATCCGACGTCTTCGTTCATCGTCAGTGCCGCCACACCGACGTTGGTGCGGTCGAGGAAATTCAAGGTGAACGCAACGACAAGTATCGGAAGCAGCCTCCAGGCCACCTTGGCGAAGGCGACATCCTCCACCTGCGCTGTGTAATCCGGAATGCACTCAGCTTCGCTTGCCCGCGCAACCACGTCACTCTCCCCGACCGTTTCGTTCTGTTGTGTGCGACGGGAAGACCTGAGAATGGCGGCCGATCTTCCGAAGGCATCGGCGTTGTGTGTGGCGCAGAGCGAACCTATAGTGCAAACGAGTTTATCTGCTGGATTTATGAACTTTCCCAATGAATGTGACCGTGCGCCAGCTGCGTGCCTTCGTCTTCGTGACTCAGCTGAAGAGCTTCACGAAAGCGGCAGAGCGTCTGCACCTGACCCAATCCGCGCTAAGTCTGCTCATCCGTCAGCTCGAGGAAAACCTGCAGGTCCAGCTGATCGAGCGCTCCACCCGGAAGGTCGAGTTGACCGCGGCCGGACTGGAGCTGATGAGCAGCGCCGAACGGCTGCTGGACGATCTCGATGCGACGCTCGCCAATGTGGCGGACCTGGGCGCAAAGCAACGCGGCAAGGTCGTAATTGCCGCCCCTTACATTCTCGCGACCACTTTCCTCGTCGAGGTAATCGCCGAATTCAAGACCCGCTTTCCGACCATCGCGGTGCACCTGAAAGATTCCTTGCCTGAACAGGTCTTGATGCAAGTCCGAAGCGGCGGAGCCGATCTCGGCGTAGGCAGTTTCCGCGAGTGGGAGCCTGGGCTGCAATGGAAGCCGCTGTTCCAGGAGCCGCTGGTGGCCGTCTATCCGCGGGGCCATCCGATCGGTGAGTTGGCGCAACTCAACTGGCGCGACCTCATCGGCCTGCCGGTGATCTCGCTCAACCGCGACAGCATCTTCCGCGATTTGACCGAGGATGGCTTTTCTCAAGCCGGCCACTCGTTGGCGCCGGCCTACGAGGTCGCCTATGCAGGGACTGCACTGGCTCTGGTTCGGGTCGGCTTGGGCGTAGCCATCCTGCCCGAATGCGTTGAAGTGCTGACCGATCCATCTATTGGCGTCCGGCCGCTCCAAAACCCTCAAATTCTGCGTTCCGTCGCCGTCATCACCCGGGACGGCCGCTCTCTCTCCCCTGCCGCCGAGGCGTTCGTCGATATGTTGCGCGAGTCCGCGAAAGTGCCGGCCAGTCTGGCTGTGCCGCCGCCTTCGACGCCTCCTTCCCGCAAGGCGAACGAACCCAGGACCAAACCGCCTGCACGGGAGCATCACGGTGCAAAACCTGCTGGTCAGAAAAGATAGGTCATCCAGCATATCGTGCGCATGATGGGCATTGCGATATGCCGGCAAACCTATCCAAGCTCGAATTCGTTAGCGGCCAACCCGCCGTCCCTCAAGTTTCGGAGCTACGAGCAAAAGGGTGAGCGCGCCTAGCGCAGCCAGCACGGCAATCGAGTAGAAACCCAAGGTCAGCGTTCCCGTCGATGTCTCGATCCAGCCCAGAAAGTTGGAAGCAAAGAACCCACCGGTTGCGCCCAAGCTGTTGATGAGCGCAATGCCCCCCGGAGCGGCCGACCGCGACAGGTACGTTGGCGGGATCGTCCAGAAGACGGACCAAAACACGTAGTGACCTGACGCGAGCGCAGCAAGGCATGCAATGGTCAGCGTGGGACTGCCGTAACTCACCGGTAACAATATCAAACCCGCCACGGTTAGCGCCTGCCCACAAGCTGCATGTCGGGGCCGCTCCATCTTGCGATCAGAATGCCAACCGGCGAGCAGCATGAGAGCCATGCTGACGAGGAACGGGATGGTGTTCAGGAGACCGAGTTGGGTAACGTCTTTGACACCCGATCCCCTCAGGATGGTGGGTCCCCAGTACGCGAAGACGATAACCACGCAGAACTGCGTGAACACGCAGAACGCAAATCCATAGATGCGGACGTCCCGCAGGCTCTGAACGAAGCTGTGATCGGTTCTCGGGATTGAATTCCGGTCCCGCTCCATCACGCCGGCCAAGTCACGCTTCTCCTTATCGTCAAGCCAGCTCGAAGTCTCGGGCGTGTCGGACAGATAGAGGAAGGCAAAGCTACCGAGGATCACCGAAGGCAAGCCCTCGACAAGAAACAGCCATTGCCAGCCGGCGAGACCATGAAAGCCGTTCATGCTGCTCATCAGCCAACCAGACAAGGGATTGCTCATGATGCCTGAAATGGGCAGCGCGACCATGAACATGGACGTAATGCGCGCGCGCTGAGTGCTGGGAAACCACTGAGACAAATAGTAGAGGACGCCCGGCACGAAGCCTGCTTCAAAGACGCCGACAAGGAATCTCGCCAGATAGAATTCAAATGGCGTCTTGACGATCATCAGCGCTATCGACGCAAGGCCCCAAAGAACCATGATGCGAGAGAGCGTCTTGCGGGCGCCGATCCGGGCGAGCAGAAGATTGCTGGGGACCTCGAAAAGCAGGAAGCCAACGAAGAAGAACGAGACGCCAAGGCCATAAACGGCATCGCTGAATCCCAACTCGTTCTGAAAATGAAGCTTCGCCAACCCCACATTCGACCGGTCAACATAATTGACCACAAAGCACAGAAACAGGAACGGGACGATCCGCCACTTTGCTTTCTCCAGGGTAGCCTGAAGCGCATCACGCCCGTGCTCAAGGGCGATTGGTTCGCGTCCCGCCTCCACCGTCATTGTTCCATCCCCATTGGCGCTACAAAATTACGATCTGCTTGCCGTCAAATGCGGCACTCGTTTGCCTGTCATCGATGTGGCGACTGGACGATCTAGTCACGCCGCGGACCTTCGAGGCGGCCAGATCGCATCGTCAGCGCCGGACCGATGATCACGGATCTCGCCGCGCCAGGTCGAGCTGCGCGTCAGGCGGGATATGTCGACGGATTTTCGACGCAGGTTTTGACGGAAAACCTCAGCAAAGCGAGCTTCATATGACGGCCCCAAGGAGCTACTGCGAGACCGCGCCGCATGCGCCAACGGTCCCGGCGTCATAAGTGCGCAAGACCGCTTTCCCAGTCCAATTGAAAGTTGAATGGACCATCATCATCCGGGTGAATAACCCGCGGTTATCCGGCAGACGACAAATTCATGGCTCGAGGCTTTCAGTTGCTCTCATCCAGCCTGGAATATGGCTCCTGGGATCCCCGACAACGTGGGCAACGCGGCATGCGCCGGCCAGGCCAAACCTGCCATTTGAGCTACGCCGGAAATGGGGTTTTGCCTCCCGGCATCGCGGCGCATTCGGTGGTGGCAGCATCGAGCAGCATTCTCGAATGGTCTCGATGCTCTACGGTGCCGTGTAGGCCGTCTTCACCGTCGTGTAGAACTCGGCCGCATACCGGCCCTGCTCGCGCGGACCGTAGCTCGATCCCTTGCGGCCGCCGAACGGCACGTGATAGTCGACGCCCGCCGTCGGCAGGTTGACCATCACCATGCCAGCCTCTGCATTGCGCTTGTAGTGGGTGGCGTATTTCAGGCTGGTGGTGCAGATGCCCGAAGCGAGACCGAACTCGGTGTCGTTTGCGGCCGCCAGCGCCTCCTCGTAGTCCTTGACCCGGATCACCGACGCGACCGGTCCGAAGATCTCTTCGCGCGAGATGCGCATGTTGTTGTGAGCTTCGGTGAACAGCACCGGCGTGAGATAGAAGCCCGGCGTCTCGCGACTGACCAGTTCACCGCCCTGCACGAGCTTGGCGCCCTCGTCACGCCCGATGTTGATGTAGGAGAGGTCCTGGTCGAGTTGGTTCTGATCGACCACCGGCCCGATATGGGTACCAGCCTTGCAGGCATCGTCGACCACGAGGCTCTTCATGCGCTCGACCATGGCATCGACGAAGCGATCGTGGATGCCTTGCGTGACGATCAGCCGCGACGAAGCAGTGCAGCGCTGGCCGGTGGAGAAGAAGGCGCCATTGACTGCGCATTCGACAGCGATCTTGAGGTCGGCGTCGTCGAGCACCACCAGCGGATTCTTGCCGCCCATCTCGAGCTGGAACTTGGCCATCCGCGCCACACAGGCGCTCGCCACCTTGCGGCCGGTCGAGACCGAGCCGGTGAACGTGATCGCGTCGACGTCGCGGCTGGCGAGGAACGCCTCGCCGACCACGGAGCCGCGGCCCATCACCAGGTTGAACACGCCCTTCGGCAATCCCGAGCGCGCGATGATCTCGGCGAGCGCATGCGCGGAGCCCGGCACCAGATCGGCCGGCTTGAACACGACGGCATTGCCGTAGCACAGCGCCGGCGCGATCTTCCAGGCGGGGATTGCGATCGGGAAATTCCACGGCGAGATGATGCCGACGACGCCGACGGCCTCACGGGTCATCTCGACGTCGATACCGGGCCGCACACTCGGCACCTTCTCGCCGACCAGCCGCAGCGCCTCGCCGGCGAAGAAATCGAAGATCTGGCCGGCGCGGGCGACCTCGCCGATGCCTTCAGGCCGCGTCTTGCCCTCCTCGCGCGCCAGCAGCTCGCCGAGTTCCTCCTTGCGCGCCATGATCTCGTCGGAAATCTTCTTCAGGGCGTCATGACGTTCCTGCGGCGTGGAGCGCGACCAGCCGGGCGCGGCGGCCTTGGCCGCAGCGATGGCGTGCGCCGCCTGCGCCGCATCGGCCTGGGCGTATTCGCCGACCACATCGTTGGTATCAGAAGGGTTGATGTTGCGCGTGACCTTGCTGCCGCCGACCCATTCGTCGCCGATGAAGTTCTTGTGCAGTTCAGACATGTCCGGTTCCTTGCGGGATCAATGGCCCCAACGCAGCACGAGGGGATCGAGCTGGCGGGCGATTTCAATGAGGCCGGCGCGGGTGGCCGGGTGCAGAGGCTGCAGCGGATGGCGCACCGCTTCCGAACGGATCACGCCGCCCTCCTGCATCAACACCTTGCACGCGTTCAGCCCGCTCTGGCGGTTCTCGTAATTGATCAGCGGCAGCCAGCGCGCATACGCCGCCGTGGCCTCCTCGCGGCGGCCGGCGAGATAGGGATCGACGATCTGGCGGATGCCATCGGGATAGCCACCGCCGGTCATGGCGCCGGTCGCCCCGGCATCGAGATCGGCCATCAGCGTGATCGCCTCTTCACCGTCCCATGGTCCCTCGACGACGCTGCCGCCCGCGGCGATCAGGCTGCGGAGCTTGGCGGCGGCCATCGGCACCTCGATCTTGAAGTAGCTGACATTGGCGAGTTCCTTCGCCATCCGCGCCAGCAGGTCGACCGACAGCGGCGTACCTGCGACCGGCGCATCCTGGATCATGATGGGAATCCGGATCGCATCCGAGACCGTTCGATAGAACTCGTAGATGCTGGCCTCAGGCACACGGAACGTGGCGCCATGATAGGGCGGCATCACCATCACCATGGCGGCGCCGGCCTCCTCGGCTTGCCGACTGCGCGAGGCGCACACCACCGAGCTGAAATGCGTCGTCGTGACGATGACCGGCACCCGGCCGGCGACGTGCTCGAGCACCGCATGCATCACGCTGTCGCGCTCGGCGTCGGTCAGCAGGAACTGCTCGGAGAAATTCGCCAGGATGCAGATGCCGTTTGAGCCGGCGTCGATCATGAAGTCGATGCAGCGACGCTGACCATCGAGATCCAGATTGCCGCGCTCGTCAAAGATGGTTGGCGCGACCGGAAAGACACCGCGATAGGGTCGTTGTGTTGTGGTTATCATGGGGCGTTTCCGAAGAACTAGTGATTGTCGCGCGGTACCGGCGAGCCGGATTTGCCGACCAGGAAGTCCAGGTCGGCGCCACGGTCGGCCTGCAGCACATGATCGATGTAGAGTTTTGCATAACCGCGATCGGCATGGGGCGCCGGCGGCGTCCAGGCCGCACGGCGGGCGCGCAACGTCGCCTCGTCGACGTGCAGATGCAGCTGCCGCGCGACAACGTCGAGCATGATCAGATCGCCGTTCTCAACCAGCGCCAGCGGGCCGCCAGCAGAGGCCTCCGGCGCGACATGCAGCACCACCGTGCCGTAGGCGGTGCCGGACATGCGCGCATCGGAGATCCGGACCATGTCGCGTACGCCCTGGCGCAGCAGCTTGCGCGGCAGCGGCATGTTGCCGACCTCTGCCATGCCGGGATAACCCTTCGGTCCGCAATGCTTGAGCACCATGATACAGCTCGCATCGATGTCGAGATCGTCATCGTCGATCCGGTGGTGCAGGTCCTCGATCGATTCAAACACAACGGCGCGACCGGTGTGCTTCATCAGCTCGGGCGACGCCGCCGACGGCTTGATCACGGCACCGTCGGGCGCGAGGTTGCCGCGCAGGATGGCGATGCCGGCATCGGGCTTGAACGGCGCCTCGAACGGAGTGATCACCTCGCGGTTCCAGCAGGGCGCGTCCTTCACATTGTCCCAGATCGTCGTCCCGTTCACCGTCGGCGCGTCCTTGTGCAGGATCCCCTTCTCGCCGAGCGCGCGCAGCACCGCCGGCAAGCCGCCGGCGTAGTAGAAGTCTTCCATCAGGAAGCGTCCCGACGGCATCAAATCGACGAGGCAATGCACGTCACGTCCGAGGTGGTCGAAATCGTCCAGCGTGAGTTCGACGCCGATGCGGCCCGCGATGGCGAGCAGATGCACCACCGCATTGGTCGACCCGCCGATCGCAGCCAGCGTGCGGATGGCGTTCTCGAACGCCGGCCGCATCAGGATCTTCGACAGCACCAGGTCTTCCTCGACCATGCTGACGATGCGCCGCCCTGCCATACGCGCGAGGTTGTTGCGGCGTGCGTCGACCGCGGGGATCGCGGCATTGCCCGGCAGGCCGACACCGAGCGCCTCCACCATCGAGGCCATGCTGGAGGCGGTGCCCATGGTCATGCAGTGGCCGCTGGAGCGGTTCATCGCGCTCTCGGCCTCATGAAACTCCTCGAGCGTGATCTCGCCGGCGCGCAACTGCTCGCTCATGGAGATGATGTTGGTGCCGGAGCCGATGGCGCGGCCCTGGTACATGCCGCGCAGTTGCGGGCCACCCGACACGCCGATGGTCGGCAGGTCGGCGCTGGCCGCCCCCATCAGCAGTGCCGGCGTGGTCTTGTCACAGCCCATCAGCAGCACCACACCGTCCAGTGGATGCGCGCGGATGCCCTCTTCCACATCCATTGAGGCGAGGTTGCGGAACAGCATCGCGGTCGGCCGCATCGTCACTTCGCCGAGCGAGGAGACGGGAAACTCGAGCGGAAAGCCGCCAGCATCGAGTACGCCGAGGCGGACATGCTCCGCGATGGTCCGGAAATGCGCGTTGCAGGGATTGAGCTCGGACCAGGTGTTGCAGATGCCGATCACCGGGCGGCCGTCGAACTGATCCTGCGGCGCACCGCTGTTCTTCAGGAACGAGCGATAGTAGAAGCCCATCTTGTCTTGCCGGCCGAACCAGGCCTGGCTGCGGCGGGTGGTTTTCGAGGTCATCATCGTCTCCAGCGAAGCAGCAGCGATCAGGCGGCGATGCCGTTGCGCCGTTCAAGCTCGACGATCAGGCCGCTGTGATCGAGATCGCCGGCATTGGCCAACAGGCCGCGAAACAGATCGGCCGTCAGCGCGGTAAAGGGGACCGCCGCGATATCGAGGCGACTCGCCGCATCGAGCGCATTGTCGAGGTCCTTCAGATGCGTCACCGACCGGCCCTTGGTGACGAAATCACGCTCGATCATGCGTTGCGCGTGCAGGTCGAGAATACGGCTTTCCGCAAAGCCGCCGCGCAAGGCTTCGCGCACCTTGGCCGGATCGGCGCCCCCCTGCTGCGCCAGCATCAGGGCTTCGGCGACAGCGCCGATGGTGACGCCGACGATCACCTGGTTGGCGAGCTTGGCGAACTGGCCGGCGCCGGCGGGCCCGACATGGACCGGGCGGCCCATCGCACGCAGCACGAATTCAGCCTTTGCAAAGGCGCCCGCGTCGCCGCCGGCCATGATCGCGAGCGTCCCCTGCTCGGCGCCGATCGTGCCGCCCGACACCGGCGCATCGAGATGCGCAACGCCCCGTTCGGCGAGCTTGAGCGCATGCTCCTTGGCTTCCGCCGGCTTGATCGAACTCATATCGATCACGACCGATCCCGGCTTGAGTGCCTGCATGACGCCTTGCTCGAACAGCACGCCCGCCACGACCAGACCGTTCTCCAGCATAATCACGACGATATCGGCCTCGCGCACCGCATCTGCCGCCGACGCCGCGACGCGCGCGCCATGCGGGATCAGTGCCTCGGCTTTCGCGATCGACCGATTCCAGGCCGTAACGGCAAAGCCGGCTTTCAGGAGGTTGCGCGCCTGCGGCCCGCCCATCAGCCCGATGCCGAGAAAGGCGACCGCCGGTTTGGCTTCACTCATGGCTCGATGTCCTCTGGGACGATGTAACGGAGTCGAACTGCGGCGGACGCCGCTGTTCCGCGTCAGGCAGCGACCGCCGCGCGCCGGCGCTGTGCGCCCATGCGCGCCGCGAGCAACAGCGCGGCACGGCTCGCGCCGGGGTCGGCGAGACCCTTGCCGGCGATGTCGTAGGCCGAGCCATGCGCCGGCGTGAGCAGCGGAAACGGGAAGCCTCCGAGCAGCGTGACGCCCTGATCGAAGCCGATCAGCTTCATCGCGATCTGGCCCTGGTCGTGGTACATGGTCAGGACGGCGTCGAACTCACCCTTGCGGGCCCGCACAAAGACCGTGTCGGGCGGCAGCGGTCCGTGGCAGTTGATGCCTTCGCTGCGCGCGACGGCGAGGATCGGTTCGATCACGTCGATCTCCTCGCGACCGAAATTGCCGCCATCCCCCGCATGCGGGTTGAGACCGGCGACTGCAATTCGAGGCGCTGCGAATCCACCGTCCTTCATCGCCTCGTTGGTCAGGCGCAATCCACGCAGAATGCCCTCGCCGGTGATCAGGGACGCAACCCCGGAGATCGGGACGTGGGACGTGACGCGGGCATTCCACAGCTGCGGAAGGATGTTGAATTCGCTGGCAACGCCCTTGAAGTCCAGCATCTCGGTGACGAACACGATCTCGTCTTCGTAGCCCGGATGCACCAGCCGCATCGCCGCCTTGTTGAAGGGAGTGAAGGTGACGACGTCAACGCGCCCCGCGCTCGCCAGCTTCAGCGCGCTTTTGAAGTTCTGGAGCGCGAAGCTTCCGCCGGCCATCGAGATCTGACCGACCGGAACTTTCTTTGGATCGAGATGGCCGAGGTCGAGCAGCACCGGCCGCTCGTGTACCGCGGGAATGCTGTCCTCGCTAATGGCATGGACGAGATCGGGGGTCACGCCGGCGACACGCGCGCCCTCGTCCAGCACGCGACGATCGCCGATGACGAGGAGCTGCGCCGCGGAGGTGACCTCGCGATCTGCGAGCAACCGCGCGGTCAGCTCCGGGGCGATGCCGGCCGGGTCGCCCATCGCAAGCGCGATACGGGGGCGAAGTGGGCTCGGTGCAGTGGCGACGTCCATTTGAGTCCTCACATTCGAAAGCATGTCCCGACGTGTAGCCAGACGCAGGCCGTCCGTCAAGTATGCTACATGCAGTATACAGTTTGACGAGGCGGAGTCTGGGGCGTGAAGGGCTTGTTCAAGCCAGGTTTCGCGAATCCCGCGCCGCCGGAAGGACGCCCCGGACGAAATCCGGGGCGCCCTCCTGTCCTACTTCACACCCCAGATCGTCTTGTAGTGATCGCGATAGCCGTTGTCGGGATCGAAGACGTTCTTTGGGCCGCCGTCGTAGGCGATGTTGCTCGCCGTCACCAGATGGATCCCGGAGACGAACCCCGACCATGGCTGCTTGTTGAACGCGCGATTGAGCTCATCGACCAGTTGCCAGCCCTGCTCGTTGAGCGGCTCGGGCACGGTGCCGGCCTGATACTGCTTGGCGCGGATGCGCTGGAATGCCGATTCCGAACCGTCACCCGCAGAGATCGCCTTGGGCGCGCCGTCGCCCTTCATGCCTGCACCCGCGAGCGAGGGTCCCATGAAATCGAAATACAGATCGTTGATGGCGAGCGAGTGGGTCCATTTCGCGCCGTACTTCTGCAGCAGCGTCGTCGTCAGCTGCGGCATGCGCTGCGAACTTTCGGCGATCGGGGAATCGACGAATTCGAGCACGGTGCAGCCGCCGCATTTCTTGATGGCCGCCTCCATGGCCCGCGCCTTGAACACGGCGATCTCATACTGCGTGTCGGTGAAGATGATGACGCCGGCCTTGCCGCCGGAATCGGCAATCGCCTGGTACGCCGCGGTCTCCGACACGTCCTGCGGCGACGTCGTCACGTTGGCGTAGATGCCGGCTTCCGGCTCCGGCCCCGGCTTGGTACCGGAATGCCAACCGACGACGATGGCGCCGGCTTTCGCCGCCGCGTCGAATGCGACCTGTTGCTCCTTGGTGTCGAAGCCGCCGACGACAATGCCGTCGGGCTTGAGCGTCAGCGCCTGGTTCATCGCGGCGGTACGTGCGGACACCGTTCCCTGCCCGTCGATGACGGTGACTTTCCAGCCCGCCGCCTTCGCCGCTTCCTTGACGCCCTCCGAGGCGCCGAGAATGCCGCCATTTTTGAGATCGCCGGCGACGAACACGATGGTCTTGCCCGGCGCAGCCTTCGGACCCGTCGTCGGCCCGTCCCACTTGTCGGCGCGGCCCGTCGCCGCCGCGGCCTTCTTCGTCGCCATGTCCACGTAGTCATCGGCACGGACTGCCGTCGCCGTGATGGCGAGCACGCAGACGCTCGCCAGCAATATCGTCTTCGTCATGTTTCATTCTCCCCTGGTTGTTGTAGTGGAACGTGTCGAAGGGTCTTGCACTGGCACGCGCGCGGACCCGGCACCACGCCGCCGCTGCGCGTAGCCGGCAATGCCGATAGCGACCAGCAAGGTGACGCCGTTGAACAGTGGTTCGACGAAGAACGACGCGCCGAACTGCTGGATACCCGAGATGCCGATAGCGAGGATCGCGACGCCGACGATGGTGCCCCAGACGTTGACGCGGCCAGGCTTGATCGTCGTCGATCCAAGGAACGCGCCGACCAGCGCCGGCAGCAGGTATTCGAGGCCAACGCTCGCCTGGCCGATGCGCAGCCGCGATGCCAGCAGCACGCCGGCGAACGCGGTGAGCAGGCCCGAGGACACGAACGCAACGACGGTGAAACGGCGCACCGGAATGCCGTTGAGCGCAGCCGCCTTCGGATTGGCGCCGATGGCATAGAAGTAGCGGCCGATCGGCAGGTACTCGAGCACAATCCAGAGCGTCAGCGAAAGACCGAGCACGTAGTAGCCCGTGACCGGCAGATCGAGAAAAAACGATCCGGCGAGGGCATAGAAGCCGTCGGCCGCGACCCCGACCACCTGCCGTCCCTGCGAGTGCCACATCGCGCCGGCATAGAGAATGGTGCCGGTACCAAGCGTCGCGATGAACGAATCGATCTGGGCGATCTCGACCAACACGCCGTTGAGAAAGCCGACGCAGGCACCGAGCAGCAGCACGGTCAGCACGGCGAGCGGCCACGGAAAGCCGAACTGGGTCTGCAGCGAGATGGCGAGGATGTGCCACAGCACGATGCCGTAACCGACGGTGAGGTCGATCTTGCCGGTGACCATCGGGATCATCACCGCGAGCGACAGGATGGCAATGATCGCCTTGTCGCCGATGATCGAGCGCAGATTGATCATCGTCGGAAAGGTCGCGGGCAGCAGGATCGAGAACAGGATCGCAAGCAGCACCGCCAGGATGACGAGGCCGTAGACCGGCGCGAGGCGCTTGACTTGCTCGAGCCGGGTGGCCTTCGCCAGTTCGAAACGGGTCGGCTCCAGCGCCGTGGATTTGATTGATGACGCCACTTCCTTCTCCCTCAAGCTGCGTGCGCGGAAACCGAGGCGGCGTGAATCAGCCGCTCGATGGTGATGTCGCCGTCCGCAAGCTCGGCAACGATCTGGCCGCGCGAGAACACCAGGGCGCGGTGGCAAAGCCGCGCGACCTCCTCGAAATCGGTGGAGACGACGACGACGCACAGCCCGGTCGCGAGCGCCTCGTCGAGCAGCCGGTAGATCTCGGCCTTCGCCCCGACATCGACGCCGGCGGTCGGATCCTCGGCGATCAGCACCTTGCCGCCGATGGTGAGCCAGCGCCCCACCACGACTTTCTGCTGGTTGCCGCCCGACAGCGCTTCGATGGCGAGATCCGGCGCATTCGGCCGCAGGCCGACGCGCACGCCAATCTCATAGGCGTTGCGCGCTTCCTGGCGCGGCGTCAGCAGCGACGACAGCTTCCGGCCCATCGCCAGCGGATTGAGGAAGGTGTTCTCGCGGATCGAGAGCCCGGCCGCGGTCGACTCGTCGACACGGTCGCGGGCGATCAGGCCGATGCCGGCGCGCATCGCATCCGCGGGCTCGTTCAGCGCCAACGGCTCGCCGTCGAGCAGAATGTCACCGTGATGCGCCATGGCGCCGAACAACGCGCGGCCGATCCGCTCGTGACCGGCGCCGCGCAAGCCGACGAGACCGACGATTTCCGAGGTGGCGATGGTGAAATCGACGGGACCTGCGCCCTCGACCGCGAGGCCACGCGCCGCAAGGCGCGTCACGCGCTCGCCGGAGCGCGGCGATCCCTGGAAACGCTCGAGGGTCTTGCCGACGATCAGCGAGACCAGTTCCTCCGGGGTCGTCTCCGCAACGTTGCGCTCGCCGACCAGCGACCCATCGCGCAGCACCGCGATGCGGTCGGCGATCTCGAACACCTCGTCGAGGCGGTGCGAGACGTAGATCATGCCGACGCCGCGCGCCTTCAGCGGGCGCAACGCCGCGAACAGCCGATGCACCTCGTCGGCCGGCAACGATGCCGACGGCTCGTCCAGCACCAACACGTCGGATTTCACGGCAAGGGCGCGCGCGATCGCCACCAGCGATTTCTCCGTGCGCGTCAGGTCACGCACGCGCATGGTCGGGTCGAGCGGGCAATCCACCTGCGCCAGCGCTTCGGCGGTCGCCCGCTCGGCGGCACGCCAGTCGATGCAACCACGGCGCCGGGGATAGCCGAGCGCAAGCGAGATGTTCTCGGCGATGGTCATCCAATCGATCAGACCGAGGTCCTGATGGATGAACGCAACCGGCTGGCGCTCGCCGAATTTCGGCGGCCGATGGCGATAGGGCGCGCCGCGATAGTGGATGGCCCCTTCAGTCGGCTCGACGATGCCGGCCAGTGTCTTGATGAGGGTGGATTTGCCGGCGCCGTTCTCGCCGAGCAGCGCCAGGATCTCGCCCGGGCGGAGATCGAGCGTCACGCCGCGCAGCGCGAGCGTGCCGCCGAACCGCTTGACGATGCCATCGAAGCGTATGAGCGCGGTGTCCGCGCCGCTCCCGCGGCCTGACATACCTATCCTCCCCACAGTTTATACTGTATGCAGTACTTTCTATGTAGAATAAGCATAAGATGACAGGTGTGGCAATACGTCTGATGACAAATCCATGTCCCACCCCCTGAGCACAGTATATAGTGGACTAAATGCGTGTTTCCCTTGAGGTTTTCTGCATCCCGGGGTCTAACGCGGGATCGCTGAATCAAATCCATCGAGTTTAGCCATGGCCCAACAGACCACTGATCACGTGGAGCCGATTCACAAGCGCACGCTCCACGGCGAAGTGCTTCCTCGCTTGCGCGACATGATCATCGAAGGTGTGCTGGAGGCCGGCACGCGGATCAACGAGACCGAGCTTGGCGCGCGTCTCGGCGTCTCGCGCACGCCGCTGCGCGAAGCAATCAAGACGCTCGCCGGCGAAGGACTGATCGAGTTGGTCACGAGCAAGGGCGCGGTGGTCCGGCGCTTCACCCGCACCGACGTCGCGAACATGCTGGAGACCATCAAGCTGTTCGAGATGTCCGCCGCCAGGGCCGCGTGCACGAATGCGACCGATGCGGAGATCAAGGCGCTCGTGAAGGTGCACAAGACCATGGTGCAGGAGTACAGGAAGCGCGATCGTCTCAGCTACTACAAGCTCAATCAGGAGATTCATTCCGAGCTGGTGCGGCTTGGTGGCAATCCGGTCATTGCCGATCTGCACGGGCTGATCCAGGCGAGATTGAAGCGCATCCGCTATCTCGGCAATCAGGAGCCCACGAAATGGGCCGGCGCCGTTGCCGAACATGAGGAGATGATCAAGGCGCTCACGGAACGTGACGGGAATGCGCTTGCCGAGGTGATGGGCCGCCACATGGATCAGACGCTGTTGCGGGTCAAAGACACGCTGTAGGATGGCGGCTCGCCCACCGCCCTTCACCCGCGCCGCGCGTCAGCATCGGACCAGTACCGACAGATCCGGCTCGCGCCCGGTGGCAAAGCGGCCGATCTCCGTGAAGTTGACGAGATCGACGCGAACGAGTTGATCGTTTTCCAGCGATACGTAGGCTTCGCGCCGCTCGGGATGGAGCGAGGCCGCGGTGGCCCGGCCGCCAAGGCGCAAATAGCCGATCTCGCGCAACGTCGCCCGTTCCAGGATCGAAATGCTCTCGTCAATATAGCTCGCCAGCAGCAGCCGCTCGGCACCGTTGCGATAGATTCGGGTGCCCTCCCCGCGGATCGAGGTTTTCCGCACGATCTTGCACGTTGCGGTGTCGATCTCGACGAGCGAGCCATCGCCGCGGTTGAGCACATAGAGGCGTTTCTCGTCCGCGGACAGGCACAATCCTTCGGGCCTCAGGCCGGGCTCGATCGCCACCGGCACAGTCTCCGCGCTGAACGGCGCCACCTTTGTGATCGAATGCGACAGCAGGTTGGAGCAGAACGCCGTCTCGCCGTCGCGCGTGACAGCGACCAGATGACCCTTCACGCCGCCGGTTCGAACGGCGCGGTCCGGCCGCGCATCGGTTTGTGGATTTTCCACCACGCACAGCATGTCGTCGGCTTCGGCCAGCACGAACAGGCGGCCGCGGGCGTCGCATTGCAGGCCGTGCAGCCGGCGAAACGGACGCAAGTCGATGGTATGTGCCAGCCGCCGCTCGCGTAGGTCGATCACGAACACCTCAGAGCCTCCGCGGCGCGGATCCGCGGAGTTCCAAGCGCCGTAATGACCGATGAAGCCAGTGCGGCCATCGGGACTGAGCGCGATCTCATGCGGGAATTCAGGCAGGTCGATCGTGTCGACCAGCCGACCTTCCGCGAGATCATAAAACGCCAGCCGATGCGCGCTCTTTTCGACGATTGCGAGGGTTTCGGACATCACACTGCTCCGCGCACCTTCAGATAGATGGCGTACAGCGAGGTCTGACCACAGATGTAGAGCCGATTGCGCTTTGGCCCGCCGAAGCAAACGTTGGCGACGATCTCGCCGACCGGGATCGTGCCCAGATGGGTACCATCCGGCGCATAGCAGAACACATTGGTCCCAGCGGACGTCCAGACATTGCCCGCACTATCGACGCGGAAGCCGTCGAAGAAGCCCTCAGGACAGGTCGCAAACAGGCGCGGCGGCCCGAGGCTGCGTCCTTCGCCATCCACGGAATAGGCATGGATCGTGACCGGCAGCCCGGGCACGTGAGAAGCGCCGGTGTCGACGACAAAGAGTTGTCGCTCGTCCGGCGCGAAAGCCAGGCCGTTCGGCCGCACCCGATCGCGGATGACCGCATCCACCGCTCCGCTTCGCGGGTCGATACGGTAGACGAAGCAGCCCTCCTGCTCCGCCTCCGCCGCCTCGCCTTCATAGTCGCTCTCGATCCCGTAGCTCGGATCGGTGAACCAGATCGATCCGTCGGACTTCACGACCACATCGTTGGGAGAGTTGAGCCGCCTGTCCTGCCATTGGTCGGCGAGCACCGTGATGGAGCCATCGTGCTCGGTGCGCGTCACGCGTCGCGTCAGATGCTCGCAGGTGACGAGCCGCCCTTCCCGATCCGTCGTGTTGCCATTGGAATTGTTGGAGGGCTGCCGGAAAGCGGAGACCGAGCCATCCGTCTCGTCGAAACGCATCATCCGGTTGTTCGGGATATCGGACCAGACGAGGTAACGGCCCGCCGGGAAGTAGGCGGGGCCTTCCGCCCAGCGGCAGCCCGTCCACAGTTTCTCTAGCTTCGCATGGCCGATCACGAGCGCATTGAAGCGCGGATCATGGGAGATGAAATCGAGCATCAACCTTGATTCTCCGGTGGATTGGTGAGCGGCAAGCGTCGCACGCTCCAGCCGATCGGCCGAGCGAGGTTGCCGGGATGGTCGAGATCCGGCCCCCAGATCGCCTGATAGGTGTCTATGGCGCGCCCCTGTCTCTGCAGGATCACAAACATCGTCCCCAACAATGCCCACCAGCCAAGGATCACCAACCACATCCATCGCGGCGCATTCGCCAGCCAGAGACCGGACAGGATGGCGGCGCAGGCCAGCAAGAGAGCGATGTAGCCGAGGCTCTTGTGAAGATACTCGAAAATTCGCCGACGCGATGTCATGTCATAGTGATCACCGCGGAGAATTGCGGCCGTCGGCCCGCCCTTCGAGCCCCGCAGCCAGCCGGCGGCGAATTGAACAGCCCCCAAAGCCAGCACAAGGTAGCCAAGCAACGCGTGCGGATGGGCGATGCCGTGCCAACCATGACCGACCATCAAGGTGCTCAATCCGGCCAGCATCAATATTCCGCCGGAGTATTGCAGCCAGAGATGCGCATGCCACCAGAGTCGATTGTCGGTTTCTCGCGGCCAGTCCTGCCATGGCAGGACCTTGAAGAAGCGCGCCACGAGAACGCCGAGCGGCAGGAGAAGGCCCCACGCCGCGACCATGAACCGGCCATGCCAGGCGAGCGCGCCATCGACGAGATGTGCCCGGCCGGCGTCGATGGGAGCCAGCAGCCATTCGACCATGGCCCTAACCCTTCACCGCTCCGGCGGTCATGCCCGTAATGATCTGTCGCGACGCCATGAAGGTAAAGACGAGCGGAGGAATCGCGATCAACGCCCCGACCGCCATGATCTGTCCCCACTCGATATTGTGCTCATTGATGAAGAGCGACACCTTGACGGGCATCGTCCGGGTAAAGCGATTGGTCAGCACCAGGCCCAGGATGAATTCATTCCAGGCAATCCGGAATGTGAAGATCGCAGCCGCAGCAAGGCCCGGCTTGATCAGCGGCAGCACCACCATGAAGAAGATCTGATACGGATTGGCGCCGTCCATCCTCGCCGCCTCTTCGAGCTGTCGCGGCACCTGGACGAGAAAGCTCTGCAAGATCCAGATCACGAATGGAAGATTGAGACCGGTATAAACCAGGATCACGCCGGTGAGCGTGTTGTTCAGGCCGTACTGATAGGTCCAGATGGTGAAGACCGGCACCGTCAGAACAGCCGGCGGCACCATGCGCATCAGCAAGGTCGCCGTCGATGCGACGTCGCGGCCAAGAAAGCGAAACCGCACGATGGCGTACGCTGCCGTGCAACCGAAACCGAGCGTCAGGATCGTCGAGACGCAGGCGACGATCAGCGAGTTCGTCAGGTATCTGACGTTCTGGCCGTCCGACAGGACCGCATCATAATTCTGCAAGGTCGGCATGAAGAAGAACGAAGCCCCCTCGCCAAAGATCTGGGTCTTGAGCTTCAGCGAGGTCGTCAGCATCACCAGGATCGGACCGAGCGCGACCAGTGCCAATACGAACACGATCGCGTAGCTGGCCGGCGTCGCACGGCGGATCGAGGACGAAGTCATGGACATGTTTCCCGTTAATCCTTCATCGGCGAGCCGCCGCCAGCTTCTCGCGACGCTGTCGTACAGCGGTGAGCGCAGCGAAGATCACGGTCAACGCCAGCACGATCAGAAGCAGCATGTTCGACAGCGCTGCAGCCTGGCCGAGTTGCTGGCTGACGAAAGCGGTCTTGTAGATGTGAAGCGACATGATCTCGGTCGACAGGCCTGGACCACCTTCGGTCAGAATGTAGATCACCTCCAGCACCTTGAAGGCGTCGATGAGGCGCAGCAGAGCGGCCACGGCAATCACCGGCATCATCAGCGGCACCTTGATATGCCAGACCATCTGCCAATGGGTCGCGCCGTCGATCCGTGCCGCTTCGAGGGCGGACGCCGGCAGCGACTGCAGAGCGGCTAGCGATAGGATGAAGATGAAGGGAGTCCATTGCCAGACGTCGGCGATGATCACGGAGATCAGGGCAAGCTTCGGGGAGGACAGCCACGGCACCGGCGCGAACCCGAGCGCCTTCAGCAGGTGCGCGAATGTCCCGAACTGCTCGTTGTACATGTAACGCCAGACCAGTCCGACGACGATCGGCGCCACCATCATCGGCAGGATGAAGATCGTCCGGAACAGCGACACGAAGCGGAGCTCGCGGTCCAGCAGGATGGCGAGCATCACGCCCAGGAGGACCTCCACGACCACGACGGCAAAGGCGAAGGTCAACGTCACCGCCGCCGACGCCCAGAAATTCGGATCGTGCAGCAACCACTCGTAATTGGCGAGGCCAACGAAACGCGATTGGCCGAGCGGCGTCCCGAGCGACCAGTCACGAAACGAGAGCCATACGGACTGGAGCATTGGATAGGCAAGCGCCAGCGTTGTGATGATTGCGGCCGGTGCGATGAAGACGTAAGGGGCGGCGCGATTGAGCGCCTTTCGGAGCGGCAGATATTTGGCCGTTCCGCGCAATGGCGTTGGAACGGCCGCCCCCGCGGTTGCGCCGGCCGGCATCAACTTCCCTTCGAAGCCGTCAGACAATTGCATCACCTGGATCCGTTTGACGCGTAGTAGCCGCCGCGCTCCATGATGGCCTTCACCCGCGGCACGATGTCGTCGAGCGCGGCCTGAGGCGATTTCTGGCCGGTGACGATGTCGCCGAGCGCCACCCCGATCACCGAGCCGGCGAGCTCATTCCATTCGTTGATGATGGGCCGCCAGTCGGGATCGGCGTAGAGAAGCGCCTCTGCGAAGACTTTGTATTGCGGATAGCGCGCCTGAAGATCAGCGTCGCGGTAGGTCGACATGCGCGAGGGCGAGCCGCCTGCCGCGGCAATCGCCTGGTCGGCTTTCTTCGACGTCAGCCATTGCATCAGCAGAAACGCAGCTTCCTTGTTGGCCGCGTTCTTCGGGATCGCGATCCCGAAGCCGCCGGATTGCGACGAGCGGCGGACCCCATAGGGGTGGACCGCCCAACCGACCTTGCCCGCGATCTTCGACTTCGCGGGGTCATCAGCCTCGCCCGCGACCGCGATCGAATCGAGAAACATCGCCGAGCGCCCCTGAAGAAAGGCGTTCTTCATGTCATCGAAACCGAACGAAGCGCCGCCCTCGGGGCCGGTGTCGATGATCTTTTTCAGGAGTGTGGCCGCCTGAACGCCGCGCGGGTTGTTGAAGGTGGGCTGCCAGTTGCTATCGAAGAAGCGGCTGCCCAGCGGATTGAGGTGAAGCGCGTAGGCATGGGTCACCATGGCCCCGGTTTGGCCTCGGGATGACAAGGCCCCCATGCCCTTTTCGAGCTCGGGAATCTTCGTCAGCAGTGTCTCCAGCTCGCTATAGTTCTCGGGCACCTTGAGCCCGTGCTTCTCGAAGATGTCCTTGCGATAACCGAGCACGGAGGTCTCGGCTCCGAAGGGAACGCCATAGAGCTTGGCACCGGGGCCGGCGAGATAGCCCTTCGGACCACCGACGAGCCCGATATTCTCGACATAGCCGGGTATCAAATCCGAGAAGTCGTAGTCCGGAAGCGCGAGGCCTTCTTTCTGGAACAGAGGTCCGAGTTCCTCGATGAGCCCCTTGTTGGCGTACTCCGACTTCCAGAACACGACATAGGCGATCAGATCGTAGTCACCGCCGCCGGGCTTCGACATCTCCAGCAGTTGCTTGTCATGCATCCGCATGTACTGCAACTCGTCGAGCTCGACCTTGATGCCGGTTTCGGCCGTGAATTGCGGAAGCACCTTCTTCACGGCATCATAATGCGGATGCGCCGGGAAGTTGACGACGAGGGTCGTTCCCTTGAAGCGCGTATAGGGATTGGCTCGGCTTGCCGATGGCCACAGCGCCGTGGACAGGGCTGCCGCCGTCATTCCCTTCAGTCCGTCGCGTCGCGTGATCATGATTGCTCCCTCGTAAATCTATTTTTTGAATTCAGATGGCGGCTTCCGTCACCGGGTCGAACAGGTGAATGCTCTCGGGTTCGACCCAGAACTGCGCGGCGCCCTCGCTCGCAAAGGGCGACTCGGAATTGACCTCGATGGTGACGGCTTCGCCGCCGCAATCGGCAATCAGGACGGAGTGAGCGCCGACATACTCGGCAAGCCGGATATTCACCGAGAGGCTGGAGGCGCCATCCTGGGTCGCACCGCTACGAATGGAGGACGGTCGCAAGCCGACGATCACCGCGCGATCGCGCCGCCCGGCCAAGGCCGCACCACGCTGGTCCGGCAGCGCCAGATCGAACCCGCTGCCGCGGACGCAAAGACGGCCGCCTGCCTCGGACAGTTCGCCCCGCAGCACGTTCATGGGCGGCGAGCCGATGAAGCCCGCGACAAAGAGATTGGCGGGCCGCCGATAGAGATCGGACGGCGAACCCTGCTGCTGGATCTTGCCGCCGTGCATCACCACGATGCGGTCACCAAGTGTCATGGCCTCGATCTGGTCGTGGGTCACGTAAATCATGTTCTTCTCGACCCGCTTGCGCATCAACGCGAGCTCGGCGCGCATCTGACTGCGGAGCTTGGCGTCGAGATTGGACAGCGGCTCGTCGAACAGGAAAACCGATGCGTCCTTGACCAGCGCGCGCCCCATCGCCACGCGCTGACGCTGGCCTCCGGAGAGTTCGCGGGGCTTGCGCGACAGCAAATGCGAGATCGACAGCAGCTCGGCGACGCGCGTCACCCGCGCATCGATCTCGGCTTTCGGGTAGCGCGCAAGACGCAGCGCGAACGACATGTTCCTCGCGACGTCCATGTGCGGGTACAGGGCGTAGTCCTGGAAGACCATGGCGATGTCGCGATCTTTCGGATCGAGCCGGCTGACCTCACGATTGCCGATCCAGATCTCGCCCCCGGAGGCATCCTCCAGTCCGGCGACCATGCGCAGCGTCGTCGACTTGCCGCATCCGGACGGACCGACGAGCACCGTGAATTCCTTGTCGGCCATATCGAGATCAAGGCCATCGATCACGGACAGCGCGCCGAAGCGCTTTTGAAGACCCTTGATTTGGATGCTCGGCATTTCCTCGGTCCTTGAGTTCGCCCGCGAAAAGGGGCATCCTCATATTGTTATCGATAACACTGTATACAGTGCGCAGATGCGCCGCGCAAGAGGCTGTGAACGCGACATGGACGGAGGCGGAAAAGCCGAGCGGCACCAGGATTCTATGCGCATGCGGGACGTGGCGAACGCACTCGGCGTCTCCAGCATGACGGTCTCGCGTGCGCTGCGACGGGACACGTCCGTGGCGCCCGACACGCGCGCTGCCGTTCTCAAGGCCGTCGCAGCTCTCGGCTACGTGCCCGATCAGACCGCTGGCAGCCTGTCCTCGCGACGGTCCCGTTTCGTCGCCGCGCTGATCCCCTCGCTCAACAATCCTCATTTCAGCGAGACGGCGCAGGCGCTGTCGACCGAGTTCGAAGCGAGAGGATTGCAGCTTCTGCTCGGATACACCAACTACGATGCCGTTAAGGAAGAAGCGCTCGTGACGGCGATGCTGCGCAGAAAGCCTGAGGCGATCGTGCTGACGAATGACGGGCACACAAAGGCAACGCGTGCCATGCTCCACCGGGCCAAAATCCCAGTCTTCGAGATGTGGGACCTGCCGAAGAAACCGATCGGGAGAAGCGTCGGGTTCTCGAATACGCAAGCGATGCATGATTTCGTGCGGGCGCTGGCGGAGAAAGGTTATCGCCGGATCGTCTTTCTGGGAGAACGAGACGACGAGGGCACGCGCGGCGCAGCCCGCCGCGCGGGTTATCTCGCTGCCATAGCGGAATTGGGACTGGAGCCGCGGCTCTCGAACATCATACGGCCGCCAGCGACCATGTCGGACGGCGCGGCCGGATTGGACCTGGTGCTGTCAGAATGGCCGGACAGCGACTTGATCATCTGCGTGTCCGACCCGCTCGCCTTCGGCGTGATCATGGCGTGCCGGTCCAGGGCGATTTCTGTCCCGGAAACCCTTGCGGTCGCAGGGTTCGGCGACTTCGAGGTGGCGCGCGTGTCACATCCCGGCATCACGACGGTGAGCATCGATGCACATGCGATCGGTCAACGTACCGCACAAGCGGTGCTTGACGCGCTCGCGGATCGAACCAGCGCGAGGGAGCCGCGCAACCTCATTCTGCCCATTCAGATCACAATGCGCGAGAGTGCATAGATGCCCGTCCTCGGCTTCTGGCCGGATGGAGAACGAAGCCAGCGAAGCCTTCTTTGCCCCGCACGCGAGCGCCGCGGCATCTCGCGTACCGGGCGGCTGGATTCTTTTGACTGGCAGCATCCCTCAAACCGAACAAGTATTCGGTACAAGGCTAATTCAAGCGCACAGGAACGCATGAAATCGCAGTTTTGCGCACGGAGAGAGCGGGAGTCGAACCCACGATCAGTGATACTGAACGGTGAGCAGCCGGCGACCGCCAGACTCAAACGGCGCACAACGGCTCTGCAAAAAGAACCAAGCTGGTGTTTCAGGTCAGCCGACCAATCACAAGGCCTGGTAGAAGCTCCATCATGGAGCGAGGCGAACTAGCCCAAGCTGAACTGAGGCAACAAGAGCAAAGTCAGAAACAGGCGATTGGGCCGAGGGATGTCGAGTCGGCGCGTATGTTTAACCCTCGAAAACTTCCAGCGATTGGTTCCCCACGGCAGACTGATAAGCTTTCTCTCAAAATCGTCCGCGATCAGTCAAAAGGGCCCAGCACGTTTCAGTGGCCGAAACGGTGGTCAACTTGACCGAGGGTCGAAATCCGACGAAAAACCTCAATGAAATTTGGTCGGAGTGGCAGGATTCGAACCTGCGACCCCTGCGTCCCGAACGCACCGGCTCTTCCACCACTGCACGCACTTTCAACGACTTAACACGACTGCACACCCCCACGGTTTTCCGAAATCCGCGGCGATGGACGGCGCTGCGTGCAGATTGCGTGCAAATGCGAATCAAGGGGGCCCGCGCCTGCGCCGCCCTGTCGTGCACGGGCCGACGGACCGTTTCGGCGAGGTGGGATCATGACCGAGCCGGAGCTTCGGGAATGCCTCGACGCCCTGCCCCCGGACATCCGGCAGGAACTCGATGAGATCCGAGAAATCGGCCGCGGTCCGTTCGGCCGCGCTCAGACCCAGCAGATCGTCGACGATCATTTGGTGCTGCTGGTTCGGCTTCGGCGCGACTACCACGCCACCCACGCCGACCTGGTCGAGGTCCTCCGCCTTTGCGGCATTACGGGGCCGGGCGGCGCATCACTGACCGCGGCCACGCTGTCGTCGGCAATCAGCCGGGCCGGCGTCAAGCCCAAGTCCAAGGGCAAGGGCAACTCTCGCTCCTCACCGCCCCGCACCCGAACGCCGCCTCCCGTTCGCGCCCTCGGTCGATCTCCCATTTCGAAACTCCGGGGCCGGCACGACGATGACGGTGATCCCGAGCCCGACCTCGTCGCCGCAAGCCAAACCGCGCCGCCGCGGGCCGTCATGCCGAGCGACGCCGACCTGGTAGTTGGCACGCAGGTCTCCTCTTCGGGCCCCGAGCCGCCCGCAGTCCGCCGCTCCGACCACCGAGATCGGCAGATCGACTTTCTCGCTCGCGCCATGGAGGACTAAATGCCCGACACAATCACTCTCGACGCCCCAAAGACATCGACCGCCGTCACCGAGTTCGTACCCGCGTATCGCTTCATCGAGTTCGTCTCGGTCGCCTCCCACGTCGGCAAGTCGACGCTGGCGGATTTCACGAAGCAGCTGCTCGCCCAGTTCGGCATCCCGATCAGGTTCATCCGCATCGAATCCAAGGCGGCCCGGTCGCGACAGTCGGGCGACGTCGTCCACATCGACACGGAGAATTTCGCAGCGGCTGCAAGGCTCGCAGGTGCGGAGGCAGCCGTGCTTCGGCCGGTTTTCGAGATCATGGAGCAGGCAGCTCTCGACGAGGCACGTCAGGTGATCGTTCTGGACTGGGGCGGCGGCCTTTCCCAGTTGCGTGCCCAGATCTACGCGGCGACGCAGTTCGATGCTCAGCTCTCGGATCTGGGCATGCAGGGTCTCAGCGTGGTGACCACGACGGCCCTGACCGACCGGATGGCTCAGGCGCGCGAACTGATCGAATTGACCCAGGACATCGCGCCCGGCCTCCACATCGCGCTGGCGCTCAACCGCCGTAACGGCGCCTTCGGCTTCGTGGACGGAACCGAAGAGAAGCGCGTCTTCAGGGATCTCATGAAAGCGGCGAAAGACCTGCCTGTCATCAAGGTGCCGGCGGTCGCCGGCGAGAGCTGGCAGGCCTGTCAGGCTGCGGGCCTGACCATGCACGAGGTCATCAACATGGAGCCGGCCGCGCTGAGGCGGCGGTTCGGAAGCGAGAACCGCTGCCTGGTGCGCGCCTTCCAGGCGCACGTGGCGGCGTTCTGGATGAAGGCCGAGAGCGAGATGCTGCAGGTTCTGGCGGGCACGGATGCGGACCCGACGAGCTAGATTTCTGCAGCGTCTGGCCGCGATCGAATCCCAGGCGCCGGCGCTGCAGCGCCGGGCCGAAGCTCGAATCAGGAAGCACTACCGCCTCCATCGCCGGCCTCCGCACGCCGCGGTGACCTGCCTGCTTCCGCGGCGCCGCCTCTACGCGCTGATCTTCCTCGGCGAGCTCGAGCATCGCCTCGGGCTCGCTCCCCTTCTTCTGCGCCTCGGCGCGCTCCGTCGTCATGCCGCCGCCGTGCGCGACCGGCTGCACTGGTAGGTGAACATGTCGAAGCCGAAAGACTCTTCCTCGCCGACACAATCTCCCGGCACCAAGAAGGCCTACGCGCGTCGCTGCCGGCAGCTCGCGGCGGCGGCGCAACGCGAACTCGCGAAGGCGACGGGACAGCGGGCGGACACCATCGACCTGACGCCGACCATGCTCGTCGATTTCGTCATCAGCAAGAAGGGCGATTATCTCGCAAACTCGTGGCGCGTCGTCCGCAGCGCCGTCGTCAGCACGCTGGAGAACAGAGCCATTCTCGTCGGCGAGACCGTCGCCAAGGAAATCAAGACCGAGATCGAGCGGCTCAAGCATGAGAAGCCGGCTCCCGAGAAGGAGAAGAAGCCGGTGACGTCGCGCACCAAGGACAAGTCGCCGACCGAGAAGGACCTGATGCGGATCAGACACGCAGCGTTGGCCAAGCAGACGGAGGGCGCGATCGACCTGGTCCTATACTTCAAGGCAGGGGTGACAACGGGCCTGCGCCCCTGCGAATGGCCTCGCGCTCGCTTCGGCAAGTCCACCCGCGACGGCTATCGATGGATGCTCGTCGTCGAGAACGCCAAGGCCACGAACGGCCGCGCCCACGGACCGGTCCGGACCTTGTATTGGGAAGAGTTGGAGCCCGAAGTCGTGCAGGACATCCTCGCCTGGATCGAGATCGCCCGGGACGTCGGCTACGATCGCCGTCTTAACACGATCGGTCACGCCCTTTGGGAGATCACGCGAGCGCTGTGGCCCCGCCGCAACGAGTGGCCGACCTTGTACTCGGCCCGCCACGTCGCCATCGCCGCCTGGAAGGCCTTCTACGTTCGAAAAGGTCAAAGCCCAGCCGAACGGCTGGAGGCCCTGGCCATCATCGCAGCGCTTTCCGGGCACGTAAGCGACGAGACGGCGAGCACTCATTACGCCCGCGCCAATGCGGCTTCCTGCAAGAGGGTGGTGCCGACGGCCGATCCCGCTGAGGTCCGGAACGTCCGACAGGTCATCAAGCTGGACTGGCGCGAAACCATGCGAGAGGGCAAGGCCAAGAAACAGGCTCAACCACCGGCCTAATCGGCAGAAATTCAGTTCTTCAGCGCCACGCCTTCGCCGTGGGACTTGTTCGGATGCAGGAACATGATGCCGCGCTTCTTCAGAACGTCGCGCACCTGCTCATAAGTCCAGATCCGCAAAGGATTGCTCGGAGGGTCGGTTTCGGCCTCGAGCCGCGCGATCGTGCGCCGGTCGACGCCGGCCTCGCTGGCCAGATCCCTCTGCTCCATCCCCAATAGCCCACGGGCGGCTCTTATCATGCGCCCGGAGGGAATCTTGTCGGCCACGGCCCGCTCCGAATCGAATTGCGAGTTAACCATACACCGGCTGAAGGCTAATGAGCGAGCGCGGAAGCAAATGTCCCTTATGTGTCACTTGACACTTATGTGGCACATAGCCATATGTGTCACGTGTCACTTAAGTGACATCTATCAATGACGAACATCCACTCCAGCAAGACGAGGCCGATCCGGTGAAACCGCCCGTACAGTCTTCTTTCCCCAACGAGATCGCCGTCTCCGGGCGAAACGATCCTGCGCCCTACGCTCTCGAGCGTCCGTTCGCCGCCACGACGATCTATCTGGACGGCCCCCCCGCTGGCCTGCGTCGAATCGAGTCCTGGGGGTCGCGGCTGTCGCTGTTCGCCGGCCCCTATACCGACGCCGGCCGCCTCCGCGCGTTCCTGGATCCGGCCGCCTACGTCGTCTACGCGATCGCTGACCCTGCGCCGGGTTCCAACCAGCCGCCGTATTTCGGCCACAGCGACAAGGAGCGCAGGTGGGGCGACAGGCTTCCCCCGGAGATCAAGGGCACGACGCAGATCTACATCCTGACCGCCGACGGGGGGACGCTCGACAAGGTCATGGCGTCGTACATCGAAGCCCGCTTCATCCAAATCTGCACCGACCTGAATATCAAGCTCCTCAACTCGGCAAGGCCCTATGGAGGCGGCCTTCGTGTACGCGCCGAGGCAGAGCAGCTCGTTGGCCATGCGGAGATGCTGCTGCACGCGGCCGGCTTCACCTGCATCGACGATGCCCGGCGCACTCCTACGACCATCCGGCACAGGCTGTCGGTGACCGCGGACCTCGACGAGATGGTGGTGATGAGCGAGACGGAAGCCATCGCCGTACCGCGCGAAGGCGATCGCTTCCGCCTCTCGCATCGTGAACTGAAGGCGGACGCCTACCGGTGGAATGGCAGCTTCTACGTGTTGCCGGGCGCCGACTACGCGCGGCGGACGCGGGGCGGTCTCTCGGACGATCATCGGAGGCGGCGCGAGCTGATGGAGGCCGAGAAATGGGTCGGCGCAGTCCCGGGCGCCAAGGACAAGATGACGCTGCAACTCGGATTCCGGTGCAGGAGCGGAGCCTTCGCTGCCAAGTTGCTCTCGGGCGAGCACCTCGACGAAGACGCCTGGCTCGCGGCCGATGCGCCCAGCAACAAGGCCAATTCCGGCACGTGCGAGGATCCGGCATGAGCCTGCAATCCCTCGCCGCTTCCTCTCGTCCCCTCGCCGAGACCTTTCTCGATCAACTGCGCAACGGTGCCGGTTTCTCCCGGCTCGCCGGCGAACTCCCGGCGGTCGAGGACGACGAAAGTCAATTGCCCGACGAAGACCGCGACCACGCCCGTCGCCGCACGAAATCGCGCCCTCCATCCCCCGATGCAGCGGCGTCGGCCATCCTGCTCGGGCGTGCGTTCGAAAACTCGCGTGACATCCTCGCCAAGCTGACGGCGCCCGATATGGTCGCCATCATTCAGGTGGCCGATCCGGATCTGGTGAAGCCGATCAGGAGCATGCTGCGCATGCTGTTGGCGAGCGATGCGACCCTCATCGACGGCGACGATCTAGCCGACCGCTTTCGCTCCTCGCCGGCGACCAGCTCCGTCGTCGTGTTCACAGATAGCGGCAAATCGAAGGTCACCACGCAGGACGACGAGGCGGTCGCGGCCGCGATGAGGCTGCGATGCGCGGTGATCGGGATCGCGCGGCCCGGCGATCGGCTGCCTCGTGCGCTGCTGCGGATCGCCGAACACCGCATCGTCGTTCCCCCTATCGACGCCGACGTGGTGGCCGGCGTCATCGAGGCCGTGACCGGCAATCGGCCAGCCTCGATCGACGAGTCCACGAGCCGGCGCATCGGCGTCAACGACCTCGCGATCGCGGTGCGGGAGGACTTGTCCGCGGAACGCTCGCTGGCTCGCCTGCAGCGTCTCGTCGAGATCCCGATCGACGCCGGTCCGCGGTTGTCCGAGCTTTCCGGGCTCGGACAGGCGAAGGTCTATTGCATGCAGGTGGCGGAGACGATGCGCGAGTATCTCGCCGGGACGAGGCCTTGGCACCAATGCCCCCGTGGGCTGCTGCTCAGCGGGCCGCCCGGCACTGGCAAGACTTCGCTGGCCCGCGCGCTGTGCCGGGAGCTTTCCGGGAACGTGAGCTTCATAGCGACGTCCTATGCCGCCTGGCAGGCACATAAGACCGGGCACCTCGGCGACGTCACCGCCGCGATCCGCGAGACCTTCTTCGAGGCCGCGCGGCGTAAGCCGTGCATCATCTATCTTGACGAGTGCAACTCAATACCCGCACGCGGAGGTCGTGACCACGATGCGTGGTGGACGGCGATCGTGAACACCGTCCTGGAAATGATCGATGGGTTCGAACAGACGGAAGGCGTCTTCTTGATCGCCTCCTGCAACGATCCGGCGCGTCTGGACCCCGCGTTGGTCCGCGCAGGAAGGCTCGACCATCACATCGAGATCGGATTGCCGGATATGCCGGGTCTGGTCGGCATCTTCCGCACGCATCTCGGATCGGACTGCGCCGGCGCAGACCTGCGTGAAGCCGCCCTTGCCGCGCGTGGACGCACCGGCGCCGACGTGGAGAAGTGGGTTCGCATCGCCCGGGAGGCGGCGCGCAAGGATAAGCGAGCTTTGACCGTAAAGGACCTCGTCGATGCGGTTCGGGACGGAGAGCCCGACTGGCCCGACGATCTACGCTGGCGCGTTGCCTATCACGAGAGCGGCCATGCCATCGCACATATGGCCCTGGGGATCGGCATGCCGAAATCGCTCTCGATCGACGGCAACGGCGGCTACGCCGAGACGTCGGCGGCCAAGCCGCAGGTGCCGACCCGGGCGCACCTCGAGGATCTGCTCGCGACTATCCTCGCCGGCCGCGCGGCCGAGCAGTTGAAGTTCGCCGAAACGACGACCGGCTCCGGCGGGCCTTCCGCTCGGAGCGATCTTGCCAGAGCGACCAACCTCGCGTTGCGGATGGAAACGTCATATGGCTTCGGATGCCTTGGCCTCGTGACGCTCGCCGAAGACGATCTCAACGACGGTTATCTGCTCATGACGGAGCCTCTCCGATCGGCTACCAACGAGACCCTGAAGAGAGCTTACGCAAAAACGCTCGCCCTCCTCGAACGCAATCGGCGTTCGCTGGACGCACTGGCTCAGGCGCTTTTTTCCGCGGGCTATCTCGATCGCGGCGAGATCGATGCCATCGTCGCAAGGCACCCGCTTGAGTCCGCTTTCGTGGCAAGCGTCCTCCCGCGGACCTCCGCGTCGTCAATCCAGGACGGCGACGCCACGGTCTCCGATCCCGCGATCCGGTAACCAGACGATGTACAACCGAAAAGAAGAGACGATACCGACCGGTATGAACGAAGAACTGGCGAAGCAGCTCGAAGCGACGGGCCGCTACAGGGTGCTGCGCCGCCTCGTGCCGTATCCCGCGAACCTGCGGCCAGACGGTTGCGTGAGGATCGGCATCGCCATCGACGTCGAAACGACCGGTCTCGACGTCGCGCGCGACGAGGTCATCGAACTCGCCATGGTCAAATTCGCCTATTCGGCCGACGACCGCGTTCTCGGCGTCGTCGATGTCTTCCAGGCATTCCAGCAACCCTCCCACCCGATCGCTCCGGAGATCGTCGAGCTGACCGGCATCACCGACGCCATGGTGGATGGCAAAATTATCGACGCAGAGGCGGTCGTTCGATTCGTCGAAAACGCTCAAATAATTGCTGCGCACAACGCTTCGTTCGACCGGAGAATTGCCGAACGGTTCTGGCCGATTTTCGTGCACAAGCCTTGGGCCTGCACCGCAACCGGCCTCCCCTGGAAGGAGCACGGCTTCTCCGGAGCGAAGCTCGAGCACCTTCTGGCGCGATGCGGCCTGTTCTACGACGCCCATCGGGCGACCGACGACTGCGACGCACTCGTGGCGTTGCTCAGCCAAACCTTGCCGCGCGCGTCCGCCACGGTGTTGTCCGTTCTGCTCGAGCAGGCGCGTCGCAAGACCGTGCGGATCTGGGCGTTGCAGTCCCCCTTCCAGCTAAAGGACATCCTGAAACGCCGCAATTACCGTTGGAGCGACGGTGCCGACGGCCGTCCGAAGTCCTGGTACCTGGACATCGACGAGGAGGACTTGGAGGCAGAGCTACGCTTCCTCAGAGCCGAGATCTATCAGCGCGACATCGACATCGAGCGGCAGGAATTCACCGCGCTGGATCGGTATTCGGGAAGATGGTGAACGACAGAGTGTTCTTGTCGCCGGGAACGTGTGAACGGAGAGGTTCAGTCCAACTCGCCGGCGCAATGCGTCTGCCTGCTTCCTGAGGATCTGGCCGCATTTCAGAAATTGATTGGATGACTCCGAACCACCACTAGCAGCCGCAATGCTGCTCTAACAGTGCTGCAAGCCGCGAACTGGCCCTAGGCAAACCTGCCCCCCCGCGGGATATAATACAGCTCTTTGAGCTGCAGTCCGCGGGACGACGGCGACAAAGCCGATCGTCACATCCCAGGCGGCTTGCGCCCCGGTCGGGCCCGCGAAGTTTGCGGTCGCGCGTGCCAAAGGAAGGATGCGCACCCTTGTCGCTGAGATCCTGCAAAAGATCGTCCTCGATACCAAGGCGGCCCGACATCGAAACATCATGCAGGTCTACCAATTCCTGCATGTGGGCGCAGATCCCGGCGGCAACTCCTTTGGCCGCTTCCGAAAGGCCGTCGTCGACGACGAACGACATCACGTTGACGACCTTGGCAACACCAGCGCTTCTGCGCCTCTCGTGCCGGGAACGCGCGTGTCTCCTTCTAGGCGCTGGGGCTTGTGTTGGAAGGCATTGACGGGGCACCGCGGCGGCTCGGCCACGTGGATCGCGCTCGATGACGTGCATTATCGGGATCCGAACGGCGAAGCTGGCTGGGGGCTCGCCACCTGGCAGGCCGACGTCATTAAGGCGCAGAACGAGTTCACGCTGCCAATGCCGCCGTTGTGCCTCCATATCATCGACTGCTGCATGCGTGACTGGAAAAAGGCGGCGAAAGAACGTAAGAAGAATAAGATCAAGCGCGCGAGCAAGGAGTGTTCGCCTCCCGGGTGATGAGCAATGGCGACAGTCCCGTCTCGGGATCCGCACTCGCAAATCACCTGCACAGCATGAGAGGCCTTCGCCAGGGCAACCATCGGGATGTTCTGCGCGGTATCCCGCCATTTCCATGCACATCATTCGTTCCACACTCGGCGACTTCATATCCTCGACCACACGGACCTGCCGCCGGGCACGGCATCGCTGGTGATCGGCCACGAGATCCCAGACGATCGCAGAGACGAGCTCGACCGCGTCGGGAGCATCGGAAAGCGCTGATATTTCCAGGCGCAGCGCATCCCGGAGAAGGCCAAGGCCATGGCGATGTGGTCCGAAGCGCTCTTGAAGGCGTTCCGAGCGGCGGGTGGGCTCTATCCGGACTGAGGTGGAGGGTTGAACGTCGAACTGCCAATCGGGTGGGTGCTTTTCATCTCCGGTGAGAGTGAGCGCCCCCTGCACTGAAGCGATGGCCGAATCTAGTTTGTATGCCCGAGATGGGTAGACGCCCAACACCTCTGAGCTGCATCGGCCGCGCGAGAAAGATTGCGGTAGCGGAGTGGACCAGACCTGAAAGGCAGCGACGCACAGGTGAACACAGCTCACCGATGCTTGCAAACTTCTCATTTGTCGAGCAGTTCCCGCACAACGAAGATTATCACCAAAATGAGAGCTCTTGAGCGTTTTGGGGAGGATGTGCGCTTCAACGAAGCCAAATCGCGCAACGAATTTCTGGCAGGACGGCCTTCGACTTGGCGACGCGTCTGCGCGGCAACCCTCAAATAGATTCGATCGATTTGTTCGGCCGCCCGTCCGTGCTGGTACGACCCCTGGCCGTCCACGCTGAGTGAGTGGCGAAGAATTACGGGACGAGCGCTCCAAAGCTGACTTGTGGTCTTCGAACGCTTGAAAGAGGAGGAGGAAGGGATGAACTTCAGAAGAGTTGCCGGCGCGGCCGCGCTCCTTGCGCTGACTACTGCCGCGGCGCAGGCCGCCGACAAGGATGCGGCCGACACCGCGGTCGAAGCCGCGAAGAAGTACGCGGGCACGACCATCAGCATCGTCTGGGAAGCCGGCCTCCAATCGCTCGATCCGTTGAACTATTCGGGCCCGCAATGGGAGAAGCTCACCGGCATCAAGGTGAAGGTGGTCGAGGTGCCGACCGACCAGATGTTCACCAAGATCATGCAGGATTTTAAATCCGGCGCCGGCGCCTATGACGCACTGAACGTTATTCCGTCCTGGATGCCTGACTTGGCGCGCGCAGGCGCGCTCGAACCTCTCGACAAGTATGTCGACAAGTTCGGTTATCGCGACGAGTTGCAGGACGTCGCGGCCGCCTACCGTGACAACCAGATGCAGTATGACGGGAAGATCTATGGCTTCCCGGACGATGGCGACGTGATGTTGCTCTATTACCGGAAGGACATCTTCGACGATCCGAAGATGAAGGACGCGTTCAAGGCCAAGTTCGGCTACGAGCTTGCGCCGCCAACGGACTGGAAACAGTTCGACGAGATCGGCCAGTTCATCACCGACAAGATGGCGCCGAAGGTCTACGGCGCCGGATTCTTCCGCACCGCGCCCTATCCGCAATACATGTTCCAGGAGCGCTTCCGCATGGAGGGCGGCAAGTTCTTCAATGCCGACACCATGAAGGCCGCGGTGAATGGCGAGGTCGGCCTCAAGGTGTTCAAGCAGATGCTGGCGGAAAACAAGTTCATGCCTCCGGGCGTCGAGCAGTGGAATTTCGTCGACAATCTCGCTGCGTTCCTTCAGGGCACGACCGCCATGACGATCTCCTGGCCGCCCTACGGCCGATGGGCCGCGGGCTATGGCTCGGGCGAGGAAGCTTTGAAGTGGGTGCCGAAATCGCAGGTCGCCGGCAAGGTCGGCTACGCGCTCACGCCTCTCGGTCGTCCCGAGCTCGGCGTCGGCTTCGACTTGTCGGTTTCGGCCACCAGCAAGAACAAGGAGGCTGCGTATCTCTTCATCCAGTGGCTGAACAGCAAGAAGACCAGCCTCGAGCGCGTCCAGCTTCCCTATACGCTGCGCGATCCGTTCCGCCTCTCGCACTACGCGAGCGAGAAATACCGCGCGCTCTGGCCTGACGCTCCAGCCTATCTCGATACGATCAAGACATCCGGCGAGAAGGGCCTGCTCGATCTCTCGCTGCTGCAGCAGGACAAGTACGACGAGGCGATGACCAAGGCGATTTCGAGCCTGTGGGCCGGCGAAGATCCCAAGGCCATTCTCGATCGCATGGCGCAACAATTCGACGCGATCACCGAGAAGGTCGGCATCGAGAACCAGAAAGCCGTCTACAAGGTCTGGGCCGCAAAGCCCGGCGCCTACCCGCAATAGTTGCTTTTGGACGCCGCGCGGGAGGCATCGCCCTCCCGTGCAGCTGCTTCCCGGACTGATGATGACGCTTTCCGCAAGTTTCAAAGCTGCCGAGCAACGCCGCCCCAGCCGCTTCGGGCGCATGCTCGAGGATCGCCTGCCTTATCTCATCGTCGCCCCGGCTATTCTGATCCTTCTCCTGGTCGGCCTGTTTCCTCTGATCTACTCGCTGATCGTGAGCTTCCAGCGCATCACGATGACCGAGAACGACACCTCCTTCGTTGGCCTCTTGAACTATGCGGAGCTGTTCAGGGATACCCGCCTCTGGGCTTCGCTCGGTCACACCACCATCATCACCGCGATCGCCCTCCCCTTGGAGCTGCTGGTCGGCTTCCTAATGGCGCAGCTCTTCATCGATCGCATGCCAGGTCGGCAGATCTTCGTCGCGCTGCTGGTGCTCCCGACGGTGATCTCGCCGATCGTCGCGGGCGCGACCTGGCGTCTGATGTTCGACGTCCGCTTCGGCCCGATTGGCCAGATTCTGAGTTTCTTCGCCGGTGAGCCGGTGCGGATCCTTTGGACCGTCAATCCCTCCTACGTCTATCCGGCGATCATCATCTGCGAGGTCTGGCAGTGGTCGCCGTTTATGTTCCTGCTGCTGCTCGCCGCGCTGTCGAATGTGGACCAGTCGCAGCTCGAGGCCGCGGAGATCGATGGGGCGTCGTACCTGCGCGTGCTTCGCGCGATCGTTCTGCCGGCGATCGCGCCGGTGATCGCCGTCGCCTGCCTGATCCGCGGCCTCGATCTCGTCCGCATCTTCGACATTATCTGGGCCCTCACCGAAGGCGGGCCGGGCTCGATGACCGAGACCATCTCGCTCTACACCTATGTGCAGGGCTTCTCGCAATTCGAGACCAGCTACACGGCCGCGATTTCTTTCCTGGTGATTGCGCTGCTGACGCTGATCACGACCCTGGTCCTTAAGCGCATGGAGCTCGCGCGATGAGGATCGGCAGGCTTCCGGCCAGAAAAGCCCGCATTCTTGCCGTCCGCTATCTCGGCGCCGGCATCGTGACTCTGCTGTTCCTGTTTCCGGTCTATTGGTTGTTCATGATTTCGTTCAAGACACCGGACGAGATCTATCACGTTCCGCCGTTGTGGATTCCCGGGCAGATCCAATTCTCGAACTATTATGTCCTGTTCAGGGATGGCGACGTCCTGGCGATCCTGAACAGCGTGATTGTCGCCGGCGTCAGCTCCGGCGTCGCAATCGTTCTCGGGACGCTCTGCGCCTACAGCCTCGCCAGGTTCGGCACCGGCGGCGAGAACCTCGCGATGTGGATCATCTCCCAGCGCATGATCCCGCCGATCGCTGTCGTCTTCCCGATCTTCCTGATCTACGTGTATTTCGGCCTCGTCGACGGCTATTTCGGGCTGATCCTCCTCTACACCGCATTCAATCTCCCCTACGTGATCTGGATGATGCGCGGCTACATCGTCGACGTTCCGCTGGAGCTCGAGGAGAGCGCGCTGGTTGATGGCCTCAATCGATGGGAGGTGATCTGGAAGGTCGTTTTCCCGATGGTTCGCCCCGGCCTGATGGCGACGTCGGTCTTCACCTTCGTGTTCGCCTGGAACGACTTTCTGTTCGCGCTCGTGCTCACGCGCACCGAGGTCATCACCTTTCCGGTCATGCTGACGCACTATTTCGGCGGCCAATCGAATTTCTGGGCAAAGATCGCGGCGATGTCGGTCCTGGGGACGTTGCCGATCTTCGTCGCAGTCTCGGTGATGCAGCGCTATCTCGTGCGCGGCGTCTCGCTGGGCGCAGTCAAGGGTTAGGGAGAGCGGAGTGGCTGACGTCAAGCTGTCCGGAGTACACAAATATTACGGCAACGTGCATGCGGTCCGGGGGATTGATCTCACCATCGCCGATGGCGAATTCGCTGTGCTGGTGGGGCCGTCCGGCTGCGGCAAGAGCACTCTCTTGCGAACCATCGCCGGCCTCGAGGATCCGGATGGTGGGGCGATCACCATCGGAGGCGCGGTGGTCAACGATCTGCGCCCGCGCGAGCGCAATATCGCGATGGTGTTTCAGAACTATGCGCTCTACCCCTATCTGACCGTCAGCGAGAACATCGCCTTCGGTCTGCGCGCCCGCAAGACTCCCGAGATCGAGATCAGGAAGCGGGTTAGTGAAGCCGCCGAGATGCTCGGCATCGGCAATTTTCTGCAGCGCTATCCGCGGCAGCTCTCCGGTGGACAGCGTCAGCGCGTCGCCATCGGCCGCGCCATCGTCCGCAAGGCCGACCTGTTCCTGTTCGACGAACCGCTCTCGAATCTCGACGCTCAGTTGCGCGACGAGATGCGCACCGAGATCAAACGCCTGCATCACGAGATCACGACGACCATGATCTACGTTACCCATGACCAGGTCGAGGCGATGACGCTGGCCGACCGCATCGTGCTGCTGCGTGACGGAAAAATCGAGCAGCAGGGCGCTCCGCTCGAGCTCTTCGAGCAGCCGCGCACAGGGTTCGTCGCCGGCTTTCTCGGCTCTCCCTCGATCAACCTCATCCCGGCAACCCTCAAGACAAACGGTCCCGAGGCAGCCGTGGTGTTTCAGTCCGGCGGTGAACTGACGCTTCCGAGCGCGAAGGCGAGGCCTCTGGCCAGTATGGATGGGCGAGACATTCTCGTCGGCATTCGGCCCCAGCACTTCAGTCGGGCCGGCGGGCCGTTGCGCGATGGCGTGGTCTCCTATTCGGCCACTGCCGATCTCATTCAGCCAACGGGGACACGCACCTTCACCACCATCAGGATCGGCGGCGTCGATGCCGTTGCCGAGCTGCAGGCGCACGACGTCAGCAGCCATGGCGAGCGGATCGATCTCGCCATCGACCTCAATCGCGTGGTGTTGATTGATCCGGCCAGCGGCCTGGTCATCGCATAACGAGAGCAAGATTCGAGAACAGGAGGGATGAATGGCGTCGAGACTGTTTGCAACCGGAATTGGCGCGCCGGAGGGTCCGGTGTGCTTGCCCGACGGCTCGATGTATGTCACGGAGATGTCCGCGTCGACCCTTTGCGTCACGCGGCTCGATCCTCGCGGCAATCGCCGCCTCATCCGAACCACGGGTGGCCGTCCGAATGGACTGACGACCGACGGCCACGGCCGCATCTGGATCGCGGAAGCGGGCCTCCGGGCGCTGATTTGCATTGACGAAAGCGGCAACGAGATCCGGCGCATGCAGGGCGAAGGCGCGGATCGCTTTCTGTTTCCGAACGACCTCTGCTTTGGTCCGAACGGACTGCTCTACATGACCGACTCCGGAATGGCCGCCGAGGATTTCATCAACGGTCAGGCCTTCGTCCATGGTTATATGGATCTCGACTGGGACGGCCGTGTGTACGAGATCGATCCGGCAGCCATGAAGGTGCTCCGGGTGCTCGATCGCAAAATACGCTTCACCAACGGCATTGCCTTCGGTCCTGACAACCACCTCTACGCCAACGCATCGTTTACCGGCGAGATCTACCGATATGACGTGCTTGGCGAGACAGTGCCGAAACGCGTCGTCTTCGGCAACGTGCTGCAGCCGGATTCCAATCCGGACTTCAAAGGGCCGGACGGGATGGCCTTCGGAACCGACTGCCGGCTCTATTGCACGGTCTACAACCAGAAGAACGTTACGGTGCTAAACCGGCGGGGTGAGGTTGTCGATCGCCTGATCCTGGACGGACCGCAGCCTACGAACTGTGCCTTTGCGCTCGAAGGCAGGAAGCTACGCGTCACTGAGGTCGGCAAGGGCCAGGTCGAGGAGATCGACATGTCTTGCGATGGGCTGCCATTGCATTTGCCAAGGTTCGCCTAAGGGAGGGCTCCCGCAGCGCAAGTGCCTCCGAACGGCTTTGTACGCCAAGTCGTGTGGTGGATCGACGGCATTAGGCGCAATCCACAGAGTACTGCTCGACGCAGCGGCCTCAAGAATTCAATTCGCCATTACCGCCACGCTTTGAGCGGTCCGACAAAAACACCATTTTGAGCCCATCTCAGACATTTGACAGGTTGGCATCTTCGCGGGAGATTTTCGAGTGCGTCCGGCTTCACGAAACAGAAAAACCGCTAGGAAGTGAACTCATGATATGCAGAAGCAACGGCCACCCTGCTCGCGCAAGGCGGCTCCGATCGGCCGCTGCTTTCAGGCTGGCGCTTGGCCCGCTCCTTGTGCTGCTGACCGGCGAACCTTCGGTGGCCGGCGAGGCATTTCAGGACGGCTGCATAGGACTCGCCGATCGCACCATTCCAGCCACATTGATCGGTCTTCCCAGCGGGAACGCCAGCGTCGCCTCTGTAAGCTTCGTGCCGGCAGCAGCGCAGGCGAAGTCGCCCGACTTTTGCAAGGTACTCGGCACCATCGCCCCGGTTGATCCGACGGCGCAGCTGATCAATTTCGAGCTCAATCTGCCGGCCGCCTGGAACGGCAAGCTATTGCAATATGGCGGCGGCGGCTACAATGGAAGCTTGATCACCGGCCTGGCGCCCCTCCGCGATGCAGCGCCCGACGATCTCCTACCGCTTGCGCGTGGCTATGCGACGGTCGGCACCGATTCCGGCCATCAAGCTTCGAGCTTTCCTCGCGACTCGATCGGTAAGTTCGCTCTCAACGACGAGATGCTAACCAACTATGCTTATGCATCATACAAGAAGGTGCGCGACGTCGCCGTAGTGCTGAGCGAACTGCTCTATCGCAAGCGGCCGACGAGGATCTACTACTTCGGTGGTTCGGAAGGTGGCCGCGAAGGACTCACCATGGCCCAGCGCTTTCCGGTCGATTATGACGGCGTCGTCAGCGTCGTGCCGGTAGTGCAGTTGTCCATGCTGTTCCAGTCCTACATCCCGAACGTCCTGCCGCAGTTCGAGGGCGGCTGGCTCAATCCGGCGAAGACCAAGACGCTGGCGAAGTTCGTGATGGAGGCTTGCGACGAACTCGATGGCCTGCGCGACGGCATCGTCAGCAACTCATTCGCCTGCCAACCCAAGGTGAATCTGGCCGCATTGCGCTGCTCCGGCGGAACAGATACGGGTGACACCTGCCTGTCGGACCAGCAGATTGCTTCCATCGAGGCGGTGCATGCGCCGCATCCCTTCCCGTTTCCGATGGCGAACGGCATCACTGCTTATCCGCAGTGGCTTTATGGCAACGAGACTACACCTGACCCCGAAAGATCGACCATGGAGCGGTGGGTTGTCGGTGCGGCGCCGCCGACCGACCCCGTTGATGTCGCTACGGCCTCGCAACAGTGGATCTACAGCGCGAATGCCGTGCGTTTCATAATTGCGCGAGATAACAAGTTCGACGTGCGAAGCTATCGTCCCGAAAAGTTTCGTGCCCGCGTCGAGGAGGTCTCGAAGCTGCTCGATTCCACGAATCCTGATTTGTCGGCGTTCTTCGCCCATGGCGGCAAGCTGATCATGCGCGAGAATCTGGCCGACCTTGCGCAGAGCCCGCTCGCCGGTATCGATTATTTCAAGTCGGTCGTGGCCAAGCTCGGTCAGGCCACTGTCGACGCCTCGGCGCGCCTCTATCTTTCGCCTGGCTCGACCCACACCGGCCATGGTGCAACCGTACCGGACGGCACCGCGATCCCAACCACGGTCGACTTGCTCGACCCACTCGACCATTGGGCCGCCGACGGCATCGCGCCGGCCGACGCGCTGATCCAGACGGTGAAGGAAGCCACGCCGCCCTTTGCTCTGAAGGCGTCCCGTCCGATGTGCCGTTACCCCAACTATCCACACTATGTCGGGGGCAATAGGAGCGCGGCAGAGAGTTACGACTGCAGAGAAGCCGCACCGTGAGAAGCGGCAGGGCCGACGCGGCAGAACCTCCTAAGGCTTCTCGCCAATACATCAAAGGAAGCCGATCGAGAGCCAGGGCACGGCGGCAACGATCAGCGTGCCGATCAGGAGCGCGATCATATAGCCCACGATCGGTTTCATACCCTCATCCGGGTTGATGCGGCTGATGGCACAGGCCGCGTAGTAACCGACCCCGAATGGCGGCGCGAACAGTCCGATGCCCATGGCGAGGACGACCACCATTGCGTAGTGGACATCGTGCACCCCGACCTGCCGCGCGATCGGGAACAGCAGCGGGCCGAACAGGACGATGGCCGGAATCCCCTCCAGCACGCTGCCCAGGATCACGAAGGTCACGATTGTGACCGCCAGGAAGATAGGGACCCCGCCGGGAAGGCTGGTCATGAATTTGGCCAGAGAGGCAGAAAATCCCGACTGGGTCAGCGCCCAGGCCATGCCTGTCGCCGCGCCGATGATAAGCAGAATCGCCCCTGACAGCGAGGCTGTCTCGACCAGCATCGGATAGATGCGACGCCAATCGAACTGACGGTAGATGAACAGACCTGCGCAAACCGAGTACAGGATGCCGATCGTCGATACTTCCGTTGCCGTCGCAACGCCCTCGACCACCGCCGTGCGGATCACGAACGGCAGTGCGATAGCAGGTATCGCGATGACAAAGGCCCGCCCGATTTGCCGGGCGGTAGCCCGTTTGACGTGAGACAGGTCCTCGCGGCGGTATCGCCACCACACCACGGCCGCGAGCATGACCGCGAGCACCACGCCCGGGAGCAACCCACCAGTGAAGAGCGCCGAAATCGACACGCCGGTGACCGAGCCGATCGTGATCAGGACTAGCGAGGGCGGAATCGTCTCGGTCTGCGCGCCGGTTGCGGCCAGGAGCGCGACGAGATCGCCAGGTTTGGCCCCCCGCTGTCGCATCTCGGGAAACAACACCGGAGCGACCGCCGCCATATCCGCCGCCTTGGAGCCCGAGATGCCCGAGACCAGATACATCGCTCCCACCAGCACATAGTGCAGGCCGCCACGTACGTGGCCCAAGAGGCTCGCCAGGAAGCTGACCATGGCCCGCGCCATGCCCGTCATCTCGATCAGAAGTCCGAGAAAGACGAAAAGGGGCACGGCGAGCAGGATCAGGTGGCTCATGCCCTCGTCCATTCGTCCGACCATAACCACGTCGGGCGTGGTAGTTGTGAGAGCGAGATAGCCGACGGTGGCGAGACCGAATGCGAAGGCGATCGGGACGGCCGCAAAGACCATTGCGCCGACAACGAATACGAAGAAGATCAGAAGATTCAGATTTCCGAGCGGCTTCAAGACAGGAGCGAGCAGAACGAACGTCGCGAGGATGCCTGCGACGATCGCAACCGAAACCAGCAGGTTGCGCAGGCTCGCGATGCGGATCAGCCGGAGAACTGCTGCGATCAGCATCAAGCCGATGCCGATCGGTAGCGCCGCCGCGCGCCAGCTGTTGACGATCTCGAGCGCCGGCGTCGTGACGAACGCCTCGTCCGCGGCAAATTCATAGGCCGGCCAGACAACGAGCGCAAGAAATGCCAGCGATGCTGCGGCCGCGACGACATCCAGGAACGCGCGAACTTCCGCACTGAGAACGCCGACGATGGCCGTCATCCGCATGTGTTCGCCGCGCTGGAACGCGATCACGGAACCGAACATGGCGAGCCAGAGGAAGAGAATGCCGGCAAGCTCGTCGGACCAGATGATCGGCGAGCGGAAGACGTATCGCCCCACGATGCCGGCAGACAGCACAGCGATCTCCGCCAGCACGAGCAGTGCTGCCGGGACCGCCACGACATGACCAAGCACCGTGTTCGCGGTTTTCACCCAACTGCGCCGGCCTGCCTGCGGGGCGCTGGCCGCGACACCAGCATCGACGTGGGGCGGATGGCTCACGCTAGTCATGATAGCCGGCCCGCCGCTTTTTCGAGCTGCGACCATGCCTCCTCGCCAAACTTGGCTTTCCAGTCGGCGTAGAAGCTGGTTTTGGACAGGGCCTGGCGGAAGGCGGCGCGATCGACGTCAATGAATTTGAGACCCTTGGCCGAGAGATCGTTGCGCAGCGACTGGCTGAGCTTTGCGATGTCGGCGCGCTGATCGACCGCGGAGCGATCGAGCTCGCGCGTCACGATCTCCTGCACGTCCTTGGGCAGGCGCTCGAAGGCGCGCTTGTTACCGAGGATCCAGTAGCCGTCCCAGACGTGCCCCGTCAGGCTGCACGTGCTCTGCACCTCATAGAGCCGCGCGGTCGCGATGATTGGCAACGGATTCTCCTGGCCGTCGACGACCTTGGTCTGCAGCGCGGAGTAAACCTCGTTGAAGTTGATCGGCGTCGGCCCGGCGCCGAGCGCCTTGAAGAGCGAGGTGAGCAGCGGCGCGGGCGGGACGCGGATCTGGAAATTCTTCAGATCATCCGGGGTGCGGATCTCGCGGCCTGACGAGGTCACCTGGCGAAAGCCATTGTCCCAGGCCTTCGACACCGCCATGATCGGCGTCTTGGCAATCTGGGCCCGGATATAGGTGCCGAGGTCACCGTCCATTGCCTTCCATACGCTGTCGTAGTCGGCAAACGCGAAGCCCGTGTTCACGATGCCGGCGCTGGGCACCAGGGTGGCAAGGATCGAGGACGATTGATTGAAGAACTCGACGCCGCCGCTGCGAACCTGGGTCAGGAGCTCGGTGTCGGAACCGAGCTGATTCGCCGGAAACAGCCGGATCTCCAGCCGGCCGCTGGTTGCTTCGCGGATTCGGTCGATCGCCTCCTGCGCGCGGATATTCACCGGATGGGTCGGATCCTGGCCGGTGGCGAACTTGTAGACGAACTCGGCGGCAGACGCGGGACGGGTCAGAATCCCGCAGAGAGGCACGGCGCTTGCGGCGAGCAAAAGCGAACGGCGGCTGATGTCTCCGGGCTTCGAGGCAGTCATGTTTTCCTCCTGATCCTGTATTTGACGTTGTGCCGGCTGCATGAGCCTGCGCTGGTTTCAGCTGTCCGGCTCTTCGACCGCCCGCATTCGGGCAACAGCCATCGCTCGCCCGCCGCAACATGCAGCGGGTGGAACTATTCACTCTGATTTGGCCTGACTGGCGCTTAGTGCCGGTGCGCTAAAGCCACTGCTTGATCTGCCTTGCGACCTCGGCGGCGGAAATGCCGTAGCGGTCGTGCAGCGTCGGGAGTGCGCCGGCGTCAAGAAATTCGTCCGGCAATGCAATCTGGCGGAAAGGCGGATGGACCCCTGAACGCATTAGGAGTGCGGCGACCGCCTCGCCCAGACCGCCGATCGTCGTGTGGTTTTCGGCCACGACGACCAGGCGGCCTGATTTGCCGGCTTCACGCAGGATCGTCTCGGCGTCGAGCGGCTTGATGGTCGGAACGTGGAGCACTGCCGCCTCGATGTGGTCGTTTGTTAGGGCCTGCACGGCCTCGAGCGCGCGCATGGTCATGATGCCGGATGAGATGATCAGGACGTCCTTCCCGTCACGGATCAGCTTGGCCTTGCCGAGCTCGAACTTGTAGTCGTATTCGTCCAGCACGACCGGCACCTGACCCCGCAGCAGGCGCATGTAGACCGGCCCCTGATGCGCCGCGATCGCGGGCACCAGCTGCTCGATTTCATAGGCATCGCAGGGATCGATGACCGTCATGTTGGGCATCGCGCGGAACAGGGCGATATCCTCCGCGGCCTGATGGCTCGGACCATAGCCCGACGTCAGGCCGGGCAATGCACAGACGATCTTCACATTGCGGTCTTCCTCCGCGATGGTCTGGTGGATGAAGTCGTAGGCGCGGCGCGAAGCGAACACCGCGTAGGTGGTTGCGAACGGCATGAAGCCTTCAGCGGCAAGACCGGAGGCCGCGCCGAACAAAAGCTGCTCGGCCATGCCCATCTGGTAATAGCGGTCCGGAAATTCCTTCGCGAAGATGTGCAGATCGGTGTACTTACCGAGGTCGGCCGTCATGCCGACCACATCGGGGCGGCTGCGCGCGAGTTCGACGAGCGCGTGCCCAAACGGTGCCGGTTTCGTCTTCTGCCCCTCAGACGCGATCGAAGCGATCATGGCCGAGGTGGTCAGGCGCGGCTTGCCCGCCTGGGATGCTGATCTGACGGTCTTCATGCCTGCCTCCCGGATTCCAGCGCAGCCAGCGCAAGCTGCCATTCGTGCTGCTCGACGCGGATGAAATGGTTCTTCTCGCGCTGCTCCAGGAAGGGAACACCCTTGCCCATCAGCGTGTCGGCGACGATCATCCGGGGCTTTGGCTCGGGATGAGACTTGGCGGCGTCGAACGCGGCAACGACTGCTCCGAGATCGTTGCCATCGACGCGCTGCACGAACCAGCCGAAAGCCTGAAGCTTATCGACCAGCGGCTCGAACGCCATCACCTGCGTTGAAGGACCGTCCGCCTGTTGATTGTTGACGTCGACGATGCCGATCAGATTGTCGAGCTTGTAGTGGCCCGCCGACTGGATGGCTTCCCAAACCGAGCCCTCATCGAGCTCCCCGTCGGAGAACAAGGTGTATACCCGCGCGTCGGATTTCTTGCGCTTCAGTCCCAGGCCCATGCCGACCGCAATGCTGAGCCCAAGTCCGAGCGAGCCGCCCGACATTTCCATTCCGGGCGTGTAAGAGGCCATGCCCGACATTGGCAAGCGGCTCTCATCGCTTCCGTAGGTTTCAAGTTCTTCTTCGGGAACGATCCCCGCCTCGATCAAGGCCGCGTAGAGTGCGATCGCGTAGTGCCCGTTGGAGAGCAGGAAGCGGTCACGCCCCTCCCATGACGGATCGTCAGGCCGGTAGCGCATCGCGTGAAAGTAAGCCACAGCGAGAACGTCGGAGATATCAAGCGCCTGCGCGATATAGCCCTGGCCCTGGACTTCGCCCATGCGCAGTGCATTGCGGCGAACGTTGTAGGCCCGATCCGCGAGGGTCGGCGCATTAGTCAGCGTCTTGGTAGAGGTTTCCATTGATCTAGACCTTGTCTCGCCTCAGTGGATGAGCATGCCGCCATTGACGTCGATCACCGCGCCAGTGACGTAGGCAGATAGATCCGAGGCCAGGAAGGTGTAGATGCCTGCGACGTCTTCTGCCGTGCCGAGACGATTAAGCGGAATACCTTCCAGGATTTTCGCCCTCATCTCGTCGGTCAGCTTGCCGGCGGTGATATCGGTGCCGATCAGTCCGGGCGTGACGCAATTGACGCGGATGCCGTCCGGACCGAATTCACGGGCCATGGCCTTGGCTAGACCCAGCACGCCGGCTTTGGCAGCCGAATAGTGTGGGCCGCCAAAGATTCCACCGCCCCGCTGGGCCGAGACCGACGACATGCAGGCAATCGACCCGGATTTCCGTCCGCGCATATGGGGGATCACGGCCTGGGAGAGGAATAGAACCCCTTTCAGATTGACGTCCTGGATGCGATCCCAATCGGCCGCCGAAATGTCGAGGAGCTTGACCGGTTGGGTGATGCCGGCATTGTTGATGAGTATATCCACGCTTGCGAACGCTTCGAGCGCGCGAGCGACCGCCTGTTCGCAAGACGATTTGTCGGCGACGTCGCAGCGGAGTCCGATGTGGGCTTTTCCCAGCGACGCTGCAGCTTCGGCTGCCGCGCCAGCGTCGATGTCCAGGATCGCGACCCGGGCCCCCTCGGCGGCAAACCGCCGGGCCGTGGCAAGCCCGATCCCGCGCGGCGAGGCCGCGCCCGAAATGATGGCCGTCTTACCGGTGAGCAGCATCGATTCCTCCCGTAATTGTTCTTTCTTGGCCGGATCAGGAATGACCCGGGGAAGCCCAATGGACAAGCGCACAGTTGTCACGGATCGATGAATCTGGTTCACTTATGGTATGTTGTCGAACATCCCCATTTCCGCAATTCGCGCTTTTGAAGCCGCTGCCCGCACCGGATCGTTTCGCGATGCTGCGAATGAGCTTCACCTGACGCCGAGTGCGGTCAGTCATGCGATCCGAAAGCTCGAAGGCACGCTTCGGACCGTTCTGTTCGAGCGCAGCGCGCGCTCCGTGCGGCTCACGCCGGCGGGCGAGAATCTGATGCGTCACACGGGAGCGGCGTTCGATCAGCTCCGCCGCGGACTGGAGGAAGTTGCCGCGCGCGGACCGCAATTAGTACGCGTTCATTCCGCGCCGAGCTTTGCCGCGCAATGGCTGGCACCGCGGCTCGCGCAGTTTCTCGCAAAGTATCCGAAGCTGGAAGTTCGGCTCGCCGCAAGCACGGATTATGCGCGCTTCAGCAACGATGATTTCGATATCGATATCGTCTACGGTCCGCCGCGCGCGGAAGGCGTCGAAATTGTCCCTCTCCCCGAGGAGACGGTCACCCCACTCTGCTCCCCTGCGCTCGCAAAGTCGATCGGGAAGCCTGCCGATCTCCTCGATCAGACACTGATCCGCTCTGATGTGAAGCAGGTGCAGTGGCACCAATGGTTCACTGCCAACGGATTGGAAGCCCCCGCGCTCCACGGCATGAGATTCGATCGCAGCTTTCTTGCGATCGCGACGGCTGCCGAAGGTTTGGGCGTGGCGTTAGAATCAACTCTTCTGGCCGAACGCGAACTGGCGAGCGGGCGATTGGTGGCTCCATTGGCGGGATGCGCCAACGATATCCGCTATGTCGGTCACCGCTTGATCTATCCGCGCGCCAGCCGACAGAGATCGGCGGTGCGAGCTTTTGCAGATTGGGTCGTGGCGCAACTCGGAGGCGAGGTGGTCCGTTCCCCGCAATGAATGCTCGTTTATGTACAAGCTGTTTCATCTCAGCACGTGGGCACCAACGGTCTTCTCTCCCAGCCAATGGCCCGATCGCGCCTGCCTCTCAAGCCTCAATGTAGGAAGCCTAAGAGTAGCAGCACCGCGCTGCAGCCCGATCCGCCATCCAAGGTTCTATCTTGTCAAAGACGGCAGCGTACCTGGATTTACTCACGGGAGAACCCATGCGTCACGCCTGAATACCGCACGCTGCCTGCTCGGACTTGCCAGGAGCTTTTAGAATGAAGCGAATTCGTTCGCGCATGTTTGCTTCAATGCCTTCGCCGCATCAACGCAGTGCTCGATCATATTCGGATGGAAGAAGGCATTCATCAGCTGAATGCAATTTATTTCGTCCAGCTAGGGCAATCCATCGGCCTGCGGATCAATTCCTATTTTGAACTCATATCGTAGCGCCCGGACGATTGGACGGAGTATTCGGCGGCGGCGAACGGGTACGTACCAGCTTCGTCAACGCTCAATCCAGACCGTCATACCAGGCTCGAGCCCTGAAGGATTCTCCTGCGGGTCGAGCCGCAGGCGCAGAGTATTGCGGTCGTGATCGCCAGTGACCCTCTCCGCCTGCCAGGTTGCAAATGCGCCGAGCGGCCGCAACTCGGTAACGAGGCCTTTGGTGGGTCGGGCGCCGCCGTGACGCGCGAAATGAACCTTTTCGCCGACGGTTAACCCGCGAAGGTCATCTTCGCGCACATTGAACGATAGCCATTGCTTGCCGATCGCCTCGATCATGAGGATCGGTTGACCGGCACGCACGTTCTCGCCGACCTCGGCAGCGATGACGCCCACAGTGCCGTCGGCGGGCGCGCGCAGAATGGTCTTGTCCAGATGTCGTTCAAGCACCGCAAGAGCTGCGGCTGCCGCCTTGACGTGCGCGTCCGCAATGGCGCGCTCCTCCTTGGTGGGGCCGGCGACCGCAGCATCATAGTTGGCCTGCGCCTCTTCAACGTCGGCGCGCGCAGCGGCCGCATCGTTTTCGGATTGATCGAGCGCCTGCTGCGTCTCGAAGCTTTGACGCGCCAGCGTGGCGGCCCTCGTAAGCTGCACTTCCGAATATTCCAGGCGTGCTTTCGCCTTGTTGATTTCGTCCTGCAACCAGTCAATCTGCTCACGGCGTACGCCGGCATAAGTATTGTTGCGGGAGGCCGCTGCTTCCGCGAATGCGGCGCGCGCCTGCTCGACTTGCGCTATCAATTCGATCGCCGAAAGCCTGGCCACGATATCGCCGGCGTGCACATGGGCGCCCGTCGCAACGGCAATGGAGGCGAGCTGACCAGTCACCTCCGGCTCTACGCGAACCTCGGTGGCGCGAACGACTCCGACAATTGGAGCCTCCGCTCCCCAGCTTCGCGAGGAACAGATCAGAACGCCCGCAACGAGGGTGACTCCGACCGCAACGGCCGCAATGCGCTCAGGCCTGCCCATGAACCAGCCTCCGTTTCACGGCAAACGCCGAGATGACAGCCAACACGAAATAGACGAGAACCAGACACCAAAGTCCCATCCAATCGCGAGAGACCTCCCAGACGCTGGCGCCCAGCTGGTTGCTGCGGACGAGCCCATCGATGGCGAAATCCGCCGGGAAAACGCGCCCCAGTGCTGTGGTTGCAGCTGGGATTGCTTCGCGTGGCCATGCGAATCCGGTGGTAAAAAATTGGGGCAGGCTGGTCGCGAGCAGAATGATGGTCGCATTTTCCGGACGCGTGAACCAGGCTCCGACCGCCTGTCCCAGAAAGCTCGTAGCCAGTAGGAACACCGAGGCCAAGGCGAACAGCTGCCCCAGATCACCCAGCGTCGAAAAGCCGTAGAACCGCGGCAACACGATCAGATAGAGCGCGACCGCAGGCAGGCAAAGCGTCACGTGAGCAATGCCGCGGCCGAACACGCCCGCAAATGCACTACCGCCTTGCGTCAAGGCGGCGCCCGTCAGCATCGCCGCGCCGATCAGAAGCGTCTGCTGCAAGATCAGGATAAAGGCGGCCGGAACGATGTAGCTCGCATACCCCCCCACCGGATTGAAGACCGGCTGCAGCAGGACGTCGGCCGGGCTCACACTTGCCAACTTGACTTTCGCAAAGCTTCCGTCGGACCGCACGCCCCGCGCGACGAGCTCGGAGGTCAATGCGCCGATGGCCGTGGAGACACCACTCGAGGTCGACCTGAACAAGAAGAGGTAGGTCGCATCCGCATAGATCGGAACATGAGCGGATATGCCCTTGAGCACATCCCGCTCGGTGCCCGGCGGGATTTCGACGGCCGCCAACGCTTTGCCGCTGTCAATTGCAGCTCGCGCCTCGGCCAGTGTACGCGCGCGCTGCGCAACACTCAATGCTCCGCTCGCATCCAGGGTCTCGACGATCCGCCTACTCAGCTCGGTCATGTCGTTGTCCACGACCGCGATTGGAAGCTTTCGAAGGATCTGGTTGAGATAGGGCTGCGGATAGTAGGCGCCGTAGAGCAGCGGTGCAATGAAAAGCAGGCTGAACGCGGCTCGGGTGCCGAGCACGCGTCGCCATTCAGCCACGAAGGCGCCGCCAACCCCGCAAGGCGAAGTCGCGATCTCCTCTGCCTCGGGAGGGACGACGGCCGCAAATCGTTGCTGCCGTTGCAGCGCGCTCATGCGTAGCAATGCCAGCGCGACATAAATCGCGGCCAGTCCACCGAGCATGGCAAGCGGACGTGCCGAGTCCTGGACGGGCAGCCCGCGCGCTGCCTGCCCCAACAAGACCGCCATGTACCAGCGTAGCGGCAGGATCGCGCTCCAGACCTGGGCGAACGCGTTCATTGCGAGGATCGGAAAGCCTACTCCTGCGTAACCGAATGCGGGCGAGACAATGACACCCGCGATACCAAGCCCCGTTGCAAGATCGAGCGTCAGAAGTTGCAGCAGTGCTCCCAGGGCCAAGCAGCCGACGGTCAGCAAGGATCCGGCGGCAACGGTCATCGGCAGGTCGCCCCTGAAGGGAATCTGCAAAATCCCTTCCAGAACAAATACCTCTGACAGCATGATGAAGAGAAAGATCACAAACAAAGGCGCGAGCTTGCCGACAAGCGCGATGACCGGATTGCCCCCGGCGCTTTCAAGCCAGGCTCGCGTATCTCGCCGACGAAACTCACTGCCCACCGAATAGCCCGCAGCGAGCGTGATCACCACGTGAATGATAGTCGGCAGCAAGGCGCGGAGCAGGAACTGCGCGTAGTTCTTTTGCGGATTGACGAGCGCGATCGTCTCGCCACTCAACGATCCGACGCTGACGGGCGCAGGCGCGGCCCGGTTGCCTTGAGCGGCAGCAGCCACAGCCGCAGACAGCGTATCGCTGAGGCCCGATGCTGCAGTGCCCGCAGCGGTCAGGAACTGCTGGTTGTAGAACCCGACGACTTTTGGTCGGCGGTCGGCCTTAAGGTCGCGCTCGAAATTCGCCGGAATGTAGATGGCGGCGATGGCGTTCCCAGACCGGATATCTCTCGCTGCCATCGAAAGATCACCAGAGCGATCGACGATGTGCAGGCTCGGGGATGCCGCGACGTACTCCACCAGAGCTCGCGACGCGTCTGATCGATCCTCGTCGACGATCGAGACTCCAAGCCCGCGGATCACCGGATGACTGAAGACCGTGGTGAGGACAATGAACGCAAACAGCGGCACGCCGAGGATCAATATCAGCGCCACACGATCCCTGAGCAACCATTGGCATTCACGCCTTACGACTAGCAGGAATCCGGGTCTCGGCGCGGCCGTCATTGGCGCGACCGCCAGTCAAGATAGGCGCTCATGCCCGGCCGCAGTTCCGGGACCGAGGTGACTGGATAAGCCCGGATCGCAAATGTCCGCAAATCGAAGTCACCCGTGGCCCGGGTGGCGCGCCAGCTCGCGTATTCCCCCTTTGTCGCGATCAGCTTGACTTCGACGGTTACGAGGCGGTCACCGAGGGCTGGAATTCGCACATCGAAGCGATCACCGACCTTCACGGTTTTCACGAGGTCCTCGCGAAGATCAAAATGAATCCAAACGTCGGCCAAATCGATCAGAGTGAGCAGTGGCACCCCTGGCGACACATATTCACCCGGCTCCACATTGCGCTGATACACTTGTGATGCGACGGGAGCGTACACGGTCATCTGGTCGACGATGGATTGCACGGCCTGAATATCTGCCTTTGCCTTTTCGACATTGGCCCTGGCAATCTCGCGTTCCTCCCGGGTGTAGCCGTTGACCGCCTGATTGTATGACGAGTTGGCTTGATCGACGGCCCGTTCGCTTTCATGCAGATTGTCGGTGGCCTGGTCGAGGCGCGCCTGCGGTGCATTGCCCTGCCCGGTCAAAGTCTGGACGCGGTCGAACGTCTTTTGCGCCAGCACCTGTGCCGCCTGCGCGCGCTCGAGCGCGGCTTTCTTGGCAGCAAGGACTTCTACCCGGGTCCCGACGAGAATGTTGGCAAGCTGAGTATCAGCGACAACCTTAGCGGCTGTCATTTGTGCTTGTTTGGCTATCGTTTCAGGATTGTCGATGCGCACCAGTACGGCCCCCGCAGGGACATTCTGGCCGCGCTCCACAGCTATTTCTTTGGCACGCCCGTCCACGCGCGCAGCAATATCAAGCCGCGTCGCATCGACCTCACCTTGCACGAGCAGCGGTACCGGTCGCAACAGATAGTAGATCGAGAGAGTGATGACGGCTGCAGCGACGGTCGCAACGATGATGGCCGGAACGCGCCCTGCGGACTTAGAAGCTGGCTGCCGCTCTTTGGGCAGCGTCTCGTACTGGGTTTGAGTTTCTCGAACAGGAACTGGTTCGTCCATGGTGCGCTCGGTTTTTGAAACTGCTCTGCTCTGGTGTCGCGATGATCTGCTGGCGATGGCGGACGGTGGAGCGGCCACCGTTACCAAGTCTATGGATCCAGAATTGCTTTCATGGTGGCCCGCTGCATCGCACGCGGCGTCAGGCGGTTTGAGAACGCAATGAGCTTGTTCAAGACCCCGGCGACCACGGACGCTTTCCCCCGCGAAAGCGCTCGGAGACCGCTTTCGGCGACTGGACGGGGCTTCATCGTCAGAAGGCGTAGCATTGGCGAGACTGGAGCGCCGGCCGCTGCGTCGAATCCCGTTTCGGTGTGCCCTGGGCAAAGACTGGTGACGACCACACCTTTCGGACGAAGTTCGTCATGCAGGGCTTCTCCAAAGGCCAACACATAGGACTTTGTGGCTGCGTAGGCAGCAAAGGAGGGAACGGGCTGCAGTCCCAAGAGACTCGCAATAAGAAGGATCTGGCCGGATCCCCTGGCTGCCATGTCGCGCCCGAAGGTATAGCTTAGTTCGGTGATCGCTGTGATGTTGAGCTGAATCATATCGGTGGTGCGCTCGATCGGCGTTTCCAAAAACGCGCCGTGCAACCCGTACCCGGCATTGTTGACCAGGATATCGATCTGTATCGACTTCTCGTCCAGGCTGCTTTTCAAACGGGCAGCAGCGCCGGGAGCGGCAAGATCGATTGGTTCGATGACGATATCGACGCCATGCTTCCGGCGAAGTTCGGCGGCGAGCTTTTCCATCGGCTCTCGTCGCCGGGCTGCGAGCACGAGATTGACCTTCTGCGCCGCCAGCAGTTCGGCAAATTCGAGGCCAAGGCCGCTTGATGCGCCAGTGATCAGGGCGCGTTTACCGGAGACGCCATCCAAGTTTTTCGCAACCGAGATTTTTGTTTTCGAATCAGCCGTATGTTGCATTTGTTTTCCTATCAATTGTCTGGGCATACCCCGAGGGCCGATCGCCTTGGGGTCAAGGGCGAGTGAAGATATTCGAGCGTGTCACCGCAACATGACACTCAGAACGCGATCCGCCAGCTTCCCGAATGGCGGGCGGAGGAGTTTCACGAAATTCCATCGGTGCTGCTCGTAGATGCCCTTGGCGTGGCTCAAACGCTTGAAGCCTTCGATGCCGTGATATGCGCCGATACCGCTGACGCCAACGCCACCGAACGGCAGATCATCCTGCGCGACATGCATGATGGTGTCGTTGATCGTGACGTTGCCCGACGTCGTGCGGTCGAGCACCTTGCGTCGGTCAGCGTCGTCGTCGCCGAAATAGTAGAGTGCGAGTGGTCGGGGCCGTGCGTTCACGTAGTCGATGGCGTCCTCGATATTGCCGTAGCCGAAGATCGGCAGGATGGGACCGAAGATCTCCTCGTGCGCGATCTTCATCTCGTCGGTGACGCCAAGCACGATGGTCGGTGCAAGGGTGTGAAGACGACGGGCAGCGTCGCCGGGCCGGTGTCCGACCTCCACGATCCGTGCACCGTGGGCGCGCGCGTCGTCGATCAAGTCGATCAGCGTCGAATATTGCTGGTCGTTGACAATCGAGGTGTAGTCCTCGCTGGTCGGGCCATCGGGGTAAGCGGCCTTCACCAGTTTGTCATAGCTTGCGATGAAGGTGTCGACCTCGGATTCCTGCACCAAGGCGTAGTCGGGAGCGATGCAGGTCTGCCCGCCGCTAAGGAGCTTCCCCCAGACGATGGCGGACACAGTGCGGTCCTGCACACTGCCCTTGGCGACGATGGTCGGAGACTTGCCGCCGAGTTCGAGGGTGACGGGGACGAGGTTCTCGCTCGCCGCCTTCATCACCGCCCGTCCCACCGCGGGGCTTCCGGTGAAGACGAGGTGATCGAACGGCAGGGCGGAGAATGCGGAGCCGTCGCCGTTGACAATGGCGACTTGTTCTTCGGCGAACAGCTCGCTGAGCATCGACGCGAGCACGGCGTTGGTCGCAGGGGTGAATTTCGATGGTTTGAGCATGACGCGGTTACCCGCGGCGATGGCGGTGACCACCGGCATCAGCGACAGGTTGACGGGGTAGTTCCACGGCGAGATGACGCCGACCACACCGAGCGGCTGATACTCGATCCAAGCCTTGCCGAATTGCATGTGGAGGGGCATGTGTCGCCGCTCAGGCCGCATGAACCGGCGCAGGTTGCTGCGTAGATAATCGATTCCGCCGACAACGCCCAAGATTTCCATGATCGCCGTCTCATGCCGGGAACGATGGCCAAAATCGAAATCGAGGGCCGCCTGGATGGCGTCACGACGATCGATCAGTGCCTGTCTCAGCTTGCTGAGATCGGCACGACGTTGGGCGAGTGAAGGAGAACCATCCCGCAAGAATGCGGAGCGCTGCGCTTCAAGCAACAGCCTGAGCTGTTCGGCATTGGCGATTTTTGGCGTTGTATTCATGGTGATCCCAATGTAGGCACGAGAAACATGGCCTTCATCTAATCCCCAAAGTTGGCGGTGTCAACATATGTTTACAGGGAAAACATCAACGTGACAGAGGCAGCGCCTGAACGTCGGTATCATCATGGCGACCTTCGCCGCACCCTCATCGAGACCGCCCTGGGGGTGATGCGAGAAGAGCAGAACTGGCAGTTCACATTGCGGGAGATCGCGCGGCGTGCGGGTGTCAGCCACGCGGCCCCGTACAAGCACTTCCCTGACAAGGCGGCGCTGCTGACGGCACTGGCAATGATCGGATTCGATCAGCTGCGCATCGCGTTGATTAAGGCAAGGTCAAACGCTGGAGGGGACCCGCGCGCGGCGCTGTTGCCCATGGCGCGCGCCTATGTCGATTTCGGTACCGACAATCCCGCCCTTTATCGACTGATGTTCGGCGCGGAGGGCGTCAACCGGAGCGACGTTCACCTCAGTGAGAATGCAATCGGCGTGCTCGATACGGTCACGGATGTCCTGCAGCGCGGTCAGTCAGAGGGTGCATTCCGTCGACGGGCGGTCCGCGATCAAGCAACGGCGTGCTGGTCGCTTCTTCACGGAATTACGATGTTATCGATCGACGGCTTGTTGCTGGCCGAAAAGGTTGGGCTGGAGCCGCTGGACGCTGCATTTCGGACCATCATGGAGGGGATCGCAAATGGCGACGAAAATGGGAGAATGCCCGATGTCCGGTGAAGCGCGAGGCCCACGGCGGCTTGGGAGCTGGTAGAACATATGGAGGTGAGCCCGGACAAAAGACGGGGCTCATGACCTTCCTGCGGGCCGCAAGCCTGCCCCGTTGTGGCCGGGGTCAAGAGCGCTCTCAGAGCCCTGCGTAGCCTGTTGGGCTCCGACCGTGGGTAGGACTGCCCGCGATGCTTTCGGACTTGGCAAGCTGCCTACGGGTCCGATCAGTGGGGCGACACCAGCCACGTTAGCGACCTTGCGAGTCAGCAGGATGGCGATCGCCACCAGCAGCGCGAATCCCACCACGGCAAAGGTGTCGCTGAACGCCATGACGAGGGCCTCCCGTTTCACCACGGTCCCGATCGCGATGGCTGCCTTGTGAGCGGCGACGACCGGGTCGGTGACGCCGTGGGCCATGAAGTACCAGGTCAATGCGTCCAATCGGTCATGCACCTCCGGCCTGCCGGCGTTCACCCACTGTCCGATGGTGTTGGAGTGAAACTGTTCTCGCTTGGTGATCTGTGGAGGGCGTCCCGTTCCGACCGTATCACATCATGTTGAAAATATCCGAAGCCCCAGCAGCATACCCGGATCGTCATCGGGCGATGATGTGAGCCTGGCCGATAGCCCTTACGACATTCGGAAAAAAGAGTCGGTCGCCGGCATAGTTGGCCGAAATCCAGAGGTGCATGAAAAAACTTGTCGCCCCCGCGTATTGAAGCCCGCTCGCGGCTGCCATCTCATGGCGATGATTCAAAATCGAAGTAGCCCGGCACTCGCGCCATACCCATCAAGCACTCGCCACACCCAATTATGCCGCATTCCGGTAACTGCTTCTTTGAAGTTATCATTATGAAATTCTTGAATGTAGAATGGCTCACGTTGTCCCGCAAACCGGACGCCGGCAATCGGCGAAAGAATGAATGTCATGGATCGCGCAAATCCTATTCTAGCCTAAGCCGTCAATTCTTCAGAACGTCTTCCGCTGGCGCTCGGCCTTCTTCATCTCGCCCCGCTGCGAATTCGAGACAATCGACTGACTTCGACCATTTCCTACTCCGGAGTTTCAAGAGAGCATTAGACCGTGACGAATTTCAATTGCTTGTGATTAATCACCCCGTTGGTCCGTCCTGGTCATTCTTTCGTTGCCAAGACTTTCTTTTAACATGAAGTGCGATCTGCCTTGCGCCATGCGGCACGAGATAGATGACGAGGAACAGCAGCACGCCGAACACCGCGCCGGAGAGGCCCTTGGAGATACTCTCGGCCATGTTCGGCACGAAGATGATGAAGGTCGCACCGACGAACGAGCCGGGCAGCCAGCCGACGCCGCCGACGACCATGCCGAGGAACAGCGAGATTGCGAGCGTGATGGTGTAGCTGTCGGGCGCGACGAACTGCACCGCGATGGCGCCGAGCGAGCCGGCGACACCGGTGATGGCGGCCGAGACGCCGAAGGCGAGCGTCTTGTAGAGCGCGACGTCGACGCCCATGGCAGAGGCCGCGATCTCGTTGTCGCGGATCGCCATGAAGGCGCGGCCCGAGCGCGAGCGCAGCAGGTTCACCGCGAGGATGTAGATCCCGATCACGACCACGAGCGTGAAATAGTACAGCCACATGTCCTGCGACATCTTCAGGCCGAACGGCGCGTCCGGCTTGGTGACGACGAGGCCCTGCACGCCGCCGGTCCAGTGCTCGAGAAAGTTCAGCTTCAAAAGCTGCGGCATGGCGGTGGCGAGCGCGAAAGTCGCGAGCGCGAGATAGACGCCCGAGAGCCGCAGCGCGGGCTGCCCGAACAGGAAGCCGAAGCCGAAGCAGACCACGCCGGCGATCGGCAAGGTCAGCGCGTAATTGACGTTGAAGTGCTCCATCAGCACCGCGGTCGTATAGGCGCCGACCGCGTAGAACGCGCTCTGGCCAAGCGAGAACTGGCCGCTTCCGCCGGTCAGGATGTTCAGCGCCAGCACCGCGAGCCCGTAGATCAGCAGCATCGTCATCTGAAAGATGATGAAGTTCTTGACGAAGACGGGCGCGATGATGAGCGCCGCGAGCACTACCAGCGAAGTGCCCATGCCGAGCGTCATGGCCCGCTTCGGAACGGCCTCGACCGCCTGGTGGCCTTCAACGACTTCTTCAGCAGCGCTCATGATCAAACTCGCTTGACGATGTGCCGGCCGAACAGACCAGCGGGTTTGACGACCAGGACGGAGATGATCAGCGCGAGCGCGATCGGGAGTTTCAGCTCGTTGCCGACGCCGGGGATGTAGGTGCCGGCGAGGTTCTCGAAGATGCCGACCAGGAAGCCGCCGACCACGGCGCCGAACGGGCTGGTCAAACCGCCGAGCACGGCTGCGGCAAAGCCGTAGATCAGCACGCCGCCCATCATGTTGGGCTCGAGGAACACGACCGGGGCAATCAGCATGCCGGCGATCGCGCCGATCGCGGTGGCCATGCCCCAGCCGAGCGCAATCATCCAGCTCGTGTTGATGCCGACCAGGCGCGCCGATTCAGGCACGGAGGCGGCTGCCCGCATCGCAAGGCCGATGAGGGTGTACTGGAAGAAGAAATAGAGGCCGAGCAGCAGCAGCAGGGTGACGCCGATCATGCCGGCTTGGTGGGTCGAGATCAGCTGGCTGCCGAGGAACGGCGCGGAGCCGAACGGGGTCGGATATTGCTTGATGGTGAAGTCCCAGATCAGGCCGGCCGACGAGTTGATGATCGCAAACAGCGCGATGAAGCCGGCGACGTTGGTCAGGACAGGCGCCTTCGCAAGCGGCTTGAACAGGATGCGTTCGATCGCGATGCCGCCGATGAAGGCCAGCACCAGTGTGATGACGAAGGCGCCCCAATAGGGCACGCCCCATTGCATCAGCTGCCAGGAGATGAAGGTCGAGAACATCGCCATCTCGCCCTGCGCGAAATTGAGATGGTCGATCGCCTGGTAGATCATGACCACGGCGAGCGCCATACAGGCGTAGATCGCACCGGTGGCAATGCCGGCCAGCACCTGGTTGGTAAAAAGCTCCATCGTGCCGGCTCCCTAAACCTTGCCCAATTTGGATAGAACTGCGTCGGCATCGGCGGTCCACCTCTCCCTTTGGGAGAGGTCGCGCCGAAGGCGCGGGTGAGGGGTTACGGTCTCTCGTTGGAGCTGCGGCCCCTCACCCGGATTGCTCAGGCGCGCAATTGCGCGCCGAAGCAATCCGACCTCTCCCCGCTGGGGAGAGGTGTACGGCGCGCGCGGATAGGTCGTTGCCATCATCCCACCTCAGTAACCCAGATAGGATTTGCGGATTTCTTCGTTGTTCGCGATGTCCTTGGCATTGCCCGACATCACGATGCGGCCGGTCTCGATCACATAGGCCTGGTCGGCGAGCTCGAGCGCGAGCTGGGCGTTCTGTTCGACCACCAGGATCGACACCTTGTCCTCGCGATTGATCTTGCCGAGGATGCCGAACAGGTCGCGCACGACGAGTGGCGCCAGGCCAAAGGACGGCTCGTCCAGCAGCATCAGCCGCGGTCGTAGCATCAGCGCGCGCGCAACCGCGAGCATCTGCTGCTCGCCGCCGGAGAGCGTGCCGGCCTGCTGGGTATGCCGCTGCTTCAAGACTGGGAAGTGCGCATACATGCGCTCGATGTCGGAGATGATGCCGGCATTGTCCTTGCGGGTGATGGCCCCGAGCTGGAGATTCTCCTCCACCGTCATGGTGGAGAAGGTGCCGCGGCCCTGCGGCACATGGGCGATGCCGAAGCGGACGATGCTTTCGGTTGATTTGTTGTTCAGCGGCTTGCCGTCGAACTCGATGCCGCCGGTGGAGCGCACCATGTTGCAGATCGCGCGCAGCGTCGTGGTCTTGCCGGCGCCGTTGGCGCCCAGCAGCGTCGTCAGCGAGCCTTCGTTGAGCGAGAAGGAGAGGCCATGGAGCGCCTGGACCTGACCGTAATAGGCGCGCAGGTCCTTGACGTTGAGCAGCGTCGTCATTGGTCCTTGCTCCCGAGATAGGCCTTGATGACATCGGGGTCCGCCTGCACCTGGGCGGGCGTGCCTTCCGCGAGCTTCTTGCCGAAGTTCAGCGCGACGACGTGGTCGGCGATCGACATCACGAGGCCCATGTGATGCTCGACCAGCAGCACCGTCATGCCGCGGTCGTCGCGGATGCGGCGAATGAGGTCGCCGAGGATGTACACCTCTTCATGGTTGAGACCGCCGGCGGGCTCGTCGAGCAGCAGGATCTTCGGGTCCGCTGCCAGCGCCCGCGCCAATTCGACGCGCTTCTGCGTGCCGAAGGGCAGGCCGGAGACGGTGGTGTGAGCGACCTCCTCGAGATCGAGATAGGCGAGGATCTCGTGCACCTTCTTGTTCACGCTGCTCTCGCTGCGGCGAATCCAGGCGAGGCGCAGCGAGTCACTGATGATGTCGCTGGAGGTGCGGGCATGGGTGCCGACGCGGACATTGTCCATCACCGAGAGGTTCGGAAACAGCGCCACGTTCTGGAAGGTGCGGCCGATGCCGATCTCCGCGATCCGGTGAGGCGGCCGCTTCAGGATGCTCGTGCCTTCCATCAGGATGTCGCCGGACGACGGCTGGTAGAGGCGGGAGAGGCAGTTGAACAGCGTGGTCTTGCCGGCGCCGTTGGGGCCGATCAATCCGAGGATCTGGCCCTTGTGCATGTCAAAGGACACGCCGTTGAGCGCGATGATGCCGCCGAACACGACGCTGACGTCGCGAACGGCGAGCAGGGGCGATGTCCCCTGCCCGAAATGCGCCTGCATCAGCTCGTCTCGCCTTTGCCGTTCAGCGACTTGGTGGGCGACCACGCGTCGCAACGACAACGGCTATCCGATCCCCTCCGCTTCTCGTGCATTTTCCCCTCCTGATTGCGTCATTATTTTTTGGGATTCGATGCCGCAGCTTGCGCATCTCCTCCAATCCTTGCCTGCTCTACACAGCCATCAACGTGTTTCGACGTTCAGCTCAAGGTCGCAAAGGCAGACCGATCGAAAGCCATCAGCTCATCGGCTCGTCCGTCACGCACCTTCAAAAGCCATTGCGGGTCCTGAAGAAGCGCCCGGCCGACGGCCACGAGATCGAATTCCTCTCGGTCCAGACGACGGACCAGTTCGTCCAGGGATGCCGGCCGCGAACGCTCTCCGCCGTATGCGGCGATGAACTCACCCGTCAGCCCGACTGAGCCGACCGAAATCGTTGGCAAGCCCGTCACCTTTTTTGCCCACCCGGCGAAGTTCAGATCCGAGCCCTCGAACTCCGCCTCCCAGAAGCGCCGTTGCGAGCAGTGAAGAATGTCAACGCCGGCTTCACGCAGAGGCATCAACCACGCCTCTAATTCGTTCGGCGTGCTGGTAAGCTTCACGGCGAAGTCCTGCTGCTTCCACTGGCTGATCCGAAGCAATATCGGAAACTCAGGGCCGACCGACTTACGCACCGCGCGCACGATATCGGCGGCAAAACGCGCCCTCCCGGGAAGGTTTCTGCCGCCATACGCATCTTCCCTGCGATTGGTCCCTTCCCAGAAAAACTGGTCGATCAGATAGCCGTGCGCTCCATGCAGCTCGACAGCATCGAAATTCGAGCGCTTGGCGGCAAGAGCGGCATCCGCGAAAGCCCGAATGGCGTCCGCAATGTCCTCGTCGCTCATCGGAACGCCCGGACTCTTGTCAGGTCGCGAAAGTCCCGAAGGGCTGTCGTAGGCGCCTGGAGGCTGCCAGTTCTTTTCGCGCGTGCGGACGGCGCCCACGTGCCAAAGCTGAGGCGCCATCAGTCCACCGGCATCGTGGACTTCATCCACGACGCGACGCCAGCCGGCGAGCTCCTGTGCGCCGTGAAACCGAGGGACGTTCGGGTCGTTCAAAGAGGCGGGGCGATCAACCCCCGTCCCCTCGGAAATGATAAGTCCGACCGCGCCTTCGGCCCGGCGGCGGTAGTACTGCGCAACGTCTTCGGTAACAATGCCATTTGGAGAGAACGATCGGGTCATCGGCGCCATGACGACGCGATTTGGTAGGTTCAGCCCCTTGTACGTGAAAGGCCGGAAAAGAACGTCGATCGCCATTTGCGCTCCAGGCTCGCTATCGCAGCGATTTTCGGTGCGCGCGATCGATCTCGCAGTTGCGACTCGAAGTGCGCCTATCGACGAACATCATTCCCCCCGCTTCGGCGAATTCTTGGATGGCTCATTTTGCCAAGGAGTGCTTACAGCTCCCCACGAGTCTTGCTCCCAGCGATCCCCGCTAGAGCCAAATCTTTATACAGTTTCAAATAAGAACCGTCAATGATGCTTCTGTGAGCTTTGGTAATAGAAGTATTTTCGGAGACACTATGACAGAAGTTCTGTTTTGGAATTTTTGGAGTGGGATCGATTGATCTTCCGGATGATTCGACTGCGCTGGTCGGGGGCGTGTGCGGGGTCTAACGAACCCGTTCGGCGGCGCTCTTCGAAAACACGTGCGTAGAACACGGATCGATAAGTGCCTACATGCAGTCGCTCCAGGCGTTAGGCGTCCATTATTCTCTTCATCGTGGCCCTTTGCATGGATCGCGGCGCCAGACGATTTGAAAAGGCAGCCATCTTGTTCGACAGGCCGGCAATCACCATGGCCTTTCCTTGCATGAGCGCCCGAATGCCGCTCGCGGCGACCGGACGCGGCTTCATGGTGAGGAGGCGCAGCATGGCCGTTGCGGTTGCGCCGGCTGCCGCATCGAATCCCGTCGCGGTGTGCCCTGGGCAGAGACTAGTAACGACCACACCATGCGGGCGGAGTTCGTCATGCAGAGCCTCGCCAAAGGCCAGCACATAAGCCTTGGTCGCCGCATAGGCCGCATAGCTGGGAACGGCCTGTAAGGCCAGAAGGCTGGCGATGAGAAGGATATGTCCGGATCGCCGCTGAGCCATGTCGCGGCCGAAAAGATGGGTGAGCTCTGTGAGCGTGGTGATGTTGAGCTGGATCATGTTCGCAGTCTGCTCAATCGGCGTCTCCAAAAAATCGCCGTGCAAGCCGAATCCGGCATTGTTCACCAAGATGTCGATCATCACCGACCTCGCCTCGAGACTGCTTTTCAGGCGGCTTGCCGCGCCGCGCCCGGCAAGATTGATCGCCTCGACCAGCACGTCCACCCCGTATTTGCTGCGAAGATCGGAGGCAAGCTTTTCCATCGGCTTAAGCCGTCGGGCCGCCAATACGAGATTGACCTTCTGCGCCGCCAGGAGATCCGCGAATTCAAGGCCGAGGCCACTAGACGCGCCCGTGACCAGCGCCCATTTTCCGGCGAAGTTGTCCGTTGCTTCTTTCGATATCGCACTCTCTCTAGTTTGGTCAGCGAATGGGATCGGGCGAATTCTCAATCCGAACACCGGCCCATCCTTTCAAGCGGCAGCGGCGTCTCGAACCTGTTTCGCCGCTGCATCCAGAACGCCCTGAGCCAGACTGGGGTCGTTGATCACGCGCGATAGCGTCACCGCGCCGACCATCGTCGCGAGAATGGCCATCGCCTTGCTGCGGGAGGCCTCGTCGCCAGTTTCGGCGAGAAAGCGGTCCAGTACGTCGAGATGCGCTTTGATTCCCGCTTCGAATTCCGCCTTGACCTCGGGGCCCTGTCGGGCGGCATCCGAGCCGAGCGCCACGATCGGACAGCCATCCATCTTCTCTTCGCAATGGTCGCCACTGAGGTAGAACGCAATCACCGCTCCGAGTGGATCGTCAGGATGTGCCGCGGCCGCGTCTGACCATCGGCCGGACGCGCTTTCCAATGCGCGCCTGGACGCCTCCACCGCCAGATCCTCCTTTGAGGCGAACTGCTTGTAGAAAGCGCCTTGGGTGAGTCCCGCCCCCTTCATCAGATCCTTGAGACCGATGCCATCAAAGCCGCGCTCCCTGAACAGTCGACTGGCCACATTGATCACCGTTTGGCGGTTCTCGGCCGCCTGAGTGCGACTCACTCGCATCGTAGGTCTCCATTTGGATTTCGTTCGACTTCTATATCCAATATAGAGTTCAACTGCAATCTATCAATCCGGGCGGCCGGATTGACCGCCGCACAGCGAAGATCCCGGTTTCCGGGATCACGTTCCCGTTATCCCTTAAAATTAGATTGCGATTGAAATCTAACTTCCATATAGATGTCGTATGAAATCTAAAATCCGAAGGAGACGGTCATGATGAGGGGTGTTGCAGTGCTGGCCGGAATTCTGGTCCCAGCGGGGGTGGCGACCTTCGTTGCTCTTGCGATTCCCTCTCATGAAGCCTCCGCGGTCAGCGATCCGAGGCAGGAGCCCCCGATGGTCCGCCTGGTGACGGCCACGCGGGTCAGCGGATCTGAACGTGGTTTCACCGGGACCGTCGGCGCGCGCGTGGAAAGCAATCTCGGGTTTCGCGTGGCCGGAAAGATCGTCGAACGACTCGTGAATGTCGGCGAGCAGGTCAAATCCGGCCAGCCGCTGATGCGGATCGACGAAACCGATCTGCGTCTGGCGGTCGCAGCAAAGCGCAACGCGGTCGTCGCTGCGCGTGCGGTTGTCGTTCAGACCGACGCCGACGAGCGGCGCTACGCCAATCTGGTGAACGACGGATGGACGTCAAAGCAACGCTACGAGCAGGCGAAGGCCGCATCGGACACCGCCAAGGCGCAACTCGCCGCGGCCGAAGCCGAAGCAGGAGTGGCCGAAAACCAGGCGACCTATTCCATCCTGGTGGCGGACGCGGACGGAACAGTCACCCAAACACTTGGTGAGCCCGGCCAAGTGGTGTCCGCCGGCCAAACGGTCGTTCGGCTTGCGCAGTCCGGCCCTCGCGAAGCTGTGGTGGCGCTTCCCGAAACGACCCGGCCGGCGATCGGATCACTCGCCGAGGCGAGCTTGTATGGGAGCGATGGGCGCCGCTTTACCGCGCACCTGCGCCAGTTGTCGGATTCCGCCGATCCCCAGACCCGCACTTATGAGGCCCGCTACGTGCTCGATGGCGATGCCGCCGCGGCGCCGCTTGGCGCGACGGTCACCATTCGGCTTGCAAGCCAGGATCATCAGCCGGAAGTCCAGGTGCCGCTGGGAGCCGTGCTCGACGACGGCAGAACGACGGGCGTGTGGGTCTTCGACAGCGCGACCTCGACCGTACGCCTGCAGCCCGTCAAGCTTTTGCGCGTGACCAGCGAAACGGCCGTTATCTCCGGATCGAAGTCTGGTGACCAGATTGTTTCCCTGGGCGCTCATCTTCTGCACGAGGGCGCTCGCGTCAGGACCGCCTCGGACAGCGGGAGCAAGTGATGAGCTTCAATCTCTCCGCCCTCGCCGTTCGCGAACGGGCTGTCACCCTGTTCTTCATCCTCCTGCTGGCAGCCGCTGGCGCCTATGCCTTCTTCATGCTCGGGCGGGCCGAGGATCCATCCTTCACCATCAAGACCCTGACGGTCACGACGGTTTGGCCGGGCGCGACCGCCCGGGAGATGCAGGACCAGGTCGCCGACCCCCTGGAGAAGCGGATTCAAGAACTGACCTGGTACGATCGGGTGGAGACGACGACGCGGCCTGGTTACGCCTACATGACCGTGACGCTGAAAGACAGCACGCCGCCATCGAGCGTGCAGGAAGAATTCTACCAGGCCCGCAAGAAGCTGGGAGATGAAGCGCGCAAGCTGCCCTCTGGCGTGCTCGGCCCCTTCGTCAACGACGAATATTCCGACGTGAGCTTCGCCCTTTATGCCCTCAAGGCCAAGGGCATGCCGATGCGCGAACTCGCCAGGCAAGCCGAGACCATCCGCCAGGATCTTCTTCACGTGCCCGGCGTCAAGAAGATCAATATCCTCGGCGAGCGTCCCGAACAGATCTTCGTCGAGTTTTCCTACGTCAAGCTGGCAACGCTCGGCGTATCGGCAACGGATATCGTTGCCGCGTTGCAGCGGCAGAACACTTTGACCCCGGCGGGCTCGATTGACACCAAGGGACCGCAAGTCTTCATCCGGGTCGATGGCGCCTATGACAGCGTCCAGGCGATCGCCGACACCCCGATCGTCGCTGCCGGGCGGACGCTGAAGCTGTCCGACATTGCCGAGGTGCGCCGCGGCTACGAGGATCCACCCACCTATATCATCAGGCACCAGGGCGAGCCCACCATCATGCTCGCGGCGGTGATGCAGGAGGGCTGGAATGGTCTGGCTCTCGGCAAGGCGCTGGAGGAGAGGTCCGCAGCGATTGCCGGGACACTGCCGCTCGGGATGAGCCTCGCCAAGGTCAGCGACCAGGCTGTCAACATCACCTCGGCGGTCGACGAATTCATGATGAAGTTCGCGATGGCGCTAGGCGTGGTGCTGCTGGTGAGCCTGCTCAGCCTCGGCTGGCGCGTCGGCATCGTCGTGGCGGCGGCCGTGCCCCTGACGCTCGCCGTCGTGTTCCTTATCATGCTTGAAACCGGCCGGTTCTTCGACCGCATCACTCTCGGCGCTTTGATCCTCGCGCTCGGTCTGCTCGTCGACGACGCCATCATCGCGATCGAGGTGATGGTGGTGAAGATGGAAGAGGGCATGGACCGCATCTCGGCGGCGGCCTATGCGTGGAGCCACACCGCGGCGCCGATGCTGTCCGGAACGCTCGTGACGATCGCGGGCTTCCTGCCGGTTGGTTTTGCGCGCTCGACCGCGGGCGAATACGCCGGCAACATCTTCTGGGTCGTGGGGTTCGCCCTCATCGTCTCCTGGATCGTCGCTGTGATCTTCACGCCGTACCTCGGCGTCAAGATGCTGCCCGCCATCAAGCCGGTCGAAGGCGGCCATCAAGCGATTTACGGCACGCCCAACTATCAGCGCCTGCGAGGCCTCATCACCCTCGCCGTCCGGCATAAATTCCTGACCTGCAGCATCGTCGGCATCGCCTTCGCGCTTTCCGTAGTCGGCATGGGTGGCGTCAAGCAGCAGTTCTTCCCGACCTCCGATCGCCCGGAAGTGCTGGTGGAGGTTCGCCTGCCGGAAGGCACCAGCATCGAGACAACGACGGCCACCGTCGAAAAAATCGAGGGCTGGCTGCACGATCAATCCGAGGCCAAGATCATCACAAGTTATGTCGGTCAGGGCGCGCCCCGCTTCTTCTTCGCGATGGCGCCCGAGCTGCCCGATCCGGCCTTCGCGAAGATCGTCGTCCTGACGCCTGACGCACAGGCACGCGAGGCGTTGAAGCACCGGCTCCGCCAGACCGTGTCACTGGGGCTCGCGCCTGAGGCCAATGTGCGCGTCACCCAGCTCGTGTTCGGACCCTATACGCCGTTCCCGGTGGAGTTTCGTGTGATGGGACCGGATCCGACACAATTGTACGCCATCTCTCAGAAGGCCCTCGAAATCATGCGTGGCGTTCCCGATGTGCGGCAGGCAAATCGCGATTGGGGTAATCGCACGCCCGTGCTGCGCTTCATACCGGATCAGGATCGACTGAACCTCATCAGCCTCTCTCCGGCGGAGGTGGGACGTCAACTCCAGTTCCTGCTCACCGGCATCGCCGTGACGCAGGTTCGCGAGGACATCCGCAATGTCCCGATCGTGGCACGCAGCGCCGGTGGCGAGCGGCTGGATCCGGCGCGTCTGGCGGATTTCTCGTTGATGAGCCGGGACGGCCGTTCAATTCCGCTCGACCAAGTCGGCCATTCGGAAATCCGGCTTGAAGAGCCGATTATGAAGCGCCGCGATCGCACCCCTGTCGTCACGATACGCTCGGATATCAACGAGGCGACCCAGCCTCCGGAGGTCTCCAAGGAGATCAAGACGGCCCTCCAGCCGCTGATCGCATCCCTTCCGGCCGGCTATCGTATCGAGCTGGGCGGATCGATCGAGGAGGCAACCAAGGCCAATACTGCGTTGGGCAAAATCTTCCCGGTCATGATCGCTGCCATGCTGATCGTCGTCATGCTGCAGGTGCGATCGTTCTCGACGATGGCGATGGTTGTCCTGACCGGACCGCTCGGCCTCGTCGGTGTCGTGCCGGCATTGCTCCTCTTCAACCAGCCGTTCGGCTTCAACGCGATTCTGGGCCTGATCGGACTGGCGGGCATCCTGATGCGCAACACTCTGATTCTGACCGAACAGATCAAGGAGAACCTTGCCGCCGGACTTGACGACTATCATGCCGTCATTGAGGCCACGGTGCAACGCACGAGGCCCGTGATCCTCACGGCGCTTGCTGCCGTCCTGGCCTTCATCCCGCTCACGCATTCCGTCTTCTGGGGCTCGATGGCCTACACGCTGATCGGTGGCACCGCGGTCGGAACGGTTCTGATCCTGCTGTTTCTGCCGGCGCTCTATGCCACCTGGTTCCGGATCAAGCCGGCCGCAGATGGGACGCATGCGGAGACGACGGAAGAAGCGCATGCACAACCGGCAATGGCTGCCGAATAGGGGTCTCGCAGACTCATGAATCACCGAAAGGCCGGATTCTGCGAGGCGGCCTGCGAAAGCGCGCCGTCCCCCGTCGCGCAAGAAAAATGACTGCCTGAGTGGAGACGACTTTTGAGCAAGCTATTCACCCTCCTTTCGATGGCCCTCGTCGGGCTCGCTGGCGCAGACTACCTGAGCGTCGCGCCGGCCGTCTCAACAGACGCCTCTGGATACTGTCTCCAGGACTATTCGTCAGCCATACGGAAATGCAGTTTCGATACGCTCGAACAGTGCATCGTCGCTATTTCAAGTCGCGGTGGGAGCTGCGCTCGCCATCCTCGACCGGACGAGCGGCCTTCTATGGCAGCGAACTGAGAAGCTGCATGTTCTGGCCAAGCCCGGCTTTCTCGAAGCGCGGGTTGGCCGATCGACCTTGCGCACGCGCGTCAGAATGGTTGCCTTCCGTCAGGATGACGCCGACGACCGGAAGAACCGAGCTCGATTGGGTGCCAGAAAAGATGGCCGTTGCGCCTCGTAACTATTAATACTAAAGTGACTTATATTCAAAAACTGTCGTGGGGAAACAAATGCGCAAGGTTGGGATACACAACTTTCCTGACATCGATCGTGTGGTGTACGGCAAGTCCGCAGCCGAGGCTTTGAACGATGAAGCGGTGCGGCTGATTGCCAATCGCGTTTTCCTCCTGGTGAGCCGCACCTTGAATACCAAGACCGACGAGATCGAAAAGATCCGCCGCGCGCTCGGCAACAAGCATGTAACAACCTTCGACGGGATCGCGCAGCACACCACCCGTAGACAGGCCGCAGAGGTCGCGCGTCAAGCGAAGGAGGCGCATGCTGATCTGGTGGTAGCTGTGGGCGGAGGTTCTGCGGTCGACCTCGCGAAGATCGTCATCATGGCCATGGAACACAACATTTTCGATGAGGCAGGCTTCGACCCGTTCGTTATGGGGCCTGGCGTGCCCATCTCTCCATTCCGTGCGCCCACAGTGCGGCAGATCGCAGTGCCGTCGACGCTGAATGGCGGCGAGTACAATGCCGGTGCGCTCGTCACGGACGAGCGCACCAAGCTGAAGCAGATATTCTTCCACCCACAGATGTCACCCGTGGCGGTCATCCTTGATCCCGACCTCAGCCTTCATACGCCCATGAACCTATGGATGGGCTCCGGGACACGCTCGATGGATCACGGCATCGAAGCCCTGTGCTCGCCGGCGGGCACGCCATTGGCGGATGAAGTGGTCCTGGCGGGCATCCGTCTTTTGCGCGAGGGTATGCTCCGCACCTTGCAGCACCCGAATGACATGGAAGCGCGACGTCAATCGCAACAAGGCTCATGGCTGGCCGCCTTCGGTCTGCAAGCACGCGTTCCGATGGGGGCAAGCCACGGCATCGGGCACGTGCTTGGCGGCACTTTCGATGTTCCTCACTATTACTGTACGCCCGTCATCATGCCTAGCCTGCTTCGGTACAATAAGTCCTTTACAGAGGATGCGCAGAAGCGCCTGGCAGCCGCCCTCGGCAGCCCTGATATGGAAGCTGGAGATGCCTTTGCCGGTTTCGTGAAAGCCCTCGGACTGCCTACGCGTCTGGCCGACGTCGGCGTCGGTGAAGACAAGTTCGAGAAGATCAGCAAGATTGCGATCAATCACCGCTTCGTCCAGACCAATCCGCGGCCGTTCAAGAGCGAAGCGGATATTGTCGATCTGCTGCGAATGGCCGCTTAACCGAACCGGTTTACGCGATCTTTATGGCTGAGGTGCGTGCGATCGGCAAAGATTCGGCTTGCGCTAAGTCTATGCAAGCCTTGTCCCGCATACCCAGGAGCCACTCTTATCTCTAAGGACGGAGTAACGATGACTGCTCCCATTGATTTGTTTCCCGGGTTTGATTCGGTGTATGCCGAAACAGGATCAGGGCGCATCTTTGCGCGGGTTGGCGGTAAAGGGCCGCCTCTTCTGCTGTTGCATGGATTTCCTCAAACCCATGTGATGTGGCATCATTTGGCGCCGACACTCGCAGAACGGTTTTCGCTCGTCATCGCTGATCTTCCGGGATACGGCGTGTCAGACGTTCCCAAGACCGACGCAAACCATACGCCTTACACGAAACGAGCAATGGCCCGAACGATGGTCGAGGTGATGGAAAGTCTCGGCCACTCGCACTTCTCTTTAGTAGGCCATGACCGGGGAGGACGCGTCGGCTATCGTTTGGCGCTCGATCATCCCGAGCGCCTTTCGCGACTTGTCGTCCTCGACATATTGCCTACTTACAATTACTGGACGAATCTCAGCCGTCTTTCGGCGCTTCGCATCTATCACTGGACGTTTCTCGCTCAGCCTCATCCTTTACCCGAGACGCTGATCTCGCGAGACCCGGACGGATACTTCGGCCCCGTGTTCGCGGAGGGTTTCGATTCCCGGGCCGTAGAACACTATCTCAGCGCGTTGCGCGATCCGGAACGCGTGCATGGCCTTTGCGAAGACTACCGCGCCGGCGCCTATGCAGACTTCGACCATGACAAGAGCGATCTTGATGCCGGGAGGAAGATTACAACGCCCGTTCATGTCATCTGGGGAAGCCGTGGCATCGCCGCTTCGGGCGCCCAGCCGCTGATCGTCTGGAAACATTGGGCGACGCAGGTCACGGGAGAAGCCGTCGAGGCAGGTCACTTCATGTGCGAGGAAGCTCCAGATGCTACTCAGACGGCCCTCCTGAAGTCCCTCGCGGGCTAATCAGCCGACCGGCACGAGCGCCGACGGCAGAAGATCGGCGATGCGAGGGTATCCATCGACGGCCATCAGCAAGTCCGCCTCGGCCAAGATGCATCGCAGCACGTGAACGATGCCCTCGACGCCGTCGAGCGCGAGCCCATAGGCATACGGCCGGCCGATGCCGACGGCGGTGGCGCCCAAGGCCAGAGCCTTGACAACATCCGTGCCTGAGCGAATTCCCGAGTCAAAAAGAACGGGTGTGTTGCCGGAGGCTCTAACGATGCCGGGCAGCAGGTCCACCGCCGCGATGCCGCCGTTTGCCTGGCGGCCGCCGTGGTTTGAACAATAGATGCCATCGACGCCAACGTCGATGGCACGTCGCGCGTCGTCGGGATGACAAATGCCCTTCACGATCAAGGGCAGTTTCGTCAGCGAGCGCAACCACGGAAGATCATCCCAGGTCAGAGGATGTCCGAAGATCGTCCCCCACTTCATGATAGCAGCGGCAACGTCGCTCTCGGGCGGCTTTGCGAGACTGCCGCGAAATACAGGGTCCGAAAAATAGTTGGCGAGGGCATGCCCACGGAGCTGAGGGAAATTGGCCTGATTGAGATCGCGTGGACGCCACCCGGTCACCCACGTGTCCAACGTCACAACGATCCCCTTGAAGCCGGCGACCTCAGCCCGGTGAACCAGGCTCTCGGCAAGCGCACGATCGGTAGGCGTATAGAGCTGAAATAAGCCAGTCGTCTCGCCGAGTTCCGCAGCAACCTGTTCGAGCGGAGCGTTGCTCAAGGTCGATGCAATCATGGGCACGCCAAGCCTGCATGCGGCCGTTGCCGTCGCAATATCACCGCGCCCATCCTGTGCGCACAAACCAATGACGCCAATCGGGCACAGAAATAACGGTGTCGGAAGCTGCATTCCAAAGAGATTAACCGACAGGTCGCGCTTCGCAGCACCTACGAACATGCGTGGGATCAAACCCCAGCGTTCAAAAGCAGCTACGTTGACATTCTGCGTATGCTCGTTCCCGCAGCCACCCGCCACATAGGATACGACCCACGGTGGCATTGCGGCATGAGCCCGGCGCTCGAGCTCACGAAAATCGACCGGAAGTTTCGGCAGCACCCCGTGCGAGCCCGAACGATAGATTTCAAACTGGTAGTCGCCATAATCAGCCACGCCGACCTCTCCTTGCCGGTGCCACTTTTTAGAACCACCGCTGCGCTGGTGGCGAAGATACGCGCTCAGCGCTCCCCGACGAAGCTGCCGTCCCTGCGGCGGAGAAGGATGTCGGATGTCACCGTCGTTACGTCCTGTACGCCGGTCAGAGCCATCGTCGTGTCGAGTTCCTTGCGGAGAATCTCAAGCATGGACGTAACCTGCCTCTTTCCGCCGCATGCCAGAGCATAGAGATATGCCCGCCCGATCATGCAGGCGCGAGCTCCGAGCGCCAGCGCCTTGAGTATGTCCTGGCCCGACCGAATACCGCCGTCGAACATGACCTCGGTCGTGCCTCCGACCGCATCGACGATGGAAGGCAGCGCACCGATCGACGAATCCGTGCCATCGAGTTGCCGGCCGCCGTGGTTGGACACAACAATCGCATCCGCGCCACACGATACGGCCTGGCGCGCGTCGTATTCGTCAAGCACTCCCTTGATGATCAGCTTCCCCGACCACATGCTGCGAATCCAGCCTACGTCATCCCACGTCAACGACGGATCAAACTGGTCGGACACCCACCGGGCCAGCGAGGCCAAGCCGTCCTTGCTGGACGGAGCGCTTTGCAGGTTTCCGAATGATCGCCGCTTTCCCATGAGCACGCTCAATGCCCATTGCGGCTTTGAAGCGACATCGAACGCATTTCGTAGCGTCACTCTTGGAGGAACACTCAAGCCATTCTTGATGTCCCGGTGCCGCTGGCCACCGACCTGAAGGTCGACGGTCAAAACAAGCGCCGAACATTTTGCAGCGGCAGCGCGCTCCAGCAGAGAGCGCGTAAAGCCGCGGTCCCGCATGACATAGAGTTGAAACCAGAACGGGTCACGGACAGCGCTGCGAACGTCCTCAATGGAACAGATCGACATGGTGCTCAGGCAAAACGGAATTCCGGCTTCCTCGGCCGCCAGAGCACCATGTATTTCACCGTCGGCATAGAAGAGCCCGCCGAGGCCCGTCGGCGCAATGATGAGCGGCATACTCCGATCTTCGCCGACAATCCGCGTCCGAAGCGAACGTCCGGACACGTCCATCATGACGCGTTGTCGAAAGCGCAGGGTCTCCAGATCGTCCCTGTTGGCGCGCAACGTGACTTCATCGTATGATCCACCATCGCCATACTCGAATATCGCGCGAGGAATGCGGCCTTTTGCCAGCCGTCGAAAATCCTGGACATTCGTTATTGGCATGGCTGCTCCAAATCGCCCGGGACAATCCGCGCTGTCTTAGCCGCAACAACTGCATCCTTTCAGCCCCGTCCCCCGATCGCATCGTTATCGAGAAGCGGCCTCGCGAACCTGACGCGCTTCGTACGCCTTCACATGGGCATAGGCGGTGCTTAGGAGAATCGGGAGCTCGCCTGCGGGGACGCGGCCAAGCAGATCACCGAGAATATGATCGCCCTCGGTCCGGGCTCCGCGCTCTATATCGCGCACCATGGAGGCCATGAGTGGAGAGCCAGGCGTTGTGAGAATGGAACGCACGCGCTCTATGTAGGCTGGACGTGGTTCAAACCCCTGCTTGGCCGCGATCGCGCTGGCCTCGTCGAGCAACCGCATCACCACGCCGGATGCGCCGGCAGCTACGATGTCCCCAATCGACGCGCGCATCAAGCATGTCGAGCCGGCGGTGGTGGCGATCATCACCCACTTTTCCCACATGGCCTGCAGAATGTTGTCGCTATGCTCAGCGTCGAAGCCGGCACCCGACAACGCATCGACGATCTCGGCCCGACGTTCAGATCGCGTCTTCGTCTGCTCGCCAAAGCTTAGCGTGTGCAGATCCGTCATGTGCAAAATCGCGCCGTCGGCAGAAAGCGCCGCTGAGATGGCACACTGACCGCCGAACACGCTCTTCTCATCGAACCGGGCGTTCAGCACGTCGAGATGACGCAAGCCATTCAGCAGAGGTATGATGATCGAGCTTTTGCCCACCGCGGGGGCAAACGACTCCATCGCGCCGTCGAGATCGTAGGCCTTGCAGCTCACAATGATGAGATCATATTGGCCGTTGAGCCGTTCGGACGTGACGGTCGGAGGCGCGGGTAGATGCAGATCGCCAACCTTGCTCTTGATCACCAGCCCGGCTCTCGCGAGCGCCTCCGCGCGTTTGGGCCTTACCAGGAACGTGACGTCGCGCCCTGCTGCCAGAAGCCTCGCGCCAAAATATCCGCCCAGAGCTCCGGCTCCGATTACCAGTATCCGCAAAATTCATCTCCTCTTGAAGGTGAAGGATCGTCGTCTAGGGCCGAGGCAGGATCCGAGCGCTCGCATCGTCAGCGCCGAAAGCAGGGGCTCAGTGGGATGCCGACGGGCGCGCCTAGTCCGCGGCGCCGACGGGCTTTCCGAAGGGAACCCAGCTTTTGCCGTTGAAACTCTCGAACTGAAGCGATCTCCACGCCTGGTTATTGTTCATGCTGGTGTTGATGGCGCTGCCTGGGAGAGCTAACGAAGGAGAGAAGTTTCTCAAGTTTAGCGCCTGCTTCATTATGTTTTCGCGCGTCAGGTCATTGCCACACTGCTCGAGAATCTTCTGGAGTATTTCACCCTGGACGACACCGGCAACATAAAGCGTCTCCGCGACATCAGCGGCAGGGATGTACTTGGCGAGAAACGCGCGATAGCTTTTTACCCCGGGATCCTGCTCCCATGTTGGGTCCATCGGATCCTTCAGGAACGTGCTTGATACCACCCCCCTGGCGTTGTCGAGTCCCGCCGCCGCAAGAGTACCAGCAACGGAGGTGGTTGAATTGACAATGACCGTCAGCGGACTCCAGCCGATCTCGCGGCTTCTACGGAGGGCCTGCGCGGTGAACTTGGGCGACCCGGCGATAAAGAACGCTTCTGCTCCCGAGCTCTTGAGCGACACGACCTGAGAGTCGACGGTCGGATCAGCCGCTTCGTAGGATTTTGTCACGACAAGTTTGTCGAAATCGTCATTCATGTAGGAGCGGAACGCGCCGACAAAATCTTTCCCCAGGTCATCATTCTGATAGAGTATGGCGATGCGCGAACCCGGCATCTTTTCAGTTATGAATTTCGCGTACACCTTACCCTCGGTGTCGTAGCTCGGAAGGCCGGTCGTGGTGTAAGGATACTCGGCATGATTGGTGAATTTGTTGGCGCCTGAGAGGACAAAGAGGTGCGGCACCTTTTTGGTGTTGGCGTATTTCACGTTCGCAGAAATGCTTGCGGTTCCAAGCGGGCTGAACAGAAATGCGACCTCCTCGCTTTCCACCAACTTGCGGGTCTGTTCGACAGATTTGCTCGGCGAATACGCATCGTCGAGCGCTATCAGTTTGATCTTGCGACCGTTAACGCCGCCCTTGTCATTGATGAACTCGACATAGGCCATCAATGCCTTGCCTACATTGCCGAGGGCCGAGGCAGGACCACTGAAAGGAAACGTCGCGCCGACCCTGATCTCCGATGCAGTAACCCCGACTGGATCCTCGGCTACCGCCTTCTGCGCAAGCGACACCGGCGCGGTTGCAAGCATCAGCATCGCGAGAACGACTCTCTTCTGCCACATCGTACTTCCCCACAATGAGACGCGCTCGGCGTCAAATGGCGTTTCCGTTCGGCGCCCCGCAACTGGCGGCGGGTTGCGCACATTTTGAGACACGGCTTTGGCCAGTCCCGGCTGTCTTCAGCCAATATCCGATGGTCCTCTCGCGCGGGAGATCGCGTTAGGCGTGTCGGATAATGACTGCCGTCTGATTCTCGCGGTGCGAGAAGCCGGCCGCAGCCGGCGAACCGCGCAGGTGCCGCTCTTAATCCCTGTAACGCGAACCCTTTGCGTCCAGTGCGCGGCGATAAGCCTCGAACGAATCTTGCCCAAAGGAGGTTTTCTCGTCGAAGCCCTTCGCAACCTCGCTCTGCATCTGACGCGTCGTACGGTGCAGTATCTCTTCTGGCAAAGGCCGCCAGCCCTTCCCGAACGTTGCAGCTGCGAGCTGCACCTCGCAGGCGCGTTGCAGGATCGTCATTCGGAACAGCGCCTCCGCGGCAGTCCTACCGCAGGTCAGAAGACCGTGATGCCTCAGGATCATGTAGTTCTTGTTGCCGAGCGATTTGACGAGGCGCTCGCGCTCGCCGAGATCCGTCGAAATGCCCTCGAAATCGTGATACGCAATTTGCCCGTAGAGCATCGCACCGTAAAAGGTGTGAGGCGAGAGCCCCTCTTCCGTGCACGCAACGGCTACACCGGCCGTCGTGTGCGTGTGAGCAATGAAATGGGCGTCATCGCGCGCGGCATGAACCGAGGAATGGATCGTGAAGCCCGGCGCGTTGACACGACCCGCAACGTCCGCAACTTTTTTCCCATCAAGATCGATCTTGATGAGATTGGAAGCTGTGACTTCGTTGTACGCCAGCCCGAATGAATTGATCAGAAAGTGCTTGTCGGGACCCGGCACGCGAGCCGTGATGTGATTGTAGATGTGTTCGCACCAGCCTAGATCAAAAAACACATGATACAGCGCAGCGAGATCCTCACGGACCAGCCGCTCTTCCGCGACCAGAGCATTCTGGCCGACTTTTCCAGGGGAAGTTTGGACGTTCATGCGATCCCTCCGAACAAGACTATTGCTGGCCGGCATCTCAGTTGAGCAGATCCGGCTGTTCTTTTACGATCTTCGAATACAGGGTCTGGAATTGAAACCACCCTGTCCTTGGAGCACCGAGGATGGCGAAAGCCTGTTTTGCTGATGCTTCGGGAATGACCTTGAGAGCCTGGCCGGTTCGCGCCGCCGCCGCCTCGGCCAGCAGCTGAACCTGGCACGACCGCTCCATCGTGATGAACCACCAGACCGCCTCATCCACGCTCTGTCCCACGGTCAACAATCCATGGTTCTGCAAGATAGCCGCCTTGTGCGACCCCAGCGCCTTGGCGATTTGCTGGCCTTCGTCCACTTCGACTGCCACGCCACCGTAATCTTCGTAGAGAGCATGGTCGTTGTAGAACGCGCAGGCGTCCTGCGTGATCGGCTCCAGTTTCCGCGCCAACGTTGAGAACGCCCGGCCATACGTTGAGTGTGAATGCGCCGCACCGATCGAATCGGGACGAGCCGCATGAACACTTGCGTGAATCGCGAAAGCAGCCGCATTGACCGGTTGATCGCCCTCGACGACGTCGCCTTTGTGATTGACCCGAATGAGATCCGACGCCTTTATCAAAGCGAAGCTCATCCCGAAGCCATTCACCCAGAACGTGTCAGTGAACTCCGGGTCACGCACGGTGATGTGGCCCGCGACCCCCTCGTCGAAACCGAACTTCGCAAAGAGCCTCAGTCCCGCAGCCAGTCGCTCCTTCCTGTGCTGCCTCTCTTCAGCCAGTGTCTTGAAGACGGGAGGCTGTGGCAGCCCCGCACGCATCTTCGTTACGGCTCCAGCGTGTTGGTCCTGCAGGTGATGCTCGTTCATCGTGTTGCCTTCGTATTCAATATACCGCGCAAGGTCCGCGGCACAGTGACGGGAATTGTTCGACGCCGCGCTGATAAGGGTTTAGGTTCAGCTATCGGGTATCCGCTGCTGCTACTAGACTGGCAGCAAGCAGCGCAAAGACAATTGAAATCGATTGTGGATCGTTGAATCTGGCTCACTGCAGAAATGTCGAAAACCCAATCAGCCCTTCCTCCTTTGGCAAGCCTTCGTGCGTTCGAGGCTCTCGCGCGGTCAGGCAGCGTTAAGCTTGCTTCGGAAAGCCTGAACCTCACGCCTTCTGCGATCAGCCACCAAATTCGTACGCTGGAGGGGCACTTTGGCGTTCAACTCGTCCGGCGCAGCGGCCGGAGCATCGAATTCACCGAAAGCGGCGCGATTTATGCCAGCGCTGTGCTTAGCTCCTTCGACGAACTTTTTCGCGCCGGCGACCTCCTGGAAGATCAAAAGCGCGGCCCTATTGTCCGTGTCAGCGTGACGCCGACATTCGCGATGTTTGCGGCGCTGCCCTACCTTGAGAAATTCCGTATTGATAATCCGGGACTCGATCTCAGGCTTGAGGCCAAGAATACGCTGGTCGATTTCGAGAGAGACAATATCGACGCCGCAGTCCAATTCGGCGAGCCCCCGTTCGGCACTCTGACCTACCATAGGCTGCTTAGATCCCGGGCCGCCCCATGCGTGGACCCGAAGCTCTTGGATCGCTTCGCCCCAATCCAACATCCGGAAGATCTGACGAAGCTGCCATTGATAAAGTTCGCTACGGCGCCAGACCTTTGGCGAAGATGGTTCGAGGAGTACGAACCGCAAGTCGCTACCAAGGAACCGGACCTAGTCGGCGACAGCCTCTTGACGGCGATACAGATGGCCAGGTCCTCGATTGGCGTAGTACTGGCGCCTTTTCCCTTGGTCGCACCGCTGGTAAGCAGCGGCGCCCTTACAGTCATGGCGCAATGGGGCTCGAAAGGCATAGCGCTGAGGGACTTCTACTTCACTCATCGGAAGGTCGACGGCTCGTCCGAAAAAATCAAAGCTGTCCACAAATGGCTGAAGGCCGTGGCCAAGGCATTGGAGACTGATTCACGGAAGCTGGGCGTTTAATCTAAAGCGAGTTCTGTCCAAGTCTACCCGGCGTATTTGCACAGTGCCGAATTCGCCGACTCCGCAACACAGGCCTTGTGGATCTTCTTCACGCCAGATGCTTCGATTTCTCGCGCTTCAGCGGCCTCTTCGCATTCGGGCTCTTAGTTCGTGCCGAGGCTTTACCCTGCCCCTTCGCGGTTCCGAGGACCTGCACCTCTTTGCCCAGGACGTATTCGCGAGCTACGCTCATTATCTCCGAGGAGAGTTCCGGTTGATCCACCGCCCGTGCCAACAGCAAGGCACCCACGATCTCGGACACAATGGCTATCGCTTCTCGCTTCGATGGTCCGTTCACGTCCTCCGACAGAACGTCGATCATCTCTCTCAGGCCACTTGAAAAAGCCCTTTTGATGCCTACGCCGGCCCGCGTGACCTCGGCACCAAGCGCGGGAAGCGCGCAACCGTTTGCGATATCGTCACGGTGTCGGTCCGTGAGGTAGTAGTCGACGATGCTCAAAAGACGTTCGCCGGGATTCGAGCGATCGGCCGCCTTCCGCCATTGCTGCACCGATCCGTCCATGGCCCGGGCGAAAGCTCTTTCGATCAGATCACGACGAGATTTGAAATGGAGATAGAAGCCGCCGTGCGTCAGACCGGCAGACTTCATGAGCCCTGCGACCTTAATGCTTTCGATTCCCCGCTCGCGGATATGAGCCGAAGCGCGCTCAACGATACGAGCCGACGTTCCGGCTCTATGACCTTTCTCGTATCGCATAATGTCTCGCCATCAACGAGCGACTGGCCAATCGATCATTTGCGGCCAAGACTCCCGCGCCCGTGTGGGCCATCACCGGTCCAATCGCGACTCCAGCTCATTGTAAATCAAGCCGATACAGCCCAATACGGCAAACCTGCTGCCATGCCTATTCAATACTGAATTACGTACCTCCAGCTCTGGATGATAGATATCATTCATATTTCGCGAGGCCTGACCATGACAAAGACTGCTGCACCTTGGCCCGACCGCCCCGGTGCTCCGGTGCAAACGGGCCAGAAGTTTGAGCCGGCGGAAATCCGCAAGCGAGTTGTTCGGGCCAACGGGCTGGAGTTTCCGGTCCTCGAAGCCGGCGATGGGCCACTGGTGCTATGCCTGCACGGATTTCCAGATCATTCGCAAAGCTGGGTTTACGTCTTGGGCCGTCTCGCGCGGGAGGGATATCGGGCCGTTGCTCCGGCGCTGCGCGGATTTTGGGCCGGGGGCGCTGCGCCCGACGGATCCTACCGGGCCGCTGCGATTGGGCAGGACGTCCTCGCCCTTATCGAAGCCTTGGGCTTCGAACAGGCCTATGTCATCGGTCACGATTTCGGAGCACGGGCGGCCTACTCCGCCGCAAGTCTCGATGCGTCGCGGATCCACAAGCTTGTAGGGTTAGCGGTCCCCTATGGGAAAGGCTTGCCGCAGGCGTTCGTGGCCGACGGTGATCAACAGCGACGAAGCTGGTACATGTTCTTCTTCCATACGCGTTTTGCCGAGCCGGCCGTTCAGCTCAACGACTTCGCCTTCCTCGATCGGCTTTGGCGGGAGTGGTCGCCCGGCTACAAGATGCCGGCTTCGGATCGCACGGCGTTGATCGACACGTTCAGACAGCCTGGAGTCGTGCCCCAGACGCTCGCCTACTACAGGCAATTGTTTACCCCGGCCCCCGAAGCGGAAGCCCAGGCCCTCGAAGCTCGCGCGAACGGCCCGATCGCTGTCCCAACCCTCTATCTGCACGGGGAGGACGACGGCTGCATGTCGGCGCGGCTTAGCGAAGACATGGCTGCAGCATTCACGAAAGGCTTCGAACGCGTCGTCATGCCCGGTGTCGGCCATTTCCTGCATCTTGAAAAACCCGAGGTGGTTTTGGGCCACATTCTGCCTTTTCTCAGGAGCTGATGGCCTCAAGGGGCCGCGCGCGCCTGCCTTTCGGTTCAAAGAACGCCCAGTCACATCCTCCAAAAGGAAGCGTCGATGTCCAAAGTTACCGGCGCCGGCGGAGACGTTGGCTCCATCAGCAAAACGATGATCAATTTGCTCATCGAGAAGAAGTATCCGGTGCGTGCCCTTCCTACATAAGGACGACGAGGGCGCAAGCTCTTCGGCAGCTGGGCGCCAACGTGTTTGTGGGAGATGCTCAACGTCGCTGATGTTCCGGCAGCCCCTGGAGGGCTGCCGCCGGGTCTACTTCAGCATGAGCTTGAACCCCTATTGCACCGATGCGACCTGGCCGCGACTGGACGGTATGAGGCCGTCACCGGCGAGCTCGAACATCTGCTCGGACGCGCTCCGAAGAGCTTCAGATGGTCTTTGGAGCGATCGCCCCGGCTCCTCGACGCCGGCGGTAAAGCCTGACCGCGACGAATTCTTTCTGAAGTTACATCCCGGGCGACTCGCACGGTGGCTGGCGCCTTAATCCCTTGCGCCTCTCGGTGTCTTCGCCGCCGACTTGCCAGCGGATTTCACGCGTTGCACCGGACGGCGGATCAAGGCCTGGGAGGCCTGCTGCAGGTGACGAAAGCACTCATCGTGCTGCAGACCGGGGCTCAATTTCCCGCCGAGGTGCCGCAGGCCCCATCGACCGAGAGCCAACACGATGACGCCGAGCTCGCGACCCGGATCTGTCAGGGTATAGGCAGCCCTGGGAGGATGATCGCTATAAAATTCGCGGCGTACGAGGCCGTGTTCCTCAAGTACCTTCAAGCGATCGGAGAGCACATTGGGAGCCATGCGGGGCAGACGCTCCTGAAGATCCTGAAAGCGCATGGTGCCGGGAAGCAAGTCCCTGATGATGAGCAGCGTCCACCGCGCGCCGACGATGTCGAGCGTTCGGGCTACCGGACAAGTTACGTCGAGGCTCTTTCTTGCCATCCAAAATGAGGTCCCAGAATCCTTAACTTGTCCAAATATAGTCAATATTACCGGAATTGAAACTGCGCCGAGTGCCATGATCTGCGGGCCCCACCTCGCATGATTAGGCTCGCAGGCACGGCTGCAGCTCCAACGTCGCGGGCCAGGGGCTTGCGATCCCGACCGCGCCCAACGATTGTTCGTCCTCTTTGTCCCCGTGCGATTCTTCGCGCGTGCTGTTATGAAATCTGCGGCCCGCCGCTGACCTGCACTTCATCCCTCAGCTCGCGGCGCAAGATCTTCCCGACATTGCTCTTCGGCAGTTCAGACCTGAACTCGATCAGCTTCGGTACCTTGTATGCTGTCAACTGGGTCCCGGCAAATCTGACGAGTTCCTCCGCCGTCAGCTGGGGGTCGGCACGAACAACAAAAACTTTCACCGCCTCGGTCGATTTCACGTCCGGCACGCCGATTGCGGCACACTCCAGCACCCCCGCGTGGCTCGATATCACCGCTTCCACCTCGCTCGGATACACGTTGAAGCCGGAAACGATGATCATATCCTTCTTACGGTCCACGATCTTGGTGAATCCGTCGACCGACATGACGCCGATGTCACCGGTTCGGAAGAACCCGTCAGGAGTCATTACCCGGACGGTCTCATCGGGCCTATTCCAGTAGCCGGACATCACCTGAGGTCCTTTTCCGCAGATCTCGCCGGCTTCACCGATCGGGACCTCGTTTCCGTCGTCGTCACGGATCGAGATATAGGTCGATGGAAGCGGCAAACCGATCGTGCCGGAGAACTCCGTCATGGTCGGCAACGTGGCCGTCAGCGTCGGTGAGGTCTCGGAAAGCCCGTAGCCTTCGGAAAGGACACAGCCAGTCACCGCAAGCCACTTGTCCGCGACAGCCTTTTGCGTTGCCATTCCTCCGCCGATTGCCATCCGCAACTGTGAAAAATCCACGTTCTTGAAGTCGGGATGCCGCAGGAGCCCGTTGAACAGCGTGTTGACGGCCGGGAAACTGTGAATCTTGTATTTGCGGAGCTCCTTGACGAAGCCATCGATGTCCCGCGGGTTTACGATCAGAAGATTGACGCCGCCGACTCGCACGGAGAACAAGAAGCAAACGGTAAGCGCGAAGATATGATACAGCGGCAGCGCGCAAACCGTCAGCAAAGCCTGTCTTGCGGGAACGCTGCGGAAGGCAGGCTCGCTCCAGGCGCAAATCTGAAGAACGTTGGCCACCATATTGTGATGGAGCAAGGTCGCTCCTTTCGAGACGCCGGTGGTGCCTCCTGTGTATTGCAGGAACGCAACGTCGTGCGGACCGATATCAGGTCTCCTCAGCTTCGTCATTCGACCCGCCGACAGTGCCGCGTTGAACGAGACGGAGTTCGGCAGCGCATAGGCAGGGACCATCTTCTTCACCTTGCGAACGACAAAGTTTACGAAAAGACCCTTCGGACCGAGCAACTCTCCCATCGAACAGATGACGATGTGCCTTACGTTCGTTCTTGGCAGCACCTTCTCCAAGGTCGCAGCAAAGTTCTCTAGGATGAAAATCGCCTCCGCGCCCGAATCGTTCAACTGATGCTCGAGTTCTCGAGGCGTGTAGAGAGGATTCACGTTTACGACCGCGCAGCCTGCACGCAAGGCTGCCACGCCAGCGATCGGATTTTGGAGGACGTTCGGCATCATCACAGCAACCCGACTCCCCTTCGCCAGGCCTTTGCTCTGCAGGTAAGCCCCGATTGCAGCCGACATCTCGTCGAGCTCGCGGTAGGTGATTGCCTTGTCCATGCAGATCGCCGCTTTACGATCTCCAAATTTCGCAAAGCTCTCTTCGAACATCTCGATCAATGACGGAAATTGATCAGCGTCGATATCCGCCGGAACTCCGACAGGATAATTCCCCAGCCAAAAACGGTCCACGTTTACTCCTCCCTGTAGGGACTGCCTTTGCAGCCTCGACCTGTCCGCCATGTGCGCCACGCCTCGGTTGTCCGAGCGACGATATTAGCGCCGAAACCGCAATACCATAGTTCCTTTTTGATATTGACTTTCTATTAAAACTAAAGTGACATCCCTTGGTCGTTTCGGGAGGCTTAGCCGGATTCGCGAGAGATCACTCCAGGCTGACCACACACGTTGATCGTAAAGCGCATGTCGCCGGCGCGCTTTTCGTTCTCCCCAGATTATATCGATTTTGGACGGGCAGACGGCAGGAGAAGACGGATGACGATCGCGGAGTTCATAAGCAGCGAGGTCAATGCGAACGATATCGTGCTATTCATGAAGGGATCGCCGAGTTCGCCGGCCTGCGGATTCTCGGCGCAGGTTGTTCGTATCCTCGATCATCTGGGCGCTACGTACAAATCGCACGACATCTACCAGTCCGATGAGTTGCGGCAGGGAATCAAGGCGTATTCGGACTGGCCAACGATTCCGCAACTCTACGTGCGCGGCGAATTCGTTGGCGGCTGTGACATCGTCACGGAAATGTTCCAGTCCGGCGAATTGCAACAATTGCTGTCGTTGGAACATCGAGTTGCGCACTCGTCCTGAGCTTGCCGCAGCAACACGAGGAGTACCCATGCAGTCCCCCATCTTGATCACCGGCGCCGCCGGAACCATTGGCCATGTTGCCTGCAAGCTGCTGGCCGAAAGGGGCTCGAAAGTACGAGCCCTCGTCCGCAGTGAGGACGCTCGATCGGCCAAGCTGGCTAATTTGGGGGTTGAGATCGTCGTTGGCGATCTTCTCGACCTGCATGCGATGCATCGAGCGATCGAAGGTTGCGAGCGGGTCTACTTTGGTATGGCCGTTTCACCTTCATATCTGGAGGCGACCGTGAACGCCGCGGCCGTCGCGAAACACCACAAGGTCAGTGCGTTCGTGAACATCTCTCAGATGACCGTATCGCAGATGAGCATTAATTCGACCACCGACAGCCCACAGCAAAAGCTGCACTGGCTCGCGGAACAGGCATTGAATTGGTCCGGCCTACCGGTCGTACATGTCCGCCCCACGGCATTCCTGGACACCTTCTTCCTTCGACTTTCCGCGATCTCCATCCGCGATCATGGGCAAATTCGTCTGCCTTTCGGAAACGGGAAGACGTCGCCGATCGCAAGTGAAGACGTTGCGCGGGTGATCGCAACCATCCTCGAAGATCCAGCCCCGCATATCGGCAAGATCTATGAACTGACCGGGCCCAAGTCACAGGACATGAACGGAGTTGCCGAAGAGTTCTCCAGGGCCCTGGGAAGCCCGATCACTTATGTCAACGTTCCCTGGGAGCCTTGGCGCAAGCAGTTGGAGGACAGCGGAAAATTGCCTCCCCATGCGCTTTCCCATCTGGCGACGATGGCTCTCCTCAAACAGCAGAATCGATACGACAGATTGACATCGGATGTCGAAATGATCACGGGCAAGCCACCGCTTACCGTTTACGATTTCGTTCTGCGCCACGCGGACTTTTATTCGACGAAGGGTTAGGAGGCGGCTGAGATCGCAAACGCCTTTGAATGATATCCTTGCGGCCGGTCCACCGATGGATTGAACAGCACCGATATGACAGGTCCCGATGCAAGAGACTTGTGTTGGGCTGGTCCAATCGGGAAGTTATGTATATCTAACGAGAGCGACTTGCTGCTTGATAGCGACAATGCCCAATTCGGCCGCAGGTCCTGGTAACTATCCACACATCGAAGGACGTCGCCAATCTTTGGCTTGGAGCCCGACATGAAGGCTTACCTCTGTAAATTCATTCCGCCGCGCGCCGATTTTCTGACGACGATGACGGCCGACGAAGCAAAGTGGATGAAGCAGCATGGAGCTTTCTTGGACGATCTGCTCGCCAAAGGAATAGTCGTCGCGCACGGTCCAGTTATGGATCCGAATGGCGGCTATGGCGTGTCGCTCTACCAGGTCGCCGACGATGAGAGCATCGAAGCGATTACCGCGCAGGATCCCATCGTGAAGAACGGCGCCGGCCACTACGAGCACTATCCGATGCGTCATTTGGCGGTTCGGGGGTAAACTCCGCGTCCGTCATCTCTAGGGTCAAGTGCCCCGCGCATCCGGAGTTTGTCTCTCAGGCTTGCACGTCTTTCAGCGGTCGGCGTGACGGAAGAACATGGAACAAGATAAAGGGTGACAGGACGCTCACGATATTGAGCGTCCCGTCCATCTAATCTAACCCTTTACTTCCTCAGAAGCGTCAGGCGATCGCGCGTGCCGGGACGGAACCCGCGCTCACACCGTCGAGGAAGCCCGTCAGCCGCTGCCGGATGATGCGTTCGGCGCCATCCATGATGCGATCGATCAACTCCTTGACGGTCGGAATATCGTTGATCAGCCCGACCACCATGCCGCAGCTCCAGGCGCCAGCATCCATGGCGCCCTCCAACATCACCTTCGGGTAAACGCCGGCAACCTGGTCGAGAATATCCTCGATCTTCAGGCTCGCGCCCTTCTCGCGCTCGATCTCGATCAGCTCGGTGACGCCCTTGTTCTTCAACACGCGCTCGGTGTTGCGCAGCGCGCGCATGACGAGAACGGTGTCGAGCTCGGTCGCCTTGACCAGTGCTTGCTTCACGTTGTCGTGGACGGGCGCCTCCTTGGTGGCGACGAAGCGGGTGCCCATGTTCATGCCCGCCGCCCCCATGGAAAGAGCCGCGACGAGGCTGCGCGCATCCGCCATGCCGCCCGACGCGACGAACGGGATCTTGAGCTCATCGGCCGCACGAGGCAGCAGGATCATATTGGGAATGTCGTCCTCACCGGGATGACCGCCGCACTCGAAGCCATCGACACTGACCGCGTCGCAGCCGATCTTCTCGGCCTTCAGCGAATGCCGCACCGAGGTGCATTTGTGGATCACCTTGATGCCGGCGGCCTTCAGCGCCGGCATGTACTCTTCCGGGCTACGGCCAGCAGTCTCGACCGCCTTGACGCCACCTTCCTTGATCGCGGCGATATACTCGGGATAGGGCGGCGCGGTGAAGCTCGGCAGGAAGGTGAGATTGACGCCGAACGGCTTGTCCGTCATGTCGCGACAGCGCGCGATCTCCTTGGCGAGCAGCTCGGGCGTCTTCTGGGTCAGGCCGGTAATGAGGCCGAGGCCGCCGGCGTTCGACACGGCTGCTGCGAGTTCGGCGAACCCGACGTAGTGCATCCCGCCCTGAATAATCGGATGTTCGATACCGAACAGTTCAGTAATCGCTGTCTTCACGATGATCTCCCGCAGTTCCGTTCAATGGATGATTTCGAAAAGGCCCGCCGCGCCCATGCCGCCACCGATGCACATGGTTACGACGCCGTACTTTGCCTTTCGGCGCCGTCCCTCGATCAGAAGGTGGCCAGTGAGGCGCGCGCCGGTCATGCCATAGGGGTGCCCCATCGCAATCGAGCCTCCATTGACGTTGAGCTTGTTCGGGTCGATGCCGAGCTTGTCGCGGCAATAGATCACCTGAACGGCATAAGCCTCGTTGAGCTCCCAGAGATCGATGTCGTCGATCTTCAGATTGTGACGCTTCAGCAGGCGGGGGATCGCCACGACCGGGCCAATTCCCATCTCGTCCGGCTCGACGCCCGCGGCAACGAAGCCCCGGAAGATACCGAGCGGTTTGAGCCCCTTCTTGGCCGCGATCTTATCGCTCATGATCACGCATGCCGAAGCACCGTCCGAAAGCTGGCTCGCATTGCCTGCGCTGATGGTTTTGCCCTCGAACACCGGCTTGATCTTGGCGAGGCCTTCGGCGGTCGTATCGGGACGCGGGCCCTCATCCTTGGTGAGGGTCACCTGTTCATAGGAGACCTGCTTGGTCTCCTTGTTGACGAGCGCCATTTTCGTCGTGATCGGAACGATCTCCTCGTCGAACCGGCCGCTCTGCAGAGCAGCTCCGACACGGCGCTGGCTCTCGAGGCTGTATTCATCCTGCTTGTCGCGGCCGATCTTGTAGCGCTCGGCGACGGTCTCTGCGGTCTCGAGCATCGACATGTATATGTCCGGCTTCATGGCCATCAATTCATCGTCGACCATGTGAAACTTGTTCATGTGCTCGTTCTGCACCAGGCTGATCGATTCGATGCCGCCGCCGATCGCGATGTCAACGCCATCAAGCATCACGGAACGTGCCGCCACGGCGATCGCCTGCAGGCCTGAGGCGCATTGCCGATCAATCGTCGTCCCGGCGACAGTCACCGGCATGCCCGCGCGGATCGCCCCCTTACGGGCCACGTTCATCACCATGGTGCCTTGCTGCATGGCGCAGCCCATCACCACGTCTTCGACCTCGCCCGGCGCGATGCCGGCGCGCTTCACCGCCTCGGCCATGACGTGACCGGCCATGGTCGGCCCCTCCGTGTTGTTGAGGGATCCACGGTAGGCTTTGCCGACGGCGGTACGCGCGGTCGAAATGATTACTGCTTCAGTCGTCATATTTTGCCTCTTTTCTCACGCGGCCGCGCCAAAGCGTGCATAGCGTAGGACGTGGAACGCGGGGTCGCCGAACTGGATGTTGATGGAAGAGATGCGCTTGAAATAGTGGCCGACATTGAGCTCGTCGGTCATGCCCATGCCGCCATGCAGCTGCACAGCCTGGTCGGCGACGAACTTGGCCGCATAGCCGATCTTCGTCTTGGCGCCGGAAGCGAGCCGCGAGAGCCCGGCTTCTCCGCCGCTGATGCTGAGATTGAGATGCTGCATCAGGGAGAGCGCCTCCTGATGGGCGATGAACATGTCGACCATCCGGTGCTGCAGCACCTGGAATGAACCGATGGTGGTACCGAACTGCTTGCGCGTCTTCGAGTATTCCAGTGTGGCGGAATTCAGCTCTCCCATGGCGCCGACCGCTTCTGCGCAGAGCGCACCGATGGCGCGATCGCGGCACGCCTCCAGCGCTGCTAAGCCCTCGCCTTCCTTGCCAAGCAACTGTCCGCGGACATTGCGCAGACTGATCTCGGCGGCGCGACGGCCGTCGATCGTTTTGAAGCTCTGCAGATCAACGCCGGCGGCGCGGCGGTCGACCACAAACAGACTGACGCCACCGTGGTCCTTTCGGCTCCCCGAGGTGCGCGCGGAAACGACAAGGTAATCGGCCCAGGGCGCCGCAATCACCGCCGTCTTTCCGCCGCTCAGGACATAGTCATCGCTCTCACGTCGCGCGGTCGTCGTCACGTCTGCGAGATCGAACCGGCCACCCTTCTCTGTCCAGGCCAGCGTCCATATCTTCTTGCCGTCGACGATGTCGGGGATGAAGGCTTGCTTCTGCACGGTATCGCCTAGTCGTTCGATCAGGCCGCCGGCCAGCACCACCGTTTCGACGAACGGCTCGACGACGAGATGGCGCCCGAATTCATGCGCGATGATCATGGTCGACAGCGGGCCGCCGCCGAGACCACCCGCATCTTCCGCGAACGGTGCAGCCAGCAGGCCGAGTTCGGCAAACGCCGCCCATTGCCTGTGACTAAAACCTTGTTCGTCGGCGACTATCTTGCGGCGCGCCTCAAAATCATACTGATCGCGCAGCAGGCGCTGGATGCTGGATCGCAGCAGTTCCTGCTCTTCCGTAAACTGAATGTCCATCCGACCCTCTCGATACTCTGGCTAGAGACCAAGCACAGCTTTTGCGATGATGTTGCGCTGAATCTCGTTCGACCCGCCGTAGATGCTGAGCTTGCGAGAGTTCAGGTACTTTTCCGCAGCTGTGTGCCCGTACTCGTGACCGGGCATGAAGTGATTGGCGCTGACCGGCTGCTCCCGAAGCGCGAGCCCGCAACTGCCGATCGCGCGATGGGTCAATTCGGTGATCCTCTGGAAAATCTCGGTGCCGCGGATCTTGAACAACGATGCGGCCGGTCCAGGATCGATGCCGCGCGCCATCTGAGCCACGACACGCAGCTCGGTCGCCTCGAGCGCCAGTACGTCGAGTTCGACGAGGGCGATCTCGCGCTGGAAGTCGAGATGCATCGGATCGTCGGACGGGACCTCGGCTTCAACGATTTGCTTCAGTTTGTTGATGTAGCGCGTTGACCGACCGATGCCGGCCATGCTGGTTCGTTCGTTGCCGAGAAGGAACTTGGCGTAGGTCCACCCCTTGTTTTCCTCGCCGATCAGGTTTTCGGCTGGGACACGAACGTTCTCCAGAAAAACGTCGTTGACCTCGTGGCTCCCGTCGATGGTGATGATCGGCCGCACGGTGACGCCCGGCGACTTCATGTCGATCAGCAGGAAGGAGATGCCGGATTGTGGCTTCGCATTCGGATCGGTCCGCACCAAGCAGAAGATCCAGTCCGCGTGCTGAGCGAGTGTGGTCCACGTCTTGTGGCCATTGACGATATAGTGATCGCCGTCGCGCACGGCCTTGGTACGGACGGTTGCGAGGTCCGAGCCGGAGCCCGGCTCGGAATAGCCCTGGCACCACCAGTCTTCGCCCGACAGAATACGCGGAAGAAACTTCTTCTTCTGGGCCTCATTGCCGAACGTATAGATCACCGGACCGACCATGGTGACGCTGAATGCCAATGGCGGCAGCGTGCCGGCGCGGCTGGTCTCCTGTTCGAAGATGAAGCGGCGGGTGATCGACCAGCCGGGCCCGCCGTACTCCTTGGGCCAGAGAGGCGCGATCCAACCCTTCTTGTGCAGAATGCGATGCCAGAGCAGCGATTGCTCTTTCGTCAGGTCGGTCTCCGGGTTCGGAACGCGCATTTCCGCCGGATAGTTTTCCGCGATGAAGGCGCGCACCTCGTCACGAAATGCTGCATCTTCAGGAGAAAGCGCCAGCTCCATCCTATTTGCTCCTCACCACTTCTCGCCGAAGGGACGAATCTCCAGCTCGAACGTCCATGCGCTTTTCGGCTGCTGATAGAGCTGCCAATAGGATGCGGCGACGGAGGACGGCGGCATCAACGCATCCGGATCATCCAGCGCGTTGGGCCCGAGCGCCTCCAGCCGCCGCTGCCGAACCCATTCGGTATCCACGCCGGAATCGATGATCAGATGCGCGACGTGGATATTCTTCGGGCCAAGCTCGCGGGCCATTGCTTGCGCGACCGCGCGAAGACCAAATTTGGCGCTCGCAAAGGCGGCATAACCGCTGCCGCCGCGGAGTGAGGCGGTCGCTCCAGTAAAGAAGATATTGCCAGCCCCGCGCGGCACCATTAGCCGAGCCGCCTCACGGCCGGCCAGGAAGCCGGAATAGCAGGCCATTTCCCAGACCTTGCGGAAAACGCGCTCAGTGGTTTCGAGAATTGGGAAGTTGACGTTCGCACCGATGTTGAAGATGCAGACTTCCAGCGGCGCGTGCTTGTCTGCATCATTCAGGAAGGAGACGATCTCGTCTTCCTTGCGAGCGTCGAGCGAACGGGCGTGGATCTCTCCGCCGGCTGCCTCGATGTCCTTGACGAGTGGAGCCAGCTTTTCGCCGTTGCGACGGCCGGCGAAGACCGTGAAGCCTTCTGCTGCAAATTTCTTGGCGATCTCGCCGCCGATGAAATCGCCGGCGCCGATGACAGCAGCGGTTGCGTTTCTTTTCTGCACGGGCGTGCTCCCTGTGAGGTTATACGTCGCTCGCGAACTATTTGCCGTGAGCCCGCCGAACCACGTCATCGACGCGCTCTCGGCATCATGGAAAGTACATAGCGTTCTTTTTTAGAACTCGTCAATTGATATTTGACGTTGGCGCTTCGAGGTCGCAACGCGAGCAACGCTCCGACCTCAAACTGTAACTGGAATACCAGCCTGACTGCCGAGCACGGTCAGCGGCGAATCTCATTCATGATCGCCAGACTTCGATCCAAATATCACTTAGCCTTGGATATAGCCCCGGCGGATTGTTCGACAATGGACTCCTCCACGTCCCGCAACTGGTCCTTTCCGAAGAACATTTCCTTGCCGACGAAGAAAGTCGGCGAGCCGAACGCGCCCCGGCTCACAGCGTCGTTCGTCAGCTCGATGAGCTTCTTCTTCACGTCGTCATCCTGTGCGCGCTTTGCCACGCGATCGATATCGATGCCCGAAGAGATGAACGCGCTCCGGAAAACCTCAGGGTCATCCATCTTCTTCGGCTCTTCCCACATATGATGATAGGCCGCCCGGAAATAGGACTCGAATACCCCCTCGAACTGCGCAGCAACCGCACAGCGCATCAACATGAGGGTATTGACCGGGAAGAAGAGGTTCGTGCGAAATTTCGTCACGTTATGGCGGCGAATAAACCGCTGCGTCTCGAGCGCCTGGTACTCCGGCTTGTTCTTGATTCCACGCAGAGAATCGAAGGGCGACATGTTTCCGGTGGCCTTGTAGATGCCGCCAAGAAGGATCGGGACGTACTCGAATTTCACCCCGGTGCGCTGTTCGATGCTTGGGATCGCGACCTCGGCCAAATAGGCGTTCGGGCTACCGAAATCGAACAGGAACTCTACTTTCGGGGTCATATCGGCCTCCTCCGGACAAATTCGAAGATTGTGAGAAAGATTTACAGTTCTTTTTTTGAACTGTCAAACTGATACTGCGGCGATTTGGTCGATTTTGCCGGGGAGCTATTGTTTGGGGATCAGTACCTATCTAGAATGGTATGACTTGTCGCTTCTCCGCAGATTCGTAGGAGAATGCTGGAGTTATTGGAGACCGTGGATGAAGTGGAAAGAACTTGAGGAAGAGCCATGTTCGATGGCCAGAACTATCGGAGTCATCGGCGACCGATGGACGCTGCTTATCCTGCGCGAATGCTTCCTGCGTACCCGCCGCTTCGAGGGATTCCAGTCCGCGCTGGGTATCACGCGGCATCTGCTTGCCGAACGGCTGAAGAAGCTTGTCCGGCAAGGCATTCTCCGCCGAGTCCCCTACCAGGAATCGCCGAAGCGTCACGAGTACATCCTGACCCAGAAAGGCCTCGATCTCTATCCGATTATGATGGCGATCGTCCATTGGGGCGACACTCACATGGTCGATGTACGCGGCCGGCCGCTTCTGCATCAGCATCGCAATTGCGGTAAGGACTTCGACCCCGTCATGGTTTGCTCCGAGTGTGGCGAGCCGGTTTTGGCCAAAGAGGTCCATACGCATCCTGGCCCGGGTGCCAGCCGCCCCCTCGCGCAAAAGGAAGCACCGGCCCCAAAACCCAAAGCGCGCCGCAAAGCAGCCTGATCGCCCCTGTCCTATGGAGCCCGCCAGGCGGCTGCCGAGGAGCCGACCGCTTCACTGCGATCAGCCTCCATGCCCACCGGTTCGGTGCTCGATGAGTGAGGGCTCAAACCCGGATCACGCCTGGGGTCGGAGTGGAGCAGTAGAGAGTTTCGACCTGGTCCGACCGGCACTTCAAGACGGCGCGTTGATTGACGTATGCCTTGTCGGTGATTTCTCCGGCGGCAATCGACGGCGGCTCCTTGAGCAGTAGGAACGAATGAGCATTTTCGCTGCTGCCAACCGTCCGGTTGTATTCTTGAAGCCGGTCCTTGAGGAACTGCACGACGACGGGATCGCTGGCCAGGTCGGAAGACGGCTGCGAAGAGATCCGCGCCGCCTCCGTCGGGTTCAGCCAGCAAAGCAAACCGCAGTATTCTCTGTTTTCGCCCGCAATCACCACATCCGTTAGCACGCCGCGGGTAGCTGCCAAGATCGCGGCGCGCATGCTCCCGATCGATACCCAGGTCCCGTTCGCGAGCTTGAAGTTTTCCGAAATCCTACCCGTAAAGCGAAGTCCCGATTCCGGTTTCTCGGGGTCCATGAACGACACTGTGTCACCGATGCGATAGAAGCCTTCTTCGTCGAAGGCTTGCTCCGTCAAATCCGGCCGACCGAGATAACCCGGCGTGACGTTGGGACCTTTGACCCGCACCTCGTAGGTATCGGAAACGGGAAGCAGCTTGAGCTGCAAACCGGGCGCCGGTAGGCCGATTTCCCCGGGTCGATCGGTAGCCCAATGGGTCGTACTGATCGTTGGAGCGGTTTCCGTCGTACCATAGCCGGACATGACAGGAATTCGTCGGCCGGTGATCGATGACGTCAACCGATATAGGCGCTCGAGCGTGTTCTGCGAGATGGCTGCGCCGGCGTAACTTATCCTATCCAGCCGCTTCAAAATATGCGCGCCAAGCTCGGAATCTTTCTCGATCGCGTCGCAAAGGAAATTATATCCGGCCGGCACGTTGAACATCGCGGTCGGTGAAACCTCCTGGAGATTGAGGAGCGTCTTGTGAAAGAGCTGCGGCAACGGCCGGCCGTCGTCGATGTAGAGCGTCCCGCCATTCTTGAGTATGCCGTGGAGGATTACGTTGCTTCCCATGGTGTGATGCCATGGCATCCACTCGACCTGGACAGGCGCTTCGGACGGGGCTACCAGCAAGCTGCCCATTTGTAGAGCGCTCGCCATCATGCGGTGAGTATTCAGGACACCCTTGGGGAGGCCCGTCGAGCCCGACGTGAAGAGGACCTTCGCGACGGAATCGCAAGATGCAGAGCGGGACGCGCGCTCGAAGCCTTCATAGCTGCTCCTCTTCTCAGTTAGGTCGGAATAGCGCACCGTTTCGGGAGCACCGTCGACGCTGATCCAGCTTGCGGCTTTCAGTTCCGGAATGGATCGGGCAGCCGAGAAATCGCGTCCATTTTGAACGAACACGAACTTCGGACGCAGCACCTCTGCGATATCCTTCAGCCGTGCTAGGCCTCCGGGCATCAACGTGTAGTTCGGCGAGATTGGTGCAGAAACCATGCCGATGGACATTGCGGCGAAAGACATCACCGCGTTCTCTATGGAATTTCCGGAGAGGATGGCGAGGCTGTCTGAAGGCTTCGCATCTATTTCGATCAGGCTTTGACCAACCGCCTGGACCAGGGACCAGGCCTGGCTATATGTGATCTCGTCCCATCCGCCGGCTGGATTGCGTTGAGCCAAGAAAATGCGGTTGGGTGCGGCTTTCGCCCATCTCGGCAGGAAGTCAGTGATACGCCAGTCGCACTCCCCCAGCTCGATCGGCGAGCTCAAGATAAGCGTACCGTCGCTCCGACGCTGCAGAGAGACCTCTTTGGGTGCGAATACAGGTGCGTTCATTGACATTGAAGAAGATCCCATGGCAGTAGCGCCGTCCCGCACACTCGGGTGTGATTAGGCTTCTGATTTGCCGACAATCTTGCGGTCTCGTACGGACGACTTGGCTTAGGAGGTCGGCGGCGCATCCAATCACGCGCCGTTTTCCAATGTTCTGCGCGATCGACTAATCGGACTTCGCGTCAAGCACGTCGCCAAACAACTGATAGGTCGTTCCGGTCCAGCGCTGCAGCCGCATTTGCGTCCACATCATGTTCGAGTTTTCGCTAGTGTTGACGTCGATTCCTGGCAATGCGACGGGGACTATGACGTTCCTGAGGTTCTTTGCCTGCGCCAGGATATTCTTGCGGGACAGGTCGTTGCCGCATTGCTTGAGTATCTGCTCGAGCAGAATTCCCTGCTGGTATCCGACCAAATAACTTCCGTTGGTGATGTCGGCGCCGGACAGATACTTCTCGAAGAAGCTCTTAAAGGCTTGCATGCCGGGATCGTTCTTCCACGTCTCGTCTCCGACGTCTTTGTAGGTTGTGCCGGCGATCACGCCAACCGACTTGTCGAGACCGGCCGGCGCGAGCGTGCCACCAACAGATGCAGAAGGAAAGTTGATGATGATGGTCGCCTTCCATCCGATCACCGAGGCTTGCCTGATCGCCTGCGCTGCAAACTTCGGTGTCCCAGCGATCACGAGAGCCTCGGCGCCCGAACTTTTGAGATTCGTGATCTGGGAGTCGATCGTCGGTTCGGTTACCTCGTATGAGGCGGTCACGACCTTTCGATCGTACTCGACCCCGAGATATGTCTTGAAGGCGTTGACGTAGTCCTTACCGAGGTCGTCGTTCTGGTAGAGAATCGCGTACTTTGCGTTGGGAAGCGCCTTGGTCAGGTACTTGGCGTAGATCTTCCCTTCGGTATCGTAACTGACGAGACCAGTCGTCGTCAGCGGATAGTTCGCGACGTCCGTGAACTTGGATGAGCCGCTGACGATTGCGAGGCTGGGTACCCCTTTCGCCCTGAGATACTTGGCCGTGGCCGAGATGCCGGGCGTACCGAGTTGGCCGAACACGAAAGACACTTCGTCGCTCTCGACCAGCTTGCGCACGTGCTCCACCGCCTTGGGCGGACTGTATGAGTCATCGTAGGCGATGTAGTTGATCTTGCGGCCGTTTACGCCGCCACGGTCGTTCAGGGATTGGATATAGGCGATAAGGCCCTTGCCCACGAGTCCGATCGACGACGCCGGTCCGCTGAAGGGGAAAACCCCTCCGATCTTGATTTCAGTTTCGGAAATGCCGGGCTCTTCCGCCGCGGACGCGGGGCTGCCCAAGAGCACAGCTAGAGCTATCGCGATTTTCCATTTCGCTATCATCGATCGTCCTCCCCACGCGCCTGTCGGGGCACGCCAGTGTGTTGCTTGACCTTCTACTTTGCACGCTCGCCTGCCGGTCGCCGGATCAGCGCCGACCAAGTGACGGCTTGAGGTCTGACCGAACATATACCGTTCTTTTTTAGAACTCGTCAAGCATTCCTGTGATTTGGCATCTGCGACACGATCTCCTGAAGCTGATTCGTGGGTCAATCTGGCCGCGATGCCGCCACGCACCGAGCCAGCAAGTTACTTCTATAATCGAACTTACTGCCTAGAACTGAACGGCCGACACTTGAGCAAGTCGTCAGGTACTGGCAATGAAGAGCTCGATCAGCGCAATCACGGTATCGGGCGCGTCTTCCTGACTAAAGTGTCCCGCGTTCGGGATTTTTATGATCGGCCTCCCCGGCCAAATCGCGCTGAAATCAGCGATCTGCGTGTGCGGCGCGATGGCGCGGTCCTTTATCCCGACTGCGAGCATGGCCGGCTTGGACTTCAGATTGTCAATGAGAGGACAGCCCTCCTCGAGGTACGGCCGGATTACGCCGAGAAGAGCATCGAGCGGAAAAGCGATCGCTCCAAGGCACTCTTGCTTTGTCGTAAATGGTGACCCGTAGGCCGCAAGCCAATCGGCATTGACGACGGAGAGATTCTCCAGGCCTTGAGTCTTCATGACGCTGAGGATGTTGACGTCCAGGTGCCCGAGCACTTCCGAGAGCGTTCCAGCCCTGTGATGATTGAGGACGAACTGCAACCACGGCGTCAGCCCCGGAGAAACATTGCCGTAGCCAGTAACTGTATTGAGCAAAAACAGCCGCTTGATGCGATCGGGATTGCGTAGCGCGAACGCTGAACCGATCAGCCCGCCCCAGTCCTGGATCACGAGCGTGATGTTCGTAAGATCGAGCGCTTCAACCAATTTGGTGAAGTTCTCGACGTGCGCTCTCAGCGAATACTCCCGATCTGGAGGCGTCTCGCTCTTGCCGAAACCCATATGGTCGGGAACGATCACCCTATGTGAAGCCGCGAGCGGCGGGATAAAGCGACGATAGAGATAGCCCCACGTCGGCTCACCGTGCAGGCAGACGATAGGATCGCCACTTCCCTCGTCGACATAATGCATCCGGAAACCGCCTCCTTCGAAGAAGTGAGGTTGAAAAGGCCAAGTTCCACCGAAAGTCTCACGAGCATCGATCATCGTTGCGCTGCAACTTGTTCTAAAGGGCTTTTCAACCTCCCTCGCCCGCGCTTATTATTTTCCGCGGAAAACGGCTGGACGACGTTCGATGAAGGATTGGATGCCTTCCATCATATCCTCGCTACCGAGGACGCGGTCCTTGATCTTCGGGATGTAGTCGATCGCATCTCGCTCGGCCGCTTCGACATACTTCAATGCGGCTCGTTTTGTGACCTGTACTCCTAGGGGTGCATTCTTCGCGATCATCTGTGCCAGGTCCATGGCCCGATCGATCTGGCTTCCAGGCTTGACAACTTCCTGCACGAGGCCAATCGCATGCGCCCGCTCAGCATCGAACTCGTCGCAGAGGAAGAGGTGATACATTGCGTCGCCCCAACCTGCGCGCGTCAGGAATCGGAAGTGAGCGCCGCCGAGAGGCGCAATTCCACGCTTTGCCTCCATCTGGCAGAACCTGCTGTCCGAAGCTGCGACAACGATATCTCCGGCGAGCATCATTTCGATGCCGATCGTATAGACGATGCCCTGCACTGCTGTCACGATCGGCTTGCAGCATCGCCCCTTGAGCGCAAATGCATCGATGTTGCTCGGCGAAGTATCAATTTTCTCGGCGTTCGGGCCGAAGAACTTGGGCATGTCGAGACCTGACGTGAAGTCGGCTCCTTCTGCGCAAACGACGCCCGCCCAATAATCGTCGTTTCTGTCCAGCAGCGTCATGGCATTCGACATTTCCACCATCATGGCGGGTGTGAACGAGTTCTTCTTCGCTGGATTGTCGATGATGATCTTGAGGATGCGACCATGCACTTCTGTGCGGATCCGGCCCGATGGGCGCTTTTGATCGCTCATTTGTCTCCTCCAGACGCGGCAAACTCCGACCTCGTCGCCAAGGCCGCGTTCTTTCTGACGAGTTGACAGTGCGCTTCCCAAGCGGGCCACATCAATCTTGTGCCGACCCTATTCAAGGGTGAAATGCCGCCGCCGGAGGGGGCGCATGCAGCCTTAAGAGGTGTTGAGAGCGCCGAGGACAGGTGCATTGCAATTCGTTCGACACATCATATGATGACCGTCAGTCAACATTGAGTAGCGAGGAGCATCTTCATGGCCGAAATCGCCGATCCCGTCGTCATCCTCTCCGCTGCCCGCACCCCGCTTGGCCGCTTCATGGGCGAACTGTCGGCGCTGGCCGCGCACAAGCTCGGATCGCATGTGATCAATGCGGCGCTGGAACGCGCGAAGCTCGCCCCGGAGAAGGTCGACGAGGTCTTCATGGGCTGCGTGCTCGCGGCCGGCCAGGGCCAGGCACCGGCGCGCCAGGCGGCGCGTAGTGCGGGCCTGCCGGACGCCACCGGCGCCACTACCGTCAACAAGGTCTGCGGTTCCGGCATGAAGGCGACCATGCTGGCCCACGACATCATTCGCGCCGGCTCGGCCGAAATCGTCGTCTCCGGCGGCATGGAGAGCATGAGCAACGCGCCATATCTGCTGGCGAAGGCACGCGGCGGCTATCGCGCCGGCCACGATCGCATTATCGACCACATGATGATGGACGGTCTCGAGGACGCCTACGAGACCGGCCGCTCCATGGGCGATTTCGGGGAGGCGACCTCAGAAGCCTACCAGTTCACCCGCAAGGACCAGGACGCCTATGCGATGGAGACGCTGAGCCGCGCCCGTAAGGCGGTCGAGGGCGGAGCGTTCAAGGCTGAGATCGCGCCAATCACGCTGACCGAGAAGGCGGGGCCCCGCGTCATCGCCAATGACGAGCATCCGCTGAAGGTCGATCCCGCCAAGATCCCGGGCCTGAAGCCGGTGTTCCGCGCCAACGGCGCCATCACGCCGGCGGCCTCCTCCGCCAATGCCGACGGCGCTGCTGCGCTCGTGCTGACCAAGCGCTCGCTCGCGGATCGTAACGGCTTGCCCGCCATCGCCGAGATCAAGGGCCACGCCACCCATAGCCAGGAGCCGCAGTGGTTCACGACGGCCCCGATCCCGGCGATCCGCAAGCTGCTCGACAAGGTCGGCTGGAGCGCCGGCGATGTCGATCTGTTCGAGATCAACGAGGCCTTCGCCGTGGTGGCGATGGCGGCGCAGCGCGATCTCGGCATTCCCCGGGACAAGCTGAACATCAATGGCGGGGCCTGCGCGCTCGGCCATCCCATCGGCGCCACCGGCGCACGGCTGATCGTGACGCTGCTGCATGCGCTCGAGGCACAGAACCTCAAGCGCGGTGTCGCAGCGCTCTGCATCGGCGGCGGCGAAGCGACCGCGATCGCGGTGGAGCGTCTGGTACGCTGAGGCCGGGAATCCGTCGCCAAGTCAATGATGCGGGAGCGTTGCGATCGTATCGCGCAACCGCGAGACCGAGCAGCGCAGGAAGTCGCAACCGTCGCTTTAGAACACTGCATTGTCCGTCGCCGCTTCCAACGCCGGCCCTAGACAGAGCACCTTCGACTCCTTACCATCCTACTGACACAACGGCTTGGCTCGCCACGATGCGGAACCAGCCTTCGTTAGGACATTTATCCCTCCCGGCCGGGGTCATACTCTGTCATTCCACCATTCAGCACGCCCGCGGATTGCGAAATAAGCATCGAGGCGATCCAGGATGGTTATTGTACCCTTTTTGAACTTCTCCGCTTGCGGATTGGTGGAGTGCCAAGAATAGCCGCTCGAAAGCCAAATCTCAGTCTGTGGTTCAAATCGAGATGGATCATCGAGACTGCCAACTTGAATCATCTGAACGGTCGGCACTTCCGTCCAATGCAAGGTCACAGGACTGCCGCACTTTGGACAGAAGCCACGGCGAAATTTGCGCCCGGTACCGCCAATGACCTCGTGACAAGATGGCTCATCTTTGAGGAAGCTGAATTTATCGGCGGCCACCATCATGATCGCTGCAAATGCGCTCCCAGTTGCGTATTGGCAGGCGCGGCAGTGACAAAGCAACTGCACGATCGGTGCCTCGGTGCATTCGTAGCGGATGCTTTGACAGGCACATCCTCCCGTGAGGTGCATGGGAACTCCTTAACGTGCTTACGACAATGGGGCTAAGCGCGATCTATAGCGGTGATAACCCACCGTGCACGCCCCCTCGGGGCGCGCTGGTGGCCGACGCCCAGACTCGCTCATGAATTGGGGTGTCACGCGAACGTGACGCTCTTGTTTAGTGGCAGTTCGCGCACGCGCTTTCCAGTAAGAGCGAAAATTGCGTTGGCGAGAGCAGGTGCGGCCGGTGGGACTGGCGGTTCGCCGATTCCACGCACGTCACCCCCAAGCTCCAATCCCTTGACGACGATTTGCGGCACCTGATGGAATCTCATGGCCTCGAATAGATGAAAGTTGGTCTGGATCGGCGCAAAGTTTTCGTAGGTCAGCTCGCAGTTCATGGCATGGCCCAAGGCCCAGATGATGCCCCCCCGCATCTGCGCTTCGAAATTGACCGGATCCAGAACGCGCCCTACATCGCAAACGGCAAATACCTTATCGATTTTGATACCCTGAGGAGTGTCGCTCACCTCGACGATTTGAGCCATTGGCACGCCGAAGGCCAGTATCAACGCTACGCCGCGAGCTCGCTGGTCGCCAATACGCGAGCCTTTCCAATCGGAAATTTCTTGCAGGGCATGCAGTACTTTCTTGGAAGGCTCATGATTGCAGAGACGAATGAGTTCGGCCATCGGATCCGCACCCGCGGCATGGATCAATTCGTCCAGGAAGGAAGCATGGTGGAAGCCATTGCCGGAGGCTCCAACGGATCGCCACGGGCTGACTGGCACCATTTCCTTCGCCCGATAGCCCGTCACGCGGAAGTTCGGTATGGCGAAAGGTTGATCCCAGATGCCGTTGACGCTGGAAGTATCGGGCCCGGGAGGAACGGGCGCTTGCAACCGGTTAAACCAGGAGGCTCCCATCGATTGGCCAGCCACATCGATGCTCATGCTCTCGACCATGCCATCGCGAACCGTCCCTTTTGCGCGCGAGAGCTGAATGGGGCGCGGATAGTCGTGCGCCATGTTCTCTTCACGGCTCCAGATCATCTTGACTGGGACGCCTTCCATGGCCATCGCGAGTTCGATGGCCTGCAACGCATAGGTGTCGTCGAGTCGTGCCCCAAAGCTGCCGCCCATCGGCTGAGCGTGCACGTAGATCTTCTCTTCCGGCAGTCGCGTCAGCTTTGCCGCATGCCCCTGAAGGAAGACCGGGATCTGCGTTCCCGTCCAGATGTCGAGCCGCTCTTTCGTGTAGAGTACGACCGCATTCATGGGCTCGAGCGGCGCGTGGGCCAGATATGGAGTCCGATACTCCGCCTCAATCGGCTTGGACGAGCCAGCCAACGCCTTGTCGACGTCTCCGTCATTGCGAAGCCGGCTGTCCTGCTGGTCTTTGGAGAATGAATTCTCCAGCACCTTCCACATTCCAGCCGAGTCGGCCGGATAAGGAGGATCGTTCCATTCGATCTTGATAGCGGCCGCAGCTTGAAAGGCTCTCCAGGTATTATCGGCGATCACGCCCACACCATCCTTGATCGGGACGATCTTTTTGACGCCTCTCATCTTCTCCGCGCTGGAGGCATCATATCGCTTGATCGTGCCTCCCATGCCGGGGTTGGTGCGGAGGGTGGCGTACACGATCCGGTCCGGACGAATATCGATGCCGTACTGTTGAGTACCTGTGGACTTGGCGACGATATCGATCCGGCGCATCTTCTTGCCGATGTAGCGCCACTCCTGTTCCGGCCGGAGCGTGACATCCGTAACCGGTGCAAGCTGCGCTGCCTCAACGGCTAGTTCCGCGTAAGTGAGGGACTTGCCATCGGGCAAGATCACCTGACCATCCTTGGTCTTCAATTGCGACCGTGACACCCCCGACCTTCTGGCCGCCGCCTCCTTCAAAGTCTCGCGCGCGACCGCGCCCGCCATGCGGAGTTTTTGATAGCCGTCGGGTACAGTGGACGAGCCCCCCGTGATCTGCATACCGAGAACGCGGCTCAACACTTCGCCCCCTCCCCGCGCCCCGCGCGCCATCATGCCATCGTCGATGGTAGAGAACGGCAGGCTGTCGTCCATCACCCGGCTGTTGAAGTAGGCCGGACTTGGTGGACCGGGATCGAGGCGAACCTTGTGCGGATCCACGTCGAGCTCTTCGGCAATCAGATGAGCCTGGATGGAATACGAGCCTTGGCCCTTGTCGGCGCGCGGAGTGATGAGCGTAACGCCCTTTGCGTCGACGCGGACGTAGGGAGTGATCGCGGCTTCCCCGGCCTTGAGACCCTTGAGCAGCGGATTGGGAGGATCCTGGCGCAATCGGTAATAGCCGAAGGCGACGCCACCGGCGATCGCAGCGGAGCCGATTAGGAACGTGCGTCTTGCAATTGTCTTGAGCCGCGCCACGCTATTTCCCCCTCACCATCTGGGCTGCCGTTCTGACGGCGCTGTGGATGCGTGTGTAGGTTCCGCATCGGCAGAGATTTCCGTCCATGGCGTCAGCGATTTGGGAGTCTGACGGATCAGGAGTTTTCGACAGAAAAGCGGCTGCAGTCATCATTTGGCCGGACTGACAATAGCCGCACTGTGCAACCTGGTGCTCGATCCAAGCCTGCTGAACAATGTGCGGGTTTGCGGGAGTGCCCAGGCCCTCGATTGTCGTGATGCTACCGCGTACTTCACCAGCGTTGATCGAGCAGGAGCGAACCGCCTCGCCCTCGATATGAACGGTGCATGCACCGCAAAGCCCCGCCCCGCACCCGTACTTCGGCCCTGTGATGCCGAGCTCGTCTCGGAGTACCCAAAGGAGCGGCATTTCCGGTTCGACATCCAGATCGTAGCGCATACTGTTGACGATCAACTGCATTTCGAATGGCTCCTGTAGTTTCGAAAGACGCGGAGAGTGATCTACTTGTCTCTCGCGGCGCTTCGGCTGGCAGACTCTGATGCCTTAACTCGACAGGCATCGCGCGCTCGCGCTTCCTGATGGAAACGAAACCGTCTTCGATCTAATGACGCTGCCCATTTTAGCTGCGTGTTCCACTCGACGTTCGTCTTTGCATTGCTCGCATTGCCGTCGATGGGACGTGAAACTTTTCAGGACTCGCCTTGCAATTTTTTCAACGAGAGGCCGCCCTGCAATGTGGCGGCGTCCTTCTCGGAAAGACTTCGCTTGAACTCGGCAAGATCGCGCTCAAGCCGGGAGATACGCTCAAGAATGTAGTCGGTCTCCGTGTAGTCTGACTCGAAACCCCGCAGGAAGACGGCAACGGCGGTCCAACTTCGTCTAATGAAGCCAGGCGGCATTTCGTTTCGGCGATCGGTATTCATGTGAGCGTCCGAGCCATTGCTGGCAAATTGACAACTGGCAGTCCACCCACGAGTTCGGCGAACCATGGACCAGGCGAGAATCCGTGTTTCGCCTTCGCTATTGATTTTACTGATAATGACTAGTGCTTTACGGGTCCTTCCGCCAATTCAAATTCGAATTGCATTTCGTCACAGGTGAATAGTCCGACGCACATGGGCAGCGTGAACCGAGGTGACCTTAGCGCCATTCGTCCCCGCAGACTCAACTTCGAAGTGAAAGCGACCCTCAGTGCTCCGCATTCGGGACATCGCCAATCGTCGAGGATATCCGGGGGTCGCGTACCAAGGGCCAATGCCGAAGGCTGGATCGCCCTCAGCCTCGCATATGCCCACAACGCGCTCCTCTAGAGTGCGCGGAAACCGATCGTGAACCGGGCAATCCTATCTAGTCGGATGCACCGGCCGGCGCGTCGGCAGAGCCGTTCCACGGAATACCCATCAGCTAACCTTCCGATGTCTCCGTCGTCCAGAAGAACCGGACATTGTTTGTTTCGAACCAACTTCCGGCAGCGGAGCATCGATCACTCGCGCCATGAGTTCACGGAGGTGTCCGGCCTCGCGCACCCCAAACGCCGCTTCGAATCCCGCTCTCGCCTTTTGCCAGGCCGGATGCGCCGCGAACAACGTCTCCTGTCCGCGAGCCGTGATTGCAACTTCCCGCACCCGCCGATCCTGATCGCTCACCCTTATCTTGAGAAACCCATCGCGCTCCAGGGGCCGGAGATTGTGGCCAACAGTCGCTCGATCCATGGTCATGATGTCAGCAAGGTTGGCCATCGTCATCGGACCTTCCGAAGCGAGGAAGCCCAGCAGGCTATACTGGGTTGACTTGAGCCCGGTACCGGCAAGCCAGAGATCGTAATAGCGAGATACACGTCGCGCCGCCCGCCTGAGCTGGCTGCAAGTGCAGTTCTGAGGAAAATCGCTTATCGGAATCGAACGTCGTGCCAAGTTCAGGTTTCCTTGGTGGCAGGGTCGGTGCTCCAGACCATTAGCATCAAATCGCCAAGCAAACCTCGTTGAAATGGCAGTTTACGTGCCTGCATCACCAATGATAGTCTCATATGCCCTTAATAGTTTTCCTTCACCGCGCGGGCAGACGCATCCTTCAAATCAAGGAGACCAGCATGGCGGGCCTTAAAGATCACCCGATCGCCGAACGCATCCGCCTCAACCCTCCGGCACCGCCCACATCCCTTAGCCTAGAAGCTTTGAAGGCATTGGTCATGGAATGTGGTGCAGATGATTGCGGCATCGTCAGCCTCGATGACCCCCTCGTAAAGGACGAAGCGGTTCACGCGCGACGGGCATTCGCGGGGGCGCGATTGGCGGTGAGTATCGTGAGCAGGATGAATCGTTCTCCCATCCGTTCGCCCGCGCGTTCGGCGTCCAACAACGAGTTCCACAAGATTTCTCACGAGGTCGATGATATCGCGCGCGAGCTGGTTCGACGGCTGGAAGACATGGGCATCTCGGCGATGAATCCTCCGATGGCATTCCCCATGGAGTTCGATAAATACCCGGAACGGGGATGGGTCGTCTCGCACAAGCTGATTGCCGAAGCTGCCGGCGTTGGAAAGCGCGGCATCCATCGCAGCGTCATCCATCCAAAATTCGGCAGCTTCATCCTTCTGGGCACCGTGCTGGTCGATCTCGACATAGAAGCGCCGTCGAAACCACTCGACTACAATCCCTGCTTCGAGTGCAGGCTCTGCGTCGTCGCTTGTCCGGTCGGCGCGATCAAGCCAGATGGATATTTCGATTTTTCTTCCTGTCTCAACCACAACTACCAGCAGTTCATGGGGGGATTCGCGCAATGGATCGAGGACATCGCGGACGCGAAGTCCGCCAAGGACTACCGTGAACGCCAACCGCTGGCAGAAACAGTAAAGCGCTGGCAGAGCCTGTCGTACGGCCCCAACTACAATGCTGCCTATTGCGTTGCGGTTTGTCCTGCCGGTGAAGACATCATGGCCGGCTACTTGTCAGACCGCAAAGCCCACGTGGAAACGATCGTCAAACCGTTACAGGACAAAGTCGAGCCGCTCTATGTCGTCCGGGATTCCGATGCTGCAAGTCACGCCGCGAAGATGTTCCCGCACAAGACGCTTCGGTTCGTACGCTCTAGTGCCCGGGCCTCGAGTATCGGCGCATTTCTCTTCGGAATGGGGCTTACCTTCCAGCGTAACAGGGCTAAGGGCTTGAATGCCACCTACCACTTCGTCTTCACAGGCCAAGAGCCCAAGGAGGCCACGGTGGTTATCAAAAATCAGAAGCTGACCGTTACCGACGGCCTCATTGGGAGCCCGGACTTGCGCATTCAGGCGGACTCAGCGGCTTGGCTGAAGACGTTGAATGGTCAGCTCTCGGTGGTGCTGGCGCTCGCACAGAGAAAGATTCGATTGAAGGGTCCTCTCAAACTCCTGAAGGCCTTCGGCGCCTGCTTCCCGAAATGACAAAACATGGTCGCAAGCCGGAGCCATAATGCCCTCGCGGGGGTCGGCCTACTCGCCGGAGGTTCGAGCTCAATAGTTCTTTTTTAGAATTGACTTAGCCGTCATCTCGATGTCTTATTGCCGCATCTCCCGGTCCGGTCCAGGAGACGGCGAGATCTGGCTCGGACTACTTAAGCCGGCTGCGAAAGCAGCCGGCTTTTTTATCGGTTATTCGGTGGGTTGCAGAAGCCAGCCTCGTCTCGCAATCTGCAGCATCTCCGTTTCACGGAGCTTGAGCCGGTAAACTCTCGCTTTCGATCTTGGATAATGCTGAGCCGGGGAGGCCCTTAAGATCGCTGGAAGCGCGCTGAAGCCGAGCATCATGCCATTCGGCGCGGTCTCGGTTGGATCGAGACGGAAGGCCGGCGGCGAAGCAAGGCCATCTCCCTCGTGATCACGGCTCCAGCCAAGGCGATCGAGCGCGGCTACAGGCGAGTGTTCGCCGGTGCGCCATTTCAACACTTCGATCGCGGATCGAAAAGCAAGCGTCACGCAATCGATGTCGTCGACAGAGCGGTCGCCGACCATCTGCGCGTGACGTGTAATAGCCTGCAGTACCTCTTCACGCGCGTGATCATGGCCGAGCGCGATAGCAGTCAAGCCAAAGAGAGCGTCAAAGATCCGAAAGGCGTGATGCGCGGTGGCCAACGTCCTGAGATAACATTCCAAGGCAGTCGGTCCGAACGCGACCGCCAACTTCGCTCCGGCCGCCGCCGACCATACCGTGCGCGCTCGCGTTAATCCCAAGCTAGGAGACCATCCGTTCAACGTCGATGATCTGGCCGCTTCAGCCAACCGGTATTCAGGAGCGTCGCTGCTCATCAGAACGAAATGAGCAATAACATGAGCTATTGCGCAGTAGCATTTACCGGCACCGAACCCGGAATTGGCGTCAGCCCTCGCGCGCTCACGTAGGTCTTCCAGAGCCGTCAGATAACGCGTTGCCAACGCATATGCCAACAATTCGATGAGAGGCGCCCATCTGAATACGGACTGGAACTCTGCCCTAGACGGAAAGCGCCCCGGAAGAATGAATGGCGCGAGCAGATCTAAAGCGATATCTCCGCTTTTCGCTCTGAGACCATGTAGCCGGCTCCGCAAGCCTTCAGAAATCATGAGCTTGTCGATATCTTCACCTACCGGGACGCCGTGCTGGCGAAGCGGACGCAGCCTCCCTGACGGCTCGATCTCAATGGAGGCCGGGACGCCCGGAATGTTCAGGACCGCTGATCGCGCAGACTCGGCGGGTGTCCGGATGCGTTCCCATGTTGCCGGCTCCATCTCGATGGCGATGCCGATCGCCAATGTGTCGGCCATTCTCCCGAGGTCGTCAGATCCAAATGCGGCGATGACCGAGCCGAAGTTTTGAGATCTCTCTCTGGTCTCCTGGTTAGACCGATCCGGATACAAAGTTCGCTGCTCCAACGTCCACCTCGTGGGTTCCTCGGAAGCTTGAATCCACTCATCGCGCATGACGAAGGGATCTATCTTCCGAAGATGAACTTAGGGTGAGAAGTAGTTGGGTTTCCTGCCACCTGGTCGAGCCGCGTATTGCGAGCAGCGCCTAGTCAGAAATGAATAAGCTGCACGATGTGCATGCGATCCGGCGCCGAACCGCCCTGCTCGCGGAGCGAGTGTCCCCTTGACAAGTTCTTTTATGGAACTTATCGAAGCTTTCCAAATGGAGGCTACTCGATGAAGGTCTTGGTGCCGGTAAAGCGGGTGGTCGATTACAACGTCAAGGTCCGCGTCAAGGGCGATGGATCGGGCGTTGAACTCGCCAACGTCAAGATGTCGATGAATCCGTTCGACGAAATCGCGGTCGAGGAAGCGTTGCGCCTCAAGGAAGCCGGCAAGGCGACCGAAGTCGTGGTGGTCTCCATTGGACCGGCGCAGGCGTCGGAGACGATCCGCACCGGTCTTGCCATGGGCGCCGATCGCGGCTTCCTGGTGAAGGCCGAAGGCACGCTCGAGCCGCTCGCGGTCGCCAAGATCCTGAAGAAGGTCGCCGAAGAAGAGCAGCCGGGCCTTATCATCCTCGGCAAGCAGGCGATCGACGACGATTCGAACCAGACCGGCCAGATGCTGGCTGCGCTGCTCGGCTGGTCGCAGGCGACCTTCGCCTCCAAGCTCGAGGTCGAAGGAAGCGACTTCAAGGTCACCCGCGAGGTCGACGGCGGCCTGCAGACGGTGAAGCTGAAGGGACCGGCGATCGTCACCACCGATCTCCGCCTCAACGAGCCGCGCTATGCCTCGCTGCCGAACATCATGAAGGCCAAGAAGAAGCCGATCGCGGAGAAGACCGTCGCCGATTACGGCGTCGATGTCGCAGCGCGTCTCGAGGTTCTCAAGACGACTGAACCGGCAGGCCGCAAGGCGGGCGTCAAGGTCAAGGACGTCGCCGAGCTGGTGTCGAAACTCAAGAACGAAGCCGGGGTGCTCTGATGACGACGCTTCTGATTGCCGAACACGACAATGCGTCGTTGAAGGATGCGACCAACAAGGCCCTCACCGCGGCTGCCGCGCTCGGCGCGGACGTCGAGGTGCTGGTGGCCGGCCAGAACGCCAAGACCGCGGCGGATGCCGCCGCCAAGCTTGCCGGCGTCAAGAAGGTGCTGCTCGCCGATGGCGACCTCTACGCGCACGATCTCGCCGAGCCGCTGGCCGCGCTGGTCGTGTCGCTGGCTTCCGGCTATGACGCGATCGTCGCGCCGGCGACCTCGCGCTTCAAGAACGTGATGCCGCGTGTCGCCGCCCTGCTCGACGTCATGCAGGTCTCGGAGATCATCAAGGTGGTCGCCCCCGATACTTTCGAGCGTCCGATCTATGCCGGCAACGCCATCCAGACGGTGAAGTCGAAGGATGCCAAGAAAGTCATCACGGTGCGGACCTCCACCTTCACTGCTGCGGGCGAAGGCGGCAGTGCCGCGGTGGAGAACGTCGCGGCGGCGGCCGATCCGGGTCTGTCGACTTTCGTCGGTGAGGAAGTCGCCAAGAGTGATCGTCCCGAGCTGACCTCGGCGAAGATCATCGTCTCCGGTGGCCGCGCCATGCAGAGCCGCGAGAACTTCGCCAAGTACATCGAGCCGCTCGCGGACAAGCTAGGCGCCGGTGTCGGCGCCTCGCGCGCGGCAGTGGATGCCGGCTATGCGCCGAACGACTGGCAGGTCGGCCAGACCGGCAAGGTCGTGGCCCCCGAGCTCTATGTCGCGGTGGGCATTTCCGGCGCGATCCAGCATCTGGCCGGCATGAAGGACTCCAAGGTGATCGTCGCGATCAACAAGGACGAGGACGCGCCGATCTTCCAGGTCGCCGACTACGGCCTGGTCGCCGACCTCTACCAGGCGGTTCCTGAGCTCACGGCCGAACTCGGCAAGTAGTGCACGCGGCGGCGGCCCAGCCGCCATTCAAGGCGCGAAAGCCACCCAACGTACCCGGCAATTCCAACGGCAAGCGCCGTCCAGGACGGCGATATGGAGGAGATCGATGAGCACCGTCGTAAGCCTGAAGTCCCACGACGCCGTAGGCATCGTCACCATCGACAGCCCTCCCGTCAATGCGCTCAGTGCAGCTGTACGCGGCGGCATTCTGGAGTGCGTCCGACAGGCCATCGCCGACCCCTCCATTCAGGCGATCGTGTTGACCTGCGCAGGACGGACCTTCATTGCCGGAGCCGACATCACGGAATTCGGTAAGCCTCCGAAGAAGCCGACCCTCGATGAGGTCCTGACCGCGATTGAGAGCAGCCCGAAGCCCGTCGTCGCGGCAATTCATGGGACCGCTCTCGGTGGGGGGCTTGAGGTCGCCCTGGCGTGTCATTTCCGGGTGGCGGAAAAGAGTTCGAAGCTCGGCCTGCCCGAGGTCAAACTCGGTCTACTACCAGGCGCCGGCGGCACGCAGCGCCTCCCGCGCGCAGTAGGTCCAGAACTTGCCGTTAAAATGATCATCGGCGGCGATCCCATCGGCGCCAGCGAAGCGCTTCAGAACGGATTAATCGAGGAGATGGTCGAGGAGGCATCATCGGGCGGAGAAGCCTTCGCTCGAAAAATCCTTGCCGACAAGCGCCCCCTTCGCAGCTTGCGCGACGATGACACCAAGCTCGCTGCGGCTCGATCGGACCGCTCGATCTTCACCGGCGCGGTAGCTGCGATTACAAAAAAGGTCCGAGGATTGGAGGCGCCGTTCGTTGCCGCCGATGCAATCGGCCATGCGCTAGATCTACCCTTTGAGCAGGGACTGAAGAAAGAACGAGAGTTGTTCCTCCGGCTGATGAGTAGCGATCAATCGAAGGCTCTGCGATACGCTTTCTTCGCCGAGCGAGAGGCAGCGAAGATCGCCGGTGTTGAGAGTGGCACCAAGCCGCGTTCGGTCGAGGGGGTGGCGATCATCGGCGCCGGCACCATGGGGGGCGGTATCGCTATGTCATTCGCGAATGCAGGCATTCCTGTCACTTTGGTGGAGACCAGCAAGGATCAGCTCGATCGCGGATTGGGCGTCATCCACAAGAACTATGAAGCCACCGCAGCGCGCGGCGGTATTCCCGCCGATGCGCCTGCGAAGCGCATGGCGCTCATCACGGGAGCTGTCGGTCTTGAAAACGTCGGGCAAGCTGACCTCGTAATAGAGGCTGTATTCGAAACCTTGGCGATCAAAAAGGAGGTTTTCGGACAGCTCGACAAGATTGGAAAATCTGGCGCTATCCTGGCAACCAATACCTCCTTCCTGGACATCAATGAGATCGCCAAAGAGACCGAGCGTCCCCAGGACGTTGTCGGCATGCACTTCTTCAGCCCGGCCAATGTGATGAAGTTGTGCGAAATCGTTCGGACCAATAGCACAGCGCCCGACACGCTGGTAACCGCAGTTTCATTGGCGCGGAAGATCGGAAAAGTGCCGGTGATCGTCGGTGTCTGCGACGGCTTCGTCGGCAACCGCATGCTCATGGCCCGGCAACGTCAGGCCAGTCAGCTGCTTTTCGACGGCGCACTTCCTCAGCAGGTCGACGCCGTCCTGACCAAATTCGGCATGCCGATGGGCCCATTCGCGATGGGCGACTTGGCCGGATTGGATATCGGGTGGCGATCGCGACAGGATCGTGGCATCAAATCGGAGATCGAAGACGCCTTATGTGAGGCGGGCCGCTTCGGACAAAAGACCGGAAAGGGCTTCTTCCGCTACGAAAGCGGCTCGCGCGCTCCCCTTGCCGATCCGGAGGTCGAAAAACTGATCGATCAGACGTTGAAGCGTCTCGGGCGCAAGCGGCGCACGATCAGCGATGAGGAAATCCTGGAGCGGACGATATATGCGATGATTAACGAAGGGGCTCGGATCCTTGAAGAAGGCATTGCGGCGCGAGCAAGCGACATCGACGTGGTGTGGCTCTATGGGTACGGATGGCCAGTCTATCGTGGCGGCCCCATGTATTACGCCGACCATGTCGGGCTGAAGACAATCGCTGCCAAACTGTCAGACTATGCGAAGGAAGCAAGCGATCCGTCGCTCGAGCCTGCACCGTTGCTGAAGCAATTGGCCGACCACAACGCGAAATTTACCTGACCGTCTGCGTGAACCGACCCTTCTCGCCGAGAGGCTGACTTATCTGGCGGCGAGTGGGGTCCCGAACCGGCTAGGAGGGACTTTGGCTAGGAGAGGCGCGGACCGCATCTCGCTTTGGAGAAGCCCGAACGACATTGGCGAAAGCTTCCCGCGAGAGCTTCCGTCCCCCGCGCTGAAACGAACCGTGACCGACCATTGTTCTTTAATAGTTACTGTATATTTAGTGGATGCTCTGGCATTGTGGCTCAGCGTAGCTATTTGCAGGGCAGAGCACGACTCCCTATACGGGTGAAGACGTCCCCCTCATCGCTGGAGAAGAAGTTCAGGAGAAACCGATACTGTTGACGAATGATCGGGATCTCTAACTCTGGCAATAGACCATCGTATCTCCAAGAATCGGGTCCTTACATGCGCCGAATAGTGGTCACAGGAATGGGGCTGGTGTCTCCGCTCGGCTGCGGTACGGAAGTGGCGTGGTCCCGACTGCTTGCTGGCAGGTCCGGGCTGACTATCCTGCCCGAGTGGGCTTCCTCGCTGCCGGGGAGAGTTGCCGGACTCGTGCCGACCAAGGACAATGACGTCGATGGCGGGTTCGATCCCGATCTGATCATCCCGCCCAAGGAACAGCGGAAAATGGATCGGTTCATTCAGTTCGCGTTGGTCGCGGCTGCGGAGGCAGTCAAGCAAGCTGGTTGGTCCCCTGCGGACGAGCGCTCTCAGGAGCGAACAGCGACGCTCATAGCTTCTGGAATTGGCGGATTTCCGGCAATCGTCGAAGCGGTACGGACTACCGATCAACGTGGCATCCGCCGCCTATCGCCGTTCACTGTGCCATCTTTTCTGGCAAATCTCGCCGCCGGACACGTTTCGATACAGTACGGCTTTAAAGGACCAATCGGCGCTCCCGTAACGGCGTGCGCCGCCAGCGTACAGGCCATCGGCGACGCCGCTCGATTAATCCGCTCAGGTGAGGCCGACGTGGCGGTCTGCGGGGGTGCCGAAGCTTGCATCGATCTCGTCAGCCTTGGAGGGTTCGCGGCGGCCCGTGCAATCTCCACCCACTTCAACGACAGGCCCACGCAGGCGTCTCGCCCCTTCGATCGGGACCGCGACGGCTTCGTCATGGGCGAAGGAGCTGGAGTTTTGGTGATCGAAGAACTCGAGCACGCTCGAGCACGCGGAGCCCGGCCAATCGCCGAACTCGTCGGCTATGGAACTTCCGCTGACGCGCATCATATCACGTCAGGTCCCGAGGACGGATCAGGCGCCCGGCGAGCAATGGAAGCGGCCCTGCGGCAGGCAGAACTTCATCCGCGCAACGTGCAGCATCTCAATGCTCACTCGACCTCGACTCCCGTCGGCGACAACTCCGAGCTGGCCGCCATCAAATCCGTTTTCGGAGCCCACGGCGGCATCGCCGTGAGCGCGACAAAGTCGGCGACCGGTCATTTGCTGGGCGCTGCAGGGGGCGTCGAGGCCATCTTTGCGATCCTCGCCGTCCGAGACCAGATAGCCCCTCCCACTCTCAATCTGGAAAATCCTGACGAAGCAGCGGAAGGCGTCGATCTCGTCGGACCAAAGGCCCGAAATATGGCGATGGATCACGTGATCTCGAATGGTTTTGGATTTGGCGGCGTGAACGCCAGCGTCATCTTCGGGCGCTGGTAGGGTAACGTCTGCGCACCTCTCTCCGCTCGGCTCTAGCCGATCCAGCCACCGCGCTAATGCGTCAATTCCTTCATCGCATTCTCCAGACCTTCGATCGTGATCGGGTACATGCGGCCCGCGAAGATGCGTTTGATGATGGTGGTGGATTCCGAATAGTCCCAGTGCTTCTGCGCGACCGGATTCAGCCACACCGTATCCGGATAGGTGCGGATGATGCGGTCGAGCCAAACCGAGCCGGGCTCCTCGTTGACATGCTCGACCGAGCCGCCGGGCACCATGATCTCGTAAGGGCTCATCGACGCATCGCCGACGAACACGACCTTGTAGTCGTGCGGGTATTTGTGCAGCACGTCCCAAGTCGGCGTGCGGTCGGTGAAGCGCCGCTTGTTCTGCTTCCACACGCCCTCATAGAGGCAGTTGTGGAAGTAGAAATACTCCATGTGCTTGAACTCGCATTTCGCCGCCGAGAACAGCTCCTCGACCTGCTCGATATGCGAATCCATGGAGCCGCCGATGTCGAAGAACACCAGCAGCTTCACCGCATTGCGCCGCTCGGGGCGCATGTGGACGTCGAGATAGCCGTGATTGGCGGTCTCGCGAATGGTGGTGTCGAGATCGAGCTCGTCCGGCGCGCCGGTACGCGCGAATTTGCGCAGGCGCCGAAGCGCCACCTTGATGTTGCGGATGCCGAGCTCGACATTGCCGTCGAGATCCTTGAACTCGCGCTTGTCCCACACCTTCACGGCGCGGTTGTTGCGGTTCTTCTCCTGGCCGATGCGGACACTTTCGGGATTGTAGCCATGCGCGCCGAACGGCGAGGTGCCTGCGGTGCCGATCCATTTCGAGCCGCCCTGGTGCCGGCCCTTCTGCTCCTCAAGCCGCTTCTTCAGGGTCTCCATGAGCTTGTCCCAGCCCATGGCCTCGATCTGCTTCTTCTCTTCCTCGCTGAGATATTTCTCGGCGAGCTTCTTCAGCCACTCCTCGGGGATCTCCGCCTTCTCCATGGCGTCGAGCAGGCTTTCCAGCCCCTTGAACACCGTGCCGAAGACGCGGTCGAACTTGTCGAGATTGCGCTCGTCCTTCACCAGGGAAGCGCGGGAGAGGTAATAGAAATTCTCGACCGTCTGATCGGCGAGGTCGGCGTCGAGGGCCTCCATCAACGTGAGGTATTCGCGCAGCGTCACGGGGACCTGCGCGTCGCGCAGAGAGGTGAAGAATTGCAGGAACATGATATATGGCCCATCCGAGTATCCGGGCAAAATTATCCCGGATTTTGGCGCGACCCATCGACAAACGAGAATAAGCACGCCTCATCGGTGAATAGCCAATCGCATTGATCTTGCTCTGCCGATGATCGATCAATTTCTTTGAATAAGGCACAAAGCGCTTGAAGCATGCGACTTTCATCACGTGGCTGCCGCTCTGGCCGGTAACCGAATTTTACATGCGGGTCACTCCAGGAACATGCGCGGCTGTTGGACGTGACCGAGGGCCGAGAATTTGATTCGCCTGTAGCTGCCGCTTTCAGATCATACCTTCCGTACTACCCACTCAAACACATCTGATGGCCATGAAATTCACTGGGACGAAAAATTACGTCGCAACCGACGATCTCAAGGTCGCCGTCAATGCCTCGATCGTGCTGGAGCGCCCGCTCCTGGTGAAGGGCGAGCCCGGCACCGGCAAGACCGTGCTGGCCGAGGAAGTGGCGAAGGCGCTGAACGCGCCGCTTTTGACCTGGCACATCAAGTCCACCACCAAGGCGCAGCAGGGCCTCTACGAATATGACGCGGTGTCGCGCCTGCGCGACAGCCAGCTCGGCGATGCGCGCGTGTCCGACATCAAGAACTACATCAAGCGCGGCAAGCTGTGGGAGGCCTTCACCGCCGAGCAGCGCCCGGTTCTCCTGATCGACGAGATCGACAAGGCCGACATCGAATTCCCGAACGACCTCCTGCTCGAGCTCGACCGCATGGAATTCCATGTCTACGAGACCGGCGAGACGATCAAGGCCAAGCAGCGCCCGATCATGATGATCACCTCCAACAACGAGAAGGAGCTGCCGGACGCGTTCCTGCGCCGCTGTTTCTTCCACTACATCAAGTTCCCCGATGCAGACACGATGGGCCGCATCGTCGACGTCCACTTCCCCGGCATCAAGAAGCGCCTGGTCGAGGAAGCGCTGCGCATCTTCTTCGAGGTGCGCGAAGTGCCCGGCCTGAAGAAGAAGCCGTCGACCTCGGAGCTTCTGGATTGGCTCAAGCTGCTGCTCAACGAAGACATGAGCGTCGAGCAACTCCGCGAGCGCGACCCGCGCAAGCTGATCCCGCCGCTGCACGGCGCGCTGCTCAAGAACGAGCAGGACGTGCACCTTTTCGAACGGCTCGCATTCCTGGGCCGTCGGGAAGTCTAGAGTCGACCGGCGACGTCGGAGCCACCGAGACCGACGTCCGTATTAAAGGCAAAGATGGCAGCAGGCAACTGAAGGGCGTCCGCCAAGTGCGATGACGGTCGTATAGAGCAGCGGAGCGCATCCGTGCGACTGCCGATCGGCATCAAATCCTTCACCGCTTGCCGCATCGGCTACCCTCAAAACGATTAGGTACCCTTCATCAATGAATAGCCGGCGCGGCGCCAGCTTAAAATTCTACAATGCCGTTCTACATTATTCTAAACGTGGAGCCTGAAACCGATTGAAGACTGAGACTTTCTTAGGCCGAGCCCAATCGTCCCCCTGGAGCAGCGGATAAACGGACGGCGGAATTGCGCAAAAGCACAGAGATCGCCAAATGTTGGATATTGGCTGTCGTCCGCAGTTCTTGGTATGCAGGTTGCTGGCATTTCGAATGGAGCCGACTAGATGGGCCACTCCCAAGCAGACAAGGCAAGAAGCCGGCAGCGCATCTTGGATTCAGCCGCGATCCAGATGCGCGAGCTTGGACTGCATGGCCTGAGGATCGCCGAACTAATGAAGTCGGCGAAATTGACGCACGGCGGGTTCTACGGCCATTTCGACTCACGCGAACAGTTGATCTCGGAGGCTTTGGCGAAGGCACTTTCGGAAGGAGGCCCCGAAACCGTTCGTCTGGGCAACGCGAAGGGCCCACGCAATCTAAAGAGGTTGCTGAACACATACCTCAACAAGGCACATCGAGACGATCCGAGTGGAGGATGTGCGGTTGCGGCCCTGGCCGGCGACGTTGCGCGTAGCGATCGAGGTACGCGCGATGTCATGACTAGCTTTCTCTCGCAATATTTCGATAACGTGGCCGACCTGCTGGAGGGCGAACATCCAGACGAGTCGGCCATTGCTATCGTCTGCACGATGGTCGGCGCGATCGCTCTTTCGCGGGTCTCTAGGGATGTTTCGATGTCGGACAAGATACTGCGCGCGGCACAAAGGAGCATCCTCGACTTGGTCGAATGCCGAGAGCCGACTGAGGGATAGAGAGGCGTCTGCAGCAGCCTTCGTCGCGATACGGCACAGACCGAGACGATATGGACCGCTCGTTCGCGCTCTGGCGTGAGACAGAGAATGGTTTTGGAGCCTGATCCACGACCATCGCCCCGATCAACAGCTAGGAAACGGCCACTATGAAGCTTTATGATTTTGGGCCGGCAGCAAGCGCTCAGCGCGTCCGGGTATTCCTCGCCGAGAAGGGCCTCGACCTCCCCACCGAACAGCTGAACGTCCGGGAAGGCGCACAGTACACTCCCGCCCTCACCGAGATGAACCCGTTTCACTGCGTTCCCTTTTTGGAGTTGGACGACGGTACGATCATCGCGGAGTCGTTGTCGATTTGCCGCTACCTGGAAGAACTATATCCGACACCGGCACTTTTCGGCCGCACTAGCACCGAGCGTGCTGTGATCGACATGTGGCTACGGCGGTTCGAGCTGGACGGACTTGTACCCATGCTACATGCCGTGCGAAATTCGATGCCGGCTTTCGCTGGCAGAGTCGTGCCGGGGACACGGAATGGTCTGCCGCAATTGCCCGAGCTGGTCACCCGCGGCCGCGAAATGTTGGAGATATTTCTCGGTCGCGTCGAGCCTCACATGACGAAAAACGTGTTCGTCGCCGGGTCCGAGTTCAGTGTCGCAGATATCACCGGTTTCTTCGCCCTGCGGTCCGCCAACACGCTGAAGATGGATGTCGAGACGCGCTATCCTGCCATCGCCGCTTGGTTCGCCAAAATCTCGGCTCGCCCGTCATTTCAGCTTTGAGGAGCACTCATATGAGCAGTCCCGTCTGTCTCGTCACCGGCGTTGGCCCCGAGCATGGCACTGGCGCCGAGATCGCCAGGCGTTTCAGCGAGGGCGGCTATCGCGTCGCCTTGATCGCCCGCAACGCGGGGAACCTCCAAAACCTGGCATCCAAGTACGAGGGCGCACGCGCCTACCCCTGCGATGTCGCGGACACTGAAGCTTTGGTTCGGACGCTTGCGCTGATCAGAACGGAAATGGGTGCGCCCCAGATCGTGGTTCACAATGCCCTGCGCGCGACGCGGGGAAGCATTCTAGCGATGGACCCCGACGATTTGGAGAAGAACTTCCGCGTCAACACCACCGCGCTGCTCCATCTCTCCCGCGAGACCATCCCGCAGATGCTGGAGGCTGGAAAAGGCGCGATCCTGGTGACGGGCAATACTTCCGCCTTTCGCGGAAAGGCCAACTGGGGCTTCTTCGCTTCGACCAAAGCGGCCCAGCGCATCTTGGCGGAATCAATGGCCAGAGAATTCGGACCGAAGGGAATTCATGTCGCCTATTTCATGATCGATGCGGCGATCGACACTCCCCGTACGCGTCCGATCTTGGCGGCCGACAAGCCCGACGACTATTTCGCAAAACCCGCCGCCATAGCGGAAGAGATGTTTCGAGTGGCCCATCAAGACCGTTCGACGTGGTCGTTCCTTGTCGAACTGCGCCCGTTCGGCGAGACCTGGTAGCAGGGAGGGAACTGCCGACAGTAGGGCGATGCGTGGCTTGCGAGATACCCGCATTCTCTACTGCTTGAGTTGGTAAAGCCCAGAAATCCAGCCTTTCAACAACTCGCCGGCGACCTTGGATACGTTGGTGCCATCCTGAATTGCTCTGATCTTCGCCTGCTTAATCGTGTATTCCTTGATGACCAGCAGTAGAGGCTTTTTGCCGGCTGCTGCTGGCGATCTGCGCCGGCTCATCGATGCTTCCGTCCCCTCCCGCTTAGCCATTTGCCTCCTTAACCGTCCTTGTTCCGTAGGGGGAGCGCCTCGCGTTTGAGAGTTTCACACGTTAGCTGTCGTCCCGCTTGGTCCGCGAACCGCGCACCGACGTTCGTTGGGTAGTGTAGATCGAACGTCCGACGGGCGAAACCTTTGCGTGGAGTCCCGATGTGGATTATGCGACACGCTGCAAGCGCTTCTGAGCCGCCTTCTGCCCCGCGAACCACGACTTGGTGTTCGTCAATTCCGCCTCCAGGAAGCGCCACACCTGCTTGGTCATTTTTCTGAGATCGCTTTCGCGGCGGCGAAGCAGCCACAAGTCCAAAAGAGCAGTCTCACCCGGAAGCACGCGCACCAGGCCCTCCGCCAAGGCAAACGGCACGGGCAGAAATACCAAGCCGAGACCTTCGGCAGCCGCAGCGAAATGATTGACGACCGGCGTAAGCTTCAACGTACTTCGGTCGTGCGCTGCCGAATTGAAGGCCGTCAACAACGGCACTTGGCTGGCGCGCCCGCTCGGAAGGCCGCCGTACTCGGCCATGCTTCCGATCAATTCGTGGTCGGTGAGCTCGTTCAGCGCTTTCGGTGAACCGTGCTCCGCCAAATAGCTATCGGATGCGAACAGACCGAAGGCGATTGCTCCGACGCGACGACCGACGAGCTCGCTGTCGCCCGGCTGCCCGATCCGGATGACCAGATCGAGATCGCTGGTGGCGAGGTTCTGCTGCTCTACAGTCGAATTGATCTCGAGTCGAATTTGGGAGCTCAGCGCCCGCAACTTCTTGACGCGGGGCAGCAGCCAGTGCTTGGTCAAACCTTCGGTCGCCGAGATCTTGACTGCCGTCGAACGATGGCCGACCCGCAGGGAGAGATCCCGGTGAAAATCCTCGAAAGAGCGAACCATCTCTTCGGCCGAGCGAAGAAGGTCCTTTCCCTCCTGGGTAAGCTTTACCCCTGACGAAATCCGAAAGAAAAGCGGCGCACCTATATTCCGCTCCAGCTCCTTGAGACGTCTGCTCAGGGTGGGCTGGCTCATGCCCAAATCCCGCGCCGCCCTATTTACGCTTCCGGTGCGCGCCACGGAGAAGAAGAGCCTGAACAGATCCCAATTTGTTTCTGTTACGCGAGATTTATGTTGTGTGTGGCCCGTGGATTCCGGCGCTCTGGCACAGGAATCCGCTTCGGAGAAATGTTCGCCTTCCGCACCTTCGACGCTCACCATGCTCTCCATTTCCACCCCATCGAGACATGTCCGAGCGAGCGAAATGACACTCGTCATCTTTTACGTCAGGATGATGCTTATCATGCAGAACGTCAAGGGCGGATTGAGGCTTAATGTCTCCGAACAGACAGTGAACGAATTGCCGTGCCTGGATGCGTTCCTTTACATCGCCTTGACGATGTTCTCGGTGACCTTCTTGGCGTCGCCGAGCAGCATCATGGTGTTGTCGCGATAGAACAGCGGATTGTCGATGCCGGCATAGCCGGAAGCCAGCGAGCGCTTGATGAACATCACGGTGCCGGCCTTCCAGACCTGCAGCACGGGCATGCCGTAGATCGGCGAGGTCTTGTCCTCTTCGGCCGCCGGGTTGGTGACGTCGTTGGCGCCGATCACGAAGGCAATGTCGGCCTGCGCGAATTCGGAGTTGATGTCCTCGAGTTCGAACACCTCGTCATAGGGCACGTTGGCTTCGGCCAGCAGCACGTTCATGTGGCCGGGCATGCGGCCCGCGACCGGGTGAATGGCGTATTTCACCTCGACGCCTTCCTTTTTCAGGATGTCGCCCATCTCGCGCAGCGCGTGCTGGGCCTGCGCCACCGCCATGCCGTAGCCGGGCACGATGATGACCTTCTGGGCGTTCTTCATGATGAAGGCCGCGTCATCGGCCGAGCCGAGCTTGGCGGGCTTCTGCTCGCCGGAGCCGCCGCCGGCAGCAGCCGTCTCGCCGCCGAAGCCGCCGAGGATGACCGAGATGAAGGACCGGTTCATCGCATGGCACATGATGTAGGACAGGATCGCGCCGGAAGAGCCGACCAGCGCGCCGGTGATGATCAGCGCCGAGTTGCCGAGCGTGAAGCCGATACCTGCGGCGGCCCAGCCGGAGTAAGAGTTCAGCATCGAGATCACGACCGGCATGTCGGCGCCGCCGATCGGAATGATCATGAGCACGCCGAGCGTCAGCGCGATGATGACGATCAGCCAGAAGTCGAGCGCGCTGCCCGACATCACCAGCCCGACGATGAAGACGACGAGCGCGATCGCAAGCGCGATGTTGATGATGTGGCGGAACGGCAGGATGATCGGCGCACCGCTCATGCGGGCCGACAATTTCAGGAACGCGATCACCGAGCCGGTGAAGGTCAGCGCGCCGATCGCGACGCCGAGCGACATTTCGACCAGGCTCTGGGGGTGGATGTTGCCGGGCGTGCCGATGTCGAAGGCCTCGGGCGCGTAGAACGCACCGGCGGCGACGAGCACCGCGGCCATGCCGACCAGCGAGTGGAAGGCTGCGACCAGTTCCGGCATCGACGTCATCGGCACGCGACGCGCGATCACCGCACCGATGCCGCCGCCGATCGCGATCGCGAGGATGACCAGCAGCCAGGCCACGCCGTCAGCCGGCGGATGGCTCGCCAGCGTCGTGGCGACCGCGATCGCCATGCCGATCATGCCGAACAGATTGCCCTGGCGCGACGACGCCGGGCTCGAAAGTCCGCGCAGCGACAGGATGAACAGCACCCCCGCCACGAGATACAAGAATGCAGAGAGATTAGCGCTCATCTCAGGTCCCCATTGATCCCATCAGCCCGAGGTGGCCGCTTACTTCGACTTCTTCTTGTACATCGCCAGCATGCGCTGGGTGACAAGGAAGCCGCCAAAGATGTTCACGCAGGCGAAGATGAGCGCGACGAAGCCGAAGCCGCGCGCCCAGCCCGAACCGCTCGAGACGTTCGCAACGCCGACCGCAAGCAGCGCGCCGACCACGATCACCGAGGAGATCGCGTTGGTCACGCTCATCAGCGGCGTGTGCAGTGCAGGCGTCACCGACCACACCACGAAATAGCCCACAAAGACGGCGAGGACGAAGATCGACAGCCGGAAGATGAAGGGGTCGACGATTTGTGCAGCATGCTCCATGACGGCTCTCCTTACGCCCAATTAAACCGACTTGGGCTGGAAGTTCGGGTGGATCACCGCGCCGTCCTTGGTCAGCGCGGTGGCCTTGACGAGCTCGTCGTCCCAGTTGACGGCGAGCTTCTTCTCTTTTTTGTCGACCATGGTCTCGATGAAGGAGAACAAGTTGCGGGCGTAGAGGCTCGAGGCCGAGGCCGCAACGCGACCGGCAACGTTCGTGTAGCCGACGATCTTGATGCCATCGACGTCGACGACCTCGCCCGGCTTCGCCCCCTCGACATTGCCGCCGCGCTCGACGGCGAGGTCGACCAGCACCGAACCCGGCTTCATCGACTTGACCATCTCGCCGGAGACGAGCTTCGGCGCGGGCCGGCCCGGAATCAGCGCGGTGGTGATCACGATGTCCTGCTTCTTGATGTGCTCGGCGGTGAGCGCGGCCTGCTTGGCCTGATATTCCTTGGACATCTCCTTGGCGTAGCCGCCGGCGGTCTGCGCGTTCTTGAACTCCTCGTCCTCGACGGCAAGGAACTTTGCGCCGAGCGATTCGACCTGCTCCTTCGTGGCGGGACGCACGTCGGTCGCGGTGACGACGGCGCCGAGGCGGCGCGCGGTCGCGATGGCCTGCAGGCCGGCGACGCCGACGCCCATCACGAACACTTTTGCGGCGGGCACGGTGCCGGCCGCGGTCATCATCATCGGGAAGGCGCGGCCGAACGCCTCGGCGCCCTCGATCACGGCGCGGTAGCCGGCAAGGTTCGCCTGTGAGGACAATACATCCATCACCTGCGCGCGCGTGATGCGCGGCATCAATTCCATTGCGAAAGCAGACACGCCGGCATCGGCCATCGTCTTCAGCGCGGCCTCGTTGCCATACGGGTCCATGATGGCGATGACGAGTGCGCCGCGCTTGTATTGCGAAAGCTCGGAGGCCTCGGGGCGCTTTACCTTGATGATGATGTCGGCATCAACAAGCGCATCCGCGCTGACGGTGGCCCCAACGGCGGTGAATTCGGAATCCGGCAGGCCCGATTTGAGGCCCGCGCCCGGCTCGACGGCGATCTCGGCGCCCAGCGCTTTGAACTTCTTCACCGTATCAGGCGAAGCCGCGACCCGCGGTTCTGACGGATCGATTTCCTTGGCAACGGCGATCTTCATGAGGCCTCCGGTGGCACCCGTAAGTACGATTTCATAAGCCCCTCAGGGAACGCGGCGAGTCGAGTTGTGGACAATATCGCATACCGTTGCGTCAGGCTGCCGCCGCGGCCAGTTTATCTACGTATGGCCCAAGATCTGCAACGAAATGCTCGTGCTTCAACAAGCGACTGAAATGTCTCATCATGCGTGGATACTCGTTGCGGACACCACGATGAAGTATTCTGCTTAGGCCCAGATCCTCCAGCTGACGCCGCCGAGAATGTTCGTTCATGAAAAGAGCGAACTCAGTGGCGAAGCAGATATCGGCAAGTGAAATGTTGTCGCCGACTAGCACCGTGCGGGCGGGCGAGAGCGCTTGCTCAAGTCCCGAGGCGAAGATCGAGAAAGCTTCTTGAGTTCTCGCGTGGACCGCGGCGTCTAGGGTCCCGTCTGACAGCGCGAGAAGATAGATCTGAGCGTCTCGCGCAAAGATCAGACTCGCATCCAGAAAGCTGTCGATCCTGGAAGTCTCGTAAGCATCCCGCCCATAGAGAGGGAAATCGGTCTTGCTCAGGCGTGCCACCGCTCGCATGATGCTATTCGATTCGAAGATGCCGGTTTTTCCGCCGGGAGCGAACGCGGCCGGAACATTGCCAAAGGGGTGGGCATCCATGAATGCTTCTGTCTTGAAAAGGCGCTCTCCTGCCAGCCCTACCCTGCCAGTCCTAGCGAGCGGCGAGTACGCGTGCCACTCGTAGGAGGCCACTGGGGCGGCATTGTAGTCCCAAAGCCAGTTCTTCAATTCCTTCGCGGGAGCGCCTTTGATCTCGATATCGACTCCTACGAATCGTCCCGCGATCGTCGCCTTCCAAACTCTTGGGTTAGGCAGATATGAAAAGATGCGGAGGTCAGCCATTGTAAGCCACCTAAGAGAGATCAACGACTTGCCAGAGGACTAAGGACCTGGCGGAAGTCCCCGCAATCCAAAATCTGCATATCCTCCTACTCATTCATGAATAAGGCGGCCCGGACCAGGGTCCTTAAGGACCTGATACCAGGAACAAGGCCGTCGTCATCCGCGGGTCATGGACCTGCTTTGCGTAGCGCTCCCCCGCACAATCAACGACCGAGCCCCTTCGCCGCCAATGATTCGGACCGCTTTTTCGATTCCCTTTACTTCGATCATGTTTGGGAAGACAACGTGTCACGCGGCCAAAAGCAGCAAAGCGAACAGCTTCTCTCGATGAGCAGCTGGCATCGGTGGCGCCGTCCTCGACCAAACCCGAACTTCGTTCAAGCATGCTCGAAACAAAAGCTCAGTGCTTAAAACGGGAAGGCATCGATCTTGAGGCCACTTGCGGAGCCACCTTGGAAGATTGCCAACTGTCGTACGCTCGTTCAGCGGAATCCTTAGCCAGGCCGCACCTGATCGCTTGTTCGCTTCAGATCCCGGCTAGGAAACGATCAACTCCATCGTCACGTTGTCAATAAGCCGAGTTGAGCCAATATACGCCGCGACACAAAGTGCGGACGAGCGGCGCAGCGGGCTCTCGGCGGGTTTGAGGGTCTCGCTGTCGACAAGCTCCAGATATTGCAGCCGGTCAACGGTCTGCAAATGCAGCTCGGCGACCGCAATCAACTTCTGAACATCGCGTGTTCCCGAGCGAAATTCATCTTGAGCGGCGAACAAGGCCCGACTGATGGTAACGGCTCGTCGACGATCTTGCTCGCTCAGATATCGGTTGCGACTGCTCATGGCGAGTCCGTCAGGTTCCCTGACTGTCGGCAAAGTCACGACTTCGACCGGAAGATTGAGGTCCCTCGTCATGCGCCGCACCACCGCACACTGCTGAAAATCTTTTTGGCCGAAGAATGCCGCGTCCGGCTGCACCATGTTGAAGAGCTTGCAGACAACGGTAGCGACTCCGCGAAAATGTCCGGGACGGAAACCGCCGCACAAGGGCTTTGCGAGCTCGCCCGACTCGACGCAGGTGTCGAAGCCTTCCGGATAGACTTCTTTATTATCGGGAGCGAAGACGATGGCCACGCCCGCATCCCGGCAGAGCCTTTCGTCGCTCGGAAAGTCGCGCGGATAGGTGTTGAGATCCTCATTCGCGCCGAACTGGGTCGGGTTCACGAATATGCTGACGACAGTGACATCGCACTGCTTTCTGCTTGCCTCCACCAAGGCCATATGGCCATCGTGAAGATACCCCATCGTCGGCACTAGGCCGACCCGTTTCCCGGCCGTTCGAGCCAGGCTGACAACTTGGCGAAGCGCGGCCACCGACGTGATTGTTTTCATCTCTGATTAAGTGCTCAATTCGGGTTGGTGGGCTTCCAGCCTGACAGGGCTTCCGCAGCGCTTTCAGGGAGACGGTATGACTCTTCTGTCGAGGGAAATGTGCCATCGCGGACATCCGCTGCCCACTGTGAGAGGGCATTCTGCAATAGGCCGAAGCCGTCGGTGTAGGTTCGGGCGAACTTGGGACGACGTCCTTCCGTCAATCCGAGCAGATCGTGAAGCACGAGAACCTGTCCGGAGCAGGACGGGCCCGCCCCGATGCCGATCGTCGGAATAGTCAATGTTTCTGTCGCTCGGGCGGCGAGCTCCGCCGGTATTCCCTCCAACACGATCGCAAAGCATCCGGCGTCTTGCAGACGGTGAGCCTCGTCGAGCAGGCGCAGAGCATCATCGGCCTTCTGTCCCTGCACCATGAATCCGCCCATCACATTGACGCTTTGCGGGGTCAAACCCAGGTGGCCCATGACCGGGATATCGCAATCGACCAGCGCACGGACCATTTCGATGCGCTTGGCTCCGCCCTCGAGCTTCACGGCGTCGGCGCCTCGTTGAAGAAATCCGCCTGCGTTTCGTATCGTGTCGTCGCTACTGAGATGAAAGCTGAGAAACGGCATGTCGGCCACGAGCAGAGCCATCGGCCGCGCGCGAGCCACCGCTTCGAGATGGTGGTTCATCATGGCGACGCTGACGGGTAACGTATTGTCGTATCCAAGGCAGACATTGCCGACGCTGTCGCCGACAAGAAGGATATCGACGATGGGACTGGCGATACGGGCGGTGACCGCATCGTATGCAGTCGTCATGACCAGGCGTCGGCCGGCCTGCTTCCATCGGCTGATCGTCGGAACCGTGACGCGCTCCGCGGGCTTTTCCGGGGAATGACTCATTTGCTCTGCGATCCCTGAGATGCACGAAACACCGATAGCTTAGAGTTCTACCTCCGTCATGGCTTCCGCTTCATGCTAAGCTGCCTATTTTGCCAGTTCCGTGATCGCTGACACCTCGCGTCGAGTAGCATGTCCGTCTATCCAAAGTAAAAGCCCTATCGACTATCTACCGGGCCTGACGAGGGCCGGACATACCAATTGCGGAGTACCGCAATTCATTGGTGAATTGCGGCGGCGCGCAGATTTCGCTTAGTCTTGTCGCGTGCAAAGCCGATAGGTCCCAGCCGCCCGCGTTCCCATCCTCCAAGAGTGGTATGAGCGGCCGTGAGCAGGAGCGAACCTCCTATTCTCTGCTTTAATGGCACCTCTCGTCGGAGGAAATGCCCCGCGGAGCAGCGGACGGGCCTACGATCGGTTCACGCCCCGATCAAGAAGGCCGCCCGCGCCAGTGCGCGGATCTCAAAACGTTGGCACGACCACCTCACTCGCGACCACGGTACCGGATAAGACGCAACTTGCGGCCCCCGCCTTTGCGGCCGACGCCGATGTTTATCTCCCGCGCATCCCGTTCCAACCGGCCTGCCTTCCATAGTCGATCCAAGGCTTCTGCTATCTCATGGGTCACCCCGCCGAAGGTTCGTTGAACCTCGGCCGCCGTCTGCCAACGGAGGCCGACGGTTCTCGCCAGCCGTTCGTCGCCGTCCTTCATCCGCGTCGTCATCAACCACATGCTCCAGAAAAGCGTTCGCCCGCCGCCCACCCCGGGGCTGCGCGACGCCGTTCGCGCGTCTCTACCTGGAGCCGATCATTGCGCGGCGCGGCGCGGCGGCAGGTTCAAGACCCCGGCCGTATAGCCGTTCCGAAACACCCCGTTAGGCTCGCGGTTCTGCGCGATCTGACGGAACGTTTCTAGCTTCGGGTAAAGCTCGGAGATTTGCTCGTATTGCAAGGGAAAGTGCTTGCCCCAATGAAGCCTCGCGCCAACCTGCGTTACCAAGACCCGAGCCATGAGCGAGCAGTAGTCATAAAACCGCTCCCGTCGACTAGGCGAATTGTAGGTGAAAGCCGAAATCGAAAAACTCGCCCCGGTTTTGGACGCGGTCATCGAAATCAGCGTGTCATCAGGCGGGGCACCGCGACGCCGAATTCGCAAATGCCCCGTCACATGCGGGCCGGACGCCGACGCAGTTATGCCGCAGCCACCTTCTTGGGCGCGAAACGGCCGTAGAAGGTCTCCCCCTCACGGGCCATGTCGATCAAGAGCTTTGGCGGCGTGAACCGCGAGCCGTACTTCTTCTCCAGCTTCAGGCATAGCTCGACGAAGTTCTTGGTGCCCATGAAGTCGATGAAGGACAGCGTGCCGCCGGTGAACGGCGGAAAGCCGAATCCGAGGATCGAACCGACGTCGGCCTCGCGCGGATCAGTAACGACGTTGTCCTCAACCGTGCGCGCGGCCTCCACGGCCTGCACGACCAGGAAGCGCTGCTTCAGTTCCTCGATGTCGAGCGTATCGGGATCGAGATGCTTGGATTGCAGCGTCGTCAGCTCCGCCCATAATCTCTTCTGGCCCTTGCCCTTCTCGGGATAGTCATAAAAGCCCTTGCCGTTCTTGCGGCCGAGACGGCCCCGCTTTTCCGCCATGTCGACGATCAGCTTCTTATGAGCCTGATTGACAGCCTGAGAACCAAGGTCGGCTTCGGTTGCCTTCATGATCTTCATTCCGAGATCAAGTCCGGTCTCATCGGTGAGTGAGAGAGGCCCGACCGGCATGCCGGCCATCTTGGCGACGTTCTCGATCATCGCCGGCGGCACACCTTCCAGGAACATCTCGTAGCCTTCAAACATGAAGAGCATCACGCAGCGGTTTGCGTAAAAGCCGCGAGAGTCGTTGACGACGATCGGCGTCTTCTTGATCAGGCGCACGTAGTCGAGCGCGGTCGCCAGCGCCACGTCGCCGGTGTTCTGCCCGACGATGATCTCGGACAGCATCATCTTCTCGACCGGCGAGAAGAAGTGTATGCCAATGAACTTCGACTGATCCTTGAACTCCTCGGCCAGCGAATTGATCGGCAGCGTCGAGGTGTTGGTGGCGAAAATGGCGCCTTCCTTCAACAGCGGCTGCGCCTTCGCATAAATCTCCGCCTTGACCTTGCGATCCTCGAACACGGCTTCGATCACGAGGTCGCAATCCTTGATCGCATTGAAATCGGCGGTCGAGGTGATACGTGCCAGGAGCGCATCGCCATCCCCCTTCTTCATGCGGCCCTTGGCGACGGCGGCGTCGACGTTGGCCTTGGCATGAGCCTTGCCCTTGTCGGCGGATTCCTGATCCCGATCGACCAGCACGACCTCGATGCCGGCCTGAGCCGAGACGTAGCAGACACCGGCGCCCATGAAGCCGGCCCCGATCATCGCCATCTTCTTGATTTTTGCCGGCGGCACGTTCGGCGGACGGCGCGCGCCCTTGCCAAGGTCCTGCATCGACATGAACAGCGAGCGGATCATCGCCGCCGCCTCATTCGAGCGCAGGATTTTCGAGAAGTAACGCGCCTCGACGCGCAGCGCCGTATCCATCGGCAACTGCAATCCTTCGTACACGCACTGCAGGATGGCGCGCGCGGCCGGATAATTATCGTAGGTGTCGCGGCGCAGGATCGCCGTGGCGGGCTGGAAGAACTGCAAACCCGCAGGCGAGTAGACCTTGCCGCCGGGCAGCTTGAAGTCCTTATCATCCCACGGAGCGACCGCCTTGCCGCCAGCCTTGATCCAGTCCTTGGCCTTCTGAATCAAGTTTGCAGCAGGCACGATTTCGTGGATGAGGTTGCGGGCCTTGGCTCTCTCAATTTCGATGGCCTCGCCCTTGAACAACATCTGCACAGCATCCATGGTCGGCATCAGGCGGGGCAACCGCTGAGTGCCACCCGCACCAGGGAAAATTCCCAGATTGACTTCGGGCAGGCCGACGCGGGTTTTCGGATTCTCGGATGCGATGCGATAGTGACAGGCAAGCACCAGCTCAAAGCCGCCCCCGAGAGCGGTGCCGTTGACCGCGGCCACCCACGGCTTGCCGCCGACCTCGACGTTGCGGAACGTTCGCGACAGCTTGCGCGCCTCGTCGAACATGAACTGGTTTGCGACTTCTTCGCCTTTCGACTTTAGCGTCTCCGCGTAGGTGTGGTTCATCTTCTGCAGCATCGTCAAGTCCGCGCCGGCGCAAAACGCGTCCTTGCCGGATGTGATGACGACGCCCTTAACCGCGGCGTCCGCGGTCAGTTGCTCGATGATGGCGTCGAGCTCGGCGGACGTGTTCTCATCGATCACATTCATCGACTTGCCGGGAAGATCCCACGTCACCAGTGCGATGCCGTCGGCATCCGTTTCAACCTTGAAATTCTTGTAGGTCATGTGATGGTTCCAATTCGTTGCCGCATTCCAAGAAGGCGGCCCCCGCTGCTCGCGAGATGGCAGGTTAGATTTCGTTGTGAGATCCCCGCCTTGCGCAAGGAGGGGCAAAGCTCAAACTCGTTCGATGATGGTCGCGGTGCCCATGCCGCCGCCAATGCACAGCGTGACAAGCGCTGTGGACTTGTTGGTGCGCTCGAGTTCGTCGAGAACGGTGCCCAAAATCATCGCGCCGGTCGCGCCGAGCGGATGGCCCATCGCGATTGCGCCGCCGTTGACGTTGATCTTGTCGCGGTCGATATCGAACGCCTGCATCAAGCGCAGAACCACGGAGGCGAAAGCTTCGTTCAATTCGACCAGATCGATGTCCGACAGCTTCATGCCCGAGCGATCCAGGACCTTCTGCGTCACGTCGACCGGACCCGTCAACATCATCGCAGGCTCGGAGCCGACGTTGACGAAAGAACGAATCTTCGCGCGAGGCTTGAGGCCATGCTTCTTGCCGGCTTCCTTGGTACCGAGAAGAACGGCGCCAGCTCCGTCGACAATACCCGACGAGTTGCCGGCGTGGTGAACGTAGTTCACGCCTTCGATTTCCGGATGCGACTGCACCGCCACCGCATCGAAACCACCCATCGCGCCCATGGTGGCGAAGGACGGCTTCAACTGGCCCAGTGACTGCATGGTCGTGCCGCGGCGAATATGCTCGTCCTTATCGAGAATTGTGATGCCGTTGATGTCCTTCACCGGCACGACAGAATTCTTGAACCGGCCTTCGTCCCAGGCCAGCGCGGCACGCTCCTGGCTCTCGACCGCATATCTATCCACGTCGTCACGCGAGAAACCGTATTTGGTGGCGATCAGGTCCGCCGCCACGCCCTGAGGCATGAAGTAAGATGGCACTGCCATCGAAGGGTCCGTCGGCCATGCCGATCCGGACGACATGATGCCGACGCGGCTCATCGACTCCGCGCCGCCGCCGATCGTCAGTTCGTGCTGACCGGCCATGATCTGCGCCGCGGCGAAGTTCACCGCGTCGAGACCCGAGGCGCAGAAACGATTGATCTGGATACCTGGCACCGACTTGCCGAACCCAGCGGCAAGAGCCGCGAACCGCGCGATGTCGCCGCCCGCCTCGCCGACCGGATCGACAACGCCGTAGACCACGTCGTCGATGCTGTCGGACGCCAGGCCGTTGCGCTCCTTCAGAGCCTTCAGCGGCACGGTCGCAAGTGCAAGAGCCGTCACTTCGTGCAAAGAGCCGTCGGCTTTGCCGCGACCTCGCGGCGTGCGTACGTGATCGTAGATGAATGCATCTGCCATTTCGTCTCTCCTTCAATCGATCGGAATATCCGACATCAGCTCATATCGTGGCATGCGAACCACTTCTTCCCTTGCTGTTCATTTTGGACGCATGGGCCGACGCAGATCCGTCCGAATCCGTGCAATCAGGCCTCCGAGATCCGCAAGGTTCATTTCGCTCTACAGTTGTCTAGTGACTTGTGTTTTACAAGTCATTTGACGCGCTCTATTTGCCAGGCCTCGCTGTACGGTCAACTGGTGAAGGGTCGGGTTTATCGTCGGTCTGCGGCCGCCACGCTCGCGCTCGTCGGCTAGGCCGGGTGCGCAGCTCTCGATGGCGTCAATCGTGACGGCGCCGGCGACACGTGCTCACTCCGAGGAGGCGTCGAGCACATCACCAAAGAGCTCCCAACGCGTGCCGGTCCAGCGCTGCAGCCTCATTTGCGTGTAGTTCATGTTGATCTTGTCGGTCGTGTTGACGCTGATGCCGGGCAACAGTGTCGGTAGCACCACATTCTTCAGGCTCTTCGCCTGCCTGATGATGTTTTCGCGGGAAAGGTCGCTCCCGCACTGCTTGATCAGATGTTCGAGCAGCATGCCCTGCGTGTAGCCATACAAGATGTTGAAATCGGCAATGTCGACGCCGGGCATGTATTTGTCGATGAAGGTCAAATAGCTCTTCATTCCGTCGGTGTGAACCCATTGCGGATCGCTGGGATCCTTCATGTTTGTTCCGACCATCACCCCGATCGCCTTGTCGAGGCCTGCCGGCTTCAGAGTCGCGCCAACCGAACTGGAGGGGTAGTTCAGCAGGATCGCAGGCTTCCAGCCAATCTCGGCAGCCTTGCGGATGGCTTGAGCGGCAAATTTTGGCGTTGCTGCCAGCAGCAACGCATCGGCCCCTGAGCTCCTCAAGTTGACGATGTGAGACTCCACCGTCGGATCACTCAGCTCATAGGGGATAGCGGTGACGTTCTTGTCAAAGCGGGTGCCAAGGATCGCCTTGAAGGCGTTCAGGTAATCCTTTCCTAGATCATCGTTCTGGTAGAGAATGGCATACCTGGCATCTGGCAAAGTCTTGGTCAGGAACTTGGCATAGATCTTTCCCTCGGTATCGAAACTGACGATGCCTGTTGTCGTCAGCGGAAAATCGGCCACATTCGTAAACTTGTTCGACCCCGAGACGATTGAAATAGACGGCACGGCCTTCGATATCAGATACTTCGCCACCGCCGTGTTGCCCGGTGTGCCGAGCTGACCAAACAAGAATGAGACCTCGTCGCTTTCGACGAGCTTGCGCACCTGCTCCACCGCTTTGGGCGGACTGTAAGCATCGTCATAGGCAATATAGTTTATTTTCCGTCCGTTTATGCCGCCACGATCGTTGATCGACTGGACATAGGCTTGAATACTTCGGCCGATGATGCCAAGCGACGAGGCGGGCCCGCTGAAGGGAAAGACCCCCCCAACCTTGATCTCGGTCGCCGTTACCCCCGGAGTATCCGCCGCATACGCGACTGACCCGAGCGTCAACAGCATCAATGCAAAGGCAGGTCTGACGATTTCAAACATAGCATCCCTCCCAAGTGAAACGACCCGGTTCTTCGAAAACTGACGCTTGTGAATGTGGCCCTACAAGTTTGACTAGGAAGCGCGACGTGCCTGCCTTGATATTTGGAGCCGCTCGCGGACCATCTCCCGAACTAAATCCTTGCGTACTTTGCCGAAGCTGTTGCGCGGCAGTGTCTCCAGGCAGACGACTTCACGCGGCCGCTTGTAGCTTGCCAGCGAGGAGCAGCTCTTTACGAGCTGATCAAGATCGACGATGGTCTCCGTAGCAGTGACGATCGCGGCAACGACGATCTCGCCCCATTTTTCATCGGGGACCCCGACCACCGCGACTTCCCGGATCGAGGGATGGTCAATCAATAACAATTCCACCTCAGCACAATAAATATTCTCGCCGCCGGAGATTATCATGTCCTTCTTCCGGTCCTTGATCGCAAGGTAGCCGTCAGCATCGATAACACCAAGGTCGCCGCTTCGATACCAGGCAGCTCCGTTCAAACTGACGATCGCTTCACGCGTTGCCTCCTCATTATTCAAATAATGAGAGAACCCCGTCGGTCCGCTGATAAGAATCTCACCTACTTCGCCATTCGGAAGAATGCCGCGCTTTTCGTCATGAATGACTACCTGCGTACACGGCGCTGGCAGCCCGGCAGTGCCAGGCTTCTTGGCCAGCATGTCCGGCGGACATCTCGAGACGAATAACATCTCGGTGATGCCGTAAGCGTTTGTCACCCCATCTGGCAGCTTGAATCTCTCCTGGATCCGTTCTGCAAGCACCGGGGGCAGCGGCGCCGAAGCAGAGATCCAGTGCGTGAGGTGCGGCAAGGTCCTGTTCTCTGCGGATGGCTCCTGAACGAGCTGCCAGGCCATCGTTGGAACGATGAAAGCAAGCTGGATCCTGTACTTCTCCAGGTTTTCCAGGGTTTGAGGTGCGTCGAACCGTTTGCGCAGAAAATTTGTTCCCCTGCACAGGATCACCGGCAATGCGAAGTTTTCCGTTGCTCCGCGATGAAAGAGAGGAGCGACCGCCAGCGATCTGACCTCTTCCGGGAAGCCGAGCGCTATGGCGCTGAGCGTCGCGGCGGCAACCGCCGATCGATGCTTTACCACTGCCCCCTTTGGCCGGCCGGTCGTGCCTGAGGTGAACCAGATGCCGCTATCGGCGTCGGCGCCGACGGTCGGAAACTGCGGGATATCATCAGCCACGCCATGCGAAAGGTCGACGAAAGCAAGCTGGCCGGGGCGAGCCTCTGCTCCGGCCACGATCTGGAGGATCGAGAGTTCGGAAATGGAAATCGCCTTTAATGCGAGTTCCGCGAGATCCCGGTCTACGATGATCGCTTTGCACTCCGCCGCGACGAGCTGATACGACAACTCCTCAGGAGTCAGACGGAAGTTCAGAGAGACGGTCAGCGCACCAAGCCGCGCGATCGCGAAGTAGGATAAAAGGAGCTCGCGCTGATTCCAAAGCAGATAAGCTACTCTGTCGCCTGTTGTGATTCCTTGTCTCTGAAGTCCGGCCGCAAGTCTATCCACGGTCGCGTCGAATTCGAAATAGCTCAGCGAGCCGATCTCGTCGACAATAGCGGTCTTTTGCGGTACAGCGCGTGACGTCGTCCGAAGAATATCGGACACCGAAATAGCTCGATCGAGCACGATGATCCTCCCTTTGTTGCTCTGGCAGCTTGTGCTGCTCTTAGAGCTCTTCTTACCTCGCCTAACGTGGTGGCTCCGGCTGCCACTTCACCCAGTGGAAGAATGACTTGCATTGCCGGCATCGAAACAAGACCTCGGAGACGCTCCCACCGAAGGGCGAGTCGATGTCGACGGCATCGCTCTCGCAGTGCGGACAAACGACCTTGCTGGCATCCACCGGCAAGTCGAATGTTGGTTCGTTTCGGTTCACGGCATTGCCAGTTCGCGATTCTTGAAACGGATCTTCTCGAACAGGTTCTCCGGGATGCCCGGAGCGCCATTGCGACGGATGGATCGCAGCCAGGACCTTGCATGGCCGGCAATTCCGTCCGGGACATCGAAGGTCTCGCCGACCGCTTTGAGGAAGCGCTCGCGAAGGTCCGAATCCGACGCATCCCGATAGCCGCTTGAGAAAACGATGTCCGGCCGGTCCGGCTCGCCCCACCAATCCAACGCTTCGACCAGGCGGCGACGGGCATCTTCGTCGACTGGCGACGCCGGATCTTTGCGTAGCGCCTTGATCCAACCTACCGAATAGCTGAGATGAAAGCGCGATTCCTTTAGGATCTTGCCGGCCAGACGTGCCAGGGTTCTGTCGGCTAGGCTCGTTCTGTAGGCGCTCAGTTGCGTGGAGATGGCCTGCTCGGCCATGAATATCGTAGCGACAAAATCGGACCACGATTGCGGCGGCCGATCCAGCAGCTTCGGCGAGCGAATGTCCTTCGCGCCACGCGTCCACTCCACCTCATCGAGAGTGACGCCGAAACGACCGAGATGCTGATAAAGGGCGCGGGCATGACCATATTGCCCCTGCATCATCGCGCAGATTGACGTAAAGTCCGCGATGGATCGCCCATTCTGCAACACCATCATGTACCAGCCAGCGAGCACCAGCTTGGCGTCCGCGATGCAATACAATTCGTCCCGCAAGAACTGATCGGCCTCCGAGAGGCCTTCGATTGAATCGATGACAGCCATCACACCACCTTCACTTTCGATTTGCTGCCGCGTTCGGTAATCGTGACGATTGCCGATAGTGGTACGATGCACATCTCCCGCCAGGTATGGTGGTCGTAGACAAACCATGCGCGTGCTTCCGCTAGTTCTGCGTTCGGGGCCTCGACTGAACCGACATGCGTGAGCGGTTCTGCGGAATCCCGGCGTGCAAATACCTCGTAGAATTCGGGCTTGTCGCCGCCCAACTCCAACTGTCTGTCGATAATTTTCTTCATCGTCGCGACCCCTAGACTTGTATTCCAAAGCGGCGCATCAGCTGTCGGGCATTGGGCTCAATGGATTGAGTGGTCCAATCGTGATGCCAGCCTTCGAGGACGTTGACCTTGCTGACGCCATCAAGGCCGCTCACTGCGTCCCTGACCGATTGTTTCAACATCGAGACGCCAGGGCAGGCCAGACACGGAATGGCGAGCTCGACATCGACCACGCCGTTTTCCGATATCGTGACGGCCCGCAACATCCCCATGCTCTCGATGCTGACCGGTATATGCGGGTCATTCACTGCGAGGAGCGCCTCTCGGACCGCTTGCTCCGTCACCACAGGTCCTGCCCCCAAAGCTCCGTCTGCATCCGGCTCAGGCCCGGCAGCTTCAACGGACCGCCTTTCTTCCACTGCGCCAGCTTCTCGGGCCACGTGACCGTACGAAAATCCCACTTCATGGTTTCGAAATTCAGCAGGATCGGCATTTGGTAATCGAGGACGTAAATGCCTTTTTCTGTGTCGAAGTGAGCCGGGACGTTCAAACCAACCTGCTCGCAGAAGGGGACGAGGCGCTGCAACCAGATCTGCCTGAGCTGATCGTTGCTGCTGCCGCGAATCTTGTAGTGGAGCTGGTCGGGCCTCGACTTGACATCATCCGTCGCGCCGAACCACTCGGCCCCCAGGGGAAACCAGAAGTCCATCCGTTCCTGGACACGCTTCCGCATCTCGGGGCCCTGCTGCATGTAGTGGCGGATCATGTATTCGCCGCGCTTGACGTGGAAGTTCTCTTCAAAGTTCACCTTCCGCAGCGATCGGCTATACGGCCCAAATGAACAATTCTCCTCGAGATCGCGCGTCGTGATATATCCCGCCTGATCGCCGACAAGGTGGCCCAGCCCCACATCGATCGGACTTAGGTTCCCAAACTCGAGCAGAAAGAACGTCTTGAAGTTCTTGGGATCACGCTCGAACACCTGGTGATAGGAGTCGAAGCCGAAGTCCTCGAGCATGCGGAACATGACCTGGGCATGCCCCATCTCGTCCTGCAGTGCAGACGCGACGGCGATGCGATCATTGATGCTTGGTGCAAACGCTATGGCATCGTAGTCGAGAGGCAACGTCATGATTTCCAGATCGGCCGCGATCGACATGGTCGCGACCAGCACGTCACGATAGCGGGGCGTCATCTCGCTGATATCTTCCAGCGTTGCGCCAGCCTTGATTCGGGTCTGCAGAGCGACCTCAGTTGCCTCTTCCGAGATTTCACGCGCGAGCGTCGCTTGAGCCATGGTCAAACTTCCGTCGTTTACAAGTCGCTGACTGTTTATGCGTGGTCCTGAAGATTGCCGCGCAAGACATCGATAACGGAGGGCCCATCATCGACCTCGATGTCTCTCGGCGTCTCCGATGCGATTTGGAGACCGGTAAGCACGACAGCCTTGAGCGTGCGAACTAGGCGGTGAACGTCGATGCGGAGATTCTGACGGAGGCACTCGAGCATGATGCCATCGCCGGTTGAGATCAAGAGCCGAGCCATGTCGCTACTGCTCAGATCGGAGCGAAAGACGCCGGAAGCTTGCCCCAGTTCCAGGACATTTCGCACTTCTCGTGCGATCCGATTGTAGCCAGCCTTTACCCTGCGCGCGGCTTCGGATTCAGTTCCAGCCATCTCTATGGAGACGACGATCGGCAGCAACATCGAGCCCGGATGGTTAAGGGCGACCTCGCCGGCCATCTCCAGGTATTTCGTCATGCGCTCGACGGGCGAAAGGCCTTGATCTTGCAAGATTTGAAGGTACGGCTCCATGACGTTGGCTTGCACGCGATTGAGCAGCTCAAGCAGGACACCTTCCTTGTTGCCGTAATAGAAGTAGACGCTGCCCTTGGTCAGATCTGCGAGCTGCCCGATCTGCTCCGTCGTCGTACCGTTGTAGCCCTGAGTCACGAAGAGAAACTCGGCGGCAGCCAATACTGCCGACATGCTCAACTCGCGATGTTCGGAATTTGTCAGTCGTTTCTTGCGCTTTTTCATGCGCTCGAACGTATTATCACTGGACTCGCGAGGTAAAGCCTCGTGCAACCCTAATGCACCGCTAGGCGCACGATCGCTCCTTTCACCGGAGCCATGGCTGGCGTCGAGAACCTCCGACAGTGCAGCGGAAATACACATGCTAATGGCCCAGCGAAGTCTTCTTCGAAGCGGCTAGTAGTTGACATCGATACTCATGTACATTTAACTTACTTACCAGTCAATAACTTTCTTGGTGATCGGGAGAATCCGGATTTTCGTCTTGGAAACCAGTGAGATACACGAGAGCAGCGGCTCGGCTCGGCAGCTGCACAGCACCATATCGAGCCAAGGCGAGCGACCAACAAGGGAGAAAGGACGAGGGATGACCAAACAGATTGAGTTCTATTTCGACTTCGGTAGCCCCTACAGCTACCTCGCACAGACCCAGCTCGAGAAGCTGGCGGCAGACACGCAGGCCAACATCGTCTACATGCCGATCAACGTGCTGGATTTGATGAAAGCAACCGGCAACACCCCGACAACGATCGAGTGCAGGGCGAAGAGGAAATACGCGAAGAGCGATCTGCAACGCTGGGTCAAAAAGTACGGCGTCGGCTGGGAGCCCAACCCGAACTTCCGCCACATCGACCTCAACTTCCTGCTTCGCGGGGCCATCGCTGCGATCAAGCTCGGGGTGGGTCCCGATTTCGTATCGAAGGTTTTCTCCGGCCTCTACTCTCAGGTGCTTGATTTGGGCAACGTCGAAATCCTCAAGGATTTCCTCAAAAAGAACGAGCTTCCTGCCGACCGCATCATCGAGCTGATGGATCGAGAAGACATTTTCGATGAACTCAAGGCACGCAACAAGGCGGCCGAAGATGCCGGTCTGTTCGGGACGCCTACGTTCCGGATCGGAGAGGATCTTTATTTCGGGAACGACCGGCTTCCATTCGTCGAAGCCGCAGCAAAGGTGCAGGCATGACCATGACAAAGCCAGTTTGCATCATCACCGGCGTTGGTCCGGGCACCGGCAGCGCGCTCGCACGCCGCTTCTCTCGCGACTACCACGTCGCCCTCCTCGCGCGCTCGGAGAAGCGCATTCCGAAGCTACAAGCCGAGTTGCCGGACGCTTCCGCGCATATCTGCGATGTCACGCAGGAGAAGCAGGTCAGCGAAACCGTCGCCAAAATCACGCGCGATCACGGCGCGCCTGCGATCGCCATCCATAACGCTGTAGGCGGAGCGTTCGGCAATTTCCTGGAAGTGGATCCGGCGGCTCTCGAGACGAACTTCAAAGTCAACACCATGGGGCTGCTTTATCTTGCCAGAGCGGTCGCTCCCGCGATGATCAACGCAGAAAGCGGCGCCATCGTCGCGACTGGCAATACCTCGGCCTATCGTGGCGTCGAGAACTATGCCGGCTTTGCGCCGTCGAAGGCAGCAGAACGCATCCTCGCCGAATCGATGGCGCGGCATCTGGGTCCTAAGGGCGTCCACGTCGCCTTTCTGATGATCGACGCAGTCATCAACGTGCCCTGGGCGCGCAAGATGTTCCAGGACAAGCCGGAAGAGTTCTTCGCCCAGCCGACAACGATCGCTGATGAGATCTGGCACATTTGCCATCAGCCTCGCTCGGCATGGTCGTTCAACTACGAACTCCGACCCTACGGCGAGAAGTGGTGATCTGCTTCACCTCGCGCAATCGATCGAAATGCCGATCTGACAAATGCCGGACCGTCGTCATCGCTGAGAGACCGGTCCGGCCCTTGACCATAGCCACCAAGCGCTTTCTTCGGAGACGCCCGCGAACTCGCCAAAACATACGAATGATTTGGCGGATCGGCGTGTATCCGCTGGAGCAATCGACTCTTCGATGATCAAGTCATGGATCAATAGCACCGCCGTTATTGTGCCGGGTTTGCTTGCTGCCCTTCTGATTGCAGTGTTGGCTGGTTGGCTGCGGACCCTACCGCTGCTGTCCGTCATTAGCCCGATGATGCTCGCAATGCTGATCGGGATAACCCTCAACAATGTCGTGGGCCAGCCTAGCTGGACGAGAGGCGGCATTTTATTCAGCCAGCGGCGATTGCTTCGGATCGGCATCGTGCTGCTTGGCCTTCAGCTTACCTTCGCCGACATAGGCAGTTTAGGCGTGACCGGCTTCGTTATTCTAGCCGCAGCGCTGTCGTCCACCTTCGTGTTCACGCTGCACACCGCACGATTCCTGCGCGTGGACGAAAAGCTCGCAAAGCTCATTGCCGCGGGCACCTGTGTGTGCGGCGCGTCGGCAGTGGTTGCAACGAACGCTGTCGTGGGCGGAAAGGAAGAGGACGTAACCTATGCCGTCGCATGCGTCACCATCTTCGGGACCATCGCGATGTTCTTTTTTCCGTTTCTGCCGGACCTTCTTCATTTGGATGCGCGAGAGTTCGGACTTTGGACGGGCTCTTCCGTTCACGAGATTGCACAGGTGGTTGCCGCATCGTTTCAACGCGGGCAGGTCGCCGGCGAAACGGGCACGATCGCCAAACTGTCCCGCGTCATGATGCTCGCGCCTCTGGTGCTTGCCATGGATCTGCTGTCGCGAAGGGGCGCGGTGGGAGAAGCGGCGGAAATGTCAAAGCGCACGCCCGCGGCACCCTGGTTTGTGCTCGGCTTCATCGTCGCCACCTGCATCAACAGCATCGGCATCATTCCCGTTGAACTGAAATCGAATCTCATTTGGTTCACGACCTTCCTGCTGACGGTCGCGCTTGCGGCAATGGGAATGCATACGGACTTGGCTAACCTGCAAAAGAGGGGCTTTGGGCCTGCCCTCCTGGGCTCTCTTGCCTCGATCTTTATCGGTGTTTTTAGCCTGGTCTGCATCAAGCTGCTCTATTGAGCGATGTGCAGAGATCCGCTTCGCTCACGTGCGTCTGCCGAGGATGACTGCCTACCCGTTTTGATAGGAGCGTCGCGCGACAAACTGTGAGCAAAAAAGTGGCCCGAGATCGAGTTCCAGGACCAGTCTGGGAGAAATCAAAGCCTGCGCCCGGCCGGCTTCACAGTGTAATCAGGAGAACAAGCTGGACGATGAGCGCTAGAGGCAGCCCGAACAACAACACGAGAAGCTGACCCATTCTGATTTCAGCGACGTTCAGATCAGGAATGAACTCGATCGCGATCAGACCACATTCCATGAGCCCTCCCCCGGATTCTACCGGCCATACGCTTCATTTCCCAATGACAATTTTTGGCCCGCAATGGCCCCGTCTAGCCCTCGACTTCGAAGGTGAGCCCGGCGTTCCTAACCAGCCGCGATATCAGCTTCTCGCCCATTGCAGCGCCAGGAGTCCAGATGCCAGCAGGAACGTCGCTCGCGTCCTGCAGGAGGCAGATCGCGCATTCGGTGATCATTTTTGACGTCGATCCGTAGCCTGGGTCCCTGTCACCTCGAACTGCGACCGAGATCTTGCCGCGATCCTTGCTGCTCCCGATGAACAGAATGTCGTAACAACCGGCCTCACGCTCCGCCCTCGAGGGGCCCTCACCCGGCTTCGGACTGCCTTCTCCGCCGAACGATCTGTTATCCTCCGCAATCTTGGCGGCCGTAATCTCGCCCTGTTTGCCGGGACCGGCGACGATCATCTCGTCGTAAACGAAACCGGTCCCGTAAGGGTGCCCCATGAGCAAGTTGGAGCGATGGACGTTGCGGGTGTTGATCGGCGACATGATGAATGGCGCCGCCCAGGCGCCGAGGTCCTCGTCGAGCTCAATCTTCATCCCATGCGGCTGCTTCGGCCCGACAAAGCCGGGTGTCAGAAGGAAAGGATCCTTGAGCTGATCGAGCACCTTCGGATCACTCATCGCAGCAGCCATCGTCGCGCGTGAACTGGCTGCTGTTCCGCCCGAGAAAGTGCCCTTCATCACGCGGACCCGGCCTTTCACGTGCTCGGCCGGCACTCCCCACGCCTTCTTGGCGGCGCCCTGCAGGAAGGAGACGCCGAGTTCGAAAGGCACGGAATCGAAGCCGCACGAGAAGATGATGCGGGCCCCGCTCGATCGGGCATCTTTCTCATGGGCGTCGATCATGCTCCTCATCCAGACGGTCTCGCCGCTCAAGTCGAGATAGTCCGTGCCCGCGCGAGCGCATGCGGCCACCAATTTCGATCCGAAAAGCTGGAAGGGGCCGACCGTGGAGATCACGGCGCGGGTCGAGCGAGCCAGCGCTTGCAGCGAGGCTTCGTCGTCCGAGTCAGCCTTGATCAGGAATGTATCGTCGGGCGCGCCGATCTCGGCGCGGACAGCGGCGAGCTTCTCGGGGTCGCGGCCCGCCATTCCCCATTTGATTTTCTTTCCGTATCTCGCCGCGAGGTATTCGGCCACGAGTCGACCCGTGAAGCCACTTGCGCCAAAGACAATCAAATCGCAGGCGCTGTCGCGTACCATGTTCTTGCTCCATCGGCGCGCGGAGGGTTACCGCCCCCGCCGCGAATTCGCGGCTTCGACATGGCCCACCCTCCTCCATGAGGCTGAGCCGCGGTTTTTCATCGCTCTCTAGGCCTTGAGAAACATTCTGACTATACAGTATGTTTGTTAAGTGTAAAGTGGGGTCGCGCGCGACCGCCATTCACGGCTGAGATCCGGGCGCCGCCATCAACAGAACATCAGGTCTTCAAAATGGTCAGCTTGAAAAGCTTGTTCGATCTCTCTGGAAAAAAAGCCCTCGTGACCGGAGGCTCCCGTGGGCTTGGGCTTCAAATCGCCGAAGCGCTGGGCGAACAAGGAGCGGAGGTCGTACTGTCGTCGCGGAAGGCTTCGGATCTTGAAAAAGCACAGGCGCATCTCGCCAGCCGCGGAATCTCCGCGCAATGGATCGCAGCGGACAACTCCAGGGACGACGACATCTCGCGTCTCGTCGACGAGGCGCTCGGCAAGCTCGGGCGAATTGACATTCTCGTCAATAACGCGGGAGCGACATGGGGGGCTCCGACCGAGGACCACCCGATCGAGGCGTGGGACAAGGTCATGAACCTCAACATTCGCTCGCTCTTCCTCCTTAGCCAGCAGATCGGAAAACGCTCGATGATTCCGAACCGATACGGCCGGATCATCAATCTGGCGTCGATCGCAGGCCTGCTCGGCAGCACGAGCACGCCTCAAACGATCGCCTACAACACGAGCAAGGGCGCGGTGATCAACTTCACCAGGGCACTCGCCGGCAGCTGGGGGCGTTACGGCATCACGGTGAACGCGTTGGCGCCGGGCATGTTTCCTTCGAAAATGACCAAGGGCACAATCGAGCAGGTTGGCATGGAGAAGCTGACGGCAGGTGTACCTCTTCAGCGCATCGGTGACGAAGACGACCTGAAAGGCGCCGCGATGTTGTTCGCCAGCGACGCCGGCAAACATATCACCGGTCAGATCCTGCCCGTGGACGGCGGTTTAACGGCTGTACTGTCCTCATCCTAGCGATTAGCTATTATAGGCAGGCGAGAGCCCGCCTCTATCGGGTATTTTCTAAGATTGCAGGCGTGATCGCTGGGCGGCTCCTCTTCCGCTAGAAATCCGGATCCGAATGGAGGCTAACAGTTCGTCCTCTCTCGCAGCCCGTAGGCCGCTCTACTCGGGCGCCCGTAATCGTTCCGCTCACAGCCGCAGCTCGTGTTTCAAGACCTTGCCAGTACCGTTTCGCGAGAGGTCATCGACAGGAAGACGTGTTTGGGCTTCTTGTACCCCGCGATTCGCCCTTGAGCGGTCGCGATCACGTCTTCGATCGTCAACGGGCTGCCCGCCGGTCGTTCGACGAACGTCACGACAGATTCGCCGTAGACATCGTCCGGAAATCCGACGACGGCGGCGTCTGCAATGCCACGGTTGGTCAGCAAGGCCTGCTCGACCTCGTGTACACATTCAAGCCGCCGGTCATGATCATGTCCTTCTTGCAGTCCACGATATAGAGGTATCCAAGCTCGTCGCATCTTGCGATGTCGCCGGTATGCAGCCAGCCGTGCGAAGAAGGCGATGAGGCGGAGCTGATCTCCTCGGAATTGGAGTTTGCCGCTGCGCCCGCCCACTGAACGCGCCCTCAGGGCTGTCTCCAGGGTAGTCCCTCCGCCTTCCATCCGCTCTTCGTGCCGCGATGTCCATCTTCGTCGACATCGCCCTCGAATCCGCCAGCGAGACTGAAACACCGCGCAAACCCCGCCTCAAAGGCGGCCTTCGCGGCAGCAAGGCTTCTGCCGCCGGAGCGGCACATGAAAATGACTGGGTGGGCCGTATCGTACGTCGCCCTCAATTTCCCAATAAACTCGGAATTGACGCGCATCTCCGGAAAGACATGCCAGGAGATTTTTGCCACCGCCTTTCCGAGATCTGCAAGATCCGGCACTCCGACATAGGCCCATTCGGGCTCCGTCCGCACATCGACGAGCCGCGCGTGCTTTTGGGCAGCCAACAAGTCCCATGCTTGTCGCGGCGAGATTTCCGTCGTCATCGGTGTCACAGGGGAATGACGATCAGAATATCGACGTTCCGGGAATCCAGGATCACCACCCGCTTCCGGAAGCAGGGCTGACCATCCTCGATCACGACTTCGTCGAGGTATTTGCCGACTGCAAACAAATCCATGCGGCCGGTTTCCATGGTACGCACGATCTGGAAGTTCGACCGAGCCGATATCGCCACGTCCGATGTCGGCTCCAGAAACTCCGACCTGCCGATCATGTGGCTATAGGTGTGGGGCTCGAAAATGTTGGCCGAATAAAATGCCTTTACCCGGTCCTGCATCATACCCCTTCCGACACAACGCACGACGCCGATCGGAAGTCCCGCCTCATGGTTCTCGCGGGTCGTCACGTGATACAGCGCGTCCGACGTGAAGAACTGCGGCCAGGCATCCAGCCTCATGTCGTCGACCGAATGTGCGTAGGCCGTGATCAAGTCCACGACCTGGTCTCGCGTCGGTGCGGCCACCTGCTTTAAGGGCTTGTCGAGAACATTGTGCATCTCGCCTCTCCTCAGAAGCCCATGATGTGGCGATAGCCGTGCCAGAACCCGCGAACCGCGGTTTCCGTTGCGCGCGAGTTCCTTTCGGATTCCACTTCACGCCCCCCCATCTCGATGAACGACGACTGGTCGGGATCGGCGCGCGTTCCGCGCTGCACGAATTCGTTGATGCAGCCGTCCTCCAGGGAGACCAGGCCGGCAGCACCGGTCAGATTGCTTTGCATTACCCGCATGCTCGACTGTTCTTCGGTATCCCGCTCGTAACCGAGATAGATCCAGAACAACTCGGTCTGATCCACGCCGCGCGGGGCGAAAAAGCGGATCGCCAGAGAGTTCAGCGTAAACTGAATGCACATGTTGGGAAAGACGGTCTGGATACTGTGGGTGATGCCGTCGTCGAACTCCTCCCAGGCCTCGAGCAGGCCTGGACCATCGAGAGCGGATTCGTAGTTGGCCGAATGCACCTTCGCTTCCACATATTCGACCGCCTCCTGCATCTTCGCGCGGCGCGCGAAGCTCAGATGGTGCCACTTGCGCTCGGACAGTGTGATACCGCCGTCCATGTCGAGGCGGTTCACCTTGAAGGTCGTGTAGAACGTATGAAGTAGGGTCGCATGATAGGAATCGCGCAGGTTCTCGGCGTATAGCTTCCAGTTGTTGTGGATCATCTGGCTGTGCGTTCCGAGGATGCGCAGCGGCCGGCCGAGGTTACGCTTGATGAACGATGCCATCTCGGGACCGAGATAGGTCTCAACGTCCTCGATCTCGTCCGCAAAGGTCCCGAAGACCATCCCGCAGAACGATTCCACCCTCAACGGGCGGAGCCGGTGCTGCGCCGGATCAAAGTCCTCCGGCATGCCACCCTGACCGCGCACACCGTTACGGAAAGCAACGCCTTTGAGCTTGCCATCCAGTTCGTAATTCCAGGCGTGATAGACGCACGAGAGGCTCGCGACGTTGTCTTTCTTCTTCAGGCAAACCAGAGCGCCTTTGTGCGCGCAGCGATTGACCATCGCATGTATCTTGCCGTCGCGGTCGCGCGTAACGACAACCGGCGTTTCGCCGACGGTCGTGGTTCGGTAGTCTCCGGCATTCTGGATCTCGATGTCGAGGCACAGGAAATTCCAGGTCTTTCCCCTGAAGATCCGCTCCTGCTCCAGCTTGTAGATTTCGGGGTCGGTGAACAGACGGTACGGCGCGCGGGTTACGCCCTGCGGCGGCCAACGGAATTCCGATGCTTCGTTGCGGCCTGCTTGAACCGTCGGCGACATGCGATATTGCTCCCGCTTCGTTCACTTCAGAGACTTTCGGGAATACTAGGTATCGCTCTCGCCGAGCTCCAATACATTATTTCGCTGTATTGATAAGCACTCGCTATCACCAATTTGCATCAGTTTCGACCGGTTGGGCGCAAACCAGACGAACCCAGAGACGCTCTCGATTGAAAGCTATGACGAAACTCATCGCTTGCGCCTTGCACCGCTGGCCGATCTTGCAATGGCGGCTTTGTAGCCGCTCCGTCCGTGGAATCTTTCCATTTGGCGACAATCCGACGCACGCATATAGTTCTGATTTGGAATTTACCACAAAGCACACATGCGGGTAGCGACATGTCTCAGTCCACTCAACCTTCTATCCAGAACGTTGCGCTGATCGTCGGCGGAGGTCCGGGAATCAGCTCAAGTTGCGCGAGATTGTTCGCAGAGAATGGCATGCGTGTTGCCGTGGCGGCCAGGAACCCCGGAAAGGCGGTGCTCGAGACGCTTGAGAAGACGCATGGGGTACATCGATACGCCTGTGACGGGGGCGAACCGGCCGCTGTCGATCGGCTGTTCGAGAACATCGCGCAGGACCTCGGGACACCGAGGCTTGTCGTTCATAACATCGACGGCCGCGTCGCCGGCATTTTCCGCAAAGGCATTGTCGAAGCGGACCCAGGCATGGCGCTTGAGACGCTTCGCAACTCGGCGTTCAGCGCGTTCCTGGTCGGGCAACAAGCTGCCAAGGTCATGCTCGGAAACGAGCCCGACGCCAACGGGGCAAGAGGTACAATCATTTTCACAAATGCCAGCGCAGCGCTTAAAGGCTTCCCGTTAAGCGGCGCGTTTGCGATGGCATGTCATGCCAAGTCGGGACTCGCACAAAGTATGGCGAGGGAATTGATGCCACAAGGTATCCACGTGGCGAATGTGCCTATCGACGCCGCGATCGGCTGGACGCAGGAGGACGGGACCCGCGCCCACCGGTTGGCCGGAACGACCGTCAACGACAACATGGCCGACCCGGATCGCATCGCGGAAACCTATCTGCACCTACATCGCCAGCACCGATCGACCTGGGTCTTCGAGGTGGTGCTTCGGCCGTGGGTCGAAAAATGGTGACGAGTGCCGGCGCACGACGGCCGGCATCCGGAAGCTTCCGCCGGCTATTCTATCACGGATATGCCCGAGCTCTTGATAACGTCTCCCCATTTTTCGGTTTCATCCTTCATGAACCGACCGAACTCCGCCCCGAAGACCGTACCCGCTTGCGCGCCCGTTCCTTCCAGGCTCTTTCGAAAGCGCGGGTTCGACATGACCTGCTCAATGTCGGCTGTCATTTTTGACACGATGTCGGTCGGCGTTCCCGCTGGCGCCAAAACGCCGAACCAGGAAGATGCCTCGAAGTGAGCCAATCCGGCCTCCTCGAACGTCGGAACATCTGGCAGTGAGTCCAATCGTTTCAGGCTTGCAACAGCCAGGGCGCGAACCGTGCCCGCCTGCACCTGCGGGATGACGGTAGGCAGATTGTCGAAGAGAATGGGGACGTGTCCGGCTATGATGTCGTTCATGGCCGGCGCGGCGCCGCGATACGGGACGTGTCTGAGTTTGAGGCCCGTCATCTTCTTGAACAATTCAGCCGACAGATGATGCGTCGATCCGATTCCGGAGGAAGCGTAGTTCAGTTCATCCGATTGCTCCCTGGCGAACTTCAAGAGCTCATCGAGCGTGGAGATCGGCAGTCTTGGATTGACGATCAGGACGATTGGAACGGTTGCGAGCAGCGCGACGGGCGTGAAATCTTTCGGCGGATCGAACGGCAGTTTCTTGTAGAGCGATGGGTTTATGACGATTGGACCGGGCGAGGAGACCAGGTAGGTGTATCCGTCTGCCGCCGCGGACGCGGCGGCCTGGGTTCCGATATTTCCGCCGCCTCCCGGCTTGTTCTCCACGACAACATGTTGTTGCCACAGTTCGCTGAGCGCTTCCGCCAGAAAGCGCGCTGCCGCGTCGTTTGAACCTCCGGCGGGGTTCGGCACGATTAGTCGAACAGTCCGTGCCGGAAACGTCTCCGCTCCGGCGGCGCTCGCGTGGACGACGAGCGCGAGAGCAAGCAAACCCAGGACCACTCTTCTCAAGGCGCACTCCACATTGACTCAACAGGCACCACAATTCGGCGCCGCGTTCAGTTCCTGGTCAGTCAAGCGTGATGTTCAGGAGCTTCATAAAGGGCGCCCAACAGTCGGCCTCACTCTTCAAGAGCTTCTCCGGCGGCTGCAGACAATGTCAGAGCCGCGCGTCTCGCCGAGTGATAGGCCTTACCGCCACTTTGTTTCCCTCCCTGTCGCCCATCTTTAGAGGCGTTCAAAGGAGACTATCGAGCGGAGGGTTGGTGCAGCCAATAATGATTCACTCCAATTTAATAAGAAGATCGTATCAGCCGGGATCATCGTCATGGCGCCGGCCGCGCCAGCTTCCTCAACTGATCGAGGAATGCGACGACGGCAGGGGCGCGCTCTGACTTGCGATAGACCATGGCGAGATCGGAGTGCTGGTTGACCTTCGCCAACGGCCGATAGACTACCTCGTCAATCCGCAGCTTTCGAAGTGAATCGGGCACGAAGGCCACACCGAGACCACCCGCAACCAGTCCGGCAAGAGCCGTGAATTGTCCCGCGCGTTGCGTGATCTGAGGTGACAACCCGCCTGCGGCGCATATCTGGGCAACTTGCGCGTTGAAGCCGCTACCCTCCTGAATTTGCACGGCGACGAAAGGCTCGGACTTCAACGCGCTCAGCGCGACGTTCTTTTGCCGCGCGAGCCGGTGCCCGCGCGGGATCGCCAATATGATCGGCTCGCGGTGCAGCGACATGATCCCGACGCCGGTCGGCACTGACTTCACCGGAAGACGAAGGATGCCAAGATCAAGGCGACCGCTGCTGACGTCGTCCAATTGCTGGACGATCCCGACTTCGTTCAGGCGAAATTCTACGACAGGATTTTCGACGCGAAACCGGGCGATTGCCTTCGACAGGACGCCAGTGAAGATTGCCGACCCCACATATCCGATTTCGATGTGCCCCAGTTCGCCGCGACCCGCTTGGCGCGCAACCAGGGCGGTCTTTTCCGCTTGCTGAAGGGTCCTGATCGCCTCGTTCAGCGTGACCCGACCGGCTACCGTGAGCTTCACCGATCTCTTCGTCCGGTGGAAGAGCTCGACGTCGAGCTCGCGCTCGAGTGCCCGAATCTGCTGCGTGAGTGCCGGCTGCGCAATGCCCAGGCGCTCAGCCGCCCTTCCGAAATGCAATTCCTCGGCCAGAACAGACATGTATTTCAAGCGACGCAGTTCCACTCTCAGTCTCCCATGGCAACCTAGACCTTATGCGTGCAACGTTCACCCCGACCAAGTCATTCGTCGTTGAATAACTCCTAGCCAAATTGGCAGAAGTTCGTGGTGATAACCCAACCCTATTTATTTTCATGACCGACTTATTGGAGCCGCTGAGGCCTTCGGTCCTATGATGATTCCGGTCGCCAAGGTCCGCTGCCGAACGCTTCCTCTCGAGGCAACTGAGCAACGCCAGAACCCGCTCACCAACAATAACACTCTGGGAGACTTATCATGCCCTCGCGTCGCAGACTGATGAAGGCCGGCCTTGCTGCGGCCGCGTTCGCCGCTACCAACGTCAGTGCGCAGACCGCACACGAAACGGCGTCGCGGAGCAGCGCGAGCGGCGAGCTACCTCACAAGCTTACTATCATTTCGATCCGCCAGGAGGACGGGCGCGAAACCATGGGCGTGAAGACCGCAGTTGGCGTGCTCGACGTTGTCGCCGCGACCAAGCTCCTCGGACTCTCGGCACCGCTCACGCTGGAGGAGCTCCTCATCAACGCGGCCTATGCGGAAGTGAACATTCTCGTAGAGACTGCTCTCAAGGCGCCCAACGCGAAAGCGGCATTCCTCGATGAGTCGAAGATCAAGTTCGGACGTCTGTTCACCAGGCCCGGAAAAATCGTCTGCCTCGGGCTCAATTACCGAGAACACATCGAGGAAACGAGCCAGAAACTGCCTCCTCAACCCATCCTCTTCAACAAGTACAACAATTCGCTTGCGCCGCATATGGCGACGGTTCAACTCCCGCCCCGCGACGTTTGCTACAAGTTCGACTATGAGACCGAACTGGTCGTCGTAATTGGCCGGAAGGCAAGCAACGTCTCCATCGACGATGCTCTCTCATACGTTGCCGGATACGCCGTCGGTAACGATTTCACGTCCAGAGATCTGCAGCTGGAGAGAGCCGGCGGTCAGTGGATGGTCGGCAAGACGCTCGACGGCTTCGCTCCAATCGGCCCATATTTCGTGTCTGCGGATCAGATCGATCCCAACAATCTGAATCTAGAAACCCGGGTGAATGGAGAGGTGCGACAATCGTCGAACACCGCAAAATTGATCTTCAATCCTCAAAGGATTATCGCGCACGCGTCGCGGCTGTTCGCTCTCGAACCAGGGGACATCGTCTTCACCGGGACACCCTCGGGGGTGATCGCGGGATATCCCAAAGAGAAGCAGACTTGGTTGAAGGCGGGCGATAAGATCGAAAGCACAATCCAGGGACTTGGGACACTCTCATTCGTACTAGCTTGATGAGTGAATTCGTTTCTGAAAAGGTGATGTCCGGGGGTTATGAGGTGCAGCTGAGACCGCCCAGCCTTTCACCAACCGCCGCCGCTTCCAACACTCTTTCGTCTTGGTGGAGAAATTTGGATGTTTCGCTTTGACAACGTGATGATCGCGTTTGCAATCGCCGCGCTTTGGCTGTCACCCTTACAGGCGCAGCAAAATGGGGGCGCGCTGTCGACATCACAGACCGATCGTATGGCGGATATTCCCTATGGTCTTCAGACGAAAATCACCGTTGAACGCCAAGGACAGATCGTACTGATAGGAATCAATCGGCCATACATCGACAACCGGGTGGATCCAGAGTCAATGGAGAGCCTCGCCAGGGCATACTACGATTATGACCGAGACCCGTCGCTCCGCGCCGCGGTCCTGTTCGGTTACGGCCCGCGGTTCTCCAAAGGCATCGATGTCGAGGCCACCAAGTCGTTTTCTCAATCCGGAAGGAAATTGATGGATGGGCCGGGCTTCATCGATCCAATGGGTCGGACCAAGCCAACGCTCACCAAGCCGCTGGTGGTCGCGGTTCATGGCGATACCTGGAACCTGGCACATGAACTTTTCCTTGCTGCGGACATACGCGTCGCTTCGGAAGACACAGAATTCGGTCAGGACGAGAACACGCACGGCCGATTTCCCGGCGGCGGCGCGACGATCCGTTTTCCCAGGGAAGCCGGCTGGGGAAATGCCATGCGATACATTTTAACGGGTGACCATTGGGGAGCCAAAGAGGCCTTGCGGATGGGTACTGTTCAAGAATTGGCTCCAGACCGGGAAGCGGCGCTCGCGATGGCGATCGAAATTGCCAAGAAGATCGCTGCGAGCGGTCCGCTCGGCACCAAGGCGTCCCTAGCAACGTCTCACATGGCACTCGAAGGATCGGAGAGCGCGGCGCTGGTCGGGCTCGGCGAACAATATCGCGCGCTGCTTACGACGAGGGATTTCCAGGAAGGGCGGGACGCCGAGGCTCAGAGGCGTCCACCCGTCTACGAGGGACGCTGATTTGTTCAGAGTTTTTCTGACTTTTGTAGCCCTCAAGACCTGACGCCTTGAACGAGGCTGCCGCAGCGACCAAGCTCCTTCCGCAATCATGGATCGGCTCATGGCCTGCGACTTGTACAACCGCTTACTGGCCGCTTCTGCTTCTGACCAGTCGGCACCGAAAAGCAAGACGACGTCTCATTCAGCTATGCCGGACTCACGACTCTTACCGGCCGATTTCGCGAATTTTCCTGCGTCCAACCGCATCGGATCAAATCGCCGCGTTGCGGCAAGTTCGATAAGTCAGTCTCAAGCTTCGTGACGGTGCCGGCGACTCCCGATTTGGCTTAGATGCGGAAGAGTTCGCCGCTGGAAGGCGTTGACGTACAAAGGTCCATCCCGTCCGAACGCAATGCCATCAAGACCACCTTCAACCTGTCGTCTTGGACCCAGACTTCAAGCTCAGAAGATCCTTCTTGAAGCGAAGGACCTACGGCTGTGTTTGGACCCTTGACGCCAACGGCGTGGCGTCGTCCGAACGGACCCAGAGAAGGCCTGACTTCTGGTCGGCGCGAATGCCGAACTTTAATCGGGTATCGAAGTCCCGGACCTAATCCAGGCTCAGCCTCGGAGGCGCCGCTTTGCGCAAGATGCTGGCATAGAGCATTCTATCCGTTGTCGCTGTCAGACCTTCCGGGAGCGGCGATCCAGTTGGGATCGCGATCCGCGCGGACCCTCACTTGCAAATGAGGTCCCGGCTATGCCCACTATCGCCGCAGCGGCAGTTCGGCCGAGGTTTTGAAGGAAATCCGATTTCTAAGTTGACATGCCTCCCTCCGAGCTAGTCCGTACGGTCGAGGTTCACTTCGGAGGGATGTTCTCAGAGCGGCAGCCAGTGCCATCGATTTCGACTGCACGTCCGGGAGAGCCCGACTTCCCGGTTGCTGCGTCGGTGCAAGAGATCGCTCTCGACGTCCTCCTTTGCCAAAAATGGTCCGGAGGTGGTCATCGCCCTTCTGTCTCTCCCTAGATCTGTGCGAGATTTGCCCTTTCTCCGGTCCGATATCCCTCGCGCGACGTGACGCGCTCAAGATACGGAACGGCACTGTCGCAGATGCCGACGCCGTATTCGATCGCCCATGTCAGACAGGTCGTTAGCAATATGTCGGCTGTAGTGAACTGGTTTCCCATGAGGTACTGACGGCCGTCCGACAGGGCAACATCGACATGGCGAAGTTGCCCGCGAAAATACTCGGCGGCCTGGGTCACGACCTGAGGAGCTTCGCCGTAGATGTGCGCCAGCCCCTTGTTGGTGCCATGCCGCCTCATGACATACAGGCTCGTTGAATCCAATTCGGTTACGATGAAGAAGCACCACTCCAGCCACTTAGCGTAAAGATTTGGGCAGCTTGGAACGAGGGCGCCATCGGACGTCCGGTGCTTACTGGCGAGATATGCGACGATTGCAGCGCTTTCCCCGATGGTCAGGTCACCGTCCTGCAGAAGCGGAATCTTCTGTCGCGGATTCAGCGCCGTATATTCCGCCGTCTTGGTCTCTCCCGATCGCGGAAGGATCGGCCGGGACTGGTACGGAAGACCGAGTTCATGGAGCGCCCAATGCGCGCGAATGGTGCGCGACGTGCCGATACCCCACAGGATGAGATCATCTGTCATCACCACTTCTCCACCGATGGACGCAGATCGAGCTCGTGTGTCCAGCCGTCTCTGGATTGTTGGTGAGCAAACCAGTACGCCTCGGCGATGGACTCCGTTTTGGTCAGGCTATCGGCCGGAATTTCGCTGGCGCTGATTCCAGTTGCCGCCTTCATGCGCTGATGAATGGCTTCGCTGTCAACGCCCGCGTCGATCAAGAGATGGACGACGTGAATGTTCTTCGGCCCAAGCTCACGGGCCATCGCTTGGGCGACGGCCCGCAAGCCGAACTTCGCCGCCGAAAACGCCGCAAAACCCTTTCCGCCTCGTACGCTGGCGGTCGCGCCGGTGAAAAGCATCGTACCCCGTCCACGTCCGGACATGTGCTTCGCCGCCTCGCGACCCACCAGAAAGCCCGCGTAGCAAGCAAGTTCCCAAGCCTTGAAGAACAGCTTCTCCGTCGTCTCCAGCAACGGCTTGTTCACGTTCGATCCAGCGTTGAAGAGGCACACTTCGATCGAACCGACATCTCTCTCGACATCCGCGAATAGTTTCTGAACTTCGTCTTCCTTGCGCGCATCGACGCTGTAAGCGCGGACGTCATGTCCAGCGGCGCCGAGTTCGTCAACCAGTGCTTGGGATTTGGCAGCCTCGCGCCGTGCGATGCAAACCTTGTATCCGCCTCGCACAAAACGGCGCGCCACGGCTGCGCCTATGGCGTCCCCTGCACCAACCAGTAGGGCTACCCCGCTTGGATTCACCATTGCTATCTCCAAAACCAAATCTATTTGGACGCCGCGCGGACAGCTTTGTCTGCGATCATCGCGTCGATCGCGCTATCGGTGTAACCGAGTTCGCGCAGCACGACGCGCGAGTGTTCACCCACTCGTGGCGCCGGACCACCGATGACGGCCTTGTTGACCTCGAAGATGGCCGCAGGCTTCGGCTGCCGCACTCGCCCTACCGTCGGCTGGTCGAACTCTTCAATCAGACCGCGCGCCACGACCTGCTCGTTCTGGACGATTTCGCCGCGGCGCAAGATCGGCGCGCAAGGCACGTCGTTCTCGTCGAGCCGCTTCAACCACTCGACCGTGGTGTGCTTTCCGATGTATTCCTGCATCTTGTTGATCCGCGCGGTGGCGTTTACAAAGCGCGCTCCCGGTGTGGCAAACCGCTCGTCCTGGGCCAGCATCGGATCGCCAGACGCCTTGCAGAAGCCCTGCCATTCCGAGTCGGAGATTGTGCCGCAGGTGATATAACCGTCGAGCGTCTTGAACACGAGGTCTGGACGGTCGTTGGGATCCGTGGTCGTGGCTTCGGCGCCGACCACCGTGTATTGCATCATGCCCTCCGGCCACAGATACGAGATCATGGCATCCAGCATTGCCACCTGGATGTGGTCCCCCTGCCCGGTCCTCTCCCGCGCATAAAGCGCCGAGGACACCGCCTGCGCTGTGAACAGCGAGGTTGTTTTGTCGCAGACGATGGTGCGGATCATCTGCGGGCGATTGGTCACCGGCTGCGACTGGATGTCGGCAAAGCCGGACAGCGCCTGGACGATCGGATCGTAGACGCGCTTCTTCACATACGGCCCTGAGTCGCCGACTCCGCTGATCGAGACATAGATCAGCCGCGGATACTTCTTGCGCAGTTCCTCCTGGCCAAGCCCGAGGCGCTCCATCGTGCCGGGACGGAAGTTCTGCACCAGCACGTCCGCTTGTGCCGCGAGCTTTGCCAGCACCTCACGGCCCGTCTTGCTCTTGATATCGATCGAAAGCGAGCGCTTGCCGCGATTGCACGATACGAATAGCGCCGAGAATTCACCGGCCGCGTCGATCAGCGTCCGGCTCCGGCGGGTACCGTCGCCGCTGGTCGGTTCGATCTTGAGCACATCCGCTCCCTGATCCGCCAGAAACATGGTCGCATATGGACCCGACACCACAGCTGTCAGATCCAGGACGCGCACTCCACTCAAAGGCCCTCGCATTTCTTCACTCCTCGGTCGACGCTTGGTCTTTAGCTTCAATCTCACACGCTCAAATACGTGCGCCTGATATCGTTATTTGCGATCAGCGATTCCGTGTCGCCGGCGAATTGAACCCGTCCCTGACTGAGCACGTAGACATAGTCAGCCAGTTGGGTCGCAAGGTGATAGTTCTGCTCCACCAGCAGAAGGGCGGTCCCGGATGCCTTGATGTCCTTGAGCACGGCTTCGAGCTTCTCGATGATCACCGGCGCCAGGCCTTCGCTGGGCTCATCGAGTATCATCAGGTCAGGACCAGCCACCAGCGCCCGCCCAACAGCCAGCATCTGCTGCTCACCGCCAGATAATTGTCCGCCGAGACTCCTGCGCCGTTCGGCGAGGCGGGGAAAGATCTCGAACACATACGCGATGGGCTTACGTCGGGGCCGGTGTTTCGACGCGCCATAGGCAATGGCAAGATGCTCCTCGACAGTCACGGTCGGGAAAATGCCGCGATCCTCCGGCACGAAAGCAATGCCGGATCTCACAATCCGATGCGTCGACAGCCGTGTGATATCAATTTCATTGAAGACGACGCGGCCACGCCGCGCGGGCGTCAGCCCCAATATCGAGCGCAGCGTCGTCGTCTTGCCCGCACCGTTGCGGCCGAGCACCGCCACGCACTGCGCGGTGGTCACAGAGAGATCAACGCCTTGCAGGATATGGCCTTCGCCATAGTAGGTGTGAAGGTGCTCGACCTTAAGCATGGCGCCGCCCCAGATAAGCCTCGATAACCTGAGGATTGGACTGGATCTGGTCCTTCGTCCCGGTTGCGAGCACCCTGCCGTAACTCAGCACCGTGATGATGTCGCAGATCGCAAACACGACATCCATATCGTGCTCCACAAGCAGAATGGTCAATTCCGGTGACAAGCCGTTGATCAGCTTGATCAGACTGTTGCGCTCGTCAGGCGACGTGCCCGCCGCCGGCTCGTCCATCAGTAAGATCTTCGGCTCCGCACATAATGCGATCGCCACTTCGAGTTGACGTTTCTGCCCGTAGGATAGTTCGTTGACTTTCCGATCCAGCACGGTGTCCAAATGCATCTGCTCGGCCGCGCGGCGAGCTTTCCGAATGACGTCGGAAAACGACCGGGATGACCGGAACACCGAATGGCGCGACGCATCGAGGGCCTGACATGCAACGCGCAGGTTCTCCAGAACCGTGACACTCTCGAGCAGCATGTTCTTCTGAAAGGAGCGCGAAAGGCCGCCCCGCGTGACGAGGTCGGGTCGGCCCTGCTGCACCGGAACGCCCTGAATGAGAATTTCACCGCTGGTGGGCGGCTGCCATCCCGTGATGATGTTGAACAGCGTGGTCTTTCCGGCGCCGTTGGGGCCGATCACCGCATGGCGCTGGCCGGGCGGTACCTTAAGATCGAGGTCACTGATGACCTGGAGACCGCCGAAAGCCTTGCGCAGGTTTCTGATCTCGAGTGCACTCATTGCCGTTTTCCGATCAGCGTGCTGATAAAGCCGAGAACACCACCACGAAAAAGTGCAACCACAAGCATGAAGAAAATGCCGAAGAACAGATTGTACTCTTCCGTAATCATGCTCAGCGCCTGCTTGACCACCACGAAGACCGTGGCTCCAACAAACGGCCCAAGAACGACATTGGCGCCGCCGATGATGACCATCAGCACGCCCTCACCGCTCATCTGCCAGCTCATTGCGTCGGGATTGACGAAGTAGGTGTACTGCGACTGAAGAATACCCGCGACCGCACAGATCACGGCGGCCAACGCGAATGATCCGATCTTGTAGTTGGCTACCGAGTATCCCATCGACATCATGCGACGCTCGTTTTCACGAATGCCGACGAGTACGCTGCCAAAAGGCGACGTTACGATCCGCCACAGCATCAACAGGGAGAGGACCGCGACAGCAAGTACGTAGTAATAAAAGACGGTCGGGTTGTCTGCGCTCACGCCGAGCAGCGACAGATCCGGCCGCGGGATTCCCGTCATGCCATCCGACCCGTTGGTCCAGCGCAGCTTGATTGCGGCACCATAGAACATCTGCGAGAACGCCAGTGTGATCAGGAGAAATTCGACGCCACGCGTCCGGGTGCAAATCGCACCGATTGGCGCCGCAATCGCGGCCACGACCACCAGCGTGACGGGGGCAGAGATCCACAGCGGCCAGCCCAACAGCGCCGTTCCGATCGCAATGCCGTATCCACCGAACCCGAGAAACATCGCCTGTCCGAGCGACACGAGACCGGTGTAGCCGGTCAGAAGATTGATGCCAGATGCAAATACCCCCGCGATCATGGCTTCAACTGCCAGTGTCATGACGTAGCCAGACACGAACGATGGCAGCGCGCACAAGCTGACAGCAAAAAGTGCGAACAACGCAGCGTATGCACGACGTGAAGCTGGAAGCGGCAGACGCTTCAGCACGCCGATTCTCTGCTCGCTCGAGAGGGCGACATCTGCGCTCATGCAATCCTCCCGACCGCGCCAAAAAGACCCTGCGGACGAAAGATCATCACGGCTATCAGAAGAATATAGATCGCAAACAGCTCGGCTTCCGGAACGTAGGCCTGGGCAAACGTATCCGTCATGCCGACGATGAGTGAGGCGTAGAACGACCCCTTGAGATTGCCGAGACCGCCCACCACCACGACGACAAAAGTCGTAACGACAATTCCGATGCCCATGCTGGAATAGATGCTCATGACCGGGGCCGAGACGACTCCGGCAAATCCGGCGAGTGCGGAGCCAAATCCGAATACCAGCGCGAACAACATGTTGATGTTGATGCCGAGGGCCGTGACCATCTCGCGGTTGTCGACCCCGGCCCGCAGCGTGGCCCCGACGCGCGTGCGGTCGATTACCAGGACGAGTGCGACGCCGATGGCGATGCCAACCGCGATGATGAACAGCCGATAGATCGGATACTCCATTCCCAGCAGGCCGACGCGGCCCTTCAGGAGGTCAGGCGTAACAATGCTGTGAAACGCCGATCCGAAGACGTGCTCGACTGCTCCGGCAGTCGCGAACAGCAGCCCGAACGTCAGCAGCGCGAGATCGAGATGCGTCGAGCGGCCGCGCTGAGCCAGGGGTTGCAGGACGAAGAACTGCAGGGCGAAGCCGGCCACGAACGGCAGCAGCGGACCTATGAGCAGCGCGAGCCAGAACGAACCCGTGCTGTTGGCGACGACCAACCCGAAATAGGCCCCCATCGTAAAGAAGGCGCCGTGAGCCAAATTGAGAATGTTCATCAGCCCGAAGATCAACGTAAGGCCGACGGCGAGAAGGAAGACCAACATGCTCAATTGCACGCCGTTGAGAAGTTGGATCAGGAAAGGCTGCATGCTTCACCCAAATTCGAGAGACGCGGGCCCCGCCGGGCGAAGCCTGCCTCGGATCAGAACGACTTCGTGCAACCCGGCAGATCGCCGGCGCCCGGAAACTGGTCCAGGGGCTTACGCTGCATCTTGCCGTCGGGACCTTTGACGATCTCGACCACATAGACCTTCTCGAGCAATGCGCTGTTCTGCGCATTGAACTTGATCTTCCCGCGCGGTGAATCGAACGTAAGGTCTCGCATGGTCGAGATGAACTTCGCACGGTCTTCCGGCATCTCGCCACCGAGCGTTTCGAGCGTGAGCATGATCGCCTTGCCGTTGTCGTAACCAAGCGCTGCGCTCACGTCGGGATCTTGCTTGTATTTCGCGTTGTAGGCCTTGACGAACTTCTGGTTCACCTCGGTTTCGATGCCGGGGTAGTGCGTGGCGACGTGCTGGGCATTGAGCGCGAGATCGCCGAGTGCGGGCCACAACGCCTCGTCGTAAACCCAGTGATCGCCGATGAACGGGATCTTGCTTCGCAGGCCGAAGTCCGCGTGCTGCTTGACGACCTGGATTGCTTCCGCGCCCGCATAGAATGCGTAGATGATTTGCGCGCCGGAGTTGGCAGCCTGCGTCAGTGCGGCGCTGTAGTCTTTGGTCTTCTGGAACGGCGTCCAGATTTCCTCGATCACCTTTCCGCCGTTGTCTTCAAAGCCGCGTTTGAAGCCACCGATGAATGCGCGGCCGGCGGAGTAATCAGGCCCCATCGTCACGGCGGTCTTGATCCCCTTGCTTGCCCAGTACTTGCCGGAGGCATATTCGAATCCGTTGGCGCTGAACGAGGTGCGCGCAATGTATGGGCTGCAGAACTTACCGGTGATCTCGTCCGCAAAAGCGTTCACGAACACCATCGGCATCTTGTTCTTGTCGGCGAGTTCCGAGACGGCAATGCCAACATTCGAGCCGACGACACCGGCAACGAGATCGACCTTGTCCGACTGAACGAACTTGTTGAATCTTTGAACGCCCACGCTCGGCGTCAGTTCGTCGTCCGCGCGGATGATCTCGATGCGACGGCCGTTGATCTTGCCGCCGTACTCTTCCAGTGCGATTTGAAAGCCGCGATCGATGCTTTCCGCCGGAACTGCATAGACGCCCTTGTACGGCAGCATCAGGCCGATCTTGATGGCGCCCTTCTCCTGCGCGTAGGTCGGCACGCCGGCCGATGCGGCGAGACCGATCGCTCCGGTGAGCCCAATAAGCGCATACCCCTTGAAAGAAACTGCCATTCTGCTCTCCCTTGTGCCGGCCGGTTCCGCCCGCAAACTTCCCTTGAGCCACGGCAAAGCGGCCGGGGTCTGCGTGATTCTTATGGGAGAGTGTTAGATCGCGAATCTGATCCTGGCTTGCAGGATAGCGCCAGGGCTTCCGTAAAAGCGCCATTTAGACCCGAAAGCCGAAGGGGGTGTTGCCTATGACAGGCAACGTTGACGGAATGCGGATGGAGTGATGCCGGTCGCCTTCTTGAAGCGCGTCGAGAAATGCTGGGCGTCATTGAAACCGATCGCAAGGGCTATATCGGTGATACTGTCTGCCGTTTCCGACAGCCGCCGCTTCGCCTCGTCGATCCGAAGCGAAAGAACGTAGCTGTATGGCGTCAGCCCGACGCTTTCCTGAAATGCGCGCAGGAAGTGCCGCTTGCTTAAGCCGGCGATTTCGGAGAGTTCGGCGAGAGTTATCGGCTGGGTAAGGTTCTCGCGCACATACTCCTCGACATACCGCAAGCTTCGGCCTGGCAAACCACCGCGCAGTTTGTTGCATGGCTGCTGACTTCGCTCGCTGACGCGAGAAATGTGAGCCAGCGCCTGGATCGACCATCCTTCCGCCATGAGACTGAAAACATTGTCCGGCGAGGTCGCTTCGCGGCAAAGTTCGGCGAGGCCACGCGTCAATCCATCGTGCTCAAAAGCGATCGTGCAGTTCGTGATCGCGTGCTGCAGGCGTTCGCCCACGAAAGATGGATTCAAGAAAACCACGGTGTAATCGAGGGTCGGTCCTACGTTCCACTCACCTTCGATCTCGGTTGCGGCAGGAAAGATTGCGAGCTTAGATTTTCCCGGGAATCGGCGCTCGACCGGACGCCCGTCAATCGTCGCTCTTAAGCGTTCGGCCCCCTTGCCGAACCAGAACAAAGACAGCTCAGGCTGACGAAAATGCCAATGCATGCGCCCGACCGTCTCCCTGCGAAGAATTTCGATCCGCATGCTCGGCGTATCGGTGATGATGGAGGACACCAGATCGCCGCCAACCAACCGAACGTAGTTGTCACCGATGGTTTCCATCGCAAATCCTCATTGCAATCATGAGTACCAAATTAGAATGCACGAAACTCGAGGAAGAAGCGAGGCGCTTTGTTTGTGCGCTGCGGCATAACCCCATTACCAACACCTATTGCAGGTCACGCCGACTGCCTCTTCGCTTGGGATGTCGGCTACACGAAGCAACGACTAGTCCAGGGACATGTCCGTGCTGTAGGCGACTAGTCGCGGCGCTATACAAAAGATGCAGTGCCTCAGCAGCTCCCTTCTCAAAATTCGCAATTCCCCTTTTATGGGATGCGTAAGAAGTCCCCTGGCCACGCCAATTAGCCCATCCTGAATCTCGGGGACGGCTTCGATAAAGCTCTTGTGCCCGAAAAATTGGCAGTAAAGCCTTGGTTGTACTCGAAAGCGATTCGCAACCTACTATGAGCAACGACGGACAAATTGGGCTGCATACGGCTGAGGCTGCCGCGCTCGGCTTCTACTTTCAAACGTTCTTCGCGCTCGAGACTTTGGTCACGCAGAGTGCGGATGATGCCTCGATCGCGGTGGAACGTCTTGACGACGTCGAGCTGAGCGCTGACGGCCACACGTTGCTCTATCAGCTGAAGCACTCAATCAGCGCGACACCCCCGCCGATCTCAGTGAAGGCGCGTGCGCTCTGGCGCACGGTCAAGGTTTGGGTCGATATCCTACCTACGCTCACCCTTTCAGACACAACGTTGCACTTAGTTGCAATCGGCGAGATTCCCAAAGACAGCCCTCTGCAAGCTCTGACGAGTCTTGAGACGGACCGCTCCGCGCTAGTGGCCGCGATGGTAGATGAAGCGCAGCGGGTCGTCGATGCCCGGTCCGAGGCGAAGAAATCCGGAAAGCCCTTACCCTACGGTGATCGAGTAGATGGCGCCGAAGCATTCATGGGTCTTTCGAACACCGAACGTCTTAATCTTATGCGCCGCGCTCTGGTGAAGCAAAACAGCTCAACGATCGACAAGATTGAGGGCCAAGTTGCGGATCACCTGAAATTACTCCCGGTCGATCAACGGCCACTTGTCGCCAAGCGCCTGATCGAGTGGTGGGACAGACAGATAATCTACTCACTCTGTGGCAAGCGTGAACGCGCGATAGCCCGGACGGAGCTGCAGGCCCAGATCATGGCGATTGTTGCCGACTTAGAGCAGGGCAAGCTCTTCGCAGAGTTCGAAACAGCGACTCAACCAAAGGATTACCAGCCCGACGGCATGCTTGCTCGCCAAATTGAACTTGTGGAGGGGAAACCTTCCGACCTAATGAAGGCGATCCGGGAGGAGTGGAAGGCCCGAGAGCAGCGAGCGAGTTGGATAAGCGCGAACTCGGCGATGGCCTCCACCATCACCGAATATGATCTGATACTGCAAGAACACTGGTCCGATCGTCACATGCAGATGTGCGAGGATTGCTCAAAGCAAGACGATAGTAAGCGCAAAGAGGGTCTGAAACTGCTTCGCTGGACGCATGACGAGGCTCCCCTCTCCGTCCGGCCGATAGCAGAGGGTTGGACCGCGCCCTACTACGTGCGCGGTAGCTACCAAGTGCTTGCCATTAACCTAACCGTAGGCTGGCATCCTGATTTTACCGATCTGCTCAGGGGCGACGCATGACTGTTGCTCATGACGTATTCGCCGAGACTAATCCGGCTTTTTGTACCTATGTGCTAACTGCCTTTGTGACATCCTATCTTTCCATCAAGAAAGACGGACCAGAGCTACCGATCTCGTATATGGCGCTGCCACTAGCTTTATCGGGAGATCTGGCATCCACGTTCACCGGCACCAATAAAAACACAGGCCTATTGGAGTGGCTGGAGCGAAATCCGCGCGTTCATGTAGGACTATCGATCCGCATCAATGCATCCATGAACATCGTTACCGATGCCATCCGATTTGCGTGCTTCGCTCGGATATTGCATCTCAACGAAGCGGGATGTCTACAGCTCGGGCCGAGTAAGTTGAAGAAGAGTGCGGTAAAGGCGCTGAGTGATGAGCCAGCCCAATCGATAAAGCACGCCGAACGGCTTGGCTTTTGGTTTGCGATGGCTGGTTCAACAAGAACTGTCTTCAACGTTATGGAACTCACGGTATGAGCCGCTGGAACATAGCAACCATTTTTTTCTTGGGTGCCTCTGGTCAACGTCGCGACGTGTCGTTGATGCCTGGGTCGGTCAACATCATTACCGGTGCCTCAGGCACGGGAAAATCCACGCTGATTAAAGCGATCGACTATTGCCTCGGCTCCAGCAACTGTGAACTGCCAGCTCATATACGCCGTCGCAGCATCGCAGTTGGGGTGAAGTGGGTTTTGGACGAGGCCGAGATGATCATCGGCCGGGTCATCCCGCCGGTGGGACAGGCGACCAGCACACGGATGTTCGCCGCTTCGGGCCGAAATCTGACGCTACCAACGACACTCGAAGAGTTTGACGGAACAACGACGCTCGACGCAGCCAAAGCGTTCATCGAGCGCGTGTTCGGAATCGGGGATGTGCGTGAAGAGCCCGAGCCAGGTGCCGGCCATCGGGGTCGAGCTACCGTTCGCTTCGTCACCCCCTATATGTTTGTCACTAAGGAGGTCATAGACAGTGAAACGGTCCTGCTCCACGGACTAGAAAGGGCTGAGAAGGCGCGCGATATCGTCGCGACCATGCCATATTTTCTTCGCGCCACCGACGAGGCGACGGCGATGGATGAGCAACGGTTGCGGCAACTGCAGCGCGCTCTCGACCGGGAGGAAGCGAAGGCTAGGTCACGAGAGGCAGCGGAGACTGCGTTGAAGCAGCGGGCGACGAGCCTGCTGACAGAAGCACATCGCATAGGTATAGCCAGTGCGCCCTCGCCTGACTCCAGCGAAGCAGAGCTATTGGGACAGCTGGAGACTGTGGCCAGCGTCCAATTGGAGGCAAATGCCTATCCTTCCGAGGGCGAGCTGGCTGCGCTTCACAGCAGACGTCGGGAGATCTTGTCCGGGCTGGAGGAAGCACGGCGCCAATTGCGAGCAACTCAAACAGCGATACGTGAGGCTACAGGCTTCGGAAGAGCGGTCTCCCGCCAGCGCGAGAAGCTTATGCTGGCTGAGCATCTTCAGATCCATGATATCACATCTGTCTGTCCAGTCTGCGAGGCCCCCTCAGAACGCGGTCGCGCCACGGCAAGTGCCCTTCAGTCTATCTTGACTAGGGTGCGCGCAGAGAGCGCAGCAGTAGAACGAGTAAAACCGCGGTTGGTAGAGCACGATCGCGCTTTAGACGAACAGATCCGAGATCTGAATGCCCAACTTCGACAAGTAGATGACCAAATCCAGACGTGGCTTCGCCAGACTGACGAGACGCGCCGGTTGGCCGATCTCGCGCAAGTTAGGGCACATCTACTGGGGCGCGTCTCTTTCTTCCTTGAGGCAAGCATTGATGAACCGCGCCAAGCCTCTAGGGATTTGAATGTCCTTCGAGCCGAGATCGCTGAGCTAGAGGCGCGCGTCGATCGCGAGGCGAAGAAGATCAAGCTCCAAAGAGCCGAGCGAAAAATCTCACAATTCGCGTCTGAGGCTTTCGCAGCGCTGCCAACCGTGGCCCCATGTATCGGATCAGAACTTGAGTTTTCGTCCCGAGAACCAGAGGTGGCAGTGATCGAGGCAGAAAGCGCAGCTGTGCTTCGAATGTCGGACGTCGGATCAGACCAGAATTACCTCGCCATTCACATTGCGCTTTCCTTCGCTTTGCAAAGGTATTTTGAGATGGTGGAAGCCCCAGTTCCGGGGCTTCTCGTCCTCGACCAAATCAGCCGCCCCTATTTTCCGACTAGTGGCGAGGAACAACAGGACGAGGCTGAAATTGCCGGCGGTGAGGAAGATGAGGATGTGCAGGCCATGCGGCGGCACATCAATTTTCTTTTCGAGGAAACCGCTCGACGTGTTGGATTACAGGTGCTCCTGATCGAGCACGCATATTTCGCTGACGACGCGCGTTACGTTGCTGCGACTCGGGAGCGCTGGACTCGTGCTTCAGGGCGCGCGCTCATACCCTTTGATTGGCCAACACGGAGCGACGGATAAATCGCCTTTTGCAAATTCGAAGTATGGGGCGGATTGCCCAGTGGGGGCTACGTCGAATAAAAAAATGGTCCTACTCCGGCAGCGCAATCATCACGCCGACAGCATCGAGTTCGAACACGATGGTTGCTGGTTGGTAGCTGGACCGCTTCTGCTCCGAAGCGCGAAGTCAAAAACACCTTGAATCATGGTGCGCCCGGAACGATTCGTATCCATTCGGCGTAGGCCGCAGGGTTACCGCTTGAGCAGTCCAGGGTTCTCTTTGTAGAAGCTGATCAGCTCGAT
>NZ_JAFCJX010000019.1 GCF_018130695.1 Bradyrhizobium jicamae | reverse complement strand
ACCTTAAAGCTAGACTTAAGGTCAAATCCTCGGGCCGCCTCTCAAACTACACAAGGCGGCCGACGCCGGAGGGATACGGTCGATCAGCACAGCGTCGTTCAACTTCGTGTATCAGCGTTGAAGGCCCCGAACTGATAGTTCGAGCAGCGACCTCAGGCGAGCGATTCCCTTTTTTTGGTCGTGCGGCATGGTGATGCTCCATTCCCGGACGCTAGATGTGTAGATCGCAAACAGAGTGTCCGCCGCCCTGTCGATATCCACGTCCGACCGAATTTTGCCTGCTTCCTTCTTCTTGGAAAGAAAGGCCGCCAGTTCCCGTCTCGCTTGCTTACGCCTAGCCATGATCAAGTCCATATGTGGATTCCTATGGAAGAACTCCATTTGCTGAAGTACATGCGCACTTAGAGACGGTACTGCACTCCAAAACGCGAATAGTTTCCCGAGACCTAAGACCAATTGGTCCAGAAGATCACCCTTATCCGGAATATCGGCAAAGAGTGGATCCAACTTCTTAAGCTCTTCCACAAAGATCATGGCCAAAAGGCCAGACTTGTCATTTGAGTAAGCAGAGACGGTGCCAAACCCAACGTCCGCTTCTTTTGCGATTTCGCGGAGCGTCGTCTTCTCATAACCATGCTTGAGAAAGAGCCTCCGAGCTGTCTGTCGGATGATCGACTCCTTAGCGGTCTTGTTGCGCTCTCTTAGGCTCGCCTTCACGGCCGTTCTCTCCGTCGAACTGGTTTGTTTCATCGTCGCACCCAAGTCGCCCAATCCGATGTGGGAAGTTCGGCGCCCCTACGCTATCACGTTGATAACTCGATCGCGATCGAAACTGATTGTGATCAGTAATTATTGAGGCTATGCTGCCCAAAAGTTGGGGGAAATATGCCAAAGCCTGCGGTAGACCAGTCCGACGTCATGATCCCTATGAGCGATGGGGCGAGGGTAGCGGTTCGGATATATCGTCCAGAGGGACCTGGTCCATTCCCGACCTTGTTCGCGGCGTCGCCTTACCGATACGACAATGACGACGTGCCGCCTTCGATGATCTTCTATTGGCACGAAACCGGTCCGATCGATTTTTATGTCGAGCGAGGCTATGCGTATGTTCATCTCGACGTCCGCGGAACTGGTAAGTCAGAGGGAGAGTACGGGTTCTTCAGCCGTCGTGAACGAAGAGACTTGTATGAAGTTATTGAATGGATCGCGGCGCAGCCGTGGTCCAGCGGAAAAATTGGTGGTATCGGACAATCCTATTACGCCGCCGCTCAGTGGTGCATGGCTGCTGAACGACCCCAGCATCTGACATGCGTCGCGCCTTTCGATGGTCACATCGATTTCTACAATGGATGGTTCTATCAAGGTGGAATCCAGAGCCAGTTTGCTTCCGTTTGGTGGAACGGCTCGGTCCGCCTTGCGAATCGATTTCCTGCCAATGGATCGGGACCGCGCATCATCGAATATGATCTGATCGCCGACCTTATGCGGCATCCGATCCGTGACGATTACTGGGAAGAACGGACCATTGTCGATCAACTTTCACAGGTCGACATTCCGGTCTACTCGATCGGCATCTACGTAAAGCGTGATATCCATCTAGATGGCAACATCATTGGCTACAACACCGTGCGAGGCCCAAAGAAGCTTAGGTTGTTGAGCACTCCCACGCTCCCGCAAGCTTTGGCTGCGTTCGCCTCGACTGCAATGCACGAAGAGGTCTTGCTTCCGTTCTACGATTGTTACCTCAAAGGAACACGCAACGAATACCTTGATCGTCCAAATGTCGAGTTTGACCTGTGTGGATCTTCAGCGACGCTCACATCCACCACCTGGCCGCCCGTAGGCGTGGAATACAAAGAGTTCTTCCTCGGATCTGGTCCGACTGGAAGTGTCACATCTATGAACGACGGGACACTGCAGGACGAAGTTGATCTCGGCGTGGCAACCGACCAGAGCACGGAGTATTCTTATCCTGATTCACAATGGGCGATCGGTCCAGTTGCACATTCGGCCCGCGGTCCCGACCTGCTAAAGAGAATGGTTACCTTTGCCTCTGCAGCTTTTGGGCAGGATATCATCCTTGCCGGCTGGGGTGAGTTGGTTCTTTTCGTCTCATCGACTAGGGACGATGCAAACTTCATCGTCAAGCTTTCTGAGCAGTTCGAACAACCAGCCGATGATCGAGCGAAGGGCATCCAACCGCAATCGATCCTGATCTCGAAAGGATGGTTACGCGCCTCCCAACGGGCAATTGACGAAGCCAGAAGCGTCAAAGGTGGGCCCGTCCATTTTCATACGAAGCGCTCTCAACTCGTTCCCGGTCAAGTCGTTGAATTGCGGATCCCATTAACGGCCACAGCCTATAAGGTCAGGTCAGGTTCAAGAGTTCGCATCGATATATCTTGCGCCGACTCCACGGTCACAGATCTGCAATTTTCACACGCCTTCACGCCGGATATGGTTGGCAAAGACACGATACATCATGGACCGACACACCCGTCTCGGCTCATCTTGCCAACATTGCGCACTTAAGCCGTTCGAGTAGCGAGTAGGTTCATCCAAATTTGCTCGACGCGTTGCATGTGGCTAAGCCTAGTATCAGCGTTCGCAGCCACCGGAAGGCCGGATCGTCGGCTAGCCGGGTGTGCCAAATCAGCATTTCGTTGAAGGAGGGACCTTCGTGCGCAAATTCTAATAGCCTCAAGTTTGTTCTTGCGGCAGTGGAGCCAAACAGCCGCTTTGGAATAAGGCCAAGATACTTGGTCCCAGCGACAAGATCTGGAATCACCGAAAAGCTTGGCACAATAATCTCGGCCGGAAATTCTTCGGTAAGCGGGCGACTCGAGATCTCCGCCGTCGCCATGACCAAGCCTCTAAAGCCTACAACAATCTGAGGAAAACGAGCGCAGTCTTCGCGTGATACGGGTCCTCTCAACGGATGCTCACCGTCGACAACACAGCAATACACTTCAGAGAAGAGGAAGTCGCTGCGTATTGTTGGGTCCTGATGAACGATTGTATGAACGGCGGGATTGCCGGTAACGCATACGTCCACTTCTCCAGCACGGATGCTTTCCAACGGGGATTGAATCGGTAGGACTTCGAACTGCACCCGAGGCGCCCACTTGGCGCATTGCCGGAAAAGATCGTTAAGCAACGTGATCGTGGAATAGTCGGACGCCATGATCCGGAATCGACGACTATCCTTGCTGGGCTCGAACTCCGGCTTCGAGCTCACAGTGGCCTCCACTTGAAGCAAAGTCGCTCTAATTGATGCCGAAAGGTGCTCCGCAAGAGGTGACAATTGGAAACTCTTACCTCGGCGCACCAGCAGCTCATCATTGAACTGTTGCCTTAGGCGCAGGAGCATTCCGCTCATGGTCGACTGTGTCACGCAAAGCTTTTCGGCTGCCTTCGTGACGTTCCGCTCGGCCAGGAGGGCGTCCAGAGAATAAAGTAGATTGAGGTCGAATCTCGCCATTTGTCCGACATGTCGCCACACGGCGTAGTATACTGGAGATGCTGAAGAAATGCCAAGTATCGTCTCGACCGATATTCGAGCTTGAGAAATCCCATTTGTCATTCTGTCTGTGGAGAGGGAGGCTGATCCGACCAACATAAAAGCGGAGGGAACGACAAATGTGGGGCTTCGCGACACATGAAGTGACGACGGGCTCAAGAGCTAGGCCGGATCTTGCCGATCTTGTTGGTCGCGTCGAAACGCTCAATGAACATTTTCGAAGTATTGCGCGCGAGACTGAGGTCAATCGTAGGGTTCCCAAGCGCTCGATGGAATTGCTGCGGGATGCGCAACTGTTCAAGGTCATGCAGCCGGCTGCTTTCGGTGGATATGAGTACGGCCCGGCCGAACTGGCCCGGCTGGGATACGAATTGGGCCGGGGCTGCGGAAGCACTGCTTGGTGTGGAACGCTTACGATCGGAGGTCAATGGATCGTATCCTTCTTTCCGGAAGAAGCGCAGCAGGAGGTTTGGAGCGATCCAAACGGCATCGTTGCCGTAGCGCACACGCCAAGCCGCGATTGCGAGCGCGTGTCCGGCGGATTCCGAATAGCTGGCAAGTGGCCATATGTGAGCAACTGCGAAAATTGTCCGTGGCTGATTGTCGCTGCAATGATTCCCTGTGAAGGAAACGCCCCAGAGCTTGGCTGGTTGTTACTTCCCAGTGAAGCGTTCACGGTCGACCAGAATTCCTGGTTTACCTGTGGCCTTCAAGGGACCGGGAGCAAGACATTGGCCTTGGATGAGCTGAAGTTCGTTCCCGAGCATCGCGTACTGCGATTTGCCGACATAGCAAGCGCGACCGCGCCTGGCAGCGCGATCCCCGAAAACATCATGGCTCGCTTCTACTTCACGACCTTCGGTCCCACGTCCCTTGCCGCACCGATACTTGGGATGGCCCGCGGCGCGCTGGATACGTTCACGGAGATGGCTCGCTCCAAGTCGCGTCCCGCCGCGGCTGGTGCCGCTGCCCTCGCGCTCCAATCCCGGGTGCAGGGCAAGATCGGCGCCGCTGCAACAAGTATTGACGCCGCGTTGACGTTGCTGGTCGACGGTCTGGAGTGCGCGGACGCAAAACTCAGAAAAGAAGGAACGCTTGACCGCGCGGAACGATTGGCCATTCGACGCAATCATGGATTCGCGGCTAAGCAGGCGGTAGCTGTCGTCAACGAGTTGTTTCTCCGGGGAGGGGCCAGTTCCGCGGACTTATCCTTGCCCCTTCAAAGGTTCTGGCGCGACGCCAATACCGGCGCGCTGCATATCAGCCTCGACCACGAAAACACCGACATCATGTACGGGCAGAACGCCCTCGGGATTGATCCCGAAGGAATGTTTTAGACTGACAACCAATAGGACTCGCAACCATGAGCAAAACTCCGGACGAAGATGTCGTAGTCCAGACGAAACTCGCCATGCGCAGGCTGGCAAGCTCCGTCGCCATCGTGACATGTCAAGACGAGAGTGGCCGTTACGCTATGACGGCCACATCCTTGAGCGCGATGAGCATGCGGCCTCCGTCATTGATCGTTTGTGTAAACCGATCTTCATCGTTCTACGAGCACATACGTGGCGTCGACAATTTCGGGGTCAACATTCTGAACAGTGGGCAAGCCGACGTCTCGATGCGTTGCGGCACGTCGGGCCAGATGGATCGATTCGGCGCAGGCTCTTGGAGGCAAGACGATTCAGTTCCAATCCTGGCTGACGCTCAAGCCAGCCTTATCTGCGAGTCTGCGGATCGATTTGATTATGGTTCCCATTCCATTTTCGTGGGCCGAGTGCTTTCCGTCGTCCTGAACGGGACAGTTGATCCGCTGATATATCTAGACGGCACCTACGAAGCGCGTGCCGACCGCCGGCAAAATCACGAAAAATGCGCTTGCGACAGACACCACACCGTGTAGTGTATTCATCAACAGGAGCTGAATACAGCCATGCGGTATTAGAGGGGAAGGCCAATGAGTGCCGAGCAAGGGCTTGCTTCTGCCGTGAGCCTTCTTCTTCCAAAGGAAGCTCCGGAAAAAGCCGAGAGGCTGATCGGGAGCGATGGACGGCTATACTCGGGCTGGACGACGACGCTCGCCTCGCTGATTGGAATGGTATTTGGTCCAAGCAGCATACTCGTCTTTTGCTTCAGCGCATTTGTGTTGCCGCTTGAGGCCGAGTTCAAATGGGGAATTTCGACGATATCGTTGGGCGCCTCACTTATTTCACTCATGATCATTACGACTTCGGTCATATCGGGCTATCTAACCGATCGCCTAGGTGCCCGAAAATTGGTTCTTTGCTCGATTCCCCTGTTTGGATTGAGTGTCTCCGCCTTGTATTTTCTTCCTGGGAATCTCTATGTTTTCTATGCGGGCCTTGTGTTGGCCGCACTTTGCGGCATCGGCGTATGGCCTGTCACCTACAACAAGGCTACCGCCAGCTGGTTCGATAAGCGTCTCGGGCTGAGTCTAGGGCTTGCAAATACGGGGATAGGCATCGGCGCTGCCGTATTGCCTGCCCTTGTAGCCTACACCATTGCCAACTTTGGGTGGCGTACAGGCTACGCCGTATTGGGTGTTCTCGCGATTATCGGCCCATGGCCCGTCGCCTTCTTCATGCTGAAGGAGCGTCGCGTCAAAATAGAGACTCATGATAGCGCCGACCTACTGGGGATTTCGCTGCGTCAGGCCGCTAAGACCCGTGAGTATTGTATTTCGGCCGCCGGCTTTTTCGTCCTGGGTACCGCGAGCTCCGGAGCGGTTATTCACATGATCAGGATTTTGACTGACGCAGGCCTGACGCCGGCTGAGGCGACCTTTTTGCAATCAGTGATGGGGATATCGTTGATCGTCGGACGGGTTTGCACGGGCTGGTTTCTAGATCGGCTCAAGGTTTCCGTGGTGATGACGACCATGTGCCTCGCTGCCGGGGCAGGGCTTTGGATCCTCAACTCGAGCCCGCCATACGCACTGGCCGCGGTCGCTGCATCGCTGCTCGGCTTCGTGATCGGCGCTGAATTCGATGGACTTGGCTATTTGATTCCGAGGTACTTCGGGCAGAAATTTCTAGGCGTGATCTACGGATCCATCTACGCGATATTTCAAATTGGAGCGGCGTTGTCGATTGCGGCATTCGGTTTCATCCGCCAAAGCACAGGTTCGTACTCTTTGGCGCTAACGGTCGTGTTTGCGGCGTTGATGTTTGCCTCCGGCCTATTTCTACTTCTCGGCAGGTATCGCTTCTTAGGACGAAATCCTGGAGGCTAGGGTGATCGCGCTTGAGTCGGCGCTAATCCGGCGGGCTTTGTAAAGTACGAGAGTGTGTCTAGCCAGCAACACTTTTGGCTTGTAAAGGTACACTGTACCGTGTAGTTCCTTGCATACTGCACCGTGTAGAGTTTTATGATTTGACCGGAGCGGAGCCGGTCGGATCGGAATGAGGATTTTTAACTTAGGGGGGACATCATGAACCGTCGCTGTACCATTCTTGCAGTATCCATGCTTTCAATCACGGGGAGTGCGTCTGCCGCTGATCTTCCCGCGAAGGCAAGTCCAGCAGTGGCTGTCGACACGCCGTTTTTCAAATTGATCGACGATCGCATAACTGTATCTTGGATGCCTGCGGGCACCGATCCAGGAAACTATTCAATTCGTCCTGATGGCAGCATCAACGGCAAGACTGCTAAACAGGTCTATTCGTTCACGCACTTCGACATATGGGCCTACGGCACGAACTTCTTCAACATTTCTCTCTTGAAGTCAGATCACAACGATCCCGCCAACCCCTGCACGAATGCAGGCGTCATCTTCAACCCGACTAACGGCACGACGACGTCTGCCGCTTGCGAGGGGGCGTCAGAGATCTTCGGCCAAATCAGGTCGACGTTCGGCTGGAACGAAATCTTCAATACGAAAGCGTTTGCCATTGATCCGCTCCGCAACATTTCTTTCGCGGTAGGCTTGGATGCGAACACTGTCAATAATCGCCTGGCGCCGGCGAAGCGCGACGTTGTCGCCGGCCTTCAGTTCCAGTTTGCGCTTCCCTACAAAGGCTTCTTCAACGTTTCACCTTTGATGTATTGGGATTTTGCAAATCACAACGGCTTCGCGCAGTGCGGTAGCGGCTTCTCGGGACCGGTACCAGGCGTCAACTGCTTGATAGACGGCCACCGCAGTTACAATCCGACTTGGGCGATCGAAACCAACTATTACATGGATCTCGGGTTTCTTCCTGAGAGCATGCAGTTCTTCTCGATCAGTGGCCGAGCCGCCTGGTATGGTCCAAAGGGAACTGAGAGCAATCCACTTCCTTACAACCCTTTGCCAGTGGCGGCGCCCGCCAATCTTAATACCACGGTCGAGTTCAATGCCGAGCCAATCCGGCTGACGTTCGATGCTTCCAAAGCCGCTTGGGGGCCGAAATATTCGCACTTTGTTGATATGTGGGTGGCGTACCGCTATTGGCAAAACAAATTCGGACTCGATCACGAGAAGAGCAGATTGTGCAACGTCTCGCCGGGGGTGAGCAACAACACGTGTACCGAATCAACAATCTATAGCGGCATTACCATGAAGTTCTGAAACTTCCTTCGTTAAACCTCCCGAAGGAATAGACTAAGTGCCGGGGTAGTTCCGCGGCACTTTTTTTGCAGGACGAGAACTTACTTGCACCGGAAAGGTGGATCAAGCTGGTTTCGTTCGACGTCGCGCACAAGTGCTGAGGTTATTCACCCCGATGACTTTAGCCTTCGCGAGCTCCATTCAGGAAAAGCCTTACAGTTGTAGAGACGTTTCGTCTAATCTCCTTCTGCAAAGCCTCTCGCGACTGTCCGAAGAGCAATTTCATATGGGTATCGCCCTTAAGCATCGCGATAAAAAGAGCAGCGGCGGTCGTAGTGTCCTTCAGCACCAAACGGCCCTTTCGCACTTGCGTCGCGAAATACGACGCGACAGCGTCTTGGGTTCGCTTCACCGGACCGGAAAACATCATGTTTCCGATATCTGGAAACTGACGCGAATCGTTGATTACTGTTTGAAACAGATTAATTTGTTCAACCGAGTATATGCGGGCGAGGAACCACTCGCCAAACCGCTTTAGAACATCCTCAACCTCTTCCTCAGTCTCTCTCGCCAGAAACTCGGGCGGTGTGATGCGCTCGCAAAGCTCCTGAACGACGGCGGCAAAAAGGCCCTCCTTGCTTTCGAAGTAGTCGTACACTGTTCGTTTGGAGACATTCGCCTGAACGGCCACTTCGTCCATGCTTGTGGCGCCAAACCCGCGCTCAAGGAATATTTTAGTACCGGCCTCGAGGATAGCTTCGCGCTTGGTCGCTCGCGGCCCGCGGCGAGGAGCGCTTCTTTTGGATTTCATCGGTTCCCGCTCAGTTCTAGAATTTAATTATCGATCGGCCAACCTCGAGCCTCGCCGACTTTCGTATTGGGCTCGCTTTGCCCAGAATCGATAGCCTATACGCTGACCTGAGGGGGCGAAATGTTCCCCGTCAAGCCAATCAATTGCTGGTTTCCCACCAAAAAAGCGCCCAGCCGCTTCCCGAAACAAGTTTCCTAGCGCTTCTAGGGGGCCTTTGGCCACGATGTTGGTCGCGGCGAAAGCCTGCGGCGACTAGCTCATTCGTTGATGCTTCTTCCGCCCAGGCTGGAGTTCAATGCCTAGCAGGCTGGCGCCCGTATCAGGCTGACAGGCCGACGTGCGAAGGGCCCGATCCACAGGGTACGGATAGCAGGGCGCCAGTACTATCCGACGGGTGCAAACCGGCGGCTAACACTCGACAAAACTATACGGTATAGTATATGTCTCCGAACAGTGCCGGCAAACGGTTCCAGTACCGAAGACTCTCGGCAATCAAAGGGGAGAGGGCGTGACAATATCAGCCGGATCCGTTGCGCACGAAGATCTGTCAAAACGCACTAGCAATTGGCGCATAGTATTGGGTGCGGTTCTGGGTCTCATCGTTGGCAACGGACCGATGATGCAGTTCACCTTCGGCGTCTTCTTAACCGCCCTAGTAGAGAGTTTTCAATCCGACCGCGGTACGCTCTCGGCTGCCCTCATGATGGGCCTGTGCGCGACGGGAATCGCCACGCCTGTCGCAGGCTGGCTTGTCGATCGCTACGGCGTCCGCCGAATTACATTGCCTGCCGTTCTCCTGTCGGGGAGCGGGATGGTTGCGCTCGGATGGCTGCCAAACTCCTCAACGAAATTTGTCGCGCTCTACGGTGTTGTCGGCCTGGTATGGGGCGGCCAAACCCCGCTGCCCTACGCAAGAGCCGTTGCTGGCGCTTTTGATCGACGACGAGGGCTCGCGCTTGGCATCGCTATGACTGGTGTCGGTCTCGGCGCCGCGCTGATTCCACTGCTAGCAGCCCATCTCCTCGCGAGTTTCGGGTGACGTCACGCTTACATGATGCTGGGGGTGTTGGTGGTAGTGCTGGGGGTACCCGCAGTCTGGACGCTTGGGGCCGACGCGCGTCGGCCCAATGGAGCGGTCGTCGAAAAGCCAGGCTTGTCCACGCGCGAAGCGATCGCAAGTGCGCACTTTTGGCAACTGAGCGGCGCCTTCTTCTGCGTGGCCATGACCGCTTCGGGTGCGACCGCGCATCTGATCCCGCTACTCACGGATCATGGCGTTCCGACCGCTCAGGCGACGCGGGCAATTAGTGCAGCCGGTATCGCGCTAATTGCGGGAAGGTTAGTCGCCGGAGCCATGCTTGACCGCTTTTTCGCGCCGAATGTTGCACTTGCCTTCTTCTTGATGCCGCTTGCGGGCATCATCATGCTGCTATCAACAGTCAGCATGCAAGCAGGGCTTGTCGCGGCCATGCTCGTCGGATTGGGGCTAGGCGCTGAGATCGATCTGATCGCCTTCCTTCAATCACGCTATTTCGGTCTGCGTGCCTTCGGCGCACTCTACGGCTACCTCTTCGCGATCTTCATGTTGGGTAGCGGCATTGGTCCCTGGGTTATGGGTTTAAGTTTCACGCGGTTTGGAAACTATACGCCAGCGCTCTGGCTGTTCGCTGCGGTGCTCGTGCTTGCGTGCTCCCTGATGTGGCAACTAGGCCCCTATGCCTTCGGCCCAACGTCCGACCGTTCCTCATCCTGAGACGGGAGATCTCGATGTTAAATCCACTGACGCCAGAGGTGGTGCATTTCTCCGCCCGGGATGGCACTAAGCTGGCAGTGGCCGTCTACAAGCCTTCACAAGCGCGCGAACTGCCGACCTTGTTCGCCGCCTCGCCTTACCGTTTCGACAACAATGCGCTCCCGGCCAGCCCGCAGTTCCTATGGCGGGAAACCGGCCCGATCGATTTCTACGTTGGCGAAGGCTACGCTTATGTGCATCTCGATCTGCGAGGCTGTGGCCGTTCCGAGGGCGAGTTCGGCTTCCTCGGCAAGGACGAGCAGGGCGACCTTTACGACGCGATAGAATGGGCGGCGGCACAGCCCTGGTCGAACGGAAAGGTCGGTAGCATCGGTCAATCCTATTATTGCATGATCCAATGGTTCCTTGGCGCCCTGAAGCCGCCGTCCCTCGCTTGCATCGGTGCGCATGACGGAGCGGCCGATATCTATCGCCAGGGCTGTTATCATGGAGGTATCCCGTGCGATTTCTTTGCGGGCTACTGGTGGCATCAGAATCGGACTATCAATCGCTTTCCCGAGACTGGACCCGCGCGCAATCAAAAAACCGACCTCGATAGCCTACTCGCGGAGCATCCGCTGTTCGACGATTTTTGGCGCGAACGATCAGCTTGGGACAAGCTCGATCAGATCGAGGTCCCGCTATATTCAAGTGGTGTCTGGGGCAAACATCAGCTTCACACGCGCGGTAACATTGACGGCTATCAGCGTGCGCGAGGTCCCAAGAAATTGCGCATGTCGGCGGCACCCAATGCCTGGACCGCGGCAGCCGAGTTTGCCAGCACTGACTTTCACCGCGCAGTCATGCTGCCATTCTATGATCGCTGGCTGAAAGGAATCGAGACAGGCTGGGAGAGCCGTCCGGCGGTCGAATTCTTTGTCGGCGGATCGGGCGAGCGGCGTGTTGCGGCGCAATGGCCGCCGGCCGAAACAGAGTATCAAACTCTCTACCTGTCACCCACACGGTCGGGCAGTGTCCATTCCTTCAACGATGGCTCGCTAGCATCGCGGACCTCGACAGGGGTGAACTCCAGTTCTTACTCTTACCCCGATCCTGGCTGGGTCGCAGGTGTCGTCGGGTTTGGGCCCGGCGGCCCGGCCTCCGGCTTCGACCCAGTTCGGCGAGTATTGACCTTCACGACACCGCGGCTCGAGCAAGATTTGGTGATCGCGGGGCCGATCCTTCTTCGTTTGTACGCTGCATCCTCCAATGCCGATACGGATTTCTTCATCAAGCTAAGCGACCAACTCGATGACACCGATGCGTACAAGGTTGGCCACAACGCGGCAGCAACTGTTGTCACGCGCGGCTGGCTGAGAGCATCACATCGCGAACTCGATCCGTCCAGCACGACCGAGGTTCCTCGCCACCCGCACGATCGCGCGGACCCGCTCATTCCGGACCAAATCTATCCCTTCGAAATTAGTCTTGAGCCTCAGGCATATCGCTTCGCAGCTGGTCATCGCATCAGGCTGGAGATAGCGAATGGGGACTCACCTGTGACCGAACAGCTCTGGCCACATATGTATACGCCGGAGAAAATTGGAACCGATACGATCTTCCATGATTCTGATCATCCATCTTGCCTCGTGTTGCCGGTAATTCCGACGGCTTCGGACGCCCGATAGAATTGGAGGATTGAGTGTACGACGTTTATCTAAACGGAAGGAACGATCTACTGGTTGTCCCGCGAGGATTTGCTATTCCTTCGAGTCTGAGCGGGAATTGGCGCAAGAGAAAGCGCGTTGTTCGCTCGGTAAGCGAGGAAATTCGTGAGGACGTTCAGCACCGTGGTTACCACCGCCGCAGCCTGATCGGACGTCAAGGTCGCAGTTGATCGCGCGTAAACCCTGGCAAATTGGCAGTGGCCACATTCGAAATTGCACATCAATGATGTTGGCGCACCCGACACGATTCGAACGCGTGGCCTTCGCCTTCGGAGGGCAATTGCTACTATCAATCCTGGACAGCGGATTCAACCAATCAAGAATGGGCTTTTGCCCCGCAGATCAGCAACGCGCTGAGTTCGCGATCGCGAACTGGACGTGTTCGCCCACACGAAGTTCCACTTGAACGCGTAGCTGAATTCGTGGGTTTTGGTCTATAAGGGAAGAAGTTGCCTTACCTTTCAACGGGGATTGACTGACACTCTCTCCGCCATTTGCAGAATTTTGTACGCCAAACTACGATCTCGTGCATTTTGCACCGCCTGCGATCGCGCCTCAGGCATCAGAGGCCACTCCATGACGTACCTGGGAGCAGTTGGCCCCAGGCCCACATCGTCAGCGCGGTTTTTGATCGCGACTCCGGAACAGCCGCGAATGCGGGATGCATGGAGCAGATATGCGATCTGGCGTGCCGCATCGTCGTATTGGACGCCTTCGGGCCTTATGTGCGACACGCAGTTTCGATCGGCATCAGTCGCCCCTCGCTGCGGTGCCAAGGTGAAATAGGCTCCGAGACTATTGGTTGCGGAAGGGCCCGGTCTCTCGCCGATGAGCACTAGCACACTTACAGAATTTACACGGGAGGCGACCGCGTCCCCGAGCGTCAATCGGCGTTCGACTGGGATCCCCTATCGGCATCCAAAGGGGACCCCTTTAATCGGCGCGCTCTGTTGGTAGCGCTCGGGTCGTCGGAGCTGGTCGGGGTTGCGGAGACGGCGCGAGCGCGGGTTGTTTGAACATCGTCGCGGCCTTTGAAACGCCAACTGTCGTTGCCGATCTCAACGATGTCGCAGTGCAGGCGATCGCTGCATGACGGAGCGTCAGTGCGGCCGGCGTCATGATGTTCGCCGGTGGGGCGGGTTCACGTTGGCGGGCCAGGATATTGAGCACGACATCGGCGGAATGGACGCTGTGACTGAGCGCTTCGGCACAGGCCGCTTCCACCGCGGGCAAACCATCAGTCGGCACCGCGTTGAGGATGTCGATCATTTACCGATTGCCATCGTCGGTGCTAGCAAGCTTGCGCCGGATCCGCTCGATCGCGGTCGGCAGCACCCAGTCTTTGAAGGGAGCACGGTTGCGCAAGGCGGGTTTGCGGGCGAGCACCGGCACACAATGCCAGGGGTCGTAGACGGTATCGCCGCGGCCAAAGGATCGCGGGTGGGTGAAGTCCACCGTCGCGAAGGTGGGGGACCGATACACAGGGTATGGGCGCGATGCTCGGCGGAGAGTTCGTCTGGAAGGACGAGGACGGCGAGCGCATCGACCTGGGCGAGACGTTGGTGGCCCAAGCCCGCTGGAATAAGTTGGCTGCTCGTTCGGCGGCAGTCGGGGCTATCCTGGCAGCCGCGGCAATGATCATCCAATCGCAGAAGATCGCTACATTATGGCCAAAATGCATCATGCTGGGTGCACAATGGGGCGTGCCAAGGCATGGCCGCCCGTCCGGCTATTACACTGAGTATGCAGACCAGGCTGCGAAGCTGTGCCGCCTTGGTGCTACCGATGCTGAATTTCTTCGACAAGGATGAGCGGACCATCAACCGCTGGAAAGGCGCTCCCCCGGATTCTGTCAGGCCCTAAGAGACGGTAAGCTCGTCTCGGATACGGAAAGACCGTTAATCGTCACATTGGTCCGATCCGCTTCTTCGACGGCGCTTGCAGAGATCGTGGCCGACAATGATGCTTGCTTTCCGATCTCCGAGACCGAAGTGGAAAGCTCATTGGTAGAAGCTGAAACGGCTTCGATGGTTAGAGACCCCTTCTGAGCCACGGCCGCAACGGCCGTGGTCTGATTGTTAGTAGTTTCGACGATAGCGGTCATGCTCTCAGAAGTGGCTCAGAGTTCGAATTGCATCCGCGACGGTGAGGAGAGCTGAACTGACTGCAGCGTCGAACTCGTCGGCGACGTGCTTCAATAGGACTACACGATCTTGATCTTCAGAGCGTCGGTGGGCTGGAGACATCTGATATACGTAACACGTTGATATTCCATCTCTATTTTATTCGCATAACATAGATTATGGAATGTAATTCGCCTTTTCCGAAACTAAATCTGGCCGTTAGCTACATTGTTACCACGCAGCCGCTTGTCTTCGCCGGATAGCATCGCGTTGGCGTCGACTTCGTTTCCGCATGCGTCCATTCGGCCACCGCGGCAACGTCCCGCTGCGGAGGTGGGCTGGAGGAGCAAGCCGAAGAATTCAGACGCGCAGCTTTCGGCTGACGTATAGGCCGGCACGCCGTGCGCCGTGAGGACCGCTCTGAATTCGGCGCATGCGGGCTAACATAGGCGATGACCGGTATGTCGGAGCGGCCGGCCGCGGCTTCGCCATATCCGCCTCCACGGTCACGGGCGACTATTGCGATCGTGGGATGAGCAGCGAGCCAGGCTTGAGCGGTCGCGGGCTCACGATCAGGCAGCAAGGTGACTACCCGGCGCCTTTCCAAGTTGCAGACGATGCTGGCGTACCGGTGATTGCGCCGCCAAGCCCAATCGTCAATGCCAATGACCTTGGGAGAGTCAGACGGCGGGCGGCTGCAGCGTCGGACCACGCGCAGGAGCGTGTCGTTGCTGACCCGGCGAACTCGTCGGAAACTATTGAAGACCAACCCTTTTCTCAGACGGTGCTTTGGTAGAGGATGTGCGGACGAGAGCTCTGCCCGCTTGCGAGGACCGGATCGTTGAGCAGGAATTGACTGACTGTTGAGGCGTATGCATCGATCTCGATATGAGTAACCGAACCGATCTTGTTGAGTTGGAAGTTTTCCTGGCGATTGTACGTGCAGGCGGCTTCCGTCGCGCCGCGACCATCAGGGGTGTCTCCGCCTCTGCACTCAGCCATTCCATGAGGAGTCTCGAGGAACGGCTTGGCGTACGCCTTCTGCATCGCACCAGCCGAAGCGTGCATCTTACGGCCGCAGGCGAAATGCTCGTGCGTGAACTGGAGCCTCGCTTCCGCGGGATTGAAGATGCCATCGAGGGCCTGAATGAGTTCCGCGGCCACCTTGTGGGCCGCGTCAGGATCACCGCATTGCGCGATGCTGCGCGCCTGCTTCTCGCGCCGAAGCTCCCAGCGTTTCTCGCGGCTTTCCCTGAGATCGAAGTGGAGATTGCCGTCGACGACAAGTTCATCGACATGGTCGCCGAGGGGTTCGATGCGGGCATCCGCTACGGCGGAACCGTGCCCGAAGGCATGATTGCCTCGCGACTGAGCGACAGTCTCGAATGGATCATCGTCGGCTCACCCGGTTATCTCAGAGACCATGGGCATCCAGGACACCCGGAAGATCTCGCGAGCCATAAGTGCATACGCATCCGCCTGGGCACCGACCGGATCTATGAGTGGGAATTCGAGCATCAAGGGAAGCGTCTCGCCATCGACGTTCCCGGCACCATCATCCTTGATGACTCTGAGCTCTCGATCCGCATGGCAGAGGCCGGCGTTGGCCTGTTCTATTGCCTGAAGGCCAGGGTCGACGCGCAGCTGTCGAGCGGCTCACTGGTCGCGGTGCTCCCCGAGTGGATTTCGCCTGGACCGGGCTTCCACGCCTACTACTCTTCTCACCGTCAAGTCCCGTCAGCGCTGCGAGCGTTCTTGGACCACCTCCGGGGTTAGTGGTGGTTTGGCGCTCTGTCCGCGATCGAGCCAGGCAGCCACGGCCCACAAGCAGATATCGGGGGCGACGGCATCGCAGTTCGTCTGTCAGCCCCCGGGGCCGTCCTTCATGATGTAGCCCATCAGGTCGTCCACGTTGTGCTCTAAATCCCGGATGATGTTCTTGACGACGTCTCCGATCGAGATCACGCCTACGACCTTGCCGGCGTCCAACACTGGCAGATGGCGAAAACCGCGCTTAGCCATCACAGCCATGCAGCCCTCCAGCGGATCGTCCGGCTTGACCGTCACCGGGTTGCCCGTCATCACTTGGCCCACGGGCGTCGTCTTCGCATCGAGCCCGGGCAGCAGCACTTTGATGGCGCAGTCACCCTGGGTCACGATACCGACCAGCACGTCGTCGTCGATGACCAGCACCGACCGGACCCGATTGTCGCGCATCTGGCGCAAGGCTTCGACGACCATGTCGCCGGAACGAACATCGATCAGGGCGCCCTTCTTCTGGGCCAGAGCGCTTTTGACTGTGCTCATCGATCACCCCTCGTGGGCCCTGTCCTGCCCCCTTGATGGTCCACATTGGAGAATAGTCGAAATATCTTGCCGCGTCAGCACCGCGCCGATGTCGCCGCGACGCCTGTCACCGATACCGACAGCGGGATTTTCACGGCCTCGATGGCGTAGCCCGGCAGCACCTCCAGCTCGAAGCCGCTGACGTCATCCTGCGCAGCGCAAACCGGGGAGAGATACCGTTTCTACCGTGTCTCCAGATTCCACAGCCGACGGAGCGGTGGAACGGGGTACCCAGGTTCAAGCGGTCGAAGCACTGGCACGGGCTCAAGGGCGCTGTGGGTCAACAGCCGTCGATGGAGCTTGAGCGACGCCCGGTCCGCTTACATCGCTTAGCGGGAAACTCCTCGATCCGTCTCCTGGTGAGACACGACATTCTTCGGCGTCCCACTCCAGAACGCTTCGATATTATCCATGAGTTGGTCAGCAAGCGATTGCACCGCCTCCTGACTTGCCCACGCGACGTGAGGGGTCAGAATGAAGTTGGGCAGCCCGGTCAGTTGCATAAGTGGATGATCTGCTGAGGGCGGCTCGACGGTAGCCACATCAAAGCCGGCGCCCGATATGCGACCGGAACGAAGCGCCTCGCCCAGGGCGATCTCGTCAACCAGACCGCCTCTGGCCGTATTGATGAGTATCGGGCTGCGTTCCATGAGCGCGAACTCGGGCGCCCCGATCATGTTGCGCGTTGCCGGCGTCAGCGGAGCGTGGATCGTGATCGCATCACTGAGGCGCAGCACGTCTTCAAACGGCGTATAGAGCGGCCCCATCCCCTGAACCCCCTTGTAGGACGAAAAGAGGACGCGCATTCCAAAGCCTCGCGCGAGGTCCGCGACGGCGCGTCCCAGCGCGCCATCCCCAATGATCCCAAGTACAGAACCTGCGATATTCCGGATCGGGTAATCGAAATAGCAAAACTGCCCCGAGTCAGCCCAACGTCCCGTCCGCACCGAGTCGCGGTAGGCAATGAGGCTGCGGCGAAGCGCGAACAAGAGAGCAAAGGTATGTTCGGGGACCGTGTCGACCGCGTAGTCCCGAATATTTGACACGAGCACATTCCTGGCAGCACAGGCCGCAATATCCACCACATCTGTCCCGGTCGCAGCGACTGCCACCAGTTTCAGGTTGCGTGCTGTGGCCATCCCCCTTCCAGTTACCGGCGCCTTGTTTGTGATCACAACATGGGCATCGGCAATCCGATCGCTCACCTCCTCGGCTCGCGTCGCTTCGTACTCAATCCACTCGTGTGGAAATGACAATCGGCGCAAAACAACGTCAGGCAGCATCGTGCTCCTATCGAGAAACACGACCTTTGCGGTTGTGATGGTTTTGCTCATGTTGAAACTCCGTCCAGGCGTGGCGTTCGCTTCGGGTCGTACCCGCACATTCCCTCCCCGCATACGACGGACGAGAGATCGCTCCGCAAACGACTTCAAGCAGTTATGAAAGAACGCTTCGCGCTGGGAAAACGAAAAAGAGGGTCGAACACATGAGTATTGCTCAACTTCGCCATTTCAATGATATCTCAGTCCTCCTCCGGCAGTCCTGACATCCAGGCCGCAAAGCGCGGCCCCCAATCAGGATGCCATCGGGAAAGCGCGGGCCTGTTTTGAACCATATCGTCCGCGGCCCAACGAATTCGTCTAGCATCTATTTCGGATGTGACTGAATTGTCGGGGCAAATGATGTAAAAATCGCCGCGCCGAAACCGTTCGACAAACAGGTCGATCACTTGTTCGGCCGTCCAGGGCTCGTCCGGTTTGGCATCCTGCAACGGCTTCAGGCCCGAAAAGTTCATGGGAGTCCATGTGTACCCTGGCACCAGCAGGTGCGCCGTGACACGACCTTCAGTCGCCTTCAAAAGCTCGTGGCTGAGTTGCTCGGTCAGAACCTTCACTGCAGCCTTGGAGACGGAGTACGCCGCTTTGCCGGGAGGGGTGGTAATACCCTCCTTGGACCCGAGATTGACGATCGCGCTTCGTGTCTTCGCTTCGATCATGCGCGGAACGAAAAGATGTTGGGCAGCGAGCACGCCAAAAAAATTTATGTCGAGGGCGTGCCGCCATGCGCCGATTTTCTCGTAAGGGCCGGCGCGCTCGATGATAGCTGCATTGTTCATCAGCAGGGCAACTTCGCCGAACCGTCCGTATGCCGCATCCCTCAAAGCTTCCAGATCCGCCTCACGGGATACATCGCCCGGCACGACGACAATTTCGGTATCGAGCGTGCCGGCGAGCATCCGAAGCGCATCTTTGTCCCTGTCGAACAGCACGAGGCGCATCCCTTCGCGGGCAAAACGCCGTGCCGCAGCCGCCCCGATTCCGTTCGCCGCACCTGTCACAACTGCAACGCGCCCTCGCGCGATGATGTCCGCGTTCATCTCTCGTCCTTCCTTAAGTGAGACCCGCATCCGGTCTTGCCGTGGAAGGGTTCCGATCCAGGCAAAGTCAGTCCGAATGTTTTGACCAGATCCTTCTCCTGCTCTGGCGACAGGAAGCGAGGATTGAGGCCCCGCAACAGCAAATAGAGTTTAGCGGTCTCTTCGAGTTCCTCGGTCGCAAACACGGCGGCCTCGAGCATTTCGGCAGAGACGACCGGCCCGTGATTGGCCAACAGGATGGAAGAGTATTTCCCCGCGAGGCCCGTAATCGCCGAAGCGACCGCGGGGTCTCCCGGACGATAGTATGGGATCAGGGCGGTCTGACCGCACTTCATCAAGTAGTAGGGCGTCATCGACGGCAGGGCCGCTCGCGGGTCAATCTCTGGCAGCATCGAGAGGGCCACCGAGTGCGTCGAATGAAGGTGAACGACAGCCCCCGCACTGCTGCGGGTGTCGTAGAGCGCAGCATGGAGCGGCACTTCCTTGGTCGGAGGATCACCGGAAACGACGCGCCCTTGCGCGTCGATTCTCGATATCCGGGCAGGATCAAGAAAGCCGAGAGAGGCATTCGTGGGCGTTACCAACCACCCGCCGTCTTCCAGCCGGACGCTGATGTTACCCGACGAGCCTGGTGTCAGCCCCCGCTCAAATAATGACCGGCCGAACCGGCAAATCTCTTCTCGACGTTTGGTCTCGCTCACGTGCATACCGAAGGTTGGAACCAACACCTCGTGCTATTGGGGCTGAACTCAGCCCAACGGCGCTATGAACCACTCGGGAGTTGTTCAAGATCAGAGAATGAAGCCGGTGTGGATGAAGTTCGAGTGGTGACCGTCGACAATGGCATTGAGGATTTCGCGCGCTGGTTGGGTGTATTTTGTCGCCACCATCGAACGTATTGAAAACGAACGCAGCGCATCGGTGACCGACAATGTGCCTTCGGCCGAGTCCTTCCTTCCGGTGAACGGGAAGACATCGGGCCCACGCTGACACTGACAATTGATATTCACCCGGCACACCTGATTCACCAGCGAATCGGCCATGCGGCCGATCATGTCGGGATCGCGGGCAAACAGGCTCACCTGCTGACCGTGTTCGGAGGTGGCAACGTAATCGAGCGCAACGTCAAGATCTGCGAAACTCATGATCGGGACCAGGGGACCGAATTGCTCCTCGCGATAAAGCCGCATCGCCGACGTCACCGGGTATACTACCGCCGGATAGAACAAGGTGCCTTCAACCGTGCCGCCACCGGCGTTGAGAACCTCGGCACCGTTGGCGACGGCATCGTCCAGAAGCTCGGTCATTTGCCTGGCCTTCCCCATGCTGGGCAAGGGGGTCAAGCTGACGCCGGGCGTCCACGGCATTCCGATCTTCAGATCGCCGAGAAGCCGCAGGAATTCCGCGATGAACGCATCTGCAACGTCTCGATGGACGAGCAGCATCTTCAGAGCGGTGCAACGTTGTCCGTTGAACGAGAGAGCCCCCGCCAGGCATTCACGCGCGGCAAGCGCGATGTCAGCGTCAGGCATGATGATGGCCGCGTTCTTGGCGTCGAGCCCTAACACCGCACGCAGACGATTGGTCTTCGGGTGCACCTTCTTGAGGTGGTCTGCCACACGGCTTGAGCCGATAAGGGTCAAGACGTTGACCTTGCCGGTGCTGAGAAGTGCTGGGACAATCTCAGCGCCCTCACCATAGGCGAAGTTGATGACCCCCGGGGGAAACGCCTCGCAAAAGGCACTGAGCAGCGGCTCGAACAGGAGCACTCCGTTGCGCGGCGGCTTGAACACGACCGAATTGCCCATGATCAGGGCCGGAATCAGTGTCGCGAAGGTTTCGTTGAGCGGATAGTTGTAGGGACCCATGCACAGCACGACCCCGAGCGGTGTACGGCGGATGAGGCCGACCGTTCCGTCCACGATTTCGAACTGGGAGTTCGCGTTGTCGAGGTTTCGCAGCGCCTCGATGGTTTGCCTGATATAGTCGATCGTGCGGTCGAACTCCTTTTCGGACTCGCTCAGGGTCTTGCCGATCTCCCACATGATGAGACGCGCGATCTCCGCGCGGCGCGCGCTCATGCGGGCCAGGAATTTTTGCATCGCGGCGATGCGGCCGGAGGCGCGCATCGTCGGCCAAACGCCGCGACCGTTGTCGTATGCGGCCACCGCGGCATCGAGAGCCACCAGCGCCGGCTCGACACTTCCGAACGGATGGCTACCGAGCCGCACCTGCGTCAAACGACCGTTGTCGTCACGAACCATCACCGGCGAGAGCACATCCTTGGTTGGCCCCGCCCAATCGCGGATTTCACCACCGACGAGGATGCGACGCTGCTCGATCGGCGCGATCGCAAATTCGCGCAGGCCTGCGTCACCGGCGTCCGGAAACAGCAATCTCAGCTGATCGGAGTTCATGACATCCCCCAAGATCCCAGAGATCCCTGATCGCTAATCAGCGAATTTGTGCGACTTTGTCGTGCCCCCAAGCCGCACGTATGTCGCGACCCGCTTGTCGATCACCCAGGGCGCAACCAGCCTGTCGAAACGACGAAAATGCTCAGTCGCCAAATGCGCGTCAAATGCCGCTCGATCGTCATAGATCTCATAAAGGAATATCTCGGCGCCGTCGGCTGCTTCGCAGACATCAAAGAGCCGACACCCTGGTTCGAGTGCGATCGAATCGGCGGCGTTCGCCAGCATCGCCTCGCGAAACTCCACCGTGTGCCCCGCCTTGATCGAAAAGGTCACGCTCACGACGAACTCGCCCATCACGCCACCGCCTTCATCGCTTGCGGAAGAGCTGCAATGGTTTCGCGCGTCACCGCCGCGCACCCCGCCGTGCCGCCGAGCTCGATCGGCACCGCCCCGGAAGAGAGCGCCATTTGTACCGATGCTTCAATGAGACGAGCACGAACCTCCAGCTGAGGCTCGCTATGCTTCTCCGCGAGCCAATCAAGCATCATCGCGGCCGAGAGGAACATTGCGCACGGGTTCGCTTTTCCCTCTCCGGCAATGTCAGGGGCTGTACCATGCGCAGGCTGGAACAGGGCATGCTTATCGCCGACGTCGGCTGACGGAGCCATGCCCATTCCACCCACGAGTCCGGCGGCGAGATCGGACAGAATGTCCCCGAACATGTTCTCGGTGACCATGACGTCGAGTGTCCATGGCTTTTTCACCATGGTAAGCGCCATGGCGTCGACATAGGCGTGGTCGGCTCCGATCGCCGGATGTGTCGCCGCGACCTCATTGAAGATCTTGCGAAAGAAGGCCATGGAGGTGAACACGTTCGCTTTGTCGACACAGGTCACCCGCGCCTGGCCGCGCCTTGATTTGCGACGTTGGGCCAGCCGGAAGGCAAAATCGCTCACCCGCGCGGTTCCGCTCCTGGTGATGCACATCGTGTCGTAAGCTTCATCGTCACCGACGACCTTGCCCCTGCCCCGGGCATGGAAAAGCCCCTCCGTCTGCTCCCGGACCAGGACGAAATCGATGTCACGGACGCGCTCGTCCGACAGGATCCGCGGGAGGCCCGGAAACCAACGGATCGGCCGGACCCCGGCGTAGAGATCCAGCGCCATGCGGAGATCGAGCTGGGGAATGATTTCCGTACCGTCGGAATGCCGAATGTCCGGCCACCCCATGGCGCCGAACAGAACTGCATCGGCCCGGCGGCAAGCCTCGAGGGCAGCGTCCGGGAGTGCTTCGCCGCTCTCGGCATAATATTGTGCCCCGGCCTTCCAGGTCGTCGTTCGCATCGGCGCGCCGGGGGTCTTGGCCTCCACCGCGGCGAGAAGCTCGAGGCAGGCGGCCATGACTTCCCGCCCGATGCCATCGCCGGGCAGGACCGCAATATCAAGTTCGTTGGAAGAGACTGTCACGCTGCATCTCCAGGTGGGGTCTGCTTAGGCTGCGGATCGCATCGCCATCGGTACGTAAACGGCGTCATTGTCGCGTTCAATAGCGTATGCATTACTTGCACACTAGTCCGATATGACGAAAGCTGCAAGGTTGAAGCAGAATCCTTGTCCCGTCCGGTCGAAGGGCGATCAGCAGGCACCGCCCCTCATCCACGAGTTTTTGGAGCAAGCGGCGAGCCTCCCCTTCTCATTCGACCTGGGCCAGGGCTAGGTTTTGGCAAGTGACGGATTTGGCTGGGATCGTTCCACAACCGAACCGGTGTCGATCGCTTCCGACGCATGGTCGCGGTAGAATTGGTTGCTCACGGCGATAGTGGTAAGACTAGGGAGAGAAGAACTGACCGCAATGACAACCAAGCCTCGAAAAAAGTCGCCAGACCTCAAGGCTGTGCCCCGAAAAGCGCCGACACGGGCGCGCCTTGCTCCCGTTGCGTCCCCGAGCGGCAAACCCAATCAAGCAGATATCGCCTATGCCCGGCTGCGCGAGCTGATATTGAGCGGCGCGATCGCCCCCGGCAGCTTCGTTCTCGAACTTGAGGCGGCGGCCCGGCTTGGCATGAGCCGGACCCCTGTCCGGGAGGCGATGGTGAGGCTGCGCGCCGAAGGCATCGTCGAAATCCGCGCGCGCCACGGCATGCGCGTCCTTCCGGTGTCGGCGGACGACATGCGCGAGATCTACGAGGTGCTCACGAGCCTGGAAGCGACCGCCGCCGGTCTCGTCGCGAGGCGTGGGATCGCCAAGGAGGCTTTGGTCTCTCTCAACATGGCCGTCGCCAACATGGACGACGCGTTGGATCGGGACGACCTGGAGGCGTGGGCCCAAGCGGACGAGTCGTTCCATCGGACACTGATCAACAGTTGCGGCAATCGACGCATCATTCAAACCGTCGATCAGTTCTGGTCGCAGGCGCACCGCGCGCGTCTGCTGACGCTGCGCCTTCGCCCCAAGCCGACGCAGTCGAACCGGGAGCATGCCGCTCTAGTGCGGGCGATCGCCAAGGGCGACGCTGAAGCCGCCATGCGGCTGCACCAGGAGCACCGCGAACGTGCGGGAAGGCTCCTAACCGATCTGCTCTCGAAGCTGCCCTGAGCCGCCAATCAGTTCGCACTTCGTACCTGGCAGCGCTATCCGCGGATAGCGCTGCCGCTTGTTTGCCCTCGATTCAACGAACCGCACCGGCAGAGGCCCCAACTGTCGCAGGCGCGCTGCGGGACTTTTGCCGGGTGAAGTAGACCACCGAAACGGCCACACACGCCGTCCAGATTCCGGCCACACAGTAGATGCCCAGGTCCAGCGTGGATGTCGATTGCGTGAGAAAGCCGATGATGAAGGGCGCGAAGAAGCCGGCCGTCAATCCGATCGAATTGATGAAGGCGATTCCGGCGGCGGCCGAAACATCCTTGAGGGCAGCCGTCGGCAGACTCCAGAACACCGGCAGCACCGCCATGACTCCGCCCAGCGCCATGCTCAGCCCGATCAGGACCAGAACGAGGTTGTGCTTGAACCAGACGCTGATCAGGAAGCCGGCAACGCCGAACAGGCAGCTTCCGACGAAGTGCAGGAAGCGCTCGCGCTTCCGATCGGAGTTGCGACCGACTGCGAGCATCACGATCACCGCTCCGGCGTAAGGCACCGCCGAATAGATGCCGAGCTGGACGGTGTCGGTAACCCCTGCCCCCTTGATCAAGGACGGGAGGTAGAAGAAAATCCCCGATTGGGCGAGCACGATCCCAAAGAGAATTGCAGCAAGCAGGAGCACGTCGACGTTCTTGAAGACGTCAAGAATGCCCATCTCGGGCTTCCTGACGTTCTCCGCATCGATGTTGGCGCGAAGGCGCACCTTTTCCGATGAAGACAACCAAGAGGCACCCTCGATGGTGTCGCTCAGCTTGAACCAGACCACGAATGCCAGCAGGACGGCCGGGAGACCCTCTAGCAAGAACATCCACTGCCAGCCGGCGAGTGACGCAGCTCCGTGCATGTGGGCGATGATCAGACCGGAAATCGGCGCACCGAAGATGCCGGCAAGAGGTGCAGCGAGGTAGAAGAGCGACGTGACGGTGGCGCGACGCTCGGTCGGATACCATCGCATCAGGTAGAAGATGACGCCGGGAAATAGCCCGGCTTCTCCGATCCCCAGCGCGATGCGGAAGATATAGAAGGAATATTCGGACCAAACCAGCATCATCCCCATCGAGATGAGGCCCCAGGTCATCAGGATGCGGCTCAGCCATCGCCGCGGGCCGAAACGGTGCATCAAAAGATTGCTGGGGACTTCCGATGCCGCATATCCGAGGAAGAAGAGTCCCGCGCCGAGCCCATAGACGGCTTCGTTCAATCCGAGATCACCCATCATATGGGGCTTGGCAAAACTGATGTTGATCCGGTCGAGATACGACACCGTGTAACAGGTGATCAGCAGCGGCATCAGATAGAGCGTGACTTTCCGGTAGAGAGCGTCATCGCTCCCGGCCTTCGATCGCCCCGTTTCCTCACCCATGGCCCCCTCCTCCTTCTTTACAGCATTCATTAATGCATGCATTACTGCGATCGTTACAAATGTAAGGCTGGAAATCAAGCTGTTTTCACTGCATCTTTGGTCCCCGTCGGGAAAACCGTGGGTCGACGACGCCGAAACGCGCCTGGGGAATGGATCGATGAGCGAGGAATTCGACTACGTGATCGTTGGCGCCGGCGCCGCTGGATGCGTCCTCGCGAACCGGCTTACGGCCGATGGCGTCACCACGGTTTGCCTGCTCGAGGCGGGGCCGCCCGATCGCAACCCCTTCATCCACCTGCCCGCCGGTTTCATCAAGACGCTGTTCGATCCGACCTGCACCTGGCAGTTCAAGACGGACCCGACCGAGCGGACCGGCGGCCGACCGATCGCGACAACGCAGGGCCGCACGTTGGGCGGCGGCTCGTCCATCAACGGAATGGTCTACAACCGCGGACAACCGGCTGACTTCGATGGATGGGCCCAACGGGGCAACCGGGGGTGGGCTTGGGACGACGTCCTCCCCTACTTCCGTCGCTCGGTGCGGCGGTTGGATATCGAGAAGGGGCTCGAGCAAGGCGAAGCAATTCCGGTCACCCAAATGGACTGGCTTCACCCCGTCTCCGAGGCCTTCATTCGCGGTTGCATCAACGCGGGCATTCCGCAAAATCCGGACTATAATGACGGCCATCAGGCGGGCGTGGGATACTTCCAGCGCACGATCGACCGGGGCTGGAGAGTCAGCAGCGCGCGCGCATTCCTGAAGCCCGCCCTGTCTCGGTCAAACCTGGAGCTCCGCACCAACGTTCGCGCGAGCGAAATTGTGCTCGACCAGCGTCGCGCAGTGGCCGTGCGGTATCTGCGTCGACGCGGCGACGCGCCAAACGAAGTTTGCGCGAGACGCGAAGTCCTCTTGTCGACGGGGACTGTCAATACCGCACGGCTGCTCCAGGTTTCCGGCATCGGCCCGGCGCCCGCGCTTGCATCCTTGGGTGTCCCCTTGAGACACGAGTTGAACGGAGTAGGAGCGAACTTTCGCGACCACTATGCGGTGCGGATTGTCATGAAAGCCCGGCCCGACGTCGTCACATTGAACGAACTGTCGCGCGGGCTACGCCTTGGAGGGCAGATCGCCCGCTGGGCTATGGGCTTGCCCAACATTCTGGCGACGTCCCCGTCGCAAGTCCATGTGTTTTGGAAATCATTCGAAGGCCTCGATGCGCCGGACCTCCAATGCGTGTTCACGCCCGGCTCCTACAAGCAAGGCGCCGTCTATGTGCTGGACGACTATCCCGGCGTGTCGGCCGGCGCCTGGCCGCATCGCCCGCAAAGCACGGGATATGTGCGCGCCCGCTCCACGGACGTCTTCGAGGACCCGGTCGTTCAGCCGAACTATCTCAGCGACCCGCAGGATCGGCGTGCCACGATCGGCGGCCTCCGCCTGGTCCGCCGACTCCTGTCGATGCCCGAACTCGCGCAGTATCTCCAGAACGAGACCCTGCCCGGCCCTGACGTGACCACCGACGACGAACTGCTCGACTACAGCTATCGGAACGGGACCACCTGCTACCATCTCATCGGAACTGCGCGCATGGGACCGGCAACCGATCCGGATGCCGTCGTGGACAACGAGCTTCGGGTCCACGGACTTGACGGCCTGCGGATCGTTGACGCCTCGATCATGCCGACGATGCCGTCTGCGAACACGTACGCCACGACGCTTATGATCGCAGAAAAGGCTGCCGACATGATCCGAGGTCGACAGCCGCCAAACAATCAGGCCGGGTGATAGAGGCGCAACGCCTGTCAGCGCATCACGAAGGGATCCACCACGTCTTCCGCGGTCCCAATCATGATGCTCTTGGTCTGGAGATAGTTCTGGATCGAATCCAGTCCATTCTCCCGGCCGATGCCCGAATGCTTGTAGCCACCGAGAGGCGAGAGGTAGCTGATCACACGATAGGTGTTGACCCACACCGTGCCAGCCTGAAGTCGCTCCGAGACCCGGAGGACTCTTCGAATGTCCTGCGTCCAGAATCCCGCAGCAAGGCCGAGCGTCGTGTCGTTCGCGATCGCGATCGCTTCCTCGTCGTCGTCGAAGGGAATGCACGCCAGAACGGGACCGAAGACCTCTTCCTGGGCAATGCGCATCCGGTTGTGCACACCGGTGAATATCGTCGGTTCGACGAAGCAACCGCCCTCTCCGATGTCGGGCCCGGTCGCCGGCCCACCACCCAGCACGCAGGTCGCGCCCTCGCCCTTCGCGACATCGATGTAATCGAGAATCTTTCGATATTGAGGCGGCGTCGTGACGGGACCGACCTGCGTGCTGGCCAGCAGCGGATCGCCCTTCTTGGCCCGTCCGGCAAACGCGACGACGCGCTCCACGAACTGGTCGTGGATGCTCCGATGAACGAGGAGGCGTGAACCGGCGATGCATGTCTGTCCGGTCGCAGCGAAGATCCCCGAGATGACGCCTTTGACCGCGTTGTCGATCTCGGCATCGTCGAACACGATGTGAGGCGACTTGCCGCCGAGTTCGAGCGTCACCTTCTTGAAGCTGCGTGCGGCCAGTTCGCCGATTCGGCGCCCGGTGGCTTCGCTCCCGGTGAAAGCAATCTTTGCAACATCGGCATGCGAGATCAGGGCATCGCCGATCTCACCTCCAAACCCGGTAACCACGTTGAAAACGCCCGGCGGAAAGCCGGCCTTGTCCACAAGCTTCGCGAACTCCAGCGTTGAGGCGGACGTGAACTCAGACGGCTTTGCGACGAAGGTGTTTCCCGCGGCGAGCGCCGGCGCGAGCTTGTAGGCGAGAAGCAGAAGCGGCGAATTCCAGGCGGTGATGCCGACGCATACGCCGAGGGCCTCCTGCCGCGTGAAGTTGAATGTCTGCGGCTTGTCGATCGGGATGACAGCGCCCTGGACCTTATCCGCGAGGCCGCCGAAATAGTAATACCACTGCGGAATGTACTTCAGCTGGAACGCCATCTCGTTGATGAGCTTGCCGTTGTCCGTCACCTCGGTTCGGGCGAGTTGCTCGGCGTGTTCGGCGACGAGATCGCCGAGGCGTCGGAGCAGATGTCCGCGCTCGGTGGCCGTCAGCTTTGGCCATGGCCCCGTTCTGAATGCCGCCTTGGCCGCCTCCACGGCCCGGTCGACATCCTCAGGCTTTCCTCGTGGGATCGTTGCCCATGCCTTGCCCGTGAAAGGATTGAGAGACTCGAAGCGTTCGCCGCCGACCGCCTCGACCCATTCGCCGCCGATGAACATCTTGTAGGCTTGCATTGCGCTCTATCCTGTTCTCAACTGGGCCCGCAGACTGGCGTGTATCTAGGCGCCGACGCGCTCGGCAAGCTGGATAATGTCGTTGGCCACGACGTCCCAATCCTGCGTCGGCTGGAGATCGGTCTTCTGGCCCGGACCATGCTCGGTCGGACGCGGGATGAACGCCGTTTTCAGGCCAGCCGCGCGCGCAGCAGCGAGGTCGCCATTGTGCGCCGCGCACATCATGACCTCCGCCGGATCGAGATACATGAGCCGGCACACGCCGAGATAGGTCTCGGGATGTGGCTTGTAGTGCCGAAACAGCTCGCAAGAGAAGACATTGTCCCATGGCAGTCCGGCATGCTTCGCCATATTGACGAGCAGCGCAACATTCCCGTTCGACAATGGGCCGATGACGTAGCGGCGCTTGATACGGGTGAGCCCCTCGACCGCATCGGGCCAGCCTTCGAGCCTGTGCCATACGCGGTTGATGTGCCGGCGCTGCTCCGCTGACAGGACCTCCAGGTCAAGTTCAGCCAGCACCTGATCGAGGGCATGAGCGTGGAGCTCGTCGAGATTGGTCCAGGCGATTTCCCCGGTCCTGACCCGATCCTTCTCGGGTTCGTACCGTCCCCGCCACTTGTCGGCCAAGGCGGCCCAATCCGCCTTGATCCCTTCGAATTCTCCCCACGCCGAGAGGTCGCGAATGATACTTCCACGCCAGTCCACCACCGTGCCGAACGTATCGAACACGATCGCCTTCACTCTCTGGATCGAACTCTTCATCACCGGCTCCCTCAGCTGCGGCCAGGGTCCCAAATCCGCCAAACGCGTCTTTGAATTTATTAATGTATGCATTATTTCTGTCAAGCCTCGCAGCCGGACCGGCCACGCGACTTGACCGCCCCTCACCCGTCGGACGAATGCGACCTAAAGGCGCCTCCGGGCTGCCGGTCAGTAGATCGACAGACAGCCTGCATGCAGGAGAGGCACACGGGGAAACTGGAGGATCGGCCGGGCAAACCTCGCCGGGCGCGATCGTGTGCTGGCCTCGTTTCCCGGCCGTCCGCGTCGCGCTCAACTGACGGCCGGATCGGCCCTCACGATTTCTTGCCGGACTCAAGACGTTGCAGGACCTTGGTCACAATGTTCTCCGCCGTAATCCCGAAATGGCGGAACAGTTCCTCGCCCGGCCCCGAGGCTCCAAAGCCTGACATGCCGACAAAGATGCCGGCGTCTCCGATATAGCGCTCCCACCCGAGCCGGACGGCGGCCTCAATGCCTACGCGTAGCACGTCCTTTCCAAGAACGCTTTGTCGATAACTCTCTTCTTGCTGCTCGAATGCTTCCCAGCACGGCATCGATACCACAGCGGTCGGAATGTTCTGCTTCTTCTCGAGAAGTCCCTTCGCGTCGAGCGCGACGGCGACCTCGGACCCGGTCGCCAGCAGCGTAACCCGCGGTGCCCCGCCTGTGGCTTCGGCCAGAACATAGCCACCGCGCGCGCTCAAATTCTCGTTCGAGTGCGCGGTCCTTACCGACCGCAGGGCTTGGCGCGACAGGATGAAGGACGAAGGACCGTCGCGCCGCGACAGCGCCATCTCCCAACACTCCGCGACCTCGACGGCATCCGCGGGACGGAGCACCAGAATATTGGGGATGGCCCTTAGTGAGGCCAGGAATTCGACCGGCTGATGCGTCGGGCCGTTCTGCCCAATACCGATGGAATCGTGACTGTTGATGAAGACGACGGGCAACCCCATCAGGGCTGCCATCCTGATGGCGGGCCGCAAGTAATCGGAGAAGGCGAGATAGGTCGCCCCGATCGGCATGATTCCGCCGTGGGCGGCCATCCCGTTCATGATCGATCCCATCGCGTGTTCGCGGACGCCATAATGCACAAAGCGCCCACTGCGCTCAGTCGCCGTGAACGCCTGCAGGTCTCGTTTGTGACAGGTCGGCCCCTCGAGATCCGGCGCGCCGCTCAGCAATTCCGGAAATACGTCGAACAACGTCGCCACGGCCTCGCCGGACGACAGGATGGATGGTTGGGCCGGCAAGGAAAGCGCGGACTTCTTGTATTGCCGCAAGGGAGCCTGCCAGTCCGCAGGCATCGTGCGGCGCGCCAGGCGTTCCAAGAGCGCGCGTCGCTCAGGCGCGAGTTCGCAGACCCGCGACTTCCAGGTATCGTACCGTTCCGTATTGCGCGCGCTAACCAGGCTCCGCCAGCCGTTCAGGACCTCGGAAGGGACAACGAAGGGCGGGCTGGTCCAGCCGAGTCGTTCGCGAGCGGCTTGCGTATCCTCCTTGAAAACGCGCCCGCCATGCGCGCCCCGTTTTCCCTCGAGCCGCGGGAACCCGCGGCCGATCACCGTCGCGCATGCAATGAGGCTGGGCCTCGGATCGGATTTCGCGTGCGCGATCGCGACGTCGACCGATTCGAAATCGTGTCCGTTCGCATCCAGGACCTGCCAACCCGCCGCCCGGAAGCGCGTCCGAATATCTTCGCTGGTCGACAGGTCCGTACTGCCGTCGTCGGTCATCGAATTGTCGTCCCAGAGAACGACAAGTTTTCCGAGACGAAGATGGCCAGCCAGCGCGAGCGCTTCCTGGGCGACCCCTTCCATCAGGCAACCGTCACCCGCGATGACATAAGTGAAGTGATCGAGCAGGTCGGAGCCGAGCATCTGGCGCAGATATTCTTCGGCGATGGCCATACCCACGCCATTGGCGAATCCCTGCCCCAGAGGCCCGGTGGTGACTTCGATACCGTGCTCGACCGCATATTCCGGATGACCATGACAGATGGAGCCGAGCGTACGGAAGCGCTTGATCTGCTCGATGTCGATCGCCTCGTACCCGCTCAGGTACAGCAACGAATAGAGCAACATCGATCCATGACCGTTGCTCAGGATGAATCTGTCGCGATCGATCCAGGTCGGATCGGCGGGGTTGAACTTGAGATGGCGCGTGAAAGGGACGGTAGCGATCTCGGAACAACCAAGCGGTGCACCAGGATGACCGTCGCTGGCATTCTCGATGGCGTCGAGAGAGAGCATCCTGATTGCATTGGCCATCGCCCGCTCCAGGTCTTGATCTCGAGATACGGGTGTTTGGGGCACGATAGTCATGTTTAACCCTTGTGTGTTCACGTCTGTGATTGTTTCTTCGCCGTCCGATCAGATCGTGCGAGGCTGAGGCGCTAGAGAAAGCCGATCGAGAGCCAGGGGATGAACGCGACCACGACGAGGCCGGCAAGCAGCGCCAGCATGTATCCCATCAAGGGACGAATGCCTTCCGCCGGATCGGCGCGACCGATCGCGCAAGCTGCGTAATAGCCGACCCCGAATGGCGGAAGGAAGAGTCCCATTCCCATCGCTAGGATGATCACCATCGCATAGTGCACCTCGTGAAGCCCGACCACCTTCGCGATCGGGAACATAAGAGGAGCGAAAAGCACGAGCGCCGGTATTCCCTCCAGCACGCTCCCCAGGACGATGAACATCAGGATCGACACGGCCATGAAGGTCGGGCCGCCGCCGGGAAGCGACGCCATGACCTTTGCGAGATCGCGCGAAAACCCCGACTGCGTCAAACACCAGGCGACGGTTGTCGCGGCACCGATGATGAACAAAATGGCGCCCGACAGCGCGGCCGTGTCGATCAGCATCTTTGGAACTTTCGACCAGTCGCACCGGCGATAGATCAAAAGTCCAACGATGACCGAGTATGCGATACCGATGGTCGAGACTTCCGTGGCCGTGGCCACGCCCTCGACGACTGCCGCTCTGATGATGAACGGAAGCGCGAGCGCCGGGAGCGCGAAGAGAAACGCGCGGAGAACATCCCGCCGCGGCGGCTTCGAGATGTGCGAGAGATCCTCTCGCCTGTTCCTCCACCAAACGACCATCGCCAGGAAGAGACCGAGGACGACCGCCGGTACCAAGCCCCCTGTAAAGAGCGCCGCGATCGACACGCTGGTTACCGAGCCGATCGTGATCAACACGAGGCTGGGCGGGATGGTCTCGGTCTGGGCGCCGGTCGCGGCGAGCAAGGCGACGAGCTCGCCGCTCTTTTGCCCCCGCTTCCTCATTTCGGGCAGCAGCGAGGGTGCGACGGCAGCCATGTCCGCGGTCTTCGAACCGGAGATACCGGAAACCAAGTACATCGCGCCGATCAACACATAGCTCAACCCGCCTCTGACGTGCCCGAGCAATGCAGCAAGGAAGTCGACCATCGCCTTCGCCATCCCTGTGAGTTCCATCAGGTATCCAAGGAACACGAAGAGCGGAACGGCGAGCAGGATCAGATGCGACATTCCTTCGTCCATCCGCCCGGCAATCGTCAGAACGGGCGAATTGGTTGCAAGGCCGATATATCCGAGTGCAGCCGTGCCGAACGCAAATGCGATGGGCACGCCGAGGAACACGGCCACGCCGACCAGGCCCACGAAGAACAGTACGAGGTTGAGGTTTCCGAGGCCCAGGAAGAAGCCGCGAGACAACCACACGAGCGCAGTGAGGCCGGCCACCAGGCAAAAGGCGGTCACCAACCGCTGTCGTGCAATCGAACCGACCTTTGCGAGCGCGAAAACGACCATCAGGACGAGGCCGACAGGCAGCGCCGCTGCGCGTATCGATCCCGGCAACTCCAGCGCCGGCGTAATCACAAACGACTCCTCATGCGCGTAGTCGATCGCCGGCCAGAGCATGAGGACCATGAAGGCGACGCAAGCCAACAACGCCACCGTTTCGCAGCTTGCCCGCGCCGAAGGGCCGAAACGATCGACAAGGGCCGTCATGCGCATGTGCTGGCCGCGGTGCAGCGCGATGGCGGAGCCGAGCATGGACAGCCACACGAACAGGATCTGAGCGAGTTCGTCGGTCCAGACGATCGGCGCGTGAAAGACATACCGGGCAATCACGCCGATCGACAACACTCCGACTTCGACCGCAACGACGGCGGCCGCGAACAGTTCGGTGAGAGATATCAGGCAAGCTATCAGCCTTGGGCCAAGACCCGGCCGAACGCCGATCATCACTGGTTCGTCGGTCACCGCCATCGTGCCCTCAGCTCAGCTTCCCGCTCGCTGCCTCGAGAAGAGACCAGGCTTCGTCCCCGTACTTGGCCTTCCATTCGCCGTAGAAGCCGGACTGCTGCAGCTTGGAGCGGAACGCGGCCGTATCGACCTTGATGAACTCCAGGCCCTTCGTGCTCAATTCGCCCTGGAGCGAGTTGTTGAGCGCCGCAACGTCGGCGCGCTGCTTGACTGCAGCCTCGTTGACCGTCTTGACGACGACATCGCGGTCCGAGGCCGGGATACCGTCAAACGCCCGCTTGTTTGCCAGGAACCAGAAGCCGTCCCACATGTGGTTGGTTTCGGAGAGGTACTTCTGGACCTCGTACATCTTGGCGAAGTAGATTCCCGCCAACGGATTTTCGAGGCCGTCGGCCACCTTGGTCTGGAGCGCGGAATAGGTCTCGCCCCACGGAATCGAGGTCGGCGACGCGCCGAGGGATTTGAACAGCGACGTCCACAACGGACTCGGCGGCACCCTGATCTTGAAGCCCTTTAGATCATCGGGCGTCTTGATCGGGCTCTTGGCCGCGGTCGTTTGCCGAAAGCCGTTGTCCCACATCTTCTCGAAGGCAACGATATTCGACTTGGCGAAGCTCGCGACGATGTGTTTTCCAAGAGGACCGTCGACGGCATTCCAGACCTGGGAATAGTCCGCGAAGGCAAATCCGATTCCGGTGATCGCGGCGACCGGCACAAGGGTGGCTACAATCAGGCCCGATGAAGCGAAGAACTCGATCGCGCCCGACCGCAGCTGGCTCAGCATATCTGCGTCGGTGCCAAGCTGACTGTTCGGAAAGACATCGATTGCGACACGTCCGTCGGTCAGCTCCAGGATCGTCTCGGCCGCCTCCGTCATCCGCGTGTTGAGCGGATGATCCTTCGGCATGATATTGGCGAACTTCAACTTGAACTGCGGCTCGGCCCTGACAATCGAGGGATATGCAAGACCAAGTGCAATACCAACGCCCCCGTGAAGCACGCCGCGTCGTGACAACTTTCTCATCGTCTCCTCCTCCACAATGTTACTGGTATTTTCTTTTGGTCGATTTCTGCGCGGGCGAACGCCTGCGCCTATTCCTTCTCTGCAAAGAAGCCCAATAACGCCTCGGAGATGAATTCCGGCGCCTCTTCGGCCACCCAATGTCCGCTGTCCGGGATCGTGCCGCCCCGCACAGTTTCAGCGACACGCTTTAGCGACTCGATGGTCTCGAGCCCGCGTCCGAATGCCTTCTCGCCGCCCAGCGCCAAAACCGGCATCTTGAGCTTGCCTTGCGATGCCAATATCGCCTGATTGTCCGCGACATCCTGAGCAAACGCCCGGTAGTAGCCGAACATTGCCCGAAACGCCCCGAGCTTCCTGTAGGTCCGGTAATATTCCTGCTTGTCGTCCTCCGAGAGGCAATTCGCGCGATGGCCGTAGTTCTCGAAGAACCAGTTGAGCACCAGTTCCTCACGCCCCGCGCAGAGTGCCTCCGGAAGATCCGGCGTGCGATAGAAGGGGTGATGCCATCGCCGCCCGCCCTGCGACATCTCCCCGCCATCGCCCGGAATCGTCACGTCTAGAATCGCGAGCTTCGAGACCGCCTCCGGGTGATGTGCAGCGAGCGAGAACGCGACCGGCCCGCCCCAGTCGTGGCCGACAAGATGAAAGCGCTTTATTCCCAAGTGGCCGTTGACAAGCTGCCAGATGTCCTCGGCTACGGTCTTCTTGTCGTACCCCCATGGCGGACGAGTCGAGTCTCCCAGTCCACGAAGGTCAGGAGCGATCACGAAATATCGCTCGGCGAGCCGTGGCATGACGAACCGCCATTCATGCGAGGACTGAGGGATCCCGTGCAGGAGAACCACGGGATCGCCCTTGCCGGCGGTCAAGTAATGCAGCGAAACGTCGGTCAGATCGGCGAACTGACTGTTTGTTTGGCGCATCATCTCACCTTCCCGACATGCCGGTCATTGCGCGATACGCTCTTACGACCTGACTGTCGTCGACCTGGCCAAAGCCTTGGCCTGAAACCGCCAAGAACATCTGCTGTGCGATCGACGCCAGCGGGGTCGGCGCTTTCAGACGCAGGCCGGCATCCAGGACGATTCCGAGGTCCTTGACGAAGATATCGATGGCGCTCGTCACCTGAGGTTCGCCCGCGATCATGCGGGAGCCCCTGTCGCGCAGCATCCAGCTGGACGCCGAGGATTCAGAGAAGATGTTGATCAGTATCTGAGGATCTATGTCGGCCTGCGCACCGAGCGAGACCGCTTCTGCAGCTGCCGCCAGATGCACGCCGCACAGGAGCTGGTTGATTGTCTTTACCAGCGCCCCCTGCCCAGGACTCGACCCGACATGATGCACCTTGTCTCCCATCGCCTGAAGAAGCGGCTCCGCGCGAGAAAACGTTTCGTTACTGCAAGCCGCCATGATGGTGAGCGTAGCTGAGGCGGCACCCGCGACTCCTCCGGACACGGGAGCATCGACGAAGCTGCGGCCGGTTTTGGCGACCGCCTTTGATATTCTTTCGACGTCCGCCGCTGGACAGGTCGCCATGAGCACAACGCCGCCTTCTTTTGGCAGAGCATCAAGAACGCCCGCCTCAAACAGCAACTGCTCCGCCTGGGCAACGTTCACCACCATGAGCACGAGAAAATCCGCTCCCAGCGCGGTATCCTTCGCCGCATCGGCCCAGATACCTCCGTCCTTTTCGAAAGCGGCGCGAGCTTCGGCTCTGACGTCGTATCCCCTCACGCGATAGCCGCGAGCGCAGAGATGCGCGGCCATCCTTGAGCCCATGGATCCGAGGCCGATAAACCCGATGTTGATTGCCTTGGATGGATCCGTGCTCTTGCTGTCCCGCGTCATGCTCATATCGCAATGGTGTCCCTTCGTATTCCTTTCGAGCACGCGGCCTCCCTGCCTTCGCGAAGGGAGCGCTGACCGAGCAAGAAGGAGCGGAGGACTCTCGCAATGAGAGCACAGTGGGCGTACCTCCGGATCTTGCGGTTGTCTGTCCGCATTCTCTATCGCTTGAGCCTAGTAACCTTGCCCGGCCCCAACAAAGGAATTAAAGTCCAAGTTAGATGATCTGTATTCATGTGAACCATGACCCACCTGCTCCACTTGCGCGCCATTCAGATTTTCGAAGCCGCCGCGCGTCTTGGCTCCTTCCTTCGCGCCGCGGACGAATTAATGGTGACGCCCTCCGCCGTGAGCCACCAAATCAGATCACTGGAAACCACTTTGGGCGTACAGCTCTTTCATCGAATCAACCGCGCGGTCATGCTGACCGACGTCGGTCGAAGGTATGCCGACGAAGTATCCGAGGCGCTCGGGCGAATTGAAGCCGCAAGCCAGACTGTCGCGAGAAAAGGCAAAAGCGACATCCTGACGATACATTCGGTCCCGAGTTTTGCGAGCCAGTGGCTGATGCCACGGCTCTCCAGATTCGGCGCGCTCAATCCGGAAATTGATTTGAGATTGAATGCGTCGGGCGACGCTGCCGATCTCGGAGGCGATGCCGTCGACATCGATATTCGATACGGCACCTTCGTGCCTGCAGCTTACCTCGGGGTTGATTCCTTCCCGCTCGAGACGATCGTCGTGTTGTGCTCACCCAAGCTCATGAAAGGCGCATCGCGGATTCGGACGCCGGGCGACATAAAGAAGCACGTCTTGATCCACTCCGAGGTCAACCTCTACCGATGGAAGCACTGGGCGGATGACGCAAAGCTCGAGCTGGATCTAGAGCGCGGCCCTCGTTTTGACCGCTCTTTCATGGCCATCAGCACCGCCGTTGACGGCCTCGGTGTTTGTTTGGAGAGCCGACTGCTAGTCCAACGCGAGCTCGAAAGCGGTCGCCTGGTCATGCCTTTCGGACCGAATGGCGCTCGTATGCTGTGTCACAGCCTGGTATACCGCCGCTCTCGCACCAACGTACCGAAGATCGCCACGTTCCGGAAATGGATGTCGCAGGCTTTACGCGAGACTGAAACGTAGGGGCACGTCGAACGCGCGGATGATCGCATGCCGTTCCGCTCCGAATGGGCCAGGCGACGGCAGCGGCTACTCCACCAGGATTACCCGCAGATCATTGACATTCGTCAACGTTGGACCCGTCTGCAGCAGATCGCCAGTCTCTGCGAAGAAGGCGCTTGCATCATTGTTGCCGAGATACGACCGAGCGTCGAGGCCTCGCGATTTGGCCCTACTAAGGGTCCGCTCGTCAATGATGGCGCCGGCAGGATCTGACGCGGCTCCGCTGCCGCCATCTGCACCATCGGTATCTGCAGCAAGAGCTGCGATGCCACTCTCGCCGTTGAGCCCGATGGCTAACGCGAGTGCATACTCCTGATTGGGTCCGCCGAGCCCATTGCCGCGAACGCTGACCGTTAGCTCCCCACCCGACACTATGGCGACGCGCTTTCGTTCCAACCGAGCTTGTAGCGCCAGGCGCGCATGATTGGCCGCGACATCACGCGCCTCACCTTCAAGATCAGCTCCGAGATCGATGATCTCGTAACCAGCTTTCCTTGCTGCAGCAATCGCTGCAGCCAGCGAATCTCGTGGCCTTGCGATTAGCTCCAGGCGCGTCCTGGCGAAACACGGATCATTAGGCTTACAGCTCTCGTTTTGCGGATCACTGAGGGCACGACGAATCGCGTCATCTGGCAGGAGGTCGTATTTCTCGATTACCGCTCGCGCATCCGCGAGCGTCGTCTGATCCGGTACGGTCGGTCCGGACGCGATTGAAGACGGATCGTCGAATGGCACGTCGGAGATTGCAAGCGCCACGACCTCAGCCCGCCTGCTGGCACGCGCGAGGCGTCCACCTTTGATATGCGACAGGTGTTTGCGGACGATGTTAATCTCGTCGATGCGTGCGCCGGAGCGCAACAATGAACGCGTCAGTTGCTGCTTCTGAACGAAGGTAATGCCGTCAACAGGAGCGATCCAGTTGGCGGAGCCGCCACCGGACAGCAACACCAAGACCAAGTCTTCCTCTCGGGCACTCTGGGCGAGTCGCAGCGTCCTTTCCGTACTCTCCAGTCCTGCCTCGTCTGGCATCGGATGGCCGGCCTCAACGACTTCGATGCATCTCGTCGGCACGCCATGACCGTGCCGGGTCGTCGCAATGCCGATCAGTCGATCCGGATCAAACTTGAACACATCCAGGTAGTGCCGCTCGGCCGCTGCGGCCATGGCGGCGGCCCCCTTGCCGGCTGCGAGACAGATCAAACGGCCCTCCGGAGCTGCCGGAAGATGAGGCACCAGTATGACGTTGGGATGGGCGGCGGCGATCGCAGCATCTAGAACGGCGCGAAGGAGAAGGCGTCGATCGGTCATTTCAATACTCATTCTAAAAAAGGGCCCGACCTCTAGGGCCGGGCCAGTCTCGGGAGGAGCGCTTGCGCGCTTGTTCGGTCGGTATCACCGACCAACTTGTCAGGCGCCATTAGACCGGCGGCTGAGCTCCGCTGATAGGTCCGGTCAATGTCTGGCGGTGCCCGACTTGACCTACCCGCAAGCTAAAGAGACGACATGTGCATTGGCTCAGGATAATAGCGGAAGCCGTCACCATCCTTCCCTACGTGGCCAAGGCCGGGCCAAGGGAAGTGATATGACATCAGCGGCGTCCTGTTGGCGGCCAACATATCGAGCACTCTCACACGTGATTTCACCGACAGCTTGGAATCCGTGTCGAACAGAAACTCCATTCGAGGTTTTTCGAACAGCAGCACGGGATGGTGTGTCAGATCCCCGACATAGCAAAACGACTTCCCCGCCGACTCGATCATGAAGCAGTGATGACCGAGTGTGTGACCGGGCGATGCAATCGCATGAACTCCCGGCAGAAGCTGCTCGCCGTCGTTGAAGAAAACGATGCGATCGCGCACGGGCGGCAGGTTATGGATCGCCGCCTTGACCAGACCATCGAGATCACCGCCGAGCTTGCTCTTGTCAGTCCAAAAGTCGTAGTCGGTCTGGCTGATGTAGATCTGTGCGTTCGGGAAGGTCGGCTTGTTATCGTCCCCCCAGATACCACCGATGTGATCCCAGTGCGCGTGCGAACAGACGACCGCGTCGATGTCCTCAAGAGCAATTCCGGCAGCGGCGAGGCTGCTCCTCAGGCGCCCCGTGGTCGGCCCGAACTGCTTGAGTGATCCCATTCCGGTGTCAAACAGGACCAGCTTGTTTCCAAAGTTGACAACCGGCGCATTCTGCTCGAGCACGACCTCCTTTGTCGGAAGGAAGCTCTTGTCGAGCATCCGCACGACTTCCTCCTTCGGCACCCCCAGAAAGCTTTCGCTCGGGTCTCCAAGGGGCAGCGGTCCGTCCGATACGACAGTGACCTGTGCTTCCCCCAACGCAAACCGATAATACGACGGAACCTGCTTATCGGACTTCGGTTCCTTGGCTTCGCTGCGCGTAGCAACCACCTCGGTCAACGCCGCACCGCCCACCAAGGCCGCTCCCTTGACGAGATCCCGGCGCCTCATTTGCGAACGAGTCTTTCTTGACTCCATTTGCTCCTCCCAATGAACGCGGTTTGTTAGTTTAGGCTGGACGTCGGAAGGCTACGGCGTGCCAGCACAAGGCTACAAACGAAATGGTTGGGTGGATAGGTGACCCCATTTCATCTCAGTCAAAAGCGGCGCCCCGACTTTTTGAACGAGAAGTTCTTGTCTGACCCTTATTTTTGAGCCGGCCGCCAACTATGCTCCGGCGAATAGCCGAGCACTCGACGTGCCTTGTCTATGGAAAGCAGCGTCTCATGTCCGCTAATCTTCCTCTTGAACGGTACGCCAGGAAAATATTTCTGTGCGAGCTCGACACTCGACGTCGGCGATACCGTGTCGGAATTGGCAATTACGAAGACTTCTGCCCCCTTCATATCCGCCTCCAGCGATAATCGAATGGCCTGAGCCCCATCACGTGCATCGATGTAACCGAACAGATTGAACTTTCGATCTTCCGGATCGAAGGACGGAAATTGCGCGTATTCGGCCGGATCCATCACGTTCGAAAACCGCAGGCACGCAATCTTCAGCAGGGGATCCCACCGGCAAAACTGACGTGCAATTTCTTCGCCGACCGCTTTGGAGAGCGAGTAAGCCGTCTCAGGCCTCGCCGGATAGTCTTCGTCGACTGGAAGATATGGCGGCGGATCCTTGTATGGCAGACCGAGCAAGGTCTCGCTTGAGGCCCAGACCACATTGCGTATGCCAAGGCGCCGCGCCGCCTCAAAGACATTATACGTACTGGCCGTATTGATACCGAATACCTCGCTGATAGCCACAACTCCGGGCATTGGAACGGCAGCGAGGTGAACGACTGCGTCCACTCCGCGATTGTGATACCATTCCATGCCGGAAAGCAGCTCTATCGTGCGGTCGAGATCCGTGAGATTGACCTGCACGAAAGGACAAAGGTCCACCGCAGGAGGTGCGACATCCGCGTTGACCACGTTGTAGCCGTGATCCAAGAGATCCTTTACGCAAGCTCGGCCGAGCTTGCCGCTTCCACCAGTGACGATGACCAAGGTCATGCGATAGCCCTTCTTTTTTGGAGTTTCTGCTCAGTCACGCGCGCTGGCTGCGGCCCAAGGCCACCGCCAGAACTATGAGAACGCCCCGCGCCATGAGCTGCTGACTAAAGTCGAGCCCAAGCAGAATAAGACCATTGTTGATAACGCCGATCAGCAGCGCCCCAACGATTGATCCGATGACCGTTCCGGCTCCGCCGAACAGGCTGGTGCCGCCAAGAACGACGGCGGCGATAACCGACAGTTCATCGCCCTCGCCCAACTGGAAGCGCCCCGAGTGCAGGCGTCCCGCGTAAAGCATACCGGCGACGGAAGCCGCCGTGGCGGTCAGCAGAAGCGCCTGAAACTTGACGGTTCTTGTCCTGATGCCGCTGTAGCGCGCTGCGGTCTCACCACCGCCGGTGGCCAGGATCTTTCGTCCGAAGGGGGTCTTTCGCAGGGCCGTATGAGCCAGCGCGCCGAGGATCACGACCCACAATACAAGGATTGGGACCGGGCCGATATTCCCTGATCCGAAAACGGCGATGAAGGTGTCATCGATCACCGGCACGGGAGAGGTTCCGCTCATCCACATGCCAAGCCCACGGGCAAAGCCCATCATACCTAACGTGACCAGAAACGAAGGAATGCCGATCCAGGCGGTCAAGCTTCCATTCACGGCTCCCACAAGGAGACCGGTACAGAGTCCGGCCGCAATGGCAGGTGCAAGCCCGTAACGGCTAAGAGCGAGGCCAGAGGTCACTGAAGCCAGGCCTGCAATGGCTCCAACCGACAAATCGATCTCCCCGGCGCACAACACGAAGGTCATGGCCATCGCCATGATGGCGATGATCGCGGTTTGTCGTGCGATGTTGAGTAGATTATTGGCTGACAGGAAGCCGCGATCACTCAGCGTAATCGCGAAGATCACGAAAATCAGCGCGAACCCGATATAGACGACGTATTGTCGCCAGTCCGAGACAATGGAACCGCCTCTCGTTATAGCCAGCGGACCTCGCTGGGTCGCCGCAGTTCCACTTCCATCAGTACGCCGGAGCATTGAGCCGCACCTCCTGGATAAGGACTTGAAGGTTGTGCTCCGCCTTGGCGATCTGCACTCCTTCGTCTGCACTTCCGTTCGGCTCGCCGGCCGCCACGGAAATCTCTTCCCTGGACACCTCGCGGGCAATGCGTCCGTCGCTCATGATGAGCACTCGATCGCTAACCGCCAGAAGTTCGGCGAGCTCGGAAGAAATGATGATGATGGCTCGTCCCTCATCCGCAAGTTCGCGGATGAGATCGACGATTTCCGTCTTGCTGCCGATGTCGATGCCCGCCGTGGGTTCGTCCAGGATGAGTATCTCGGGGTTCATGGCCAACCATTTCCCCAGCACAACCTTCTGCTGGTTGCCGCCCGAGAGTGTTCGCACCGGGACCGAGCTAGAAGTTGCCTTGATGCGCAGTCGCTGGATCAAGCCAGTCGCAGAAGCGGCTTCCTTCGTGCCGTCGAGGAACGGTCCACGAGTAAGGTCGCCCAACCGGGGTAGACTGAGATTTGTGCGTATGATGTGCGCTGCGATCAGGCCTTCGCGAGCCCTGCTTTCAGGTATGAGGGCGATTCCAGCTTCCATCGCTTCACGTGGACTGCGAATTCTGACAGCTTGGCCTTTCACTCGAATTTCGCCCGAGGTCATTGCATCAATACCAAACATGACCCGAGCCAGTTCGCTGCGGCCGGAACCCAACAGCCCTGCAATGCCGAGCACTTCACCGGCATGAACTTCGAAAGAGGCGTTTATCGGCTTATTCGCCCCGGATACCGATCGAACCTCGAGAGCCGGGCTACGCGTGCGGTCGACCGAACGCGGCCGCCAACTGAAACTTCCAACCCGCTTGCCGATCATATGCTCGACGACGTCCTGGATTTCCAACTGACGCAATGGAGCGGTCGCGACGTTCCGACCATCCCTGAGGATGGTCACTTCCTCGGCGATCTCGAATATCTCGTCCATCCGATGCGACACGTAGACGATCGCGACCCCATCCGCGGACAGCCGTTTAAGAAGAGAAAAGAGACGCTCGACCTCGACGCCGGTCAACGCGGATGTCGGCTCATCCAAAATAAGGATGCGAGCGTCTTGCGAGATCGCTTTCGCGATCTCGACCATTTGCATCTGGCCAGTGCTGAGCTTCTGAACAGGCGTCGCCGGATCCACATCCATGCCCAGTTCGGACATGATCACCCTCGATCGGTCCCACGCCGTACGATCGTCGACGAAAAGCCCGAATTTTCTCGGCTCTCGAGCCAGAAAGATGTTCTGGGCGACGGTCAGACTTGGGATCAGGCTGAGCTCCTGAAATATCATCCCGATACCGAACGCGCGGGATGTCGCGGCACTAAAGCTATTCATCTGCCGACCGAAAACGGTTATCGAGCCTTCGGTCGGCGTCAGAATTCCCTGAAGTATCTTGAGCAGCGTCGACTTTCCGGCGCCATTCTCACCCATCAGCGCGTGGACCGTTCCCTGCTTGACCGCGAAGTTGACGCCGCGGAGGACGTGCAGCCCTCCGAACGACTTCTTGATGCCGGTCATCTCGACCGCGTTGCTGGCTTCGATCATGACCCATAGCTCACATATGGAGACGAACTCCCGGGCCCACCGGTCCTACTTCAAGGCGTCCGTCACCACCTGGGGCGGCGGCGTCCCATTGGACAATGGCCAGCCGGCAATCAAGTTCTGCTTGGTCACCGCCAGTGCGGGAAGCACGACATAGGGCGGCGCTGACTTGCCGAGCAGGGCATAGCCCGCCAAAATGCCTTCCGCATAGCCTGCGCCGTACGGCCGCTGCGATCCCGTCCCCTTCACGTAACCGTTCTTCGCCATGTCGATAGCGATATTCACGCCAAGATCGCAGGTCGTGATTACGAGATCCTTTGGCCCGCGTCCGCTGGTGCGCGCCGCAGCGAGCACGCCTTCTGTCGGCACATCCCAGACAGCCCAAATCCCGTTCAGTTCAGGATGGGCGGTCAGCATCCCGGAGGCGATACGCTCGGACTCACCGGAAAAGTCAGGGCCACCGACGCCCTGCTCGGCCACGATCTTGATGTCAGGGTAGGCTTTGATCGCCTCCTTGAACCCCATGACGCGCTCGACGGTCGCGAACAGGTCGGAAGCGTGCGGAAGCAATCCAATATTGCCCTTTCCGTTCAGGGCCTGCGCCATAAGCAGCGCCGCAGCCTTGCCCATGCCTCGATTGTCGGAAGACACGAGGCTCACATACTCCGTCCCAGGGGACATTCCGGCGCCGGTCTGGTCGAGAAACACGATCTTGATGCCGGAAGCCGCCGCACGCTTGTACGCGGCTGCCGTGCCGTTTTGCTCAGCAGGAACGCTAATCATCACGTTCGGTTTGCGGGCCATGACCGTCTCAATGTCGGAGACCTGTTGCTCGGCTTTGTAGCCGGCATCCGTGACAGCGATGATCTTGATTCCGAGCATATCGAGAGCAGCCTTTTGGCCCGCCATCTGCGCCTTCGCCCAATCGGAGGCCGTGTAGTGCATGACGATGGCCGCAGTCGCATTCATCGACTTGATCTTTGCGATCTCCTCCGTGGTTAGCCCCAGATCGCTGGCGAGAACGGGCTTTTCCCCGTGCGGACCGGACGCGGGATGCTCCTCGATCTCCTTCAATGCCGCAGCAACATCCGCCGCCGTCGACGGGCCTATGGCCAAGCCCATGATTGCGACAGAAGCAGCTATCGCAGCGCTAAGGTTTTTAATCAGGCTAGACATGGTGATCCCTCCCAAGAATGGGCCGCGCCCAAATGCAACGACAGGATCTTTGCGTCCCTTAATGCATACATTAATGCGCGCCACCTGAGACCGTCAATCGCTCGCGGCTCGTTGTACTAGCTTGCTTTAAACAAATTTCATCGAGCCTCGATTGCCAGATCATGCACTTGGAGCTGGATATCGCACGAATTCCAGGGCGGCAGACAAATCTCGCCATTTGCGACGCAAATCCAGGTCAAAAACCTGGCGGTACGACCCATTGTGCAGCGGCGCTCAACAGTCCAATGATCAAGAAAGCACAATCCCTAACCCACAATTCCCTTCCTAGGGTCGATGGACCGCCACGCATGTGATGGGGCGCCCTCGCGAATCAAAGCGCCACGTGGCCATGCGGTGTGTGAGCCAGATCGCACAGCGTGGTGAGCGCAATTTTCGCATCGGATGCCATTCTAACGGGTTGTGGACTCCGGAACGACATTCCGGCCCCGAGCACACTCGGAGATAGACAATGGCTAACGGCAAGCGTGTCGCCGTCACCGGCGCACTCGGTAAGATCGGCAAGGTCCTCGTCCCCTATCTGCGGGACAAGAGCTATGAGGTTTTCCTTATCGACGACATCGCGCCATCCGATCCGAAGGAATCCGCGATTCGCGCCGACCTCACCGACTTCGGCCAAGCGCTCGACGCTCTATCGTCGATCGGCGCCGATACTTATGCTCGCGCGGAGCCCAAGGCATTCGACGCGATCGTGCATCTGGCCAGCATGCCCCACCCGCGCATGAAGCCGGATGCCGAAGAGCTGCGCATCAACATGATGGTGACCTATAACGTGTTCGAGTCCGCGCGCCGTCTCGGCATCAAGAACGTCATCTGGAGCGCGAGCGAGGTCGCCACTGGCATACCCTACGATAAGACCGCCGCTCCCTACGTCCCCGTCGACGAATCCTATCCGATGCGGGGCTACAACGTCTATTCGCTGACTAAAGTGCTCGGTGAGGAGATGGCACGCCAGTTCTGTCTCAACGATCCCGAGATGCGCATCACTTGCCTTCGCCTCTCCAATGTCATGAACCCCGAGGAGTATGAGGGGTTCGAGGAGTGGCAGGACGACTCCGCCAAGCGTCTCTGGAATTTCTGGACCTACATCGACAATCGCGACGTAGCTCAGGCGGTTGCGCTGGCGATCGAACATGATGTCCGCGGCAAGGACGAGTTTTTCATCACCAACGATGAGACGGTGATGCGGACGCCGACCACCGAGCTGCTCGACAAGCATTTTCCGAATATCGAGCGCCGCAAGGCATTCAGCGGCAACGAGGCGGTCATCTCCAACGAGAAGGCCAAGCGAGTGCTCGGCTATCAGCCGCAGCATCGCTGGACCGACAAGAAGTAGGCCACCAGCGATGGCGCGCAAACCGCTCATCATCGAGGCTCGGATCAACGAGTACACGCCGCGCAGCGAGAACAGGCACATCCCGTTCTCGCCAATGGAGATCGGCGAAGCTGCGGCGCGTGCTTGCGGGGCGGGCGCCAGCGTCGTCCATTTCCACGCACGTCACGACGATGGCTCACCCGACCACCGTGCCGAAACCTATGCAGCGGCGATCCGCGCCGTCCGCGAGCGGTGCGATATCCTGGTCTATCCAACGCTCGGTCAGATCACTGCGGGCGGGCAGGATGAGGGTCGGATCAGGCATATCCAGGCGCTGGCGGGCGATCCCGCCACACGTTCCGATATCGCGCCGATTGATAGCGGCAGCACCAACATCGACCGCTTCGAGGACGGCGGGTTCCGCTCCGGCGACCGGACCTATGTGAACCGCACCGGGACGCTGCGCTTCTTCGCCGAACGGCTGCGCACGCTTGGCGTCAAACCGCAGTTCGTCAGTTGGGCTGTCCCCTTCACGCGTATGTTCGAGGCACTTCGTGAGATTGGCCTCGTCGACGCCCCTGCCTGGCTCGTCTTCGAGTTGACGGGTGGCGGTATTTTGGGCGGCGACCCGGGCACTATCGACGGCCTGGAGGCGCATCTTCGCTTCCTTCCCGGCGGACCGCTCGAATGGTCCGTCTCGAACAAGATCGGGAACGTGACCAGTCAAGCCGCGCTCGCAATCGAGCGCGACGGCCACGTCTCGGCCGGCCTCGGCGACTATGGTTGGCCGGAACTCGGCTGCCCGGATAATGGCGCCGTTATCCAGTTCATCGCCAATCTGTCACGCGCCATGGGACGCGAGTGGCTTCAGTCGCGCAAACCCGGGACATGCTTGGTCTGTGATCCGGGCAGCACGAGAAAGACAAGGATCATGATACAGGACAAGGTTGTCGCCGCCCCGGCGTGGCGCTCGCGCAGATCGCGCTCGGTCTGGGTGGCCTCTTTATCAGAACCGGCGAGTTCGCCGCAATGGGACTTCTGCCGGGCATGGCGCAGTCGGCCGGCGTCTCCATCCCACAGGCAGGCAATTCATCAGCGCCTATGCGCTCGGCGTCGTTATCGGCGCGCCGGTCCTTGCCGTTGCGACGTCGCGCATGGAGAAGCGCAACCTGCTCCTGCTGCTCGCCGCGATCGTACTGGTGGGCAATCTCGCCTCCGCGGTCACTCCGGACTATCTCGGCATCGCGGCTGCGCGCTTCGTTGCGGGGCTCCCCCATGGCGCCTATTACGGGACGGCCTCGATCGTCGCGGCAGCCATGGCGCCGCCCTCCCAGCGCAGGCGATTGGCCGCGTCATCTTGGGGCTTGCCGCTGCGAACCTCGTCGGCGTGCCGCTGATGACGTGGCTCGGCCAGAGCTTTGGCTGGCGGTCGGCTTTCGGACAAGTCGCCGTTGGCGGTGCCTTGCTTTTGGTGATGCTGCCGCATTCTTATTCCCGTGATCGAAGCGGACGAGGACGCAAGTCCACGGCGCGAGCTGTCGGCCTTCCCCCGCCCGCAGATCTGGTTGACGCTCGCGGTTGCGACGATCGGCTTCGGCGGCATGTTCGCTGTCTACAGCTACATCACGCCAACCCTTGTTCAGGAAACCGGCGTAGCCAAGGGCACGGTGCCTCTGTTCCTCGCGCTGTGGGGCCTGGGCATGATCGTCGGCAAATCACCGGCGGGTGGCTCGCGGACCGGGCGCTGATCCCGTCGATTGTCGGCATCATCGTCTGGAACATCGTGTTCCTCGCGCTCTTCTTTCTCGCCGCACCCAACCCGATCCTGACCGGCGCGTCGCTCTTCATGATCGGCATCCGCTTGGCGCTCGTGCCTGCGCTTCAGGCGCGGCTTATGGACGTTGCACGCCACGCGCAGTCCTCGGTCGCCGCGATGAACCATTCGGCTTTCAACCTGTCCAACGCGATCGGCGCGTGGGCGGGCGGGCTCGCGATCGCAGCCGGTTACGGCTGGGCGTCGACCGGCCTCGTGGGTGCCGCGCTGGCGGCGGGCGGGTTGGGGATCATGACAATCTCGGTGCTGCTGATGCGCGGTGCTGCCCCTTCAGGAGAGGAAACATGAAGCCTTACGTCATCTGCCACATGATGAGCCCGCTCGACGGTCAGCTCGTCGTCGATCAGTAGAGCCCGTCGACGGGCCGCTCGTCGGACGATCTGGTTGCCGAATATGACCGGGTGCACGAGGAGCTCGAATGTGATGCCTGGATCGCCGGGCGCGCGGTCGGTGAAGAGTTCGCGGATGGCGAGCCCCATCCACCGAGCGATCATGGCGGGGTCGGAAGGCCGGTCCACGTCGCCCGTACCGGTGCCGTTGATTACGCCATCCTGATCGATCAGGATGGCACACTCCACTGGACGAGCCCTGAGACCTACGGCGCGCCGATCATCATGGTTCTCGGCCGCGATGTGGCGGACACGCATCTGGCGGAGCTCGCCGCCGACGGCATCTCCTACATCGTCGCCGAAGACGAGACGATCGACCTTGCCGCAGTCCTCGAGATCCTCGCCGATCGCTTCGGGATCAGGCGCTTGCTCCTGGAAGGCGGCGGCCACACCAACGGAACGTTTTTCAAGGCCGGGCTGGTCAACGAGATCAGCCTGCTTCTCTTCCCTGCGATCGGCGGGCGCCGTGGCGGTCGGACCTTGTTCGAGGCCGGTCCCGACGGGCTTGCCGACCGTGTTCGCCTCTCGATCAGCGCGAACGAAATGCGGCGCAATGGCGTCGTCCACCTCCGCTACTCCGTCTTCTACGTCTGAGACGGCTTCCCTCCAGGATTTTGAGGAGCATCTCATGAAGACATGGTTCATCACCGGCGCGTCGCGCTAAGCAGTGGTTTTCGCGCTGAACCAGCCGCCAAGCGTCGCAATCAACGAGGTCATTGTCACTCCTGTCGATCAGGCCTGGTGAACCCTGCGATTGAAAGGGCATTTTGAGCCTTAACCTACTTCTCTCGGGGTTTGATCGCGTTCTGGCTGAGGCTGATATCCGGCAGGCCTTCAACTGTGGAGATCAAACCGCAGTCATACCGCCATCGACCACCAATTCGGAACCCGTCATGTAGCTCGATCCGTCGGACGCCAAAAACGTGAGCGCCGCCGATACTTCCGAGCACTCTCCGGGTCTTGCCATGAGCGTGCTTCCCAGGATGAGCCGCGTCTTCTCCGGGTCAGAGAAGTAATTCTCATTGAGGGGTGTCCTGATCGTGCCCGGGTGTATGGAGTTCACTCTGATGCCGTGCTGCCACAGGTCGACGGCCGCGGCCTTGGTGAGCATACGAATAGCTCCTTTCGTTGCGGAGTAACCAGTCATGCCAGGCATGTTCGCGACGATTCCGGACACCGATGACACGTTGATGATCGAACCTCCGCGCGCCCGCTTCATGCTGGGGGCGACCAGCTTGCACCCGAGGAACGCACCGGTGACGTTCACCTCGTACAGCCTTCGGAAGTCCGCGACGGAAAGCTTCTCGATCGCCTCGCGGATGAATATTCCTGCATTATTGACGAGCACGTTGACATATCCGAAGGTTCGCTCCGCCTGATCAACGACGTTGCTCCACGCCGCTTCGTCAACCACATTGTGATTGACGAAAATTGCCTTGCCGCCGGACGCTGATATTTCGTCGGCAACACGACGACCATTCTCCGTGTCGACATCGGTGAGGACCACTGCTGCACGTTGCGCTGCGAATTCGCGGGCATGGATCTCGCCCATTCCCTTGCCGGCTCCCGTGACGATAGCAACCTTTCCCACAAGCACTTCAAATCTCCTCGTCTTGTCCCGTCGCACTTTCGGCGCGCGTCAAATACCCGTCGTGTTGAGGCACACCGCGTAGATCGACGTACTCGCCGCCATGAAAAGCCGGTTCTTACGACGCCCCCCGAAACAAACATTTGCGCAGGTCTCCGGCAGATGAATCTTTCCGATCAAGGCGCCTTCGGGGGAGTAGCAGCGGACGCCATCTTCGGCGGGATCAGCCCACCCCATACTGCACCAGACGTTTCCATGAAGGTCGACGCGCAGTCCGTCGGTGAACCCCGGAGCGAAGTCGTCGGCGAACACCGCGCCGTTCCTCAAGCGTCCGTCGACCACATCAAAGACGCGGATATGCGACGGGCCGCCGTCCGTTATCCCGCTGTCGACGACATACAGCCGCGATTCGTCCGGAGACAAAGCCAGGCCATTGGGCCGCACGAAATCGTCAGCGACCACATTGAGCGATCCGGCGGGATCCAATCGGTAGACAGCCCGGGGAAGCTCGGCTTCCTGCTTGACGCCCTCATAGTCGCTGTCGATGCCGTACCCGGGGTCGGTGAACCACACCGCACCGTCCGAGGCCACAATCACGTCATTTGGCGAGCTGAGGCGTCTTCCCTCATGCCGGTCCGCCAGGACGGTGATGGTCCCGTCCAGCTCGGTGCGAGTGACTCGTCTAAGGTGCTCACAGCTGACAAGGCGCCCATTGCGATCGCGGGTATGCCCATTCGCATAATTCGAAGGGCTTCGAAATACTCCCAGATGTCCATCCGCCTCGAGCCAGCGATAAATGCGGTTGTTTGGAATATCGCTGAAGAGAAGACTGCCATTGTCCCCGAAGTAGACAGGTCCCTCCACCCATCCAAAGCCCGTTGCGAGACGTTCGATCGGTGCGTTTCCGATCTTGTACGTGAACCGTCGATCGAGCGGTTCGACGCCCTCGACGGGATATCGCAAGCTGTTCTCGATTGGGCCCAGGCCAAAACCCACAGCGGCCTCCTGCAATCAGGTATCTCGCGAGCGGCCACCAAACTTGTCGGCGCACACGGCCAACAGAATGATCGCGCCGATCACGACTTGATGCCAAAACGTGTTGACGTTGAGAATATTGAGACCGTTACGCACGACGGCCATGAGGACCGCGCCGGCAGCAGTTCCCAACAGGGACGCCTTGCCTCCGGCGAGGCTCGTGCCCCCCATGACTACCGCCGCGATGACATCCAGCTCATAGCCCTCGCCAGCCTCCGGCATTGCCGCTTCGAGCCGTGAGGTCAGGAGAACACCGGATAGCGCAGCCAGAAACCCAGTGAGTGCATACACAGCAATCTTGACGCGATCGATTCTTATTCCGACCAGCCGCGCCGCTTCCGGATTGCTACCGATCGACAGCGTGTAACGGCCGAAGCGCGTTTGATAAAGTAGGAAGTAGACCGCTGCAAAAGTCAGGATCGTGACCAACACCGGCATCGGCACGAAGCCGACGAATCCCTGGCCGAAGGCCTGGAAAGAAGGATTCGACAAGCCGGTGAGCGGAATGCCCTCCGTATAGACCATGATCAATCCACGCGTGATGACCATCATCGCCATGGTGACGATGAAGTCGGCTATCCTGACTTTGGCGACCAGAACGCCGTTCACAATGCCGATCAGCGTACCGACGGCCAGGCTCGCGGCGACGCTGACAAACGGATTGAACCCGCGGTTCATCAGGTCCGCAGCGATCAGGCCGGTGAATGCCAGCGTCGACCCAACCGAGAGATCAATGCCTCGCATGGCAATGACGAGGGTCGCTCCGAATGCGATAATGGCGACAAAGACCGCCTGCCGCGTGATATCCGTGAGGTTACCGACGCTTAGAAAGCGTGGCGATGCGACTCCAAGTGCCACTATGAGAACGATCAGCGCTATCACGATGCCGCTCGCTCCCCCGGACAGTCTGAATTTCGATACCGTGGTTTTTGCATCCAAGGCCTGAGTCGACATTCTGTTCTCCATTGTTTTCTCAGGTCCGCTGAATCGAAAGCGACGCGATGGTTTCCTCGCTTGCGGAAGCCGAATCCAGCATTCCGACCGCCTCGCCTTCAAACATGACCAGTATCCGATGACACAACCCCAGCAGCTCGGTGTTGTCAGATGAAACCACGATGATCCCCTTTCCGGTCTGCGCGCTGCTGGCGATGAGTTGGTAGACATCGGCCTTCGCCTTGATATCGATCCCCCGCGTCGGCTCCTCGAGAAGCAATACGTCAGGCTCGGTCAGCAGCCATCGCGCTAACAGAACCTTCTGCTGATTGCCGCCGCTCAGCTTGCCGATCGGCTGCTGAGGCCCTTCCGATTTGATTCCCATCTTCCGGATATGGTTGATGCATTGAATGCGTTCCGCTCGCCGATCCAGGCGAACGCCGCCGAATTTGCTCAAGCTAGAGGCGGTTAAATTCCAGCCGACGCTATGTTCGGCGAAGATGCCTTCCGTCTTGCGCTCGGCCGGAAGGAACGCGATCCCGTTGTTCATCGCGCCCGATATCGATCCGATCGAGATCGATCGTCCCTTCAGCAGGATTCTGCCGGAGTCCGACGCACCATCACCGAACAATGCCCTCAGAAGGCGGCTCTTGCCCGATCCTTCGAGTCCCGCAACACCCAGAATCTCCCCCTCGTGCAATTCGAAATTGACGTTGTCGAATGCTCCGCGTCGGGATAGCCCTTCCACCTTGAGGATAGGATCAGCACCTGGACTTGTCTTCGTCGGAAATTGCTTTGCCAGCGAGCCGCCGATCATCAAGCCGATCATCTTGTTCACGTCGAGCGTCGATGCCGGCAGGTCGGCGACGCACGCTCCATCGCGCATCACGACGACGCGGTCGCAGATTCTCAAGACCTCATCCAGTTTGTGGGACACGTATATGACGGACTTCCCGGCCTGCTTGAGATCGTTGATGATTCTGACGAGCCGTTCTCGTTCCGCTTTCTCGAGAGCCTCGGTCGGCTCGTCCATGATCAGGATCTTTGCGTTTGAGTTCAACGTCCTGGCGATTTCGACGATTTGTCGTTGAGCAAGGGTAAGCGCGCCAACCGGGCAATCGAGATCAATCTCGACGCTAAGCACATCATTCAGGATTCGACGGGCGCACTCCCGCATGGCCCTCTTTCGAAGCGGCGCCGTGATGTTCGGAGATTTTCCAATCGACATCTCCCGGCCGATGAAGATGTTTTCAACCGCATCTAGGTCCGGAAACAGACTGAGCTCCTGATAGATGATTCCTATACCTACCCTTTGCGCGTCCGCCGGCTCCCGGATCTCCACGCGCACCCCATCGACCTCAATTTCGCCCTCGTCACGCACATGGGCCCCGGACAGGATCTTCATCAGGGTCGATTTTCCGGCCCCGTTTTCGCCCACCAATCCCAGCACCTCGCCCTTGGCCAGATTCATCGAAATGCTCGAAAGCGCGTTGGTCGCTCCGAAGCGCTTGCCAACGCCTGTGATTTTGAGCGCCAGTTCCGACTGGTCCATTGATGTCGCCCCCTTCGCAACAGCAGATGGAGCCACGCTCGAGCGGCGAGCGTGGCTCCTCCTGACCATCTACTTCGTATTCTTCGCGACGTAGATGTAGTCGGCCGGGTCAAACGTGCCGATGTTCTTGGCATCGTACGTCTTTGGCGCGACGAAGATCTTCTTGGGGACGCCTTCTCCCTTCATGACGAATTGCTCGACCGCGCGGATGATGTTGCGGCCCTCCTCCTTGGCCCCGGTATCGACGGTGGCTGCGAAATCGCCGACCTTGATCGCGTCGTTGGCTTCCTTCATGTTCTCGTAGCCTACGATCGCAATCTTCCCGTTCAGCTTCCTCGCCTTCAAGGCCTGCAGGCCTCCCAGGGCCATTTCATCGTAGAGCGCAACGAGAATATCCACATCGGGATGCGCGGTGAGCATGTTCTCGGTCACGGTGAGACCTTGCGCGCGCACCCAACCGGCCGGCTGCTTGGCCACAATCTTCAGGTTCGGGTACTTCGAGAGGACTTCATTGAAGCCCTTCATGCGCTGCGCAGTGTGCGGACCGGGCAAGCCCTCCAGGACGGCAATCTTGACCTCCCCCTTGTCCTTGTAGTTATCGACAATCCACTGCGCTTGAGCGCGACCGCCGTCGCTCTGGTCGTATCCGATATCGCTGACGTAATAGGGGTCGTCGGCGACAGGTGAGTTGAACAGGAACACCGGGATTCCCGCTTCGGTCGCACGCCGGATCAACGGCTCCAAAGCGCCTTCGTTGTAGAGCGCGACCGCTATCGCGTCGACGCGTTCGTTGATCCAGGCCTCCATCGTGCGGACCTGATCGTCCGTCGCGGATTGGCTCTTCGGCGCTTGCACGAGCAGTTGGATCGTGGAAGGTCCCCCGGCTCGATCGATCTCCTCCTTAACTCCAGCCAGCACACGCTGATAGTAGGTATCCATTGCCGTCGGCAGGAAACCGACCTTCAGGGGACGGTTGGTCTTCACCTGGGGTTTCGCCTCTTTGCCGGTCGGCGGAATGACCTTGTCCATGAGGATTCCTGGAAAAACCGCCCCGTAGTCGGCGGCGAAAGCCACACCGGGCAAGACGACGGCCGCGAGCAACCCAGCCGCCAATGAATTACAAAAAGATCGCTTCATGTTTCCCCTCCAATGCTTGTTTCTGGTGCAACATCTACTGCCCGCATGCGCGAGCAGCCTCGTCCAGGGCTCCAGTCGCTATGGAGCTCTGCCAACGATCAGTCCGCTGAGACGCGCGACGTCGCGCTAATCTCTGAGATTGCGGAGTATTTCCTTGAGAAGCCGCCAGATAGGCTCGACGGTGGTGTGATTGAGACGTTCTCGGGTCGTGTGCACGTCGAACGCTTCCGGTCCGATCGAGATCATGTCGATTCCCGGAATCTTCTTGTTGAAAAGACCCAACTCGAGGCTCGAGTGAGATACTTCTACGTGAGGCTTGGCCTTGAACGTATCCTCGAACGCGCGGGTGGCGACGGCCAAAAGCCTGGAGTCCTTGTTGTAGGGCCACTCTGGGCAATCCGCAAAGGTGGTAACCTTTGTACCGCGCCCCATTAGCTCTGCCAGCCGCTCGATTCGCTTGAGGATGCCGTAGCGCCGCGAGCTGACGGCGCTCGGAATGGTCGAGAGAATCTCGACTTCCTCGTCGCTGGTCGATAACAACGCAATGGTGTTCGAGCTTTCCACCAGATTCGCGATGGTAAGGCTCATGCTCTGGACTCCGTTCGGCGTAAGCGTGACCGCCTGCACGACCGAATTGGCGGTCACGTCTGAAAGCACACGATCGAAACCGCCCGCACACGGCTCCAAACCGACCTCCAGCTTAGGGTCGCTGACTGCGAACTCCTTCTTGATATCTGCGGCGACATTCCGGACGATCTCGCTTGCACGCTTCAGGTCCGCTTGATGAAGCAACATGACTGCTTCGGCGTCTCCGGGAATGACGTACCGGTTGACGCCTCCCTTGACCGATGCGAGCCGGACCGGCAGGTCGTCAAGAAGCGCACCGAGGACCCGGGCCAGAAGGACGATCGCGTTTGCACGCTCCAGATGAATGTCGAACTCCGAGTGGCCGCTGCTCAGTCCCTTCACGAACAATCGCGTCGCCGTCAAACCAGCCGGCACCTTCTGCCATTCGGCCGGGATCCGAAAGCGCGCCGAGATATCACCCGCGCAGCCGGCGAACAGACTCTTGGGATCATGCCAATTGAAATCGATTAGCCGCCTTCCAGTGAGACAGGATGCGTCGAAGTGTTGAGCGCCTCCCTTTCCCACCTCTTCCTGGACGGTAAGCACGACCTCGAGCGGCGGATGTGGAATGTCCGTGGAGTCGAGCACGGACAGCGCAAGCGCAACACCTACCGTGTTGTCTGCGCCGAGGGTCGTACCCGTGCCGTGAATGAAATCGCCATCGATCCGCAGCTTGATGCCCTGATTCGCGAAATCGTGCTCCACGCCCTCATCGCTCTCGCACACGATGTCGGTGTGACCGTGGAAGATGACCGGCGACGCGTTCTCGTAGCCGATTGTTCCCGGCTTCTTGACCAGAATATTGTAAATGTCGTCCTGATAGCACTCAAGGCCGCGATCCCGCGCGAAGTTGGCGATATAGTCGCTGACCTGCTTCTCGTTATAGGATCCACGCGGAATGCGGCTGATCTCTTCGAAGTAGCGAAAGAAGACCTCGGGTTTGAGGTTCGCAAGGACTCCACTCCCATCAGCTCCCACGGAGTGAGCGGCCGCGTCTGGACGTCGATCGTGTGCGGTTGCGGTCTGGTGCGCAGACATGAATTCCTCCCAGTGCCGGCGCCGTCGTGCAGTGCGGTCGCCCTCAAGCTTTCGACGATAAGAAATACGATCGGCAGATCAAACGAATTGCGCGCTTCATCAAGTGAATTGCTCTCATCCAAATGGCGGTTTGGAGCGGTGAACATACTTGAATCGAGGTGGCCACTTGGGAGTTACGTTCTACAATCTCCCACGCGAAAGGTTCGCGATGGCGTCGGCAGCAAACAGGCGAACCCCAGGATATGCGATTGGCTTCCTCGGGTCTGTTTCGACGCCAAGCAGAATGCCAAATGCCTGAGCGACCGCCGACAGGCGCGTCCGCTATGCGCACGAACTTCTTCAATCGCGGGAACGCTAAAGCTCCCTGGCTTACGAGGATAAACCTATGGCCCCGTGCCCCTGGTCCCATGGGAGGCTACCTGCCGCGCAGGTTTTAACCTACGCTTTCCGTAGCGGACGAACCTGCTAGAGCGACTCGTTCAAGGCCGACAAGCCAGGCTCGCGTCCGCGTCGCGCTACCTAGCCGTCACAGCCAGGACTTGATGCGGCTAACGATCGCATCCGTCGAAATTCCGTATCGATCGTGAAGCGTAGGCAAGGCGCCAGCGGCCAGGAATTCGTCCGGAAGGCCGATCATGTGGAACGCAGGATGCACGCGCTCCCTCATCAGAACAGCGGCGACTGCTTCGCCTAGCCCACCAATCACAGTGTGGTTCTCCGCGACGACAACCGCTCGCCCCGGCTTTCTACAAGCGGCCACAATGGTTTCAACATCAAGCGGCTTGATGGTCGGCACGTGAAGGACCGACGCGCCAACACGATCTGCTTCAAGTTTTTTTGCGGCTTCCAACGCCCGCATCGTGAGTAGGCCGGAAGAAATGATGAGGACGTCATCTCCGCTTCGCAAGTGCTTCGCTTTTCCAAGTTCGAACTTGTAGCCGTACTCTTCGAGAACGAGTGGCACCTGCCCTCGCAGCAGACGCATATAGACGGGACCACGATGCGCGGCCATGGCAGGCACCACCTGCTCAATTTCCAGGGCATCGCATGGATCGATAACCGTCATGTTCGGCATCGCGCGGAACAGTGCCAGGTCTTCCGCCGCCTGGTGACTTGGGCCGTAGCCGGACGTGAGCCCTGGCAACGCGCATGCGATCTTCACGTTGCGATCTTCTTCGGCAATGGTCTGGTGAATGAAGTCATAGGCGCGACGAGAAGCGAACACAGCGTAAGTCGTCACAAACGGCATGAAGCCCTCCGCGGCAAGGCCCGACGCGCCGCCAAACAACAACTGCTCCGCCATGCCCATCTGGTAGTAGCGGTCCGGAAACTCCTTCGCGAATACGTGGAGATCGGTGTACTTGCCGAGGTCAGCCGTCATCCCGACAACTTCGGGGCGCCGGCGCGCGAGTTCGATCAAGGCATGGCCAAACGGCGCCGGCCTTGTTGGCTGTCCCTCTGCGGCAATCGAAGCGATCATTGCCGACGTCGTGAGGCGCAGCTTCGGCGTGGTAGTGCTCGACGTCGACTTCATAGCCGGCTCCCATCCTGCAGCGCTGCGAGCGCCAACTTCCACTCGTTCGCATCGACGCGCATGAAATGATTCCGCTCACGCGTCTCAAGAAACGGCACGCCTTTTCCCATGACCGTGTCGGCGATAATCATTCGCGGCACGGCTCCCTCGTGCGTCTTTGCCGCATCGAATGCCGCGACTACGGCATTGAGATCGTTACCGTCCACCCGCTGAACGAACCAGCCGAATGATCGCACTTTGTCGACGAGGGGCTCAAAGCCCATCATTTGGCCGGAAGGGCCATCCGCCTGCTGGTTATTGACGTCGACCACGGCAATGAGATTGTCTAACTTGTAGTGAGTGGCGGACATCATCGCCTCCCACTTCGATCCTTCATCGAGCTCGCCGTCAGAGAATAAGGTGTAGACGAAGCTGTCGGATCCTTTTCGCTTCAATCCAAGGCATCGGCCGACCGCGATGGTAAGACCGAGCCCCAGCGAACCGCCCGACATTTCCATCCCCGGCGTGTAGCTTGCCATACCGGACATCGGCAGACGGCTATCATCGAAGCCGTAGGTCTCCAGCTCTGCCTCCGGAACGAGGCCCGCCTCGATCAGCGCGGCGTACAGTGCAATTGCATAGTGACCACTGGAGAGAAGGAAGCGGTCGCGCCCTTCCCACTCTGGATCTTCCGGCCGATACCGCATGGCATGGAAGTAAGCCACCGCCAATACGTCAGCGATATCCAGGGCTTGGGCGATGTAGCCCTGCCCTTGCACTTCGCCCATTCGGAGCGCATGGCATCTGATGCGGCGAGCTCGTTCGTGCAGTGAGACGTTGTGGCCTTGAACCGTCATGTCGCCTGATCCTAGTTGTTGCGGAACGCGCGAAACCCGCGCTCCAGTCGAACAGCGAACGAGACGAGGCATACGGCGATCTTCCGTTGCGCACTCGATCTGGGCGCTTCTCCGATTCGCGCGGCTCTTCGGTCCGCGATTGCCACCAGCAATATAAGTCTGGGCGATTACAGCAAACGAATTAGATCGGCATTTAGGTGATTCGGATTCATGCATGACGGCGACGCCGTTGCAGGTTTCGAGCGAAGATCGGCGCGAGCCATCCGCCCGCCCCGCTTAACATGCGTCAAGCAGGTGACATCGTCCTCCGTCTCTGGAGGACCCTTTGCAGGAACGCCGCGTCTTCCAACAACACATTGGAGATGTGACATGCTGAAAGATCGCTTTTGTTTGCCGTGGGCGCGCTCGCACTATCGACCCACTCCGCCCAATCGAGAACCGCCGCTCACATCAGAGCCATGCCGGATGCCGCTGGATGATCGGCAGCGACGTCTGAAACTAAGGTGGGCTTTGCGTCGTCCATGCTCGAGTTCTCAGCGCGCAATCTCGCACTCGCCGCAACCAGACACACAGTTGTTACTTCGCGCCCCTGAGATCAGCCGAACGCAATGACTTCGGCGCCGGCCCTCCGGTCGCCCAATCGAGCAATTGGATCGTATGGACAATCGGTATGTCGGCGCCATCGCCGATCTGCGTGATGCAGCCTATGTTTCCCGTCGCGATCAGGTCTGCTTTCACGCGTCGGATGTTTGCCACTTTTCGCGCACGCAATTGTTTCGCTATTTCCGGCTGAAGAATGTTGTAAGTCCCCGCCGATCCACAGCAGATGTGTCCTTCAGGTATATCCTTGACCGCAAAGCCGGCCTGTTTAAGCAACGCTTTCGGCTCCTCTGTGATCTTTTGACCATGCTGCATCGAACAGGCCGAATGGTAGGCGACGACGAGATTGCGCGCTCTCGGTGAGAAGTCCAGTTTCATCGGCCAGAGGAATTCGGTGATATCTCGCGCGATTGCAGAAACCCGCCGTGCCTTATCAGCATAGGCGGGATCTTCACGGAGCATGAAGCCATAATCCTTGATCGTCGTTCCGCATCCAGACGCCGTAATGATGATCGCGTCGAGGCCCTCGCCATCCATCTCTGCGATCCACGCGTCGATGTTTCTCCTTGCGAATTCGTGTGAATCGCGTTCGTGTCCGAGATGATGGACCAGCGCGCCACAGCACCCCTCACCTCTGGCTTGCACCACGTCGACTCCGTGGCGGGTCAGGAGCCGGACGGCTGCCTCATTGAAGTCGGGGCGTAGTACAGGCTGGGCACAACCGCTGAGAATTGCGACGCGGCCGCGCTTCTCTCCCATTGCCGGAAAAACACTCGGCTTTTGCGTGGCAGATCGAAGCGGCACTTGGGCTGGCGCGAGATCGAGCATTGCCGCAAGCCGATCGCCTACATGGGGCAGGCCGGCCAAGACATATTTTAACGGCCGGCCAATTTGCGCCGCAGTGATCGCCGCTCGAAACCGTCTCGGATAGGGAAGAATCATCGCGAGCATGGCCCGGACGAGCCGGTCGTGGAAGGGCCGCCGATACGTCTGTTCTATATAGGCGCGAGCATGATCCACTAGGTGCATGTAGTGCACGCCCGACGGACAGGTGGTCATGCACGACAGGCAGGATAGGCAGCGGTCGATGTGCTTGACGACTGGCGTGGTCGCCGGTTTGCTGCCCTCCAGCATGTCCTTGATCTGGTAGATGCGGCCGCGAGGGCTGTCGAGCTCGTCACCAAGCAGCAGATATGTCGGACAGGTGGCGGTGCAGAAGCCGCAATGAACGCAGCTTCGAAGGATCTTTTCCGAAGCCTCTGTTGCGGGATTCTGTAGTTGTTCAGCGGTAAACGTTGTCTGCATCGTTACAGCTCGGGGAACATCCGGCCAGGATTGAATATCCCAGTCGGATCGAGAGAGGCTTTCAGCCCGGTCTGAAGCCGCGCAATCGCTTCGATCGGTGGATCAAATACATCGACCGCAGCACGGACGTCTTCGGGTGCTCGCACGAGGGTGGCATGTCCACCGGCCTGACGGACCGCCGCGCGAATCGTTGCCGCACCGGCGGCACTCGCAGTTTCGCACGCCAGCCAGATCAACCCGCCACCCCAGTCAAAGAACCACCGCGCATCGATAGTCCGAGCAATCCGCGCCGCGACATCAGCACCCCTGGTCGGTGCCGTCGAGATGCGCCAGATCGCCTTATCGCGCGGCTCAGCGATGACCGTTGCATCGCGGATCGCCACCCAGAGATCCTTCGCAGCGTCATCGGCAAGCACCTCAGCCGTGTCGAACGCTTTCAAAAGCGACCGCAGCTCACCGAGGCGATATTCGACCGAATCTGGAAACCCCTCCACGCGGATCAAGGTGCGCGCGCCGCCACCGATTTTCGCTGGCAGGTGCGCTGCACCGCTGACATCATACGGCGAGCCGAGTGCCGCCGACAGCGCCGCTATGGCGGTCTGGTCGGAGAGGCCCACTAGACACAATGTTGCTACACGCTGTGGGCTCGGGACGACTTTGAACGTGACTTCGGTCAGGAAGCCGAGCGTGCCATGCGCGCCGACCATGAGTTTGACGAGGTCAAGGCCCGTCACGTTCTTCATCACACGACCGCCGCACTTGATCGCCTCGCCGCGTCCATTGACGAACCGCACCCCGAGAGAACTATCGCGGGCTGCCCCGCCAGCGATTCGGCGCGGTCCCGAAAGGTTCATCGCGGCGACCGCTCCGATCGTCGGTTCGCCGTCGCTGGCCAGCAGTGGGCGGTAGTCGAGAGGTTCGAAGGCGAGCTCTTGCCGATGCTCCGCGAGCAGCCGAACGATCCCACTGAGAGAGGCGCCAGGCTCGGCGGAAATCACGAATTCTGCTGGCTCATAGAGCGTGACTTTTGTCATTTGGGATGACGAGAGGATCGACTCGAATTGTGGCGGCCTGCCGAACGCGCGCTTCGTCCCACCGCCCTGAATCGCCAGTGGAGTGCGCTGGGCCGCAGCTTCTGCGACAATTGCGCAGGCATCAGCCTCAGACGTTGGATTATGGCGGGTCATATGGACAACTCCCTCCCGATGCCGGTGTCGCACGGCGTAGCTACGCCGTTAACCGGTTGTCGAGCGGGAACACTTTTGCGGGATTGAGCAGCCATGCAGGATCGAATACAGCTCGCACGCGCATCTGCTGCCGCAGATCGCGTTCCTCGAATTGGAAGCGCATCAAATCGCGTTTCTCGATCCCGACCCCGTGTTCGCCGGTCAGGCAGCCGCCAACTTCCACGCAGTATTTCAGGATGTCTTCGCCAGCGGCCTCCGCCTTTGCCTGCTCGGCTGGATCGTTAACGTTATAAAGAATCAGCGGATGCATGTTGCCGTCGCCCGCATGAAATACATTTGCGACGCGCAGGCCGTAGGATGCGACAATCTCGCCTGTCCGTTTCAAGACGTTCGACAGCTGACCAAGCGGCACTGTACCGTCCATGCAGATGTAGTCGGCAACACGCCCTGTTGCTCCGAACGCGGACTTGCGTCCTTTCCAAATTGCCGCGGCTTCCGCTGCGGAGTGGCTCTCCTTGATGTGACGGACATTGTGCTTCCGCGCGATTACGACGATCCGCGCGAGCACGGCTTCCATCTCACGCTCGGAGCCCTCCACCTCGATAATCAGAAGAGCGCCGACGTCGAGCGGATAACCTGCCTTGGCAAATCCTTCCACGATCTCGATCGTCTGCTTATCCATGAACTCAATGGCAACCGGGATGATGCCCGCACCCATGATTGCCGCGACACAGGCCCCCGCTTCCTCGCTCGTATCGAAGCCGAATAGGACGGGCTTGGCGCCCTCCGCGGCACGACGAATCCGCACGACCGCTTCGGTAACGACGCCGAGCTGGCCTTCCGATCCAACGATAAGACCGAGGAGATCGTAGCCTGGGCTGTCGAGGTGCTCTCCGCCGATCTCAACGATCGTTCCGTCGAGCAAGACAAGCGTCACGCCAAGGATGTTGTTCGTCGTCACGCCGTATTTCAGGCAATGCGCCCCGCCCGAATTCATGCCGATGTTGCCGGCGATGGTGCAGGCGAGCTGGCTCGACGGGTCGGGCGCATAGAAAAAGCCTTCGTGCGCAACTGCCTGGCTTACCGCAAGGTTGGTCACGCCCGCCTGCACTCGGGCGGTCCGGTTCTCGAAATTGACATCCAAGATCCGGTTCATCTTCGATACGCCGAGAACGATCGCATCCTCCTGCGGAATCGCGCCGCCCGCGAGCGACGTTCCGGCCCCGCGCGGAACAACCTTCACCTGATTTTGCGCACAGAACTTCAGGACGGTCGACACTTCCGTGGTGGTCGACGGAAGCAGGACCGCGAGCGGCATGCGCCGATAGGCGGTAAGGGCGTCGGTCTCGAAGGCGCGGCGTTCGTCTTCGGAGATGATGAGCGCCTCCGGGGCAACGAGTTGGCCGAGGCCGGTCAGAATTTCGCCGCGGCGGCCGAGCACGGCCTCGTCAGGTATTGGGAATGCAATCGGCATCTCTTCCTTCACTCCGCCCGGCAGAACGGGCCTTGTGCCACTAGCCAGATCAGATCCGCGGTTTGGAGGTTAGGTAACATCCTTCGGTTCTCCGACTACCCGCCATGAGAGCGAGCGAATGCGCTAGTAAGATGCGAGCGACCACGCGTCACTTGCCTAATTGAACCGTAGCAGCGCGGCAGCTTCCAAGGCCCTTTCCTTCGCATGGCTTTTAGTCTGCGAAGCGTAGAACCGCCACTGGGCGCGATGAGAGTGGACAAATGCCAACGACTAGTTGTAGCGGCGATGTTCGGTTAACGTTACAGAAACTCAAGGCACCGCCATAACGCGGATGTTGTTCGTGGTGCCGGCCTGCGCGAATGGGATTCCAGCGACGATCACTACCGTGTCCATACTTTCAGCGAACTGCTCGCCGACCGCGGTAGAGACGGCCCGAGACACCATCTCCTCGTAGTCGTTCACGTCGGTTGACGACACACTGTGCGTACCCCAGAGCAAGCAAAGCCGACGCGCAGTGTCCATGCTTGGAGTCACGGCAAGAACGGGAACATCCGGGCGGCGACGGGCAATGCGAGCCGCGGTCGTGCCTCCAGATGTGTAGACGACGATGGCAGAGGCATGGATCGCAGATGCTAAGCCCGCAGCCGCCGCGGCCACCGCGTGGGGAGCCGTGTGCTCCTCTTCCGGGCGCAACGCATCCACGATGGAGCGGTACATCTTGTGACGTTCGGTGCTGCGGATAATGCTATCCATCATCTCCACTGCCTCACGCGGGTACCGGCCTACGGCAGACTCCGCGGACAGCATGACCGCGTCGGCACCATCATAGATGGCCGTCGCCACATCGGATGCCTCCGCACGGGTCGGCGTCGGCGAAGCAACCATGGAGTCGAGCATTTGCGTGGCCACGATGACCGGCTTCACCGCCAATCGGCAGGCCCGCACCAATTCCTTTTGTCGGCCGGGAACGTCCTGATGAGGAATCTCGACGCCAAGATCGCCCCGCGCCACCATGACCGCGTCGGACAGACTAATAATGTCGTCGATCCGGTCGAGCGCCGCCGGCTTCTCGATCTTCGCGACGAGGCCTGCCCGATCCCCGATCAGCCCCCTCGCCTCAATGAGATCTCCCGGCCGCTGCACGAACGACAACGCCACCCAATCGACGCCCAGTTGGAGACCGAAATCGAGGTCTGCACGGTCTTTCGGAGTCAGTGGCGACAGATCGAGGATCGTCCCCGGCAGGTTAACTCCCTTGTGGTTGGAGAGCTTTCCACCGATGATCACCTCGGCTTCAAGGCTATCGCGACCGAGCGACTTGACACAAACTCGCAGCCGTCCATCGTCGATCAATAGATCATGCCCCGGCGCGGCCGCCGCAAACACCTCCGGATGCGGCAGCGGGATCGCATTCCGATCGCCTTCGGCGCCTTCCTGAACGAACCGGACGGTCTCGCCCGCCACCAGTGTCAGGCTCCCGTCGCGTAACGTACCGATGCGAATCTTGGGCCCCTGGAGGTCAAGCAAGATGCCGATCGGCCTGCCCGTCTCGATCTCCAGAGCCCGGATCGCGGCGTGGACCCTGGCATGGTCCTGCTTTGCGCCGTGACTGAAGTTGAGACGAAACGTATCGACCCCAGCTTCGAACAACTTTCGAAGCATGTCAGGCTCGCAGCACGCCGGTCCAACGGTCGCTACGATTTTTGCTCGGCGATTTCGGCGCACGTGAGTCACTCCATCGGCAAATCAGGACCCGCTCCCGGACGAAGCGGTTCCTCAGGGCCCTCTATCCCGGCTATCGCGGCGGCGCCTTGTCCGGCCCGAACATCAAGCCGGCCTCGCGGAATCCTCCGTCGACGTTCAACGTATGGCCGTGCACGTATCGGCTCTCGTCCGACGAGAGGAAGACCGCGGCATCGGCAATTTCCTCCGGAAGCCCATAGCGACTCATCGGAATGAGATACTCATAGGCCTTCCGCGTCGCCGGATCGTGCGCCGTCTTGGCCATCTCGGTTTCGATCGCTCCTGGCGCGATATTGTTGACATTGATCTTGTGCTGCGCGAGCTCGACCGCCATGACCTTCGTGAGCAACTCCAGCCCCGCTTTGGCCGCGCCATATGCGGCTCGTCCGTTTCCGCCGCGCTGTCCCGAAAGCGACGCAATGTTGATGATCTTTCCGCCGCGGCGCTGATTGACCATTTGGCGCGCAACTGCCTGCGCGACGATGAATGCGCCGGTCAAGTTGATCGAGATCATTCGTTGCCAATCCTCGAGCTTGATTTCGAGGAAGGGCGTATTGCCTCCGATGCCGGCATTGTTGATCAGGATGTCCAATCCGCCGCACTGCTGGGCGATCTCATCCAGCAACTCGGTCACAGACCCCTGGTCCGCCACATCCACCTTCAAGCCGAGATGCTCCCGGCTTGCGTTCTCAAGCATCGCCGCCGACACCTTCGCGCCATCAACGTTGAGGTCCGCGATGACAATGCGAGCCCCTTCCCGCGCCAATGCCTTCGAGATCGCGAAGCCAATACCGCGCGCGCCACCCGTGACGAGCGCTACCTTGTTGTTCAATCTCATGTCGATCTAACTCCCGCTCCGTCGTCCTCAGGTCAGCTTCCCGGTGGTGCGCTCAAGCGTCGTCCACAGTTCCTCGCCGTACTTTGCACGCCACTCCTTGTAGAATCCCGCAGTGCGAAGCGATTCCCGGAAGGCCGCGACATCAGGCTCGTTGAAGATGAGGCCCTTCTTGGACAGGTCGCCGCGCAAGGATGTCGCGAGCGTTGCCATGTCCTTTCTCTCGGCCATCACGGCATCGTTGATTGCAGTCGTGATGACCTTGCGGAGATCCTCCGGGATGGCCTCCCAGTTCCGCTTGTTGGCGACGCAGAAGAAGGCGTCCCACATGTGGCCGGTCATGGCACAGTATTTCTGAACCTCGAAGAGATTCGCCGTGAAGATATTTGCCAGCGAATTTTCCTGACCGTCGACGATCTTGGTCTGCAGCGCGGAATACAGTTCGCTGTAGTTGATCGTTGTCGGCGCGGCGCCAAAGGCCTGGAACATCGACGTCCAGAGCGCGCCGACCGGCACGCGGATCTTGACGCCCTTCAGATCGGCGGGGGTGCTGATTTGCTTCGTGCTTGTCGTGATGTTGCGGAATCCGTTGTCCCACATCTTGCCTACGGTTACGAGGTTCGCTTTTCCGATAGCAACCCGCAACGCATCGCCGAGCTCTCCGTCCATCGCCTTCCAGACGGCATCATAGTCGGGGAAGATGAACCCCAATCCGTAGATCGATGCCGATGGGACGATCGTCGAGAGAACATTGATCCCGGAATTGAGGAACAGATCGAGCCCGCCGGCGCGGAGTTGCGACAGCATGTCCGTGTCACCGCCGAGCTGGTTGTTGGGAAACACATTGATCTCCACCCGCCCCTTCGTTTCGGCCAGCACGCGTTCGGCCGCCTCTCTGGCGCGCGTCGTAATCGGATGAGACTCGGCGAGATTGAAGCCCCAGCGAAGCCGAAACTCCGCAGCCGCCCGAGCGCTCTTGATCGGAAATCCAACGCCAGTCGCCAGAGCTGCTGCCGTGGTCCCCTGCAGAAAAGTCCTGCGATTCAAAGTCCGTTTCATTGCTTCCTCCATTCTCTACGTGGTTCGTACTCTTATGGTCTGCGCATCACCGCTTACAGAAATCCCGTCGAGATCCACGGGACAAGCGCCACGATCACGAGCCCGATCAACAGTGCTGTCATGTAGCCCACGATGGGTTTCATTCCGGCGTCCGGGTTTACTCGGCTGATCGCGCAAGCTGCGTAGTAACCAACGCCGAACGGCGGCGCGAACAAGCCGACGCCCATCGCCAGTATGACGACCATCGAATAGTGAACGAGATCGATTCCGAGCGCTTGAGCGATCGGAAAAAGCAGCGGCCCGAAGAGAACAATCGCTGGGATGCCCTCCAGCACGCTGCCCAGTACGACGAAGGCTACGATGGACACCGCCATGAAGCTCATCGATCCGCCCGGCAGCTGCTTCATCGCCACGGCGAGCGCGCGCGAGAATCCCGATTGCGTCAAACTCCAGGCCATCGACGTAGCAGTGCCAATGATGAATAGAATTGCGCCGGACAAGCTGGCGGTCTCGACCAGCATGGGCTTGATCCGTCGCCAATCGAACTGCCTGTAGAACAGGACGCCGACGACAATCGCATAGAATATGCCGATCGTAGACACCTCGGTCGCAGTCGCCACGCCTTCGATGACCGCAGAGCGAATGACGAACGGCAACGCGATGGCCGGCACGGCAATCAGAAATGTCTCACCGATTTCCTTGGCGGAGGCACGATGGGCAAGGCTGCGGTCCTCGTTGCGGTACCTCCACGCGATGACGCAGCAGAGCGTAATCGCCAGGATGACGCCGGGGAGCAGGCCTCCGGTGAACAACGCCGCGATTGAGACACCGGTCACAGAGCCGATCGTGATGAGCACGATGCTGGGAGGAATTGTCTCGGTCTGGGCGCCCGTTGCCGCGAGCAGCGCGACGAGGTCTCCCTCCTTGGCGCCGCGACGCTTCATCTCAGGGAAAAGGACGGGTGCAACCGCTGCCATGTCCGCAGCTTTCGATCCGGAGATGCCGGAGACGAGGTACATGGCTCCGACGAGCACGTACAACAGGCCCCCGCGCACATGACCCAACAGACTGGCAAGGAATGCAACCATGGCCCGCGCCATGCCCGTCATTTCGATCAGCTGACCGAGAAAGACAAACAGAGGGACCGACAGCAGGATCAGATGGCTGACGCCCTCGTCAATGCGGCCCACGATGATGAGTGGCGGCGTCCTGGTCGTGAGCATCAGATAGCCGAACGTCGCCAGACCGAACGAAAAGGCGATCGGCACCCCGGTGAACACGGCGCACGCCACCACGACGACGAAGAAGATTATGAGATTGATGTTGCCAAGCGGCCCAAAGATCGGCTGGAGCAACCAAAATGCGCCCACGATGAACGCGACGATACCGATTGCAGACAAAGCCAATCTTGTGTCAGCGAGGCGAACGAGCCGAAGCAGTGCAAATATGCCCATCAACCCGAAGCCAACGGGTGCGGCGGTGGCGCGCCACGCATTGGAGAGGTCCATCGCCGGCGTCCTGACGATCGCTTCCTCGATGGCGTATTCGAGCGTGGCCGGGAAGAGCAGGACGACCAGCCCCAGCGATGCCGCCAACGCGATGGCGTCGAGTTGCGCCCGCATCCGGGGCGATACGAACGCGAATAGAGCTGTCATTCGCATATGCTCGCCCCGCCGCAATGCGATGGCGGAACCCAGCATCACGAGCCAGAGAAACAACATCGACGCGAGTTCGTCCGACCAGATGATCGGCTTGAGGAAGACGTAACGCGCCAGGACACCCGCAAACAGCAGCAAGATCTCGGCGGCAAGCAGTATGGAGACGCAAACCTCAAGCAGTCGGCCGATCAGTCGGTCGACGCCGTCTGCAGCCGCGAGCAGGCCGCTCTTGCTTGAGTTCTCCATGGCTTCTTCCAGAGCCGCGCGCGAACCAGCGTCGCCCGCACCATCGTGCGCAACCACGCCACCTGAAGGCATCGATGGGACACTCACGGCATCCTCCCTGTTCGTTTTTGTTAAATTTTGCCCAGCCGCCCGTGTTTGAAGAAATCTTCTTCGCCGAGTTGACCGCCCTTGAACGCTATCTGAAGTCCATCCAGCCGCCCGCGTGTCGCTCGGGCTCTGCAAAGTGGAACGCCCGGACTTACGCGGGCCGCAATTTCGAGGGCGTCTATGTCCAGCAGTTGCGCGACCTGGCTCGACGTGTCGCCGCCCGACAGCAGCAATCTCTTCAAAGGCACCGCATCGAGGATGTCACTGACGAGTCGTCCGAGCTTCCGGCCGAGATCGCGGCCGCCCTCATGCTTGGCGAACTCGCGAGACATTCCGCCGCCGACGAGCTTCTCAATCATCTTTCCGATCCGTGGGTCATCCGGACCGCGGGCGGTGTGCAATATGACGCTGCGTCCTTCCTTGAGCAGGGAAATGGCGCTCTGGACGATTTGGGTCGCGACGGCGCCATGCTTGTCGGCATCGAGCAAGTCGGCTGCATCGAGAGGCACTTCAGCAAAACCGGCCCGCACGGCGGCGTCGATCTGCAAGGCGGTCAGCGATGAAGCGCTGCCCGACACGGCGAGCACCTGGTCAACCGGGGACGGGTTACCGTAGGTTTCGGACGGCGCAGGAATGATCCCGGCCTCGCGCCACCATTGCATCAAGGCGTATTCCACGCCTGACGGGCCAACCACAAATGCGCTTCGATTACCGGCCGCGCGATCGGCGATCAGTCGGCCGACCTGCGTAAGTTGCGACGCATTCACGGAATCCAGCAATATTGCGTCGGGCGCAGATTTCGCCAGTTCTGCGAATCGGTCGGCGGCCCTCGCATGATTCTGATCAAGGAAGGGCAACGTGAGTTTTTCGATCTTGAGCGCTGCCTGCCGCGCGATATGGACGGCCAGATCGCTTTCGTTCATCGGCGTCACCGGATGAACGCTCATGATCGGGTGACGGTCGATTCTGTAGATGTTCCCATCCGTCCCGGATCGGGCGAATAGATTGCCGAAGAGGCAGTATCGTTGCAGTGAGGGCGTTCCGCCAACGATCGGGACCGGATCGTTGCCGAACACCGACTTTGCGATCTCGATCACCCGGCCGATGCTGCCGATCTCGGGCGAACTGTCGAAAGTCGAGCACACCTTGTAGTGCACGATCGGCGCACCGAGCGATGCAAGGTACCGGAAATCTCCCGACAGGCGCTCGGTCATCTCCGCGGGAGACATGCCGCGACTGACTCCGGCGAGGCCAACAACCTCGATGTCGCCGAAATGCTTCAAGACGTCTGGCGTCGGGGGACGTAGAAACAGCGCCGCACGAAGCCCGGCGAACGCCACAGCCTCCAGGGCGTCAGTCGACCCTGTGAAATCGTCGCCGTAGAATGCCAGCCGGTATCGACCTTGCGTCACGTCGCGCCCCCGAACTTCGAGAGGGCGAGCTGAAGTGGCCGATGGGATTTGGCGTATTCGGTTACTGACACGCCTTGAACCGCGGCTTCCCACGCTTCGCGCAGGCTCATGACACCATCAGCAATGCCACCGGGATGCCCCATGATGCCGCCTCCGGCCAGATGCATCAGATCGACACTTCCAAGCCGCTCGAACGTATCGCCGGCTTGTCCCGCCCATTGCCCTGACGAGAAGACCGGCATCATCGGCGTGACGCCTGAAAACGCCGACAGACACGACCTTGCCGAAGCAATGACCGAATCATCCGGCTCCCAGAACTTGCTCCTCAGGCCGTTGACATGCAGATGATCGACACCGGTCAGGCGCCATAGCTTTTGAAACGCGGCAAAGTCGAAGCCGAGCCACGGGTGGCGGGTAAACAGGCCCCATCCGTTGCGGTGACCGTGGATCGGTAGATCGGTGTATGTCCGCAAATGCTCGATTGCCGAAAAGCCGCACCAGTTCACACTCACCATCACGCACGTGCCGCCGGCTTCCAGCACAAGGTCGTGGCGACGTCGCATGTCGTCGATTGAGCCACTGATGTTGATCGCGTACATAGGCTTTCGACCCAACCGATCGGCATGCTTTTCGATGACGGGGAACACAGCCTTCAGACGCTCTTCAAAGGGCGCATACGGCGGATCCGCAATCAGTTCGTCGTCCTTGAGAAAGTCTATGCCGGCCTCGCAAAGCTTATCGACGAGCACGGCGGTCTCGGACGCAGACATACCAATACTGGGTTTCAGGATCGTACCGATCAATGGCCGATCAATAACCCCGGCCAAACGTCGGGTCCCGTCAACACCGAACTTCGGACCTGGAAAGCGCGCGGCGTAGCTAACGGGCATCTCGATGTCGAGGAGCCGGAGGCCCGTCGTCTCGCCGAGTTCGAACAGATTGCCCGCAACGGTCGCCAATAGCGTCGGGATATTGCAGCCTACATTATCAACCGGAAAGGCGATTTCGATTTCGCCGCGATGAAACGCTTTTGGACGATCCTTTTTCTCGAAGAAGGAACTGCGCAGAGTCGGGCTATCGACAGGCGGAAGCTCGGTGACGCTAATCACCCGGGCTCGCGATCGCTTCTTGAGCTCATCGGTCTCCCCGGGTAACGCAAGGAACGTCCCGCTCGACTGCTCCCCGGCAATGACTTCCGCTGCCCTCGCCACGCTATCGCCGGTCTCGACGATATATCGGGCGGTAAACTCGGATCGCGGACTATCGCTGTGCATGGTACGCCCTGTCGAGGTTTGCTGCGTTTCTTCCGAAATTTCGTCTCTTTCATCCGGACGGCCCACAGCACCGTTCGTATGATGGATGGGCACATCTGACCTTGAGTACCCCGCGGCAGCAAACGATATTGATGAAGCGAGATGTGAGAAAAACTCACATCATGCGATCCGCGGATCCAACACGGCTCGGGGCTTCGAAGGACTGGACTAGGCGTCCACGCTGCCCAGGGCCGCGCACATCTCCGCGGTGGCGGACATCTCGCGCGTGAGCCAGTTGGAAACCGCCCTACTTTCAGGACGGGTCGCCACGTGAGGAGCGGTCCAAAGCATCAACATTCGCTTGCCGGGAATGCTGCCGAATGGCGCGACCAGTCTTCCACTGTTGATCTCCTCGAGGACAAACATCGTGGGGACGAGGGCCAAGCCAAGGCCGCACAGCGCGGCCTGGATGAGCAAATAGAAGTGTTCGTAGGATTCTTGAATGCGGACATCTTGCCGCAGCCCCAACTCGTCGAGCCAGTCCGACCAGGCCTCGGGACGCGTCCGCGTCCCCAACAATCGGCAATCCGCGATGTCGCTTGGCCTTCTGAGCCTGTTAGCCTTCGCATAAGACGTCGCACAAACGGGCGAAATCCACTCCCGCGCAAGCTCTTTTATGACAACATCCTTGGGTGGTGTGATGGTGCTGGAGCGGATCGCGACACTCACTTTGTCACGGATGAAATCCACTTGATCGTAGTTCATGTTGAATTGGAGTTCGATATTCCTGTGAGCTTCGTGAAATCCCGCGAGGCGGGGTATCAGCCAATACATCATGATGGTCGCCGAACAGGAGACCGTCAGCGGTCCAGGCAATATCTGCTCGACACTACCATCTATAAGATTGAATGCAGCGGTGAGGCCTTCGGCCAGGCGACTCCCCTCAGGGGTCGGGTCTGTCGAGGAGGACGTTCGCACCAGGAGCGGAACGCCAAGCAATTCCTCGAGCGACCGGATATGGCGGCTGATCGCTCCATGAGTCACCGATAATTCGAGCGAAGCCGCAGTCATGCTGCGCAACCGCGCCGTTGCTTCGAAAGCACGTAACGCATTGAGCGAAGGCTTTGGACGCGCCATCCGACCCTCCAAACGACAACTCTAGCGGCTGTGAGCTTTTATCACAAGGGTGGCGTTAAAAGTCGTTTGGGGGTTCTGCGCCGGAGTCTTAAGCTGGCGCGACGCTCGATCATGGCTGGCCCAACCCACTACGGACGGCCTTGAAGTCTGCCCGATCGTTGGCATGAGGCATCAAGAATGGCGCACAAGAAGATGATCGTCGAGGCTCGCGTGAACGAATACGCGATGCGGGATGGAAACCCTCACGTTCCCTGGACGGCAGACGAAATCGCCGAGACGGCAGTTCGCTGCCGCGAAGCTGGGGCTTCAATTCTTCACTTCCACGCTCGTGCGGACGACGGAGCGCCGCTCCATACCGCCGAAAGGAACGCTGAGATCATCCGAAAGGTTCGGCAGAAGTGCGACATGCTGATACTGCCAACGCTCGGCTTCTTCGCCAACGACACCGACCCGAATGCGAGGATTAACTGCATTCTCGAGCTTGCCAAGGACCCGGCGACCAAACCGGACATCGTTCCGATTGACACCGGCAGCACCAATCTCGACGTATTCGACCGTGAGAAGCTCGGTTTTTCGCACGCCGATCGCGTTTACGAAAACCGAACCAACGCAGTGGAGCATTACTTTCGCTGCCTGAAGAATGCCGGCATCAAACCGAAGATGACCTGCTGGTCGATCGGCTTTGTGCGACGCGCGCTGGCATTCATGGAGATGGGCCTCGTGGCCGAGCCCGGCTACTTCCTGCTCAACATGACCGATGGGCCGTATCTCACCGGCCATCCCGGTACGCTCGAAGGATTGGACGCATTCTTGCCGTTCCTGCCCAAGACCGTCAGGCACAGCTGGACTGCCAATATTGTCGGCGGAAATTTGTTGGATCTGTGCGAGGGCGTCGCGAGGCGTGGCGGCAATATCGCTCCGGGGATTGGAGACTACCCATATATTGAGCTCGGCTGTCCGACCAACGAGGAACTCGTCCGCCGCACTTGCATGATTGCGCGAGGATGCGGCCGGGAGATCGCCTCGCCAGATGACGTCCGCGAGATCCTCGAAATCTCCTGATGCGGCGCATCTCGACACGAAAGGGTGCTGGAGAACGCCCTTCGGTAAAAATCAGCCAACGAGACCAAGAATTCTGCACATCTACGAGGTTCTCCCTGACTGTGCCGGGATCTTAATAGACCCCGGCACTTTTTTTGCGGCAGGTACGCTTGCGGGCGCAACCTCTCAGAATAAAGCGGTCCGATTGGGCTGCGCTCTATTTCAATCCAACCACGGTATGAGGCACGTAGCGCTCTTCCAGCCTGCCTATTTCATCGGATGTCAGCTTCAGGCCGAGCGCTGCGATCGCATCGTCAAGGTGCTGCGTCTTGGTCGCACCAACAATTGGTGCCGTCACTCCAGCCTTCGCAGCGACCCATGCCAGCGCCACGTGCGCTGGAGCCACTCGTCGTTCCATCGCAATATCCGTAACTGCGTCGACGATGCTCCGGTCGGCAGCTTCGGCATGGCCGTAGAACTGTGCCGTTACGTTGTCAGTATCGGAGCGAGAGCTTCTCTCAGTCCAGGGGCGGGTGAGCCGGCCCCGGGCAAGCGGACTAAACGCAATCACACCGACGCCTTCGTCCCGACAGAGCGGAAGCATTTCTCGCTCTTCTTCTCTGTAGAGAAGATTCAAATGACACTGCATGGAGACGAAACGCGCCCACGAATTCGCGTCAGATCGGTACAAAGCCTTGGCGAATTGCCATGCATAGACATTGCTCGCACCAATGTAGCGCACTTTCCCGCTTCGTACGAGGTCGTTCAAGGCTTCAAGTGTCTCATCGATTGGCGTGTCGTTGTCCCAGAAATGGATCTGGTACAGATCGATATAGTCAGTGCCGAGCCTCCGGAGACTGGCTTCCGCTTCGGCAATAATTGCCTTTCGCGAAAGGCCGATCCCGTTTGGTCCCGGGCGCATGCGGCCGTAGACCTTCGTAGCGATCACGATTTCGTCTCGCGGTACCATTTCCTTGAGAATCTTACCGACGATCTCCTCGCTCGTACCGTCCGAGTACACGTTGGCCGTATCAAAGCAATTGATCCCGGAATCGAGAGCCTTCCGGATGAATGGCCGGCTATCGCTCTCGCTTAGGGTCCAAGGATGATTCCCCCGCTCCCCGACTCCGTAACTCATGCAACCCAGCACAATCCGCGAAATCTTGAGGCCCGAACGGCCCAAACGGATGAAATCCATGAGCGATATCCTTCGGGCCCTACCAGCCCCTAAGCTGTTTCAAAGTGTCGTGATGTCAGTGATCCGAAGTCCACGATCGCTCAACCGAGACGGGAAGTGATCCTTGAGCTTTTCCTCGTGGACGGGGACGAGCCTCAGCATGTCGCCGCCGACGCCGGCGAGCATCTCTTCCGCCGTGAGGATGAGATTGGTCTGGCTTCCCGTCGCCAGTCCTGGCGGCACGAAGCACGGATCATCTCGATCGCCTCCGTGCAGGTTTTCGTAGGTGTAGACAACGTCTCCGGTAAGGACCCATCGGTCCTCTAAGCTTCCGCCGTTACGGACGACCACGTACTGCGAACCTGCCGTGTGGGTGTCAAAGGCGGGAAGAAGGTCGATATTCGGCAGGACGTCATGCGACGCCCCGTCCAGTACGACCAGTCGATTCTTCATTCCGAGATCCACGAGCTTCAAGACATCAGTAGGATTGATGCCGCCGAGGAGAGATCGAAAACGACGTCCCTTGGACAGGGCCCAGATCCAGCTCTCGATTTCGCGCTTCTGGATGTAGAACTTGGCGTTCGGGAAGTAGGCCAGCCCACCCATGTGGTCGAAATCAGCATGAGTTAGGAACACGTGTTGCACATCGTCGGGACGAATGCCGACGGCACCCAACACTTCAGAAGGGGGGGACCAACCGGTGACTCCGATGGTATTGGCGATCTCGCCTCCGAAATCCGACTGATCGTAGCCCGTATCAACCAAAGCGACCGTGTCGCGGCCACGCAGGAGCACATAGGCAAACGGCAGGTTCATGCTTCCGCTATTGTGCCGGCCGTACAGCACCCCGCTTGTCGGGTGTTTGGGACTGGCTGCGTATTCAAGCACGGTGATGGCATATCTTGTCATTCGGACGCTCCGATCAGAAAGTCAGCACCAAGGTTCAGTTGACCGCAGCACTGCCGCAGGTCGATCAAGCCTCCGCTACCGACCGGGCTCGCCCGACGCAGATGGCCCCAAGCCCTTGACAGCAAGCTCGCCTCGCTCGTGCGCAGATGCGGCGCCAAGGCGGCCGCCCGCGTCGGCAGCAGCAAATGCGCCGCCTGCTTCACGTGATGATGCTCGTGCCGCCGCTGCAGCGGCACCCGAACCGCTGCAAGAACATCGTACACCTGATCCGAATCGCCGGCGTCAGGCTTGCTTTCGTCCCCCAGATGCGACGTTCCGATGAAGTTCGCGAGAAGACGAACAGAGCGGTCGGTCACGACATCGCGCAGATAGCGGACGACCGGCCCGATCACGATATCGTACTCCGCGACCGCTGAACCAGGTGCAATGCCTTCGAAGGGATCGTCGGCACGGAACTGTGCGCCCACAAACCCGCTCACGAGGATTGCCCGCCTTCAGGAACCGGAGCATTCGATGGGATCAGTATGGAGGCCCTCAAATCCTGCCAGAGAGCAGCGGGTATCCGCGCCGAGACAGCGTGGACGTTCTGGGTAACCTCGCTTGTCGACTTCGCGCCCTGAACCACCGTGGCCACGGCGGGATGCGCTTGCACGAACTGCGTCGCGACGGTCGGCAAGTCAACACCGTGCCGTTCGCAAACTTCCTCGATTGAACGGACGCGCTCAAGGATAGCGCTCGGGACCTGCTGGTAGTCATAAGTCGAGGCCGCGGCCTTCGATCCAGCGGCCAGGATGCCCGAATTGTAGATGCCGCCCGCAATCACCGAGACATTCCGCGACCGCAGTTCGTCGAAGTGCCCATCGAGTGGTGCATGGTTGAGAAGCGTGTATCGACCTGCGATCAACGCGCAGTCAATCGGGAATTCGCGCGCTACTCCAACGACGGATTCGGTCTCGTTTACCCCCAGCCCTACCGCACCGATAGCACCCGAACTCTTCAGCTCCTCGAGGGCACGGTATCCGCTCTCACGGAGTTGGTTCCAGTAAAATTCTGCTTGATCGCCATGCCATGCGCGCCCGACGTCGTGGACCAGAAGCACATCGATATAATCGAGGCCCAAACGCTGCTGACTGTCCTCGAACGAGCGCATCACACCGCCGTACGTGTAGTCGTAGGTGTCTCTAAACGGGTATGGATCAACCCATTCGATGCCGTACACCGTGTCGAGCTTCGGTGTTCGGCTTGCGGGCTTGAGCACGCGGCCGCACTTCGTGCTCACGACGACCTGATCGCGAATGCGGAGGTCCCGGAGAGCACGGCCAAGGAAATGCTCGGCTTTTCCGAGACCGTACATCGGCGCGCAATCGAAATAGCGGACCCCGAGATCGAAAGCTGCCTTAACGACAGCTTCGAATTCGGAATAGGGCACTCCGACATTGAACCCTGAAAGAGGCACTGTCCCGAGCCCCGCGGATGTGACGGACACTTTAGTGCGGCCTAGAGTTCGTTTTTCGAGCGGAAGCATCGCTCTTCTCCTTGCTTGTGTGGAAATTTAGTCGGACAGGGCCAGGGAGCCCTGATCCGGGAGCGGGGCTTCTTTGGGAATCAGACCTTCGCTCTTGAGGTCCATCCAGAACGCCTGAGGAATTGGCGCCGATATCGAGGCGACGTTCTGCTCCACATGTGCCGTTGTGAGCGCGCCTTGAACCACCGATGTCACGGCCGGATGCGCATAGACGAACTGGGAAGCCGCATTGGCGAGCGCGACGTTGTGACGTTCGCAGACAGCTTCCAGCGCCTTCACGCGCTGTACGATCGCTTCGGACGCCGTCTGGTAGTCATAGGTCCGCGTCAAGGCGTTACCCCGACTGCCCTCCGCCAGGATCCCCGAATTGTAGACCCCGCCCGCGATGATGCCGATGCTGCGACGTTGGGCCTCGGGAAAGAAGTCAGTCAGTGGCGCATGATTGAGGAGCGTGTACCGCCCTGCCACAAGCGAGCAGTCGAGATCGAACTCGGCTGCCACTTCAAGCACCGAAGCCGTCTCGTTAACACCGAGACCGATCGCCTTGACCGCTCCCGAGCGACGGAGTTCGTCGCACGCGCGGTATCCGCTCTCGCGGAGTTGCGACAGATAAAGTGGATACTTCTCCTGGTGCCAGACTCCGCTCACATCGTGCAGGAAAAGAATGTCGATGCGGTCGAGACCGAGGCGCTGCTGGCTGTCCTCGAAGGACCGCATGATGCCATCGTAACTGTAATCGTATTCGTCGACGAAGGGCAGCGGATCGACCCAATTGATCCCGTAGAGACTTTCCGCGCGCTTCGAACGGCTTGCCGGCTTCAACAGCCGGCCCGCTTTGGTGCTTACCACGACCTCCGGACGAAGACCGTGAACACGAAGGACATGGCCGAGGAAATGCTCCGACTTTCCGAGACCATAGAGCGGAGCAACATCGAAATAGCGTACGCCCTGCTCGTAGGCCTTCAGGATCACCGCCTCGAAGGTCTCGAAGCTAACCGGAACACCGCACCCGCCCAAAGGTGATGTTCCCAGCCCAAGCGAAGTCAAATTCAGACGCCCGTTCGGAAGCGCCCTCTTCTGCAGAGCCACCATATCCAGATATCCCTGTTTAAGCATCAGTGCGCACGCGGCTGTTCACCGCGTGCGCACGATTGGAGTCACATGTATTTTGCGACGTTCGAGGAATCCAAGAGAAGCCAGGGAACGACGTAGTCCTTCTGCGCCCCGCCTTTCCACTCCATCAGAGACTCCCAGATTTCGGACCGGGGCTTGTAGCTGTCTCCCTTGACGGCACGTAAGGCGAGATCGACCGCGCCCTGCCCCTCAGCACGGGCGTACTTGTAGAGCGTTATGGTCATTTCGCCTTTCTGAACGGCACGCTTTCCATCCGGAATGCCATCGATCGCAAGCACCGGAACGGACTTGAAGTCGACCTTTGCGCTCTTCATGGCCTCGATCGCGCCCAGCGCCATCTCGTCATTTTCGGCGAGTACGGCATTGATCTGCCCCGGATGCGCGAGCAACCAATTCTCCATGAGCGACTGCCCCTCGGCACGGCTCCAGTTGCCCGACTTGCTGGCAATCAACTTGAGCTTCGGGAACTTGGCCAAGCCGGCATCGATGCCAGCCTTGCGCTCGATCTGCGCCGACTGACCGATCGGACCTTCCATGAGCACCACGTTCCCACCATTCGGAAGCAGCTTGCCGAGTTGCTCCCCGATGATACGCCCTCCTTCAGTGTCGTTGACGATGATCGACGCGGTGTAGTTCTTCGACGCTGTTTTCAGAGCCGACACGATCACCGGAATGCGAGCGGCAATGGCCTTGTCGATCGCGGGGGTCGACGCCTGAAGATCGAACGGCGACATAATGATGGCATCGAACTTTTGGGTAATGGCCGTATCGATCTGGTTAGCTTGGACGAGAGGATCGTACTTGCCGTCAAAGATCGTGACTGCGACAGAACCGTCCTTAACTGCCGGATGGCTCTGAATCTCGCTGGACCAGGCCTTCATGTATTCGCCGGATTCTCCGAACGATAGGGCGGCGATCCGTGTCTTGCTTTGAGCAAAGGCCGTACTGGTCGAAAGAATGATTGCAGCAGCGGCGAAACCCGCCATCGTCGATCTACGCGTAAACTTCATTGTCTCCTCCGATTGATATAGTCAGTCACCTAGTCCGCCCATTGCTGGGCGTTACAGCCGTTTCCCATCGTCTGTAATGGTTTTCGCAGGGGTCACTTGCGAAATTGGTCAAGCATCACGGCGACGACAATGATCGCGCCCTTGAGAAGCTGCTGGTAGTAGGAAGACACGCCCATCAGATCCATGCCGTTGTTGATGGTTCCAATGATGAGTGCGCCGAACAACGTCCCGACCAGCGAACCGCGTCCTCCTGCGAGGCTAGTCCCGCCGATCACCACGGCCGCAATCGCGTCGAGTTCGTAACCGATGCCCGCCTGTGGAAGTGCGGCGGTAGTGCGAGACGTCAGCACCAGACCGGCGAGTCCGGCAAGAAGTCCGGAGATCACGTAGGTGGATGCAATGACGGTCCGAGTCGAGATGCCGCTCGTCTTGGCCGCCTTGTCGTTCCCTCCTACGGCGTAAACGTAGCGTCCGAAGGTGGTGTAAGAGAGCACCACCCAGCCGGTCGCGAACACAAGAAAGAGGATCAAGACCGGTACGGGGACGCCCGCCACGCTGCCGCCGCCGATCCAACGAAACGACTCGGAGAGATTCGGAACAGGGCGCCCATCAGAGAAGATGAGGGTCAAGCCGCGAGCCATGCTCAGCATTCCGAGCGTGGCGACGAAAGGCGGGACATTGAAGGTCGTCACGATGACGCCGTTCAGCAAGCCCAACAGCGCGCCCGTCCCGAGTCCCGCCAGAACCGCCCAAAGCACGAAGTGCTGGTTGGTCGAAGTCACGAGGCTGGCAGCGATCATGCCCGCGAGGGCCATCACTGAGCCGACGGAAAGGTCAATGCCCCTTGTCAGAATGACGAACGTCACTCCGATCGCCAAAACGCCGTTGATCGAGGATTGCCGCAGCAGGTTCACCCAGTTCAGCCATGTCATGAAGTACTCGTTGGCCACGGCGAAGAACGCCGAAATCACCACGAACACGATGACGATGCTGAACGACTTCAGGTATGGTCCTATAGCAGCGATACTTTTGGATCGGGCACCCGTCGCGACGTTGCTTATTACGTTGGCCACCATATCCACTCCTTGCTTCGACCGCATGCGCACGCGAGTTCTTGAAAAACCTTCGATCCGCTCAACTGGCGAGATCTGTAAGCATTTGCTGGGTTGTCTCGTGCCCGTCGACGACGTGATCGAGTCGTCCCTGCCGGAACACCGCAATTCGATCGCTGATTTGGAGTATCTCCGGCGCTTCGGATGAGACGACGAGCACCCCATTGCCCTTCGCCGCGAACTCGCGGAGAAAAGCGTAGATCTCCTGCTTTGAGCCCTCGTCGATTCCACGTGTTGGCTCGTCGCATATCAGCAAACGCGGATTGGTCAGGAGACAGCGTGCGAAAACCACCTTCTGCTGGTTTCCGCCGCTAAGCGTCTCTACAGCAACGTTTGGAGATGCCGCCTTGATCCGATGTAACTTCATCATCCGATCGGTCGCAGCCGCCTCCGCTTTGCGACGGACAAATCCGCTGACGGCGCGAAGCGTTAGCGATGACAAGGCAATGTTGTGTGCGATAGACGCGCAAAGAACGAGGCCGGTATCCTTCCGATCCTCGGAAACCATAGCCATGCCTTGTCGGATGCACTTCTTGGGATTACCCGGATCCACCCTTTTCCCATCGAGGAAGACGTCGCCGGCGGTCGGCGCGTGGATGCCGAATATCGTTTCCAAGAATTCGGTCCGACCCGAGCCAAGCAAACCGTAGATGCCCAGGACTTCTCCTGCAGCGACGGTCACAGAGATGTTCTTGAAGTGAGATCCGCGCGACAAGGAGCGCACTTCGAGCAGGATTGGCGCGCCTTCGTTGGGCCTTCCCTTTTCGACCGTCTTGATCTCGTGCCCGACGATCTGTGTAACGAGGTGATTGCGATCGATCGAGGAGATTGCACCGCTTTCGATGAACCGACCGTCGCGGAAAACCGTGTATTCGTCCGCGATCTCGAAAATCTCGGTCAATTTGTGCGAGACGTAGATGATCGCGGATCCGCGTGCTTTTATCCGCTTCAGCGCATTGAAGAGGATATGCACCTCGTGCTCGCCGATGGCCGAGGTGGGCTCGTCCATAATGACGATGTCCGCACGGTGGCTAAGTGCCTTCGCTATCTCGACGAGTTGGATCTGGGCCAGGCTCAAGTCCCGCATGCGGGCGCCGACGGGAACATCGAACTCAAGGTCATCCAGAAGCCGTTTTGCGGCCCGCCGCATCTTCGGGAAGTCCACCACAAGGCCGCCGATCTTCGGCTCTCTTCCCAAGTAGATGTTCTCGGCCACGGTCATCTCGGGAACCGGAGACAATTCCTGAGTGATGATGGTCACGCCATGCCGCAAAGCATCCGCGGCACTCCTGAAATCGACAGCCACCCCGTCGATGCGAATGCTGCCTTCGTCGCGGTGCAACAAGCCCATCACGATGTTCAGGAAGGTCGACTTTCCGGCGCCGTTACCGCCGCAGAGCGCGTGGACGGTTCCGCGCTTGAGGACAAGCCGACCGTCGCGAAGGGCTGGAACGCCGTTGAAAGACTTCGCGACACCGTCCGCTACCAGCAGAGGCTGGTCGTGCAGCCCAATGGCAGCGTCATCGCGGACTTCCGGCTCTGCCCCGGACAACGAAAGCATTGATTTCCTCCAGCGGACGTCTTGGCGTCTGCGCCGAGATATGAGGTCATACCTTATACCTGTTGTCAACAGAGATCATACCTCCTACCTTGTGGATGTTCGTTGGTTTGATCTGGTCGCGCGGCGGCTTATGTGATCGCAATGCGACGGCGGAAAATGAGAGCTGCGAGCGACCGATGGAGCAGATGGAGAACAAGAAGCTACCCACGCGTGTCGAAGTCGCGCTGAATTACATCACCGGTGAAATTGCCAAGGGCAATTTGAATCCAGGTGACAAGCTACCCAACGAGAAGGAGCTTGCAGAAAAGCTCGGCATCAGCCGCACTCCGATCCGCGAGGCCATGAAGACCCTTGCGGTCTCAGGACTGATCGAGACGCGGCATGGGCACGGCAACTACATCCGCAAGGACGAAGGCACTGCCGTGATGCCGCTGATGATGTTCCAACTCTATCTCCAGGATTCTTCACCTGAAATGCTGATGGAGCTCCGGTACATTTTCGATCGAAACTGCGCAGAGCTGGCTTCGATCAGGCGCACCGATCGTGATCTGGCAATTATGCGCGAAAGCATCGACCGCCTGAAGGCTCTCTCGGAGGATCCCAACTCGCCAATCGAGAAGCTGCTGGAGGCCGACCTTGATTTTCATCGCGCGGTCTATGCGGCAGCGGGCAACAAACTCATCGTTGTGATCGCTGACTTCGTTCTGAACATGGTCGCTCCTTGGGTTCGCAAATCGCTGGAGGTCAGTGGGCGCTATCGCGCCGTTGGGCTGCACGAGAAGATGTACGCAATGATCCGCGATCAGAAGACAGGTTTGCTCAGCCGAGAAAGCGTCGAGGCGAACATGGAGCACTTCATGTCGTCTCTGAAGATTCCGGCAGCGTAGCTTCCAGCGGCGTCAGGTTGCGCTTCGGCTCGGTAAGAGCGCCCTCTAACGATTTGTCGCTCCGCAAGGCGACCGCGCAGACTCCGTCGCGGCGTCTGTCACGCAACGGACATTTCTCATGATCGCGAGCCTGAGCTTGATTCTGCTCTGCCAGCTGGCCGGCGAAGCGATCGTGCGCGGCCTTAACCTACCGATGCCAGGACCGGTGCTCGGCCTGTCATTCTTGCTGCTTCTTCTCTTGACGCGCGATCGCTACGTTGCGCTCCGTCGAGGCCCTTTGCACAACGATGCCGTCGAGAGCACGGGCCGCGGCTTGCTCGCCCATCTATCTCTGTTATTTATTCCTGCGGGCGTCGGTGTTGTGCAGAGGCTCGACCTGGTTGTCGAACATGGTGTCGGAATCCTGCTGACGCTGGCTGCGTCCGTGGTCGTCACTTTGCTCGTGACCGTCGCCACATTCCTCGCAGTCAGCCGCCTGCTCGCGAGAAACCAGACAACGCAATGAACGGAAACTCATCCTCTCTTTGGGTTTATCTCTCGCAGTCGCCTCTCCTCTGGCTGACCGTAACGCTCTCTGTCTATGCCATCGCAGATGCCGTCTCGCTTGCGACGCATCGCCATCCGCTGGCAAATCCGGTCCTTCACTCAATCTGGATCATCGGCGGATTCCTGCTCATCACGAACACTTCTTACACCACGTACTTTTCCGGCGCGCAGTTTGTGCACTTCCTGCTCGGTCCAGCTACAGTGGCACTCGCGGTACCACTGTATGACAACCGCAAACGCGTCGTAGCTGCGATCGTGCCGATGCTGATCTCACTGGTCGCCGGCTCAATCACAGCCATCGTCTCCGTCGTTCTGTTCGCCCGGGCCTTTGGTCTGCCACAGGCAGTCATCCTCTCGCTGGCGCCGAAATCGGTCACTGCAGGCGTAGCCATGGGTATCAGCGAATCCCTGCGTGGCGATGCATCTCTAACAGCGGTTTCAGTCGTCCTCACCGGCATAATGGGTGCCATCATTGTCACTCCGCTTATGAATCGGATAGCCATCACTGATTTCCGCGCTCGCGGTTTCGCGGTCGGCATCGCTGCGCACGGCATCGGCACAGCACGCGCGTTTCAAGTCGACGAAGTGGCCGGCGTTTTTTCTGGCATTGCCATGGGCCTGAATGCGCTTGTAACGTCGTTGTTGGTGCCGCTCGCGGTAACATTGCTGCTGCACTGATGTACCGATGCCGTCGCGTATCGACGTGCCGCTTGAAGCGAAGGCGGCAGGAGAACTGATACGGTCTCGATGGATAGACGTTGGCGTCCTCGCCGCATTGCGCCTTACGCAATGCCGCTGGCGCGGAGGCATGCTTTGTCGCCATCCAAGATTCCCCTACGCAGAGAACATTCGGGTGGCAAGTCATGGTAAACTAGGGTTGCTCAGGCGAATTGGACGAGCGGTCGTGAATTAAAGTGACCGCGCGAAACTGATAAAGAACTCATCTGCCAGTTTCTTCGCCGTGCCGTTGACAAGTCGCTGCCCCAGTTGCGCCAGCTTTCCGCCGATTTGCGCCTCGACCTGATACGTCAAAAGGGTGCCATTGTCTCGCTCGAGAAGCCTGACTTTTGCGCCGCCCCTTGCGAAGCCCGCGACACCGCCCTCGCCTTCTCCCGCGATATTGTAGCTGTTCGGCGGGTCGAGGTCGGTGAGAGCGACCTTGCCTCTAAACCGCGCCGAAACAGGCCCCACCTTTATCTTTGCGACGGCGCGAAATCCTTGACGGTCGATCTCCTCCAGTTGCTCGCATCCGGGAATACAGGCTTTCAGAACCGCGGGGTCGTTCAGTTTGGCCCAAACGACCTCCCTCGGGGCGGCGAGCTGGATCTCGCCCGTCATTGTCATAGCCATTGTCGTCTCCAAAAAACTCGAGCTGAACCAGCGCGCCTCAATCGCGAACGGGCGCGAATACCCGGGCCATGTAACTCGATAGATCGTCCTCGATCTTCGCCCGCGATGTCGATGAAATGCCGGCAAGCGCCTTGGCCAACTCTTTTTTGAAGTCGATCTGCATCGACCGCGCGATCTGGATCCGTTGCGCCTGCGGCGAACCCGCCCCATGCATTGATTCCGTCAGATATCCGACCGCGTTCCTGCCCAACGTCATGTTCTCGACGAGGCGCAGAACACGGATCCTGTCCTCCGTCGCAACTTCCGGCCGGCCTTTCAGATATTTTTCGATCAGGGGACCGATCGTCTCATGGCGCAGCTCGCGTTCCGACGGCAAGGTCACCATCAGTCCGCCCGCGAGATCCTGCGCCAGCCGGCCGATCTCGTAGGGCAAGCGCGTGACGTGGTGCTTGCAGACGTTCGCAAGCATCTCGTCCGGTAGGTACGCCCCCGAGTTCATCGCGATCCCCTGGTGGCTCGCGGCGATGCCCGCGCCGTAGATGGTTTCGTTCAGATGGGTCATCTCGACCAGCTTGTCGCGGATATGGGAGGCGCGCTCGACTCCGTTATAGTCTGCGATCGTCGCCGCTGCGCCGATCAGAACGTCTCCGACGCCGGTCTTGCAGACGTAGCTGCGCCGATGATAGCAGGTGAAGCGTTCGACCAGCGCAGATGCAAATTCCACCTCGCCGTCCATGAAGACGTGCTCGGCCGGGATGAACACATCCTCGAAGACGATCATGGCTTCCTGGCCGGCGAACCGCGCATTGCCCGCGTCGATGTCGCCCTCTTCGGCGCTGCGGGCATCGCAGGATTGCCGGCCATAGATGTAGGTGATGCCCTCAGCATCAACAGGGAGCGCGCCGACGATGGCGTAGTCCTTGTCGTCCAGGTCCAGCCTCATCGTCGGCATAACGATGAGCCAATGCGAGTTCAAGCAACCTGTCTGATGCGCCTTAGCCCCGCTGATAAAGACGCCCTCCGACGTACGCCGCGTGACATGCACGAAGAGATCGGGATCCGCTTGCTGCGACGGTGATTTGCCGCGATCACCCTTCACGTCGGTCATCGCGCCGCCGATCACAAGATTGGAGCGTTGGACCCGCACGAGAAAGTCCTTGAACCGATCATGGTAGCCCGTGCCGTACTTCCGGTCCAGATCATGGGTCACGGAGTGCAGCGCGTTCAACGCGTCCATGCCGACGCAGCGCTGAAAGCAAGTGCCCGTCAACTGCCCGAGCCTGCGCTGCATCTTGTTCTGCATGACCAGGTCTGCGGGGCTGGTCGCGATATGCAGAAAGCGGTTGATGCGCTCGCCGGTCAATGGCGATGTCGCCGACGCCAACTCGGGGTTGTCGTTGGCGAGATCGTAGGTTTCCGCGACGGCGTTGATCGAGGGCCGGATGATCGGATGATCGACCGGCTCAGCAACCGTTTCGCCCATCAGATAGACCTTGAGCTTGCGGCCCCTCAGGCTTGCGACATAATCGGCGCCGCTGCGGATCGGCTCCCGAGCAAGTGTGGCGAGACCCTCGATAGCGGCGTCCTGATCCATCTAGGTTACCCCTTCTTGACCTGCGGGCAGAGGCTGTCCTTGAGCGGACGGAACGCCTGCTCGCCCGGGATCACTTCGCGCAGCTTGTAGAAATCCCATTCGCCCTTGGACTCCGACGGCTGCTTCACTTCGTACACATACATGTCGTGCACCATGCGCCCGTCCTCGCGGATACGACCGTTCTTGGCGAAGAAGTCGTTGATCGGCATTTCGCGCATCTTGCTCATGACGGCCTTGGCTTCGTCGGTGCCCGCAGCTTCGATCGCCTTGAGATAGTGCATGGTCGACGAATAGTCGCCGGCATCGCCCATGTGCGGCATCCGCTTCATGCGTTCATAGAAGCGCTTGGACCATGCACGCGTCTCGTCGTCGCGATCCCAATAGAAGGCATTCGTCAGTACGAGCCCCTGTGCCGTCCGCAGGCCGAGGCTCTTGATATCGGTGATCCACACGAGCAATCCGGCCAGCGTCTGGCCGCCCTTCGTGATCCCGAACTCCTGTGCCGACTTGATCGAGTTGACGAGGACATTGCCTGAACCTGCGAGGCCGATGACTTGGGCTTTTGACGACTGCGCCTGGAGCAGAAATGATGATTGATCGAAGGCCTCGACCGGGTATCGCGTCGATCCGACCACCTCGCCACCCAGGCTCTTCACGACCGAAGTCGTATCTGCTTCCAGCGCATGTCCAAAGGCATAGTCCGCCGTCAGGAAGTACCAACTCTTCTGACCTGCCTTCATCAGCGCGCTGCCGGTGCCGCGGGCGAGCGCGTAGGTGTCGTAGGCATAGTGAACGCTGTTGGGCGTGCAGGCATCATTGGTGAGGCGCGATGAACCGGAGCCGTTGATGATGGCGATGCGGTTCTTCTGCTGCGCAAGCTGGGAGACGGTGAGCGCGATCGAGGAATTGATCAAATTTGCGACCATGTCGACATGATCGACGTCGAACCATTTGCGGGCGAGGCCCGAGGCGGTGTCAGGCTTGTTCTGGTGATCGGCCACCAGCACCTCGATCGGCTTGCCCAGCAACTTGCCGCCGAAATCCTCGACTGCCATCTTCACTGCCGTTACGGACCCCTCACCGGATTCGTGAGAGAACTGGCCGGACATGTCGGTCAGCACGCCGATCTTCACGGCATCGTCGGAAACCGCAGCCGTCTGCGCGGCGACATTGCTCCCCAAGACAACCGCCGCTGCGGCTGCGATCAAGATTGTCTGCACTCCAGCCTTCATGATGCTCCTCCCTTGAAAATCAGCCGCGGTGCGATCCGCAATATTACATGCATAACTAGACTTTGTTACATGCGTAACTAGACTGATTTTTTGTGAGAGTCAATCGCGCCGATGTGTTAAACGGACCGAGCTTGTGAAGCGGCCCTTGAATGGTGACTGCGAATACGGATTGCCCGAGACATGCCAGCCACCGCCAAGGCCCCGTCCACGAAACCATCGGTACGATCGACGGCGAAGGCGCCCAAGAGCCAGGCCAGCGTTACCAGGCGCGAACGAAACTGTTCTGTCGCGCGCACGTTGGATATCGTGTCCGACGCCTGGGCTTTCCTGATCATCCGCGAGGCGTTCTTCGGCACGCAGACTTTCGAGGCGTTCCGTGCCGCACTCGGCATTCCCAGGGCGACACTGACCGATCGTCTGCGGAAACTCACGCAGCTCGCGATCTTCCGGCAGGTCGCGCCCGGCACGTCGCTGCGCAAGGAATATCGTCTGACCAAAATGGGCTTCGATCTCTATCCGAGCTTCATCGCGTTGATGCAATTCGGCGATCGCTGGCTCGCAGGCGGCAAGCCCGCGCCACTGACACTGGTCCATATCGGCTGCGGTTGCGACAGCCACCCGATCGTCGCGTGCTCGCATTGTGGCGAAAGCGTCAACGCGCGCGATGCCAAATACCGCGACGGGCCGGGCGCCGGGCGCCACCCCGCCAAGGCCGGCCGCAACACAAGGAGGGCCTCCGACGGCAACCGCTTTCAGCTCGGCCGTCCAAGCTCGGTGTCGCGCGCACTCGAGATCATTGGCGACAAATGGAGCTTCATGGTCGTGCGCGAGGGCTTCTTCGGCAATCGTCGCTACGACAAGATCCTGACCGAACTCGAGATCGCGCCTAATATCCTGACCGACCGCCTCAACCGTCTCGTCACCAGCGGCGTGTTGCGCCGTCGGCAATACCAGAGCTCGCCCGATCGCTATGAGTATCTTCTCACCGACATGGGGCGCGACCTCTACGGGCCCTTCATCACCATGCTGCAGTGGGGCGATCGTTGGCTCTCCAAGGGCAAGCCGCCCCTGCTGCTCACCCACCTCACCTGCGGGCATGATTTCCATGCGTCGGTGAATTGCGACCGCTGCAAGCAGCCCATCGTCGCCGCCGACATGCGCTACAGGCTGACCTACGATCCCAAGGCGTTTGGTGCCCTGGGCCCGCGTTCCGTCGATTCATAGTCAAGCTTGGCTCAATCCCTCGACCAGCCTGAAGCGCATGATCTTCCCCGAGCCGGTGCGCGGGATCTCGGCGACAAGATGGGTCGCTTCAGGGATCTTGTAGGATGAGAGATGGGCCCTGCAGTGGTCCATCAGCGACGCGACATCCAGCTCATTGGCCTTGGCCACGACAAAGAGGCACGGCACTTCGCCGAGTGTGGCGTGACTGATGCCGACAACGGCACAATCGGTCACTTGCGGATGCCGCACCACGACCTCCTCGATCTCGGCCGGCGCGATGTTCTGGCCGCCGCGGATGATCAGTTCCTTGATCCGGCCGGTGATCGTCAGGTAGCCGCTTGTGTCCGATTTCGCGAGATCGCCGGTATGATACCAGCCCTTTCGCAGGGCAGACGCAGTCTCCGCCGGCTTATTGTGATAGCCGTGCATCAGGTTCGGCCCCCGCACGATCAGCTCGCCTTCCGCGCCGATCGGGACATCCTCAAGCGAGGATGGATCGACGATGCGTGCGGCAAGGCCAGGCACCGGCAATCCGCACGATCCCATCGGCCGCGCGCCGTGCAGCCAGTTCATCGTGACCATCGTGGACGTCTCGGTGATGCCGTATCCGTCCAGCAGTCGTGTCTTGAACTGCTCCTCGAACGCATTGTTCAGGGTGGCCGGCATGATGGCGCCGGCGGAGATGCACAGACGGACCGAGCCGAGGCGTTCGATGCGGGCTTCCTGCGCGCGATGCAGAAGATAATGAAACATCGTCGGCACGCCAGGCAGGATCGAATACTTGCCCGTCTGCAACAGATCGAGCGCCTGCTGCGGCGAAAACTTCTCCATGATGTGCTCGCTCGCACCGACCGCGAGCACGCTGAGCACCGACAAATTGAGGCCGTAGGAGTGAAACAGCGGCAGCGGTGACAGAACGACATCCTTGTCGGTCAGCTCGCAGATCGGCGCCCAGCATGCCGCCGCGATCCACAGCATGCCGCGCAACGACAGTAGCACGCCTTTCGCCCGGCCCGTCGTGCCGGACGTGTAGATGATGAAGGACGAGCGATCGATATCGTCAGGATCGAGTGGAGTTGCGCCGCTCTCTACCGAAAGATCCGCCAGCGCGATGCCGGCCCGAGCCGCATCCGCGCCGGCAAAGATCACCGTCGGCGCAATTCCGGCATCACTGCAGATCTTCGCGATCAGGTCCTTCTTCGCCGGAGCCGTGATGACCAGGCTGCAGCCGGCATCGGTCAGACGATAGCTGATCTCACCTTCCGCGGCATCGAAGCTGATAGGCACTACGACCGCCCCGGCACGCAATGCCGCGAAGCAGGCTTCGATCCAGTCGACGCCATTGGGCAGATAGATCGCAACCTCGTCGCCCTCCCGAAGACCGGCCTTCGCCAGGTTCGCGGCGACCGCAGCGGTACGCTTCGCAAGCTCCGTGTACGTGACGGATCGCGACGAATCCCAATAGGCAACCTGCTCGGGCCGCTGTTTCGCATGACGATCAAGGAGCGTTGCGATCGGAGCGATCAGATCAACGTGCAGCATCGTCGTATCTCCTAGACCATACTGTACCCGCCGTTGACGCTAATGACCTGCCCCGTGATCCAGCTGCCCGCATCGGAGGCCAGCAGGGCGACCAACGGTGCAACGTCGGACGGCAAGCCCAGCCTGCGGATCGCATAGGCCTTGACCAGCTTGTCGCGGTTGGCATCGACCCAGGTCTTGTCGTGGGCAGTTTCGATGAGGCCGAGCGAGATCGAATTCGCTGTCACGCCAGAGCGGCCCCATTCGCGGGCCAGCGATTTCATCAGCGCGATGGTGCCGGCGCGCGCGGCCGCACCGAGCGCAAGGCCGGATTCGCCGACCCTCGAGGAGTCCCCCATGATCGATATGATGCGGCCATGGCCGGACGCTTCGAGCAACGGCCCGGCGCTGTGGGAACAATTCAGCGCACCGTACAGGCAGGTGTCGATTTGCTTCTTCCAGTCCTCGGGCGTGCTTTCGCTGAAGCGCTTGCGAAACACCAGCCCGGCGTTGTTGACGAGGATATCGAGCCCGCCGAAATCGTGCTTGATGCCGGCGACCATTTTCCGAACGACGTCGGCGTCCGAAATGTCGGCCTGATAGGCCCTCGCCTTGCCGCCGCCCTTCTCGATCTCGGTGACTACCGCCTCGGCCTCGGACTTCGAGCTGTGATAGTTGACCGCAACGCTGGCGCCGTGATCCGCCAGCAGCTTCGCGATCGCCGCGCCCACATCCCGTCCGCCGCCGGTCACAAGGGCAACACGTCCTTTGAGATCACTCATCTGCTTTTCCTCTCGCGTTGAATCTGGCCTGCTCCATGAGCCTGAAGATGCGCTCCGGAGTCATCGGAAGAATGGACACGTCGACGCCGAGCGGCGACAGCGCGTCGGCGATCGCATTGGCAATGGCGGCCGGCGCGCCGATCGTGCCGCCCTCGCCCATGCCGCGGAATCCGCCGGCCACCGCCGATTCGCTTTCGATGTGGATGACGTCCATGGCCGGCACTTCGGGCGCGGAAGGGATCACGTAGTCGACGAGGCTCGCGCTCAGGAGCTGGCCGTCATCGTCATAGATGAGCTCCTCGAACAGCGCCGCACCGATGCCTTGCGCGACGCCGCCATGGACCTGGCCGTCGACGATCATCGGATTGATGATCCTCCCGCAATCCTCGGCGACCACATATTTCAGGATCTTGACGAAGCAGGTCGCGGGATCGACTTCCACCACAGCGATATGGGTGGCTGCGGCAGTCGTCCCATTGATCGGGTCGTAGGTGTATGTCGCCGTCAGTTCCTCGCGCGCCTCGACGGGCAGCGTCTTCATGTCGGAATAAACAGCCTTGGCGACCTGCTTGAAGGTCACCGCGCGGTCAGTGCCGATGACCGCAGCCTTGCCGTCGGAAACCTCGATGTCATCCTGGTTGGCCTCCAGGAGATGAGACGCGACCCGCTTGATCTTGTCCTGGAGGATGCGCGAGGCATGCTTGGCAGCACCGCCGCCCAGTACCGCGCTACGGCTCGCATAGGTCCCGGTCGACATCGGAACCTCGTCGCTGTCCCCCTGGATCACGCGGACATCCTCGAAGCGGGCACCGAGATCATCGGCCACGATCTGCGCCAGCGTCGTCTCAAGCCCTTGTCCATGAGAGGCGACACCAAAGGCCGCCGTAACACCACCGGTCGAATCGATGTTGATCTTCGCCGTCTCCGAGCCGGTGTTGATCGGCATTCCCGGTGCGACGGCGATCCGCGAGCCGATGCCGGTCAACTCCGCGTAGGAGGCGATCCCGATGCCAAATAGACGTCCCTGCTTGCGCGCGGCCGCTTGCTGGACCCGAAGGTGTTCGTAACCAGCAGCCTCAGCAGCGGCATCGAGGCACTCGACGAAACCTGTCTTGTCCCAGATGATTCCGGACGCGATCCGGTACGGAAATTCCTCGGCCCGCACCAGGTTGCGGCGCCTGATTTCCAGCGGATCGAGGCCGAGCGCCTTGCCGCCAAGATCCATCAGGCGCTCGGCGACAAAGGTCGAGATCGGCCGGCCAACGCCGCGGTAGGGACCGGTCGGTGGCTTGCAGGTGGCGACGCCGCGGACGGCGCCCCGATACGACGCGATCTTGTAGGGTCCCGGAAGGAAGCTGACGACCTGGACCGGCTCCAGCCCACAGGTCCAGGGATAGATCGAATAGGCCCCGACGTCGCCGATCACATCCGCTTGCAGTGAGGTCGCGACGCCGTTGGCGTCAAATCCCATCTCGGCATCGACGATCTCGGCGAAGGCCTGGCTCGAGCTGCTCACATCTTCCAGACGATCAGCCGTCCACTTCAGCGAGCGGCCAAGCTTGCGCGCCGCGATGCAGATCAGGAGCTCTTCCGGATAGAGCGACCCCTTCGATCCAAAGCTGCCACCGACATCGGGCGCCACAACGCGCAACCGATGACCTGGAAGATCAAGTGATTCCGAAATCGCGTCGCGGACGATGCCGGGAATGTTCGACGACGTATAGAGCGTGATCGCGTCTCGCCGCTTGTCGTACTCGGCCGTATAGCTCCGCGGCTCCATCGCAAGTGGTGCCTTGCGGGTCATCTCAAACCGGCCGCCGACCCTGACCGCAGCGGCCTTAAGATCGGCAGCCACGTCGCCTTTCTTGAACTCGCGCGCGATGAGGACATTGGTGCCTGCCTCTTCGTGCAGCAGCGCCGCGTCGCCTGCGACGGCGAGCTCCGCACGCGCGAGCGCGCCAAGCGGCTCGTAGTCGACCTCGATTAACTCGAGCGCATCCTCCGCAAGATATCGTGAGGTCGCTATGATGGCAGCAACGGCCTCGCCGACATAGCGAACCTTACCGGTGGCCAGAGGCACGATTGGCGTCGCGTAATAGTTCGGCATCCGCGAGAATGGAATCACCGGCTTGAAGTCACCGGTGATACACTCCGCGGTGAACACCGCAACCACACCGGGCGACGTCTGGGCAGCAGCGGTATCGATCCGAGCGATCCGCGCATGCGGCTGTCCACTGCGAAGGAACGCAATGTGAAGCGGCCGGTCCGGCTTCCGGTCGGCACTGTATTCGCCGCGCCCGGTCAAGAGCCGCGGGTCTTCAGTACGCTTGATCGGCGCGCCGACATTCCGCGGTCGCATAACGTCTGATGGCTCAGCGCGCCTGTCATTACTCATAGCCGTCGCTTCCCTTGCGTAGGCCCCGCCACTGCTGGTCGTCATGGCCACAGATCACCGCAGCACCGGCGTTCTCCATCCGCCGAACTTCAGCGAACGTCTTCAATTGCTCATCGACGTTCCAGGTGTTGCGCGGCGCGGTATCGGCATCAAGATTCTGACGCAGGCTGACCGCGTCAGACGCCAGCAGGAATTGTCCGTCGCGATTGAGACTGACCAGCGCACCGAGCGTGCCCGGCGTATGGCCCGGCAGCGGCACCAGCACGACGCTGCCGTCACCGAAAAGATCCCTCTCCCCGTTCACCGCCTCGATTGGCTGCCCAGTGTCCCAATCCGCGCGGAGATAACCGGCCGCTTCAGCACCCGGCGCCTTCGCGGCATCGATCTCCTTGGCATGGGCCAGGATCGTCGCCTTCCGGAACAACTGATTGCAGCCGCAATGATCGGGGTGAAAATGAGAATTCACGACGATATCGATATCACCGGGCTCAATTCCGACGCAGGCGAGGCTTGGCAGCAGCGTTTCACTCGCGCGCATCAGCGGCGTCATGACCTTCGCAAGCGTCCCCCAGCGCGCTTCGGCGTCATGCACCACCGAAGGGTGACAGCCGGTATCGAACAGCACGTTGCCCTGCTTGTGCCGGATCAGGGCACTGCTCACCGGAAGGTCGATCATTTCACTGCGGTCGGCGCCGGACACGTAGATGCTCTTCTTCATCCGCAGGCGCCCGGCGGGGAGGAAATTGAGTTTCATGTCACGGCCTCCGCGCGCTTGGCCGCCGCAGCTCTGATCGCCGCGACAATGTTCTGGTATCCAGTGCAGCGGCAGAGATTGCCGGACAGCCCCTCCCTGATCTCATCGTCGGTCGCGAGCGGATATTTCCGGAGCAGATCTTCGCCTGTGATCAGCATGCCGGGCGTGCAGAAGCCGCATTGAAGCCCGTGGTGCTCACGAAACTCGGCCTGCAGCGTATTCAGTGCCACCGGCGTCCCAAGTCCCTCCACCGTCGTAATCTCGGCGCCGTTGGCTTGAACGGCGAGCATCAGGCAAGAACGGACGCTATCGCCATTCACGAGCACGGTGCATGCGCCGCAGACGCCATGCTCACATCCGACATGAGTGCCCGTCAGTCCGAGCGTTTCACGCAGGAAGTCAGACAACAGGAGCCGCGGCTCCACGTCCGATACGTCGTACTTCGTTCCGTTGACGGTCACCGATACTGTCACGCTCATCGCCGATCACCCTTTCGTGGCCAGGGCCGTCTGCATGGCTCGTCTGGCCAACCGCCCGAGCAAATGGTGGCGGTATTCGGCCGAGGCATGCAGATCGCCATTTGCAGACACGCAGGACGTGACAAGCCCGGAAAATCGGTCCGGCGTCTGGTTGTCGATGGCGATATCGCGGAGCTTGGCCTCGACCTCTTTCAGCCGGAGCGGCGTATCGGCCACGCCCATCACGGCAACGCGCACGTCCTCGATGGTAGAAGCCCTGCGCCGGACAGAGACAGCAATACTGGCCAGCGCGAAATCACCGAAACGGCGAGCGACCTCCTCGAAGGCCCACCCGTCGTGTTGCAGGATCGGGAATTCGATCTCCACCACGATCTCTTCGGGCTCCAGGCAATTCGTCAACGCGTCGACGAAGAAATCCTCGGCAGCGACCGTCCTCCGGCCGGATGGTCCCTGAACCAACAGGCTCGCGCCGTAAAACAGTGACAGCATCGGCAACTCGGCCGCCGGATCTGCGTGGGACAGGCTGCCACCGATAGTGCCGCGATTGCGGATCGCCAGATGAGCCACGTAACGCATCGCCGCGGCCATCACAGGCAGCTTCGATCCAATCAGCGGCGATTGCTCGATCTCGCGATGCCGCGTCAATGCGCCGATCGCGACGCGATCGCCTCTCAGCTCGATGAACGACAGGTCCTTGATGCCATTGAGGTCGACCAGCACCGCAGGCCGCGTCATCCGAAAATTCAAAAGAGGTAGCAGGCTCTGCCCACCGGCGAGAACCTTGCCCTCGCCATTGGCCGCGCGCAGAGCTTCGACTGCGGCGTCCACCGTCGCTGGCGCAACATATTCAAACTTGGCAGGCTTCATCGCATTTGCCCTCCAAGACTGTTTCCGTGTTTGCCATCGCTACTCGCCACGAAACCGCGGAGCTCTCTTCTCCGCAAACGCGCGTCGACCTTCCCTGAAATCCGCGCTATCGGATGCAACATCGACGAGTTGCTGCGCCACGGCCAAATCGAGCCCGCCGGCGCCCATCGAAAGCCCGTTCAGCATGTACTTCGCACCGCCGATCGAAAGTGGCGCATTGTCCGCCAGCCGCTTCAGGAAGCGTTCAGCGGCGAGCGGCGCATCGTCGTGGATCTCGTCGATCAATCCCATCGACATCGCCTGTTCGGCCGAATAGCGATCCGCGGAGTAAAGGACGCGCTTGGCGTTTGCGATGCCGGTCAGGACCAACAATCGTTGCACGCTCCGAACGCCATAAACGATGGAGAGCTTTGCCGACGGAATTCCGATTGTTGCGGTTCGATCGCCGAAGCGAAAGTCGCATGCCAATGCAAGATGACAACCGCCTCCAAGGCAATAGCCGGAAATGACTGCAACAACCGGCTTTCCCAACGCCGCTATCGCGCCGGAACAGGCATCGACAGCGACCTCGTAGTCGGCGGCCTGTCGCTTATCGTCCCGTATACTGTCGAACTCGGAGATATCGGCGCCGACGGAAAAGTCCTTGCCCTCGCCCGCCAGCACGACCGCCCGAACGTCCCGGTCGCTCGCGAAGTGTGAGAAGATGTCGGCGAGTTCACGCCACATCGCCAGCGTGACGGCGTTCCTCGCCGAGGGCCGGTTCAATGCGACGCGCGCTATGCCGTCCCTTTTCGCGACGATTATATCTTTCACGAGGGCCTCTCCTCCCGAACAGCTCAGACCTTGGGCCGAACGCTTTTTGTTACTTGCATAAGTAGACTGATCTTTTAGGCGAAGTCAAGGTGGGCCACGCCGGCCGTTTTGCGCCGCGATGGCTTTCATTCGTCTCGCCGCGGGCTTTCGATTCATGGCGGCTCTGAATAAGACCATTATTCGTCCGCTCACGAGCGGTCTCCATGTTCAGTGAAACCATGGACAGTACTGGCTTGGGTGAGCAGCGAAAGCTCGCCCCTCGCACTTCTGCCTACCCGAATCTAGAATCGACGCTGATCTGGCGGTAACGAACGCCTATAGGAATCCGCGTCCGCTGTGCCGGATCGTACGCCCTTCAACACACTCTGGGATAGGTGGTACTGGTCGATGCAGCCTCTTGAAATGGGGCGGCAGTCTGCGCAGTAGCTCGTTCGAGATAAGGGCGAAGGGCGACAACGAGCTGGCTCACCAGCTTCTTCTGCTCAGCCTCAATTTCCGCTTTCTTTGCTCCCGGTGCGAGATTGAATTGAACCGGGCCAGCCTTGTGTCTTAGGTCAAAAGGCAGGGCATCCCGATTGCCGTAGTGCGTATTTTGCACCATCAAAATCGCCTTGCTTCCCAGTGCGTGATGGGCATGGCCATATTCGATGGCAACGTTTGAATTCATGAGCCGCTTGGAGCCGTCATCCGATGCACCAACAAGCGTGACATCGGCCACAAAGACAACAGAACGCTCGATCTTCTCGAAAATGGTCGGAGCAAGATCAGGACTGCCCGGTACACCCTGCCGATCTTGATCCAAATGAAGTCCTTCACGGGTTTCGGCGGCCGTGGGCTCCTCCACATCAGGAGCCTGCTTGAGCGCGTCGATGGCAAGCGATAGGGCGGCGCGCACAAAATGGCGCCCAGTCTTGCCGGGTGTGTCGGACTGCCAGGACCAAAACACTTTCATGTAAACTCCAGCCGCCACTGGCCGCCCGAGCTCGATGCTCCGCTATGACCTTCGGGTTATGAGCTTGACAAGTTACGCGCGCTATCCCTGTCACGCTTCACGTGGCTGGTAGAGTCGCGGAAACCAGCGCTCGACGGCGTCTGGCGGGAACGCCAGCCGCACAGGACTGCGAGTTGTGGGCGAAGCCAAGTAGCCTTTCGAAATAAGTTCGTTGAGGACAGTGCGCGCTTGTCGTTCGCCATAGCCGGTGATGTCGGCAGCATCCCCTCGTTTGAACTCTCCTTGCATGACGGCCAACTTCAGAATAGGCCAAGAGCTTTTCAGCAGGCGTTTTGCACCGATCTCTTCCTTCGTCCATATTTCCATTCGGTTCATCAGTTCAGACGGCTCTAAAAGCTGTCCCATGAAGTCGACTTGGTCGACACAGGTCGAAAGGAAGTACCGACAGAAATCCACCAGCCCTGCCTCAGTAAGGTTACCGCGGCCGTCAAGATCGCCACGCCTTGGTTCATCGGCGCCTTGAAGGGTGGCCTTATAGCTAGCGACAGAGCGAGCCAGTCCCCGGGACACCGACCATAGTTCCGAACCGACGCCCAATTCGCGCAATAGCGCATGTGAGAACAGCCGCGCGACACGGCCGTTACCGTCGAGGAAGGGGTGGATCCACGCCAGTCGATGATGTGAAGCAGCGACGCCGACGATGCGATCGATTTTCGAGAGATGGTTTGAACTGTAGGCTTCGCAAAAACGTTTCAAGAAGGCCGGCAGCACGTCTGGATCGGGCGGAACGTGCATTCCTTCCTGGACATGCCGCGCGCGCAGTTCTCCCGGCGCCATCTTCACGCGCTTCTTGGTCTGCGGATTTTCCACCCACCACATATCTTCGGGGACGCGGCTGTAGAACTCGCGGTGAATCCATCGGATGAAATCTGTGGAGAGGACGCCGCCAGACCCCTCCCCCCGGTCGATCATCGATTGGACTTCGATATGCGCCTTCGCTTCGAGCTGGAGATTCCGTTTCTCAGGCTCTTTCGCGAAATCGTCTTTCAGCGCGCGATCAATATCGATCAGTGTGGTATTGTGGTTTTCGATGAGGTTTGAGTAGTAGCAGTTCATCGAGCGTACGAGATCGCCGATCGAGCTCCGCAAAGCTGGGCTTAGCCTTGCCGCCAGCCCGCTGGCCTTCGCGACCAGGTCGGTTGCAAGATCCGTTAGCTCCTTGTTTTCACCGGGAACCAAGGGCTCCATTCTGGTGACAGTCATTTTTGCCGCCTTCTCTGCCAGTCAATTCCTCAATAAGATTAAGCTCATAGGGCCAGCCAAGCCAACGGTCTTTGCCGCTTTTTTTGCCGCTTTCGCGGCCCAAAATTTCGCCCTTGATCATGTTTTGTTCTCATCTAGAATACATTCCTAAGATGTACGGCTTGCGGAGCTGCGGTCGTACGTCGGCTCGTCGACGATACGGATTCCGTGGAAAACCCACGGGCCAAGTCGATATCGAAGACGGAGATGTGGACATCGAAAGCGGCGACATCGCCATCGCGCGCGGATGATGTTGAATCCAGCCGCACTGATGACAGGGGAAGTTCATGAGTTTTAAAGCAACCGCCGCCGGCGCTTTGCATGAGCCGACCCTGCATTGTCCCAACTGCAATCACGAGATCCGGCTGACGGAGTCGCTGGCCGCTCCCCTCCTCGCTGAGACCCGTCAGCGCTTTCAACAGCAGCTCGCCAGCAAAGATGCCGAGATGGAGCGTAAGACCGAGGTGCTGCGGCTGGAGCGCGAGCAGGTCGTCAAGGATCGTGAGCAAATCGAAAGCCAGGTGGCAAAGCGATTGGCCGCCGAACGCGTCCAGCTGGTCGCGGCCGAAAGCAAGAAGGCGCGGGAGGCGGCCACGGCCGAGTTGCAGGCGAAAGAGGCGGAAGCCGCGGAGCTGCGCGCCACCCTGCTTACCAACAATGTGAAGCTTGCCGAGGCCCAAAAGCAGCAGGCCGAACTGATGCGGCAGCAGCGGGCGCTCGAAGAGGAAAAGCGCGAGCTCGACCTGACGATAGAAAAGCGCGTGCAAGCCTCTGTTAGCGAAATCCAGATCAAGGCCAGGCAGGAAGCTGACGAGGCTGCGCGATTGCGTGTTGCCGAGAAAGACCAGACCATCGAATCGATGACGCGCACGATCGAGGAACTCAAGCGCAAGGCAGAACAGGGATCACAGCAATCTCAAGGGGAGGTTCTTGAGCTCGAGCTCGAAGAACTTCTGCGCGCGCTTTCCGAGCGATTCGATCGAGCCGGTTGGCAAGGGTGAGCTCGGGGCCGACGTTGTTCAACAGGTGAATGGCGCCATTGGCCAACCTGCCGGCATCATCCTTTGGGAAACCAAGCGCACCAAGGCATGGAGTGACGGGTGGCTTGCCAAATTGCGTGACGACCAGCGTCGTTCCGGCGCCAACGTCGCTCTGATCATCTCCCATGCGCTACCAAAACACGTGGAGCAATTTGACCTGGTCGACGGTGTATGGGTGGCTCATCCGCGTTGTGCATTGCCGGTCGCCGTGGCGCTCCGTCAGGGACTAATCGATGTGAGCAGCTCGCGCCTTGTTCAGCAGGGTCAGCAGACCAAGATGGAGCAGGTTTATCACTACCTGACCGGCACGAAGTTTCGGCAGCGGGTCGAAGCTGTCGTTGAGAAATTCACCGATATGCGCGACGACCTGGACAAGGAACGCAAGTTCATGGGCCGACAATGGGCCAAGCGTGAAACCCAGATCCTCGCCGTGGTGGACTCGACGGTTGGCATGGTGGGCGACCTGCAGGCGATCGCCGGCAAGGCAATGCCAGAGATTCCGAGCCTCGATATGCCGCTGCTTGAGAACGTCGCCGCCCCTGAACGGAAAGTGGGATAATTGGCCGATGCTGATGGCGAACTCGGGTCGGCCACCATGCGCGACCAAGGTTTGTGCCTTTGCCTGGATGGATCGCCGGGTCGCGACAACACCCTCGTTCTTAGCTGTTCTCAATCAACTAGTCGTCGCCGGGCAGCACTTGATTGCTCCAGCGAGCGGTCTTCCATTCCATGTCGGCGCGATCGAAAACCGAGGCTGCTCGTCGGGCCCCAACCGATGTTTCCTACGACGCGCTCGCCCGTCTTTGCCGTACCGACTCGCGCCGGTGCCGCTTTCGCTCCCGCTTGCGCCGGACTGGCATTATCGAAGGCATCGGAGTCAGAGTCGTGGCCGGTGTCGGCTCCTCGACCGAGGGTACCGGAGGCGGCTCCATCGCTAGGACTGGCGCGGGCTGCGCCTCCATATTCTCAAGAACCGAGCGCCCCTTGTCAGTGATGCACCAGCCGCCGTTCAGCCGCTCGACGAGACCTTGAGAGAAGATATCCAGGCCGGGCACGCGGGCTGCCAGTCTTTTGGTGCGTTCGGCCCAGTCCCGTCCGCTGGTCGCCAGGATCGCCACATCGCGCTTGAGGTCCGCCATCGCTGCGAACCCGTCCGGATAGCTGACCAACACCTTGAGAACCGTCACCTGGAAGTTCACTGCCCCGCGCCCTACCCTGCTTCCGCGAACTTACTCCTCGACATCTTAGGAGCCCAGGTGAGCGGTTGTCGACTCTCGCCGTTCAGCCAGGGGTTGCGGTATCAAGGTGCGCCTCATCAATAGTCGGCGGCTTGGGCGATATGAACATCCTGCCTGCTTCTTCTTTCCAAGCGGCCGCCCTCGCCGGATCCGTTTCGTCGAAAGGAACTCGACGTACCAATCTTTGAAGGCGACGTTCGCTGGTTTCGCCGACGCCGGTCGGATGTTCGTAGACGCGCAATGCGCATTCGTGGAGTGCATCCCCTCGGTCAGTTGGCACTTGCGGTCATTTACTCTGGGTTGCATCGTAATCACAAGCCAACCATTTCGACGAGACGCGGTTCTCCCCGACTAAGCGAAACCGTACGTTCCGTCCTTCGCCCCAGGCCGCATCTGCGGTGAAAAAAGCCGCGATGCGCCGCAGGCGCATCGCCAGACAAGAAGAAGCGTGTCAGACGAAGCGCAGCGGAGTGAACCCGCGGACGCCGAGACCGGTTAAGAGGGCACCCGGATCCAGGAGGCTGGTGATACCGGCGCCGGCGCTTGCCGGCGGCCCCTGGCCCGAGTGCCCCCGGCGAGGCGTTCCTTGTGCCTCGCGAGGGATCGTTACCCAAGGGCCGAGACGCAGACTCGGCGAACGCAGTTCGTAGAGCCCGGTCCGCACAGCGGACGCGCCCTGTCGGCGCGCTAGCTTAGCCAGTACCTGCTCATCCCCCCAGTTGTTCTGTTCCTCGATCGGCTTCTCCTAGATGATCCATTGGGAACAGCGCCAAAGGGCGCAACAGGCATCGTGAAGCGTTTGCCTGCTCGTGACAGTCCGCGTCGCGCGAGGCGGTGTGTCCGGGCAAGGTCCGCTTTCGCGCGGTGGCTCGGCAAGAGTGAGCCTGACGGGTCCGCCTGCTTGGGATTTAGCGCCCGATATCTGGAACATTTGCAGAAATACCATCTTCCGGGGGCCGGAATCCGCGATCGCGTATATTTTTGATTTACACGCGTTCCCGTATATTTAAAAACTATACGGGAATGCGTATATTGACATTATATACGCGACTGCGTATATTGGCCGCGGAGCCAAACATGACGCAGCATATTGCCCGAACGGAAAAGCAGCTGGGAGCCATCCTGCGCAGAGTTCGGAAGCAAGCCGGCCTGTCACAGTCGGAGCTTGGGAAAAACATCCATCTGCGTCAGGGGACAGTATCCCGGCTCGAAGGAGGGGCACCGGCCATTCAGCTCCGCACGCTCATGGAAGCGTTGGCCGCCCTCAATCTTGAGCTCGTGGTCCGCCGGCGGAGCCAAGCCACTGCCGCCGACATCGAGGACATCTTCTGATGGCCCGTCCGAGAGCCCATCCGCCGCTGAACGTCTTCGTGAACGGGCGCCTCGCCGGGGTGCTCAACCGTGAGTCCAGCGGCGCCATCGACTTTCGCTACGATGCGCAATGGCTGGCCTGGAATTCGACCTTCCCGATTTCACTCTCCCTACCCCTTCGCGAGGACCGCTATATCGGCGCCCCCGTTATCAACGTGTTCGACAACTTGCTGCCGGACAGCGAACCAATACGACGGCGCGTCGCCGAGCGTGTTGGGGCAAACGGTACAGACGCATACAGCATGCTCACGGCTATCGGTCACGATTGTGTCGGCGCACTCCAATTCCTGCCGGAAGGCACCGACCCGGGACCGGCCGGAACGATTGATGGCAAACTCGTTAGCAACGACGACGTCGCCAATCTCATTCAGAACCTCGCAATGGCTCCGCTCGGCCTTGATGAGGACGACGACTTTCGGATTTCCATCGCCGGTGCGCAGGAAAAGACGGCTCTGCTGCGCCGGGACGGCAAATGGTACAAGCCGACCGGCACCACGGCGACGACGCACATTCTGAAGCCGCAAATCGGACGTCTGCCAAACGGCGTCGATCTCTCAAACAGCGTTGAGAACGAATATTTCTGTCTCAAGCTGATCTCAGCGCTTGGCGTGCCTGCGGCCCATGCCGAGATCGCGGACTTCGGCGGCCGCCGGACACTCGTTGTCGAGCGCTTTGATCGCCGCTGGACCGGCGACCAGCGCTTGCTTCGCCTCCCCCAGGAAGATTGTTGTCAGGCATTGTCCGTTCCGCCGACGAAAAGATATCAGTCCGACGGCGGCCCCGGCATGAAGGAGATTCTAGAATTACTCAAAGGCAGCGATGCACCGATTGAGGATCTTGCGACATTCATGCGCGCCGGTATCGTATTCTGGCTGATCGGCGCGACCGATGCTCATGCCAAGAACTTCAGCTTGTTTCTAAATCCCGGTGGGCGTTTCCGTCTCACGCCGCTCTACGACGTGCTCAGCGCACAACCCAGTCTGGACGCGAAGCAAATTCAATCCAAGGCATTCAAGCTCGCCATGTCCGTCGGCAAGAGCCGCCACTACACGATGAATGAAATCTTGCCGCGCCACTTCATACAGACCGCTGAGATTTCAGGCGTCGGCACCACCGTCGTGCGCTCCATCTTCAATGATCTCACGGAAACGTTCGAAACAACGTTTGCAGAGGTGCTGGAGGCACTACCCAAGGGTTTCCCAAAGAAACTAACGAATTCGATCCGAACCGCTGCGGTTCACCGCCTGGAGCTTATCAGTAGAGACGGAAAATAATTTTGATCGAATCGATCCGCGCTAATTGGCCGCTCCCAGCTTTTCATCAACTGATTCGACTATCGACGAATGATGTGTAACGTCACCGTCCGCCGCGATCGTGGTGAGCTGTGCGAAGCCGCCACATGGCAGAGCTCGCCGATCGTCAGTTGCCGAGTGACACGCGCGTCATGCGGCACACCTTCCGATGGCTCGCAGAGCCATCCTTGCGAACTGACCCAAGCTGAACAAATTCTGTTACCTCTTCGGCGCGACCGAGTAATGATGGGGGCACCGAAAGCTTCAAGGCCTTGGCGATTTTCAGATTAATTGTCTCGTCACGGCTGACCGGCATAGTTGCCGCCAATATCGCGTACGAGCTCACGGAGATCGAGCGCCTTGCCGCTTTCCGTGACGTCTGCAAACAACACTCGACGAAAGGATGCTAGCGGATATACGCGGGGCATTGCTGGTATTTCGTGCCGACAATTCGACGATTTATGAGCAAAGAGGCGCAGCCAGTCTCATGTTTTCCGTCATCGATGTTGAATTTGGAATCTGACATAGGAATCCTGTGTGCCTGGACGACAGCCAAACTTGCTGGTTCGAACGATCTCGCGGCGACTGGTGCTGATGGGTCCAAGTGAGCGAAATTTTCCGACGTGCACTGGAAACTGCCGGCCTAGCGAACGGCCTCGTTCACCATTGAACGATAACCGCAACAGCGACAATCAGGCCGAAGAACACCGGGAGCAGTATGGGTGGTACGAGCCACTCCCGCAGATCGAACTTCTGGATGCTGGACATGTCGACCGCCTTGTTGTGGCGGGAGCACAAGCTCTCAGTCACCGGCAGATGCCAAGCATGAACGGTGATCGGTACACCAGACTCCCTTTCCGTGGCGATGTCGAGGGAAAACGCAACAAATGATAGGGAATGCGACATTATCGCCGACGCCGGTTCGAATGTGGCCTTCTCCGTGTTGATAACACGTCGGCTCGGCGCGCAAACTGACCGCGTTCCTCACCGCAACGGTTGTTATCCGTTGCCGGCGTAGCCATATGCTCTTGGAGCAGACCGGCTCTCGCTCCGGAACGAGTCCCAGATCTGACGCCTTCGCTTCACGTCACCGGTGGTGAAATCGGCCAACGGCGCGTCGCCTTGATGCGCGCGTATGGGGTCAGGACAACATATGCCCATCGAGCACGCCTCCGTTCGGGTCGTACACAAGCCTTGGGGTGTTAGCGATCTGCGGCCCTGGAGCGGCATCGACGGCGCCCAAGATGCCGTGGGGGAGTTGTGGTTCGAGCGAGCCGACGAGAGAGCATCGAAGCCTGCCTTGCTGCTCAAGCTGCTGTTCACGAACGAACCGCTGTCGATCCAGGTCCATCCGGATGACACGTTCGCGCGCGCGATGGGAATGCCGAACGGCAAGAGCGAGGCCTGGTACATCCTGTCCGCAAAGCCGGACGCAAAGATCGGTATTGGCCTGAAACATCGGGTGACGCCGCAGGACTTGCGCGCAGCGGTCAGGGACGGCTCGATCGTCGAGCTGGTGCAATGGCGCTATGTTGCGACAGGAGATGTCGTATTCATCCCCGCCGGCACGATCCACGCGCTTGGCCCCGGCATAGTACTGGCCGAAATTCAGCAGCATAGTGGCGCGACATACCGGCTGTTCGACTACGGCAGAGGACGCGAATTGCATGAGGACGACGGTATTGCGGTGGCCAACGCCTGGCCGCTTCGATCCGGCGGTCGCGTCACACGCCTGACCAACGAACGGACGGTTCTTGTCGCGAGCCAGTATTTCGTCTTCGAAAGACTTCACCTGCCCGCGGGCTCGAGCTGGGCGCTGCTCGCTGAGCGGGAGACCTGGATGCTTGTCCTCGACGGCCACGCGGCGATCGGATTGAAGGCCGTATCCGTTGGACAGGGGGTCTTCGCCAACGGCGGCCGTGCGAGTATCGAGGTCGGCGCCAATGGATTGACCGCGTTGGTCGCCTATCCGGCGGCTGCTCCGGTCGCTGGCCTGCTGAAGACGCTGGGCGAGCCGTCGATCGACTTCCTCGGCTCGACCCCCGTTCCCGAATCCACCGGCGTTTTCAAGGTGCGGACATGACGCCGCTCGGCAGGATCGCGTTGATCGGCAATTCGTTACCGCGCCGCTGCGGCATCGCGACATTCACTACCGACCTGCAGCGCGCGATTACGAATTCGCGGCCCAATCTCGTTGCCTCCATCGTGGCGATGACCGATCACGGTCAAGCCTACGACTATCCCGATTCGGTCGCCCTGCAGATCAGGGATGACTCGATCGAATCCTATAAGCGCGCCGCGGCATTGCTGAATTCGGGCCGGTTCGATGTCGCTTGTCTGCAGCACGAATTCGGCATCTTCGGCGGCGAATCCGGTTCCCACATCCTCGAACTGCTGTCGCGTCTTTCCATGCCTGTGGTGACGACGCTGCATACCGTTCTGTCCGAGCCGACGTCGGCTCAACGCGCGGTCATGGATCGCATCGTCGAGATGTCCTCAAAGATCGTCGTGATGGCCAACAAGGGACACGAGCTGCTTTGCAGCGTCTACCGCGTGCCGGGCGAAAAGATCGAGATCATCGCACATGGCATCCCCGATTTTCCTTTTGTCGAGCCCGATGCGGCAAAGGCCCGGCTCGGTTTCAGCGGCCGCTCGGTGATTCTAACGTTCGGTCTGTTATCCCCCAGCAAGGGCATCGAGATCATGATTGACGCCATGCCGTCAATTCTGAAGCAATGTCCCGATGCGGTCTACGTCGTGCTCGGTGCGACCCACCCCAATCTGGTTCGTGACCAGGGTGAAGCCTATCGCGAAAGCCTGGTGAAGCGGGTACGCCAGCTCGGCGTCGAGGATCACGTCGTATTTCTCGACCAGTTTGTCGACCAGGCGACGCTGCTCGAGTTCATTTCGATGTGCGACATCTACGTCACGCCCTATCTCAACGAGGCGCAGATGACGTCGGGGACGCTGGCTTACAGCTTTGGCCTCGGCAAGCCGGTTGTCTCGACGCCGTACTGGCATGCACGGGAGCTGCTGGCCGACGGACGCGGCGCGCTCGTTGCGTTTAACGACGCTCCTGAGACTGGTCGCACCATAGCGGAGTTGCTGACCGACAAGCCGCGCCGGCAGGCCATGCGCGAGCGAGCCTATGCGGCCAGCCGTCCGATGACATGGGAACGCACCGCCGAGCGGTACATGGCGACATTCGCGAACGCGCGGCAGAGCCACTCGTTGAAAGCGGTTGCGCGCGACGCGACGGCCGCGGCCGTATCGCAAATTCCGGTGGCGCCCGCTATGCAAACCGCCCATTTTCTGTCGATGTGTGATGACACCGGCCTGCTGCAGCATGCCGTGCATTCGGTGCCGGATCGGCTGCATGGCTATTGCGTCGACGACAATGCGCGCGCGCTGCTGCTGGCCTGCGCCCTCAACGAGCCGGGCGAGCAGCCGCTGGCTGATGTTTTGACCGCCCGGTTTGCCGCCTTTGTCCAGCATGCGTGGAATCCGGATACCGGCCGCTTTCGCAACTTCATGGGGTACGACCGCACCTGGCTGGAAGAGAAAGGCTCCGAGGACAGTCATGGGCGGACCTTGTGGGCGCTGGGCCAATGTGCGCGCAGGGACGCCAGCGGCGCCCGGCGCCGATGGGCGGCGGCATTATTTACCGAGGCGTTGCCGATCGCGAAATCTTTCGATTCGCCACGTGCGTCGGCCTTCACGCTGCTGGGCCTCGACGCCTATTGCGCCGCAAGTCCCGATGATCGCCGCGCCCGCGACATGCGGCGGGGTCTGGCCGACAGGCTAATGCTCTGTCTGGAGTCGGTCGAGACGCCGGAGTGGATCTGGTTCGAAGAGGGCCTCGCTTATGACAATGCACGACTGCCCGAGGCTCTGATTGTTACTGGTTTGGCGACGCGGAATCGCGGTTATATCGACGCCGGGTTGAAGTCCCTGCGGTGGCTGATGACGCAGCAAACGTCTCCGATGGGGCATTTCCGCCCGGTCGGCACCGCCGGTTTCGGTGAACAACGAAAACCGCCTCACGCCTTCGATCAGCAGCCGGTGGAAGCAACCGCGACCATCGCGGCCTGCCTGACCGCGCTGCGCGCGGAGGGCGACGCCGAATGGAAGGAAGAGGCAACCAACGTCTTCGCCTGGTTCCTGGGCAGCAATGACCTTTCGGTTGCGCTCGTCGATACCGAGACTGGCAGCTGTCGCGATGGACTTCATCCCGACCGGGCCAACGAAAATCGCGGGGGAGAGTCGGTGGTGTGCTATCTTCTGGGACTTGCCGAGATCCGCCAGCTTGCCCGTGTGAGTGTTAACCAGGCAGATTCCGTGGCGCTGCGCGCCGTAGGGGCCTGATGCAATATCCGCTCCGGCCAATCGAGGGCACGCCTTTGCACGCTACATTTCTGAACCGGCAAGCACTCCATCTGCGCCCCGACCCCGCGCGCGTCATCGTGCGCCCGTTCAAGCCGGCGACCGAACCACGCGATCTCAACCCGACCGACAAGAGCCGGGCTAATCATATCGTCGAGCGCGTTCTCAACCTCGATGCGGAGGAGGCGGCGCACCAGTTGGCCGACGTGCTTGAGAACTTCGCGGGCAGGCATCGCAACCTGCTCGAGACGTTCGAGCTTCGTGCCGACGAGATGGAGCAGGCGCTGGCAGCGCATTGCAGCTTTACCAGAGTGCAACGCCAGCTAATCGGCGCCTACTTCATGAACGAGTATTCGTTCGAAGCCTCGGCGCTGTTCAATCCGAGCATTGTAGCGCACCCTGATCAGTCGGGGACGCCGGCAGGCAGCCTGCGCTTCATTCTCAGCCTGCGTGCCGTCGGCGAAGGACATGTGTCGTCGCTTACCTTTCGTACCGGTACCGTCGCCTCTGACGGCAGCATTGATGTCGAACCGACAGTTCGGCTCGCTTCAAGTCCGCAGATTCGGCATCTCATTCCCGGACCGATTGGCGACGAGGTGGAACTCGCCTTCAGGCCGGATCATGACATCAGCGAGCGCGTTATCTTTCCGGTCACAGCCTCGCAGTCGCACGGCATCGAAGACGCCCGCTTTGTCGAATTCATCGACGGCGGCCGGAAGACCTATTACGCGACCTACACCGCCTACCAAGGTACGGCAATCCGATCGGAATTGATCGAGACCGGCGACTTTATCTCGTTCCGGATGTCGCCGCTGCATGGTGCTGCCGCGCGCAATAAGGGCATGGCGCTGTTTCCACGCAGGATCGACGGCAAATTCGCCATGATCGCGCGGCAGGACAACGAGAACCTGTACCTGGTCTATTCGGATGACCTGTACAGATGGGAAGGTGGCCAAGCCCTCCTGAAACCGCAATTTCCATGGGAGTTCGTGCAGATCGGAAATTGCGGATCGCCGATCGAGCTAGAAGAGGGATGGCTGCTGCTCACGCACGGCGTCGGGCCAGTCCGAAAATACTCGATCGGCGCGGCGTTGCTCGACAAGTGCGACCCCTCCAAGGTGCTGGCTCGTTCGAGCGAACCGCTGTTGCGGCCCGAGCCGTCCGAGCGCGAAGGATATGTTCCCAATGTCGTCTACACCTGCGGAGCGATAGCGCATAACGACCGGATTATTCTGCCGTATGCCGTCTCCGACACTTATTCGCACTTCGCTACAATGAAGGTCTCCGCGCTGTTGCAGGCCATGACGTAAATCTGGCGTCGGGCGGTGCGATTTGTCCGTTCGAGGGAGAATCCCATGGTTCGGAGACCTGCTATTTCGTTCAGGCATTCAATGTCGGCCGAGAGCTACAGGGATATCGTCATCGATCGCCCCGGATCGGTCACGGCGACCGCCCATGCAATTCGTCTGGACCCCCGATGCCCAGGCTCAGTCGATCCGGCGATACGACGACCCGCCAGGATGCCTTACTCCTATCTCATTGGATCGCTGACATCGGACCGGACCCTCACCTGTTCGGGACACATTCCCTTCGCCGGACCAAGGCGACCTTGATCTATCGCCGAACCGGCAACCAGTGAGCATACAGCTTCTTCTGGGGCACACGAAAATCGAGTGTACCGTCCGCTATCTCAGCATCGAGGTCGACGATGCCCTGGCGATAGCAGAACAGGTAGACGTCCGACTGGAAGGTAGAGCGGACGCGCTCCGCTCTGCCCTCGCAGACGGCTTCGGGCCAGAAGATGGTTAGAAGCACCGGCTGAGATTGCCGGTTCGCACCAGTCCGCACGAGGAGACCTCCGCTATTTCTTCTTTGCCGGCCCGAAATTCGGCTGCCAGGCGGCCTCCTTGCGGCTTGGCGCCGCAGCGATCACCTTGGCCTTCTCCCTCTTCGGTTTCTTGGCTTCGCGATTGCCGCGTTGTTCTCCCTTGGCCATGTAGGTCTCCTCTTGAGGTTTCTCTTGGGGTTTGAGTTCGTCCAGTTCGTCAGATTGCAGCACGCGGCCGCGCGGCGTGCAGACGCGCACGTCTATGTAACCGTCGCGCAGCAGTTTTCGCGCCAGCCGCAGCGCGAGGGTCGCGCTGCCGCGGCCATGATTGGCGCAGCCATATTCGTTCGTTCCAGTGACGAGGTAGGGCACGCGGATCGGCCTAGCCATGGAACAGCGCAGCCGCCGCGACGAGCAGCAGAAGGAACAGGGGAACGATGACGGGCGGAACGATCCATTCCGAGGCACGAAAACGCGGCATCGCATGCTCCTGCACGAGCACGAAGTCGTGCTTCAGTGACTGGTTTCTCGGCGGGAGCGCACGTGACCCTCAGTCACCGGTCGATGCCGTAGCGGAACATGCGGTGATGGGAATGACCTTATGCCTGCATCACGCCGATAGCGAGGACTAAAACGCCGCGCGCCCGGTGGCCTCGATAGTGCTGGCTATTGCCCTGTTCAGAGCGCATGGTCGTGATCGTCGGTGTCGGTTGGGGCGGCTATCGCAGGAAGGCAGGCGCGCATGACCACCCGTTAGCGGCGGGAAACCGTCACATTCAAGAATCCGTTCCACATCCGCGGCATCGCGCGGGAATTGCCGGCGGGCCCCTATGAGGTCGTCACCGACGAAGAGATGATCGACGGGTTGTCGTTTGCGGTCTGGCGCCGTGTCGCCACTATGATTACGGTGCCGTCCGAAGCGGTGCAGGGCGCGACAGAGGTGCGCTCGATTGGTTCGGTCGAACTCGCGGACGCTCAACGCGCCGATGTAAAGCGCCGATGACCGACATCCCGGTCGAGCTCGACAAGCACCGCGGCATGGCCGCGCAGAAGGCCACCGACCTGCGCCGCGCGCTGGCCGAGGTCGAGAACAATGTCAGGGAGCTGCGCGAACGCGAGTCCGATCTCGAAAACCGCCTGATGACGGTGCCCGCCACCTCATGGCCTGAGGCGGCGGTGAAGGCGCGCTATCTGCTCAACCTTTACGTTGCGAGCCTCCCCGCCGAGGACACGCGCCACCGCGCCCTGGTATCGGCGCTGTTCGACGATTTCCTCCGGCTCGGCGGGGAGTGCTGAGGCGACAAAAGCGTACTGGAGCAGGCTATGACATTGACCAGCGGCCGCTTTATCGGTCACGAGTATGACCGGATGATCGTACGGTTCTCGATGCACGACGATGCCAAGGAGATTCCTTGCGCGATAACGACCTCTGCGATGGACTATCTTGAGCGCGGCCCGCAAGTCCGGCCCGAGCAGCGGGAAGCCCAGTTCATCCGCCTTCGGGACCGCATCGAAGCGAGCACCGCAATCAAATATCGCGCGACGGAGTTCGAAGGCACCCCGCCCGGCATCGTGCTGCGAGGCATCGATTTTAGGCCTTAGGCGGGCTGCAACAAGGCACACTTATGTATGCGGGCTGCCCTGACGCCTAAGGGTAGCCTTGTCGGCTTCCAGCAATTCGATGGCGCATCGGATCATCGCCAGGCTAAGGGTGTCCATCCCAGGTGATATCAACACGCGAAGATGTTCAATCTCGTCGTCTATCTGGTCGCACTTATTGCACATGTGCATCCCACCACTTCGAGCGGGAGCAACAAGCTCTCGGTCACCGATAGTGCCCAAGGATTCGGAAAGGCGATTAAGCTTAAAGCCGATCTTCGAGCGGCGTTCCTAAGAAGCCATATGTCACCATCGGCTGCTAGATGACGCATCCAATGGCTTACGAGCTCAAAGCAAAAACGCCGCCCGCTTAAATCAAGCGCAGGCGGCGGCTTACCAGCCCCGGGAGGGTGAGAGTAAAATCCCGATAAAGGTTTGTCTCCACTTGGCATGCTGAAGTTCAACACGTCGGCCAAGAACAAGACCAAAATTCAAGTGGGCGGCTGTAGTCCCGGTGAGGACAACCAGTTGTTAATCTCCCCGGCAACATCGATCTGCCGGGCTTTTCGCAGAAGCTCCGCGCGGCGGACGCCAGCAGGCATCCCGTTGGCCTGTAGGCGGAGATTGATCGCCTCTTGCGCGAGGCGGTATTCGAATGTCGAGGATTGTCCTAGGGACCGTTGAGCCGGCATGTATGGCGCTCCGCTGCGGGATTGAGCGGGAGCGCAACCTGCGTTCACACCACCGATAGATGCTATGGGCCGTTCGATGGCAGTGGGACAGTGCGCCTTTATCTGTCGAATAGCGAGCGCTTTGTTCGGGTCCTGGCAGGAACTATTTGCGAATTGCCGGAAGCTAGTCGATGGTCTGTAATGCAGTACTGGCCGGGAGCATCTCTCTTGCAATTCTCCGCCCTGAAGACGAACTTCATGTCGCTTCCTTCGCGAAGTAGGCTGCGGCCTTTTTTAGGATGTCCCGTTCAGCCTTCAGCTTGGCGACTTCGCGCCGCAGCCGCTCGATCTCCAGTTGCTCGGGCTTCATCTGGCCGTGGCCGGGGACGGCCTGCACGGGGTCGGAGCCGAACTCCTTCACCCATTTGCGCAGCACGTTCTCATGAACGTCGAGGTCTCGGCCAGCTTGCGCTACCGATACCCCGCGCTCCCTGACAAGCTTGACCGCCTCGATCTTGAACTCTCGGCTTGAACCTTCGTCTCTGCATGACCCACCTCCGGCTGTATGAAACACCCAATCTTGGTGTCCATCAAACCGGCAGCAGCTCAACCTTCTTCACCATCTTCTTGACGGCCGCACTCGAGCGGCCGGTCTTTCGCGTCTCGTAGCTCACCTCGTAGTCCTCCACACCGGTCACACGAGCGATCCTGCTTGCGGCCGCGCGCGGTCTGCTTCTTTGTCTTCTTTGCCATTCCAGATCTCCTTTCACGAAGAAGGCCAAACGCGAATTGACTCAGAGGGTTCCCGGCGCGAGGAATGATCGGAACGAATTTGTATGTGCGAGTTTGAATCAGCCTGTTTGAGTTTGTGGAGTTTGGTCAGTGGCGTTTCAGCGTCGAAAGCCGGAGGCGATCGGGATTAAGGCCCCTTTCCCCGGCTTCATAGCTCCGGCCCTCGCCTCGCCGATCGACAAGGTGCCGAGTGGCACACGCTGGATTCACGAGATCAAATTCGACGGCTACCGCGTCCAGGTTCACCTCGCCAACGAGGCCGTCCACATCTTCACCCGCCGCGGCAATGATTGGACAAAGCGTTTCAAGAAAATCGCCGACGATGCCTGGCACATCAAGGCGGCCTCGGCGATCGTCGACGGCGAGGTGGTGCTGCCCGCGCCCGATGGCACAACGGACTTCTCGGTTCTGCAGAACGAACTGCGCGGCAAGTCGACGAAGATCGTGCTGGTCGCCTTCGACTTGCTCTATCTCAACGGCCGCGACCTGCGGAAGCTGCCGCTGCACGAACGCAAGGCCCAGCTGAAGAAGATCACCGCCGGCACCGACGTCCAGTTCAGCGATAGCTTCGAGGTCGACGGCCCGGAAATATTCAAGCACGCCTGTAAGGTTGGCCTCGAGGGCATTGTCTCCAAGGTGAGGGACAGCGTCTACCCGACCGGCGCCCGTAGCCACGTCTGGGTGAAGAAGACCTGCGCGCAGCACGAGACGCTGACCATCGCCGGCTTCGCCCTCGACGGCAAGGAGTGGGACGGGATCTATGTCGGCCGCCGCAAGGGCGATGACCTCGTCTATGCCGGCAAGGTCGACCACGGTTTCGACAAGGCTTCGATCGCCGAACTGCGCGCCCGCCTGACGCCGCTGATCCGCAAGACCCAGCCCTACAGCAAGCGCATCGCGCACAAGGCCATCTGGGTCGAGCCCGAGGTGCTGGCCGAAATCGAATATCGGACGAAGTCTGCCGAGGGTAAGGTGCGGCACCCGTTCTTTCGTGGCATCAGGGAGGATCTATGAGTCATCGTTCCTGCTTGCTCTGCGACGACACCGGCTGGATCTGCGAAAACCATGCGAACATCCCTTCGCAAGGCGACGGAGCCTGCACCTGTGGCGGCGCCGGCGTCCCCCTGCCCGCTCTGCAACCGGACGGGTGAAGGCGAAGCGCCCGGCTGCCGCGGGGTTCAAGCCTATCTTCGACAAGGACGGATGGCGGCACTAGCCACCGACGATGGAGCAAAAGAATAGCAACCTTTGTCTCTCCTGCACGTCTGGAAACTTGCGACGAGTTTTTCCTCCCAAGTCGCCTGGATCGTTCCGGTCAGAACAAGAGGTCTGACCGGAACGTCCATGAAATAGGCCCCTAAGTCGAATGCCGACAACCTACATCAACGAAGACGACGTCCGTCTTGGCGCATTTCATCTCTGGTAGGAAGCTGGCGAACCTGCGGGCAGCAGGGACACTTTCTGGTACCAAGCCGAGAACGAACTGCTCGACGAACGAGCAACGCGGGACGTGAACACGGATGGCAGTTAGCCATATGAAACGCTCGCAGCAGAGCGGGAGAAAATAAGCAACCAATTCAAGGTCTGTCAGTTGTCGGCCGGCACAATCAACGTACGGAGGACAAGTGATGTCACGTCTAATTGCTTTTTACATTGCGCTATTGCTGCTGGGATCCGGACCTGCAAATGCTCAGCAGCCAGCGCAGAGCGGCCCGGGTAACAACGCGATCAACAGTTCTGATCAAAATAATTCGAACGCCCCCGTCGCCGGTCGCAACAGCTTCACCGAAGGACAGGCGAAGTCCAAGATCGAATCGGCCGGTTATTCCAACATCTCCGACCTGAAGAAGGACGATAACGGAGTTTGGCGCGGGAAAGCCGACAAGTCCGGTAAGAAGACCGATGTCAGCGTGGACTTCCAAGGCAACATGAACCCGGCAAATTAAGGAGTATTTCGATGACGACCACCATCTCAAGGCTCTATGACAATTATTCGGACGCAGAACGTGCAGTCGCGCGGCTGGAAGCCGCCGGCGTGCCGCATTCGGACATCAGCATCGTCGCGAACAATTCCGACAATTGGTACAATTCATCCAGCAGCAAGGTCGATCGCGACCGTGACGGCGTGGACGATCGCGCAGAGGGCGCCGGCACAGGTGCAGGCATCGGTGCCGGCCTCGGCGGAGCGGCTGGACTTCTTGCCGGGCTTGGTATGCTGGCCATTCCAGGGCTGGGACCTGTTGTCGCAGCGGGCTGGCTGGCGTCGACAGCGGTCGGAGCCGCGGCTGGTGCTACGACGGGAGGTATCGTTGGCGCGCTGACCCAGGCAGGTGTCTCGAAAGACGATGCATCGCAATATGCGGAGGGTGTCCGTCGGGGTGGAACGTTGGTGTCAGCGAGAGTGCCTGACCAGAACCGCGCGCAGCTGGATGCCATCCTCCAGGAATCGTCAGTGACCCTCCAGGAGCGGAGCACTGCCTGGCGGAAATCCGGCTGGACCGACTTCGATGCGGCGAGTCCGCCAATGGCGGTGGATGACATTCGCCGAGAGCGCCAGCTCTACGGCACCGGCGCACGCCGAGTGTAGCGCGTTGACTCCACAGCGACGATGGTGTTTGCGAATGACATCATCATCAAAAGGATCAAAGTCACAAACCAAGCACCCGGCGATCGGCCGGGTGCGACGATCACAGCGGTCACTAGGGTCTGCGAGAGCCATCCGGCCCGCCCCTGAGGCAACCCGGGTGAGACGCCAGCCAATAGAATGGCGCCTCCACCGTTCGTTCGGAACTGAACACCAGCATGGGAGATTAAGTGGACCGTTCATACCGCTCACGCGTAAAACCTCATACCCGCCGATGAAGATTTTCTCCTGTCAGTCCTGCGAAAACATTCTCTATTTCGAGAATCAAAGATGCGGCCGTTGCGGCCACAGGCTGGCGTACGACCCAAGAAGCGAAAGCCTGGTAGCACTGGAAGCCGAGGACTCGGCCTTTCGTTCGGTGACGGGAGGCCCTCAACGCTTCTTCTGTGACAATGCGAGCCGTGACGCTTGCAACTGGCTTGTCCCGAAAGGCCAAGACGGCGGCTTCTGCCTGGCATGCCGGCACAATGGCACCATCCCGGACCTCTCCGCACCAAGCAACCTGGCGGGCTGGCGCGAGCTCGAGACGGCCAAGCATCGTCTGCTCTATTCCTTGATGCGCTGGCGTTTGCCGCTGCGGACGCGCGTCGAAGACCCCAAGCACGGCCTGATCTTCAACTTCCTCGCCGATACGCCTGCGGCCAAAGTCATGACTGGCCACGAAAACGGAGTGATCACCATCGCTTTGTCGGAAGCGGACGACATCGAGCGGGAGAGGCGCCGGGTCGAGATGGGCGAGCCCTATCGCACACTGCTGGGTCATTTCAGGCATGAAGTGGGGCATCACTACTGGGACTTGCTCGTGCGCGACGGCGGCCAACTGGAAGCATGCCGGTCACTCTTCGGAGACGACTCTCAAGATTACCAAGCGACGCTCGAACGACATTACCGCGACGGTCCACCGTCCGATTGGCAAGATCGCTACGTCTCACCCTACGCGTCGGTACATCCCTGGGAGGACTTTGCCGAGACGTGGGCGCACTACCTCCACATTGTCGATACGCTCGAGATGGCCGCACAATTCGGCATTCAGGTCACTCCCTCCACGGGAGCGTCCGAAGGATTCGCGGCGAAGCTCGATTTCGATCCATACGCGATCACTGACTTCGACCGCGTCGTGACCTCCTGGCTCCCGTTCGTCTTCGCCATGAACAGCGTGAACCGAGCTATCGGCTCGAAGGACTTGTATCCTTTCGTGCTTGCACCTGCCGTGATCGAGAAGCTGAGGTTCATTCATAGGCTGGTTCAGAGGAGACGAGCCGGTCCGGCCGAGCGATAGCGCTCTACTGTCCAGGCACGCACGCTCAATACACGGTCAGCAACTTCGGTCACTTGATCGCTGTACGGAATGCGTTCCCCGTCCTGTCCCGCGGACGCTGTGCAAGATCCGACGTAAGGTCACAGCTTCCAAGGATCAGCTTCCTCAAGCTTGAGGCTGGGGGCGAAAGATCCATTCGCGCCACACCGCGAGCAGTGCAGCCATGATGACCGGTCCGAGGAAAAGACCCATCAGCCCGAACGCTGCGAGCCCGCCGAATATCCCAACGAACGCGAGCAGAAACGGAAGACGCGCCGAGCCGCTTACCAGCGTCGGCCAAACAAAATGATCACCGGCGAGCATGACTAGGCAGCCCCACAGAAATACGCAAGTTCCGGCGATCCCACTGCCGCCGTCGGATATCGTAACTATCGCTGCGACAGTGAAGGCAAGCCAGGCCCCAAACGGAATCAAAGCGAAGGCGGTAGTGAAGATCACGAGCATCAGCGCGTTCGGCACGCCCGCCACAAAATAGCCGATGCCGATCGCGGCTCCCTCACCTAAGGCGACCAGCACAGTGCCGTTCACAGTCGCGCGTGTTGCATCGATCATCTTCTCCACCAAGCCCTCCCCTGCATCGCCGAAGAGACGGTCGCAAGTCTCAAGGAAACGGTTTGCGACCGAGCGACCGCTGCGGAGCAGAGCGAACAGCGTCAGCAAAGAAAAGAACAGCAGAAAGAGGCGGTGAAGAAGTTGACCGCCGAGGGTGCGGAAGAGGTCGGATACGTTGTCAGCATAAACTGTCTTCAGCCACGCCGTGGCCGCCTTCGGATCCGACAGATTGGCGCGCCACCATTGCTCCAAGCTCTCCGCGGCAATCGGGAGCCGGGCAATCCAGTCCGGCACCTCGATCCCGCCCTCCCGCGCTCTCTTTAGCCAGTCGACGAGCGAGTCACTTTGCTGGGCGACCTCATAAACGGCGAGCGAAATCGGGGTCACCATTATCAACGCGACGAGAATGGTAAAGACGAGGGCTGCTACCCCTGACGGGCCCCTCATAAAGCGCGTGGCGAATGCGAGATATAACGGCCACAGGGCAACGGCCAAGATGGTGGCCCAAATCAGCGCAGGCAGAAAGCTTGCGGCAGTCCACAGCCCGAGCGCGGCCAGCGCCAGCGCCAGAACAATTCTGGCATTCATGCGCGCGTCCGGGCCCAAAGGAAGCGGCTTCTGCACGACAGAGCTAACCGCGGTCGCGCGGGAGCCCGTTGAACGGAGTTTCTTAGATGCAGCTTTCGATGTGACGGTCATCCGAAAGTGCAAGCTCCGTTGCGGCTACGCTACCTAAGTCTCGGCGAGAGAACTCGATCCGTCGGCGGGCGAGCCGGGAGGGGCACACGCTTGGGAATGCGTACCACGCGGACTTTGCCGATCGTTGCTTCAGGTCGGGCCACTCGTCTGCCGCGCCAGGCTGCCACCTCCTCTTCAAGGCTCGCGGCCCGGCCGACGCTCTTGCCTTCTACAGTGCGCATTTCGCCTCCACTCTTGATTGCCGCCCATAAAACGGACTTGTGCAAGGAATGTTCCGAAACCAGGAACTGCCGATGGGTCGCCGCCGTTCTTCGCTGGCGGAGGCTTTTGCGCATGGGCTTGAGACGATCGATCGAAGGACTCGGACCTTACCCGTCGCTGCTTCTGCTGGCATTACCGACCGCGGTTGTCGAGCCGCTCAAACTTGCCGCTGTGGCCGTGGCTGGTGAGGGCCATTGGATGAGCGGCACGGCAATGATCGTCGCCTGCTACGCGTTTAGCCTTCTGGTCGTCGAGCGGCTCTTCGTGATCGTGAAGCCAAAACTTCTCACGATCCCTTGGTTCGCGAAACTTTGGAAAGGATTCGCTTCGGTGCGGAGGCGTGCCCTGCAACTCTTCAGATGCGGCTTAGGGCTCTGTCGTGATCGGGAGGTCGGTACGCCGATCTCATTCCCCCAACGAGCCTCTGACGCTGGAAAGACATCCTTCGATCCGCGGTCGGCCTCCAAATGAACCGAGCGTCGACCCTGCCGAAGCGCTTGCAGCCGATGCTGGCGACGCTGACTGACGCACCGTTCGACGATCCGGCATGGGTGTTCGAGGACAAGTTTGACGGCTTCCGTATGGTGTCGGAAATCCGCCGCGGCAAGGTCGCGCTCTACAGCCGCAACGGCAAGATCATCAGCCATTCATATACAGAGATCGCGAAGGCACTCGAAAACGTGAAGGGAGATGCGGTGCTTGACGGCGAGCTCGTCGCGATTGGCCCAGACGGCGTGTCGCACTTCCAGCTGCTGCAGAACGCGTTGCGCCACGAGGCAAAGCTGCTGTATTGCACGTTCGATCTGATGTTCGCCGACGGTGAAGACCTGCGGGCGCTGCCACTTCTGGAGCGCAAGAAGCGGCTTAAGGCCATCCTGCCGCGGCACAAGCTGATCGCCTTCAGCAATCACCGCAAAGGCAGCGGGAAACAGTTCTTCGCTGAAGCCGAGCGAAGGCATCTCGAAGGCATCATGGCCAAGCGCGCCGACAGTCCATACGCGTCTGGAAGCCGGACGGCAGATTGGCTGAAGGTGAAGACCGCGCAACGGCAGGAGGTCGTGATCGCAGGCTTCACAGCGCCTAGGCGCACAAGGCCGTTCTTCGGTGCCCTGGTGCTGGCGGTGCGGGAAGACGACGCATGGCAGTACATCGGGCATGTCGGCACCGGCTTCAGCCATCAGACCCTGGAAGAACTCTATGGCAAGCTGAGAAGGCTGAAGTCGGCGAAGTCGCCCTTCCCTGCCAAGGTGAAGGACGAGCGCGTCACGACCTGGGTCCGGCCTTCCCTGGTCGCCGAGGTGCGGTTCGCGGAATGGACGAGCAAGGGTGAGCTCCGCCAGCCGGTTTATCTGGGGCTAAGAACTGACAAGAAGGCAAAGGATGTGACGCGCGAGCGACCTAGGAGCTTGGCGCATCCCGGAGGCTAGGAACGGTCGTGAGCAGGCCGCCGTTCGCCGCCAGTGGAACGAGTTGGCCCGTCTGACGATAGACAGGAGCAGAGCCTGTGGTCTGACCAAAGGAGGCACATATGGCCAGTGAAGGTCTCATTCCATCGAGCACGCCGGAGCAGCGAATTGAGCAAGCTTCAGAGGCGATCCGTCACATGGCAGAGGATGACTTTCAGCCGCTCCTACCAACACGGAACCGGTGGCTGCATCATTTGGCGGAAGCGACTCGCGCGGCGCCGCTTCAATCTTTGGCTGTCGCTTTTCTGGTGGGCTTTGCATTGGCTCATCGCTGAGCGTCTTCGTCTTAGAGTTTGAGCCTTATGCCGCCGGGGAAGTCTACGATGTGATCAAATGGTGCACCGGTGCTCTAGTTGAGCCGATAGAGCATGTAGTTCAACAGCGATGCGAATCCGACCCACACGGCGTATGGCACGAATAATACCGATGCGAGCCGATCGTCCCTCCATTGGACTCCGATAAAGCCGACGATAGCCGCCAGCAGGGCCAAAATGATTGCGAGCCCGCCTAGCATGCTATGGAGCGTAAAGAAGATTGGGGACCAGAGGAAATTCAGCGCCAACTGCCCAAACCAAAGTTGCATCGCCACGCCTGTTGGATTGCGCAGATAGGTCCGCCAGCCCGCGATCGCGATCATCACGTAGAGAACGGTCCACGCGATCGGAAACACCCGATTCGGGGGATAAAATGGCGGCTTTTGAAGGCCGGCATACCACGCGCCAGGCAGGTTCGTTGCCCCGATCACCCATCCGGCACCAACAACCAAACCGATAAAAAGCAACAGCAATCCAAGACGCGTGCTCATTGCTTTCCTCGGTGCCTCAAGCTTCCTTTTGCGAAACCTGCGTGATCTCCCGCCGGCAGTCAGCCGCGAAGGCCATCAGCCGTTCGACAGTCAAGGCGTCCAGTGCGCTCTTAGCCAACCGCTCAGCACGTTCGGCCTGCTCGAGTAAGTATTGATATCGCGGCATGGCCCCCACCTCCATTTCACGAGCAACTTGAATCGAATTGCATCGTTCCCGACCATGACGGAACGTGGCTAATACTCAGTAAACTGCGTGAGGGTAAGTCAGCCGGCCCTCGCTGACGGATCAGGAACCAGCCGGCCGTTCCCCCAAGAGCACAACGCCGCCTGCTTGAGAACTTCTGTTGGCGGCGTAGCAATAACCCAAATGGACTATCGCAGATGGATTACTAAGCTTCATTGAAGCAGCAATGATCGCGGGTTAGCATTGCTTGTTTTCTAAAGAACATGAATTTTCGCAATGCAAACAGCATTGAGTATTGCACTGATCGCGACCGCTCTTCTCGGCCTGTTGGTCTTGGCATTGCGCCTTGGACTGAGGTGGTCACTCTCGCGCACGCTAAAGAAGCGTTGAGATCCGTTACTTCTGGGCTCGATGCGAAGAGCTGATTGGAGTTTTGTGTATGAGTTTCCAGCGCATTTCAGATGAGAGCTTGACGCTTTTCGGGCCGGCCCAGGCCCTGGGGGAGAAACCCAACATGGAAGCGGCGCTCGAAAGTATCCGTCGTCAGGCTGACGCAGACCGAGGTCATAAGCACCACTTCACCGCCAGTTCAAGTGTTCGCGATCGCGCGGAAAAGCTGCGAGAGGAACTCGACAGGCGAAAGCTTCAATACTCCCCTATTCGGTGGCCTACCTAGCCAGGTGGTCGGGCTCTCGAAGTGAATAGAATTGAGATTGGGTCAGCTCATGTCCGTCTACGACCCATTGCGCCAAAAGCTGGAAGCTGTCGAAGAGTCAAGCGTTCGGCTTTCTTTCGCCGATCTCGAAGCCATCCTGGGAAAGCCCCTTCCCGTCTCAGCCTATAAATTTACGGCCTGGTGGGGAAACAACTGCAAGGTCGGGCATGTGCAAACTCAAACTTGGTTAAGTGCTGGATTTGAGGCTCGTACCGTTTCGCTGAGGAAGCGCACCGTCGAATTTCATCGCCTTGGCAAGAAGACAGACTAGCGACCATTCGAGCTGCACGAAAGTTGGCGCCGACAAGTTCGGAATAGCAGGGGATTCTTAGTTTAACCGCGCGTCGGCTCGGGAGGACTTGGCATTGGAAGCCCATATTGCTCGGCCCGAAGGGATGCGATGGCTCGATACGATGCGGCCTGTTTTAAGAGCGCAGCCTTAAAGGACGGTTGTTTTTCAGATGCGGCAAGCCGCTCGAGAGCAACCGCACGCTCCAGATATTCTAGAAGCATCTTCACCGCAGTGGCCTACATCTCAGTGAGACGCCGCCTCCCTTGATCACGCCGATCGAAGTGAGTGATCAGGATTAGGCACGCGATAAACGTCACGATCGCGATTGAAGTCACAAGAGCAACAAGAAGCATGCAGCATTTCCCGCTCGATTGAGTGCGCGCTTGAAACTGCATCTTCTTCCCGATTCGAGAGCGAGGCTACATTCATCTTTTAGCCCGGCGCAGGAACTTTTCGATTTAGTCTCAAGTGGCTCAAATGACGCATGATGAGCACTTCAGCTAGGGCAGTGCCTCGAGCTGGTGATAGGGATACTGATCAAACGAGAGCTGATGTTTATGCGCGTGCGCCGATTCTTCACGATGTGCTCAGATAGATTAGCGGCCCTACAGCAACGAGGAACGGTGAAAAGCCGATTGCCCTTACGATCCAAAAGCCCGGTTGGCCCAGAGCATCCAGATCACGCTGCATCGGCACACTCCGTTGATCGAGGCGCCCCGATCCAATGGGAGGCAGCGGACCGGGGTCCCCGACGACACTGACGAGCCGCCCAGCGCGGAGGATGGGCGACGCTACACCGTGCGCCCGCCGCATGGTTCCGGCATTAACTCAAGACATTTGGCTTGGCGTTCATGCGCAATCGCCCGAGGCCGCCCGCCAACTCGTCGCCGACATACAGGCTGCTTTGCCTAAGTGCGGAATCCCGCAGGCGGCGACGAATCTTCGCCTGATCAGAGGATGGCCCTCTTCAATCGCTCACAGGTCAGCATGAACCTGATCTAGAGCATCTTTCGGACTCTCGGCTGTGCGGAGATCCTCAAGCATTCGCTGACGAAGTTCTCTCATGCTCTCTAGCGCTCGCCGATTCTTCGAGCGTACATGAACGGATACGAGAGTTCGAACAGTGGATGGCACCGAAGGTCTCGAATGGCGGGTATTCTCCACGGTACCTGATCCTGCCGAAAACAAACTATCACCTAGGTGAATCCCGCTCCGCGGAGCCCGGGATGGCGAGCTGAAGAAGGTGCGACAGGCCGACGTTGCCCTGCATATCGACGAATGGGCGTCCTCACCCGGATTGAGGTCCCCCACCTAAGCCCTTCGCCGTCGTTGGAGCAATTGTATTCGTAAGTAGCCGTTGCGACGCCGGCATCAACAGCAAAAGATAATAGTGTTTGAGCCCTTCAACCATCACCTTCACCGACTCGTGCCAACGGCCCCAGAGCTTTCACGCAACACACCAGGGCCGCCGACCGCCCAGCTCAACGGGCTGAGGAAAGCACTCGAGCCGGTAGGCGCAGACTCGATTCCGGACATCGGATTTCGTTCCAACCGAGCGCTTCGCAGCCGCCCACCGAATTCATCGAGCACGCGCTGACGTTCGAGCGGCTCGCTGCCGAGGAAGCGAACCCGGAGACCAAAGCCCTGTTCGAGAAGCAGGCAAAAGCTTACCGCAAGCTCGCGGCCGACAGGGCCGAAAAATACGGACTGCCTCTGCCGAGCGTGCCAGAAAAATCGGGCTGATCGCCTGCAACGGCAATCCATCATCGTTCGTCGCTGCTGGTGCTTCAGGACGCGAGCAACACCAAGGTCGCCAGAACGACCAAAACAGTCGATCCGACTAACGCAAGGGGAAGCCAGTCAGAGCGCATAGAAACGAGCTAATCCACGAGCCGGTACGGCCGTTGATCTAAATCAAGCAGCGCCAGTATCGAGCCAAGGGATTCTGGCGTTTCACGCTGGTGTCCTCGACCACGCAAAGGATCACACCTTCGATATCGGCGCCGCAGTACCTTACCAGCAGGCCCTTGAACGGGCGATGGAGGTCGCAAGGCGGCGACGGTCGGAGAGGATCATTGTCGAGCCGTAGACGCCGGGAGCCGTTCCGGCGTTCTCGTTCGTTGCGCAAACCTAGCAAAAGCGAGCGTCACGCCGCGCTGGAACGTTGTCGCTGCCCGTTCGTTTTAGATGGCGACGACGTCTCCTCCTGCCGGTGGGCGTCGTCGCAGAACGGCCCCGGCTTATCAGGTCCCCCCTGGCCGGGGCCGCTCCTTTTGTGCCCCACCCAACACGGTGGATCGTTCGCATTCGAAAAAGCACCGAAGGCCTCAGCCCTTGGGGGATGTCGAGCTGAGGCCTTCTGCGCGGTGGCCCATTGGCGGCGAATTAGGGCCGTGCTGCCAGATTGTCCCGAGCGAACGGTTCCCGCAAATTAATTGCGTTTTGCGGCGCGGCGAGCCCGGATCGTTGCGCGCACAACCTTTGTATGGAGGAATGGTCGAACGGGACGAGAACGGGGAACCGCCCTCAGCACCACCCGGTTATGAGTGCATGATAATGGTGCTGGTCGCAACGGGGCTGGGAATGGTGACGTTCGCAGTCTCGATGGCGGCGATCTTTTACTTTGACGCTCGGTCAGAGCAGCGCCAGTAGGGAACGATCAGCTTGACAGCGCATCAATAGAAGGCCCCCAGCCGAAAGTGCCCCCCGACTGCTGGAGGAAAACCCCCTTGCGGGTTGGCGGCCCCCACTTGGGGCCGTTTGCTATTAGGCCGCCTCAGTTGGTGCTGTCCTACGGACGGCACCCCTCAGTTGGAGACCCGTAGTTCTCCGTCCGGAGAACAAAACCCCGGGCCCCGTAGTTCTCCGACTGTGAACGGAGTTCGTGATGTGGCGATGCCGCCTCATCGGGCTACCCGGAGCAAAAGTAATGCGTCGCTCCCCTACTCTCGTCCCGCAGGATGGGGCAGACCAAGACACCTATGTTGTGCTCAGCGACCTTGGGCGCCTTGGTCGCGTTTGGTGCGAAGCAGACGAAGAAGACACTGATCGCGAAGCGCTGATCCGCGACCTCATGAAAGACCAGTACAGCCATCCGGCCCGTATCGTGGCATTCAACACGACGGAGGGGTGGTCCCGCGATGTGACGGAAGAAATTGCCGAAGAAGTCTGGACCAGATGCAGCGAGATCGGCGAGATACCAGCTTCGGTTCAGTCGCTCTTGGAGACGGTCGGGAAGCTGTGAGCGATCAAACGTTCGGCCGTGATGATGCGGCTCTGTCCGCTTCCTGTAGGCTAGGCGTCGACCTTCTCGCCGATGCGCATCGACGAACGTATGAGGACGCCGATTCACATAGGTTATGGATGCAGCCCCCTCGCCTCGGGAAACTAGGCGTCCGGGGAGGGCCAACGCTTTTCATTTCGAAAATTTTGAAACCCGGAAGGGGCCGTTGGAAACAGCGGCCCTTTCGGCTTTAGGTGCCTCGATCGGAGTGCTCCTTCAGAGCAGTCCTCAGCTCCAAATCGGACACATAAAATGCCTAGGCGACCGGGGCCCTGCCCCGGACCCGGCGCGCGGGCGGCTCCGCCTCGGGCACCGCCAGGCGGGGCCGCCTACGGTTTCAGTCTTAACTCTTCTTCCGCAACAGCTCTCGCTCGTATGCGGCCTCAGCCGGGGTCAGCGGGTGTTCTCCGTCGACATAGGCGCGGGCCTCTTTTTCCGTCATGCCCATCTTTCGCCCTCGCTTGAATGCGCGGGTCCGTAAGACAATTGAGATCCTCAGCCGCATCTTCCCAAAGATGTTCAACGGCCGCACCCCCGCGTGCTTTCGAAGCTCAGAATCTAGCGGACGGTCGGCGGGCCTTCCACCAGAAGGGGCTACCGCCATACTGTGTTGAAACCGACGCGGCCGCCGCTCCGAAAGGGAGATCGCCGAGACCGAGCGCGCAGAATGAGCTTGGCCGAGGTACTTGGGCCGTCAACGGCCCACCTTGGCCCGGGCCGCCAGATCAGCGCGGGCCGTCAATCCGCAACGAGGCCTTAGCTCGGGGTCGGGGGCGAGGAGCTGAGGTCCTGGTCGGCACTTCGTGGGTTGCCGGACCTGCGCGGTGCAGGCCAGCGAGGCAAACCTATATCCCGGATGGCAGGCTACTGATTCGCATTTCCGTGATGGGCGCCTATCTTTCGTATATGCGCCGATCGCCCTTGGAACCTTGCCTCCCGACGTCCGGGAAAGACACTCATTTCGGCGATTGCAATCCGTTAGAATTGGCCCACTCGTCGAGATGGATGGCGGTGTCTGCCGCTCTGGCCTTCTTCAGAAGCGCGTCCCGCTCCGGTCCCGGCGCCAACGCGGCAGCACGCTGTCGCGCGCCCTTGGCGAACGCCTCAAGACGCCGTTGAAGAGTTTGGGTCTGCTTGATACGCCGCCGCTTGAACATGACTTCGCTCCTCCATTGATCGGAAAATAAATGGGAGAGCCAAGAGGCTTCTATAACAGGCGTTAACTTCGCCGGCGCGCGTTCACGAATTCGCCTTACGATCCGCATGCCAGCCACGTATCGCTCGATCAGCGCAGCGATGCCTTCCAAGTTGCTACGTCAACCGCGGCCAGCACGTGGAGGTGGGCAATCTTGCCATCTAGCTTGTCGAAAAGCGGCGCTGCCCCAAAATCAAGGGTTTGATAAAGAGGAACGGTTCCCGTTCTCGAGGGTTAACTTGTCATCATCGGCAACGATCATGGGCGCTCGTGGCTGAGAGTGTAGCGCTCCCGCCTGCAAGGCCGGAGTGTTCTCGACCGCTCTGGTGCCGCGGAAGGCAACCGATGACTTCGAATCTGGCTTCAACGCTCATCACGAAGCTTACAGTTTCAAACAATCTGGACAGTGCTGATATTCGCGCGATTCACGGCTTGCCGATCCGCGAAAGAAAGCTCGGCGCCAGCGCGCTGATCGTAGCTGATGGCGCACGCTCGACCGATTGTTGCCTCCTCGCGGAAGGCTTCGCGTTTCGCGCGAAGACGACATTTGAAGGGCAACGGCAGGTGCTCTCGCTCCATATTCCGGGAGAGATCCCAGACCTGCAAAGCCTCCACTTGCATGTGATGGATCACGAATTGGTCGCTCTCACACCCTGCAAAGTTGGCTTCATCGCGCACGAGGCGATCAGAGATGCGAACCAGCAGCGACCGAACCTTGCGGCTGCGCTATGGCGGGAAACACTGATCGATTCCGCCATTTTCCGGGAATGGATCGTCAATGTTGGACGGCGATCGGCCGCAGCTCGAATGGCCCATCTCTTAGTCGAGATGCACCAGCGGCTCAAAGCGGTTGGGCTTACTCAGGACGATGGCTTCGCCTTTCCTATCACGCAAGCCGAACTTGGCGATTGCCTCGGCCTGTCCACGGTTCATGTCAACCGCACGCTGCAGTCGCTGCGAAAAGATGGCCTGATCAGCGTGGAAAGGGCCGAGTTTCGCATCCTCGATATGCAAGGGCTGGAGTTTTTGGCGGGTTTTGACCCGACATACCTGCATTTGAACCCTAGCATCTAGCGAAGTCTCTGCGCCGATACTGCCACTCTGAAGATTGTGATCTCATCACGGCTGACCGCGATGGACCAATCCCCACCGTCCAGGCCAACAGACGACTCGATATCGCGAACGGTCCTCAGGGCCTGCAGGCAGGCCGCATCATCGTCGGCCAATTCCTCGGCGGCCTCGAACGGTTCACCGTTGGAAATTTTGAATGAATATTTAGCCATGTAAGAGCGAACTCCAATACGGTCCCTGGCATGAGGATGATGCCTCCATTGTCGATGGCGGCAAGGTGAGGTCAGCCCCCCGGAGAAGGGGTTGTAATTAACGTAGGTGAATGAAACCCGATTAATTTGGAGGGGCAATCGTCGCCCGTTGGCTTGTTGACTGCCATCGTCGCTCGCCTCAACTTAAATAGCTGGCGCTTCGCCTGCTCGGCGGGCGTCCATAGTAGGACGGCCCCGGCCACCAAGCCCCCCAACCCCAAGCCGGGGTCGTTCCATGCTGGTTGGTCTTTCGTGCGACTGATGCTGTTCGCAAATATGCTTGCGCGCGTGGCTATTAGCCCTTCGGAAGTAGTTAGGAAAAGCCAGAACTACATCAATTGCGGATAGTGGCCGCTTAGGACAAAGTGGCAATGCCGCCCTATCGATCGCCGGTTGGCGGTGCCAGCAGAGGGCCTCAGTTCATCCCGCTTTCCAGAGCTGAGGCCTTCAGCTGGGTTAAGGCGGCCCACGGCGCCGCGGCTGAGGCAGCCTCGGTAACCCATGTGAAGGCAATGTGGGATTTCAGCTGATTAGATACCGAGCTTGACCGAGCCCTTGGCCTCCAAACCCGGCTCGGTCGGGGCCTCGCGCCGTTCACGGGCGGCGCGAGGCCGTCATCCGCTCCTAGCGCGCTCGCTTTTTCGCCGTGCCAAGCTTCAGTTCGACCTGGCGTCGGCTGTTGCCGACTTTCTTCACTGTCTTCTTCACGGCCGCAGCCGACCGGCCGGTCTTGCGAGCCTCATAGCTCACCTCATGCTTCTGACCACCGGCAACGCGCGCCCGATCCTGCTTGCGGCCCCGCGTCGTCTGCTTCTTTGCCTTCTTCGCCATTCCGGCCTCCTGTTGAATGAAGCCAAACGCGAGTAGAGTCAGTGGGTTCCTCAGCGACCTGCGCCGGGAACGTTTTCGCCCGTGCCAGTTTGAATCAGCCTGTTGCGTTTGCGGAGTTGTAAGTGGCGTTTGAGCGTAGGAAGCCGGCGGCCATTGGGATCAAGGCCCCATTCCCCGGCTTCATTGCCCCGGCCTTGGCTTCGCTTATCGACAAGGTGCCGAGCGGCACCAGATGGGTGCATGAGATCAAATTTGACGGCTACCGCGTCCAAGTCCACCTCGCCAACGAGGCGGTGCACGTCTTCACCCGACGCGGCAACGATTGGACCAATCGGTTCAAGAAAATCGCGGACGACGCCTGGCACATCAAGGCAGCCTCGGCGATCATCGACGGCGAAGTGGTGGTGCCGGCACCGGACGGTACGACCGATTTCTCGGTCCTGCAAAACGAGCTACGCGGCAAGTCGACCAAAATCGTGCTGGTCGCCTTCGACCTGTTGTATCTCAACGGACGTGATCTCCGGAAGCTGCCGCTGGGCGAGCGCAAGGCAGAGCTGAAGAAGATCATCGCCGGCACCGATGTCCAGTTGAGTGAGAGCTTCGAGGTCGACGGGCCCGAATTGTTCAAACACGCTTGCAAGGTCGGACTGGAAGGCGTCGTGTCCAAGGTGGCGCTGGCGCGCGTGGTGCTGACCAACCGCGAGCATGTCATCGCGCTCGAGGCGCGCGACAAGGGCCTGATGGGCATGCTGCTGCGCTATCCCTATGAGGTGCCGCGACCAGGCCGAATATTTCGAGGACATCGAAGACGTCAAGATCACCAAGGACATGCTCGACCTCGCCAAGCACATCGTCGAGCAGAAGTCCGGCCACTTCGAGCCGGAGAAGTTCGAAGACCATTACGAGACGGCGCTGCAGGAGCTGCTGGCGCAGAAGCAGAAGGGCCTGCCGATCGCGACCACCCGCAAGCCGGCACCGAGCAATGTCTACAATCTGATGGACGCGCTGAAGCAGAGCCTGAAAGCGTCCGGCAAAGAAAGCCGCGGCCAAGCCACGTCGCAAGGCCGGCTGATGCCGGCCCGCTCCTTCGAACCCTGCCTGCCGTCCCCGGCCACGGTGGTCCCGGCCAGCGCCGACTGGCTGCACGAGATCAAACATGACGGCTACCGCCTGATCGTGCACCGCGAGGGCAAGCGGGTGCGCCTCTTCACCCGCAACGGGCACGACTGGTCCGGCCGATTTCCGCTGATCACCGAGGCAGCCCTGCGCAATCGCAAGACGTCGTTCGTGCTCGATGGCGAGGCCGTACTGCTCGGCGTCGATGGCCGCAGCGACTTCAACGGCCTGCATTCGCGCAAGCACGACGCCGAAGTCGAATTCTACGCCTTCGACCTCCTGATGTCGGACAACGATGACCTGCGCGAGTGGCCGCTGTTCCTGCGCAAGGGCGCGCTGGCCCGCATGCTCGCCCGCCGCGTCGACGGCATCTTCCTGTCCGACTTCGAACACGGCGAGATCGGCCCGGAGTTGTATCGCCACGCCTGCCTGATGGGGCTCGAGGGCATGGTCAGCAAGCGTCGCGATCGGCCCTACCGCGCCGGCCGGTCGAAGGACTGGATCAAGGTCAAGAACCGGAAGCACCCGGCAATGGGCCGGGAGATGGAGGCGAGCTGATGGCTACGGTCTGGATCTACACCAACACGTCCAAACCCGTCGGCGATGTCGAGCACCTTAAGGTGTTTGCTGACCCCGACACAGCGTTGGCCTGGTTCAAGGACCACGATCCGAAAGGCGAGCCTTCGAATATTCGGTAGTCGGCCCGCCGGCCTCGCGCGCTGGACTTCGGTCAGCCCACCCTTGATCTAGTCGGCCCTAGCCCCCGCAGAGGTAACTCCATTTTCCTGCCCGTGAACAAAGTTGCCCGCTTGCCGTGAGGCGAGCCTGCTTGCTTAATGTTTCGGGCGAAAGTGAGGAACTAGGGCGCGGCAGCGGTGCACCACAACTACAGGGTATTCATCATCAACAGCGCCGGCGCGATTATCAACCGCGCACATTTGCCCTGTCTAAATGATGACGCTGCAAGAGAACGCGCGATGCACCTCGCGAGCTACGGGCAGGCCGTGGAGTTATGGGACGGCCCGCGCAAGATAGCAATTGAGAGCCAAACGGCGCCCGGAGATGTTTGGTTGCCCTCAAGGCGCATCGCTTCCGTCGATATCGTCCACGATGTCGCGGTTGCCGAGTCGGTCTGGCGCAGTCTTGAGACCCCGGACCAGTGCACGCCATATCAGCGGTTCGATCTGCTCGCTGCCTGGCAGCGCCACGTCGGTAAGCGCGCGGGGCTGCTGCCCTTCCTGGTGATCGCCCGTGATGACGACAACCGACCGCTGGGGCTTCTGCCGCTTGCGTTGCAGACCACCATCGGCGTGCGTTGCGCGACTTTCATGGGCGGCGCGCACGCTACCTTCAACATGGGCCTTTGGGATCGCGAATTCGCGGCGAGCGCCACCGGGGCCGATCTCCATGCGCTTATGAACATGCTCGCTGCGCGTAACGAGGCCGACATTCTGGTCCTGCGCCAGCAGCCGGCGTACTGGCGCGAGCTGCAAAACCCCCTCGCATTGCTGCCGCATGAGCCCTCGGCTGCCCACTGCCCGGTCCGCACAATCGAGCGCGGCGCGACAGAGGTGAACCTGATCAGCGAAACCGTCCGCCGCCGGTTGAATCGCAAGGAGCGCAACTTGCAGGCGTTTGCCGGCTACCGCTATTACATTGCGTCCAATGACGCAGATATCGCCCGACTGCTCGACTGGTTCTTTCGGCTCAAGCCGGAGCGACTGGCCCAGCAGAAGCTGCCCAACATCTTCGCCGAACCGGGCGTGGAGCAATTCATCCGGGAAGCCTGCATGACGAAGCTGCCCGGCGGCAGCCACCTCATCGACATCCATGCGCTCGAATGTGATGAAGAGGTGCTCGCGATCTTTGCCGGCGTCTCCAACGGCGATCGCTGCTCGATGATGTTCAACACCTACACGATGTCGCGGAAAGCGAGGTGCAGCCCCGGCCTGATTCTCATACGAAACATGGTCGATCATTTTGCAGCTCAGAACTATCGTGCTTTCGATTTCGGCATCGGCTCGTTCGACTACAAGCTGGTTTTCTGCAAGGACCACGAGCCGATATTCGATAGCTTCATTCCGCTCAGCTTGCGCGGCCGTTTGATGGTCGGCACCGTTTCCGCTCTTAACGGCGTCAAGCGGTTGGTGAAAAGCAATTCAGCGCTGCACCGGTTCGCGCTGAACTTCCGCAACCATGTTCTGCTGAAGTGAGCTCGGGGAATTGTTGGTAGCGAACTGCCACCGGGCTGCGCCAAGTTCCGTCGTCTGCCTGGATGGCTTCGAAGGACTACTATCCGAAAGGTGTGGCCTCCGGAACATCCAGTACTCGGCCCCGCACGGCCTCACGCGCTGGACTTCGGTTAGCCCACCCTTGATCTAAGAACGCTGCCGGCGCTTGCGGCGCAGCCGCACCTCATCGACGACGCAGAAGGCGACCACGGCGCCAACCACGATAATGGCCGCGAGCAGGATGTCGGACAGCTCGGCGTACAACAGTGCGGCATCGCGCAGGATCTGCGACTCGAGCTTCATGGATGGCCCCCAGTCTTGATGGCCTCGATCCGGTCGGTCATGCGGTCGAGACGGCTCGAGATGTCCTGCTTGAGATCGCCGAACCCACGCTCCATGCGGGTGACAACGCTCTCAAAGCTGGTCTTGCGGACGAACTCGTCGCGCGACCAGATCTCGACCTGGTAGAGCTTGGCGGCCAACGCGCGCGCTTCGGCCGCCGCTTCCTGCGCTTCGCGCTTGGCCTCGGAGGTTGCCGCCTCGGATGTCCGCTTGAACTCGGCAAGTTCGTCGATCGCCTTGAACGCGCGCGCCTCGGCCTTGGTAATGCGGTCGGAAGAGCGCGTCCAGAACGTCACGATCGTGCCAAGCGCACCGATCGCCGCGATCACAGCGCCCCACGTTACGACGTCACAGCTCATTGCACCCCACTCCGATAATTCTCGCGCACGACGTCGTACCAGGCGCGCCCCTGCTCGAGCCGGCGATTGGCTTCCTCCAGCGCATCGCGGGTTTGCGCCAGGCGTGCCCGCGCGTCGTCATTGAGGCTTGCCGAGGGCACGCCAACGGGAGCGAACAGGCGCGCCGCCGGCGGCGGCAGCTCCCGCTGGAGCGGCGCAGGCGCTGGATTTGATGCGCATGCCGCGCAGGTCATCGCAGCTGAGAGCACAAGCCCCCGTAATCCGTTTCTTGAGATCCTCGACATAGGCATCGGTCCCTGCCCTTTCCTCGTCTGCCTGTTGCTGGATGGTGGCCGCGCGCGACGCCTCGTCGCCGGCGGCTTTCTTGGCTGCGTCGATATCGGCGCGCGCGGCAGCGAGCTGCGCCTCGAGCGCCTTCTCGCGCCACGCGCCGTCCGCGGCCGCATAGCCGGCGTTGTAGAGATGCAGGCCGGCGGCCGCGGCGCCGCCGCCGACCACGAGCGCGATGAGGCCGGCGAGCGCAGCGCCAGCCCAGAACGGCGACAGCCGGACGCCGGCGAGCTGCGCGCCGGCGACGATCGCAGAGATGACCGCGCTCATGTGTTTTTACCCATGCGGTAGTCGAGGACGCGCTTGGCCTCGATCTTGTCGGCGACATGCCAAATCAGCACGCCGAGGCCGGCGATGACCGCGAGCACGACGACGCCGGCGAGTAGCCAGGCGATCATCTGCGGATTGAGACCAAGTCCACCAACCGCATCGCGCGCGCCGGCGACCGCGGTCGCCTTGTCGGTGATCCACGCCAGCACGCCGGCGCCGGTGAGGCCTCCGCTGGTGCCGAAGATTTTGCCGGCCCACCCCTTGACCTGGTCCGTGATGGCGATGGTCTGCACGCCCTGCTCGCGCAGATCCTGCGTCGTCGCGTTGGCGCGGACCTCGGAGACCCGGCGCGGCTCGGCCCGCGCCAGCGCCGTCAACAACTCGTCGTCGATGTCAGGCTTGAGCGGCAGATCGTGCTCATGGCGGAACGCCAGGATCGCGGCCTCGGTCCGACCTTTCGGCGAGAGCTGGCCGTCGACGGCGCCCGTATCGTAGTAGCCGAGCTCGCGCAGCCGCTGCTGCACCTGGATCACGACGTCGGGATCGGGCGGCGGCGCGACATGCGGCAACTCGGCATGCGCCTCCGGATGGTGCTCGGCCAGGCCGCGCTCGAACAGCACCGCCTCGCGCTCGCGCCTCTTGTAGACGCCATTGGTCGGCGCCCACAGCCGTTTCATCGAGCGGATCAGGCCGGGAATCTTCTCGAGCTCGCCGCGGCCGACGCACCCGCGGATCTCGCGCATCTCGGCATAGCGCGGACCAGGCTTCACAAAGCCCGCGGCGTCGCGATTATAGGCGATCGACCAAAGCACGCCCTTGCAATGCGGCCCGAGCGCGCCAGCGCCGGGACAGTAACGCTCGAGGATCGCCAGATAGCGCGGCAGGTCCTGGTCGGCGAGCACCTCGAGGGCGACCTCCCAGGGAAGATCGATCTGGTGACCATACTTGCGCACGAAGGCCGCCGCCTTCGCCCCGCGCACGCCGGAGGCACTGACCAGGATCTTGAGCTCGGCGTCGGAGACCTTGCCGGCCCAATCGGCGCGGATCTGCTCGCGGGTTTGGGTGCCAAAGTCATAGCCGATGCCGCCGGTCGGTCCCGATGCCTGGCCGGGATATTCGAGGCTGCGATAGTGGCGCTCGTAGCAGGCCTCGCTGGTCACTTCCTCGTCGACGACCAGGTTAAACGACTCGTGCGAAATCCCATGCAGCTCGAGCATGTGGGTTAGCCTCTAGTGATTTTAGGATTGAGAGTTGTGTCGGCCTACGGCCCGACCTCGACGCCAAGCGTCGCCGCGATTTCGTTCATGCACCGCGCCGAGCAGCTGGCGCAGCCAGTTCCAGCCGAGCAGAAAGCGCGCATTCGTAACCACCATCGGCTCGCACTGCGCCATCAGCACCTGCCACAAGATCCACACCTCCGGGCCGCGATCGCGGATCGCCTCACGGATGATGCCGGCCTCGTCGGTCGTAAACTGCGCGATCAGGTCCTGCGGCAAAACACTTTCCGCCGGCGTCACTGGCGCTTCATCGGTCATCCGTTCTTCCCCCTGCCGGCGGTCCAGCCTTCCGTCATCAGCGTCTTGTTGGTGCCTGAGTCCGAGAAGCTACACCTGATCCGGATTTGCGCGCTCGTGTTGGTGCGCACCTGCAGCGTCACGATCGGAGCCAGCGACGTGTTGCTCAGTTGCTGGCCATTGCCGGCGAAGTCCGGCGCGGCGTCGGTGACGGCGGGATCGCTATAGAGCGTCGAGCAAACCGTTGCCGAGGTGGACACCGTCGTGCGCGCGCGAAACTTCGCCAGCACATTGATACCGGGCGGGACACTGAGCGTGGACAGCACAGCAGAGGTGCCTGGGTTTGTTGCATTGACGTCCTGCACCGGCGCGTCCCACGCGAAATAATCGCCATCCTGGACAAACTTGGTCCATTGCGCCGAGCCGTTCGTCTTCATTGCGCCGATGCGGCGGAACAGCGTGTAGGACGCCGGCAAGGTCGGAGACGACGCCGACGTCGAGAGCAGAACATCGACCACGCCAGTGTCGGTTCGCTCGATCAGATAGACGTGGTACCAGGTCGCATTCGCGATCGTGCCAGTATCGAGCGCGCCGTTGCCGCTACCCACCGCCCAGGCCGACGTCGTCTTGCTTATTGACCCGGCGAGCAACAGTAGATTCAGGTTCGTGCTGTCGATGGCCTCGCCGGCAGCAACACTGAATGCTGCCGATGATCCGGCGGTCGATAACGTCAGGCCCGCGATATAGCCGCGCGGCAGATGTGTGAATGCGTAGCCCTGGAACATCCATGTGCCGCCACTCTTGAGCCAGAGCTTGCCGGTCGAGGGCTGCAGCGCATACTGATTGTTGTTGCCAAGCGACGGATCAGGAACCGTCGCCGTCAGCGCCACGAAGAAGAAAAACCCGTCCGTGTTCAGGGCAGCAACGAGAGTCGAGACATCGGCCATGGCCTGCGCGCCGGCGAAGCGCTGCGGCGAGACTTTCCAGATCTTATAGGCGACGCCGCTCTGGTTGCCGCCGTCCCAAGGCGGGATTACGATGTGAGTGGTATCAGTAACATCGGTGATGACCGACTGGAAATTGCCGATCTGCAAGATGTCGCCGGGCCGCGCGTTGACGCCGGACCAGATGGTGCCAACGCCGCCCACTGTGGTGCCGCCGGCCGAAACCGAAACCGTGCCCGTGGAATAGCTCGCAAGCGCTGTCATGGTACCCCTTAGCGTCTAAAGTCTGTCACGTACATTTGGCCGGCTGTACAATCCAGAAAACCGCCGCCACTCACACCCGTGACTTGAATTGCGAACGTATGGTTGCCTGCGGAAAGCCCGGTCACCGTCCATTCGACGTTGATCGGTGCATCAAGGTCGAAATGGTTTGCCAACGACTGAAACAGCATCGTCCAAACGAATTGTTTGACCACTGTGCCGTCGACAACAATATTGACGCCGTTCTTTGGTCGATTCCCCGCATAGTCCAGATCTGGCGATGACCACTGTCCGCAATAGCGGATCGTCGCCTTGCCTGACTGGATGTTGACCACCTGACTGCACACGGTTGTCGTCGCAACCACGTGCCCGGTCGCGCTGGTCGCAAACACCTGCGTATTGCTGACGGCGCCGGCAATGATATTCGGCAGATCGACGCCGCCGACGGCGATCTGGTTGGTCGTGATCGAGCCCGCAACGATCTTGCTGGCATTCAGCGTGCCGTCGAGAAATACGTTTCCGCTGATACCAATCGAGGCGACGCCGCCGATGGTGCCGGTCGTAAACACGCTGACCGGTGCACCGCCGCTATAACCGGGCAGCTTGATCTGGAATTTATCGGCGGTGACGACAAAGCTAGACGTTCCCGACCCGCCATTGACCAGCTGGATGCCGGCGATGCTGCCGTTGACGTCGAGCGCCACGCTCCACGCCGCGGCCGCGTAGCCGTTGAGCGTGGCAATCGCGCTGGCGTTGGTCGTGATCGAGGCATTGACGGTCGCAAACTGCGCCGTCACCGTCCCCTGATAGCTCGCAAGGGCGGTTTGCGTGTTGACCGCCACGGTCTGCACATCAGAGATCGCCGCGAAGGCGGCGGCCGAGCGCGCCGCGAGCTGCGAGCGGACCTCCTTTTTGTCGCTCCAGTTCCGCGCATCCTGGTTGGCGCTGATAGCCGCGATCTGCTGTAGCGCAAAGTTGAGCTGGTCCTGCAGCGCGTCCTGAACGGTCGTCACCTGCGCCTTGACCGCCGCGTCGAACTCCGCGAGCGAATAGCGCACATCCGGCGTCGTGACCGCGGTCCAGCCGGACCAGGCCATGTCGCGCGGCGACGATGGAATGTACTGACCGCGCACCTGGTAGGCCGTCGCCGGCAGCAGCGACTGCGTGATGATGAGATTGCCGGCAGTCGGGCGATCGCTGCGGCCGCGAGTCACGATCGAGCTGTTGGAGGCCAGGCGCACCTCGAACTGAAGCCCGCTGATGCCGGGTTGGCCGCCATCCCAGCTGATCAGGATCGCTGGGCGCCGGCCGACGCCTGTGTCATCGACCAGCGTATAGGGCTGCACATTCCAGGACGTCACGCCCTGCGCCGGCGGCGGGCTCGAGACCGTGGTGCCGCCCGTGACGGGCTGCAAATCCGTGGTGCGATCCCAATCGTAGTCTGACGGATCGACCTCGGTCAGGCTCAACGATACATCGAGGTTGGCCTTATCGACGGCGGCGTCGACGCGGAACTGCTTGGACGAATAGCCATTGCGAACCGAGGTCCACTCACCGACGTCGCCAGGCTCGACCACCCAAAACGCCGGCGGCAGGGTCAGGGTGTGGGTGCGCGCGCGCTGCGCCTCCTCGATCGCCGACTTTTGCAGGCGCTGCGCCTGCTCAGGATAGGGCACGAAATCGAACTGCGGATTGGCCATCAAACGACGGCCGCCATCGCGCAGCTCGAGGTCGGTCCCCTCGCATCGGCACTGCGGATCTGCGTTCGCTAACGCAGCGGCTCTTATGATCAATTGGCGGAGAACGGAATCCCCGCAGGACCACATGACCCGTCGCGTTCGCAGTATCTCGATTTGGAACTAACCGCCCGACTCCAGCATATTAGGCTTTGACAGCTCAAACCTACGGTTAGGACCCGTAAAAACTTGGTTGTGCCATGCAGCATCGTCGCCGCTTCAAGCAAATCAAGTCCCTGGAAGATCGCCTGGCCGAAGAGGCAATCCGCCTCCGCGAGCGAGCAAAACAACTCCCACCCGGCCCTCAGCGCCAAGCGTTGCTCGACAAAGCCCGCCAAGCCCAGACCGGCTCTCATCTCAGCGGATGGCTGATACCTTCCGAACGTCGGACGCAGCGATGAGCAAAAATCCCCCGTTGATCATCGTCACGGTATCGAACCCGGCAGCGTTCTCCGGTAAGGGCAGTGTCATCGTGCTGGAATACACTGATGTCGCCGCAGCCGCGATTGTGGCCCGAAAGATCGCGCGGGAGACCGGACGGTCCGTCACCGTTCGCAGTCTGGAGGCCGGCGAGATCGATATGATTCCGGCGGCTACAATCCACTGAGCGCAAAAGGCCCCAGCTCGGATTGGAGAGAGACGAGCTGGGGCCCTTGCGGCGAACACTTTGGGGTTGCCTGGACCCACGCGGTGAGGGCCGGCAGCCGAAGCCTACACTGGGTTTCGCTGATCTCCCGCTTCGCTTTTTCGTGATTGCAACAGGAGCGCCCCTTCGCCCACTCAACCGATCTTCTCCGTTTCGTCGGCAAGCCTGTGCCAGCGCTTCGCGACCTCGAGCAATGTTTGTTTGGCAATCTGGTCTTGAGCGGCCTCCGCCATGGCTTCGGCCTCTTTCGCTTTCCGGCGATATTCCTCGGACGTTATGGATATGCCCCAGCAACGCAGCGGCGGCATCATGGTTTCCGGTAAAAAATAACCCCGCCGGAGCGGGGCAGTCAGTCCATCCTTCGCGTCCTCCCAAGACAGATCATAATTCCACGTCCTGGTCGGCCCTATGTTCAAAAGTGGACAAACGGAAAAAGCGAGGAGACTTCGCCTTCCCAACCGCACTCGCGACATGTCCTGTGGAGGCCCTATTCTTCGCTTTTTAACTCAACGACCTTGCGTTATTCCTTCGGCTCATGCGCTCGTTTGCGGCCGAGAAACGTGTCGCGACCGGCACGGCCAATGGCGTCGGTGATTTACAACGGTCCTTCAGTCGCGGTCGAGATCGTAAATGATTGGCCGCATATCGTCAGCCGTGATCTCGATCGTGGCTAATGTCATCGCCAGATTGAAGCGCCGCCTGCCCGCGCTTCCCGGATTCAAATACATCACGGGGCCGACAAGATCGATCTTCGCCACGTGGGAGTGGCCGGAGACGACGATGTCGATGCCGAGCGCGACGGGATCGACCTGCAACGTCTTGAGGTCGTGCAGCACGTAGAGGGTCCGCCCCGCGAGCCGTGTAGATGCTGTCTCAGCATATCCACTCGCCCAATCGCCGGTGTCGACATTGCCTCTGATCGCAGTAACCGGTGCGATCTTGCTCAGCGCGGGGATGATAGCGGGGCTTCCAATATCACCGCTGTGGATGATGTGGTCGACACCGGCAAGGCGGCGCTCAGCCTCGGGCCTCAGGAGGCCATGTGTATCGGAACGTCATGAGCCGGTTGGTGGACTGATCAAATTAGGCTGCTTCGTTGCGCGGCAGCTCGACTCAACGATCGAGCGGGGCTTTTTTCACCTTCAAGCCGAGTTCCGAGATGTCAATGCATTGGCGCGGCATACCTTCGCCGCACAAGCAGCCGAAGCCCGCTCCAGGTGATGGTCACAGCGTGTCCGGTGTGCGGAGAGGATTGGACTTGTCCGCATTCCGCAGCTCCTGTTCAGCCAATTGCCAGAACTCGTCGTCGCGGCCCTCTGGTTTGCCATGGCGCTCCCAGATCTGATGTGCGCGCTCTCTGATTTCCTGTTCGGTCGGCTCGGGCATACGGGACCCCACGGCTATTCCCCAGAAGCACAAGCTTCAGCGGAGGATGCCCCAGTCTGACGCGGGACAACTGAGCCGTAGAAGTAAGCCGCAATGCCGCTCGTGGGTTCCAATGTCACATCGCGTCATGACGCCTTTTCTACGAACGCCTCCGCGTCGTTCAGGCGACGCCAAGGTCCGGTAAGCTGGCCTCGTCGAGGCGAAAACCTGCAGCGAGCGCGGACTGGATGCCTTCCTGCGATCGGTCAATCTCAAACCAGGCTGCCAATGAACCGCCCCGCCCCATCACAGGCGGCCGGGTAATGGCCTGAACCTCGGTTTGAACCGCAGTGCCGTCTCTGTCGATACCATAAACGAAATCCACACCTCATCGCCCCTCACAAATCGTCAAGCAATGTTAGGCGGCCTTTCGTGTTCGCCGCGAGACAAAAAGTTTGAGAGCCTCGTCCTCTTGCGCAATTCGTTGCGCGAAACGGCCACGCTCCGCTTCGGAACTCGCTGTGTCCAGAAGGCGCCTATAATGGTCAATAACCTTCTGATGGCCTTCCACGATAAAGCTGTCTAACTCAGACATGGCGCTGCGTCTCCGTAACGGTTTGGGAAATGGATCCGGACGCTGGCAACGTGAATGGCAAGGCTTTTGACGACAGGGTCTCCATTGCCAATTGTTCTTCCTGCAGCCGGCGTTCGATGTAGCTGCGCTCAAGCTCGGTCAGCTTGGTTGCCAACAAACGGCGGTAGCGATGGATATTGTTGCGATGAGCGCACAAGCGGGCCAAGTTTTCATCCATCATCGTCGTCAACATTTGCGTCATCCCTACAGTCAGGCGGCGGCGCGTCTCTCGGTCGAGCGCAACCGCATTGGCTTGCCTCCCGGTGGATGGCGCGGGCCGCTTCCGTCGAGCGCACGGAGCGCTTCGAGGATGTCGTCGATATGAACCGGTGCCCTGGCCCCGCAAGGCGCGCGCAGGACGGGACAGGATGCGATGGCGGACGCATCGGAAGCCCAGGAGGCCAAGATCGCCCGCTTTTCCGACAGGCTAAGAGCCGGATCCGAGACGACGTCGCGCGGATGATCGAACATCGTGCTGGGGTGACGAAGAGCGTTGAGGTCGAAAACGTTGTCATACGCGGGCGTCGTCCGCATCGGTGCCTCCATTCGTTGACGCATTGGTGTGAAGTCGCGCGGGATGTCCCGCGCGACTTTGGTCGGCCCAAGTCGCCGGTCGGTTACGCGGCCTTGGACTCGATCTGCGTGACGTTGCCGGGCGCGGCACCGTTGATCGCGATGCGGCGTGGCTTCATGGCCTCGGGGATTTCCCGCTGCAGTTCGATGAGAAGCAGTCCGTCCTGGAAGCGCGCCCCCTTCACTTCGACATGATCCGCAAGGGTGAACTGGCGCTTGAAGTTTCGCGTCGAGATGCCGCGATGCAGGAAGGTCTTCTCCCCCTTCTCAGCCTTTCTGCCCTCGAGGGTCAGGACATTCTCCTCGGCAGTCAGCGTCACTTCATCGGGCGTAAAGCCGGCGAGCGCCACCGAAATCTGGAAGCGGTTCTCATCGAGTCGCTCGATATTGTAGGGGGGAAAGCTCTCTTCGGCGGTCCGCTGGACCTCGTCGAGAACGTTGAACAGGCGGTCGAAGCCGATAGTCGACCTCCACAGGGGAGTCCAATCATACCTCATAGCCAAATCCTCCTAAGAGCAAGATGGGTACGAGCCGGCGCCGGACACCTGCCGGCGCCCGCCTTCACTACGGAGCCCAAAGGCGCCCCGACCGCATCGGGTGCGGCAATCACAAGAATTGTCATCTCGAAAAAAAGTTCAAGGGGGGTCCTGAAAAAAATTCGCGGCCGGCCAATAACTGCTTATCGGATTTGCTATTTGCCGTGATGGCCTGCCCGGCCGAGGTAATGACGGGCTCAATTGGTTACCACACCCTTATGGGTGCGAAGCAGCCGCCGACTGAGTTGAGCGGCGGGCTTTCTGGCTTTCTAGCTCGATCGATCGTCACTGAGACTGAAAAGTCGTAGCGACGACCCTGCTTTTGCTTTGTCTCTTACCTTACGATCGATCAGCATCTCGGCGCGTCGCTTCGCCAGTTCGGGCAACCGGGTGCGCACCTTGCTCGCGAGGGATTGGCCGTCCAACAGCATCGCGATCTCGAATAGATCATCGTAGCGGCGCGCAACCGTGAAAGGGATACCTTTGTAGATGAAGCGGCTGGGCATGCGCCTAACTTATGGAGTACGAGCGCCGGTTGTACCGGGAAAGTACGGAGGACGCCTCCGCTACTGGAATGGGCCTATGCCACCGCACCGTTTCGCCCTTTGTTTGCGGCTTGCGGCCACTCTAAACTTAATCGTCCCAGGTTCGCTCTCCGCATTGGCATTCGAACATGCGAACGTGACCGCCGGTTCGGACGTTCAGCATGGTGCGGACCAGCTGTTGGGGTTGGCCGCATGCCCGGCATGGCTTGGCGGGCTTGGCCGCAATTGCTGCAAACGAAATTCTCTGCTGATCCTGTGATGCTTCCATAATGCTCACCAACCGTGCAAGCGAACGATTCCCATAAGTTGCAATCTGAACATTCGTTCCGACGTCGGACCCGTGTTTTTGCCAGAAAGTCAATTGAGGAGACCTTAGTCGTCCAGATTGGGAAATGGGATTGGGTCTTGGTTTGACCGGCCCAAAAGTGAGGTTCCTCCAATAACCTAAGTTAGAAACCAATCTGCACCGTCGTACTTAAAGGCACATGCAAGACGTTCATTTAGTTCGCGTCAGGACCAACAGCGGCGAACGTCAGGTTGGGCTTGCCGCAACTGAGCGAGTCGAAGCTGTAGACGCAGTGCTTGAGGTGGTCCCAGAGGGCTGGACCGCTTGCCTTGTCGATCACACCCGATCCCGATGACGCGACGGCTCTCGCCTTGAAGCCGGGTGAAGTCCGCCAGCGTGAGGTGTCGTAATTCGTTCGCGCGAACGTCCCGTCCCAAGTCATCCCAAACGATATGATCGCAACCTGGTGCAGCGAAAGTCGCGGACCGGAGCGCCTATGGAGTTGCGGAGGGACAGGAAGAGCTTCCTAGCTCCCTTGCACTGCCTGCAATCAGTCGGCGGAGCAGCGAGTGTCCTGACCAGACAGCCCTCGACCGCCTGTTCAACACCCATCTGTTCAAGCTTCCGGCGCGACAATCGAAAGCCCTTCTTGCGGCTTTTGTCCAAATTCACTTTGCGATACCGGTAACGCGGCTGTTTCCGTGGCAGCTTCACAATCGGCAAACGCTCCGTGCTGCCGTCCACATACCGCTTCAGCAAAAACCGTTCTTCGCCTTCCTCAATGATCTCAACATTGATCGGCTTCTTCGACATCGCTACTTCTTCGCGCGCTTCCGCATTCTCACACCGTCACCCTCCGCCGCTTCGGGGATGAACTCCACCGCCGGCTTTTCGAGGGCGGCTGCAATTGAGTCAAGGTGCGCTCCTGTGCCGATGGTGGGCCAGGCTGTGTCTCCACTCGCTTGATGATGGTCGGAATGCAACTGCGTGATGAAATGCCCTCAACGCGCCGAGCGGGATCTACTTCTGGAACAGCCGCATCGATGAGCCCCGACCAAAGTCGAACAGCAGTTCTCCGGCCCCGCCTCCACCAGCGTCGCCGCGCTGAAATTAGACACGCGCGGCGTCGGCGTCCACGTGCCGTGAAGCGTCACCTTGAGCGGATCGGCGGCCGCAGCAGCGGCGACCGCCAGCAGCGCGACGGCTGCGGCCAACAGGACATTTCTCATCAATTCGCTCCGGGCTGGCGGCGGCTTGGAATCAAGTCCGGCGATTGAGCGCTGAACGATGAAGGACTCCGCGCGCTCGACACAATTCCGACGCGCGAGCGTCTCTATTCCCGATCCAACAAGCAAGCCGACATTGCCGATTTTTTTCGACCGAGCAACATCGCTTAGGAACACGAGGCTTCGGTCCCTGTTAGCGGCCTATTGAAAGCTGGCGGGAAAACTTGGTAGCCACGTTTGAAGGCGACGCTCCCGAGGCATCGGTCAGGAAGGGAGTCAGCAATGCACCAGACCATGAATGGCGCTTCTCCGGACAGAAGCGGTGGCAGGCGGGCAAGGCATCAGCCCGTGATCCTTCGAGCATCCTCTCTCATGATCGGGGGCGCGCTGTCGGTTCTGCTGGTGAGTGCCGTTGTCCCCCCGATTATCGCCGATCAATCCGATCGGGCCGTGGTCAATGCGCCGCTGACGTTGTTGACCGCACCGATCGATGGCGAAGTTGGCCCGCTCTCCAAGCAAATCAGCAACGCCGTGAAACCCGGCGATTATCTTACACGGATATCAAATGCACGGGTCGACGAGTCTGCGCTGATTGCACTGGAGCAGAAAACCTCAGATGCACGTGCGAAGCTCGAAGCCACCAAGGAGAAGAAAGCGTCAGACGAAGCCTATCTGAAGGTGCTGGATACCGAGATCAGCAATCAGACGGAGACGCTGCGCACGCAACTCCAGTCGCAGATCGTCGCGTTGCGGGCGCGGGTCGCGGAGGCGGATTCGTTGAGCGGAGCGAAAAAGGCCCTGGTTGACCGTCAGTCCACCCTGGTCGCCCGCAACGCCGCAAGCATGGACATGCTGAACCCCACGAAGGCACAGTATTCGGCGGCGCTGCACAGCGCCGAGGCCGAACGGGCCAAGCTCAATCAGAAGATCGCGCAGCTCGATGCGCTTCAGAAGGGCATCTTTGTCGGCGACGACCTCGTCTCGACCGGAACCCTCGTTCAGAAGCGCCGCGACATCAGCCTCGACGCAACGCGGATGGCGATCGAGGAAAAGGAGCTCACGGCGGCGCTACAGGATCAGCAGTCTCTCGTGGACAAGGAGCGACGACGACTGGCGAGCCTGGCTGATGCCGATGTCATGATCTCCACGCCGGGAACGATCCTGTCCATGGGAGTGACACCGGGTCGCCGCGTCAACGCCGGCGATGCCCTCGCCTCTCTCGTCGATTGCGACAAGCGCTTCGTGACGGCGATCTTCTCCTATCGGCAGTCCCAAAGCATGAAGGTCGGAACGCGCGTCCGTATCGACAACGCCGATTTCAAGTCCGGCATCGTCGAAGCCATCCTGCCAAAGACGACCGACAAGGTCGACGAACGATACGCGGTGCCGTTCCCGCAGACCGAACGGCGCGAACTCTACGCGATCATCACGCCTGACAGTCGTGACAGCGAGGCGGTGAGCTCCGAGCCGGTCAGCACGGCCAGCGAAACGACGCCCTGCACCGTCGGCCAATGGGTCACCGTCACCAAGGACAAGGCATTGCTTCCGTCGATGTCCGTCAGCTGGCGCCACGTCGAAAACCTCCTCGCCTCGTCGGACACCGACGAGGGCCCGGCAGCTGCCGAAAGGCAGGAAAGCAAGCGCCCAACAGTCCCCACCTCGCTGCTTGCCGCGTTGCTTTTCGCTGCATCGGTCGCTCAGCGCGCGATTCCGTGACCGAGCACTGTCCAGGACGCGGTATGCCGCCGCTAAAACGAGTTGCCGCTATCGCAATCTGGCTTGCCATGATGAGCCCCGCCGCCGGAGGTTCGAACGGCGATCCGAGCACAGGCGCGCGACATGACTGCGCCGCCTTGGCGAACGCCGTGACATCGCAGGCGGCCGGCGCCAGCGCCGTGTTCCTGCGCAGCTATGAACCGGGCGACGGCGAGACCGACTTGCCGGCGGCACTGGCCAGCTCTGCATTCGTCTATGACAACGCGCTCGCGGCGATCGCGCTGGTGGCTTGCGGCGATGTGGAGCGAGCAAGCCTGATCGGCAATGCCCTCAGTCGCGCGGTTCGGAGCGATCGCACGTTCACCGACGGCCGGGTGCGCAATGCCTATCGCGCCGGTGCATTGGGGGAAGGATCCCCGGCACTGCCCGGCTGGTGGGACCGGGACCAGAATATCTGGGCTGAAGACGCCGCGCAGGATGGCAGCTCGACCGGTAACGCCGGCTGGACCGTTCTGGCACTCCTGACGCTGCATCAAGCCACCGCCGATGCGTCCTTCCTCGCGGACGCTGAGCGTGTGATGGATTGGGTCACGGCCAACGTCTCCTCGGGTGCCGGATTCCGTGGCGGCTTTCACGGCTACGACCCGCAATCGGTCCCCATCACCTGGATATCGACAGAACACAACGTCGACATCAACGCGGCGGCCGCCTGGCTGCATCGCCTCACCGGCAAGGCCAAGCACGCCGAAGCCGCAGCACAGGCACGGCGCTTCGTCGAGCGGGCCTTTGTCGAGGATCATTTCCTCCTCGGGACGAAGCCCGACGGCAGCCTCGCCGATCCCGCGTTGCTGGCTTTGGACGTCCAGCTCTGGCCCTGGATGGCGATTGCCGACGGACCGGCTACATGGCGATCCGCCCTGGAATTTGCTGCCACTCACCTGAACGTCGGCGACGGCTTCGACTTCAACGGTGACCGGGACGGCGTATGGATCGAAGGCACCGCGCAGGCCGCCCTGGCCTACCGGATCGCCGGCGATCCCATGAAATGCAGGCAGCTGCTGGCGACGCTTGAAGCCGACCGTACACCATCCGGCTTTTTCAATGCGAGCCGAACCGCGCGGCTCTCGACGGGCCTTTCGGTCGATCCAACCAGGACCACACCGGATTTCTTCTACTTCAAGCGACCGCATCTGGGCGCGACCGCATGGGTGACACTGGCGGCCGTGGGGTGGAATCCGTTTACGGGAAGAAGAGTTGATTGATGTTCGAATCCGCCGCTGACATCTCCTCCATCCTATCGATCGATATCGGCCTGCTGATCGGGTTGCTGGTCCTAACACAGCTGCTCGACCCCGCGCGCAGCGGCGACCGGATTCTGTTGGGAACAGCCACCGGAGCGCTGCTCGTCACCTACGCCGTGTGGCGTTGGCACGATACCCTTCCTGCACCTTCATTCACGATGCAGGCGTGGTGGCAGTATCTGTTCTTTGCGCTCGAAGCGCTCGCCATCGCCTACACGTTGATGTCGATCATCATTCTCTTCCGGAGCATTGACCGGTCCGGGCAAGCCGACGCAGCACAGCGCGTCATGGAACAAGCGGGCATCTACCCTGCCGTCGATGTCTTCATCTGCACGTATGACGAACCGCTCGAGATTCTGGAGAGATCCATCCTGACGGCGCTGGCGCTGGACTATCCCAATTTCACCGTCTGGGTCCTCGATGATACAAGGCGCGGATGGCTGCGCGAATATTGTGAAGATGCGGGTGCGTGCTACATCACGCGGGCCAGCAATGAACACGCCAAGGCAGGTAATCTTAACAATGCTCTTGCAGTCACCGCTGCGCGGACCAACGCTCCGGTCATCATGGTGCTGGATGCGGATTTCGCGCCGCGTCCGAATTTCCTGCGCCGCACGGTCGCCCTGCTTGCCAGCCCGCAGGTCGCTGTGGTGCAGACCCCGCAGTTCTACCACAACCCTGATCCCATCCAGCATAATCTGACGGCCACGCAAAGTTGGGTCGACGATCAGCGCTTCTTCTTCGATATCTTTCAGCCGGCCAAGGATGCATGGGGATGCGCGTTCTGCGTCGGCACGGCCTTTGTCGTTCGCCGCGATCGCTTGATCGAGATCGGTGGATTTCCCGACCAGACGGTCACGGAAGATATCCATCTGACCTACGCCCTGCTGGCGAAGGGCTACGAGACCTGGTGGCTGAACGAGCGGCTGAGCGCTGGCCTCGCCGCCGAGGGTTTGCCCGAATACGTCACGCAAAGAGCCCGCTGGTGCCTCGGAACGGTCCAGCTCGCGCTGCTTCGCGATGGGCCGCTCCTTGGCCGCGGATTCTCGCTGATCCAGCGATGGCAATATCTGCATGGCATCCTGAACTGGCTGTGCAAGCCATTCTTGGTCATGCTGCTGGTGGCCCCCTCCGTCTATTGGTTTGCGGACATCCCTGCCTTCGAGGCCGACTATCTCTCATTCCTGCGCTACGGCGTGCCAGCGCTGCTCGGCCAGATGATCTACATGGCTTGGGCCTCGAGGTCGCGCACCCTCCCGCTCTTCATGGAAGCGACCCACGCCATTGCCGCCTTCGCGATTTCCGCCACGCTGATCAGCGCCGCCGTAAAGCCATTCGGCCGGCCGTTCAAGATCACCAACAAGGGTGGCGACCGCTCAGAGCCAACGACCCAATGGAAATTCGCGGCGCTGTTCGGCTTCATCTCGTTCGGCTCCGCGGCCAGCATCATCTGGGCATTTGTATCGCCATCTGGCGCCAGCGAGATTTCGCCGCTCGATTATTTCAACCTGCTCTGGGCCGGCGTCGCCATGGTGATCGCCTTCATCGCGTTTCTGGTCTGCTTCGAGCCGGGGCGCGGTGAGATCTTGTTTGACGTCGACGAGGCAACGCACCTGGCATCGGGTGACAAGGTCGTTCCTGGTCTGCTGACGGCGTTATCGATGTCGAGCGCCCAGGTGTGCTGCCAAGTCGCCGAAAGCCGGCCGTCCGGTCTGGTGCCCGGCCCCGTGTGGCTTCATCTCAATTCGCTGGGTTGGATTGGCGCGGAGATTTCGGATTACAATAAGCTCACCATTGGGTTGCGCCTTCGGCCAAATGCGGCCCAGCGCAAGGCACTCGCGGTTCGGCTGTTCGGTCTTCTCGACGGCAACGTTGCCAGCACCGCGAGCATCCGCGGGACAATTGCCGCCACGATAAGAAAAGGGCTGCGGGGAGGTAGCTAGAGTCGTCGATATCGTCGCGATCAGCCGCGCATCTTCCTCATCAACGGCTCTGTCCCTGAGCGAGTGAACGGTATGCGACGGTTGCTGCTCATCCAACTGGACCACGCCTGCCAGACCTGGGTGGGCCTAGTCTAGCCTAGGTTGCATTGCGCTGGAAAAATTGACAAATCTCAACGTGTAGTTTTAGGATGATGAAACCTTGGGATCGCACCTGTCCGCAAAGCCAATCTTGCTGGCACATTTGGTCAGTCATAGAGCATTTGGTCAGTCATAGGCAAAGCTCAGTACAGCCAGCATCAAGCAGAAGTACACGGCTTGGCGTGACACCTGCCCACCATCAACTTCACGCATCCAAACTGCAGGGCCTCTGCAGATAACACGGTGGAGGCCTTTCTATGCTCCCGGGAAGCGATTGGCATCGCCGCAAATTCGGAAGCGACCCCTTTTACGTTCTGTTTTGGATCACCGCCACCCCTTGTATCTCATTCACCGCTCGATAGGCTGGCCAACTTTGCAGCGAGTTCGTTGCTGTTGAATGGCTTGACCATTCGTGGAAGATCGGCCGCAATGCCCTCACTTTCGGCGTAACCCGACACGAGCAGCACCTGCGTTCCCGGCAGCTCCGAACGAACCAATCGCGCCAAGTCTGCGCCGTTCATTCCTGTCATCAGATGGTCGGTAATAAGCAATTGGGGTTTGAGGCCGTCGCCGATCAACCGAATTGCCTCTTCCGCCGAAGCAGCTTCCAGAACGGCGTATCCAAGTTCTGTCAGCATGTCCGCGGCTGTTGCGCGCACGAGGTCCTCATCGTCAACAAGAAGCGCCGTTCCGACAGATATTCTGACATAGCGACCCGCATTCAAGTTGGCGCGATATCCCGGATTAACGGCTTGGGCGTCCGCAGTAATGCGCAACGTTCCGCCGCTAGGCATGGCGTCACGCGCATTGACCGCGAGGTTGAGGAGAGCCATCTCTAGCTGGTTCTCATCGACCTTTGCCGCCGGTAATTCCTGCTCGATGTCGATCGAAACCTTGATCTGGGGACCGGACGTGCTCGCGATCAACTCGCCCATTCCCCGAACCAGTTCCCCCACGTCAGCCGGCCTGACCTGGAGTGGTTGACGTCGGGCGAATGCGAGCAACCGCTGCACCAGCGTCTTGGCTCGTTCTGCCGACTGCATCGCCCCGGCGATCAACCGTTGCTCGCGCTCCCCGCCCGTTCCTCTGCGTTGCAAGGCATCCAGCGCGCCGACGATTGGCGTCAATAGGTTATTGAAATCGTGGGCGACGCCACCAGTAAGCTGGCCCATCGCCTCCATTTTTTGACCTTGACGGAGTGTCTCCTCTGCTCTTGCCAGCCGCTCCTGCTCACGGAGTCGTTCGGTGACATCGTAGACGAACTGGTAAGCTCCAATCCGGTCCCCTTTCGCGTTCCGAAGGGTGTTGTACTTCATCTCGTAGTAGCGGCGTTCGCGAGTGGCGTCGCCGAACGCCCCAATCTACCCAGCTTCTCGCTCGCTGAATTTATGAGGCTGCCTATAGTAGGTCATGAACTTGCCGACGACATGCCCGCTGACGACAAGAGGAATGAACGCAAGGCCGCGAATGCCTTCGTTCTCGATGACTTTCTTCAAGGCTTCAGGTTCATTCGTATCCCGGATGTCGGCGACGAAGATCGGGACCGCGTCGCTCGTGTCCGGTGTCCATGGCGAGTGACCATCTACGGCTTTGCGGTATTGTTCGCTGATATCCTTCCATGCGACGAAGCGCATGACGGAAGCCGAATCAAACAAAAGTATTGATGCGCGCTCGCACCCAAGCGCTTCGGTGATCGCCTCCAGCGCCGCCTCATAAACCTCTTGTGCGGATTTCGCAGCTTGGAGCCGCTCGGTCAGGTGAAAGAGCGTTCCGAGCTCGCGGATAGTCCGTGACAGAGAATCTGCAACGCCCTTTCGTTCGCGGATGTCTCGGCAAAACGTCGCTCCCCCTATGATCGCGCCCTTCTGGTCACGTAAAGGCGAAACTGTCAGCTCCACAGCGACCAGCGTGCCATCCTTGCCCACCCTGATAGTTTCAAATTGGCCGTAGCTTGCACCAGCACTTACGCTGTCGATGACATCTTCGGCGGCGGATCGCTTCTGGTGCGGAATTAAATCCAGTAGGGAGTGTCCGATGATCTCATCGGCGGCATAGCCGAAGAGGCGTTCTGCCGCGGGATTCCACTGTGTAATCCTGCCATCTGCGCGCCAGCACCAAATCGCGTCGGGCGAGCCCGCCAGGACCGTCGACAGCACAACTGGCTCAGGCTCTCCGATCTCGTCGGGGTATGATTTTCGCTGCACTGCAGAAACCGGACTGTCTGCCCCACTAGACATGGCTAGAACCCTTGGCGGCCACCTTTCGCCGAAACACCCTCAGCAATCCTCGCTTCAAAAACCCTGACGACAACCGCATCTAACAGCAAGCCTTCGGGTTGGTTCCTATCGAGCGGGCCGTCTGCTGCAATGTTGGCGGTGTCGAAAGCCTAGCGACCACCTTGGATGTTGCATCAACGCGCAAAATCGGGTTGCGTGCGATTATGGGTAACAATCCCGATCGTCCCGGCGAAGGTAAAAGCGCGTTTCCTCCCACGAGCGGCGAATTGGCCTCGCTTATGCGCGCACGTGATTGGTCCACGACACACTTGGGCCCGATCGCCGACTGGCCTCAACACCTGAAGTCCGCTGTCACCCTCATGCTTCCCGCCGACGCACAGATTGTCCTGTTCTGGGGAGCGGAGTTTATTGCTCTGTACAACGATGCCTATGCGCCCACTATCGGCGACAAGCATCCAAAGGCTCTCGGCCGGCCGGCCCGGGAAAGTTGGACCGAGCTGTGGGATGACCTGGAACCGCTGCTGCGGCGTGTTCTTGAGACGGGCGAAACGGTATCCGCCAAGGATCGTCCGTTTTACATCGAGCGACATGGCTACCCAGAGAACGTCTATTTTGACATCTCCTACTCCCCGGTCCGCAGCGACACGGGTGAAATAGGCGGTGTTCTGTGCATCGTGAGCGAGACGACGGAACGGGTTGTCGCACAGGCCGAACTAGCCAAGGCGCAAGAACGACTGACCCTGGCCCTGAGTGCGGCCGGAATGGTGGGGACATTCGATTGGCATGTCCAGTCTGACACTTTCTATTCCGATGCCCGCTTTGCAGAGATGTTCTCGGTCGATGCCGAAAAAGGAGTAAAGGGCGCCCCCTTGGCGGAGTATCTTGCGGGCCTCTATCCGGAGGATGTTGAGCGGATCGCCAAAGCTGTCGATCACGCCGTGAAGAACCGGGAACGATATGTGCAGGAATACCGGGTGATGAAAAAGGGTGGAGATGTCCGGTGGGTCGAAGCCCGCGGCGAGTGCCTTTATGACAGGGATGGCAAGCCTGATCGCTTCGTCGGCGTAGTGGTGGACGTAACCAGTCAAAAAAATGCGCAAGAGCGTCAGCGGCTGCTGGCACGGGAAGCAGACCATCGGGTAAAGAATATCTTTGCCAATTTCCATTCATTGATCAGCCTGAGCGCGCGGTCTGCCCGTACTCCTCAGGAGATGGCTCAGGCACTTCGTGGCCGCATGGATGCGCTTCTGCGGGCGAAGGATCTTATTCGCCCCGGCATCATGGGCACCGAACACGAAAGTGAGCGTACCACCGTGGACGCGCTCGTACGCACGGTGTTGCAGCCCTATGAAGATGGCTCGCCCAACCGCATTATCGTGAGCGGACCCAAAGTGCCTGTTGGGGCGAAGTCCGTGACAGGACTTGCTCTCGCGCTGCATGAGACGGCGACGAATGCCGTAAAGTACGGAGCTCTCTCCCTGCCGAATGGATCAATTCACGTCACGTGGGACGCCAATCAAGATGATTTTCATCTTGAGTGGGATGAAATCGGCGGCCCCATCATCGAAGCGAGGCCGCAGTCAAGGGGTTTCGGTACGATTCTTACCGAGCGAAGCGTAACTTCCGAGCTGAGAGGCAAAATAGAGCACGATTGGCGGAGGAATGGTCTGAAATTGACTTTAAGCGTCCCGCTTAAACAACTCGCGGGATAAAAACGCTCCTTCGCCATAGCCGCCACATTTGCTGCAGACGCACAAAGACAGTCGGTATCGGAGCGAAGCGGACATCCCCGGCGGCTGATTGGTCGGCGCCCTAGTTGCGCTTCAAGCCACTTCACACCTCTCCCGTATCATCATGATTGTCAGAAACAGTCGCTAGGAATCATCTCACGCGAACCCAAGCACCAGAGCCTGCGGACGACTTCACTGCAGCCTCGATGAACCTCATGCCGGCGAGACCATCCTCGACTGTCGGGAAGATCACCTCAGGATCTGGTTTGCTTCCTGCGCGCGCGGCACGGATGGCACGTGCTGCCTCGGCATAGATGGTTGCGAAACCTTCGAGGTAACCTTCCGGGTGGCCGGAAGGCACGCGGGTGACGCGGCTTGCCGCCAGCCCAACTGCGGCACCACCACGGGTCAGAAGCTGCCTGGGCTGTCCGTAAGGCGTGAACCAGAGTTGATTGGGATTTTCTTGCGCCCATTCGAGGCCGCCACTGGTGCCGTAGACGCGCAGCTTCAGGCCATTCTCATTGCCGACCGCAACCTGGCTCGCCCACAGCATGCCTTTGGCGCCGCCTTTCCACTTCAGGAGGATCTGCACGTCGTCATCGAGACGGCGTCCCTCGACGAAGGTGGAAAGCTCAGCGAGAAGCTGGTCGAGCTCGAGCCCGCTGACAAAACAGGCCAGATGATAGGCGTGGGTGCCGATGTCGCCGATGCACCCGCCGGCGCCGGACCGCGTTGGGTCGGTGCGCCATGCCGCCTGCTTGTGGCCGCTTGCCTCCAGCCGCTCGGTCAGCCAATCCTGCAGATATTCGACCTGCACGACCCGGATCTCGCCGAGATCGCCATTCGCGATCATTGCGCGGGCCTGCCGCACCAAAGGATAGCCCGTGTAGTTGTAGGTGACCGCGAAGATCTTGCCGGTCTTCTCGACCAACGCCTTCAGCTCCTCGGCCTCGACAACGCTCGTCGCCAGCGGCTTGTCGCAGATGACATGGATGCCGGCCTCCAGGAAGACTTTCGCGACGGCGCTATGCAAATGGTTCGGCGTCACGATCGAGACGACCTCGATCCCATCCGCACGCGCCGCTTCCCCTTTTGCCATCAACTCGAACGAACCATAGGCACGTTCCTCGGCGATCCCGAGCTCTTTCGCCGATGCTTCCGCCCGGGCCGGATCCGAGGCAAGCGCGCCGGCGACGAGTTCGAATTGGTCGTCAATGCGGGCCGCGATGCGGTGGACGGCGCCGATAAAGGCGCCCTGCCCGCCGCCGACCATGCCGAGCCGAATACGACGGTCCACACTGGCGTCGTTGCGTGCCTCGATAGCCATGTCTCCCCTCCCTCACTCAGGAGATGCCGATCATCTTACGGATCATCATATCGTCGGTGCCGGAGCCCGCGAAATCGTCGAAGGCTTTCTCGGTGACTCGAATGATGTGATTCTTGATGAACTCGGCGCCCTCGCGCGCACCTTGCTCAGGATGCTTCAGCGCACATTCCCATTCCAGCACCGCCCAACTTTCGTAATCATATTGCGTCACTTTGAGAAGATAGCGCCGAAATCAACTTGACCATCACCTGGAGAACGGAAGCGGCCGGCACGATCGATCCAACTTTGGAATCCGCCATACACGCCCTGGCGGCCGGTCGGGTTGAACTCGGCGTCCTTGACGTGAAACGCCTTGATGCGGTCGTGATAAATGTCGATGTAGTCGAGATAGTCGAGTTGCTGCAGCACGAAATGCGAAGGGTCGTAGAGCAGGTTCGCGCGCGCATGATTCTTCACTCGATCGAGAAACATCTCATAGGAAATGCCGTCGTGCAGATCCTCGCCCGGGTGGATCTCATAAGCGAGATCAACGCCGTGCTCGTCGGCATAATCAAGAATAGGCTGCCAGCGCTTCGCGAGTTCGTCGAACGCACCCTCGATGAGGCCAGGCGGCCGCTGCGGCCAGGGATAGACATATGGCCAGGCGAGCGCACCCGAAAAGGTCGCCTGCACCGACAGGCCGAGACGCCTGGAGGCTACGACGGCGCGCTTGACCTGATCGACTGCCCATTCCGTGCGCGCCTTCGACTTGCCGCGCACCTCAGCTTGGGCGAACCCATCGAAGATTGCATCATAGGCCGGATGAACGGCGACAAGCTGGCCCTGGAGATGTGTCGAGAGTTCGGTGATCGCAAGGCCGTGCCGGCCTGCGACGCCTTTGACTTCATCGGCGTAGTCCTGTGACTCCGATGCTTTCTTGAGGTCGATAAGCCGGCCATCCCAGCTCGGGATTTGTATGCCGAGGTAACCGAGAGAGGCGGCCCATCCGCAGATGCACTCCAATGAATTGAAAGGCGCAGTGTCGCCGGCAAACTGCGCGAGGAAAATTGCCGGCCCCTTGATCGTTCGCATCGTTTAACTCCTCCGACCTTGACACATGTTAAAGCTTAGCCAGACCGCGCGCTGTAACAAATCAGTTTCGCCAGATCGTTGCGAACGAGCAAGCTACGTCAGTTCGAACAAAGATGCGACCGCGTGAGCTGATTGAATCCCGCCGCCAATCAACTTCCTTTCCCTCAGCGACGCGGCAAGGAAGATCCTCGTCGGTGGAAAATTCGGCCGACAGAGAGCCCATCCGGTGGCCTCCTGCTCGCCGGTTTTTCCCTGCCCAACTCAACGTAAGTAAACACGCTGTTCCTCAGAGGGAACACGCCATGCATGGATATGCAAGCGCGGTTTGAAACGCTTCGCTTGGTCTGGCTTTCCACGGCCCATAGGGAACGGATCGCCAGAGATGCCATTAAGTGTAGATGGAGCACTTCTTTCTGAACATCATATGCGGGAGCGTGCTGCTGCTAGTGACGGCCTTTGGTTTGGCGTCGCCGAAGCATGATCCGAGTTTAGCTGAAGCACAAAATGCGCCGTTGCTGAATATCGTTCCGCGTTAACCTCTCTCGGCGAGAATGGTCGCAACAAGTGGTCTTCATGCGGACGCCACGTTAGCCTCACACGACCTAACGACGCGACAACTGGCCGCGGTCCGCTTAAAGCAATTTCGCATGAACCTTGACTACGCCACGTTCCGTAATGCCCAAGCTGCGCGCAGCTCCAAGAGAAAGATCAAGAACCCGGTCTCGAACCCACGTCCCGCGATCGGTGATACGAACCACCACCGACTTGCCGCTCGCAAGCTCAGTGACGCGAACTCTTGTGCCGAATGGCAGATTGCGATGCGCTGCTGTCAATGCGTCCCGGTGGAACGGCGAGCCGCTGGCCGTTTTTCCTTTTCCATATGAATAGAAAGAGGCTTTTCCAGAAAACGTCCGATTGAACGATCGGTCCGCTGAGCGAACTTCACGTGTTGGCTGTTGTCCGATCAGAGGTTGCGGCTGTGCCTCGCCCTCATTTGTCTGGTCAGGTCTCTCAGGGGCAGGATCTGCATGAGCCTTCGGAATAACGGACCACCTGTCGTCGAACGACTGCGCTGCAGCAGGGGTCGTATTGATCGCCATCCACGCGGGAACTGTTGCAATGGCGATCATTCCAGAAAGAAGACGCATGATCTGCCTCACTCAAAACTGAAAACAACACTCGACAATGCAAATTTCCATGATGTGTTCCTGCACATGCGGGGCTTCCAGCATGCTGGGCAGGGGAAAAATGCACGCCGATAGGCACTGAGGTGTGTAGACGCAGTTAGCAAGCATGAATAGCGAAACGAAACGGCATGTGCCCGTCGGGGTCGGGAAAAATCGGAACTTCGATCAAGCCTCCTCGTTGGCTGTGACTACTTACCCATTGTTTGAGGAGACATCATGAAGAAGCTGATCCTGTGCGGCGCTCTCGCGGCTTTCGCCCTCGGCACCCAGGCCGCCAGTGCCGCCGAGTTCTACATTGTCCGCGATGCGACCACCAAGAAGTGCACGGTCGTCGACACCAAGCCGACGACGACTACCACGACGGTCGTGGGCGACGGCGTCTACAAGACCAAGACGGAGGCTGAGTCCGCCGTGAAGACCACGAAGGTCTGCACCGAGTAGTAACCGCATGACGCTTTTCACGCACTGAGCGATTGTAGGCGCGCAAGAGCGGCCCGACCGGCACTCCGGGGCGGGCCGCTTTTGTTTGGCAAGCCGCACTCGGTTATGGTCTGCACGAAAAAGGGCCTCCAGATGGAGACCCCTGTTTTTCCGAAGAACGTTGTGTCCTGTTAGTTGTAGTCCGAATACTTGAACTGCGGGAGCGCCTTCAGCTGCTCCTTGTTGCCGCTCATGACGGCATGGTCGGGCACCCAATCGTTCGCGTTGCGATTCGTGGTGGTCGTTGAGGCCGTGCCGGTGGTTGTCTCGCGGGTCGTTGTCGAGGTGCCGCTCGCGCTCGTCCGGACCGGCTCTTCGACGAACTTCAGCTTGTCCATCGAGACGGCGATGTCATGTTCGCCCATACCGAGGAAGCCGCCGATGCCGACCACCACCGCGTTGATCTTGCCGCTCTTGTCCACGAGCAACTCGTTGATGTCGCCGAGCTTCTCGTTGGCCTCGTGCTCGGCGTCTCGCTGTCTTCACTCCAGGCGGGCGATGATCTCTCGTTAAGTCTGGAAACGAGAAGTCCGCCTGCTCGTCAAAAGCGGATACCTTTGATGCTCAATCGGCAAAATGCGCTCCCCTGTGCCAAGCGGCTTCGGAATTCAGGAACGACCGGAACTTGGGCGATCGCGCCGTCGGCGAAAGGCATCGTCGAGAAGACCCGCTCAATGCCTAACCGGGCACAGGCTAAAGGCGGCGAAGAGTCACCCGTAGAGCGCGCCGCACGAAGGTACTGGCAGCTCTTCCTCATACAAGCGTCTCTGCGTCGCATCACGGCGTAACATTCGCACGCGATCTTCTCAAGTTTCCTTCGATCGATCTCCACCATTTCCGCGTCGGTCAGATAAGATGCCGCCCGCTGCTCGAAGCTTGCGCATCGTCAGCGTTACCGTTGTTCAGCGCACTCGGAGAAGTTGTGCTAGCGCCCCGTGCATTAGCTGTATTCCGCTTTGGCCGACCCGGTCGTGAATCTAGCAACCATCGAGCCATACGGCATTCCACCGGATGCACCGCATTACAGGCCGCGACGTTGTTGAGCTGCAGCAATTGTGTGCGAAGATGGCGGAGGACGTGCCTAATCGCGGCGCTTTTTTCAAAGGCAAGCTTTAACTGCGTGACAGGAACCTGGAGGGCGGCGCCAGGCACATAGGCAGTTGCCGTGACTGGCGATCGCGAGGGACTGAGAAGCGAGAGGGCGCGAGTAGCCGGCGAGGCGTTGATCGGAACAGACGAATTATCAACGGTTACAGGCTACGGTTGTGGAACCAGACCAAGCGTCTAGGATGCGGAAGTATTTTTTTATCAGTGGTTGCTTACACGCACTCGGGGGCTACCATGCCGACGACGGAAGAATTCCGCGAAGAGGTTGAGGCCCAAATCTCTCGGGCGTCCAAGCAAGGCCGTCCACATGTCGAGATTAACGCTGGCGAGATCCACCGGATCGTCAGCCCTGACGAGAACCGTCATTCCGTGGCCTGCAACGCGATGCGCGAGCTTATGGAGCCTTCCGACGAGATTATCCACGCGCCGCCAGCCGGGGACGGTCCATCCTTCACAGTTCGCTATCGCCTTCCCAGAGTTTGAGAGCTCAGAATTTGCCGGTCTGCCCCTAACGTGACGCCGAAGGACAACGTCAACAGGCCCCAGATCCGATGAAAGAGTAAAAGATGTGGTGCGGGCGACCTAGGGAATTGACTCACCCCAAGGCGAGGGAAAGGCAGTGAACGGCCGCCGTTCTGTGCAGACAGTTGAGTAGTGGCGGGCAAAAAGTCCAGTTAGATACTTGAAATCGCTGCCACCGGCCGCTCGATATGCGGAATTGAATAACCGTGCTCAGGTTTGTCACCCATCAACAGAAGCCATGCCACTAGAATCAGGGCTGCACAAACAACCGCAAACCCGGCGGCGACTATGTCGCGAAAATCGTCCATCTTATTCTTACGACTTCAATTCGCACTCAGGATCCTCGCATCGCGGATTCCATCGAAGATAAACTGCGAAGCCAGTGCAGCAAGGATGACGCCCGCTAGGCGAGCGATCACATTCGATCCGGTGGTTTTTGGAAGCCGGTGCAACAGGTCCGTAAAGACCATTGCCCCATACGTCAGAACGAGGCAGATGAGCATTGAAGTGAGGACGACGACAGACTTAGCGAGATCGCCCGTCGCCTGCCCCATGAGCAAGACGCCGGCAGTTAGACCGGCCGGACCCGCGATCACAGGGAATGCGAGCGGAAAAATCGCGATATGACCGGGTGCCAGCGCTTCCCTGCGCTCTCCGGCAGTGAGGGTGGAAAGTCCGGCAGGGTGTCCGAAGATGAGCTGGATGGCTTGAAGCAGCAGCAGCACCCCGCCTGCAAAACGAAAGGCTTCAAGTGACACGTGTAGAGCACCAAGCAATTGGACGCCGACCAGCGCAAAGCCGAACAAGACCCCGCCCGCAATAAGCACAGCCCGAAGCGCCAAGCGAAGCCGGTCCGGGCGGTGTACACCACACGTCACCCCTCCGAACACCAGCGCGGTGTCGATGGGGCCTATGGCCACAAAGAGGGTCGCGAAAGTCGTTACGGCGAAATCGGAGATCGGCATCGGAGCTGAAACATGTGGGGCGGCTCGAGCCCCTAACCGTTCAGAGGAACGATCGTTCAAAACGAATTGGCATGCCGGCTGGATGTCGCAAAAAATTTTTGCGGACCCCCTTGATGGCCATTTTTCCGATTCCTAAGTCGTTTGCCGCCGGGGGCCGGCTTCGGCCCCCGGGTCGCCGAGAGGAGTCGAGGAGCCCCCGACATCGGCGCCGCCGATGGGCACGAACCAGACCGAGCCCGTCCGCGACGATCGCCGGCTCACCCTCGAGAAGGAGAAAGGAAAGACATACCGGGAGACCAAGATGAGCACGCGCATGCAATCTCGATCGCAGAAGAGCATAGCGACGGTAGTGCATTGGCTCATGTTCGCCCTCAGCTTTCTGACGATCGGATGGATCAGCTTCGTACCGACAGGAGGATGAGATGACCAAGAATCAGAAACTCTTCGTCACAATCGTGGGGGCCTTCGGCCGCAGCCGAAGAATTGGCGCCGGCGCTGTCGCATTGGCGATGTTGTTGCCGATCGGCGCCGTCGCCATGGACAGCACGCCTAAAGTCACGTCCGCTCGAACCGGCTATACAGTGCCGCTGCCGCCCATCCGCTATCTCGATTCAACGCGTTGGATGGAATGGAAGCCCAGAGGACCGGTGTTCAAGGTGGATACCCTGCTGCTCCCGGGCAGCACCCAACCGGGCGTTTTCCGCCTTCCCTCGGATTACGCTGAAGCCGTTTGAGGCTGAAAATGGGAAAGCCGGCAACCTGACCCCCGCCAAGCGGCCGGCTAATTCCGATCGTCGGCGCGCGCCAGCGAAAACCGGAAACCCGAAACTATAGGGGTCAGAGAGCAACCCGTCTTCGAGCGGTGACCGCTGTCCAGCCGCCTCGGGAGAGCTGCGACAATTCTAACCTACGAAAAGGAGTTCAAAATGGCACTACGCGACCTCGTTCCATGGAACAACAGTTCACGCAAAGTGAGCGTATCATCAAATGAAACAAGCAATCCGTTTCTTGCGCTCCATCGTGAAATGAACCGCATGTTCGACGACGCATTCCGCAACTTCGACATTGGTTCTTTCGGCTCGTCCTCCATGATGGGTTGGCCAAGCGTCGAGCTCAACGAGACGGAAAAGGAGGTCAAGGTCCTCGCCGAACTTCCCGGCCTCGACCAGAACGACGTTGCGATTGAACTCTCCGACGGCGTGCTGACCATCAGCGGCGAAAAAAAGCGCGAAACGGAAGACAAGGAGCGTCGCTTTAGCGAGCGCTACTACGGACGTTTCGAGCGACGTATTCCCGTTGATGACGTCGACCAGGACAGAGTTGCCGCGTCATTTAAGGACGGGGTCCTCACCGTGATGCTGCCCAAGCTGCCTGCGGCACAGCGGAAGGTAAAACGGATAGCAATTAACGGAAGTAAACAATAGCTGAAAGTAGGATAAAGCCGGGTGGGGCTTCTCCCCGCCCGCCCTCATCGAGGGGCGCTGCCATGAGCACTTTGCCCTTATCGGCCAATTCGGACTTTACGGCTCGTCAACCCGTCTCCTGTGCGATGACGCGGTCGGCATCTGCGGCGGACGTGCAAGCCACGAGCGACGAAGAATTGGAGTCGCTGATCCGCCGGGATTACGAGCGGTGCCATCCCGGCGACACACTGGATGATCTCAAGCGGCGGGCCGCGTTCTCAAAGGAGGATAGAGGACTATTGCGAGATTGGATGGCGATAGCGGCGGCCTATAGGAAACGTTGCATCAACCGCGGTCGACGAAGCTAAAGGCACGGCGCGGTAGCTCTCTTGTGGAACGATCAGATTTTCCAACCAGAGGTGACTTTGGAGGGGGCCCGAACCAAGATATCCGCGCGACGCGTCCGCGTCCTTTCCGCTGCCTCTCTAGGGCCGCGCTTTCGCGACCAGCAGCAAGGTGTGGCCCGTCGACAACCCGCCCTCACCCGCAGTCGGTTTGTCCACGTGGCTAGATCGCTAGGAGATTGTCATAGGAACCTGCGGCGGGCAGTAAGCATTTATCCGGTTCGCGATGGGAGACCAAAGTGCCCCCTTCGGAAGCGCACAAGCTTCGCAGACAAGTCTCTACATTGTCGGAGTTCGGCAAGCGAGCTTTGCGGAGCGATGACATAGATGGTCTCCTACAAGAGGCAACCAAGCTCGTTTCTGATGCCATCGATGTTGAGCTAGTGAAAGTGCTGGAGCTCGTCCCAGGCGGCGAGAATTTGCTTGTCCGAGCCGGGGTGAACTGGAACCCCGGCGTGGTGGGGCATGCCACAATACCTGCGCATGAGGGTTCGCCGGCTGGCTATGCCTTGCACACGAACCAGCCTGTGATCACCGAGGATACCAACAAGGAGGTTCGATTCGCGATTCCCGAGCTGCTGATCGAGCATAGCGTCAGGAGCACCGTCAATGTTGTTATTCGCGGCGAGGACGGCCCATTCGGTGTGCTGGAGGTTGACTCGCGGCAGCTCCGGAAATTCGAGCAGGACGATATCGATTTTCTTCAGAACTACGCCAATCTCTTGGCTTCTGCTATCGACCGAGTGAGGATCCAGCGAGAATTGGCGGAGCGGGCGCTCAGGCAGGAAGTGCTCGGTCATGAGCTTCAGCATCGCATCAATAACATGCTGACGACTATCCAAGCCGTCGCGCGGAGGACGCGCGCCAAAAGCAAGAGCCTTGATGAGTTCGCAAAAGCTTTTGAGGACCGACTGAAGGCGATTGCGCGCACTCATGCTTTATTGAACCGGACCCATACGAGCAAGATCGATATCCGCGAAGTTCTCTCTCAGGAGCTCTCATTGCACGGCGCTGTCGAGGGCGAGAACCTTAAGCAGCGCGGCCCAAAGATCTTGATTCCGGCGAAACAGGCCGAAGTGTTGTCGATGGCAATACACGAACTTGCCACAAACGCCGTTAAGCACGGCGCCCTATCCGTGGAGAACGGTCAAATTGATATATCGTGGGACGCTCATGATCGAGGCAATGAAAATGAGTTCCAACTGCGCTGGCGGGAGCGGGCGTGGCCTATCGCGCACCCGCCGCCTCGGCGAGGCTTCGGTTCAGATTTTCTCGAGAAATCGATACCACATATGTTGAACGGGCGATTCGAGCGAAGGTTTGGCTCTGATGGAATAGAATGCACCGTCTCATTTTTGTTGGATAAGAATCATAATTGAGTGGAGCGCATTCATCCAGACGACGTTTTCGGGCGCCCCACTTGGATAGGCGTTGTCTTGTCAAACGCCTGCAACAGGCCGAGCGCCTCTCGCGATCACCCCGCTAAGCAAATTACATAGGCGACGCTGAAAGCGCCGCCTGCCCTCTTAGCCAATTGACCCCCTCCATGGAAAAACCGGACAGCCAACGGGCCATAGGGCTGCAGCCAAGATCCTCGCCCGCACCCGCTTCAGTGGGAAAGTTCTTTGGTGATTTGTTAATGAAACTCGGGCCCCCCAGCGGCCCTCATCGGTCTTGAAAAAATTTTCGAGCCCCTCTTGAAACCAAAAACGACTTTGCTAATTTTTTTCTCGCCACCGAACGGTGGCGTCCGGGCGCCCCAAGGGCCCGGGCACTGAGACGGGCACCGGTCGTGTCCGGTGCCGCTCGTATCCATCTTGCTCTTAGGAGGATTTGGTTATGCGCACTTACGACTTCTCTCCCCTGTGGCGCTCGACCGTTGGTTTCGACCGCCTGTTTGACCTCGCGGAAATGGCCCAGCGGGCCGGCGAGGACAATTATCCACCCTATAACATCGAACGACTGGCCGAGGACCGCTATCAGATTTCGCTGGCGGTTGCCGGTTTTGCGCCGAACGACATCACGATCACGGCTGAACAGAACGTGGTCACGATCGAAGGCAGCAAGCCCGACAAGACCGAGCGAGACTTCCTCTATCGCGGTATCTCGACCCGCAACTTCAAGCGCCAGTTCAACCTGGCGGACTATGTCCAGGTCAAGAGCGCCGGGTTCGACAATGGCCTGCTCAAGATCGAGCTGGTCCGGGAAATCCCGGAAGCCATGAAGCCGCGCCGGATCGCGATCAACGGCGTGCCAGCCGACAACGTCCAGAAACTGGAAGCCAAGGCCGCCTAAAGGCGGCTCTGGCCGGCGCCGCGCGAGGCTTCGCGCGGCTGCCGCTCATCGTCAATGAAAAGGAGGATACCATGCGGCCGACGACCGCCGACGACAACGTTTTCGACTTCACCGCGCTCCTGCATCCAGGTACCGCCTTCGAGCATCCAAAGGATGTGGTGAATCACTCGGCCCTGACAACGGCTGAGAAGAGGGCAATTCTGGCATCCTGGGCCTCGGATGCTTCTGCAATAGCCTCTTGCCCGTCCATGCGCTCACCCGTCGGGCTGAAGAAACCAGTATCGATCGACGAGATCCTGGAAGCTTTGTGCGAACTCGACGGCGGTCCCCGGAATCCTCCTGGAGGCAAGCCGTGTCGATTGCGCTCTACCGAACGTGCCATTGCTGCCTGAAGCCGGAGGCGGATCATGCTCGTAAACTTGGAACTGCTGCGTGCGCATCAAAAGAATATCGACCGCTATCGCAGGCTGCTCGTAACGCATCTGTCGGACCTTGAACGCTCGTTTATTCAGCGCCGACTGAGCGAGGAGCAAGCCTCCGTGAAAGGACTTTTGCGAGAGGCGTTCCCCGACCGCCTCTCCGCGGGACTGCCGAGCATCGACGGACGAAGGGCGACGCTTGAAGTGGCTGCGCTGCTGCACCCGGCCGACGCATTCGATCATCCCTTGGACGTCGTCGACGACTGCGATCTGACGTCTTACGAGAAGCGGGCAATTCTGTCGTCCTGGGCCGCAGATGCTTGCGCCGCTCCCCAGCCAAGCAGGCCGGTCCGGCACAGTACTGCCGTCAGCTTCGACGATATCATCGATGCCTTGCATCTTCTGGAGTCTGAACCAGAGCCCGCCGTCGGTCACAGTAATGGATCTAGCCGGCACTCTGGCGCGCAACCGTCCGGACACTCTTTCTCTTAATTTCCAAAACGTTCGGAGGAGGAAATGTATCAAACCGTGTCTCAACCGCTGCCATCCGCCGCTAGCGGGCTGACGCACTATCTTGCTCAAATTCGGAAGTTTCCGGTACTGACGCAAGAGGAGGAGACCCACTTCGGAAGGCGCTGGCGTCAGCACTCCGATCGCGATGCAGCCTATCGTCTGGTCACCAGCCACCTCCGTCTCGTTGCGAAGATCGCAATGCGCTACCGTGGCTACGGCTTGCCAGTCGCTGACATCATTTCGGAGGGCAATATCGGCCTGATGCAAGCAGTCAGGCGCTTCGATCCAGAGCGCGGGATTCGTCTTTCGACCTATGCAACGTGGTGGATCAAAGCGGCGATACAGGAATATGTCCTCCGATCGTGGTCGCTGGTGAAGATTGCGGCAACTTCCGCCCAAAAGAAATTGTTCTTCAAACTGAGGCGAACAAAGAGCGCTATTTCTGCACTCGACGATGGAGATTTGCGACCGGATCAAGTCAAGACAATCTCTGAACGTCTTAAAGTATCTGAGCGCGAAGTTGTGGCCATGGATCGCCGCCTTCGTGGCGACATCTCCCTGAATGCTCGAACCGATGGCGCCCCGGATGCGGCCGAGGCGCTCGAACGACTTGTTGATCCCTCGCCTTGCCATGACGTCGCGTTGGCTGACGATGAAGAATTGTCACGACGGCGCTCCGCTCTGAAGGCCGCCATTCAATCTCTCAGCCCCCGCGAAAGACACATCTTTAGTGAACGCTACTTGAGCGAGGCGCCTGCCACGCTCGAAACGCTCGCCGCGGAGTATGGCATCTCCCGTGAGCGCATCCGCCAAATCGAGCTGCGGGCATTCCAGAAAGTGAAATCCGCGATGCAGGAAGGGGAAACCTATCAAAAGCAGCGCGCAGCCAAATGAATCAACAGAAGGCATTAACCCACAAGGCTTGAATACGCAGATGTTAACGCCAGTAGTTCTCTCAATGATGATTGCAAACACCGTGGCGGCGTCTGGAGTCATCATCGTGGCAGGGCTAACCCCGGTCTTCCGGGATCCTCGCACGCTAGAATCGAACGGACCCAAGAACTTAGAACAGCTTGCTGAACACACTAGTATTCCTGCCCAAGGCGATGGGTTGCGAAATGCAGCTTGACTAGTCGGCCATCGGCTATGGTGGTCAATGGCGGATCGCGTTGATTTCGCCGTCGTTGCGGCGCGGGGTATCCGCCAATCGCCTTTCTATGGGTTTGCTCGCCAAGGTGCCCCTAGATGACTACTTCTATAGGTCGAGGTTCAGACGAGGGTGATTTCCGCTTTGGCCACAGGCCACTCCGCGACAGCCTCTCAAACGACTGAATCTGGAACACGTCAACGGCGACGCTCTCACTGGTTCCGTGTTGCTTGGATTCGCAAATGGAATGTTATTCAAGAAGTCGGCCAAAGGCCCTGCGCCGGCTAATCTCGATGCGAGGATCGATCGCAAAGATGCAACGGCAATTCTCCTATCGATCCAAAGCGAACAAATTGGACAACGTTCGAAGTTCGATTTCTCTTTCGGAGCTTTGAAACTCGACTGCCGCGCGGCGGCTGCTGGGAGGTCAGACACCGCGCGCCAGCGGTTCCTACCGAGCGGGCTCGGTCGTTACCACCGGGAAGAGAGCCAGCGTAGTAATCGTTTCGCCGTCGCTGCGGGCAATCTGCTCCTCATGTACGCCCTGGCGCGGCGCCAAGACCGGGGCCGACACGCCCGCCGCAAGCGTCTCCTGCTGAGCGTTGGCCGGTCCCAATGCCACGAACTGGTGCGGGGTGATCGGAAAGCCCATGACTTCATACGTCGGGAGTTCCGCGGCATTGGCTCCGATTGTGCCTATCACGAGAGCTGCGGCTGTTGCGATCGACAAGCGGTTCCACATAGTCATCTCCGTTGGTAATAGGGGCCCTGACCTCGCACGCAGAGTACTGACCGGCCGCAATGGACCTGTGGGTGCGAGCGTGATAAATTCGCAAAATCGTCGGACCGGGTGCTTTTTGCACTCCGAGCATAGGGCCGGCGGATATGGCGAAGGCAAACCTCGCACTTCTCGGGAGTTTCCGGTTCCACGGGGATACCGGAGAGCCCATCCCATTGGCCACCAAGAAGACGACAGCCCTGCTGGCTTATCTGGCAATGCATATGGGCGAAGCCCAGGCGCGACCAAAACTTGCGGCCTTGTTGTGGGGCGACCACGTCGAGACACAAGCTCGAGATAGCCTGCGACAGGCACTAAGCCTTTTGCGCAGGGCATTGTCATGCACCTGTTCTGACGCCGCCGTGGTTACTCATGAGGACACGATCGCTCTGGCACCGACGGCGCTCGACGTCGATGCAAGGGTGTTCGAGGATCTCATCAAGGAATCGGGAGTCGAAAACCTCGAGCGGGCCATCGGACTCTATCGCGGCGAATTCCTCGAAGGCTTCCAGGTATCGGCGCCTGAGTTTGAACGCTGGGCAGCGGCGGAACGTCAGCGGTTGCGTGAACTTGCCTTGGAAGGCATGGCGAAGCTGCTCGATCATCACCTGTCCGCAGGTATGATCGAACGTGGCATTTATGTTGCCACACGCCTGCTCGCCGAAGATCCTCTGCAGGAACGGGTACATCGCACCCTTATGGAGCTGTATGCCAGGCAGGGCAGGCAGGGCGCGGCGCTCCGCCAATATCGCACCTGCACCGAACTGCTCTCCAGGGAATTGGGAATTGAGCCCGACGCGCAGACCAAGACATTGCACCGCCATCTCTTGCGAGAATGGCACCGAATGCAGCCGCCCCAAGTCGCAACTTTGCACAGATCAGCGTCAGAGGACACTCCTGTCCGGGGCGGCGACGCATTGCCGGCCACGGAACTCTTGGACAGGGTCGTCCCTCCCTCGGTCCGCACGACTGCCGTGTTGGGCAATCTTCCCCTCCTGACAACGAGCTTCTTAGGGCGCGACAGAGAGCTTACCAGGGCCGGCGAAATCCTTTCCAACGCACGACTGATCACGCTGACCGGTCCCGGCGGGATCGGCAAGACACGGCTTGCACTGCAGCTTGCGGCGAAGCTGCAAGACAACTATCCAGACGGCACGTGGCTGGTGGAGTTCGCCGCTTTCGACAATCCTGATGCCACCGGTCATGCAGTCGCCGACGTCTTCGGCATCACCCAACAAGCCGGAAAAACTATCGAGCAAAGCGTCGCCAATTCGCTTGCCGGGCGACGTCAGCTTGTCATTCTCGATAATTGCGAACACTTGATCGACGCAATAGCCAGCCTTGCACGAGAAATCATGGCGGCATGCCCGCACGTCACCCTGCTGGCCACCAGTCGCGAGACGCTGATGATCGATGGCGAGCGGACCTTAGCCGCGGCACGCGGCGCGTTACCCTGCTCCGTGCGGGCGAGACAGAGTGGGTGACGCCGGACGGCGTCAACATCGGCGCCGCCGGGCTCCAGGTCAGCAAGGCCGTTCAGATCATGCACAATTCCGGGCCGGTCCGCGAGATCGAGGCGGCAGAGCTCGTGGGGAGCGATCCGGCGCCGTTCGGCCTCGACCCGCCGCGGCTCTCCGTGAAGTTCTACGGAGGCTTTGGCGAGCTGGTGCTTGCCGCCAGCTTCGGCGAGTTCAACCCCGAGGGGTACCTCCAGTACATGCGCATCGACGACAATCCGCGGCTGTACCTGATGTCCCGCTTCGTCGGCGGCGAATGGGCCGAGGTCATGACTGGAGCGGAAGCGCGATGACGCCGCCCGCCTCTCCCCACCGCGCGGCCCCGTGGGCCGCTCTTGCCCTGCTGCTGTTGCTCGGACCAGCGCACGGACACGTCGCCGGATCGATGGGCTATGCCACGGTGAGCCTGTCCGGCGGAACTGTCCGATACAGCCTCACGCTCGGTCCCGACGCGGTCGCGACGGCCGTCGCCGAGACGGCCGGCGGCGTACGGCCGCAGCGCCGTGAAGGCTACGCCACGCTGGCCGATTTGGTCGCGCGCAAAGTCGCGATTTCAGCGAACGGGGTGAAATGCGAGCCGGTGCCCGGGACGGTCACGCCGCCCACGCCCGACCGCGCCAACGCGGTGGTAACCGTCGATTACGCCTGCCCCGGCACGCCGCACGAACTTTTGCTGCGCGACGACCTGTCCGACGCGCTCGGCAACGACTACCACACGCTTGTCCGTGTCGAAGCCCTGGGGAGCGTGCAGCAATACACCCTCGAACGCGACCGGCACGAGGCTCGCCTCGCTGTCGCAGCACCGAGCGGGAGCCCGGCGCCCGAGGTTACCGCCGGGAGCGGCGTCTTCGCCTTCTTTCGGCTCGGCATCGAGCACATCCTGACGGGAGTTGATCACCTCCTGTTCGTGCTGGCCCTCGTCCTGGGCGGCGGAGGAATTGGATCCTTGTTCGCCGTTATCACCGCCTTCACGGTAGCGCACAGTATCACCCTGGCCGTGGCGGTACTGGGCGCGGCCTCGCCGCCTAGTTGGATCGTCGAGCCGGTGATCGCGCTGTCGATCGTCTACGTCGCGGCCGAAAACATTTTCCGCAGACGCACGGCGTCGTGGCGCTGGGCCGTGGGCTTCGCGTTTGGCCTCGTGCATGGCTTCGGCTTTGCCGGCGCGTTGCTCGATCTCGATCTGCCCCCGGGCGCCCTGGCCGGCGCGCTCGTGTCGTTCAACCTCGGCGTTGAAGCCGGCCAGGCAGCGGTGATCGCCGCTTTCCTGCCGGTCCTCCTCTGGTTTCGGCGCGCCGCGTGGGAGCGGCGGGCGGTGACGGCGCTCTCCGCGCTCGTGCTGGTCGCTGGGCTCGCCTTCCTCGTCGATCGCGTTCTGGTCCCCGCGAACTGGTGAGATTCCCCCAAGTCGGGCGACCGCCTCGTTATGTTGACCTCCTAAACTGGTGCGGCTGGTCATCTTCAAGTCGGAGGGCTTCCAATCCAGCGTCCGATTGGAGACGTACTTGCTTCCAATTCGAGCGATGGTAGGACCGATTTTGACCCGTTTGAGACATAAGCGGCCAGCCCTGACGCGGTCCACGCGGGATCGGGTGATGGGGGAAAGCGAAGTGCACAAGATGATCGGCGATCACGTTTACGATTGCCAACCTGTCATCGCGATTAAGCGAAGGCGGGCAGCAGTTCGAGTATCGGATGACCATCAAAAGCCGCGACAGGCTGAACGCCGAACGACTCGCAAAACATTCGCGCGACCTACCCGAACTAGTCGAGTTTCGCATCCCAACGGGCAACTAAGAAGGAAAGTTTCTTTTAGCTTCCTCTGCGGTGCGGATGTCTCCTGTTGGCCCATCGCGACATATTGCGCTGCCGCCCGAAGTCGGCCGCCATCGAGGCAAAGCGGACATTGCGTTAGTCGCATCATGCCGCTGCGTTTTGGATACACGCCTAGCTACTGAAGTGTACATCAAAGGAGGGAGCGGATGACTACAGCTGATGTTCGCGCAGTGGATTTGATGAATTGCCCCGAAAAGGGAGCCTTCATCGAGAGACCGCTGCGCATCACATTCACACGCACTTTGGCAAGGAATTCATTGAGTTGGCTGGAGCCGCAAGGGGACTCGACGCCCCTGTCATTACGAATGAATGCGCAACAGGCTTTGCTTGAGCGAGAGAGATTCAAACCGAGCCCCCTACAAAGGCTTCGTTTCCCGCAAAATGCCGTACTGTACCGATTTCCGGAGTTCTAGGATTCGGAGAAAAATGCATTCTCCAGACCCATTCTCTGCTCGTTTTTAGTACGGCCGGCATTCTCCGAATGGAAAAAATACACGAAAACAGCCGAGTTTTCGGGCCTGTCTCCGCTTCGAGATACGAACTTTCCGGGCAAAGTGGCGGAGGGAGAGAAGCTAGAAAAAGAGATGCTCGACCGCTCCACCCGGACCCTCTCGCTAGGCCAAGCTAAGTGTAAGACGTGCTCGGGCCTTTACGCTGGGAGCCCGCAGCGCACGCTGCCTAATCTACCAAAATTACCAACACCTTAGCCTTATTCTGGGCCAATTTCGGCGGAAGCCTCCGGTTCACCGGGTTGGTCGAGGATCAATCAGTGTGGATCAGAATTGTAGCTGCCGGAATCGGCTTGATTGCAATGGGCGCCGTTGCAGCGCTGGGGAGGAATCCCGCGGCCTTGTCTGCGGCAGCCTACCCGGTCGCAGAGACCGCGGCTAAGGCCGACCGGCTTCCGCTCACCGTTGAGTACCACGGTGCAACTGAGGACACCGTAGGCGCCGCGTCTGCCGCGGTCGTCGCAGCGGTGACGCCGCCGGCCCCAGTCGATCTAGTTGAGCCACCTCCCAACCCGAAACCGGCTCCTCAAGCTCCACCGCATATCATCTCTCGCCATTGGCATGATCCGGCCGCCTTAAAGTTCAACTCGCAAAAACGCGTGGCGATGAGCAGGAGATCGCAACCAGTTCGGCACGAAAAGCCCAAGCAAGTTGTCGAGGCGAAAAACTGCAGCGAGAGCGGACTGGACACCCTCCTCCGCTCGGTCAATCTCAAGCCGCGTTGTTAATGAAACGACCCACCCATCACAGGAGGTGAGGGCCTGAACGTGACGGATCCCTGGCCGCCATGCGTCGAGAACGCATAACAGCGCCGAGCTTCGCCTCTCCATAAGCCTGGGACAATGCGCCGGCGAGGAACTGCTCGGAGAGCCGCAAGTTCCCGTAGGAGGAAATGGCGGCGGGAGCTGTGGCAAGAGCTAGGGAGCGATGGACGGAAAGCAAATACCCTCCTCCGACAGCAGCAACAGGCAAGATATTCAGCGGAGAAAGGCCCGCTCCCTGCTGCTGGTTCTGGCCGTCGGATTCGCGGTTTTTTTGGCCGCTGCCGGAGCGCTCAACTACATCCTGCAGCCTACGACGCTTCGGATCGCCGTGGGGCCGACCGGTAGCGAGGACCACGCGGTGGTCGAGGCCATGGCCGAGGCTTTTGCCGACGAAAGCAGGACCGTTCTGCTGTCCACGATCCCGACCGCTGGAGCGGCCGAATCGCTCGGCCTTCTGGGCAATGGAAAAGCCGACCTCGCGGTCGGCCGCGCTGATCTGAGCATGCCTTCGGACGCGCAGACGCTCGCCGTGCTGCGCAAGAACTACGTCGTCCTGTGGTCGTTTTCCGGATCAGGCGGCAAGGCCGCGAGGAAAAAGACAGCGGTAAAGATCGCTGAGGTCGCTGATCTCGCCGGTCACAAGGTGGGCGTTATCGGCAGGACGGCAGCAAATGCGTCGGTTCTGCGTGTCATTCTCAGCGGGTCCGGCGTGGAGTCGGACAAGCTCGCTGTGGCGCAGTTCGGCACGGACGAGATCGAAAAGCTCGCGCAAGATCGCACCATCGATGCGTTTCTCGCCGTGGGCCCGCTCGACAGCAAAATCACAGCCGACGCGATCGCAGCAACAGCTCGCACGCGCGGCGCGCCGAAGTTTCTCTCGATCGACGCCTCTGAAGCCATCGCATTGAGGCACTCGCGCTATGAAGCTGAGGAGATTCCACCAAGCGTCTTCAACGCAAAGCCGGCATGGCCCGAGGAAAA
>NZ_JAFCJX010000018.1 GCF_018130695.1 Bradyrhizobium jicamae | reverse complement strand
CGCCGCACCCGCGGTCCCGTGCGCCATGTGCACAGAAGAAGTGCGCGCACGAGCATACAGGTTCGGCGGAGGCATCCGGCCTTCCCTGCGCGATGGCTTTACGGCTTATACGTGCTCGCCCTGGTGAGACTCTGCGTTTGTGCCACCATCATCCGCGATCGGCTTTGGGCCTCTCACGGACTTGCCACCTGCATCGGGGCGGCAGGCCCACACGACTTCACCGTCCGCCTTGCGCACGCACGCCTGTCGCACGCCCAGCGGCCACCGCATCTGCACCCACGTTCGTGGCGTTCGCGAGCGCCCCTCGTGTCGGGTGAGACGGCACATTGTTAGCATAAACCGAAGTTCGTGTAAAGAGGATTGTTTTTGCGCCGCGGCCTTGCGCCGTCGGGCAAATCAGCGGTCTAATGTCAGCGGGAGCGCTGTAGGGTGGATTAGCCGAAGGCGTAATCCACCGACCGATGTTGCCGCGAGGAATGGCGGATTACGCTTCGCTAATCCGCCCTACGCACCGCGCACATTCACCGCAGCACCGCATCCACCACCAGGGCTGCGAACAGCATGAGCCCGGCATCGCGGTTGGATTTGAACAGGCGCAGGCACAGCGCGGGATCGCTGGTGTCGAGGCGGCGGATTTGCCAGACCAGATGCGCGGCGAAGGCGGCGAGCCCGATCCAGCCGGCCCAGCGCACGCCGGCGAGCGCCAGCGCGGTGCCGATCAGGAGCACGGCGAGCGAATAGAAGATGACGAGCGCCAGATGGGTGCGCGCGCCGAACAGCCGCGCGGTGGATTTGACGCCGATCAGCGCGTCGTCCTCGGCGTCCTGGTGGGCGTAGATCGTGTCGTAGGCGATCACCCAGGCGATCGAGCCGGCATAGAGGATCAGCGCGGTGAGATCGATCCGCTGCAGCGTCACCGCAAAGCCCATCAGCGCGCCCCAGGAGAAGGCGAGGCCGAGCACGACCTGCGGCCACCAGGTGATGCGCTTCATGAAGGGATAGATCGCAACGATCACGAGCGAGGCGATGCCGGTGAGAATCGCGAAGCGGTTGAACTGCAGCAGCACGGCCAACCCGACGAACGCCAGCAGCGCCATGAAGGCCAGCGCCTGCATCACCGTGACCTGGCCCGCCGGAATCGGCCGCGAGCGGGTGCGCTCCACTTTGGCGTCGAGATCGCGGTCGGTGATGTCGTTCCAGGTGCAGCCGGCGCCACGCATCACGAAGGCGCCGATGAAGAACAGGATCGCCACGGATGGCAACGATCTGACGTCATGCGCGATGCCGGCAGCCAGCGCCGCCGACCACCAGCACGGCATCAGCAGCAACCAGGATCCGATCGGCCGGTCGAAGCGCGCGAGGCGGAGATAAGGCCGCGTCCAGACCGGCGCATGCGTATCGACCCAGTTGCCGGTGGAGTCGGCAACGCGGGCGGAAACGTCGCTCATCGTCCCGCGCCTATTCCGTTCCGATTAAATCGGAACGGGGCTAGCGGGACGCTGGATTCTTTTTTTGACGCGTTTTCTTCACGCGAACCGGGGTCCACTTCGCTCGAAAACGCTATCATCGCGTCAAGACGTTGCCGTTCAGCGTATCGAAGGTCGAGCCGCCCTTCCGGGTCTGGGTCGCCTCCGGCACCGCGGTCGCCGAGCCCAGCACGTCACTGAGCGAGGGACCCGCGGCACGCGCCTGGGCCTGCGCCGCCTGCTGCGCGACGTTACAGACCTTCTGCTGCATGCTTTCCGTATTCTTGTGGCCGGCCTTCAGCTGATCGGCGATCTGGGGCGGGATGCCGCATTTGGCCGCATTGGTCTCGACATAGCGGATCATCTTGAGTTCGGCGGCGCTGTAATTGCCAATCAGCTTGCACGCCTCCTGCGGAGTGGCGTGCCGGTCACTGGCCGCCTTGATCATCTTGCCCTTCTTCTCCGCATCCTCGCGCAAGGGCGTGAAGTTCTTCATACAGGCATCGGGGGGGCCGCCCGCAGCAGCCTGTGGAGGGCCCGACGGCACGCCGCCGAACGGGGCTGCGCCCGCGCTCGGGAACGGCGACGGTGCGCCCACCGTAGCCGAAGGGGCGCCATTCACGGGCGGGAACGGCGAGGCGTTCGCGGGAGCCGCGGCCTGCTGCCCCGGCAGCGGCGCCGGAAATGCGCCCTGGGCGGCGGCCTGCCCGGCCCAAAGGGCGGTCACGGCGACGGTCAACGGCACGATCAGGCGGCGGATCATCGAGGGTGGTTCTCCGGCAAAGGTCCAGGCAACCCCGGCGGCTTCCAAGCGAAGCAAGACTGCAAGGGGCGTTTTACGATTCCTGATGCGCCTTAACAACCCGTGGATTTGGGCGACAGCGCGGCGTAGGAGCGCACGGTCCACATTAAATTATCCCCGGATTGTAAGCCTTTAGGCTAGAAACGGCGCGGAATGGGACACCTTTGATGCCTGAATTCGACTTTCGCGCCCCGAGGCTGTTTGTGGACAGCGCCTTGAGCGTTGGCACTCACGTGCCGCTGGAACGGAACCAGAGCAATTACCTCGGCAATGTGCTGCGGCTCGGCGCGGGCGATGCGGTGCTGGTGTTCAACGGGCGCGACGGCGAGTGGCGTGCCGACATCGGCGGGCGCAAGCGGCCCGACGTGCTCACCATCACAGCGCAGACCCGGCCGCAGGACCACCTGCCCGACATCGTCTACGCCTTCGCGCCGCTGAAGCATGCACGGCTCGATTACATGGTGCAGAAGGCGGTCGAGATGGGCGCCGCAAGACTGCAGCCGGTGCTGACGCGCTTCACCCAGGTGTCGCGCGTCAACGGCGAGCGGATGCGCGCCAATGTGATCGAGGCCGCCGAGCAGTGCGGCATCATTGCGCTCGCCGAGGTCGCCGATCCCGTCCCGCTCGAGCGCTACCTCGCCCAGCGCAATGCTGCGCGGCTGCTGGTGTTTTGCGACGAGGCCAGCGACGTCGCGAGCCCGGTGCAGGCGCTGCAGGCGGCGCAGGCGGCGGCGTCGGGGATCGACGTGCTGATCGGCCCCGAGGGCGGGTTCGCCGACGAGGAACGAGCGCTGCTGCTGCGCCAGCCAAATATCCTGAGGCTGTCGCTCGGCCCGCGGATTTTGCGCGCCGACACGGCCGCCGTGGCGGCACTGGCGCTGGTGCAGGCGGCGTTGGGGGATTGGCGGAGCTAGGGGATAGGGATGACCGGTGAACGGGACGAGTATGGGATTCTGATCAATCCTGCCGAGCAGTATCAGGAGTTCATGCTCAGCCTCTACGACCTAGAGGCGCTGGCCGAAGAGTTGGAATACTCGAAGGAAGCGAGAGACGCCCTGCACAAGGCACGCCTCTCCTTCATGGCCGAATTCAAAGCCCGGCACCCGGGTTTCGGAACAGGGCGCGCCGTCTGGGAATAGTCGCCTGTCAGGCTAGCCAGGCGTGCGCAAAATCGTTAACGAACCCAATCATTAAGCCACATGGCCAATCCCTGTCGTAACGGCGGATCGGCCGTGCTAAGGGCTGCGCCACACCCTGGAACAACCGCCTTGGAACCCGATTTCGGGGCGAATCGGACGTTTGAGATATGACTGGACCTGCTGCTATCAGCGCGAACGGATCCGCCTCCTGGGCGGATGCGCTGCTGCTGTCGTTCGCGCAGGCCGGTTATGACCGCGCCGAGCCCGCGATCCTGCAGCCGGCCGAGCCGTTCCTCGACCTCTCCGGCGAGGACATCCGCAAGAGCCTGTATCTGACGACCGACGCCAGCGGCGAGGAGCTGTGCCTGCGGCCGGATCTGACCATCCCGGTGGCGCGCGACTACCTCGCCTCGCCGCGGTCCGGCCAGCCGGCGGGCTTCAGCTATCTCGGGCCGGTGTTCCGCTATCGCGGTGGCGCGGGCAGCGAGTTCCTGCAGGCCGGCATCGAATCGTTCGGGCGGCAGGACCGCGCTGCGGCGGATGCCGAGATGCTGGCGCTGGCGCTGGAAGCGGCGAGCGCATTCGGGGTCAGAGACGTCGAGATCCGCACCGGCGATGTCGGCCTGTTCCACGCGCTGATCGACGCGCTCGAGCTCTATCCGGTGTGGCGGCGCCGGCTGATCAAGGACTTCAACCGCAAGGTCTCGCTGACCGCCGACATCGAGCGGCTAACCTTGGCAACCGCGCCCGGCCGCAACGAATATGAGGGCGTGCTCGCAGCCCTCGCCGGCTCCGATCGCAACGCGGCGCTGGCGCTGGTCACCGACCTGATGTCGATTGCCGGCACCACCAATGTCGGCGGCCGCACGGTCGCGGAGATTGCCGACCGCTTCCTCGAGCAGTCGACGCTGAAGGCCGGCGCGCTGCCGCGCGACGCCGTCGATATCATCAAGCGCTTCCTCTCGATCGCGGGCGATCCTGACGATGCGGTGGCGCAGCTGCGTGCGCTGGCGGAAGACGCCAAACTCGATCTCACCGCGGCGATCGACCAGTTCGAGAGCCGGGTCGGCTTCATGGCCACGCGCGGCATCGATACGCATCAGGCGCGGTTCTCGACCTCGTTCGGCCGCGGGCTCGATTATTACACCGGCTTCGAATTCGAACTGCACGCCAGGGGCAATGGCAGCGAGCCGCTGGTTGCCGGCGGCCGCTACGACAATCTGATGACCCAGCTCGGTGCCGCGAATCCTATTCCGGCCGTCGGCTTCTCCGTCTGGATCGAGACACTGACAAAACTTGGCAAGTCCGTGAACGGAGGTGCGGCATGAGCACGCCCTTCGTCGTCGCCGTCCCTTCCAAGGGCCGCCTGCAGGAGAATGCGGAAGCGTTCTTCGCCCGCGCTGGGTTGACGCTGTCGAAGCCCGGCGGCGCGCGCGACTATCGCGGCACCATCGCCGGCCTCGACAATGTCGAGATCGCCTATCTCTCGGCGAGCGAAATCGCGGCGAACCTCGCGCGCGGCGCGGTGCATCTCGGCGTCACCGGCGAGGACCTGGTGCGCGAGAGCATTCCGGATGCCGACAAGCGGGTGCTGCTGATCGACAGCCTCGGCTTCGGCAGCGCCAATGTCGTGGTCGCTGTCCCCCAGGCCTGGATCGACGTCCGCACCATGGCCGACCTCGACGACGTCGCGTCGGGCTTCCGCGAGCAGCACAATCACCGCATGCGGGTCGCGACCAAATACATCAACCTGACGCGGAGCTTCTTCGCGAGCCATGGTGTCAACGACTACCGCATCGTCGAAAGCGCAGGCGCCACCGAAGGCGCGCCGGCGGCCGGCACCGCGGAATTGATCGTCGACATCACGACGACGGGCGCGACACTTACCGCCAACGGGCTGAAGGTGCTCGACGACGGCGTGATCCTGCGCAGCCAGGCCAATTTGGTCGCGTCAAAGGATGCCGACTGGTCGAACGGAGCGCGCGAGACTGCGCGCATCATCCTCGACCACATCGCAGCCCGCGCCCGCGCCAGCAAATATCGCGAGGTCCGCACCCGCTTTGCCGGCTGCAATGACGCGCTGCTGACCGAGGCGCACAACCGCTTCGGCGTGGTGGCGCCGTTCGGCGGGCCGACCTCGTCCGGCATGCTGACGCTGCACTGCCCACCCGGCAAGCTCTACGCGCTCGGCAGCTTCCTGCGCGAGCACGGCGCCGATACGGTGTCGGTGGTGTCGCTCGACTACGTGTTCGACCGGGAGAACCCGCTGTTCGCCAGGCTTGCGGCGTTCCTGCGACAATGAGGCGGCGGGTCCGTTCATCTTGCCTACAGCTGGCGGCCGGTACCATATAGGCGTCATGACACGCGTGACTTTCTGGAACCTTGACCGATGATGCTGGGCACTGACGTTTCCAGCCTGACCACAACCGCCAGGACCGCGGCGGCGCAGGGCCTGTCGATCGTCGTCCCCGCCTATAACGAGGCGGCGGGACTGGCGCTGCTGCACGAGCGGCTGGTCAATTTGGCGAAGACGCTGCGCGCCCGCTATGGCCTCGCAATCGAGGTCCTCTATGTCGACGACGGCAGCAAGGACGAGACGCTGGCGATCGCGCGTACGCTCCCCGCTGAGGCGCTCGACGTCCAGGTGGTGTCGCTGTCGCGCAATTTCGGCAAGGAGGCGGCGCTGATGGCCGGCCTCGACCATGCCCGCCGCGGCGCCGTGCTGTTCATGGATGGCGACGGCCAGCATCCGCCTGATCTGGTGGAAAAGCTGGTCGCGCACTGGATCGATGACGGCTACGACGTGGTCTATACCGCGAAGGCGCATCGCGACAATGAATCGGCGCTGCGCCGCCTCTCCTCGCGCGGCTTCTACGCGCTGATCAATTGGGGCGCGCGGCAGCCGATCCCCGAGGATGCCGGCGACTTCCGCCTGCTGTCGCCGCGCGCGGCCGCAGCCCTGAGGCAGTTGCCGGAGCGCAACCGCTTCTTCAAGGGGCTGGCAAGCTGGATCGGCTTCAAGCAGATCCGCGTCGACTATGAGCCGGCGGCGCGCGCGCATGGCGTGACGAGCTTCAGCCCCGGCCGGCTGATCGGCCTGTCGATCGAAGGCCTGACCTCGTTCTCGGTGGCGCCGCTACGCTTTGCCAGCCTGCTGGGCGTGCTGCTCGCGATCGGCGCCTTCCTGTTCGGCCTCTCGATCCTGTGGGAGGTATGGACCACGGGCAAGCAGGTGCCAGGTTATCCGTCGCTGGTGATCGGCCTGATGACGATCGGCGGCGTGCAGCTGATCATGATCGGTATCGTCGGCGAATATATCGGCAAGATCCTCAGTGAATTGAAGGCGCGGCCGATCTACTTCGTCGCCGAGCATGTCGAGAAGCGTGCCGACGACAACACCGAGACCGCGCCTGAGCGGACCGCCGCGGAATGAATGACGTCACGCGCCGGATCTGGCTGTGCGCTGACGATTACGGCCTGAGCGACGGCGTCAACCGCGCGATCCGCGACCTGATCGAGCGCGGGCGACTCAACGCGACATCGGTGATGACCGTGACGCCGGCGATCGGCCGCGAGGCGGCGAGCGCGCTGCAGGCCTCGGCCGCAAAGAATCCGCATTGTGCGATCGGCCTGCATGTGACGCTGACCGCGCCGTTCCGGCCGCTGACCCTGCTCTACCGCCCGCTCGACGGCGACATGTTCTTTCCATTCCCAAAGCTGTTGCGCAGCGGCTTGCTGCGGCGACTCGATGCCGAGGCGGTGCATACCGAAGTGCTGGCGCAGCTCGCGGCGTTCAGGGAGTTGTTCGGCCGCGCGCCTGACTTCGTCGACGGCCACCAGCATGCGCAGCTCTTCCCGCAGGTGCGCGATGGATTCTTGCGCGCGGTGAAGGACGCTGCGCCCGAGGCCTGGGTGCGCCAGGGCGGCCGCGCTGGATCGCTGTCGCTGTCGGCGCCGAAAGCGCTGGTGCTCGATCTGCTCAGCGCGCAATTCCGCAAAAAGGCCGCGAAACTGGGCCTGCGCTTCAATCCGGCCTTTGCCGGCGCCTATGATTTCTCGACTGCGCCCGATTTCGGCGCGCTGATGCGGGACTTCCTGGATGGCCTGCCGGACGGCGGGCTGGTGATGTGCCACCCTGGATTCGTCGACCAGACGCTGGTCGAACTCGATCCCTTCACGACGCAGCGCGAGACGGAGCACGCCTATCTCGCAAGCGATGGTTTCGCCGAGCTGCTGACCCTGAACAATGTAACACTGGCCTGAAATCGCTTGAGAAAATCGCCCGGTCGTTTTGTCGCATACAGAAATTTAATCCGGGCCCCCACTCCTAGCGCCACAAAGGCAGCCCTACATGTGCGGCGCTTCGATTGAAATCGATGCGATGGAGACGACCATGACACCGCAAGAACGCCAATTGATTGACGATCTTTTCGACCGGCTCGGCAAGCTCGAGAACGCCCCGCGCGATCCCGAGGCGATGAGCGCGATCATGCAGGGCCTGCGCACGGCGCCGAACGCGGTGTATGCACTGGTGCAGACCGCTTTGGTGCAGGACGAGGCGCTGAAGCGCGCCCATGACCGTATCCAGGAACTCGAAGCGGTGGCGGGCCAGCAACAGCCGCAGCAGGAATCCGGCGGCTTCCTCGATTCGATGCGCGACGCGATCTTCGGCGGCGCTCAGGGCCAGTCGCACAGCTCGGTGCCGCCGGTGCGTGCGCCCGATATGGGCGGTCGCCCGGTGTGGAATTCCGGCCAGGTGATGCAGCAGGGTCAGCCGCAGGGCTATGGTCAGCAAGGCTACGGCCAGCAATATGGCCAGCCCCAGTACGGTCAGCCCTACGGCCAGCAGCCCGGCGGTGGCGGCGGCTCGTTCCTCGGCACGGCGGCTGCGGCTGCGGCCGGCGTGGTCGGCGGCGGGCTCCTGCTTTCGAGCATCCGCGGCATGATGGGCGGCGGCGGTCACGGCCAGGCGTTCGGCGACTCCAACTTCGGCGGTAGCGGCGGCATCGAAGACCGCAGGCCGTGGAGCGATCAGTCCGGCGGCAGCCTCGCGCGCGACGCCGGGATCAACGACATCGGCTCGTCGGGCGGCCGCGGCAATGACGACAGCGGCTCGCGCGCCGGCCTGTTCGACCAGGCCTCGAACGACCAGGACAACAGCGGCGACTACGATCACGACTCCGACGGCTTCGATGACGATGGCGGCGGTGACGGCGGCGGCGGCGACAGCGATTACGCGTAACTGAAATAAAAACGGCCGCTCCATCGAGCGGCCGTTTCGATTCCGATGGTCCGAACCGGATTTACATCACGACGACCTTGGCGCCGACATTGACGCGGCCGTAGAGGTCGATGACGTCCTCGTTGCGCATCCGGATGCAGCCGGAGGAGACGTTGGTGCCGATGGTCCAGGGCTCGTTGGAGCCGTGGATGCGGTAGAGCGAGGAGCCGAGATACATCGCGCGCGCGCCGAGCGGATTTTCCGGTCCACCCACCATGTGCCGCGGCAGGTCGGGACGGCGCGCCAGCATTTCCGGCGGCGGCGTCCAGTCCGGCCATTCCTTCTTCGCGGTGATGCTCTTGACGCCCGACCAGGTGAAGCCGGGCCGGCCGACGCCGATGCCGTAGCGCAGCGCCTTGCCGTCGCCCTGCACCAGATAGAGGAACTTGTTCGGCGTATCGACCACGATGGTGCCGGCGCCTTCCTTGCCTGTGTATTCGACCATCTGCTTTTCATAGCGCGGATCGAACGGCCGCTGCTGCGGATCCGCCATCGCCTCCTGCGGCTGGCGCATCGCTTGCGGATCCATCGGCGGCAGCGCGCGGCCGCGGTAGTAATCCGGCTGCTGCTGATAGGTCGGCTGCTGGTAGCCGTCCTGCGACGACGGCGCGCCGCTGAACAGGAATTCGATGAAGCCGCCGCCCATGTTGGAGCGCTGCTGCTGGACATAGGCCGTGCGCACCGGCTGCGGTGCCGGCTGGTTGGCATAGATCACATTGGGTTCGGCGGGCGCGACCGCATCGATCGCGAACGCCTGATGGGGAGCAAGCAGGAAGGTGGCGCCGCCAAGCAGCGCGAGCGAGGTTTTCAAAGACATCGACGTACTCTGTACTGTTTCGTCGGGACCATTTGCGTGTGCGCCGCGCAAGCTTCGCGCCGCCGTCACGTGGTCAATAAACATTAAAAACCGCGTCGGTTTGGTAAACGGCGGCGCCGTTTCGATTCACCATGTCGCCCGTGGCGCGCGGATTTGTCCGGTAGCGTTTATTTTGCGTGAACGCGCGCAGCGCATGGTTAATCGATGGTGTCCGTAACGTGCGGACATTGCTCGGCAATATGTTCCCGCGTGAACCCAACGTTAAATCGCCTGTGTCTAAAACAGGGCGGAGTGCAAGGGGTGGGAATAATTCATGTCGGTCAATCGCAAGCGTTTTCGTGTTGAGCAATCCATGATGGGTGACGTGGCGATGCCGGAGCCCGTGGTCGTCGAAGGCGGCGACATCGGTCCGATGCATCGCGAGATCATGGCCGAGCTTCGTTCCATTCGCGCCCAGATGGCTGCCGGCGGAACGCCGCGCGTCGAAAGCCCGGAAACTGCCGTGTCGCGCGAGATCGCCGAATCCCACGCGCTGCTCGAAACCTATCGCGCCCAGATCGAACAATGCGAGAAGCTGAAGGTCGAGCTCGACCTGATCCACGACGCCATCAACCGCACCAAGCGCGAGATCGCCACCCTGCACGGCAAGAGCTTTGACGGCGGCGAGATGGCCAAGGTCAACGGCGAGCTCGGCGCCGTGGTCGGCGGCACCGAGCAGGCCACCCAGCAGATCCTCGAAGCCGCCGAGTCGATCGACCAGGCCGCCACCGCGCTGACCAAGAACGTCACGCCGGACCAGCAGCGGCTGCTCGCCGAGGAAGTCCAGGAGCGCGTGGTCTCGATCTTCGAGGCCTGCAACTTCCAGGACCTCACCGGCCAGCGCATCAACAAGGTGATGCAGACGATGAAGTTCATCGAGCAGCACATCAACGAGATGATGAACATCTGGGGCGGCGTCGACGCCATCAAGGCGCACGCGCACCCGATCGTCGACACCCGCGAGGGCGACGCCAAGCTGCTCAACGGCCCCAAGCTCGACGGCGACGTCGGCCACGCAAGCCAGGACGACATCGACGCGATGTTCAACTGAGCAGGTGACAAGCGACATACAAAACGCCGGCCGCGAGGCCGGCGTTTTTGTTTGGTCCAACGCTATTTCGGCGCGGGACCGCCTTTGCGTTGATGTCGTTCCAGGCGCAGTCTCTGCTCTCTCATGCGCCTGATCTCCTCGTCGAGATCATCCATTTTCTCGGCGCGTTGCTCGGTCCGCGATTTGGGCGCCGGCGCGTCGCTCTTGCGCAGTTTCTCGAGCGCTTTCTCGACCGAGAGTCTGGGAGTATCTGCCATGGCTGTCCGCTCCGGAGGATTGCCGCCTATCACCGACCCAAACGATCGTCGGTAGATTGCAACGGGCGGCAAGATAGCTCGGCCGGCCTTGACCCAGATCAAGCCGGAGTTCCGGCCTGACCCGCGCCCAATCGCTGCGCCCTTCTCAACCAAAGTGGACGCAAAGGCAGAGGTGCACCGCAGATGCCGCTACAGTACTGATCTAGCGCGGCAAACATGCTGCACCTTCTCCCCTTGTGGGAGAAGGTGGCGCGCAGCGCCGGATGAGGGGTATCTCTCCGCATGCTCAGAGCGCGAGAGGTTTGCCGTGTGGAGAGATACCCCTCACCCGGATCGCATCTGACGATGCGATCCGACCTCTCCCACAAGGGGAGAGGTGCACCGGTTATGCGGCGCAAATAGGCTGAAGAGATAGTCTCCCGCGCCTACGCCTTCGGCGCGCAGCGGACGTAGACCATGTTGCCGTAGCGGGTGGCGGCGTCCTTGTCGATGAAGCGGGTGATCAAGACGCGGCCGTCGAAGGAGACGATCTCGCGGTCCTGCTCGCCCGGCGTCGGGCCGGCGGGGCCGATATAGTTCTTGCCGCTCGGCGAGCCCTTCAGCCGCAGTTCCTGCGGGGTGGCCTGGTCGGCCAGGTGCATGACCACGCCGCCGGACTGGCCGGCGCCGATGATGTAGGGCTGCTTGCACTGGTCGCGGGCCATCTTCTCGGTCCGGGGGCGATCCTTGGGATCCTGGAACGAGGCGAGGCCCCAGCGGCCGACGATCTCGTCGGCGCGAATTGACGCAGGCATCTCAGGCCCTGCCCCGGGCTCCACCGGCACCGGCTCGGGGTTCGACGAAAACGACGGCAGGCTCATGCTGCCGCACGCCCCCAGGGAAACCGCAAGCGCCGAGACAGCCGCGAGCCGTGCGACCATGCGCGCATTGAGTGACCTGATCATTGGCATTCCCCCGACAATATCCCTTTGGCCACACCCGTCCCGCAGCCAAGCGTAAAACTTAAGGCGGAGCAATGACGTCCAGGAAAATTACGTCATCACTACGATTTGGTTTCCGCTCCACCATCCTATATTGGCCTCACCAAGGCCTTAACCTGTCAGGAGCCTGACGGGCTCCAGACTTTTGTTCAAGCGAACCGGTACCCATTTCGAAAACGCTTCGTTTGCTTGACAGGACCACCGCCAAGCCCTTATTTCCCGGCCCGCAATTAGCACTCTAGCACCACGATTGCTAAGGGCGTAGAGGCGTCCACGCGCCTCCCGCAACCTTCACCCGATGAATGCACCGGCATTCCACGCCGGCGCCGATGAACCGGACCTGAAACCAAGCCTCCAAGAGGGAACGTCATGGCTAAATCCAAATTCCGCCCGCTGCACGACCGCGTCGTGGTCAAGCGTATCGATGCCGAGGAGAAGACCAAGGGCGGCATCATCATCCCGGACACGGCCAAGGAAAAGCCCTCGCAGGGCGAAATCGTCGCCGTCGGCCCGGGCGGCCGTGACGAGGCCGGCAAGCTGATCCCGATCGACCTCAAGGTCGGCGACCGCGTGCTGTTCGGCAAATGGTCGGGCACCGAAGTCAAGCTCGACGGCGAGGAGCTCCTGATCATGAAGGAGTCCGACATCATGGGCGTGCTGGTCTAGCGCACGCCTCCCTCACCCTGAGGAGGCAGCGAAGCTGCCGTCTCGAAGGGCCCCGCTTTCACAAGTTCATCCTTCGAGACGCGGGCGATGCCCGCTCCTCAGGATGAGGACCATTCGCAAGGAGTAAGTTTCAATGGCTGCAAAAGACGTAAAATTCTCCGGCGATGCTCGCGACCGCATGCTGCGCGGCGTCGACGTGCTCGCCAACGCCGTCAAGGTGACGCTCGGCCCCAAGGGCCGCAACGTCGTCATCGAGAAGAGCTTCGGTGCTCCCCGCATCACCAAGGACGGCGTCACCGTCGCCAAGGAGATCGAGCTCGAGGACAAGTTCGAGAACATGGGCGCGCAGATGCTGCGCGAGGTCGCCTCCAAGACCAACGACACCGCCGGTGACGGCACCACCACCGCGACCGTGCTGGCCCAGGCGATCGTTCGCGAGGGCGCCAAGTCGGTGGCCGCCGGCATGAACCCGATGGACCTCAAGCGCGGCATCGACACCGCGGTTGCCGCCGTGATCAAGGACCTCGAGAAGCGCGCCAAGCCCGTCGCCTCCTCCTCGGAAGTCGCGCAGGTCGGCACCATCTCCGCCAACGGCGACGCCGCGATCGGCAAGATGATCGCGCAGGCGATGCAGAAGGTCGGCAATGAGGGCGTCATCACCGTCGAGGAGAACAAGTCGCTCGAGACCGAAGTCGACATCGTCGAGGGCATGAAGTTCGACCGCGGCTATCTCTCGCCCTACTTCATCACCAACGCCGAGAAGATGACCGCCGAGCTCGAGGACGTCTACGTGCTCCTGCACGAGAAGAAGCTGTCGGGCCTGCAGTCGATGCTGCCGGTGCTGGAAGCCGTGGTGCAGTCCGGCCGTCCGCTCCTGATCCTCGCCGAGGACGTCGAGGGCGAGGCGCTGGCGACGCTGGTGGTCAACCGCCTGCGCGGCGGGCTGAAGGTCGCTGCCGTCAAGGCGCCGGGCTTCGGCGATCGCCGCAAGGCGATGCTGGAGGACATCGCGATCCTGACCGGCGGCCAGCTGATCTCCGATGAGCTCGGCATGAAGCTCGAAAGCGTCACCATCAACATGCTGGGCCGCGCCGGCAAGGTCGTGATCGACAAGGAGAACACGACCATCGTCAAGGGCGCCGGCAAGAAGAAGGACATCGAGGCCAGGGTCGGCCAGATCAAGGCGCAGATCGAGGAGACCACCTCGGACTACGACCGCGAGAAGCTGCAGGAGCGGCTTGCAAAACTCGCCGGCGGTGTCGCGGTGATCAAGGTCGGCGGCGCCACCGAGGTCGAGGTCAAGGAGAAGAAGGACCGTGTCGAGGACGCGCTGAACGCGACCCGCGCCGCGGTGCAGGAAGGCATCGTGCCCGGCGGCGGCGTGGCGCTGCTGCGCGCCAAGAAGGCGGTCGGCCGTCTCACCAACGACAATGCCGACGTCCAGGCCGGCATCAACATCGTGCTGAAGGCGCTGGAAGCCCCGGTTCGCCAGATCTCGGAGAACGCCGGCGTCGAGGGCTCGATCGTGGTCGGCAAGATCCTCGAGAACAAGTCGGAGACCTTCGGCTTCGACGCCCAGACCGAGGACTATGTCGACATGGTCGACAAGGGCATCATCGACCCCGCCAAGGTCGTGCGCACCGCCCTGCAGGACGCCTCCTCCGTGGCCGGCCTGCTGGTCACCACCGAAGCGATGGTCGCCGAGTTGCCGAAGGATGCGGCTCCGGCAATGCCTGGTGGCGGCGGCATGGGTGGAATGGGCGGCATGGGCGGCTTCTGAGCCCAAACCGCACGCTCAATCGAGATCGAAGGCCGCCTCCGGGCGGCCTTCTTTTTTGATCGCGGACGCGGGCGCGAGGCCGAACGAAGATGGGCTTCCTCAGGCCGCCATCCGTCGATACAGAGATGGCGTCATTCCAGTCGCCACACGAAAACGCCGGGTGAAATGACTTTGATCGGCAAATCCGAGGCGCAGAGCAATCTCGCACAACGACAAATTTGTCGAGACAAGCAGGCGGCGAGTCTCCCTAAGTCTGAGATCGGCGACGTATGCGATCGGCGTCGAGCCGGTCGATGCACGGAACGCCCGTACGAATTGCGACTCGCTCAACTGAGCCACGGAGGCCATGTCTCTCAGGCTTATCTTGTTGCAGAGGTTCACCTGAATGTAATCCATCAGCTTGTTCAAGCGACGTGGTGGCAGGCCACCGCGAACAATCTTTGCCGGTTCGCTAAAACGCGTGGCCAGGACGGCTAGCAGCGCAACGGCGTGTCCCTCTGCATAGAACCGGTCCATGGGTGATTCGGAGATCGGCATCCGATCGCACGCCCGAAGCAGCGGAAAGGCTTCGCGCCAGACGCTTCTATCCTCGCAGGCGGTGGCGGCCTGCCAGGAGCGGTGTAGCACCCCCGCCCGTCCGTCTCCCTCGAAGCCTGCGGGGTCAATATGGATGGCGCAGTAGCGGTGTTCACCAACCCCCTCCGTCCAGCCACGGATCTCGCTGCCGGCCGGCCGGAAGGACAGCAGCCCCGGCCGGCTATCGAAGACCTTGGCGCGCGCACCATCGATCCGCCGTTCACATCGAGCACCGGAGGTCAATTCCAAATAGAGCAGATGCTGGGGCAGACAGACATGCAGAGCTTGCTTGCCGCCCTTGAGATGTCGCGTGATCTTCTCGATCTGCACGGCTCCGAAGCGAAGAGCCCGACGAGAAATTAATGGAGCATCGTAGGCTCGCATCGGTCGCACCTCGCTTCTCTGTCCACTCCAGTTGCTGGAATGCGTGCGGAAGACCAAGCGTGCGAACGACGTTCTAGACGCCTTGATCCAATGAAGCGAGGATCGCCCGCCCAATTGGATAATCCCACCGGGTCAAGTCCACTGTATCCCATCTCCGCGAGGCGCGCATGCCGCACGAGGACACGCCCGTCTGGTTCATTACCGGTTGCTCCACCGGCTTCGGCCATGAGATCGCCCGGCACGTCCTTGAGCGCGGCTACCGTGCCGTCGTCACGGCGCGTAACCCGGTGCAGGTTGAAAGTCTTGTGTCCGATCACGAAGGGCGTGCTCTCGCGGTGCCGCTGGATGTCACGGACCCCGATCAGATCAGGGATGCCATGAGCGCCGGCGAAGGGACCTTCGGGCGTATCGATGTGCTCGTGAACAATGCCGGCATTGGCTATTTCGGGGCGATCGAGGAAAGCAGCGACGACGAGGTGCGTCGCATGTTCGAGATCAATTTCTGGGGTCTCGCCAACATGACCCGCGCCGTGTTGCCGGGAATGCGACGGCGGCGCCGCGGGCACATTGTCAATCTATCCTCGATGGGCGGCGTACGGGGCGCGCCGGGTGTCGGGTACTACAATGCAACGAAATTCGCCGTTGAGGGTCTCTCTGAAGCCTTGGCCCTCGAACTGGCGCCACTTGGGATCAAGGTCACTTTGGTCGAGCCGAGCGGATTCCGGACGGATTGGGCGGGCCGCTCTGCCAATGAGGCGAACCACACGATTGAAGACTACTCGGCGACGGCCGGTGCGCGCCGAAGGCAGATTCGCGCCGGCAGCGGCAGGCAGCCTGGCGACCCAAGGCGCGCCGCGGCCTCGATTGTCCAGGCTGTCGAAGCGCCCAACCCGCCCCTGCGTCTCTTGCTCGGCAAGGTCGCCCTGACCGCTGGTCGTGAGAAAATCAAGTCTCTGGCTCGGGACTTTGAAGCATGGGCGGCGGTCACGGAGAGTGCCGACTATCCAGAGGGCTAGCGCGTATCCACGTCCACGCCCGATGACCGTTTAACCGACACACACGCCGGGCACCGCGACCTTCTGGAACAGATGGGGCGAGGCGACGGCTGACGACGGATAGCTCGACAGCTTAGCCCTGAACTCCGGATGTGTGAACGCGGCCCGGAAGTCCGCCATTGAATCCCACACCGCATAGTTCAGATAAGTCGGGCTGTCGCCGACCGCGCGATGCAGCTGGGTGGAGATGAAGCCTACCTGCTGCTTCATGAACGCGGCATCATCCTGCCATGCTTTCAGGAAGATTGGTTCGTCGGCGACGTCGAGCGTGAACACGTTCACCAGCACGACGGGGCCGGCGTCGATCACGATCTGTCGGTCGATCGGAAATGCGGGATCCATCGGACGCATCTGGGGCATGACAGTCTCCATTCAATATGGTTCTATGGTGTCAATCTGGACTGATGAATACATAGCTATTTGACATCATGATGTCAATATCAACTGATGGTGACCAATGCCCCATGCCAAGCGGACGCCGGCCGGCGATGCCCTGACCGGCTTCATCCTCGACCTGTTTCGGCTCAACGGCCTGATCCTGACCGCGGGAGACCGGCTGGTGGCGCGGCTCGGGCTGACCAGCGCGCGCTGGCAGATCCTCGGTGCCATCGTGGCTGCCGAGCGGCCCCAGCCTGTCGCCTGGCTCGCGCGCGACCTCGGCGCTGCGAGGCAAAACGTGCAGCGGATCATCAATGATCTGCACGCGGACGGGCTGGTCACGTTCGAGATCAACCCGCATCACCGCCGGGCGCAGCTCGTCGTGCTGACCGACAAGGGACATCAGACCTTCGATGCCTCGATGCGCCTGCAGCACCCATGGATCAATGGCCTGTCGGAGGGACTGGCGATCAAGGACATCGAATCGGCCCGCCGGGTGATGACCGCACTGCGGGCCAAGCTGGAAAACAGCGAGGAACCGGACGCGTGAGCCCAACTCGGGATCAGGATGAGGCCGCCTCCGGGCGGCCTTCTTTTTTGGCCAATGACAGTGAGGTTTGCTACTTAGCCGACGGAACCGATTCTTCAGGGAATTTCACATGCGCACGCTTTGGCTCTGCCTGTTCGGTCTGCTCACGGTGTCCGATCTCGCCCTCGCCCAGACCAAACTCCCGGGCAAGACCACGCCGGGCGGACCCGAGACACGCTACTTCACCGCAATCGACGGGCTGATGGACGGCAATGCCGATGTGGTGCTGAAGGAGACGCGGCAGGGCAAGACCGTGACCGCGGCCGTGCTCGACGTCTGCTATCCCGCCGACAAGACCTCCGACCGCAAGGACCGCTTCGTCGCCAACCTCACGGTCAACGGCCAGACGCTGACGGGCAGCACGCAGAGCCTTGCCGACAAGCAGCCGGTCACCATCAAGCTGACGCGCAAGCAGAGCGGCGACAGCTTTGAATTCCGCGGCCAGATCACCATCGGTCAGGCCGTGACCGAGGTCGCCTCGTCGGACAATTCCGACCTCAGCGAGAAGGAATTCCAGGAGAACCAGACCACCGACGACGGCATCACGCCACAGCCGAAGGATTTCACCGAGGTCTCGCCGGAATCCGTCGGCGTGCGGATCAAGCTCGACACCGCGCTCGATTTCCTCAAGAGCCTGAAGGGTGAGCCGGTCGAGGTCGGCGTCTCGAGCCTTGCAGTGTCGTGCGATGCGATGCGCGCCGGCGAGCAGACCATCAACCTCACCGTCGATCCGGAGCGTGCGAGCGCGCTGATCGCCAAGGCGAAGTCGACGCCCGGCGTGGTCGCTGCGGGGTGGACCAGCGGGTCGGTGGAGATGGACCGCACCATCCGTATTGCCGCTGCCGACTGGCGCGACGGCGACAAGATCAACAAGGACAAGATCGCGACCGCGATCGCAGGCGTGCTGAGCCGGACGCTCGCCGCCAAGCCTGCGGCGGCCACCTGGAACGCCAACACCGGAAAGCTGAAGCTGACCCTGAAGCGGCCAAGCCAGGTCTATCCGGCGCTCGGCCTCACCGAAAATCTCGAGATCACCGCGCTGGTCGCGCCCGACAAGCCCGGCAGCAGCGACCGCCTGCTGCTGTGGGTCTCGAGCCCAGTGACCTCGACCTCTGACGAAAGCGCGGGTGCGAAGCTGAACCTGTCGGAAGAGAGCAGCGGCGACGAGGAAGGCGGTGAGCCCAAGGACGACAACGGCGCGATCGAGGCGCTGGCCAAGGAGCTGAAGGGCCAGCGCTGGGATGCCGACAAGTCGGTGTGGAAGTAATCGCTCGCCGTTGTGCGGTTAGGCCGGGAAGATCAGGCACGTCGTCGTGCCGTGGGCAAGCAAGCGGCCTTGCGCGTCAGTCACACGTCCATCCGCCGTGCCGATGCGACGGCCGCAGTTGAGAATCCTGCCCTCAGCCCTGATCTCGCCGGTTTCCGGCGTGATCGGGCGGATCAATGAAATCTTGAACTCGAGCGTCGTCTGCGCGGTGCCCTTCTCCAGCGTCGACTGCACAGCGAGCCCCATGCAGCTGTCGAGCAGGATCGCCGTGAGTCCACCATGCACGGTGCCTGCCGGATTGAGATGCGTCGCGTTCGGCACCAGCGTGATGACGACGCGGCCGCTCTCGGCTTCGACCACGTCGTAGCCGAGGGTTTGCGCGATCGTGTTGAGCGGCAGCGCGCCGCTCGCGAGACCCTGGACGAACTCCAGTCCGCTCATCTGCTGGCGTTGTTCGGTGCTGACGGTGCCGTAGGTCTTGCCGGTCATCGAGGATCTCCTTCGAGCGCTGCCGGATGGTCTCACGGCATGCCTTCGCCATAGCGGCTCGCATCTGTCGTGACGACCCGATTTCCGACGCGGATTCCACCGGGTCAGAGGCGCTTGGTCATGAACAGGCTGAGCGGGTCGGGCCGGTAGTCTCCGAATGGCGGGCAGTCCTCATAGCCGGACGTGCGATAGAGCCCGATCGCCTCCGGCTGCCGGATTCCCGTCTCCAGGCTGATGCGGTCGATGCGCTGCTCGCGCGCCACCTGCTCCAGGGCTTCGAGCAGGCGCCGGCCAAGCCCGCTTCCGCGTGCCTCGGCCCGCACGAACATGCGCTTCATCTCGGCATGGCCGGGCGTGATGATCCGGAAGGCGATCGAGCCGACGGCCTCGCCGTCACGCCGCGCGACCAGGAACACCGTGTCGGCGGAAGCCAGCGCATCGACGCTGACGAGGTGATTGCTGTCGGGCGGATACAGCGCCTGCATCAGAGCATCCGACTCGGCGATCAGCCGCCGGGCGTCCGCCTGCCTCGGGTCTTCGGGGGCGATGCTGATCTCAGGCTTGCGCATGCGTCGCGGACATCATTTGCCACAGTTCGGCCGCCGAACGTTAAGGGCTGATTCAGAACAAGGGAACATCATCGCCTTGTCCGAATCCCTGGTCCGACCCCTTGGCGATGCCATGCACGACCGCGAGCCGACGTTTCCCGGAAGCATCTGGCCAAATGACGCGGCCGGCGCGCCGACGCCGTCGGCGGACCTTTGGGACCTCTCGAACGCCAATCACGATGCCGCAGCCCTGCTGCAGGAGCCCGCGCGCGATCGCATGCGCATCGCAGCCCTCGGGGCTGCCGCGCTGGCGGCAACCTTTGCGCTCGGCTGGGCCGGTGCGCTGAGCTGGCACGAATTCACCGATACGCCGGCGCCGAGCCAGGTTGTGCAGAAGGCTGCGCCCGTGCCGCGCGTGGCCGAGGTGCGGCCGAGCAGCAAGAGCGAGGGCCCCCGCCGCGCCGTCCCCGCCTCCGGGCCATCGATCACCGGCAGCATCCCCAAAACCTCCGCCAGTCCGCGCCTGCCGGCGCTCGCTGCCGCGCCCGCGACTGCGAATGCGCCGAGCATCGCGCTGGCGATGCCGCAACCTCTGGCGCCGGCGCCGGAGACGCGGCCGAGCACCATCCCCGGATGGTCGGTTGTCGAAGTTCGCGACGGGACTGCCGTGCTCGAAGGGCCCGACGGCGTCCGGATGGCCGCCCGCGGCGATGTCGTTGCCGGGCTCGGTCGGGTCGACTCGATCGTGCGCTGGGGCAATCGCTGGATCGTCGCGACCGCAAGCGGATTGATCGCGACGCCGTGACGCGCGGTGCCCCTCGCCAAATCTCTAGTTAGTGTTGATCTGGAAGCGCAGCGTCCTGGTGCCGATCAGCGTGACGAAGTCGCCCTGCCGCTTCCAGGTCGCGATGCTGTTGAGTGCAGCCAGCAGATCGTCGTCGGCCTGCTTGCGGTCCGGCGGGCAGTTGCGGTTCTCCATCGCGCCGGGGACGAAGATGATGGTGTTGCCGGCGACCGAGAACTGGCCCTTGCCGCCGTTGCACCACAGCTCGATCGAGACCTCGCCATTGTCGCCGATGTCGAGCGAGGGGATGCGCTTGGAGCCCGGCATGCGCGCGGCATCCAGCGTCATCGGAAAGCCGAATGGAAATTCCTCCTGGGCCTGCGCCGGGATCGACGCCACGCTTGCGGCAATCATCGCCATCGCGGCCATGCCGCATCCCCAAACCCGTCCGGCTGAAATCATGCACCCTCGCAATGTGTCGACGTCGAACGCGCGCCTTGTATGGGATGCGAGCGCGATTGGCCAGATCGGCGGCGGCAGAAAAAGGCCTTGAAAAAGCAGAACCCCGCGAGCAGCGCCCGCGGGGTTTGGAGTTCGTTCCTCGATGGCCGGCGTTATTTGATGACCATCAGCGTGAACGGATAGACATAGGCCTGCAGCGTCACCAGCACGCCGACCAGACAGGCCAGCACGATCGAGTGCAGGAAGACGTAGCGCAGGATCGAGCTTTCATGGCCGTACCAGTTGGTCGCGGTGGAGGCGACCACGATCGATTGCGCGTCGATCATCTTGCCCATCACGCCGCCGGAGGAGTTGGCAGCACCCATCAGGATCGGCGACAGGCCCAACTGTTCCGACGTGATCTTCTGCAGATTGCCGAACAGCACGTTGGACGCCGTATCCGATCCGGTCAGCGCGACGCCCAGCCAGCCGAGCAGCGTGCCGAAGAAGGGATACAGCACGCCGGTCGCGGCAAAGGCGAGACCGAGCGTGGCGTCGACGCCGGACAGCCGCGTCAGCGTGCCGATCGCCAGCATCGCCGAGATCGTGATCAGCGACACCGCGCAAAGGCGGATGGTGCGGCCGTATTCGGCGATCAGCTTGCCCGGGCCGAAGCCCATCAGGAAGCCGGAGATGATCGCCGCGATCAGCATGCCGGTGCCGGTGAACGACAGGTAGGTGAAGCCGAACACGGCGCCTTCCGGCGTCGGCTTGGCCGCCACCGGCGGCACCTTGGCGATCATCTTGTCGAGCTCGGGCACCGGATAGTTCCAGACGAAGTTCGCGTTCGCCCAGGTCTTGAAGGCGCCGTTGCCCCAGATCAGCATCAGGATGCAGACGATGATCCACGGCAACAGCGCGCTCCACATTTCGCCCTGGGTCAGCGGCGTCTTGTCGAGCGGCTTGGCCGCCGTCATGGTCGCCGCCGAATCGTCGCGGCTGCGCAGCGCCGGCGAGGTCCAGAGCACTTTCGGCTGCCAGACCTTCAGGAACAGGATCAGCGCGCCCATCGAGATCAGCGAGGCCCCGATGTCGACGATCCAGGGATTGATGTAGTTCGAGATCACGAATTGCGGGACCGCAAACGAGATGCCGGTGACCAGGATCGCCGGCCAAACCTCCTTCATGCCGCGCCAGCCCGCGAACGCCCACACCACCCAGAACGGCACGATCAGCGAGAACACCGGCAATTGCCGGCCGACCATCGCACCGAGGATGTAGGGGTCGAGCCCGGTCACGGACGCCAGACCCTGGATCGGGGTGCCCAGCGCGCCGTAGGCGACGGGTGCGGTGTTGGCGATCAGCGACAGGCCTGAGGCCGCGAGCGGCGAGAAGCCGAGGCCGATCAGGACCGCACCGGTGATCGCGACCGGCGTGCCGAAGCCGGAGGCGCCCTCGAAAAACGCGCCGAACGAGAATGCGATCAGCAGCAGCTGCAATCGCCGGTCCTCGGTGACGCCGCCGACCGCGCGCTTGAGCAGCTCGAAGCGCCCGGTCGCGACCGTGACCTGGTAGAGGAAGATGACGTTCAGCACGATCCAGCCGATCGGGAAGAAGCCGGTGACGACGCCGAGCAGCGTGGCGCGGATCGACATGTTGGCCGGCATCGTGAAGATGAAGATCGTGATCAGGTTGGTGACGATCACGGCGATGATCGCGGCGATATGCGCCTTCACCTTGCCGCTGGCGATCAGCACCAGCAGCGTGACCACGGGAATGGCGGCTGCGATCGTCGACAGCGCCGCATTGCCCAACGGATTGTAGATTTGATTCCACATTTTTTTGTTCCTCCCCACGCCAGGATGCAGCACGCCGGCCGGCGTGAACGCCCGACGCCCCCGACCGCGATAGCGACTGTCCTTGAAATATGCGAAGTGGCATTGCGGGTAGCGCCGCCGCAATGCTCACAACCTCGCGAAATCTGGTGGTCCAGTGCCCCTGCGACGTTCTGTCCATGCTAGGGTTGACTCGAACACCGGGACAAGCCAACGCTTGCATGCCAGATCTACGACTTTAGTCTAGACACGTCCTGATTGTCCCGATTTTTCAGGCCCTTAAAGGGCCATCCCCCGGAGACGCTAATCTGTGAACAACATTCGCTCGACGCTCGCGACGGTGTGGCGCATCTCCGCGCCGTATTTCTCATCCGAAGACAAATGGGCCGGCCGCGGCCTGCTCGCCGCGGTGGTCGCGATCGAGCTTGCGATCGTCGGCATCAACGTGCTGATCACGCAGTGGAACAACCGCTTCTACAACGCGCTGCAGGAACGCAACTGGGATTCCTTCGTCAGCGAGATCATCTATTTCTGCGTCGTCGTCACCTTCTTCATCGTGCTGGCGGTCTATCAGCTCTATCTGAACCAATGGCTGCAGATCCGCTGGCGGCAATGGATGACGTCGCGCTATCTCGGCGACTGGCTGCATCAGGCCAATCACTACCGGATGCAGCTGCAGGGCGACGCGGCCGACAACCCGGACCAGCGCATGACCGACGACGTCAAGCTGTTCGTCGACCGCACCCTCAATCTCGGCCTCGGCCTGTTGAACTCGGTCGTCACGCTGGCGTCCTTTCTCACCCTGTTGTGGAGCCTGTCGAACGCTGCACCGCTGCACATGTTCGGCCAGGAGTACGACATCCCCGGCTACCTCGTCTGGGGTGCGCTGATCTATTCGGTGCTCGGCACCTTGCTGACCCATCTGATCGGCTGGCCGCTGGTCGGCATCGATTTCAAGCAGCAGCAGTATGAAGCCGACTTCCGCTTCAACCTGGTGCGGGTGCGGGAAAACTCCGAACAGATCGCGCTGCTGCACGGCGAGCCGGCCGAGCGCGCACGCCTGATGGACCGCTTCGGACGGGTGGTGGAGAACTGGATTGCCATCATGAACCGGACCAAGAAGATCACGGCGTTCACCGCGAGCTACAATCAGGCCTCGGTGATCTTCCCCTACGTCCTGGTGGCGCCGGCCTATTTTGCGCAGAAGATCCAGCTCGGCGGCATGATGCAGACCGCCTCGGCGTTCTCGAACGTTCAGGGCGCGTTCTCATACTTCGTCACCATCTATCGCCAACTGGCCGAATGGCAGGCCGTGGTGAATCGTCTCGACGGGTTCGAGGCCGGGATTGCAGCGGCGGACGACATCGCCAAGCGCGGCGACCGGATCGACATCGCCGCGGCACAGGGCGACGGTGCCATCCACCTGCAGGACCTGGTGGTCCGGTTGCCCGACGGGACGCCGCTGGTGCACGTCGACCGGCTCGGCTTCCGCAAGGGCGAGCGCACGCTGATGACCGGCCCCTCGGGCGCCGGCAAGTCGACGCTGTTCCGCGCGATCGCCGGCATCTGGCCGTTCGGCCAGGGCTCGGTCACCATCCCGGCCGGGACGACATCGATGACGCTGCCGCAGCGTCCGTATTTCCCGATCGGAACGCTGCGCTCCGCGATCGAATATCCGGCCAGGGAAGGCAGCTTTACCGACAGCCAGATCGCCGAGGCGCTGCAGGCGGTGGGATTGCCCCGGATCGCGTCGGCACCCGGCGAGCACGGGCACTGGAACCGGACGCTGTCGCTCGGCGAGCAGCAGCGGCTCGGCATTGCGCGCGCGCTGCTACACGCCCCGCAATATCTGTTCCTCGATGAGGCCACCGCCTCGCTCGACGAGGCCGCGGAGAAGGCGATGTATCGCCTGCTCGAGGAGCGATTGCCGGCCACCACGATCGTCTCGATCGGCCACCGCTCGACCCTCGACGCCTTCCACCAGCGCAACATCACGCTGGTCCGCGACGGCGACCGATTCGCATTGCGCGAGGCGGTGAACGCGACGGCGGGGTCTTAAGCAACACTGGAGCAACACGCTCATTGGCCTCTCCCGCTTGCGGGGGAGGCCGCCACGCATCGAAGATGCGTGGCGGGTGGGGGTCGCTCCGCGGTGGGATTCCCAATGCGGAGACACCCCCTCCCCGCCCTCCCCCGCAAGCGGGAGAGGGAGACGACGATCGGTGCCCACCTTACGCAAACTCCCAATCCACAGCCTTCCCCCCAAAACAAAAGGGGCGGCAGATTGCTCTGCCGCCCCTCAAAGGTCCGGAGGAGAACCTTACTTCAGATTGGTCATCGCCGTCAGGTCAGCCGAGAGCTTGGCGATACCGGCCGCGCCGCACCAGTTGGAGCCGACGCCAGTCGGGTTGATGTTGCTGAAGCTCGAGTTGAACGAGGCGGTGTAGTCGCTGGTGAAGGCGTTGCAGTCAGCCTTCGACAGGTTGGTGTCGGAGTAGCGCAGGTCCAGCGTAAACACCTTGTAGGTGAAGCCGATGCCGATGTTCCAGGTGTTGTAGTCGGCGTACTTGATGCCGTTCGGGAACGGACCGGCGAAGCCGGGCGCTGCGAAGGCGGTGCCGTAGAAGCTGTCGGAGGTGCCGAACCACTGACGGCCGAACTCACCCGACACATACATGCCGACGCCGGAGGTGCCGAAGATGGTGCTGGGCGCGGTGTACTTGCCGATGATCGAGGTGTAGTTGCCCCAGGCGCCGCTGTTCAGGAAGTTCGGCGAGTAGTATTCGCTGAGGGTGAACGCCCAGTTGTCGTTAATCGTCCAGGTGCCCTTGCCGTAGACTTCGAAGAACGAGACGTCCTTCTTCATCACGTTGCCGTTGGGCAGGAAGTTGGCGGCGCACTGCGCGCTGAGCGGGTTGCCGGCGGTGTCAGCGGCAGCGCCGTAGTAGCAGGTGCCGCCCGGATACAGGTAGCCCCAGACGCCGATGTCGAAGGCGAAGGCGCCGAAGGTCGGGCGGATACCGCCATAGACGTCGACTTCAGCCGCGGCGCGGTTGGCGAACGAGATGCTCTCGGCGGAGAGGCCGACATAGAGCTGCAGGTCCTTGGTGACGTTGTAGCGCGGCTCGAAATAGGCGGCGACCGACGGCTTGTGGTTGGACTGGGTGACGCCGCGGAAGATGTAGTCGCTCACGATGGCGCTACCGAAGGCGATGTCCCAGGGATCGAACGCGGCCGGCGGCGGCGCCTTGAGCGCCTTCACTGCCATATCGGCAGCCATTGCCGATCCCGTGAACATTGTCAGCGCCGTTGCCAACAAAGCCAGTTTCTTCATGACGGTCCCCATCACTTTCAAGAACAGCCCAGCCTCGTGGCCCCCCAGGGCAAAGCGAAAACCGGTGCATCCAAATTGCGTGTGGCCAATGTGAAACGCGGGCTCATCGCGGTGAAGCGAAAAAGACAAGCAGCTGCTGACTTTTTAGGCGTTTTGGCAGTTTCGCGTAAGGTTGTCGGGCGGTGTTGCATTCCCACAACAGACTCGCGTGCAACGCGTGTCGGTTGGGTGACAGCAGGAACCCAGCACCAGCGCGATCGGCGTTCTTCCACGCCCGTCGTGGCGCGAATCAACCATCCGTAGAACCACGCGATTCGGCACGCGACCTGCTCGCGCGAGACTCGCCCATGAGAAGACTTGCCCATGAGAAAAACCACTTGCCCATGAGAAAAGCCGCAGCGGCGACCCGCTGCGGCTTCCTGGATTCTGTTCGATCGTCGCCGTGAGCAGCCTGGAGCTACCCGCCGGCACCATCGGACGCGCCACCCATGGAGGGCGCGGCCTCCTGGGTCGGGCTGGCCCAGCTCGGAGCCGGCTGCGGCTCGGGCTGCGACGCAGCAGGCGGAGGCGCTGCAGGCTTCGGCGCCTTGGCCTTGGGAGCTTTGACCTTGGGAGCTTTGGCCTTGGGAGCCGCCTTCTTCGGCGCGCTCTTCTTGGCGGCTTTCTTCGGAGCCGCCTTCGCCGCTTTCTTTGCAGATTTCTTGGCCGCCTTCTTGGCGGCTTTCTTCGGGGCCTTCTTGGCCTTCTTCGCCGACTTCTTGGCAGACTTCTTGGCTGCTACCGCCTTCTTGGCCTTTTTGGCCTTCTTGCTTTTCTTAGCCTTCTTCGCCTTCGCCATCATGGTCCTCCTGTTGCCGCAGATGAAGGGTCGCCGGGCGCAGCGAACTGAGCGAATGCCGGAACGGAGTGGCGGCCTCGCAAGACCGATCTCTCATCGCGTGTCGGGCATCATCCTGTCGGAGCGAGGGTCCCCACGTTGCGTCAACGCAAAGCTCCAGGTCCGGATCATGCTCGAGTGGCAGTCGATCAATTCAATCCTGGCCGGGGACCTCCTGTCGCCCAATCGAGAAGCTCAATCGTGTGCACAACAGGAACTGACGTACCACCGGCAATCTGAACCATGCAGCCAATATTGCCCGCAGCGATCATGTCCGGTTTGACGCTAGCGATGTTGGCGACCTTGCGATCGCGCAATCTGCTCGCAATGTCTGGCTGGAGAATGTTGTAGGTCCCCGCCGAACCGCAACACAAATGGCTCTCAGGCACATCTTTCACCACGAATCCATTCTTGGAAAGCAATTCTTTCGGAAGTTCTCTGATTTTCTGTCCATGCTGCAGCGAACAGGCTGAGTGATAGGCGATGGTGACGTCGCCGTTCTGCGTCGACGGCGTCAGCTCGAGGCCTGCGAGATACTCGCTGATGTCCTTGGTCAGCGCCGAGATCCGCGCAGCGGACGCCGCGAATTCGCGGTCCTCGCGCAAGAGATAACCATAGTCCTTGACCACCGTGCCGCAGCCGGAGGTGGTGACCAGGATGGCGTCGAGCCCGCTCCTTTCCGCTTCCCTTTGCCACACGGTGACGTTGGCCCGCGCGCGCGACAGCGCATCCTCGTCCTGCCCCATGTGATGGGTCAGCGCGCCGCAGCATTGCTCGTCCTTGACCAGCACGACCTCGATGCCATGGCGGGTCAGCACGTTGATCGCGGCCTGGTTGATGCGTGGCGCCAGCACCTGCTGGGCACAGCCCTGCAGCAGCGCGACGCGGCCGCGCCGCTTGCCTGAGGGCGCGAACACGGTTCCCCCTGCTGGTCCCGGCTGCGGCAGGCCGCGCGGCGCCAGCGCCAGCATCGCCTTGATGCGTCGCAGAAGGCCCGGGCTCGATGCGCTCATGGCCGGGGTCGGCAGCAGCGCCGCGACCGGTCGCGCCAGCCCCGCCAGGATCATGCTGATGCGAAACAGCCCAGGCCGCGGCAGCACGAACGCCAGCACCGACCGCAGCAGCCGCTCGGGCAGCGGCCGCGAATAGTCGCGCTCGATCCGGACCCGGGCCTGGTCGACGAGGTGCATGTAATTCACCCCCGACGGGCAGGTGGTCATGCAGGCCAGGCACGACAGGCAGCGGTCGATATGCTTGACCACGTCAGCGGTCGGCGGCTTGTTCTTCTCCAGCATCTCCTTGATCAGATAGATGCGCCCGCGCGGGCTATCGAGCTCGTCGCCGAGCAGGACGTAGGTCGGACAGGTCGCGGTGCAGAAGCCGCAATGCACGCAGGCGCGCAAGATCTTGTCGGCTTCCTTGATGTTGGGATCGGCGAGTTGCGCCAGCGAGAATTCGGTCTTCATGCGGCCCCGCCTCGCCGCATCCGGCCACGGTTCAGGATGGTCTTGGGATCAAAACTGTTGCGGACGCGCTCGCCGAGCGCGGCAACACCTGCCGCCTGCGGATGGAACACGTCGACGTTGCGGCGCACCTCGTCGGCGGCGCGGATCAGCGTGGCGTGGCCCCCGGCGGCCTCGACATGGCCGCGCACCGAGGCAGCATGGGCATCGGCCTTCGGCGGCAGCGCAAGCCAGATCAGCCCGCCGCCCCAGTCATAGATCACGTCGCCACCGGTCTCGTGCACCAGCCTTTGGCCGAGCGTGCCGCCGGACGCCGGCGGACAGACGATGCGCCAGACCGGGCAGGCCCCGAGCGCGCCATTGGCGGCAAACGGCTGCACGTCGCGCAGCGCCGCCCAGGCCGCCAGCGAAGGGCCGTCTTCGAGCAGGTCGACGACTCCGAACGAGGCCAGCGTCTTGGCGAGCGAAGCGGCACGATGCGCGGCGGAGGCCGCGATGCCCTCAAGCCGGACCAGCGTCACCGATTGTTCCGACGAGGCGAGCTCGGCCAGCGCCCCTGTCCCTGATCGAAACGCCTGATGCAGCAGATGCGCCGCGCCGGAGACATCGAAGGGCGAGCCGAGCGCGGCCGTCATCGCCTTGTTGGCCGCGATATCGTCGAGGCCGCGCAGGACCAGGGTACGCTCGGCCTCCGGCTTCGGCATCACCTTCAGCGTCACCTCGGTCATCACGGCGAGCGTGCCCCAGGACCCCGCCAGCAGCTTGCAGAGGTCGTAGCCGGTGACGTTCTTCACCACCTTGCCGCCGGTCTTGAAGCTGTCGCCGAAGCCGGACACCGCATGCGCCCCGAGCAGATGGTCGCGAGCGCCACCGGCCCGGATACGGCGGGGTCCGGCCAGTCCCGCCCCGATCATGCCGCCAATGGTGCCTGATACCGACGTGCCCAGCAGCACCGACGTATCCATGGGCTCGAAGGCGAATTGCTGGTTCTTGGCGTCGATCATCGATTGCAGGTCGGCCAGCGGCGCGCCCGCCTGCACCGTGACGATCAATTCATTCGGCTCGTAGCCGACGACGGCATTCAGGCCCGAGAGGTCGAGCACCGCATTGGTCGCCATCGGATGACCGATCGCGCGCTTCGATCCATGACCGATAATCTCGAGCGGCTGCTCGCCGGCGATCGCCGCGCGCACCGCATCCTCGACGTCTTTGGCGTCTCTGACCTTGAGCGTATCCACGCCTTTGACGGGTAAAGAAAGTCGGCGCCGAAATCAAATGCGCGCGCCGAACAGTGTCCTGAATGCCGTGAGCCCCGCATCGGTGATTTCGACGGAACGGCCCTGCGGCCGGCGGCGGATCCAGTCCCGTTGCAGCGCGAGGTCTGCGATGGCGGCCCCTGCCCGGCCCGCCAGATGTGGCCGTCGTTCGCTCCAATCGAGACAGGGCCGGCACAGCAGGCGGCGGTGACGCGCCGCCGGACGGAGATCGACGCCGAGGCCGCTCAGGAATGCCGTGCCCGCAGCGGTCAGTTCGCCGCTCTCGTGATCGAGAACGAGATGGCCGTGCTGGCACATCGCGTCGGTCACGGCGACGCCGAGCTCGCCCGCAAGATGGTCGTAGCAAGTCCGCGCCCGCCGCATCTGGGCGTCGATCCGCGCCGGCGGCCGCGCCGCTTGCGGACCGGTGGCGGCGACCGTCATCATGCCCTCGAGCATTTGCGCCACCAGCGGGGTGGCGAGGCGGTAGAGCCGGCGCGGGCCGCGCCGCTCGGCCTTCAGAAGAGCCTGTCGTGCAAGTTTCGCAAGATGCCAGCTCGCCGTCTGCGGCGTGACGCCCGCAACCTGCGCGAGCTCGCTCGCCGTCTGGGCGCGCCCGTCCATCAGCCGTGACAGGATCAGCGCGCGCCCGGGATCGGCGATCAGCGCGGCCAGTTCGGCAAGCTCGCGTGCGATGGTCGGCATGGCCTCCTCCCGACAATAATCCATCCTGCTTGTCGCACGGCATCCGGCTGCGACGCTTCGATCATGATCGAACTGTTCACGACATCGACACTTCGATGCCGGGCGAACCGAGCGCGCCGACCGATCTCCTATGTCCTGCACGCGGTTCGATCCGCGAGACAATGGAGATGATGATGAAGCGTTCGAAAGTCGCGTTCACGGCGATGCCCTCGAGACGATCGGCCATCGGCAGAATCGCCGCGATGATGGCAATCGCCGGCGTCTCGCCCTGGATCGTGTCGCAATCCCGATCACAGCCGAGCAATGGAGGAACTGGCATGAAGCACTATGCGATGAGCACAAGGACGATCAGCGACGCTGTCAACACCGGCGGCCTGCTGGTGGTGGCGCAGTGGGAAGCCAAGGACGGACAGGCCGACAGGATCGCCGAGATCCTCGACCGCTTCCTGCCCGAGGCCCAGAAGGATCCCGGCGCGAAGCTGTTCCTGATCGGCCGCAACAAGGACAATCCGGCGCAGTTCCTGTTCTACGAGCTGTTCCAGGACGAGGCGGCGCTGAAGGCGCACATGGAGAGCGCCTACTTCAAGACCTACATCGCCGAGCAGGCGCTGCCACTGCTGGCGAAACGCGAACGCGCGCAATACGCGCTGCTGTAAGCGTTGCGGCTTGAACCGGGTGGCGCGGCCTCCGCCGCGCCATCCGGGGTTAGACGATGGCGCGCAACGGCGATTTGCGCAGCACGAGGGCGGAGGCCGCGAAACTGCCTGCGGCCGCGACCGCCGTCAGGAGCAAGGCCTTGGCAAGTCCGTTCCATGCCAGCGTATGCAGCAGGATCGCAGCGCCGATCAGGATCGGTGGATGAATCAGATAGACGCCGAAGGCGTTGTCCGACAGCCATTTCGAGATCGGCCCCTGCCAATCGAAATGGCGCCGGTAGACGGCGAGCATCATCAATCCCATGCCGACGCAGATCAGCGCCTCCCACAGGCACTTGCATGCGCTGACAAGATTGAAGCCGCCGGAATAGCGCGCGGTGTCGCCCTGCAGGCCGCCACCGAACAGGATGAGCGCAGCGATCAGCGGGACCGAAGCCGCCAGGGCAAACCACGCCGTGCGGACACAAACGCGCTCGGGCAAGCCCACAAGCCAATTGCCGCGATGGCCGAGCACGCCGGCGGCGAACATCAGCACATATTGCGGCAGGTCGCCGGGATGGACGTTGAGCACCGAGGCGCCGCCGTCGATGACGACCCGGACCAGGAATGTCGCGGCCGCCATGACCGTGACAAAGCCGGCGATCCCCAGGCGGCTCGCGCGGTCATCGCCCAGCGTCACCTTGGGTTCGCGCCATCCCGTCATGCGGCCGAGGCCGTAGAGAATCGAGAACAGCAGCAGCACGGCGCAGAACCACATCGGCCCGGTTTCCGAGAGCCATTCGCCGTCCCTGAGGTGCTTCAGCCATTGATGGCCAAAGCCGCCATTGCCCCAGGTCCAGGACAGGAAATACTGGGTCAGCGGACCGATCACGAACATATAGAGCAGCGTCGGCACGCCGAGCCGCAGGCAACGGTCGCGGACGAAGGATGTAAATCCCTTGCGATCGAACGCCGCGGCCGCGAAATAGCCCGCGATGAAGAACAGCGCGGCCATGAAGAAGGCCTGCAGAAAATTCTGATAGACGCCGAACGCCAGCATTGTGCCAAGCCCGCTCGCCGTCCGGTCGACATAGTACCAATTGCCGAACGGGCTGTAGGTGTCGCAGGCGTGCATGCTGAGCACGAGGATGATCATCGACCAGCGCATGTTGTCGATGAACAGGAGCCGCGAGGAGCGCGGTTGAGGCGTCGCCGCCGTCGCGTCCGGTGAGATGTCAGCCATGGCCTGTCACCGCACCGACGTCCTCATCTGCTCAGAACCGCGGAATATCCGGAAACGCCAGCCTGCCCGCATGCACGTGGACGCGGCCGAGTTCGGCGCAGCGGTGCAGGGTCGGGAAAACCTTGCCCGGATTGAGCAGGCCCTGCGCGTCGAAGGCGCATTTCAGGCGCTGCTGCTGGTTCAGATCGACCTCCGAGAACATCTCCGGCATCAGATCGCGCTTCTCGATGCCGACGCCGTGCTCGCCGGTGAGCACGCCGCCGAGCTCGACGCAGCAGCGCAGAATGTCGGCGCCGAAAGCTTCCGCCTTCTCCATCTCGCCGGGCTGATTGGCATCGTAGAGGATCAGCGGATGCAGATTGCCGTCGCCGGCATGGAACACATTGGCGACGCCGAGGCCGTATTTTTCGGAGAGCTCGCGGATGCGCGCCAGCGCTTTCGGCAGCGCGCCGCGCGGGATGGTGCCGTCCATGCAGAGATAGTCGGGCGAGATCCGTCCGACCGCCGGGAAGGCCGCCTTGCGGCCGGCCCAGAACAGATTGCGCTCGGCCTCCGAATTGGAGATCTGCAGCGTCACCGAGCCACAGCGCTTGGCGATGGTCTCGACCCGCGTGATCAGTTCGTCGACCTCGACCTGCGGGCCGTCGAGCTCGATGATCAACAGCGCCTCGACGTCGAGCGGATAGCCGGCATGGACAAAGGCTTCCGCGGCGTGGATCGCGGGTTTGTCCATCATCTCCATGCCGCCCGGGATGATGCCGGCGCCGATGATGTCGGCGACGCATTGGCCGGCGGCCTCGACCTCGGCAAACCCGACCATCAGCGCCCGCGCCGTCTCCGCCTTCTGCAGAATGCGTACGGTGATCTCGGTGATGACACCGAGCAGCCCTTCCGAGCCGGTGATGATGCCCATCAGGTCGTAGCCGGAATTCTCGCACCCCTTGCCGCCGATCCGCAGGATCTCGCCGTTCATCAGCACGATCTCGCAGCCGAGCACGTTGTTGGTGGTCATGCCGTATTTCAGGCAATGCACGCCGCCGGAATTCTCCGCGACATTGCCGCCGATCGAGCAGGCGATCTGCGACGACGGATCGGGCGCGTAATAGAAGCCGGCATGCGCCACCGCCTGGCTGATCGCAAGGTTGGTGACACCGGGCTCGGTGACGACGACGCGGTTGTCGAAGTCGATCTCGCGGATGCGCTTGAACTTGCCCAGGCCCAGCAGCACGCCATCGACGAGCGGCAGCGCGCCGCCCGACAGCGAGGTGCCGGAGCCGCGCGGCACCACCTTGATGCCCTCTGCATGGCAATATTTGAGGACGCGCGACACCTGCTCGGTGGTGTCGGGCAGCACCGCGACCATCGGCGGCTGCCGATAGGCGGTCAGGCCGTCGGACTCATAGACCTGCAGTTCGGCGGCAGAGTCGATCACCCCCTCGCCCGGCACGATCGCCCGCAGCGCCGCCACGATTTCGGCGCGGCGGCCCAGCACCGCCTGGTCGGCTGCGGGCATCATGATGGACATCGGGAATTCCTCGTCGATTTGTTAGCGCAATCAACCACGTCTGCCGGGTTTTGGGTAGGCCGACCGAAGGTCGGATTGCCTTCCCGCGCTAGCGCGAGTTCTCTCTTGGGCAAGCCGTGGCCCGCGGAACCTGTCAAAGTTTCGTGGCTTGTCCAACCAAAGCGGGCCGTGCCACAAGCGTCCGCGTCATCCATATGGGAAGAAACGAAGAGCTCCACATGAAGATATCGACCTTGAGTGTGCTGGCGGTCGTGACATCGCTGGCTTCCGCGTCCTCCGCGCTGGCCCAGGACGTCGCCGCCGGCAAGACCTCCTTCAACAAGTGCCTCGCCTGCCACGCGATCGGCGAAGGCGCCAAGAACAAGGTCGGCCCCGAGCTCAACGGCCTGAACGGCCGCAAGTCCGGTAGCGCGCCGGACTACAGCTATACGGACGCGAACAAGAATTCCGGCATCACCTGGGACGAAGCCACGTTCAAGGAATACATCAAGGATCCGAAGGCCAAGATCCCCGGCACCAAGATGGCCTTCGCCGGCATCAAGAGCGAGAACGAGATCAACAATCTCTGGGCCTACGTCTCGTCGTTCGACAAGGACGGCAAGCAGAAGTAAGGGCGCGTAATGCCCTCGAACTGCAACGCCGGTTACACGGCGTTGCAGTTCTGTACCATAGCGTGGTACACTGGATCATCAGGGGCCGATATCCGATGATCCTGAGCTTCCGGGACGAATGGCTGCGCGCATTCTTCACCGAAGATGTGAGATCGCGGAATATCCCTTCTGACCTGGAAGGCCGGCTGTTCCGTAAACTCCAGATGCTTGACGACGCGACGACCGATCAGGATTTGCGGGTCCCACCCAGCAATCATTTCGAGAAATTGCGTGGCAATCTGGCAGGGCTGCATTCGATTCGCGTGAACCGTCAATGGCGCCTTGTTTTTCGGTGGTCGGGAGCTAGGGGTGAAGCGCAGGACGTTTACCTCGACGACCACAGCTACCGATGATGCAGGAACAGGGCCATGCTAACGACCAAACGCAAACCCGCCACTGTCGGTGAAATTCTCCGCGAAGAGTTCATGACCCCATTGGGTTTGACCCAAGGCGCCCTTGCCGAGGCGATGGGCGTTCAGCGCAGGCACGTCAACGAACTCTGCAACGACCGTCGGAATGTCACCGCGGCCACCGCGCTCATTCTCGCTCGCGTCTTCGGCAATAGCCCGGAATTCTGGCTGAACGTTCAGCGGCGCACTGACCTCTGGCAAGCGATGAACTCACCTGCCGAGCGCAAGCGTATCGAGCGCGCGAAGCCGATTGGAAAGGCCGCGTGATCCTCAACGTTCGTCCGCTTGGCTGAGCGACCGCTCGTCCTTCGTTGCCTTGCCGCTCAGAGACCGAGCCATCGCCTCGATCTCCGCCACCACCAGATCCGTCGCCGCGTACTGCACCATGTGGCCCATGCCGGGCAGCACGATCAGCTTTACGTTCGGCGCGGTAGCGGCGAGCGGGCGGGAGTGGATGTTGGTCGACACCGTCTTGTCGATATCGCCTATGATGATCGTGATCGGCGCCGTGATCTCGGCGTAGCGCGGCGACTGCCCGGCGACGGCAGCCTTCAGCGTCACGAGATCGCGCGCATTGGCGATGAATTCGCGCGGGCGCAACAGCAGCTGCGTCGCGCTGCTGCCGACAAAATCATCCGGCATCGGCTGCGGCGCGAACACGCCGCGCACGCCTGATGTCGTCGCCAGCAGACCGAGCGGCAGCGTGATCGTGTGTGCGAGCAGCGGGCCGATCACCGGCGTCGAGATCCAGTTGTTGTAGCGTCCGACGCCGCCGCTCCAGGGATAGGCCACCGGCGCGAGCAGCACGAGGCCCGCGACGCGCCCGGGATCGTCAAGCGCCATGCGCAGGCCGAGCGCGCCGGCCCAGGAATGCGCCACCACGATCGCCTTGCCGACGCCGAGTTTTGCCAATGCCTCGGTAATCATCCGGCTCTGGATCGCAGGCGTGGAATCCTCGACATGCGCGCGCGTGCTCCAGCCGTGGCCGGGACGATCGATGAGGATCACGCGGTGGGTCTTCGCCAGGCCATCGGCCAGCACATCCATCGCGTGAAGATTGGAGCTGGCACCGTGCAGCAACACGATCGCGGGTCCAGCCTCGCGCGAACCGCGCTCGACGACATGCAGCGTGGCGCCGGCGACCTCGATCATCTTGCCCTGTGCGGGAAAGGCGCGCTCGAGCCACACAACGCCGATCTGCGTTGCCAGCGCCAGGGCCCCCAGCGCGACCACGGCAATCACAATCAGCATCGACAGCGTCCGGATGATGTTTTGCACCAGCGAATTACGGCGCTCCCGCGGGCCGGTTTCGCTGGTTTTCGGCCAAAACCGGTCGAATCCGCTGCGATTGGCCGACTTGTCCACAGTACGCCCGGCCTGTGGATAGCGGGTTCATACCAGCGTCATTAGCAATTTCATACATTGGCGGTGGCAATTTTGCCATCAGACGCACTGCTTGATCACAAATGAAAGATTTCCGGACCTGTCCACTATGTCCACAGGAACGGGAATTTGGACCAAGAGTTCACCGGGACTCATCGGAGGAGTAGCAAATGATTACCGATCCCAGCGATGCGGCCATCGATCAGATCGTGGCAAGCTGCAATGGCGACCTGCGCGGAGCCCTCAAGGCGCTGTTGATGGTCAACGAGCACCTGGAAGCCGAGCTGCAGCAGTTCTATGCGGCTATCGGCGAGGACGCCGCCGCGCGCGGCAAATTCCTGCACTAGGTCTCAAGAGTTCGACTTAACGCGCTTCGCCCTCGTTTTCGTTCTCGCCGCCGTTCTCAGACGGCTCGTCCTTCGGTTCATCCTTGGGACAGGCTCGGATCGTCGAGCGCGCGAGCTTGGCGTCCGCCATCGACCTGTAGGGCCCGTCGCCGAACCAGATGTCGCCGATGATGACGGGATTGCTGGTGACGATGTCACAGCGACCCGAGGCGCGGTTGCCGACCACCCAGAACAGTCCGTCGGCGAATGCGCATGTTGCACCGGCTAGCAGCATCGCACTGACCAGCAGCACCGATTTCATCGCCTTGCTCCTGCGCATGGTTAGACGGCGCGGATTTTACGGCGCGACGACGCGCCCGCGTGAGTCACGTTCCCGCAAGGCGCCTGTGGACTGCGATTTGTAGTTAATGGCGGGCGATCAGATATCGCGGCCTTCGATCTTTTCGGAGAGCTGCTTGACCATGCCAGGCACCTTCTCCAGGTACGGATTGACGGCCAGCGCCTTGCGGAACGCCTCCAGCGCCCGCTTCTCCTCGCCGAGATCCTGCATGATCATGCCGAGCCCTGCCAGCGCGCCGAAATGGCGGGGCTCGCGCGCCAGCACCTGGCGGATATCCTGCAGCGAGTGCGCGTAGTCGTTCTTCAGATAGTAGATCGTGGCGCGCCGGTTCCAGGCCTCGATGTAGTCGGGCCGGAGCTTGATCACGGCATCGAGCAGTTTCAGCGCGACATCGATATTCTGGGCATCGAGCGCGGCTTTCGCCCGGGTCATCAGCAGCGAGGCGGTGTCGCTCGGCGTCTGCAGCCACATCGCCCAGATCCGCGCCTCGACATGCTTGGCGCTGGCCTCATCGGGGGCAGCCTTCAGCGCGCCGAACAGGAAATCCAGCCCGCGGGTGCGGTCGGCCGGCACCTTCGGCAGCTTGCTCGGCGCTTCCGGCAGCTTCTTCTGGGTTCGAGGCGGCGGGATGACCCGCGGGTCTTCCTGGGCGGAAGCCACGACAGGCGCAACGAGAAGCGCGGCGATGACGATCGCAAGCCGGCGGGCGCTCAGCCCAAGGAGATTCAATCCCATGGACCGAAGTCTAGACGCACAAAGCCGCACTGCAAAGCAGCGCGGCGTCAAAGACCTGTGAAAGCGTGAGAGGTGGCGGGCCGCTTAGCCCTGGCGCGCCTTGAAGCGGCGCTGCACCTTGTTGATCACGTAAACCCGGCCCTTGCGACGGACCAGACGGTTGTTGCGGTGACGGCCACGCAGCGATTTCAGCGAGTTACGGACCTTCATGGGACCAATCCTGTTGCTTCGAAAGGCCCGTGTTGGAGGCCGAACCTGATCAATGCCACCGGATCAGTGCCGATTGATCGGCTCCCGAGTGTGGCAAAATGGGATTTATCCCGAAAAGCGGCCTGCCGCCCGGGACGGGGCGGTTTCTAAGCCATCGGACGGCCGACTGTCAACCGAAGGGCTTAAGGATTCCACGCCTGGCCGGCGGTGGAACCGGACTTGGCGGCCTTGAAATCACTGGAAGAATCCAGGCAGCCGGGAGATCGACCAGCTTCTCCCGGCTGCCTGTGAGGCCACCATTCGCCGGGGACAGGCCCGGCGTCACGCCATGGCGGCCGTCAGAACGCCACGAATCGTGCCGTCCCGTGCAGGGGATGGACCGTGTAGAGCTCGGTCTGCCCGACCGGCGGGCCGATGATCGAGAATTTGTGCAGCGTGGTGATGCCCTCGGTCGAGATGTTGGCGCTGTCGGCGGGCGGCAGGCGGACGTTCGGCACCAGCAGCGTGAATGAAGTCGAGGGACCATCGATGGTCCGCATCAGGAAGACGCTGACCAGCTTGCCGAGGATCGACTCCTGGACCTGGATCTGGTCGCCGGAAAAATTCTTGGTCTGCGCCGCGTCGTGATAGTTGAACAGCGGCTTGCCGGTGATGCTCGTCGTCGAATAGGTGACGTGGATGCCGTGACCGTGAACCTCATAGAGGTTGGGCTCTGTGTTGGCCATGATGCGAACCTTTCATGCCATGGGTTTAGCAATTAAAGGTTGCATCATGACGCGACAATTACCTCGCCCGTATGATTTGCCTCACACGCGGCGGACACTCTCCCGAACACGATTTCGCGATTGAGCGCCTCTCAGTCGTGCGGGAACTCGACCATCGCCTCGCCGGTGGCGACCTTCTCGTCGTTCTGGTTGCGCACCATGACATCGAGCAGCACCCAGCGCGACTTCGCGCTCGCCTGTTTCGATTTGACGATGCCGGTCGGCCGGATCACGTCGCCCGGTTTCACCGGCTTGATCCAGCGCGTCTCCAGCCGGCGATGGATGGCGCCGAGCGGATAGGCCCAGTCGGTGATCATGCGCGAGATCAGCCCGAAATTGTTCATGCCGTGCATGATGATGCCGCCGAAATGGGTCTTGCCGAAATTGCCCTTCATGTAGTCGTCGTCGAGATGCAGCGGGTTGTAGTCGAGCGACGCATCGCAGAACAGGCGGATGGATTCGCGGCTGACGGCGAATGACGGGCCGTCGATGACGTCGCCGGCGGTGAGGGTTTCGAACGTGGTTGTCATTTGCATCCCCATCACATTTGCTTTTCATTTGGGCCGGATGGTCCAGCCGCGGCCCGAGCAGATCACGTCGCCGTGCTGGTTGAAGAAGACGTTGTCGTGCACCACGAACAGCCGTTCGCGCTTGATGAACTTGTCGAGCGCGCGGGCGTGCAGCGTGATCACATCGTTCGGCCGCGCCGGGATGTTGTAGCTCCACGACTGGCCGGCATTGACGGTGCCCGGCGAGCGCATCCAGTCGTCCGCCGGCGTGCAGGAGAACATCAGCAGGATATGGATCGAGGGCGGCGCGATCAGCCCGCCGTAGCGGGTGGTCTTGGCATAGGCCTCGTCGAAATAGAGCGGATGGGTTTCGCCGACCGATTTGCAGTAGAGCGCGATCGCCTCGGGGGTCAGCGTATACGGGATGGTCTTGCGCGGCTCGCCGGGGACGATGTCTTCCCAGACCTTGCGCAAATTGGCGTCCTTCCAGAAATCGGTCTCGAATCCTGCCGGTTCGGCCATACCGCCCTCCCCTGTTGCTCCGCCAATTTTATTCTGTCGTCTTGCGGAATTCGTTATATAGTATAATCAATTTGCCAGACCGAAAAATCAAGCGCCGGGGAAGCCCTATGCCCAAGCTCAAACTGCCCGATATCGAGAAGGTCACAGCCATCGACATCCACACCCATGCCGAGGAGCCCTGCGGCCTGCATGGCGACGACGGCTATGACGACTTCCAGGAGCGGATGGCGGAATATTTCAAGTCGCCGCACAAGCATCCGCCGACCGTGCCGGAAACCGCGGCCTACTATCGCGCCAAGAACATCGCGGCGGTGATCTTCCCGGTCGACGCCGAGCGCGAGACCGGCTTCCGCCGCTACAACAATTACGAAATGCTCGAGGTCGCCTCCGACCATCTCGACGTGCTGATCCCGTTCGTCTCGATCGACCCGCACAAGGGCAAGCTCGGCGTGCGCGAGGCGCGCAAGCTGATCGAGGAATACGGCGTTCGCGGCTTCAAATTCCACCCGACCATGCAGGGCTTCTACGCGAACGACCGCATGGCCTATCCGCTCTATGAAGCCATCAACGAGGGCGGCGCGATCGCGCTGTTCCACACCGGCCAGACCGGCGTCGGAAGCGGCATGCCGGGCGGCATGGGGATGCGGCTGAAATATTCCAACCCGATGTACATGGACGACGTCGCGGCCGATTTCCCCGACCTCAAGATCATCCTCGCGCATCCCTCCTTCCCCTGGCAGGAAGAGGCGCTGTCGGTCGCGACCCACAAGCCGAACGTCTATATCGACCTGTCGGGCTGGTCGCCGAAATATTTCCCGCCGATCCTGGTGCGCTACATCAACTCGATCCTGCAGGACAAGATGCTGTTCGGCTCCGACTGGCCGGTGATCACGCCGGACCGCTGGCTCGCCGATTTCGCCAAGCTCGACATCCGCGAGGAGATCCGGCCCAAGGTGATGAAGGCCAACGCGCGGAAGATTTTGGGCATCTAAAGGCGTATCATCGGCGGCAAGCTTGCGAGGTGGTTCGCGATGACCATCGCCAGACTTGCCGCCGCCCTCGCCGCACTCCTGATCGGGAGCGCGAGTACGCGCAGTGTGGCCGCCACCGACGCGCCCGCTGCGCTGGTCGAATTCGAAAGTCCGCTGGCGACCCCGCAAGCATTGCAGGGCTATCTGCGCCGGCCGGACGGGCCCGGCCCTGCGCCGGCCGTGGTGCTGCTGCACGGCTGCAGCGGGCTGTGGCGGGAGCTCGACGAACGCTGGGGCAAGCGGCTTGCGGCGCTCGGCTACGTCACCCTCACCGTCGACCGGTTCGGACCGCGCGGCATCAGCAACGCCTGCACGACCGGCGCGTCGGCTGCGACCGTCCATGACGCCTATCGCGCGCTGAGTTATCTGGCGCAGCAGCCGTCGGTCGATCCGGCCCGCGTCGCGGTGGTCGGATTCTCGCAAGGCGCGTGGCTCGCGCTGTTCTCGGTCGAGCGCGGCGCGATCGAGCGCAACGCCACGCAGAAATTCCGCGCCGCCGTCGGCTTCTACCCGCCCTGCATCGGCATCCAGGGCAACATGACGGTGCCGACCCTGATCATGGTCGGCGAGCTCGACGACTGGACGCCGGCAAAGGACTGCCGGAACCTCGCCGAGGGCCGCGACGATTACGGCATCTCGCGCCAGAAAGGTCAGGGCCATCCGATCGAGCTGATCGTCTATCCCGGCGCCTATCACAATTTCGACGTGCCGCAATACCGCACGCCCGGGCAGTTGCTCGGCCACCGCCTCGAATTCAACGAGGTGGTGCGGGATCAGTCCATCGACGCCTTGCGCAAATTCCTGTATGCGACGATCGGCGGGCAAGAGAAACCACAATGACCATCAAAGCCGTCGTCTTCGATGCCTATGGCACGCTCTATGATGTCCAGTCGGTGGCGGACGTCACCGAGGATGCGTTCCCCGGCTATGGCGAGCTCATCACCCAGGTCTGGCGCATCAAGCAGCTCGAATACAGCTGGCTGCGCTCGCTGATGGGACGCTACCAGGATTTTGCGGTCGTGACGCGCGATGCGCTGGTCTACACGCTGCGCTCGCTCGGGCTGCAATATGACGAGCCGACGTTCGCGCGCATCATCGACAAGTACCAACATCTCGCGCTCTATCCGGATGCGCTCTCGATGTTCGAGGCGCTGAAGGATCGCAAGCTCGCGATCCTTTCCAACGGCAGTCCCGACATGCTGAACGCACTGGTGCGCAACACAGGGCTCGAGCGCGTGCTCGACGCGACCATCAGCGTCGATGCGAAGAAGGTCTTCAAGCCCGATCCCGCCGCCTACGCGCTGATCGAGAAGGTGCTGCACACCCCGCCCGCTGAGGTGCTGTTCATCTCGTCAAATCCCTGGGACGTCTGCGGCGCCAAGGCGTTCGGGCTGAACGTCGCCTGGATCGAGCGGGTGACGCCGGAGGCGATGGCGCTCGCCTGCGTCGAGAGCGAGACCGTCGCCCCGTTGACGATGTTCAAGACGTTGCGTACCCAGATGGACGAACTCGGTGTTCACCCCGATCACCGCATCCACGCCCTCTCCGAGCTTCCCGCTTTGGTGTCCGCAAGGTCTTAAGGTCAATGAGCATCGCCTCCGTCCGCGCCTTCTTCGCCGAGAAGGCGCCCGACATTTCCGTGATCGAATCCGACATCAGCTCCGCGACCGTCGTGCTCGCAGCCGAGGCCTACGGCGTCGAGCCGGCGCGGATCGCCAAGACACTCAGCTTGCGGGTCAACGACCGCGTCGTGCTGATCGTCACCAGCGGCACCTCGCGGATGGACAACAAGAAAGTGAAGGCGCTGTTCGGGGGAAAGCCGAAGATGCTCGGGCTCGACGAGGTCGCCGAGATCACCGGGCATGAGGTCGGCGGCGTCTGCCCGTTTGGGCTGAAGGCACCGCTGCCGATCTATTGCGACGTCTCGCTGAAGGCGTTCGACGTCGTCGTGCCGGCCGCGGGCTCAACCCACAGCGCGGTGCGCATCACGCCGGAGCGGATGGCGGAACTGACATCGGCCGAATGGGTCGATGTCTGCGAGCACAAGCCGCAAGACTCGATGCCTCAGGTCTAGTCGTCCTCGTCGTACGACCGCGGCGGCGGCGCGACCGGCGCCGGTTGGGTTGCACTTGGGCGCATGGACGGCTGCCGCATCGACGGCTGTTGTCCGCGCCCGACGGGCGCCTGCTGTTGCGCGCTGGCATTGGATTCGAACACGGCGCGGCAGCCATTCGAAAGCTGCGGCGTATTCTGTCGCAGGCAGGCCACAATGCGGCCGACGTCCGGGACCTGATCGCTGCACAGGCGCCACACATCCGGCGTGCAGGCCATCTGCTGTTCCCAGGTTCCGCGATATTCTTGCGACAGGACTGGGGTCATGGCGGCAGCCGTGCCGCCGATCGTGATCGCAAGGCCGAGGGCAATCCGCTGCGCTGGCATGATCGGGTCCTCTCACTGATTCCAATGGGCGCGGAGGTTCCGCGCGACGCTTTGAGACGCATGTTGGCAAATGAATGCGGCCAAGGATCGTTCGCGCGCACAACTAAACGTGAAGGAAATTTTTCGGTTTCAGTCGCCGCGGATCGACGGTCCCGCAGCGACAACCACCGGTCCGAAGCGCGACGTTATGAACCAGTTCACGCGCACGGATCAATTCTATTTGTGGTTGCTTCGTTGCGGCACGTATAGCATGCTCGTCGCAGTCAATTGCCGAGCATCCGACGATTTTCGATTCCACGACAGGCTGTTCAACGACAAGTTCTTCAACGACAGGTTCTTCAACGACGCTCTTCAACGACAAAGTGGGAGCACTCCCATGGCGGATTCGATCCAGGCCCTTTTCGTCACGCCCGCCCTCGCCTTTGCGCGACTCGGCGGCTCTTCCACACCGCAATTCGCCTATGACTGGATCGACACCAGGGCGCCGCGCGCAGATGGCGAGACCTCGATCGCGCCGGCCTGGACCATCGCGGTGCAGCCCGACGGCTCGCCGGCGCCGTTCATGCCTGACAGCGTCACGTTCCGCGACGGCGATTTGATCCGGCCGGTCGCACCGTTCTATGAGATCTGGGCCCGGATCGGCGATGCCGGCGATCCACCGGCGAACTGGCGCGACGTTCCGCTGACGCCGGCACTGCTGCAGGCGAATGGCCTTGCGCTGGCGGCGTTGCAGATCAAGGTGACCGCGCAGAATCTCAAGGCGGCGCGGCGCACCAGCAACAAGCAACTGGCCTTCGGGACCTTTCCGCCACTTGCGGTCAGCGCGACCAACAATGCGCGCATTCCGATTCTCGGCACCAGTCCAACCACGGCGACCAACCCGATGATCCCGGTGGGCCGCAGCATCCCGCTCGGCAGCATTCAGATCCTGCGCAGCGTTCCGCAACCCGGCAACGAGCCGTGGTCCGATTCCGTCAACGTCGAAACACTTCGTTTCCGCTACATGCCGGCGACGGGTCTGTTCTACGGTCCGCCGGAAGCGGCACAGGCCCTTCCACAAAACGGGCGGCCGGCCCCGGCAGTACGTCCGGAGAACGCCTTTCTCAACCGGAATGCCGGCTGGCGCGGAACGTCAACCAATGACCTTGTTGAGCCGGGCGACACCTACGATGTGATCAATCAACGGCAAAGCCCGGTTCAGGGCCAGCCTGCGGGCAGAGGTCCGTCGCTGGGTGTCGTCGACGATACCTGCGAGGTGCATTTCGAGGTCTCGCTGCAACGAGGTGCGGCCCTGCCGCCATTGACGGCAAAATCCGTGGCGTTTGTCGGCCCACCCGATTTCGCTCCGGACCGCCGTCCGTTCCTCTCGACGGCCGATGAGCTGAATGACCGCGAAGCGGATGCGGCCGCGCGCAACAACAATCTCGACGACGCGGCACTCGATCGCTGGGTCCAGGATCTGTTCGAGCGCATCTACGAGACGGTTTCGCTCTTCAATGTCGACTTCAATCGCCGCGAGATACAGGTCGGCGGACACGGAGCGACTCTGCCGCCCGGCAAGCTCCGAGCCAACGACATCGACGGCGGCGCTCGCGATCGACCGACCGGCGCGATGGGCGGGCGCGACGCGCTGCGCAATCCGCTGTTCAAGCTGCCGGCACCGACAACGGTCGATCCGCTTCCACTCAGCGCACATGCGCGAATGCGGCATCGCGCGCTTTCGGACCTGCAAAGCCTGATCGAGCTTGTTTCGCTCGACCAGAACCGCCTGAGGACGCTGGTGCGCCCTCCGTTCGAGGTCGAGGATTTCGAAAGTCCAAGTACGCCCGCCACATCAATGCGGATGCCGCCGTTCATGCGCCAGTCCAACGCGCAGCCGCTGACGCTGGCGAACTGGCAGTACGACCTCTTGATGCGCTGGGTCGACCGCACGGTGCAGCGTGCGCAACTGCAGGGCGCGGCATTCGCGCAACCGGCCGGCCAACCGCCGCCGCGCAAACTGTCGGGCTCCGCGGCCGCGAGACGCGCGAACGTGCTGGCCCGGATCAACGCCGCCGCGGGCACGCCCTGATGCACAATGTCGCGACCATCGCGGCCGATGCGGCGGCGCCACTGTTCAGGCGCTTCCGATCGGCCGCCGGCGATCACCTGCTGGTGGTGCCGTACACGCGAATTTTCGACCTGCCGCCCGATCTCGCCGAACGCCTCGACGACGATCCACAGGAGACCGGGCGGCTCGCCGCGATGCTCGGTCAGCCCTCCGCGCAAGAGCATGATCTCGGTGCCGTCGTCGTCCCGGCACCGCAAAGCCTGTCGCTCAACGTCAGCTCATCATGCAATCTGAGCTGCGGTTACTGCTACGCCGACCGCGGCGGGTTTGCAGGCGCGCAGGCCGCGACCATGACCTTTGATGTCGCACGTGCCGCCGTAGAACGGTTGATGGCGGAGGCCGACCCCTCCCGCCCCATCACGATCGGCTTTCTCGGCGGCGAGCCGCTGCGGAGCCGTAGTCTGATCAACGACATCGTCGCCTTTGCCGGCCGTCATGCGGAGCAATCCGGCCTCGACGTTCGCTATTCCATGACCACAAACGGTACACTGATCACGGCGGCCGACATCGCGCTGTTTCGCAACAACCGTTTTGCAGTGACCGTCAGCATCGATGGCGATGCGCTCGTCCACGATGCCCAGCGTCCGCGCCTGAACGGCGCGGGCAGCTTCGCGCAACTGGTGAGACGCGTCGCACCGTTGCTGGCCGATCCAGGACAGGCAAAGGTTGCGGCGCGCATGACGGTGCGTTCCGGCTGCCCCGATCTTGGCCGCCGCATCGAGGGCGTGTGGTCACTCGGATTCCCCGAGGCCGGCGTCGCCCCGCTGCGGATCGCGCGTGACGGCAGTGAGCTGCACGATGACGATTGGCCGCGCTACCTCGCTCAACTGATCGGCGTCGCTCAAGGCGAACTTGTCCGCGCGAAAAGCGGCCTGCCGATCCGGCTGACGAATCTTGCCATCGCGTTGAAGCAGATCCATGCCGGCGCCAGCTCGCCCTATTCCTGCGGAGCCGGCGGCGGCTACTTCTCGGTCGCGGCCGATGGCGACTGGTACGCCTGTCACCGCGCGGTCGGCGATGCGGACTATCGCCTCGGCTCGGCGTCGCAGCTCGATGCCGAGCGACGCCGCGCGTTTCTCGTGGAGAGACATGTGCACGCCAAGACGGATTGCCGCCTTTGCTGGGCCCGCTATCTGTGCTCGGGAGGCTGTCACCAGGAAGCCAGGGCGCGAAGCGTTGCCGGCTGCGATTTCATCCGCGCCTGGCTCGACTTCTGCCTTGCAAGCTATTGCGAACTGTCCAACGCAAGGCCCGAACATTTCCATCAACCGCTTTTGGGAGCCGCATGATGGCATCGCTTCAGCCACCCAAACTGGTCGCACGCAACGTCGCCGCGGTTCGCCGATTTTCCGATCCGCTGACCGTCACCCGGATCGCACCGGGCAATCCAGCTTCGACACGGCTGGAATCCGGCATTGGCAACTGCTTCCCGGGGCTGGAGTGCGATCTGCGCAACCTCGAGCGGCGTTTTTTTCCGTTCCTCGAGGTCGACATCAGCGACCGGATGGGCCTCGCAAGCGTTGACAGCGAGGGCATCGCGCACGCGCGCGCAGCGGGAACCTTGTCGCAGGCTGATGCCGCGGTCTATTCCACGCTTGCAAGCCAGCTCGTTGCCGGCCGATCCGTCCAGGTCTCGCGGCTCGCCGGAGATTTCGGCGCTCTCGGATCGCTTGCGGTCAATCTGGATTTGCCCGACCTGAACGTCGGTGGCGATCTCGGCACACCCAGTACCGGCCCCGGTCGGCGGCCGCCGGACATTTGGACAGCCGTCAGGCTGCTGACGGAGGGCAGCGACGTCACGCTCACCTTCGTTAGAGCCAACGGAACCCAGATTGCGACGCTGACCGGCAAGCGCGCGCGCTATCTCGACGACAACGGCGCACTCGCTGCAGCGTTCTCACCCGGTGAACTCTCGCAATCCCTGTGCAGCCCGTGGACCCATGATTTCCGCGACTGCGGCTGTTTCTACTGGGCATCGAACCACCCGGATATTGTGCAACCCGCACTGCCTGCCAACACGCCGCCAAGCCAGCCCTGGAATGCGGCAGTGCCATGGGAACGTGGCGGTCCGCGGACCATCAACACGACGCCACCGGACCCGGCGACGGAGGATTCGCCCGACGAACTGCGCCATTACGAGATCAACAATCGCTGGCAGGAGCTGCATTTCGTGGTCGGCCGTCGCGAGATCACCGCGCCGTTCGTGCAGAACCCGGTGGTGGGCACGCCATTCGCCGATCATGCCGAGCTGATGGCCAATCTCGTCTACGCCGCCGGCGTCGAGCTCGCGGTGGCGCAGGAATATCTCGCCGCTGCCTATTCGCTGAAGCCGGACAATGATGCCTCTCTCGGTAACCCCGCCGACCTGCGCGACGATGTCCGAGCGGCGCGGGCCGAGCTGCTGCGGATCGCGATCGGCGAGATGCGCCACATCCGCGCCGTCAACGACGTGATCCGCGGCCTGTCGAATGCCGGCACATTCACGCCGGCGCTGCGCGTCGCCAGCCAGTTGCCGCACCAGCCCGGGCCGTTCCGCGCCGTCAATCCGCGCGCCGCGACACGCGCTGCGATCGCCGACTTCATCCAGATCGAGGCGCAATCGACCGGCGTCGACGGGCTCTACAACAACATCCTCGCCACGCTGACCTTCCCGCCGGCCGATGTCGCCCCGTTCGTCACCGACGAATGGAAGCAGGCGATCCGCTCCGTGATCGCGGAAGGCGAAGACCATTTCGAGACCTTCCTCAACATCCAGGAATGGCTGAGCAACCATCCCGAGACGGCCTATCTGCGCGCGACCAATTTGCAGAAGCCGCCCGCCGGCAACGCCGCGAATGCCAACCTGCAGACCGCCTATGTCGCGCTGCTGAACAATCTGTTCACCGGCTACCAGAAAGGCCGCTTCCTCGGCGCCACCGAGATCAACGCGGCGCGCGCCGCGATGGTCGGAAACACCGGAATCGTCGCCAAGGCCGAGGCGGTGGCGCGACAGAACTTCCTGGTCGTGTTCGACACCCCGGCGGATGCGCGCTTTGCACCGGTCGATGCGCCGGGCGTTGCTATGGTTTGACCCAACGAGCCTACTCGACCTTGCCGATCTTCTTCACTGCCGCGATCAGCCGCGCGCTGTCGTCGGCAACGAACTTCGAAAATTCCGGCGCGTCCATGTAGGCGACCGGGCTGCCCGCGGTCTCGAAAGTCTTGATCACCTCGGGCGCCTTCACCGCGTCCGCCATCGCCTCGCGCAGCCGCGTCATGATCGGGCCCGGCAGCGCGCTCTGCGCGAACAGCCCGGCCCAGATGTAGAACTCGACGTCCTTGTAGCCGAGCTCCCGGAACGTCGGCAGGTCCGGAAAGCTCTTGATCCGCTCGGCGCCCCAATTGGCGAGCACGCGCATCTTGCCGTCATCGACCTGCTGCTTCAGCGTGCCCGGCGCCGAGGCCAGCGCCTGCACCGTGCCGGAGAGCAGCGCTGTCAGCGCCGGCCCCGCGCCGCGGAACGGCACGTGCAACAGTTTGATGCCGGCACTTGCTGCAAACATCTCCATCGCGACATGCAGCGTGCCGTAGGGACCGGACGAGCCGTAAGGGATCTGTCCCGGGCGCTTCTTGGCATCCTCGACGAACTCCTGCAGCGTCTTCCACGGCGCCGAGGCCGGCACCGCGAGCAGCGTCGGATCGGCCAGCACGCGTGCGATCGGCGCGAATTGCGAGACTTCATATGCGACGGGACGATCGAACAGCCGGTCGGCTTCCGGCAGGACCGCGAGCGAAGACAGCGTCATCAGCAGCGTGTAGCCGTCCGCGTCAGCGCGCGCAGCCTGCGCATTGCCGATCGAGCCGCCGGCCCCTCCGGCGCGGTTGTCGACGATCACGGGCTTGCCGAGGATCCGCTCCAGCGCCGCAGCCACCGGCCGCGCCGCGAGATCCGCCTGCCCGCCGGCCGGGAACGGCACGATCATCGTGATGTTGCGGTTGGGATAGGCGGATTGGGCGGACGCGTTGCGCGAGAGCGCGGCGGATGCCAGCGGAACGGCGGCAGCGACGCGCAAGAGTTCGCGGCGGTTCATCGGCAGTTTCTCCCCGGGATCGCTGTTGTTTGCTTTGTCGAGGCAGGTTAGCTGAACCGATGGCGACCGCAAGAAAGTCACCACTTATCCCGGCCGAGAACGCGGATTGAACTTTAGATATAGACCACCGGCCGCAATCATCAGCCACGCCACGATCGGATGCCAGAGCGGTATGGCGAACGCAGCAAACCAGCTTTGCGCAATCGGGGGCACTTTGGCCTGGCTGGCATAATAGCTCGAATCCGGCATCCGTCCCTGGTTTGAGACGCTGGAGCACGGCCCGCGCGGGCCAATCTCGTTGCCGTCCTGATCGTAGGTGATGAGGGCACGGGCGCGCAGCGAACAGATCAAGATGTGACCTGACGGTGAAACGCCTACGTCAAAAACGCCGCCATGGGTATCAATCGCAAAGCTGCGCTCAAAACCTGAAGGCCCGTATCGCTGCACTCTGCCGAATGGCTGGCTTGCGATGAACACACGACCATCGGGCGCCGTTACATGAACCGACCCAATAGAATTCGGAAGCTCGATACGATTGAGAAATTCTGTTGGGAGTATCCACATCCAAAATGGCTGAAGAAAGCCAGCCACTCCAGCCGCAGCGACGACGATCGCAATTCTTCTTAAGTTCATTATCGCCGGACTCTGATCACGACGCAATTTCGGACTCGGCTCGAAAGTATCAGATATTCGATCTACATCTTCCTCCCTCTTGCAAAATGTTTCGCGAGAAAATCCGCCAGCACCTCGACGCGGGCGGGGCGCGGGCCGCCGGGGGGCGTGACGAGGTGCACGGCGCCTTCGGGCTGCTTCCAGCCTTTCAGGATCACCTCGACCTCGCCGCGCGCGATCGCATCGCCGATGATGAAGTCGGGCAGATCGGCGATGCCGAGACCGGCGAGCAGCGCGGGCATCACGGCCTCGCCATTGTTGACGCGCAGTTGCCCGGCGGGTCGGACGCTGGCCTGCTCGCCGGCGGCGTTGGTGTATTGCCAGACGTTTGGCGTCGAGAGGTAGGCGTAGCCGAAGCATCTGTGCTCAGCGAGATGCATCGGATGGGTCGGCCGCCCGTGCTTCTTGAGATAGGACGGCGCCGCCACGGTGTGGCGCGGCATGCCGCAGAGCCTGCGCGCGATCAGCGATGAATCCGGCAGCCGCGCGATGCGCAAGCCCGCATCAAAGCCCTCGCCGATCAGATCGACGGTGGCATCGCTCAGATGCAGGTCGATCGAGACCTCCGGATACGCCTTGAGGAATTCCGGCAGCAGCGGCGCCACCGTCTTGATGCCGAAGGTCATGGGGACCGCGAGCCGCACCAGCCCGCGCGGCGTGGTCGATTGCGCCAGCGCCTCGTTCTCGGCGGCTTCGCCATCAGCGAGCAGCCGCGCCGCGCGCTCCGACAGTTTCTGGCCGGCATCGGTGAGCGCCAGCCGCCGCGAGGTGCGGTTGAACAGCCGGGCCCCCAGCCGCTCCTCCAGCCGGCTGACCGCCTTGGAGACGGTGGCCTTGGACAGCGCGAGCTCGGCCGAGGCGGCGGCAAAGGAGCGGAGCTCCACGACCTTGGCAAAGATCGCGAGCGCCTCGAAATCCGGGAGTTTTGACATGACGACCGCCTCACGAGCTCAATATCAGAAACAATGTGTTTCGATAGTTTCTATTTCTATACCACAGCGGAAGGCATATCCAAGAGCCAACGAAGAGCCAACGAACTTCAAACCACGGAGAAATCCAATGACCAAGAAGCTCTTAGGCAAGGTTGCCCTCGTCACCGGCGGTTCGCGCGGCATCGGCGCGGCGTCGGCCCGCGCGCTGGCTGCGGAAGGCGCCAATGTCGCGATCAGCTACGTCGCCTCTCCCGAAAAGGCCGAAGCGGTCGTCGCCGAGCTGAAGGCCAACGGCGTCAACGCCCGCGCCTACAAGGCGGACCAGGCATCGTCGGTCGATGTCGATCAGCTCGTCAGGAACGTCGCCAAGGACTTCGGCCGGCTCGACATCCTCGTCAACAATGCCGGTGTCGCCGCCGGTGGTGCGGTCGACGATCCGAAGGCTGATACTGCGGCGCTCTCCCGCCTCGAAGCCGTCAATGTCGACGGCGTGATCACCGCGATCCGCGCGGCGTCGAAGCTGATGGGTGAAGGCGGCCGGATCGTCACCGTCGGTTCGATGCTGGCCGACCGCGCCTCATTCCCCGGTCTTGCGGACTACGTCGCCACCAAGGCCGCCGTCGTCGGCTACACCAAGGGCGCAGCGCGCGATCTCGGACCGCGCGGCATCACCGTGAACGTGGTGCAGCCCGGCTCGATCGACACCGACATGAACCCGAAGGACGGCGGCGAATTCGCCGAGACGCAACGCCTGCAGCACGCCCTGCAGCGCTTCGGCAAGCCGGAGGAAGTGGCCGCCGGCGTCGTGTTCCTGGCGAGCCCGGAAGCCTCCTTCGTCACCGGCACCGTGCTCAACGTCGATGGCGGCTTCGGCGCCTGAGCGAATTCCCTGAGATGCCGGGCGCGCGGCGCCCGGCTCCTCCCCAACATTCAAATTGAGGACAATCCCATGATCGAACTAAAGCCCTTTGCAACGCTTGGCGGCGCCGACCACGGCTGGCTGAAGGCCAAGCACCACTTCTCGTTCGCGAGCTACTACGATCCCAGCAACATGAGCCACGGCGCACTGCGGGTCTGGAACGACGACGAGATCGCGCCCAACACCGGCTTTCCCGCGCATCCCCATGCCAACATGGAGATCATCACCTATGTCCGTGAAGGCGCGATCACGCACCAGGACTCGCTCGGCAATGAGGGCCGCACCGAGGCCGGCGACGTCCAGGTGATGAGCGCCGGCAGCGGCATCCGTCACTCCGAGTACAATCTGGAGCCGGGCAAGACCAAGATCTTCCAGATCTGGATCGAGCCGACGACGCGCGGCGGCCAGCCGACCTGGGGCTCGAAGCCGTTTCCGAAGGCCGACCGCTCCGGCAGGCTCGTCACCATCGCCAGCGGCATCGACGGCGACAAGGACGCGCTGCCGATCCGCGCCAATGCGCGGGTGCTCGCCACCACGCTGAAGGCCGGCGAGAGCGCTGAGTACGAAGCCAGCAAGGCCCGTCACCTCTATCTGGTGCCGGCCGCCGGCAGCATCGAGGTGAACGGTGTGCGGGTGAATGCGCGTGACGGCGCTGCAATCCGCGACGAGGCCAAGCTCAAGATCACCGCGCTCGAAGACTCCGAGCTGGTACTAGTCGACGCCGCCTGACCTTCCCTTTCATGCGCGGACCACGGTCCGCGCATGTCCCCTTTCCCCCATCATCCCATCTGCAAATCCAGAGGAGGCCATCATGGCCAAGGTTCTCGTGCTCTATTACTCGTCCTACGGTCACATCGAGACGATGGCGAACGCCGTCGCGGACGGCGCCCGCGAAACCGGCGCCACCGTCGACATCAAGCGCGTGCCGGAGCTGGTGCCGGCCGAGGTCGCCAAGGCGTCCTATTTCAAGGTCGATCAGGCCGCACCGGTCGCCAAAGTCGAAGAGCTCGCCAATTACGATGCGATCATCGTCGGCACCGGCACCCGCTTTGGCCGCATGTCCTCGCAGATGGCGAACTTCCTTGATCAGGCCGGTGGCCTCTGGGCCAAGGGCGCGCTGCACGGCAAGGTCGGCGGCGCCTTCACCGCGACCGCGACCCAGCATGGCGGCCAGGAGACCACGCTGTTCTCGATCATCACCAACCTCTTGCATTTCGGCATGACCATCGTCGGCCTGAACTACGGCTTTGCCGGCCAGATGAAGCTCGATGAAGTCACCGGCGGCGCGCCCTATGGCGCCACCACCGTCACCGGCGGCGACGGCAGCCGGCAGCCCAGCGAGAACGAGCTCGCCGGTGCGCGCTATCAGGGCCGCGCAATCGCGGAGACCGCGAAGAAGCTGCATGGGTGAGACTTGTAGGGTGGGCAAAGGAGCGTAGCGACGTGCCCACCTTCATGCGATCGGTGCAAGAAAGGTGGGCACGCTTCGCTTTGCCCACCCTACGCATCCGAGATCGCGTCAGCCCTCTTCGCGTGATGGCGGCTTGCCGAGGGCTTGCTTGATGCGTGCCGTGAGCTTCGGATAGCGCCGCAGCTCGCGCGCGGCGCGATCGCGTAGCGCATGGCGCCAGCCGCGCCAGCTCAGCGCGGCACTGAGATCGAGCAGCGGCATCCGCACAGGGCCGAAGCGGCGCTTGTAGGCGTAATTGCCAACCGAGAAATCGAACTCGCGGACGCCATCCCTGTGCAGCGCGGCCATGGTGCGCTCGATGATCAGCCGGCCCGGCGAGCAGTTCGACCATTTGTCTCCGGCATTGCTGATGCGGATCATGACATAGCGCGCGCCGGTGCGGATGCCGAGCAGCGTCGCGACCACCTCCTCGCCCGCCATCAATGCTGTCACCAGCGCATAGCCGCTGCCGATGCCGTCACGGACCAGGCCGCGATAGAACTCGGCGCAGCTTTCGTCATTGAGGACGAAATTGATCCCGAGGCTCTGCATCCGCGAGCCCTGCTGCACCTCGGTGGTCGACAGGATCTTCAGAGCTTCGTCTGCGTCATCAGCGATCTTGAACGTCGCAGAGGGATCGCGCGTGAACACGCGCCAGCTCCGCTCCAGCTCCTTGCGCACGGTCTTCTCCAGCGTGTAGCGCCAGGCGTCGTAATCCTCGCCGGTGAAGACGGGGTTGCCGTTCAGCGAGCACGGACCGGCGGCGTTGAGCAGCGCCAACGGATTTGGCTTGCCGTCGAGCTCGGCCGGCACCTTGTACAGGCGAATGAGATCGGCACCACCGGGCGTTTTGCGCAGCGCCCGGCGCAGCTCGCGCCAAAGGTTTCGCACCGCGGCGGCATCGCGCGGCGCGGCGGGGCCGAGCAGCGGCGCGTTGTAGTCAGTGAGATCGAAATCGGCGAATTCGACGACGCGAAGGCCGTTCTGCCGGCGGCGGATCAGCGGCAGCAGCGCGGCGCGCTCGCCGGTCGCGGCGTCAGTGATGACAGCGATCAGCGGCGTGACGCCCTCGGCCGCCGCGAAGGCGCGGTACCAGGACGTGTACCATTGCGGATGCTGGAACGCGGTCGGCGGATCGAACGTGCCCCAGCGGGCCGCCGCCTGATCCCAATCCGACAGCAGCTCGACGCGAAAGCCCGCCGTGCGGGACGCCGTCCCCGCGGCAAGTTCTCCCGCCGATGTCGTCAGCACGGTCATTGCACGACTCGCAGCTCAGGCAGCCTTCGGCAGATCAACGATCTTGCCGAGATCGGTCTCATCGAGCCGGAAATCGATCGGACGGCGCACCGAGCGCTCGCGCTTGACCCATTTGCCGTCACGCAGCAGCTTTTGCATCACCTGCTTGGCGAAGAAGGCGGGGCCGCGGATGTTGCGGCTCTTCGGGGTGTAGCCGAAGCGATGACGCAGCATACCGTTGGCAAGGTGCAGGATCTGGGCACGACGGATATCGTCGTTCACATAGGACACCGTCATCGAGACGTTGACGACGCCGAGATTCTCCACGCGATGCGGCGCGTTCAGCGGCCAGTTCAGCATCTGGCCGGGCTCGAGATCGATCACCTGCGCATGCTGGTCGTACCAGGCGTGATAGGGGATATCGACCTCGACATCGAACAGCGCGATGTCTTCGAGATGCTCGGGACGGATGAAGGGCGGCGTGTTCGGATAGACGTAGACGCGCTTGCGGCCGGCGATCTGGATCAGGCCCTGGCCCGGCAGATCGGCATGGTAATAGACCTGCGCATCCGGCGACGAAATCAGGATGCCGGCCTGATGGGTCGGCGCCTCGAAGCCCGGCACCTTGGCCGCGACCTCGGCAAACATCCGGTCGACCATGTCACGATAGCGGCGATCGATGGACGTGACGTTCCGCAGATTGAGCCAGAGCCCGCCGCGCGAAATCGCCTCGATAACCTCGCGTCCGCTGAGCTTGCCGATCTCGCCCTCGCGCCAGACCCGGCTCGATCCCTTCAGTCCGGTCTTGACCAGGCTGTAGTGCTCGCGCGGATAGCTCTCGATCAGCCTGGCCAGATCGTCCATCGAGAATGCCGGCTGCCTGTGCATGGTGTGCTCGAGCCGGATCGGCTGATGGCTCCAGAGCTCGGAATGGGTTGCGTCCCAGTTCGCGAAGATCTTGCTGGTCGTCATTGTCGCTCCTGCCGGCCCTGCGCCGTTTTGATCGTCCGATGTCCCATTCCGGGACGATCGGGCGGCTTTTGCTGAGGAATTGGCAAGAAGGGTGCCATGGCGCGCCGTAGCCACTTACCCGAAGCTTAAGAGTTGACGCTGTAAGGCTGACGCCGATGATCGAAACTCCCCGATATCGGGCGCTCTTCCTCGGCGCAGGACCGCAGATGCTGTGCGGGGTCGGGCAATTCACCCGCCTGTTGCAGGACGCGATCGAGAAGATCGAGCCCGGCGCCGGCACGGCGTTCACCCTGACGCGGATGGAAGGGCCGATCGGCCAGATCTGGCGCGCGGTCGGCGATGCCCAAAGCGTGGTCTGCAACTTTCCGATCGTGGCGTGGAAGCGGGTGATCGTCCGTCCGCTGCTGGCGCTCGCCTTTGCAAAGCTGCGGCACCGCAAGGTCGTGCTGATCCAGCACGAATGGGCCGGGCTGAACTGGATGCGGCGGATCACCTACGCGCCGGCACTGTGGCTCGCCGATACGATCGTGATGTTCTCGCCGCTGGTGCGACAGGAGCTCGCCGACGATCCCGTGATGCGCACCATGGTGCGGAAATGCGTGCTGGCGCCGCTGCCACCCAACATCGAGGCGCCGCCGGGCATCCAGGATTCCAGACTGCGCCATCGCCTCGCCGAGGCCCGCGGTAACGGCCGGCTCGTGATCGGCCATTTCGGCTCGATCTATCCGGGCAAGCAGCCCAACGCGCTGCTCGAGATCGCCGCCGTGCTGAAGGCGCGCGGACTGCAGCCGCTGATCGCCTATGTCGGCTCCTTCATCCGCGGCGTCGACAAGGTCGAGGAACAGTTTCGCGCCCGCGTCGATGAGCTCGGGCTCAAGGATGACGTCATCGTCTCCGGCTTCGTCGCGTCCGACCATGAGGTGTTCGGCCTGCTCAGCGAGGTCGATGCGTTCTGCTATCCGCTCGACGAGGGGCTGACGGCCCGGCGCTCCAGCGTGCTGGCCTGTGTGCAATCCGGCCGTCCGCTTGTCGTCACCGGCCCCGCGCTGGGAGACGAGTTCGATCATCATCCGCGGTTCAGGGAATTGATCAGTCACGGCGCCATCGTGCTGGTGCCGCGCGGCTCCGACAGCACCGCCTATGCCGACAGGATCGTCTCCGCGCTGAAGCGGCCGATGGTGCACTTCCCGTTCGATTTCGACGGCTGGTGGACAGATGTCGCGAACGCGGTTCGCGCAGAGCTCTAGCCTTCGCGCGCGCGGAAGCGCGCGAAGTAATGCAGGCCGAAGACGGCGATCAGGAACGTCACCCAGATCGGATCGGCGCGGTCGAGGAAGAAGCTTTCCATCGACGACAGATAGAGCCCGAACAGCCAGATCCGCAGGAACAGCATCGCCATCGGGCCGTTGTTGCCGCCCTCGTCGGCCGACTGGAAATCCCTGAGCGGCGTGAAGACCAGCGCAGCAATCAGCAGCACGAGGCCCGGCAAGCCCATGCCGAGCGCGGTGTCGAGGTAGCCGTTGTGGCTGTGCGCGGCGAAGGCCGCCCATTCCTTGCCCTCGGGCAGGTTCTGGATCGCGCTCGATCCCCAGAACGCGGCATAGCCGTAACCGGTCAGCAGCTTCGGCTGCAGCGATTGCAACGCAAAGCTCCAGATGTCGGTACGGCCCGTGAAGCTGGAATCGAGCGGCAGCAATTGCGCGATCTGCGCCAGCGTGTCGCTCATCACGGTGCCGATGCTGAGCATGTTGAGCAGCACCAGCGGCGTCAGCAGCATGATGGCGCGGCCCCAGAACGAGCGGACCAGCGACGTCAGGGAGGAGAGCACCAATACGGCGAAGCACAGGGTCAGCGAGCTTTTGCCGGCCGCATTGAGCAGGAACAGCGACGCCATCGCAATCACGGCGACGCCTGAGATCCAGTTGCCGGCCTGAATGAAATAGATGCCGAGAAACAGCACCATCGCGATCACCGCGGCGGCGAGATTCTTGTGACCGAACACGCCGCGCCAGTTGCCGGCGAGGCCAGGCTCCTGCGGATCGGTCGCCTGATGAATCGACAGATGCGGCGCCAGGAGAATGCCGAGAAAGCACGTGACCAGCAGCACGATCGCCGCGATCGAGAACCAGTGCATCAGCTCGCGCTGGGTCCTGGCGAGCAGCGGCATGCAGGCGGTCACCACGATCACGAAGGCGGTGAGCGAGAAGCGGCGGATCGAGGTGCCGGGGTCGAACGAGATCAGCACGGAGACGCAGAGCCAGCCGGCGAACAGCAGGAAGGCAGGCGAGGCCAGCGTGGCAAGCCCGGGCGCGTTGTCGCGCAGCACGATGACCAGGGTCAGCGCGGCGAGCAGGCCGTAGACGGCATAGGTGGTCGCATTGCTGCCCAGCGTGACGTCACCGACGCGCATGTCGCTGAGATCCTCGAACGGCGTCAGCGAGATCCAGGCAAGCAGCAGCGCGCCGATGAAGACGACACCGCGCACGATGTCCATCACCTCGGTGCGCCGGATTTCGCCGGCGACCACGGAAAATTCCGAGGTGGTGATGAGGCGGCTCAAGAGACGATCTTCGAGGCTTTATAGGCGTGCGGCTCGATACCGACAGCGGCGAGCGCGCTGCCGAGCGCCACCGTCATCGGATGCATCGCGACGATCGCCTTGCGCTCGATCAGCACCGCGCGCGCGGCATGGAAGAGCGATAACGGCAGCGCGGCGGCGAGCTTGAGACCGAGCTTCATCCGCGAGAGCAGCGTCGGCGTCGCCTTGCGCTGCACGTGATAATTGATCGCGCCGATGCGCAGGCCGCGCGTGATCAGCCAGCCGAGCCGGGTGCGGGCCTGCGGCACGGTCTCGCTGATGGTCGCATCCGCCGCCCAGTGGAAGCGCAGGCCGAGCCGCATGCACCGATAGAAGAAGTCGGTGTCGCCGCCGCCGAGGAAATTGAACCGCAGGTCAAAGGCCGGCGTGCCGACCTTTTCGAACACCGCGCGCCGGACCAGGCAATTGCCGGATCCATAGATCACCGGCACCGGACCGCTGGCGCGATAGGCCGGCGCGAACGCCGGATGATCGCGCAAGGCCCGCTTTGCCTTGTCGTGGAAATCCGGCCAGACCGGCCCGCCGATAAGGTCCGCGCCGGTCGCCTCGGCCGTTGCGACCATGCGCTCGATCCAGCCCGGCGAGGCGATCTCGTCGTCGTCGATCATCAGGAAGTGCTCGGCGCCGGGAAACGTCGCCAGCGCCAGCTCGAACGCTGCGTTGATCGCGTAGCAATTGCCCTGGCGCGGCTCGACGACGCAAAGGCCGTGGATTTGGCCGGACGCCAGGAACTCGGCCGCGACCGGTACGCTGCCGCAATGCGCCGCGTCGTTGTCGACGATGACGACGGCAAAGCGGCGTGCCGTGCGCTGCGCCGCCAGCGACTCCAGGGTCATGCGCAGATGCTGCGGACGGCGGAAGCTCGGAATGCAGACGACGATGCCGATGGATGGATCGAGCGTGTCCGATGCTGCCGCCCAGGCACGTTCGGGATGGCCTGATGTCACGGAGCGTTCAAGCAATTCCGTCGAGGTCATTGTAGCGTCCAAACTCGCGCTGTCTCAATATGGGCTATTGCGCCCATATCGGGACATCGGCGTTTCGATCTGGTTGCCCCGCTTCGATCAATCAGGGCGTACGCGGACAATGTTGCAATATCCGGTCCGGGTGCATGCCGTGTCGCATATCATTCGCGACAAGGTTAACCGGTGCGGTTAAGCGGCGCTTAAGCATCCTCGGTCGGCCATTTGCGCGTGACCGTATCGGAAAACCGCTTCGCACTATTCCGGGTCATGCGCGCCCGAACAACTTGCGAAACAGCTTTTCCGATTGCGGAAAGCGACCGGTGTCGATCTGCGTCGGCCACAGACCGTCGACATCGAAATAGGCGGCATGAGCCATCTGCGCGCGGTTCTCGGCCATCCAGTCGTGCATTTTCTGGATGAAGTAGGGATTGTCGCCGGCCTGACCGACGCCCCATTCCGGGTAGCTGATCCGCTTGCGGTGAAGTTTTGCAAAATCGCGCTGCCATTCCAGGCCAAACGGCGCCTTGAGATAGAACTTCTGCCAGCGCTCCTCGACGCTGCCCTCGAGCTTGAAGTCGTAGACATCGAGCCCGATGATGTCGACGACGTCGTCGCCGGGATAGGAGAGATCGGCGGACGTATCCTGTGGGCCCCATCCCGGACACCAGTCGAAGCTGAAATCGCGCGAGGCACGGCGGAAGATCGCAACCACGCGGCGGAAGGCACGGATGTAGTCGTCCTCGTGTCCCTTGCTGAACCAGCCCATGTTGGAGATGTTCATCTCCCAGCCGAGCCGGATGATCGCCTTCGGCTGTCCCTCCGCAATCGCCCGCGCGGCCGCCTCGAATTCAGCGTCATGCTGACCGTCGGCGACCTCGGCGAGCGGCGTGCCGGTGATGGTCAGCGGCACCGACCAGATCACATTGCGCGCCGGGTTGAGCTTCTTCCAGATGCCGGGCACCCAGCTGAATTTGTGGAAATCGTCCCAGGTCTCCTGGCCGTAGAAGTCAACGCCGATCACCGACGACGGCGGTTGCCTCAGCCATTTCTCCCAGGCCTGCAGCCGATGCTCGCGGCCAGTCTCGCCCCAATTGACGAAGGCGCCGGCGAAGCGCGCCGAATTTGGCCCGAGCCGCGATGAAGGCGCGGCGTGCGCAGCCGGTCCGGCGAGCGTGGCAGCGGCCATCGCGAGGACGGCACGCCGCGACAACTGTCCGCGCTCGATTGGCATCACACGCTCCTGCCCGGGAATGTCGCGGGAGCGTGGCTCGGCCAACGGCCGAGTCCCGTCACGACATCGGCCGTCTCAAAAGCGGACAACGCTGCTGTGCCGAAATGAACTGACGGCACAGCCTTCGCTCGTCCCATGTCGCGATCCCGCCGGGATTGGCCAATGATTCTCATGTGGGTCTCACCTGCGCCGACCGCGATCGGCCATGCTGGCGCAGGCTCTGCAATATCCAGGCTAGCCGCGATCTTCAGCAAAATCGGCGCATCCGCATGGTTACTCCGCGCCGTTCATCAACCTTCGACGATCGCGTTTACGAAGCATTAACTACCGGGCGGCGCGGCAGACGGCGCCCGCGATGGTGCGGCACCGATCTTGCTGAACGGGGTAACCAAGGACATCAAGCGGCCCCGACGTACCGGCCTGAGACGGCGTTGCTGGAAAGAATATTGGAATGAACCCTGTCGCGTTGCTCACCCCGACCTACGGGCGCGATCTGGAGATCTGCACTCTGCTTTGCGAGAGTGTGGATCGCCACGTCACATCTTTCTCGAAGCACTATCTGCTGGTCCCCGACTGCGACCTCTCGCTGTTCGCGCCGCTCGCCAGCGAACGTCGCGTGATCGTTCCAGCCTCCGCTTTCCTGCCCGACTGGCTGCGTCCGCTGCCGCGGATCGTGCAGCGCAAGCGCCGCCAGTTCTGGTGGTCGCTGCGCGCCAAGCCGGTGTCCGGCTGGCACGTCCAGCAATTCCTGAAGATCGCCGCGACCATCTCGCTGCCGCATCAGCGCTACTGCATCCTCGATTCCGACATCGTGTTCTTCCGCGATTTCGACCTGGCGCGTTATGAATACCCCAACACGATTCCGCTGCTGCAGATGGACGGCGCCGTCACCGCCGACCAGCCGCGGCATTCGCGCTGGCTCGAGACCAGCCACCAGCTGCTTGGCCTGCCGACCCCGCCGTTCCCGGCGCCCGACTTCATCGGCCACATCATCTTCTGGGACCAGCAGACCACCCGCGCGCTGACCGAGCGCATCGAGGCCGCGACCGGGCTGAGCTGGATCGAGGCGCTGTGCAAGACCCGCGAATTCTCCGAATATCTGCTCTACGGCTTCTTCGTGCAGAACGATGCCGCCTCCGCACTGCGCCACACGGTTGCGCCGAACACGCCCTGCATCAGCTATTGGGACGACCCGACGCTGAGCAAGGATGAGCTGACGCGGCTGCTGCTGCGCGCCAACACCGACGACGTCGCGTTCTCGATCGCATCCTTCTCGGGAACGCCGGTCGAGACTATCCGCGAGGTCGTCGCCGAGAGCGACGCCATCCTCGCACACAACGCGCATTTCCAACCCGCGGGGCTCGCCGTCTAATGCTGCTCGGACAGGCCAGCATCAATCTGACCGCGAACATCGCCTCGGCGCTGCTCGGGCTGGTGAGCGTGTTCATCTTCACGCGGCTGTTCGCGCCGCATGATTATGGCGTCTACCTGCTGGGCGTCGGCTTCGCCTCCGTGATCTCGGTGTTCCTGGTCGGCTGGTTCCGCAATCTGATCCTGAGCGGCCACGCCCGCAACGACGGCACCGACGTCCGCGGCCTCGTGCTGTCCGGCTACCTGCTCTGCTGCCTCACAGCGCCGATCGCCTACCTCCTCGCACGCCTCGTCGGGCTGGATGCAACGGCGGCGCTCGCAACCGTTGGCCTGTCGATCGCGATCGGCCTGTTCGAGCTCACCCAGGATCTGCTGCGCGCTCGCCTGCAGGCGCTTTCGGTGATGAAGGCGACGCTGGTCCGCGCCGGCGCCCTGCTCGGCTTTGGCGCCGCCGTCGCGCTGGCTGAGCCGACCGGCGTCCTGCTGCTGCTGGCGGCCTCCGCTGCCTATCTGCTCGCCGTGCTGGTGCAGACCCGTCGCGCCTGGCACGGCACCGTCGTCAGCTTCGCTCGCGCCGACCTCTCGGTGCTGGTCAGGACCGGCCTGCCGCTGACGGTCTCGCTGACGCTGCTGGCGATCTCCAGCGTCACCGACCGCTTCATGATCGCCAACCTCGTCGGCGCCGCCGACGCCGGCAAATATGTTGCCTCGCTCGATCTCGTGCGTCAGACCCTGATGATGCCGGCGATGAGCATGGCCGCAGCGTTCTTCCCGATGGCGGTGCAGATCCATGCCAAGCAAGGCGACGGCGCGGTGCGTTCCCATCTCTCTGAATGCTTCGAGCTGCTGCTCGGCGTGACGCTGCCGGCCTGCCTCGGCTTTGCGGCGATCTCGGCGCATGTCGCCAACATCATCCTCGGCGCCGATTTCCGCGAGCTCGCCGGCCAGATCATGCCGATCATCGCGGTCGCCGTGATCTTCCAGGTGCTGACCCAGCAATATCTGCATGCGAGCTTCCTGCTGTCCGGCCGCAACTCCTTCTACCTGATCAACACCGCCTCGATCATCGCGGCCAACGTGCTCCTGTCCTATCTGCTGGTCAGCCAGCTCAGCACGATCGGCGCGGCCTGGGCGCGGCTCGGCGCCGATGTCACCGGCTTTGCCTGCGCGCTGGCGCTGAGCCGCTTCGCCTTCAACATTCCGATCCCGCTCGGCCGCCTCGCGCTCGTCGTGATCGCAGCACTTGCCATGGCGCTGACCGTCACCGCGCTCGACCGCGTGCTTCCGATCGCCGATCTCCCAGCCGTGATCGTGCTCGCGGGCGCGGGCTTCACCGTCTACGCCGCGCTGTGCTGGCTGTTCGATATCGCCCGCATCCGCTCGCGGCTGCGGCAGGGCCTCGCCATGTTCCGTTCCAAACTCGCAAACAGCAACATTGGATAAACCAGTGACCAAGACCTTTGCGCTCGATACGATGGATGCTCCGCTCGCCCATGTGATGGCGACGCCCGCGGCCCCGCTGCACCCGGAATCGCTGCTGGCGCTGCCGCCCGGCGAAGCCAAGCAGAGCCTGCTGACGGTGCACAGCATCCTCGAAGCCAAGCTTCCCGCCGGACCGCTGTCGATCTACGAGGCCGGTGGCGGCTCGACCAGCTTCCTGCCGCTCGGCGTGATCGGCCGTGCCCATGTCACCGTGGTCGACATCGACGAGGACCAGATCCGCAACAATGACTATGCGCAGCAAGCGATCCTCGGCGACATCCAGACCTACCGCTTCGCGCCCGACAGTTTCGATCTCGTGATCTGCTACAACGTGATCGAGCACGTGCCCGACGTCGAGGCCGCATTGCTCGGCTTCTGCGAGGCGCTGAAGCCCAATGGCCTGCTGCTGATCGGCGCGCCGAACCCGCAGTCGCTGTCCGGTATCGTCACCAAATATTCGCCGCACTGGTTCCACGTCTGGTTCTATCGCTATATCCGCGGTGAGAAGCATGCCGGCCTGCCGGGCGAGGCGCCATTCCCGACCCATTTCCACCCGCTGGTCACGCTGCCGAACCTCGAGGCGTTCGCGAAGGCGCACGGCCTGCAGGTGATCTATCGCAAGAAATACGAGAGCCCGCGTTACCCGGAGATGCGGCGCCGCAAGCCGTGGTTCGCGTCCCTGATCGATACCGCCGCCAAAGCGATGAATGCGCTGCTGCCCGGCAAGACCGATGTCCGGCACGGCGACTACCATGTGATCCTGCGAAAGCTCTGAAAATGAACGCGCTCTGGTCAGAGGCTATCGTCAAGGTCAGCCACCGGTTGGCGATGCATGTGCAGGTCGATCACGTTCGCCTGCACAATGCGACGCCGATGGTGACGTTCACCTTTGACGACCTGCCGAAGAGCGCGGCGACCGTTGGTGCCGACCTCCTGGAAGCGCACGACGCGCGCGGCACGTTCTATGTCTCGGGCGGGCTCGTCGGCATCGACACGCCGGAATGGCCGACGGGCGATGCCAACGATGTCCTGGCGCTGCATCGCCGCGGCCATGAGATCGGCTGCCACACCTTCTCGCACCAGCGCGCCTGCGATCTCGACGAGGCCTCGCTCGGCGCGGAGATCGCGCGCAACCGCGATTATTTCCGGTCGCTCGACCGGTCGATCGCGATCAAGACCTTCGCCTATCCGTTCGGCTATGGCTCCTATCCGCGCAAGCAGCAGCTGCGTTCCGAATTCCTGACCTGCCGCAGCATCGTGCCCGGCGTCAACAGCGGCGAGGTCGATCCGCAATTCCTGCGCGCGATGCCGCTGATCGACCGCCAGACGACGCGCGACCAGATCGACCGCACGTTCGACGAGGCGCTGGGCACTAACGGTTGGTTAATTTTCTACGGCCACGACGTCGCCGAACGGCCGAGCCTGTATGGCTGCACGCCGGATTTGATGGCCTACGCGCTCGACGCGGCAATGCGGCGAAATATCCCGATTTTGACCATGGCGGAGGCATTCCAATGCGCCCGTCCTTAAACGGTTTGTTTGCCTTTTCGGTGAATAGTTCCTCAATCCGTATGGTTAATTTTTCCTGTTGCGTTGAGTTCGCGTTGACCACCAGCGCGCGTGGCGTGACCCGAAGAGTAACCCCTCGGCCGATGCACGCGGCACTTCACATGGAAGCTGGGGTCAATGCTTAATTACGACCAGCCGATCAACCAGGCCAAGCCTGAACCTCGCCAGGCGCGTGCTTTGGCGGGCTTCAACGTGCTCGACTTGATCAAGCTGCTGTGGGCCCGCAAGATCGCGATCATCTCCGCGGCGCTGATCTGCGCCTGCATCGCGGTTGCGATCGGCAAGAGCCTGTCGGCGAAGTACACTGCATCCGCGCAGCTCTATGTCGACCCGCGCGAGCTGCAGCTGGTCGAGCGCGAGTTGACCCCGCGCGCGCAGGATGTCTCCGGCCTCGCCATGGTGGTCGAGAGCCAGTCGCGCCTGATCACCTCCAACAACGTGCTGCTGCAGGTGATCCGCGACACCAATCTCGACAAGGATCCCGAGTTCGGCGGCGGCGCTGCCGGCAAGAGCCTGTTCGCATCGCTGCTCGGCCTGTTCGGCATCGAGGTCAAGCCGACCGCGGAACAGCAGAAGCAGATCGAGATGGGCGCGCTCGATGCGCTCAACCGTCACATCAACGTCAAGAAGACCGATCGCACCTTCATCGTCGACATCGACGTGTGGTCGTACGAGCCGGCCAAGGCCGCGATGCTCGCCAACGCGATCGCCAAGGCCTATCTCGCCGAGTCCAAGCAGTCGCAGTCGGCGGCCGCGCGGCGCGCCACCAACGACCTGTCCGGCCGGCTGAAGGAGCTGCAGCAGCGGTTGCGCAACGCCGAGGAAGCGCTGGCGACCTACAATGCGCAGAACAATTTCGTCGGCTCGCAGGACACCCAGATGAGCGACCAGCAGCTCGCCGCGAGTACCCAGCGGCTCGCCGCCGCGCGCGCGCTGACGCTGGACGCGCAGGCCAAGTTCGACCAGATCGACGCCAGCCGCCGCTCCTCGGGCGATCCGGGCGCGTTTCCCGAAGCACTGCAGTCGCAGACCATCGCCAATCTGCGCGCGCAATATGCCGACGCCAAGAAGCGACAGGCCGAGCTGCAGGCCGAACTCGGACCACGCCATCCGGCGCTCCGCCAGGCCGAGCAGCAGGTCGAGGACCTGCGCCGCACCATCAAGGAAGAAGTCGACCGTTTCGCCATTGCTGCGAAGAATGACCTGACCCGCGCCCGCGACTACGAGGCCGGGCTGACCAAAGCGCTCGACGCGCAGAAACGCCAGAGCGTGCAGATGAGCCAGGCCTCGGTGCGCCGGCGCGAGCTCGAACGCGATGTCGAGGCCAGCCGCGAGGTTTACCAGTCCTTCCTGAAGCGCTCGCGTGAAACCGAGGAGCAGGAAAGCCTCAACACCTCGAGCGCGCGCGTGATCGGCGATGCGACCGTCCCGCAGCGCCGCACCTTCCCGCCGGCGATGAGCCTGCTCGCGATGCTCGGCTTCATGCTTGGCGGGCTCGCCGCCGCCGCCTGGGTCATCGCCGTCGACCGCCTGGCGCCGGATGCCGACCCGATCCGGCCGCGGGAGCAGCCGAAGACCGTCAAGCCGGTCGAGAAGCAAACCGTCGCCGCGATGGCCAAGCCGCCGATTGCAGCGCCGCCGAAGGCACGACCCGCGACCGGCATGGTCGAGAAGCCGCTGATCGTGCGCCTGCAGGAATCCGACGTGATGCGCACACTGGGCGGCATCCTGACCGGCGACACCACCGCCGACGTCACGCGGTTCGGCTGGCCGACCGTGCGCCCCGGCGCGTTCCTCGACACCATGCACACGATGAGCGAAGGCCTTGCGGATCGCACTGCGACCGGCACGGCTCCCGTGCTCGCGGTGATCGGCCCGAGCGACGGCGAGGGGCGCAGCGTCGTTGCGCTCAACATCGCGCTGTCGGCCGCGCGCGACGGCGCCAGGGTGCTGATGATCGATGCCGATCACACGGCGCACCCGCTCTCCGACAAGGTCGCCCATCTCGGCAAGAAGGAAGCGAGCCGCTACGGCTGGCTCAGCATCGGCAACAAGGCGGCCCGCGCGGTCAACACCGCCAACGGCATCGCCATCCTGCCCACGGTCAAGGGCAGCGACGCCAAGGCCGGTGATGCCATCCGCAAGGCGATCGCGCAGGCCCGCACCGCGGGCGGCTACGATCTGGTGATCCTGGACGGTCCCGCGATGCCTTGGGGCGCTGCGGACCGCAAACTGTTCGACGTCGCCGACGGCCTCGCCGCGGTGCTGCCGATCGATCTCGATATCAATGACTGCATGGAAGACATCATCACCGCGCTCGGTGGAGAAGAGCGCAAGCTGGTCGGTGTCATCCTCGATGAGCTCAATCCCCTGGTCGTCAACTTTCAGCGAGACAAACAGTATGCGTGAACGTCGCGCCAACCCGATCGGACGAGCGGTCACCGCCGGCGTCCCCCGTGTCACCATCGGCGGTCTTCGGCTCGCCGTGCTCGATCTCGAACAGACCGCCAATTTCATGGTCGACTGCGTGTTTCCGCAGCGTCGCGCCGAGCGGCCGCTCTACATGACCTCGGCCAATGGCGAGGTGCTGGCACGTTGCTCGACCGAGCCGATGACCGACCGGCTGTTCCGCGCCGCCGATCTGATCAATGCCGACGGCCAGCCGCTGGTCACGATGTCGAAATTCCGCACGGCACGCGCGCTGCCCGAGCGCGTCGCCACCACCGACCTGTTCCACGTCGTGGCGCGCAAAGCCCAGGCCAATGGCCTGACCTTCTACATGTTCGGCGCCGACGAGGCGGAGAACGCCGCGGCCGTTGCCAGTGTCCGCAAGATGTATCCGAACCTCAAGATCGTCGGCCACTCGCACGGCTATCTGCGCGGCGATGCGCTGAAGGCCAAGGTCGACGAGATCAACGCGCTGGCGCCCGACTATCTCTGGGTCGCGCTCGGCGTGCCCTATGAGCAGGCCTTCGTCGAAGAGTACACGCCGCATCTGTCGAAGGTCGGTGTCATCAAGACCTCGGGTGGGCTGTTCAACTTCCTGTCCGGCTCGCGCCCCCGCGCGCCGCAATGGATGCAGGCCGTCGGCCTGGAATGGGCGTGGCGGATCTGGCTCGAGCCGCGCCGCCTCGCGTGGCGCTATTTGACCACCAATCCGCGCGCGCTCTATCTCCTGGTCAACAGGAACGAGCGGCCGAAGCGCGGCTAGATTTGCGCTCTTCTCCAATAAGAAAGGGTCCCGGCCGCATCGCGTCCGGGACCCTTTGTTGTCGCGCGTCAGAGCGGCTTGATCTGCACCTTGCGGAACTTGACCACGCCCGAGCCGTACTGGAGCGCGATGTGGCCGCTGGCGTGCTTGGAATCCTGCGCGTCGACCGTCTTCTGTCCGTTCAGCGTCACGACGAAATGCGGGCCCTGCGCCGTGATCTCATAGACATTCCACTTGCCCGCCGCCTTCGGCATCGGGTCGACCTTGCCGACGTCGACAATGGCGCCGGTGCCGTAGGTCGGATCCGGCCGCTTGTCGAAGATGTTGACCTCGTAGCAGACCTTGGAATCGATGGTCTTGTTGGTCTCGCAGCGGATGAAGATGCCGCTGTTGGCGTCCTCGTCGGTCCAGAACTCGGCGCGGATCTGGAAATCCCTGTAGGTGTTCTTGCTGACGAGATAGGACAGATCCTTGCCGTCGAGCTTGTCGGCGACCAGCGCGCCGTCCTTCATGGCCCAATTGGCTTTGCCGACCTCGTCCCACTCGCCCTTGTTGGAGCTGTCGAGCAGCGTGACCCAGCCGTCGCTCTGGCCCATGGCGGTGGTCGAGAATTGCAGCACGGCGGCGCCGATCAAGAGGCCGGCGGCGAGTGTCGAGACCGATTTCATGAAGTTGATCCTCCCAAGGGTTGTTCTAGTTGGCGCGCAACCTAGCATCGCCGCGCGCAAGGACAATCCCGTTTTTCATGTTGCAGCTGCGTGACGAGCGTCCTCGTTGTCGCATAGTTGGATGATCACGCATGCGCGTGCGCCGCCTTGCCTTGACTGCGGGACGGGCTAGCATTCCGGCCAAACAACAAGGCGCCGACGGGCCGGCGTTCACAGGGGAGAGCACGATGACGATTTCGAACCGCGCGTGGCGATATCTGCTGATCCCCCTCATCTTCGCCGGCATGCTGAGCATCAGCTCGGCCGCCGAGCTCAATCCCGCCGCCGTCACCTACAAGCTGCCGGACCAGATCCCCTGGGGCCCGGTCGATGCACGCGGCGCACAGAGCGCGGTGGTGGTCGGTGATCCCACCAAGCCCGGCTTCTACATAGTCTACAACAAGTGGACCAAGGGCAATCACTTCAGCCGGCCGCATTTCCATCCCAACGACCGCTACATCGTGGTGCTGCAGGGCACCTGGTGGGTCGGCTCCGGTCCGAAATTCGATTCCGAGCACGGCACCGTGCCCCTGCCGGCCGGCAGCTTCATCACCCATTACGGCAAGCAGGTGCATTGGGACGGCGCCAAGGACGAGGACGCCGTGCTGCTGATCATGGGCGAAGGGCCGGCGACCTCGACGGCGGCGGAAGAGAAATAGCAGCTAGCAACCATTCCATCAGCGACGCGTTTCGTCTCCATCATTTGCAAGGAGATGGAACATGGCTATGGCTTCCGAAATCCGGGAACATATGGACGTGATCTCGTCCGACAGGAAGACGGTCGGCAAGGTGGATCACATGGAAGGAACCGACAAGATCAAGCTGACCAGGCAGAGCTCGCCTGACGGCCAGCACCATCATTTCATTCCGCTGTCCTGGGTCGACCATGTGGACCAACACGTCCATCTCAACAAGTCGGGCGCGGACGTCACCTCGCACTGGCAGCACGGCCGCCAGTAGGCGCGTTGCACCGGCCGCAGCCGCTGCTATCATCACGCCCCAGGAATGAGGCCTTCGATGCATCCCGCTGCGCAACTGCAATTTGCCCGTATCGTCGACGAGTTCGTGCGCTGGCGCGCGATATCGGAACCCGAGCGGCCCCCGGCACCGGCATGGTGGTGGGGGCCGGCGTTCGAGGTACGCGGGATCGACGTCAAGCTGCCGCGGCACTGGTGCCGGCAACTACGGCTCGCCGAGGACGCGACCTATGCCGACGGCGCCGAGGTGCTGCGGCGCGCGCTGGCGGGGCAGACCGTTCAGCCGTGGCCGTATGACTTCTCGCGCATGATCGACTCGACCGATTCCGACGTCCGCGACCTGCACGTCCAGCCGTCAGACGACAGCGCGTTTCCGCCGTAGATCTTCCACGTCTCGCGGCGCCGGGCGCAGCAATTCGGCGAGATCGCGCGGCGGCAGCGGCCGGCTGAACAGGAACCCCTGCATCTCGTCACAGGCGTGCGCGCGCAGGAATTCCTGCTGCTCGGAGGTCTCGACGCCCTCGGCGACGATGGTCATGCCGAGCGCCTTGCCCATGCTGATGATAGCTTGTGCAATCGCGACGTCCTCGGAATCATTGGGCAGGTCGCGCACGAAGGAACGGTCGATCTTGATGGTGTCGATCGGGAACTGCTTCATCAGCGACATCGACGAATAGCCGGTGCCGAAATCGTCGATCGCCAGCCGAATGCCGCGGCTCTGGATCGCATCGAGCACGCGGACCGCGCGGGTGACGTTGCGCATCACCATGCTCTCGGTGACCTCGAGCTGCAGCAGCACCGCCGACATGCCGCTCGCCCCCAACGCCTCGTCGACGTCGTTGAGCAGATGCGGATCGGCGAATTGGCGCGGCGACAGATTGACCGCCATGGTGACCGGACGCAGGCCGCGGCGTTGCCAGGCCATGTTCTGCGCACAGGCTTCCTTCAGCACCCAGCGGCCGATCGGCACGATCAGGCCGGTCTCTTCGGCCAGCGGAATGAACTGCCCGGGCGACACCATGCCGAGCTCGGGATGGGTCCAGCGCAGCAGCGCCTCGACGCCGCTGATCTGGCCGCTCGCCATGTCGACCTTGGGCTGATAGTGCAGCGAGAACTGCTCGCGCTCGAGCGCGCGGCGCAGCGCGTTCTCCAGGGTCAGGCGCTCGATCGACTGCGCCTTGATCTCGCCCGAGAAGAAGCGGAAGCCGTTCTTGCCGTCCTCCTTGGCGAGATACATCGCCAGGTCCGCGTTCTTGGTCAGCGCCTGCACGTCGGCGCCGTCGGTCGGGTACATCGCAATGCCGATCGAGGCCGTGGTGTGGCATTCATGGCCGCTCAGCAGCATCGGCTGGCTGAGCACCGACAGCAGCTCGCCGGCGATCCGCTCGACGTCTGCGCGCTCCGTCGTCTCCTCCAGAATGACGACGAATTCGTCGCCGCCGAGCCGCGCCACCACGTCGCTGGCGCGCAAGGCTCCGCGCAGGCGGTTGGCGATTTCGACCAGCAGCATGTCGCCGGCATCGTGGCCGAGCGAGTCGTTGATCACCTTGAAACGGTCGAGGTCGATGAACAGCACGCCGAACTGGCGCTGATGACGGTCCGCCCGCGCGATCGCCTGGCGCAGCAGCTCGTTGAACATCTCGCGGTTGGGAAGATTGGTCAGGCTGTCATGCGACGCGAGAAATTCGATGCGCTCGTCGGCCTTGTTCTTCGCGTCGGCGCGGTCGAAATTCTCCAGCGCGAACGCCAGATTGTCGGCCAGCCGCTGCAGCAGCTCGGCGAACTCGGGTGTGAACGTATCCTTCTCGATGGCGACGAAGATCATGACGCCGACGACATTCCCCTTGACGATCAACGGAAATGAGGCGCCGGCCTTGGTGCCGTCCCTCAGCGCCTGCTCGTGGAAGGCGCGGGTGTGCGGATCGGCGAAATAGTCGTTGATGATGCAGGCCCGCCTGGAGCGATAGGCCCGCCCGGCGCCGCCACGGCCTTCCGGATGCGCCTCGTTGATCGACAGCGTCACCCCGCGCGCACCCGCGGCAGTCGGGCCGCCGGTTGCGACGATTTCCATGTAATCGCTGTCCGGTCTCACCAGCGCGATGGTGGTCGAGGTGAAGCGGCCGCCGGTCGCCGCGGCTTCGCACACCAGCTGGTACAGCTCGTCACGCGATTGCGCGCGCATGATCGCTTCATTGGTCGCGCTGAGCGAGGCGAACATCCGCGACAGCCACTGCTTCTGCTCGTCGGCGCGGGCCTTGTCCTCGGCACGGTCGAAATTATCGAGCGCAAACGAAACGTTCTCGGCCAGCCGCTTCAGCAGGCCGATCATTTCGAGGCTGAAGGCGCCGAGCTCGCTGGACAGGAACACCAGCGCGCCGATCGCCTCGCCATTCTTCAAGAGCGGCAGCGCGGCGCCGGACTGCGTGCCGCTGTCGCGGACCACCTGGTAGAAATGCGATTCCGCGCCGAAATCGCCGAGATAGTCGTTGCTGATGCAGGGATTGCAGGTGCGGATCGCGACGCCGGTCAGGCTCTGCCCTTCGGGAAGCGAGGCGTCGGCCGACAATCGCACGCCCATGGCTCTGGCCCGGTCGGGGCCGGAAGATGCCACGTTTTCCAGGAACGGCTCGCCCGGCCGCACCAGCGCGATCGCGGTCGAGGTGAACTGGCCGCCGACGGCCGCGGCGTCGCACACCAGCTCGAACATCTCGGCGCGGGATTTCGCCCGCATGATCGCCTCGTTGGTGGCGCTGAGCGCGGCGAACATCCGCGTCAACCGTTCCTTCTGCTCCTCCGCCCTGGTCTTCTCGTCGGCACGGTCGAAGCTGCCGAGCGCGTAGGAGACGTTGTCGGCGAGCCGCTGCAACAGCTCGGCGAACTCGGCGGTGAAGGTGTTGCGTTTGGCCGAGATGAACAGCATCACGCCGACCGCCTGGCCATCGACCAGCAGCGGGAACGCGGCGCCCGCGCGCGCCGCCTCGCGATCGATCACGTCGCGGAACGCGCTGTTGGCGACGTCGCGAAGGAAGTCGTTGTTGATGCAGGCACGGCGATCACGAAATGCCCGACCGCTGACGCCGCGCCCTTCCGCCAGCGCCTCATTGTGCGAGACGCGCAGACGGCGCGCGTTGGCTTCGGTCGGACCTGCGACCGCGACCATCTCGAAGAAGTCATCGCCCGGCTTCACCATCAGGATGCTGGTGGAGTTGAAGCCGCCGCCGGTCGCCGCCGCGGCACACACCAGCTCGAACATCTCGGCGCGGGATTTCGCCCGCATGATCGCCTCGTTGGTGGCGCTTAACGCGGCGAACATCCGCGACAGCCGTTGCTTCTCGGCGTCGGCCCTGGCCTTCTCGCTGACACGGGCAAAATTGTCGAGCGCGACCGAGACGTTCTCGGCGATCCGCGCCAGGAGCGCGATGATCTCCTCGTCCGCCGCCCAGGAATTGCCGATAAAGAAGGTCAGCACGCCGATGCTGTTGCCGAGCCTGGTCAGCGGGAGCGCGACGCAGGCCATCAGGCTGGTGTCATCGGGCGATCTCTTCAGCGACGCTGATTTCGGGATGTCGTTGTTGATGCAGGGCCGCTGAGTACGAAACGCTTCGCCGCAGATGGTCTTGCCGTAGACGTTGTCCGGATCGGTCGAGAAGCGGGTTTGGGTGATCAGGTCGATCGCCTCGCCGGTGCCGGCGACCGGCTCCAGCCAGTGCGTGTCGGGTTCGGCCAGCAGCACCACGGTCGCGAAGGATTTTCCGCTGTAGACCGCCGCGTCGCAAACGCGCTGGTAGAGATCGTGCTCGGTCTTGGCACGCAGGATCGCCTCGTTGGTGGCGCTGATGGCGCCGAACATCCGGGTGAGGCGCCGTGCCGTCCGCTCGCCGCTCTTGCGCGAGGCTTCGTGATCGAAATTATCCAGCGCAAAGGACACGTTCGCGGCCATGCGCTCGAGCAGCGAGACGATCTCCGCGCCGAGCGAATGGGTCTCGCGCCGCGTCACCAGGAACACACCGACGGTGCGCCCGTTGCAGACCAGCGGCATCGCCGCCGCCGCGCCGACGCCGCCCTTGGCCGCATTGGTGCGCCAGGCCGCCGAGTAGGCATCGCCGATATAGTCGTTGCTGACGCAGGTCGCGCGGGTGCGGAAGGCGCGCCCGCAGACGCCCTCACCCTCGGGCGTGTTGGCAATGATGGAAATGTTGATGCTGCGCAGCCGCGCGACGTCATCACCGACGCCGGCCGCGAAGGTCAGGAGGCTGGTCTCGTCTTCGAGCAGGAAAACGGAAGTCGCCAGGAAGTCGCCGCTGGAGAAGGCGGCCTCACAGACCTTGGCGTACAATTCCTCCGGCGATTTCGCGTACAGAATCGCTTCATTGGTGGCGCTCAACGCCGCAAATGTCCGCCCGATTGCCGTATGCACAGTCTCGCAGGCCCGCCGGGCCGTCCCCCTCACATTACCCGTGTACCTTGCCAGCGAGAGGCCTAAGTGGACGTTAGGAACCGCGCCAAGTTGCGACTTAGAGTAAATGCTTGACCAACAAGATCGGCCGCTCCCCGCAGAACTACGGCCCTGGCTGCCTCAGATCGGGCCACGCCGCCGGCGGGAGACAGGATCGGAAACAAAGCTGCTCAAATTCCGCTCCGTGGCCGCATCCTTTCCATTCCGTGAAACAGCCGCGGCGAGCACCCTGCTCCCGGTATGGCGGACCGGATTTTCTGCCCTTGCTCGCGCTCCGGCGCTTTGAGACCATGGCGTTAACGACACGAAGCAAGACCTGCATCCCATGCGGGCCCCATGGCGAGGAATTCCCATGCCGATCGTCCAAGCCGACCGTCTCACGCGCATTGGTGCTGAGCTGCTCAAAGCCGCCGGGGCCTTGGATGAGGAGGCCCAAGCCGTCGCCTCCGGCTGTGTCAACGCCAATCTCGCCGGCCACGACTCCCACGGCGTGATCGCGATCCCGACCTATATCGATCGCATCAAGGCCGGCCACATCGTGCCCGGTGCCAAATGGACCATCGTGCAGGAGACGCCGACCACGACCGTGATCGACGGCCATTGGGGCTTCGGCTTCCACGTCAATGCCAAGGCGATGGAGTTGACCATCAACAAGGCGAAGACCGCCAACGTCGCGGCCTGCACCGTGTTCCGCCAGAGCCATGTCGGGCGCCTGGCGCATTATCCGCTGATGGCGATGCGCGAGGGGATGATCGGGATTGCCGCCGCCGATTCCGGCCGCTCGCCCAAGCATGTCGCACCGTTCGGCGGCCGCGAGGCGCGGCTCGGCACCAACCCGATCTCGATCGCGGTGCCGTCCGATCTCGAGGCGCCGTTCTATCTGGACATGGCGACCTCGGCTGTCGCCGCCGGCAAGATCCAGCTTGCGGTCGCGCGCGGCGAAGAGATCCCGAAGGGCTGGATCATCGATGCCGAGGGCCGCGACACGACCGATCCCAGGGACTACCGCAAGGGCGGCGCACTGCTGCCGCTCGGCGGCAGCGAGGGCTACAAGGGCTCGGGTCTCGCCGCAATGGTCGAGGTGCTCTGCGGCCTGCTCACGGGATTGGGCTTCGGCGTCGAGCCGACCGGCCGCCACAATGACGGCTGCTTCATGGCGGTGTTCAACGTCGCGGCGTTCCGGCCGCTGAAGGATTTCAGGCGCGAGGTCGCCGAATTCGCCCGCTATCTGAAATCGACACCGCCGTCCGAAGGCAGCCGCGGCGTGTTCTATCCCGGCGAGGTCGAATTCCTGCGCGAGCTTGAGCGCCGCAAGCACGGCATCGAAATCGAGGACGCGACCTGGGACAAGCTCAAGGCGATCGCCGCCGACCATAAGCTCGCCAACGAACTCAATCTGCACTGATCACTCTGCCCGGCTTGGCCCAAGGAGAACAAGATGACACGGCAAATGGCGTTGGTTGGCTTTCTGCAGGCCCAGAACTGCACCAACCTGCCGAGCTCATGGCGTCATCCGGACTCGCGCGACGATTCGATGTCGGCGGATTACTACCAGGAGATCGCACGCATCCTGGAGCGCGGCAAGTTCCACATGGCGTTCTTCGACGATCGCCTGGCGATGCCGGACCGCTATGGCAATGATCACGCCCACACCGTCGAATACGGCATCCGCTGCGTGAAGATGGATCCGATCGTGGTGCTGACCACGATGGGCATGGTGACCGCAAAGCTCGGCCTCGCCTCCACCGCCTCCACCACCTATTACGAGCCGTTCGACGTCGCGCGCCGGTTTGCCACGCTCGACCTGATGACCAGCGGCCGCGCCGCCTGGAACGTGGTCACGTCGGTGAACGACGGCGAAGCGCTCAACATGGGCAAGGAGCACCACCTCGAACACGACCTGCGCTACGACCGCGCCGACGAATTCATGGAAGTGGTGCTCGGCCACTGGGATTCCTGGGAAGACGGCTCGCTGATCATCGACAAGACAAGCGGCCGCTTTGCCGATCCGACCAAGGTGAAGCGGCTCGACCATCAGGGGCAATTCTTCAAGTCGCGCGGGCCGTTCACGGTGCCGCGCTCGCAGCAGGGGCATCCCGTCGTGATCCAGGCCGGCGCGTCCGGTCGCGGGCAAAGGTTCGCCGGACGCTGGGGCGAGGTGATCTTCACGGCGGCGCGTAATCTCGCCAATGCCAAGCAGGGCTATGACGCGATCCGCGGCGAGGCCGCCAAGGCCGGCCGCGATCCCGAGCAGATGCGCCTCTGCAACCTGACGACGCCGGTGTGCGGCGCGACCAAGACTGAAGCGGAAGACCGGATGGCGCTGATCCAGAAGCTGCCGCTCGAGATCGACGCGCTGTCGCTGCTCGCCGAGGGCCTCAACTTCGATTTCGGCGCCAAGGAGATCGATGAGCCACTGACCACGGAGGAGTTGCAGGGCATGCAAGGCATGCTCGGCATCCGCGACGGCGTGCTGCGCACCTCCGGCAAGACCAATCCATCGACCCGCGACTTCATCACCTTCTCCGGCCGCGGCCAGGTGCAGGACGCCATCGTCGGTGGCCCGAAGGAGATCGCCGACAAGCTCGAGGACATGTTCGTGAACCGCGGCTGCGACGGCTTCGTCATCGCGGCCAGCTATGTCCCCGGCTCCTACACCGACTTCGTCAACCATGTGGTGCCGGAGCTGCAGCGCCGCGGCCTGTTTCACAAGGATTATGCCGGCACGACGTTGCGCAAGAATCTCGGGCTACGGCGCCCGCTTGCCGGCGCGTGGAAGACGAAGCAGCAGGCGGCCGCGGAATAAAGGGGACACATCATGCGCTGGCTCAAATTCACCGCTGCAGGCAAGACATCGTGGGGTCTCGTCGAGGGCGACAAGGTCACGACCGTCGCCGGCGATCCCTTCGGCGAATGGAGCAGGACGGCGCAGACCCACGCGCTGAAGGACGTGAAGATCGAGCTGCCGCTGATCCCGCGCACCTTCTACTGCGTCGGGCTGAATTATCTGAAGCATCTCAAGGAAGCCGCCGACAAGGCCGGCACCGTCCCCAACATCCCCGACCGTCCCGAGATCGGCTACCGCGCGCAGAACGCGCTGATCGCGCACGATGAAGATGTCGTGATCCCCGCCCACGCCACCGAGAAGATTCACTACGAGGGCGAACTCGCGGTGGTGATCGGCAGACGCGTGAAGCATCTGACCGAGGCCAATGCGATGGACTGCGTGTTCGGCTACACCATCGGCAACGACGTCTCCGAGCGCACCTGGCAGAAGGCCGACCGCAGCCTGTGGCGCTCCAAGAATGCCGACACCTTCAAGCCGATGGGCCCGTGGATCGAGACCTCAGTCGACCTCGACACAATGGAGACCGCGATCCGCGTCAACGGCAAGGAAACCGGCCGCTTCCGCACCAGCGACATGATCTTCGGCATCGTGCCGTTCCTGGTCGAGCTGACCAAATATTTCACCCTGTGGCCCGGCGACGTGATCTGGATGGGCACCGACGGCGCCTCGCCGGATCTGAAGGACGGCGATGTCGTCGAGATCGACATCACCGGCATCGGCACGCTGCGCAACAGGTTTGTGCGGGAGCAGGCGTAGCGCGCCGCGCAGAATTGTAGGATGGGTGGAGCACAGCGATACCCATCATTTCAACACGCGGCACGAAGTTGATGGGTATCGCTTGCGCTCCACCCATCCTACGGGGCAATACCCTCCCGCTATTTGTCCAGCAGTTGCATCAGCGTCGCATTGTAGCGGTCGCCGGCGATGGCGCCCGGGGCGAACATCTCGGCGATTTCGGCGATCTCATCCTCATTCAGGCGAATCTCGAGCGCGCCCAGGTTCTCGGTGAGGAAAGCCAGCGTGTCGCAGCCGCAAATCGCGATCATGTGCTTGTTGCGATTGAGCAGCCAGGCCAGCGCGAGCTGCGAGGTGTCGCAGCCGCGCGCACGCGCGATGTCGCCGAGGCGATCGACCAGCGCGACGTTCCTTGGAAAATTCTCCGGCGAGAAGCGCGGAAAATGCCGGCGCACGTCCTTTGGCCCGAGCTGATCGAGGCTGCGCAGCCGGCCCGTCAACATGCCGCGGCCGAGCGGCGAGAACGCCATCAGCGTGACGCCGAGCTCGCCATAAACGGCGAGCATCGCGTCCTCGAGGTCACGGGTCCAGAGCGAGTATTCGGCCTGCACGGCTGATATCGGATGCACCGCGCAGGCGCGGCGCAGCGTCTTCGCGGAAACTTCGCAGAGGCCGAGATAGCGGACCTTGCCTTGCGCGACCAGATCGGCCATCGCGCCGACCGTGTCCTCGATCGGCACGTTCGGATCGAGGCGATGCTGGAAATAGAGGTCGATGTGATCGGTGCCGAGGCGGCGCAGCGAGTCCTCGCAAGCCTTGCGGACATAGGCGGGATCGCCGCAGGTGCCGAGGCCTTTCTCGGCGCGGACATAGCCGAATTTCGAGGAGATCAGCACCTCGTGCCGGCGCCCCTGCAGGGCGGATGCAACCAGTTGCTCGTTGTGCCCCCAGCCATAGTAATCCGCGGTGTCGATCAGGTTGATGCCCGCATCGACGGCGCGGCGGATCACCTCCCTGGATTCGTCATCCGAGCGCGCGCCATAGGCATTGCTCATGGAGTAGCAGCCGAGCGCCATGGCCGTGGTCTTGACGCCGGTCCGGCCGAGCTGCCGCTGGAAGAATGGATCGTGCATATGTTCGTCTCCCCGACAATCAGGGCTTTTCGATCGCCTTGTCCATCAGCACCCAGGACGTGCCGTCGAATTTCGCGAGCCGCATCTCCTCGATCGGGAAGAAGTCATCGGCGCTGGTGTTGAGCCGGATGCCCGGCAACAGCATCGGCAATTCGACGTTCTTCAAGGACGCCGCCTGCTTCATGACGTTCTCGCGCGTCAGGTCGTCGCCGCATTGCTTGAGCACGGCAACGATGGTCTGCGCCATGGAGTAGCCATAGACGTTGCTGGCGTCGGCGAGGTTGCCGCGCGGGTACCACTGCTTCATAAACGCGACCCAGTCGAGATAGGCCTTGTCGTTCTCCCAGCTCTTGTCGGTCGGATCCTTCAGGTAGGCCGAGGTGACCGAGCCGATCGACTTCTCGAGTCCCGCCGGCGCCAGCGCCGAACCGACGGACGCACCGACGCTGGCGATGAATGTGGAGGGCCGCCAATTCAGCTCGAAAGCGCGACGGATCGCCTGTGCGACGAAGCGCGGGTTGGCATGAAGGAAGAAGACGTCGGCACCGGCGGTCTTCAGCACGACGACCTGTGAATCGACGGTGGGATCGGTCACCTCGTAGGAGACTTCACCGACGATCTGCTTGGTGGCCTCGCCGAGCCCGGCCCTGAACCCCTTGACGTAGTCCTTCCCGGAATCGTCGTTCTGGTAGAGGATGCCGATCTTCGCGTTCGGATGCGCACCCAATGCGTATTTTGCAAGCGCGGCGCCCTCGGCCTGGTAGCTCGGCTGCCAGCCCATGGTCCACGGGAAATTCTTCGGATCGCCCCAGCGCGTCGCGCCGCTCGCGACCAAAAGCTGCGGGACCTTGCGGCCGTTGAGATATTTTTGCACGGCGACGTTCGGTGCGGTGCCGAGCGAGGCCGCGACGAACAGCACCTCGTCGCTTTCGACCAGTTTTCGCGTTTGCTCGACCGTCTTCGGCGGGCTGAAGCCGTCGTCATAGCTGATGAAATTGATCTTGCGGCCGTTGACGCCGCCCTCGGAATTGACCTTCTCGAAATAGGCCGCCATGGCCTGGCCGATAGTGCCGTAGGACGAGGCCGGGCCGCTGTAGGGCATGGTCTGGCCGATCTTGATCTCCGTGTCGGACGCGCCGGTGTCGTATTTCTTCTGCGCCGCGGCCGGCTCGGCCGCCAATGCAGTGACCACGAGGCCCGCAAGAACGGACGGCCACAAGGCTCCCTTCGACATCATTACCTCCCCTGTTTTGTTTTGATTGTCGTCGTCAGGCGGTTCGCCGCTGGCGGCTCGCCTCGTAGACGGTCATGCCGGCGGCCGGATCGAGATCGGTCTCGGTCGCTTCCGTCAGCCGCGCCATCATCATGTAGAATCCGACGGTGAGAATCGTCTCGACGATCTCCTGCTCGCTGAACTCAGCGCGCATCGCGGCAAAGGTCGGGTCCGACACCCGCACGTTCTCGATGACCTCGCGGCCAAAGGCGAGCAGCGCGCTCTGCGCCGCATTGAAGGCCTCGCCCTCATACTGGCCGCGCTCGACACCGTCGATCTGCGACTGGGTGACACCGACGCCGAGTGCGATCGGCACGTGCTGGCGCCACTCATAGGCACCGCCCTCCCATTGCGCGACCTGCAGGATCAACAGCTCGCGGTTGACGTGGCTGAGCTTCTGCTTGTGCAGGATGGAGTTGGCGAAACGCATCGCCGGGATGAAATTGGTCTCGGCATGCGCGAGCATGCGGAAGATGTTGAGCTTGATCGGCATCCGGTCGAACACGGTGCGCATGTCACCGCTCGTGGTGTCGGGATCAATCAGGGGCAAGCGGGCCATGTTCGCTCTCCTTGAAGTCTTGTGGTTCGCGCTCAGGCGGTCGCCAGCACGATCTTGCCGAAATGTTCGTTGCGCGCCATCCGCGTGAAGGCCTCCGCGGCCTGTTCGAGCGGATAGACCTTGTCGACCGGCAGCCGTAGCGCGCCGGAAGCCAGCGCCGGGCCGAGTGCGCGCGTCGCCTTCGCGACGATCTCCTCGACCTGGGCCGCGCTGCGAGTGCGGAAGGTGACGCCGACATAAGTGATGCGGCGCATCGAATGCTGATCGAGATCGATCTCGCAGCGGTCACCGGCAAGACGACCGACATTGACGATGCGGCCGCCGATCCGCGTCGCCTGCAGATGGTCGTTCACCAGCGGGCCGGCGACGAGATCGACCAGGAGATCGACGCCTTTGCCGCCGGTGGCGTCGCGCACCTGCGCCACCCAATCCGGCGCGCGCGTGTCGATGACGACGTCGGCGCCGAATTCCATCAGCCGCGCCCGCCGCTCCGGCGACGTCGACGAACCGATCACGAGGCCGGCGCGCAGATATTTTGCGGTCTGCAGGCCGAGCAATCCGACGCCGGAGCTTGCGCCCTGGATCAGCACCGCCTGCCCGGCTTCGAGCAGCCCGTTGGTCGCGATCGCATCGTGCATGGTCTGCAGCGCGACCGGCAGTGTCGAGGCCTGCTCGTGAGAGAGACCGTCGGGCATGGCATAGATGCGGCGCGCACTGGCGACGACGAACTCGGCGAAGGCACCACCACCGCCCGCCATCACACGATCGCCGACGCGCCAGGTTTTCACGGCGTCGCCGACCTCGATCACCTCGCCGGCCCATTCCAGCCCGAGCACCGAGCCCATGCCGCCGACGCGGCCGTGGGATGCCCCCTTCAGCATCGCGAGATCAGCGCGGTTCAGCGAGCTTGCTTTCACGTGCACCAGAACTTCATCGGACTTGGGCTGTGGCCGTGGCACATCCTTCAGCACCGGACCATCGGCACTCGACACGATCGCGCGCATCATCGGCTCTTCACGTCGCGGATCGGATTGGTGCCATCCCAGCTCAAGGCTTCCTGCCGGATGCGCTCGAAGAAGCGGCCCTTGCTGCCGCTGATGTCGGAGATCTCGACGATGGTTCCGGGATGCGCTTCAGTATCGAAATAGGCGAAGCGGCCCTGCTCGCCGCCGATCTGGCCTTCGTGGCCGACCTTGTAGCCGAGCGACAGCGCGCGGTCGTAGAGCGCCTGATAGTCACGCGTCCAGTACGACATGTGCTGCAGGCCTTCGCGGCCGGCGTCGAGGAATTCCTTGTACATCGAGGGCGCGTCGTTGCGCTGCTGGATCAGCTCGATCTGCAGGTCGCCGGAGTTCGCCAGCGCGACACTCATCTCCATGCCGGAGTCCTTGCCGCGGTAACGGAAGTAGTCGGTCTTGACGCGATCGATGTAGTACCAGGGGCCGACGCCCATCACCTTGACCCAGTGGTCCATCGCAGCGTGGATGTCGCGCACGACATATCCGTTCTGACTGACGGCTCCGAAGATGCGGCTCATGGGCTTCCCCGTTCGGCGTTTCTGATCTTGCTGGTGAAGCTGTCAGACGCATGCCGCCGCCGAGCCGGGTAGTTCCGGCGCCTGCGCGATCGGCTGGCTACGCCTGTCAAGCTCCCGATGTCGTTTCCTCGCTTGGACGTCCCTATAACGAGTTCTGGAAACGTTTTCAATATTGTCTTTTTTTATTGTCTCATCTATATGATTTTACTTGTATATATAATAAGAAACGGTACTTGTTTTTGACTCCTTGACCCAATTGGGGACGGCATTCGCGGGCCATGCCCGGGCTCTGGAAACGCGCTCCAGAATCGCAGCACAATCGATGACGACACCGGGCAAGACAGCACTGATGGCCACACCACAACGAAGCGCATCCGCACGACCGACCATTCGCGACGTCGCGGCCAAGGCCGGCGTGTCCGTCAGCAGCGTCAGCCGCGTGCTGAACGGCGGACCGCACACGAGTCCCGAGTTGCATGCGCGCATCATGCGCGTGGTCAATCGCCTCGGCTTCGAGCCGCATTCGGCCGCGCAGGCGCTGCGTTCGCGCGCCAGCAACACGATCGGCTGCATGGTGGCCGACCTCTCCAACCCGCTCTACAGCGACATGGTCAACGCCGCTGAAGAGGAATTCCAGCGTGCCGGCTATGTGCTGATGCTGGCGGCGACGCGGCACGAGGAGGCGCGCGAGACCGCCTTCATCTCGGCGGTGCGCCGGCGGCGGATGGACGGCCTGCTGCTGTTTGCCGGCGACAATGCGCACGCGGATTTCGCCGCGAGCCTTGCGACACTCGATCTGCCCTGCGTCGCGATCGACCGCGAGGTGCCTGATGTCCCCTCGGTGCGCGCCGACCATCGCGGCGGCGGGCTCGAGATCACACGCCACCTGATCGGCCTCGGCCATCGCCGCATCGCGCTCTTGACCGGGCGCGCCGCGTTGCTGCCGAGTTCGGAACGACTTGCCGGCTATCGCCAGGCCCATGCCGAGGCCGGCATCGACGTCGACCCCGATCTGGTGCGGCCGCAGATGCAGGGCTCAGGCACGCCGTTCAGCGAAGTCCGCCAGTTGCTACAGGGCGAAAGCCGCCCGACGGCCATCATCACGCTGGGCACCCACATGCTCGCCGGCGTCATGGAAGCGCTGGCCAGCCAGGGGCTTCATTATCCCGACGACATCTCCCTCGTCTGCATCGGCGACACCGACCTCGCCCGTCATGCGACGCCCGCGATCAGCGCGCTGACCTGGGATCTCGACGAGGTCGGCCGGATCGCCGCGCGGATCCTGCTGGAGCGGATCCGCGACGGCGACAAGGCGCATGACCCGCGGCCGGTCTATCTGCCGACCCGCTTCATCATGCGCCATTCCTGCACACCGCCGCGCGAGCGCTGACAGCGGTTTATTGCGACAGATTCTCGAAGATGCGGGCCGATAGCGAGTTGAGCACCTGAAGCTCGGTCTTCGAGAGACCGCCCAGCGCTTCCTGGAACACCGCGGCCGTCTTCTCGCGGGTCTTGTCGAGCAGCGCACGCCCCTTGTCGGATATCATCACCTCGGTCGAGCGGGCATCTGCGCTCGAGGTGCGCACGGTGACAAAACCCTCCGTCACCATGCGGTTGATGGTCTTGGCCATGGTCGAGATGTTGACTACGCAATCGTCGGCGATTTCAGACACCGTGATCGGCTCATGCTCAACCAAAAGCGACAGCACGCGCCAGCGGGCGTGATCGATTCCCATCGGCTTCAGCACCGTGTTCATCCGCGCGTAATATTGCGCGAGCATGCGGACGGTCTGGTAGAACGGCGAACGGCTGGCAACGAAGCGGCTGTCATCGCTTTTGACGTGCTGCTTGATCTTGTCGAACTCGTCTTTTCGCATCTCGATTCCGCAAATGCCCAGGCGTTAAGCGATCGCCCCGTCGCAACCATCCCTAGGATAAAGGCGTTGCGATTGCGAGCGGCTTGCCCCGCCCCCACCACCGTCATGCCCGGGCTTGTCCCGCCTTCGCTAAAGCTTCGGCGAGGCGAGCACTATAGCCCGGCGAAGCCTTGGCGTAGCCGGCTCCCGGGCATCCACGCCTTTCTTCTACGCGACGAAGACGTGGGTGGCGGGGACAAGCCCGGCCATGACGATGCGGTAGAACCCTGATTCTTCTGCGGTTCTCGCCGCTTGCGGCACTGCAAAATCGAATTCCGCCGAGGCGTCCAAACTTTTTACTGGAATATTCCACTAATTTCTGGTTTGATCATGGCAAGCCGCGGAGGATGATCCGCCTGCGCACGGAGGTCTGAGCCATGAACAGCCCGCTGAAGTCAGTCGCCCGCGAGGCCGCGGCCAGTGCCGATACCCTGCCCGCGCTGCTCGCCGACATCCGCGCGCGCCGCGCCGAGTTCATCGCCGCCCAGCAGATGCCCGATGACATCATCGAGGGCTTCAAGCGTGTCGGCGTCTATCGCGCGATGGTGGCCAAGCGGTTCGGCGGCGACGAGCGCACGCCCGCGGAATTCTGCCGCCTGATCGAGGCGATTTCGGAAGCCGACGGCTCGGCCGGATGGGTCGCAAGCTTCGGCGGCTCCGCCGGCTATCTCGCAGCACTCCCGGAGCCGACCCTGCGCAAACTCTACGCCAACGGTCCCGACGTCGTGTTCGCCGGCGGATTGTTTCCGCTGCAACCGGCAAAACGGACAGCTGAGGGCTTCGTCGTCAACGGCCTCTGGAAATTCTGCAGCGGATCGACGGGAGCGGATTTCATCGGTGCCGGCATCTCGGTGGACGGCGATTCCACCGGCGGCCTGCCGCGCGTCGCTGTCATGCCGGCCAAGCAGGTGTCGATCCGCCGCAACTGGGACGTGATCGGCCTGCAGGGCACCGGCAGCCACGACATCGTGGTGAAGGACGTGGTGGTGCCGGAGGAATGGACCATGATCCGCGGCGGCGCGGCCTCGGTCGACCTGCCGATCTACCGCTATCCGTCGCTGCCGATGGCGGCGCAGGTGCTGGCGATCGTCGGCATCGGCGTCGCCCGCTCCGCGCTCGACGACGTCATCGCGATGGCCGGCGGCCGCGCTTCGATCACCGGCGCGCCCGTGATGGCCGACCGCGGCTATGTCCAGCTCGAGATTGCGCGCGCCGAGGCGTTGCTGCGCTCCGCGCGCAGCTTCTTCTATGAGGCGACCGAGGAATTGTGGGATGAGGTGCAGGCGGGACCGCCGAGCCAGAAGACAATGACGGTGATGCGGCTTGCCGCGACCCATGCCGCGCATACCGGCGCCGAGGTGGCACGGATCGCCTGCACGCTGGCCGGCACCACGTCAATCTACACCACGCATAATCTGGCGCGCGCGATGTGCGACGCCCTGGTGGTGGCGCAGCACGCCTTCCTCAGCGAGGGCACGCTGCAGAGCGCCGGCCGCATCCTGCTCGGCCTGCCCGCGCAGCCCGGCTTCCCATAGCCCTCGCACGCAACGAGGACATTCTTGATGACCATCACTCGAATCGGAGACCAACGATGAGCGTCACGGGAACGGAAGCGCGCTGCGCTGTGATCACCGGGAGCGGCAATGGCGTCGGGATGTCGATTGCGAAGGCGCTGCATGGCGGCGGCTATCGCGTCATGATCGCCGACATCGACGAGGCGGCGGCACAACGGCTCGCCAGCGAGCTTGATCCCTCCGGCAAGACCGCATTCGCCCATCGCCTCGACGTGCGCGAGAAGGCGCAATTCGAGGCTGCGCTTGCGGCAGCGACCGCGCGCTTCGGCAGCGTGCATGTGCTGGTCAACAATGCCGCCATGACCGTGGCGCGGCCGCTGATGGAGATTTCGCCGGAGGAGTTCGACGCCGTGATGGCGGTGAATGTGCGTGGCACCTTCCTTGGCTGCCAGGTATTCGGCAACTATTTTCGCGATCGCGGCCATGGCCGCCTGATCAACATGGCCTCGCTCGCCGGCCAGAACGGCGGCAGCGCGACCGGCGCGCATTATGCGGCCTCGAAGGGCGGCATCGTCACGCTGACGAAGGTGTTCGCGCGCGATCTCGGGCCATCGGGCGTCACCTGCAACGCGATCGCGCCGGGCCCGATCGACTCGCCGATGGTTCATCGCACGCTGTCGCCGGAGCGGCTGGCCGGGTTGAAGACGACGATCCCGGTCGGCGACATCGGCGATCCCGCCTTCATCGGCCAGATGGTTCTGTTGCTCGCTTCACCAGGTGCCGCCTTCGCCAACGGCGCGACCTGGGACGTCAACGGCGGACTCTACCTGCGTTAAGGAGTGAAGCCATGACCGCGACCATCCAGCAGACCGAGTTCCGCGACGCGATGAGCCGGCTCGGCGCCGCCGTCAACGTCATCACCACCGACGGCCCCGCCGGACGTCACGGGCTAACGGCCTCCGCCGTCTGCAGTGTCACCGACTCGCCGCCGACGCTCTTGGTCTGCGTCAATCGCTCGGCCGGCGCGCATGCGCATCTGACCGAGAACGGCGTGCTCTGCGTCAACGTGCTGAGCGGCCGGCACCGGGATCTCTCCGGCCTGTTCGGCAAGAGCGGGCTCGGCGTCGCCGATCGTTTCGCCGCCGGCTCCTGGCGCGTGCTCGAAACCGGCGCGCCGGTGCTGGAAGATGCGTCCGTCAGCCTCGATTGCCGGATCGTGCGCACCGAGACGATCGGGACCCACAGCGTTTTCTTCTGCGAGGTCGCGGCGTTGGCGATGGGATCCGATCCGGAAGCGCTGATCTATTTCAACCGCGCCTATCATCATCTGCAGCCGGCTGCCACCGCGGCGGCGTGCTGCCCATCATCCTGAACAGGAGGTTCCATGTCTGCATCCTCTTCCTTCGCTGACGCCGCCTCACGCGAGATCGACGGGCTGCATCGTCTGTTGCAGGCCTGGTTCCGCGCCGAGGGCACCGGCGATCCCGCCGGAATCCTCGCCCGCTTCGACGAGGGTTTTCATATGATGAACCCGGCCGGCAAGATCATCACCTACCAGCAGTTCAGCGGCGCGCTCCCCGGCATGCGCGGCACAAGGCCGACGCTGATCATGGAGATCAGCGACGTCGTGGTGCGCCATGTCGGCGATGGCGCCGCGCTCGTCACCTATCAGGAAAAGCAGACCCAGGACTCCGGCGTCAACAACCGCGTCTGCACCGCGCTGCTGCTCAACCGTGCCGACCGCCCGACGCCGGTGTGGCGGCATCTGCAGGAAACGTGGCTGACTTAAGCTGAGGTCTAACGGCATCGGCACCGCGCCCCCTCGCCCCGTTCTTACGGGGAGAGGGTTGGGGTGAGGGGCTGCCGCCGCGTAAATCGGCCACAGTTAAGTTCGCGGAGACTCGCATTCCGCTTCGTTGCATGCGATCCGACCTCTCCCCGCAGGCGGGGCGAGGTGAAGACGAACGCGCTCACTTCTGCTCCGTCACCGGCACGGTGTAATTCAGGATCAATCGGCCCCCATCGGGATAGATGGTCTGGCCGGTGATGTAGGACGCGTCGTCGCTGGCGAGGAAGGCGACGACGGAGGCGACCTCGCTGGGCTCGCCGCAGCGGCCCGCCGGCGTGCGCGACAGCACGCTGCGCCGCGCATCGTCGGAGGAAAAGATCGCGGTCGCGACCATCTCGGTCAGGATCGTGCCCGGGCCAACGGCGACGACGCGGATGCGATGCGGCGCCAGCGCGACCGCCGCCACCGACGTCAGCTGCTTCACGCCGCCCTTGGACATCGCATAGGTCGCAAGCGAGGGGATTGCCAGCAGCGCGTTGACCGAGGACATGTTGATCACGACCCCGCCGCCGCCCTGCGCGATCATCTGCTTCGCCGCCGCCTGCACGCCGAAGAACGCGCCCTTCAGATTGATGTCCATCACATCGTCGAACTCGGCCTCGGCAATCTCGAGGAAGTCGCGGTTGCGCGCGACGCCGGCGTTGTTGACCATGACGTCGAGCCGGCCGAAATCGCTGACCGCCTTCGCCACCAGCCGATCGACATCGGCGCGCTTGCTGACATCGGCCTCGACGGTGCGCAGCGCGTCGGGATGTCGAAGGTCCCTGGCGGCGTGAGCCAGCGAGGTCGCGTCGATGTCCGAGATGACCACCTTGGCGCCGTCGTGCAGGAAACGCTCGGCACAGGCCTTGCCGATGCCGCGCGCCGCGCCGGTGATTGCGACAACCTTGCCGGAAAATTTCATGAGGACCTCCTCAATTCCTGGCTCTAGCCTTTAGCGCATCGCAGGCCAGCAGGGAACGCGGCGGAATAGCTACCTCTGCATTGCCAATCGCGCCCTGCTCGGCGATCATGACGAAAAACGAGGAAACGCCGATGTCCCAGCTCAGCCGCCGTTCGCTGCTCGCCGCCGGTGCCACGTTCCTGCTCGGCGGCGCCGTGCACGCGCAAAGCTATCCGTCACGGCCGGTCAGGATCATCGTGCCGTTCCCGGCCGGCGGCTCCAATGACATCATCGCGCGGATCGTGACGCAGAAGCTGACGGAGCGCAGCTCGCAGCCGTTCCTGGTCGAAAACCGCGGCGGCGCCGGCGGCAATATCGGCGCCGAGGCGGTGGCGACGTCCGACCCTGACGGCACCACCCTGCTCTTGACCGCGCCGCCGCCGCTGACCACCAATGCCGCGCTGTACAAGAAGCTGCCGTTCGATCCGGCCACGTCGTTTGCGCCGGTCGCGCTGATCGCGACGGTGCCGATCGTGCTGGTGGTGCACCCCTCGCTCGGCGTCAGGAACGTCAGCGAGCTCGTGGCGCTCGCCAAGGCCAAACCGGGCACGATCAATTTCGGCTCGTCCGGCATCGGCGCGACCAACCATCTCGCCGGCGAACTGCTCAAGAGCATGACCGGCATCGACATCGTGCACGTGCCTTACAAGGGCGCGGCGCCCGCGATGAACGATCTGCTGGCCGGCCACATCCCCATGATGTTCGACAACATGCCGGCGCTGCTACCGCAGGTGCAGGGAAAGCTGATCAATGCGATTGCGGTCGCCGGCGCGAAGCGGGCGAGCGCCCTGCCCGACGTGCCTGTTGTCGCAGAGACCGTTCCCGGCTTCGAAGCATCGGCCTGGTTCGGTCTGGTGGCGCCTGCGAAGACGCCGCCGGCGGTGTTGGCGAAGCTGCAGGATGATGTCACGGCGATCCTGCAAATGCCTGACGTGCAGAAGCGCTTCGCCGAACTTGGCGCCGAGCCCGGCACCGTCGCAGGTACCGCGTTCGGGCAATTCCTGGCCGATGAAACCACCAAATGGGCCGGGATCATCAAGGCGTCAGGCGCCACGATGAATTAGCGCGCGACGCCGTCGCTAGCCGGCCGCCTTGCGCTTTGCCGTGCTGTTGATCTTGGCCAAAATTCGATCCGCCTCGGTGCGCCAGTCGGCGCTGCGGGCAAACTCTTTCGTCCCCTTGGCGCCGAACACGCCCTCATCGGCGAGATCGGCGATGAAGGCCTGCCGCTCCGCGGTGCCCTGCGCGGACCATGGCGTCAGGCCCGCTTCGCGTACGGTCTCGGCGACCTCGCGCACCTCCTCAGCGCGGCGGCGGCCGTGCTCGATCACGCGCTGGAAGAAATAGGCGCCCTGCTTCTCCCAGTCGATGGTCGGAAAGGTCTCGGTGAGCGAGGCCAGCACCGCGTCTTCGACGCCATAGGCGCGCGCGGTGGTGAAGCTTTCGATCACCATCGCCTCGAGGCCCTTGATCATGATGCTACGGCACATCTTCACCGCGGAGGACACGCCGAGCTCGTCGCTGGCCACCTTGGCCGCGAAGCCGAGCGCGACCAGCGAGGGCGCCAGCTCCCGCGCGCCGCGGCCGCCGAGCAGCAGCGGCACCTTGATGCGATAAGGCGGCACGGAGGTCATCACCGCACCCTCGACATAGCGACCGCCCGCACCGTCGATGACCGCGGCCGCACGCTGCTTGGCGCCGGGAGAAGCCGAGTTGAAGTCGAGAAACCAGGCGCCCTTCTGAACGGCGGGTGCGGCGGCCTGCGCCACCGGCACGGCCTGGCTCGCGGTCACCGCGGAGATGATGAAATCGGATTGCGCCGCCAGTTCCGCATGCGACGCGGCCAGCGTCACGCCGATGCCGCCAGCATGATCGCGCAGCGGCGCGCCTTGCTCATTCCCGAGCTTGATGTCGTAGGCTGCGACCTTGACGCCCTGCTTGCGCAGATCCTCGGCAAGGATGCGCCCGACCTCACCATAGCCGAGCAGGCCGACCTGCCACGTCATGGAATCGCCTGAGATCGCCATCAGTTCAAATCCCGCGTTGTGTCGTCGAACAACTCGTCGACCGAGAAGCGCCGTGGAATCAGCGCCTGCTGGAACGCATAGTCAATGATCAGCTCCAGCGGCTTGCGATTGGCCTCGACGCCGAATGGAACCAGATCGGGCTTGCCAGGCGTTCCCATCTTCATCTTGCCTCCCTTGAGGAGATCGTAGACGCCGCGCACAAGATCGGGCCGTGATTTTGCCAGTTGTTCGGTCACGACGACGAGATGATTGACCGGCACCACGCCATGCTGCCGGTACCAGCGCTGGGCCTCGGCATCGGGATCGGCGAACAGTGGGGCGAAGGCCGGATCAGTCGAGGTCTCGCCAAGCACCGCATCGAGCTCGCCGTCTTTCAGCATCTGCAGGACATTCTTGCCCTTCGGCGCGCGCGCGGTCCTGTCGATGTATTCGGCGACGTGCGGATCCTCGAAGGTGATCCAGTTGATCTCATCGAGGTTCACGCCATAGTCATTGGCGAGAATGCCGCGGATCCAGGCGCCGGTCGTGGTCGTGAAGGAGCGGATGCCGACGCGCTTGCCTGCGAGATCGACGGGGCCGAGCTTGGCTCCGCCGGCGCGATACAGCGCATAGCCATGCTGGAAGCGGCCGAGCATCGTGGCCGGCAGCAGCACGAGCGGTTTGCCGTGCGCCTTCGCCATCAGATAGGTCACGATCGCCATCTCGCAGACGTCGAAGGCCTGCTCGCGCACCATCGGCTTGAACGCGGTGTTGGTCGGCGTGTACTCGACGAAGTCGAGATCGAACGCGTCCGACCGCAACTCGCCACTCTTCACCGCCTGGACATGCAGGTGATTGCCGAGCACGGCGCGCAGTTTTGGCTTCTCCATCTCCAGCTCCGCGATCAGTCTTCGGGATGATCGAGATAGACCAGCCCCGCCTTCGCCAGCGCCTCTCGCATGTTGTACATGTCGAGGCCGAGCTCGCCGGAGGCCAGCCGCTGCCGCTTGCAGCCCTCTTCGTCGCTGCGCTTCCTGGCTTTCTGCGCCACGTCCGTGACGATCTTCTTCGGCACCACCACCACGCCGTCGTCATCGGCCACGATGATGTCGCCGGGGTTCACGTTGACGCCGGCGCAGACCACGGGGATGTTGACCGAGCCGAGGGTTGCCTTCACCGTACCCTTGGCCGAGATCGCACGCGACCACACCGGAAATTTCATCTCGTGCAGCGCCCGCACGTCGCGGCAGCCGGCGTCGATGATCAGGCCCTGCACGCCCCGCGCCGCGAGCGAAGATGCCAGGAGCTCACCGAACATGCCGTCGGTATTGTCGGTGGTGCAGCCGACCACCAGCACGTCGCCCTTTTTGCACTGCTCGACCGCGACATGGATCATCCAGTTGTCGCCGGGCTGCGCCAGCACAGTCACCGCGGGGCCCGCGATCGCCGCGCCCGGCCAGATCGGCCGCATGTAGGGTTTCATGAGGCCGAAGCGGCCCATCGCTTCATGCACGGTCGAGACGCCATGGGCTTCCAAACCCTGGGGATCGGCGCGCTCGATATTCCTGATGACGACCGGCTTCACTGCAAAATCTCCTCGACGGTCGGGAACAGGCGGTGATAGGCCTCGCCATAGGTCATGGGCACGCCGGTGTTCCGGCTGCCCTGGATGCCGCGGTTCAGTGCGACGCGCTCGTAGTAGTGCCAGAGGTGCTTTTGCGCAGCGAGGATCTTGAACGCCTCGTATTTCTGTTCCCAGACCTCGTCGATCTTCAGGATCAAATTAGGCTTGAAGTTGCACATCTCCGGCTGGTGCGGCTCGAACAGGAACATCGGCGGCGCCGCATATTTGTACTTGGCATCCGGCTTGTGCCCCATCGCCTGCGCCACCACGCGGGTCTGCTGCGCGAAATGCGCGGCGTCCGGATGGTCGAAATTGTAGGGGTCTTCCAGCGCATGCGTCAGCACGAAGCTGGGGCTGAGCTCGCGATAGATGTCGACCATGCGGTCGAAATGCGCTTCGGTTGTCTTCAGAGGATAGTCGCCGCAATCGAAGAACTCGATCTCGGCACCGAGCAGCTTGGCCGCACGCTCGGCCTCGTCCTTGCGGCCGGCCTTGACGGATTCCAGCGTCGCGCCCGGCTCCTTCCAGGCGAACTGGCTCTCGCCGCGCTCGCCAAAGGACATGCAGACGATCTTGACGCGATAGCCCTTCCTGGCATGCAGCGCGATGGCGCCGCCGGCGCGCCAGACGAAATCGCCGGGGTGGGCGGTAATGACCAGACCTGTTTTCATGGGACGATCTCCCTTTCGTTGAATGTATTTGGATTTATTGCTTACGATTTCAGGCAGCACAGTCTCTCGTTCCCCTCTCCCCGCTTGCGGGGAGAGGGTTAGGGTGAGGGGGAGCCTTCGCGAGGACGGTGAGAGATTGACTCGCGGAGGCTCCCCCTCACCCGGATCGCATCTGCGATGCGATCCGGCCTCTCCCCGCAAGCGGGGCGAGGCGAAGAGGGAGCGTGCCTAGCCTCATCCAGCATCGTCATTCCTGCCTGTCGAATTCGAACAGTTTTGCCGGATTGCTCACCAGAATCTTTTGCTGCAGTTCCGCCTCGGGCGCGAACAGCGGGATCAGGTCGACGAGGTCGCCGTCATTCGGCATCGCCTTGACGTTCGGATGCGGCCAGTCGGTGCCCCAGATGACGCGGTCGGGCGCGGTCTCGACGATGCGGCGGGCGAAGGGCACAGAGTCAGTGAAGGGTGGACCTGCGGACGAGACGCGTTCGCTGCCGCAGACCTTGACCCAGCATTTTTCGTCGCGCTGCATCAGATCGATCAACGTCCGGAACGGCAGCTGGTCGAGACCGTCGGCGGCCTTGACCCGACCCATGTGGTCGATGGTGTAGCGTACCGGCAGTTTCGCCAGCATCTCGGCGTAGACAGGCAGATCGATCGCATCGAAATGCAAGTCGAGGTGCCAGCCGAGCGGCGCGATCATCGCGACGACGCGCTCGAACACGCGCTTGTCGGGCACGCCGCCGAGATGGCGCACGAAGTTGAAGCGGCAGCCGCGGAAGCCGCCGTCGTGCAGCGCGCGCAGGTCACGCTCGCTGATGCCATCGTCGATATTGGCGACTGCGCGGTAGGCACCGTTGCTCACGGCGATGGCATCGAGCGCGACGCGGTTGTCGGTGCCGTGAACGCTGGCGTTGACGATGACGGCGCGGCCGACGCCGAGCCTGGCGTGCAGCGCGCGGAAATCATCGAGGCCCGCATCCGGCGGCGTGTAGGGCCGGTCGGGCGCATACGGGTATTTCGCGTGCGGGCCGAAGATGTGACAATGCGCGTCGCAGGCGAGCGGCGGCAGCTTGAACCTGGGCGTACGGGTGTTCGGATCGGGTCCGGGAATCGTTGGTGTCAGCATCGGTTTCGCATGGGCCCTGGAGCGCGTCGGGCGAACGGCGATCAGCGTTCGTCTTGATTCTTGATTGTGGCCGCGGCCTTGCGTCGTGCCGGCGCGGTGGAATCCGATGGCGGCGCCTGGAACGAGGCCACCGTGGCGCGGACGAGCTCTTCGATCGCAAGGCCGGGATCGGCGCCATCGGCGCTGCCGCGCGACAGGCGCGAGACCCGCTCCGGCGTCACCAGCGTGTAATAGAGCGCGCCGAGCAGGAAGTGGCTGCGCCAGACGATCTCGTTGCGCGGGATGTGCGGCAGGCTTTCGTGGATCGCGTCGATGAAGGCGTGGCTGGTGTCGTCAAAGGTCTGTGCGATGATTTTTCGCGCGACCTCGTTGCCCTCGGCCGACATCACTGCGCGCAAGCGCGTGAAGCGCGCGCCGCCACCGGCGAGATCGCTGCCCGAGGTGAAGGCCGGCAGCACATAGGCGCGGACGATCGCCTCCAGCCGGTCCTGCAGGTCGCGCACGCGCTTTGCCGCCGAGAGCAGTTCCGAGCGGCGCAGATTCATCGGGCCGCAATGCCGCTTGTAGATTTCCAGCAGCAGGCCGTCCTTGGTCTCGAAATGATAGGTGACGCTGCCGGGATTGGCGCCGGCAGCCTGGGCGATGTCGCGCACCGACACGGCGTTGAAGCCGTTGGTGGAGAACAGTTCCTCGGCGGCGGCGAGGATCGCCTCGCGCATATTGGGCTTGCGCGCGCCTGCGACTTTGGGAGACTTGCGAACCATATTTGTACTATCGTACAAAAGATCAGGTCACGTCAACAAAAACGTTGATGTGGCTCCCTCTCCGGCTTGCGGGGGAGGGCTGGGGTGGGGGTGCCACCGCGTTGGGATTCCCAACGTGGACAGAGCCCCCACCCGCCGCGCTCTTTAAGCGCGTCGACCTCCCCCGCAAGCGGGAGAGGTGCAGCGAGCCAGCCGCCAAGGAAGGAAACGGAATGATGAGCTTCAAGACCATCGGCCGCGCGCTCGCGGCTGCCGCGCTGATGATGGCAACCGCCGCGCAGGCGGAGACGTTCCCGAGCAAGCCGGTGCACATCCTCGTCCCCTATGCCGCCGGCGGCGCGGTCGACGTGCTGGCGCGGACGCTGGGGCAATCCCTCGCCAAGAGCTGGGGCCAGCAGCCCGTGATCGACAACCGCCCTGGCGCCGGCGGCGTGATCGCCTCGCAGGCGCTCGTACAGTCCGCGCCCGATGGATACACGCTGATCCTGGTCGCGAGCGGCCATCCGCTGAACCAGTTCATCTATCCGAGCCTGCCTTACGACACCTTCAGGGATTTCACGGCGATCACGGAGGTCGCCTCTTCGCCGCTCGCGCTGGTCGTCTCCAAGACCAGCCCCTACAAGACGCTGGAAGATGTACTGGCTGCTGCACGCAAGGAGCCGGACGCGCTGTCTTACGGCATGTCCGGCAATGGCACCTCGGCACATCTCGCCGGCGAGCTGTTGAAATACATGGCCAAGGTGAAAATCGTCGCAGTGCCCTACAAGGGTGGCGCGCCAGCGTTGACGGCCGTGATCGCGGGCGACATTCCCCTCAGCCTCAATCCGCTGGCGGAAGCGATCGGCCAGATCGACGGCGGCGCGGTGCGCGCGCTCGCGGTGACTTCGGCCGCACGCTCGAAGGCACTGCCGAATGTGCCGACGGTCGCGGAATCCGGCGTGCCGGGCTATGACGTTTCAGTGTGGTGGGGCTTCCTCGGGCCTGCGAAGATGCCGCCGGAGATCGTCGCCAGGCTGCAGGCCGATCTGAAGACGGCGCTGCAGGATCCGACGGTGGTAGCGACGCTCGACAAGCTCGGCGCGACGCCGCTCGGCAGCACCGCAAGCGAGTTCGATGCCTACATGCATGCCGAGGCAACCAAATGGGAGCCGGTGCTGAAGGCCGCCAACGTCCGCGCACAGTGAGGACGTGATGGCATACTCCACGAAACCGACGGCGATGCGTCGCGGCATCACCCTCGCCTTCATCGTCGCGACGCTGGCCGTGGCATCGGCCCACGCCGATGGCGAGAAGGATGTGCTGGCGCCGACAGGCAAACTGCGCGTCGGCGTCTATCCGGGCAGTCCCACGTCCCTGGTGACGGATCCTGCCACGCACCAGGAGCATGGTCTGAGCCACGACATCGGCGCCGAGCTCGCAAAGCGGCTCAACGTTCCCGTCGCGTACGTCACCTTTCCGCGCGTCGCCGATGTGATCGCGGCGATCAAGAACGGCGAGGTCGATTTCACCGTCACCAACGCAACGCCGGCCCGCGCCAACGACGTCAGCTTCAGCCCGACGCTGATCTCGGTCGAGCTCGGCTATCTCGTGCCGGCGAATTCGAAGATTGCAGGCGTGGGCGAGATCGACCGTCCGGGCGTCCGCGTCGGCGTCACCAAGGGCTCGACGTCCGAGAAGACGCTCGGCGCGAAATTCACCAACGCCAAGGTCGTGCCGGTGGAGAGCGTCAAGGTCGCCGTCGCCCAATTCGCCAGCGGCGAGATCGATCTCTATGCCACCAACAAGCCGACGCTATACGAGATCTCGGACTCGATGCCGGGCGCGCGCATCCTCGACGGCCGCTGGGGGCTGGAGCATATGGCCGTCGCCACGCCAAAGGGCCGCGAGCAGGCCTCGGCATTCGTCAGCGCGTTCGTGAAGGACGTGCAGGGCAACGGGCAGTTGGAAAAAGCGCAGAAGGACGCCGGCCTGCGCGGCGCGGCGAAGGCGGAGTAGTCGAGAGTTCGTCATACCCGGGCTTGTCCCGGGCATCCACGTCTTCGCTCTCGATCGGCAAGAAAGACGTGGATGGCCGGGACAAGCCCGGCCATGACGGAGAATGACTGGTTTTCAGGACAGTTTGACGTCCGGCTCGGGCCGGCCGCGCGCGGCGGCGTCGAGGAGGAACGTCTGGCCATGGCCGGGATCGGCAGCGCGCGCGGCTTCGTCCATGTCCTGCCAGGCTGACGTGACCAGGACCTTCGAGAAATCGCGACCGACGAAGGCCGGGCAGCTCGATTGCTTCGCTGGCACGCGCAAAGACCGCAGCCGCTTCCCAGCGGGATCGTAGACGTCGACGCAGCCGCCGCCCCAGCGGGCGTTCCAGATCAGGCCATCGGCATCGACCACAGCGCCATCGATGCCGCCAACACCTTTGTGCTGGATAAACGGCGCGGGGTCGCCGAGCGGCAATCCCGTCGCGGCATCGAGCGGCACGCGGTAGAGCACGTTCTTTCCGGTGTCGGCGAAATAACCGATATCGCCATTCGGCGAGAAGCAGATCGCGTTCGGGATCGTCACCTCGGGATAAAGCCGGGTGATTTGTCCGCGATGCAGTGCGTAGATGGCGCCGGCGCCCTTCTCGGCGCGTTTGCCCATGGTGCCCATCCAGAACGTGCCGGACGGATGCACGCGGGCATCGTTGGAGCGGGTCACCGGATTGTCGGCCTCCAGCGCGGCGAACAGAGTCAGGCGGCCGTTCGCGATCTCGCGGACGTAGAGACCATCCTCCGTCAGCATCAGCTGCCTGATATCATCAATCCGCGCCAGCGCGCTCGCCATGTTCGGCAATTTATGAATGCTCGTGCGTCCATCGGCGAAGCGATGCTCGAACAGCCGGCACTCCCTGATGTCGAACCACCAGGCGGTGTCGGTGGTCGCATCGTAGGTCGGGCCTTCGCCGAGATGGCAGCGCTCCGCCGAGAGCACGGAGGTCGGGACGTCCTCGATCAGGTCATCACCCATGGCGATCACGCGACGGAGAAGCGATAGACGCTGGTGTGGCGATAGGTCTGGCCGGGATCGAGCCGCACCGAGGGGAAGTCCGGACGGTTCGGCGAATCCGGCCAGGCATGCGGCTCGAGGCACAGCGCGTCGGATTGGCGGTACAGCAGTTCGCCCTTCCCCGCCGTGTTGCCGTCGAGGAAATTACCGGAATAGAACTGCACGCCCGGCTGGTCGGTGAAGAGCTCCATCACGCGGCCACTGCGGGGGGCTTCGACCCGCGCGGCGAAGCGCACGCCGCGCTCCGACGAGAGGCAGTAATTGTGGTCGTAGCCGCGGCCGAGCCGCAGCTGCTCCTCGTTCTTCCGGATGCGCTCACCGATCACGGTGGGCTTGCGGAAATCGAACGACGTGCCGTCGACGGACCGCGGCGGGCCCAGTAGCGGAATCGCCGTGGCGTCGACGGCGAGGAAATGATCGGCCGCGATCGTCAGCCGCTGGTCGAGGATCGGCGTGCCCGCGCGCGCGCCGTCGAGATTGAAGAAGCTGTGGTTGGTCAAATTGACGATGGTCGGCCGATCGGTCGCAGCCTCCATCGACAGCGACAATTCTGCGGGCCCGGTGATGCGATAGACGAGACGGACCGTGAGATTGCCGGGATAGCCCTGATCGCCATCGGGGCTTAAGTGCGACAGCACAAGCATCGGCTCGGGCGCCTCGCTCACCTCGACGATCTGCCAGAGTTTCCGATCAAACCCCTGCGCGCCGCCATGCAGCGCGTTCGGGCCGTTGTTGGCCTCCAGATTGTATGGCGCCCCGTCCAGCGTGAAGCGCGCGCCGGCGATCCGATTGGCGTAGCGACCGACGGTCGCGCCGAAATATTTGCGTTGGCCGAGGTAGCCGTCGAAATCGTCGTGACCAAGCACGATGTCGTCGCAGTGGCCGTTGCGGTCGGGAACCAGCAGCGACTGGATCGCGGCGCCGAACGGAATGATGTTGGCGGCAAAGCCGCCGGCGCCGCGCAACGTGATGCGCTCGACCACGGCCCCCTCAGGCATCTTGCCGAAGGGCGCGCGATCAATCCTCTCTGACGTCATTTTCAGTCCTCGAACGGTTCGACGGTTCTCCGTCGCCCCAGCATGAAGCCGTCGGCCACCAGTTGCAACGGCGCGAGATCGACGTCGGACGCGCCCTGCGCCGCCAGCATGACGAAGCGGCGATAGAGCTCGGGATATTCTTCCTTCTTGGCATCGACGACCGTCTGGCCGCCATCGAACAGCTGCCGGCCGCCCTTCGACAGCGTGACGGGTCCGGTTTCGGTCTCGATGCGGATGTCCCAGGTCTGCGGCCCGGTCTGGCGGAAATCGAACTCGGCACGAATCGGCAATCCCGTGACGTCGGTCATGTCGAGCTCGACGGCGATTGGCGCCTCGCGGTTGGACGGAAAGGCGAGCTCAGATTTCCTGACGAACACCGGCCGCGGCAGAATGTGCGTCAGGATCGACAGCGCATTGATGCCGGGATCGAACACGCCGAAGCCGCCCGCCTGAAAAATCCAGGCCTGGCCCGGATGCCAGACGCGGACGTCTTCCTTCCAGATGATCGTCACCTTGGTGAGTTTTCGCGACGCCAGCAGCTGCCGCGCCGGCTCGACCGCCGGTGCGTAACGTGAGTGCCAGGTCGCGAACAGCGTGCGCTTTGCCGCTTGCGCGGCTGCGATCAGCGGCGTCAGTTCGGCAACGGTCGCGCCGGGCGGCTTCTCCAACAGCGCGTGCTTGCCGGCCGCGAGCGCGATCGTCGCCTGGGCGTGACGGATCTGCGGCGGAGTGCAGAGCGCCACAGCATCGACTTCGGGGCCATTGCGCAGGAGATCGTCGAGGTCGCGGAAATGCGGCAGGTCCGGTGACGACTTCACGGGGTCTGCGATCGCGACCAGCGTAGCCCCCGGCACGGCCGCAATGCCGGGCACATGCTCGCGGCGGGCGATCTCGCCAAAGCCGACGATGGCGATGCGAAGCTGGTCACTCACGGCGTGCCCTCAGTCCTTGTTCTCGGTCGAAGTCGCAGGCTCCTGTAGCGCGGGATCGGCCATCGGATTGCCATGACGGCGGACGCCGTTGAAGATCACGGCATTCATCGCGGCTGCGGCATCCTCGGCATTGCCTTCGGCGATGGCGTCGACGATGCGCTGGTGCCAGCTCAGCACCGTCTCGCGGTCCATGGGATCGACGGGCGCGCTGAGCACGAAGGAGGCGCGCAGCGCCGCCTCGATCACGCTGTCGGCCGAACGCATGAAGGGATTGCCGGAGGCGTTGGCGACCGCGATATGCAGCGCAAGGTCGCCATCGGCGAAGGCGTCCGAATCCGATGGTTCCTTTCGCATGATCGCGATGCAGCGGCGCAGCTCGGCGATATCGGCCTCGCTGCGCCGGGCCGCCGCCAGCGCCGCCGCGCGCGGCTCGATGGCCAGGCGTATCTCGGCGAGATCGCCCAGAAACTGCTTGTCGATGCCGACGTCGAGATGCCAGGCCAGAACATCCGCATCGAACATGTTCCAGAAGCCGCGGCCGCGCACCACGGTGCCCACCCGGGCCTTGGTGGTGAGCAGGCCCTTGGCCACCAGCGTCTTGATGCTCTCGCGCAGCACCGGGCGCGAGACGCCGAAATGGGCGGTCATCTCCGCATCGCCCGGCAGCCGGCTGCCCTCGGCGTAGCGGCCGGCGATGATATCGATGCCGATGCTGCGGGCCACCTCGGCGTGGTTGGAATGCGCCCGCCGCGTCGGGATGATCACCAAGCCGGAGCTCATGTCACGCCTCCTGCCCTGATCGCGCGGGACCGCCCCGCCAGCCGCACCATGCCCTGCTGGAGCGCGATGAACGCAAACAGCAGGACGCCGGTCGCGATCTTTGTCCACCAGCTCGACAGCGTCCCGTCGAAGTTGATGTAAGTCTGAATCAGCCCCTGGATCAAGACGCCGATGAAGGTCCCGATCGCTGTCCCCTGCCCGCCCGACAGCAGCGTGCCGCCGATCACCACCGCCGCGATGGTGTCGAGCTCGACACCAACGGCCGAGAGCGAATAGCCGGCGGCGGTGTAGAAGGAGAACACGATCCCGGCAAGGCCGGCCAGCACGCTGGACAGCATGTAGATCCGCACCGTCATGGAGCCGATCTCGACGCCCATCAGCGCCGTGGCTGTCCGGTTGCCGCCCATGGCGTAGACATTGGTGCCGAAACGGGTGAAGTGCAGCAGGATGCTGCCGAAGGCGACCACCGCCAGCATGATCAGCGCAATCGCGGTCAGCCGCCCGCCGCCGGGCAGCGCGATCCCGAAATCGGAGACGGCGGAATAGAGCGGCGCGGTGATCGGCGTCGATTCCGTCGACATCAGGAAGCTGATGCCGCGCGCCAGGAACATGCCGGCCAGAGTCACGATGAAGGGCGGCATGTCAAAGACATGGATCACCGCCCCCATCGCGGCGCCAAAGGCGGCGCAGAGCACGAGCAGGATCGCGAACGCCAGGAGCGGCGGCAGTCCGAGCTTTTCCGTGGTCAGCGCCACGAAGACCGTGGAGAAGCCGATCACCGAGCCAACCGACAGATCGATGCCGCCGGAGATGATGACGAACGTCATGCCGATCGCGACGACGCCGAGGAAGGCGTTGTCGGTGAGGAGATTGGCGACGACACGCGTCGAGGCGAAGTTCGGGAACTGCAGCGAGCAGATCACGAAGCCGGCGACAAACACCAGCGCGGTGATCATGACGGGCGACGGTCTCCTCATGCGCGCGCCTTTCGGTAATTCGCGACGAGGTCCGATAGCCGCGGCGATTGCAGCAGCAGCACGACCAGCACCACGGCGGCCTTCACCACCAGGTTGAACTCCGGCGGATAGCCGGACAGCAGGATGCCGGTGTTCATGGCCTGGATGATCAGAGCGCCGCAAACGGCGAGCACCAAACTGAAGCGGCCGCCGAACAGCGAGGTACCGCCGATCACGACGGCGAGGATCGCGTCGAGCTCGAGCCACAGCCCGGCATTGTTGGCATCGGCCCCCATGATGTCGGCGGCGGCGATGATGCCTGCGAGCGCGGCGCACAGGCTGCACCAGACATAGACGGAAACGACCATGGTGCGGATGCCGACGCCGGACAATTCGCTGGCCCGCGCATTGCCGCCGGCGGCTTCGATCAAGAGGCCCAGCGCCGAGCCGCGCACCACGAGACCCGTCACGATCAGCATGCCCACGACGATCACCACCGGCGCCGGCATGCCGAGCAGCGAGCCGGTGCCGAACCAGATGATATCGGGCGAGGTGAAAGTCACGATCCGCCCCTCGGTGATCAGCTGGGCGATGCCGCGGCCGGCCACCATCAGGATCAAGGTCGCGACGATCGGCTGGATGCCGAGGATCGCGACCAGAAAGCCGTTCCACAATCCGCACAACAGGCCCGCGCCGAGCGCGGCGGCGACCGCGACCGGCCAGGCATGACTGTCGGCGAGACTGGCTGCGATCGCGCCCGAGATCGCCATGACGGCGCCGACCGAGAGATCGATGCCGCGGGTCGCGATCACAAGCACCATGCCGAGCGCGAGCAGCGCCACCGGCGCGCCGCGATTGAGCACGTCGATCAGGCTGCCGAACAGACGACCGTCCTGCAGCCTGAGGTCAAAGAACTGCGGCGACACCATGCGATCGATCAGAAGGATCACGATCAGGGCGGCGATCTGGGCAAGGCCGCGGCGCGGCAGGGCAAGTGCCATCACGCCTCCTCCGCGATCCGCGCCGCGTCATCGGCGGCGATCGCAGCCAGGATCGACGGCACGCCGATCGCATGCTCATCGAGCGCGCCGACATGGGCGCGGTCGCGCAGCACCACGACACGGTCGGAATAGGCCACGATCTCGTCGAGCTCGGAGGAGATGACGAGCAGCGCCAGCCCGCGCTCGCAGAGTTCGCGGATCAGGCGGATGATCTCGGCATGCGCGCCGACGTCGATGCCGCGGGTCGGCTCGTCCAGCACCAAGAGCCGCGGCTCGGTGGCGAGCCAGCGCGCCAGCAGCGCCTTCTGCTGATTGCCGCCGGACAGCAAGCCGATCGGCCGCTCCGGATCGGGCGGACGGATGTCGAGCAGTTTGATGAAGCGCGCCGCGATCTCGTCCTGCTCCCTGCGCGACAGCGGTTTTGCGATGCCGCGCTTGGCCTGCAGCGCCAGCACGATGTTCTCGCGCACCGTGAGCTCGGCAACGATGCCGTCGGTCTTGCGCTCTTCCGGGCAATAGCCAAAGCCGTGCTGCACGGCATCGCGCGGCGAATGCAGCCGAATTGGCTTGCCTTCGACCGACGCCGTGCCGCTGTCGGCGCGCTCGGCACCGAACACCAGGCGCGCGGTCTCGGTGCGGCCTGAGCCGAGCAGGCCGGCGAGGCCGACGACTTCGCCATGGCGCAGCTCGAGATCGAACGGCGCGATGTAGCCGCGTTTGCCGAAATTGGTGAAGGATGCGCAGGGCGCGGCCGCTGACTTCTCATGCACGGCGCGCTCTTCGGTGGTCTCACTCAACTCGCGGCCGAGCATCATGTGGATCAGATCGAGCCGCGGCAGCGCCGATGTCATGCGCTCGCCGATCAGTCTGCCATTGCGCAGCACGGTGATGCGGTCGGAGATCTCATAGACCTGATCGAGAAAGTGGGTGACGAAGACAATGCCGATGCCGCGCGCGGCTAGTCCCCGCATGGTGCGAAACAGCATCTCGACCTCGTGACGGTCGAGGCTCGCGGTCGGCTCGTCCAGGATCAGCACCCGCGCCGACAGATCGACCGCGCGCGCGATTGCCACCACATGCTGGATCGCGACCGAATAGCTGCCGAGGGGTGCTGCGACATCGATATGCAGATCGTAGCCGGCGAGCAATTCTGCCGCGCGCCGCTTCATCTCGCCGTCGCGCACGATGCCGAACCGCGTGGGTTGTCGGCCGAGATAGAGGTTTTGCGCCACCGACAAATTCGGCAGCAGATTGACCTCCTGATAGACGGTGGCAATCCCCGCGGTCAGCGCCTCCTTGGCCGAGCGCGGCACGATCTCCTTGCCGTCGAGCGACACCGTGCCGGCGTCGCGCGCCAGCACGCCCGTGATCACCTTGATCAAGGTCGACTTGCCGGCGCCGTTCTCGCCGAGCAGCGCGTGGATCTCGCCGGCGCGCAGCGTGAAATCGACCTGGTCGAGCGCGCGCAACGCCGCAAAGCTCTTGCTGAGCCCGCGCACGTCGAGAAGCGGTTGCCGGGCCTCGGCCGTTTCCTGCATCAGTTCGCGTGTCCTTGCGCCCGGCCGCTGTGAGCGGCGAACGCTGAATGCTTGTCGCGGGATGGAATCAGATTCTTGCAGCCGCCGCTACCTTCTGCCGTTGCACAGATGTCGACGGCAGAAGGCGGGAGAAGCGGCCGGTCAGGCGCCCCGGTTAGTAGCCGAGCCCCTTCTTGCTGTCATAGGCCTGCTGCGGATTGTCGGCCGACGTGTAGAGCTTCGATTCGGTCTGGATCCATTTCGGCGGCGTGGTGCCCTTGTCCTTGTAGGCGATCAGCGCGTCCAGCGCCGGGCCGGCCATGTTCGGCGTCAGTTCGACCGTGGCATTGGCCTCGCCGGCAACCATCGCCTTGAAGATGTCGGGCACCGCATCGATCGAGACGGTGAGGATGTCCTTGCCCGGCTTGAGGCCGGCTTCCTTCATCGCCTGGATCGCGCCGACCATCATGTCGTCGTTGTGGGCATAGACCGCGCAGATCGACTTGCCGCCGCCTTCGGCCTTGATGAAGCTCTCCATCACTTCCTTGCCCTTGGCGCGGGTGAAGTCGCCGGTCTGGCTGCGCACCACCTTCAGATTGGCGTGCTTGGCGATCGCGGTGTCAAAACCCTTCTTGCGATTGGTGGCGACGCTGGCGCCGACCGTGCCCTGCAGCTCGACGATGTTGCACGCCTTGTCGCCGACGGTCTTGGCGAGCCAGTCGCCGGCGACCTCGCCCTCATGCACGCTGTCGGATGTCACGGCAGTCAGATAGAGGTCCTTGCCCGAGGGATCGATATCGCGGTCGAGCAGGATCACCGGGATCTTGGCCTGCTTGGCTTCCTTCAGCACGGCGTCCCAGCCGGTGGAGACGACGGGCGCCAGGAAGATCGCGTCGACGCCCTGCGCCACGAAGGAGCGGATCGCCTTGATCTGGTTCTCCTGCTTCTGCTGGGCGTCGGCGATCTTCAGATTGACCGTGCGCTTTGAGGCTTCTGATTTGGAGACGGTGGTCTCGGCCGCCCGCCAGCCGGACTCCGAGCCGATCTGCGAAAAGCCGACTGTGAGCTGGGCGGCGCTCGCAGGAGCAACGAACGGCGCACTCGCGAGCGCAAGACTCATCAGGATTCGTTTCAAGGCCATCAGACGCTTCCCCTTATCTTTTGTCAGGAGGCGCCCGGATCACTACCCGAGCACCGCTGCCGAGCTTTGTTGCCGGCGCGGCGGTACCGTTTCACAAGTCGGGGGGCAATACTAGTCATATAATCTTACTTTTTAGAGAGAAGCTCCGGATGAGATCCCGCGACGCTTTATTATCGAGAGACAGTCCGGCTACCTCCCGGTCATGGCCGGGCTTGTCCCGGCCATCCACGTCTCGTTCGCACCGCCCAAAAACGTGGATGCCCGGGACAAGCCCGGGCATGACGAGACTTATGCGGACTGAAGGAGCTGAGCAGCGACTTACCGCGCGGCCTCAAACCCGCCGAGCACGGCGGTGAGGTTGGCGCCGAGGATGTCGGAGAGGTAGCCGCCCTCCTGCACCAGCACGGTCGGCAAGCCGATCTTCGCCAGCCCCTCGCCGATGCGGCGGAAACCATCGGTCGTCACCGCGAGCCCTGCGAGCGGATCCTTCTCCGATGCATCGAGGCCGAGCGCGACGACGAGCGCGGTCGGCGCGAAGGCTCGGATTGCGCTTGCCGCGTGCGCGAGCGCTTGCATGTAGGCGTCATCGCCGGTGCCTTTCGGCAGCGGGATATTCAGATTGGCGCCAAGTCCGGGACCGGCGCCGCGCTCGTGCGCGTAGCCCCAGACGAAGGGGTAGTAGAAGATCGGATCGGCGTGGATCGACACCGTGAACACGTCGGGCCGTTCGTAGAAGATGCCCTGTGTGCCGTTGCCGTGATGCACGTCGACATCGAGGATCGCGACGCGCTCGTGCTTCTGGCGCAGATGCTCGGCCGCGATCGCGCTGTTGTTGAGGAAGCAGAAGCCGCCGGCCATGTCGCGATAGGCGTGATGGCCGGGCGGACGGCACAGCGCGTACACCGCATCCTCGCCGTCGAGCACCATCTGCGCTGCCGTGACAGCTACATCGCTCGAGGCGCAGGCGCCGGCCCAGGTGCCCGGCCCGATTGGAGCAGCGGTATCCGCTGTGTGCCAGCCGAGTCGGCCGACGATGTGCGTCGGATAGGTCGCCGCGTTACGCACCGGATGGATGTTGGCGATCATCTCGGGGCCGGAATCGCCGAGCGCTTTCCATTCCTCAAAGGCGTTGGCGAGAAAGCTCAGATATTCCGGGCTGTGCACGCGGGCGCGCGGCCCCTGCCCGAACGCTGTGGGCTCGACCAGCGTGTGCTTGCCCGCCTTCAACCCGGCGAGCAGGCGATCGGCGCGCTCGGGCTGCTCGGTGGTGCGCTTGACCACGCCGCGGACGAGGAAGAATTGCGGATCGTGACTGCGGTGCTTGTCGCTGTAGACGGCCTTCACTGACTACTCCTGTTCGCTGAACCCTGAATTGTTTTGCGCGCAACGCGCGGCTACTTCGCCGCCGCCGGCCACGGCGGAATCTCGCGCACGAGACGGCCGACTTCGCGCCAGGCATGGCCGATGTGATAGTCGACATGGGCGACGATGCGCTCGGGATGACCGGCCTCGATCGCGGCGAGCACCGGCTCGTGCGTGCGCGCGATCTCGTGCGGATCGTCATAGAGCCGGCCGATCAGGCCGATCACCATGCGCAGCTCGGAGGCAAGATCGTCGAACAGGCGCAGCATGCGCCTGTTGCCGGCGATCTCGCAGATCAGCCGATGGAAGCGATAATCCTCCTCGACCTGGCGCGCGGGATCTTCGAGATCGGCGGTCTCGTGCAGCACCTCGATCTGCCGACGCAGCCGGTCGCGCGACTCAGACGTGAGGTTGCGCGCGGCGAGCACCGCGGCATGGCGCTCCACACAGAGCCGCAGATCGTAGATCTCGTCGATGTCGTCGGCTGCGAACTGCCGCACGAAGAAGCCGCGGCGCGGATGGGCGACCAGCAGACCTTGCTGCTCCAAAAGCCGCGCCGCCTCGCGCACCGGCGCGCGGCTGACACCGAGCTCGCGGGCGATGCCGGCTTCCACGACTTTGGATCCCGGCAGCAGCCGGCCCTGAACGATGGCCTCGGTCAGGCGGCGGGCGACCTGGCCGACCAGGTCCGTCTCGGCGAGGGCCGGCAAGCCGACGGGGGGAGAGATCGTTCGCATCAGAAAGGTCCGTTTTGACCCTTGTACAATAATTAATCGCCGATTGTCGACAGTTTAGACTTGATCAATTCTTAGATTGTCGACAGTTTAGATGGCGCGGGTATTGCAGCGCAACAAAAAAGCCCCGCTGACAGGGACGAGCAGGAACGATGACGACGCATGTGCGGCCCGAGGCCGTGAAGGACCAGAACCAGCAATTCCGCATCGACCTCGCAGCCGCCTACCGGCTGATCCACCGGCTCGGGCTCGATGACAGCATCTACACCCACATCTCGGTGCGGCTGCCCGGCAGCCACGACCGCTTCCTGATCAATCCCTACGGAATGCGCTTCGAGGAGGTGACGGCGTCGAACCTCGTCACCGTCGATCTCGACGGCAACATCATCGACGATCCGCTTGGGCTCGGCATCAATCCGGCCGGCTTCACCATCCACAGCGCGGTGCATGCGGCGCGCCCGGACGTCGCCTGCGTGCTGCACACCCATACGGTGGCCGGCGTCGCGGTGTCCTGCCAGAAGCAGGGCCTGCTGCCGCTCAATCAATGGTCGATGCAGTTCACGGGCTGCCTCGCCTATCACGACTATGAAGGCATCGCGCTCGATCTCGATGAGCGCGTCCGCCTCGTCGCCGATCTCGGCGACAAATACGTGATGATCCTGCGCAATCACGGCATGCTGACCTGCGGCCGCTCGGTGTCCGAAGCCTTCAAGCTGATGCACAATCTGGAGCGCTCCTGCCGCGCGCAACTCGCGGTCCAGGCGGCCGGCGCGGAGATCGCGCCGCTGTCGGAGGCGGTCGCACGCAAGACCGCCGGTCAATACGCCACCTCCTACGACGCCATCGAACTGAACGGCGTGCCCGATGCCGAATGGTCCGCCTTCAAGCGGATGCTCGCGCGCACCGATCCGGATTTCATCAACTAGCCGTCAGTCGCGAAGCCGCGGCCGGAACAATTCAACCAGAAGAGAGATTGCAGATGTTGAAACAAGTCATGCTGGGCCTTTTGCTGGCGAGTGCATTGAGCACCGTAGCCCTCGCTGAAGAGCCGAAAGCCGGTGGCGTCATCAATGCCGTGATCCAGCCGGAGCCGCCGGGCCTGATGATGGGCCTGGTCCAGAACGGCCCGACCCAGATGGTCTCCGGCAATATCTATGAAGGCCTGTTGCGCTACAGCCCGAAACTCGAGCCGCTGCCGGGCCTCGCCGAGAGCTGGAATGTCAGCGAGGACGGCAAGACCTACACCTTCAAGCTCCGCAAGGGCGTCACCTGGCATGACGGCAAGCCGTTCACCTCGGCCGACGTCGCGTTCTCGATCGAGTTCCTCAAGCAGACTCATCCCCGCGCGCGCAGCAATTTCGCGCAGGTCGACAAGATCGAGACGCCTGACGACAGCACGGTGATCTTCAACCTGAAGCAGCCGTTCGGGCCGTTCCTCGGCGTCTTCGAGGTCGGCTCGCTGCCGATGATCCCGAAGCACATCTATGAAGGCACCGATTTCAAGACCAACCCCGCCAACAACACGCCTGTTGGCACCGGCCCCTTCATGTTCAAGGAATGGCAGAAGGGTTCGTTCATCCGCCTGGTCAAGAACCCGAACTACTACATCAAGGGCAAGCCGAACCTCGACGAGATCTACTGGCACGTGATCCCGGATGCGGCCGCACGCGCCGTCGCCTTCGAGACCGGCAAGGTCGACGTGCTGCCGGGCGGCTCGGTCGAGAATTTCGACGTGCCGCGCCTCTCCAAGCTGAAGAATGTCTGCGTCACCGGCGCGGGCTGGGAGTTCTTCAGCCCGCATTCCTGGCTGTGGCTCAACAATCGCCAGGGGCCGACCGCGAACAAGAAATTCCGCCAGGCCGTGATGTATGCGATGGACCGCAACTTTGCGAAGGACGTGATCTGGAACGGCCTCGGCAAGGTCGCGACCGGCCCGTCCGGCTCATCGATCAAGCACTACAGCGGCGACGTGCCGAAATATGACTACGATCCGGCCAAGGCCAAAGCCCTGCTCAAGGAAGCCGGCTACAATGGCGAGAAGGTCCGCCTGCTGCCGCTGCCCTATGGCGAAACCTGGCAGCGCTGGGCGGAAGCCGTGAAGCAGAACCTGCAGGATGTCGGCATCAATGTCGAAATGGTCTCGACCGATGTCGCCGGCTGGAACCAGAAGACCTCGGAATGGGACTACGACATCGCCTTCACCTACGTCTATCAGTACGGCGATCCCGCGCTCGGCGTCAGCCGCACCTATGTCTCCAGCCAGATCGCCAAGGGCAATCCGTTCAACAACGTCGAAGGCTATTCGAACCCGGAAATCGACAAACTGTTTGCCGAGGGCGCGGTCGCCTTCCCCGACGCGGCGCGCAAACCAATCTATGACAAGGCACAGAAGATCCTTGTCGACGATGTGCCGGTGGCCTGGCTGCTTGAACTGCAGTTCCCGACCGTCACCCGCTGCAACGTCAAGAACCTGATCACCACGGCGATCGGCGTCAACGACGGTTTCCGGGACGCCTGGCTCGACAAGTAACCGACATCACCAAGCCGCGGCGCCGCTCAGCGCCGCGGCTTTCTTCGTTCTCGAACGATCACCGAAGTCACCGATGCTTGCATTCATAGCCCAGAGACTTGCAAAGGCCGTTGTCGTGCTGCTCGCGATCGTCGTGCTCAACTTCATGCTAATCCGCATGGCGCCGGGTGATCCCGCGATGGTGATGGCAGGCGAGGCCGGCGTCAGCGACAAGATCTTCGTCGAGCAGCTGCGTGAAAAATTCGGCCTCGACCAGCCGCTGCCGGTGCAGCTCTATCGCTACGTCAAGGGCATCGTGACGCTCGATCTCGGCTTCTCCTTCCGCCAGCAGATGCCGGTCGCCAGGCTGATCGGCGAGCGGCTGCCGGCGACCTTGCTGCTCACAGGCACCGCGTTCGTGATCTCGCTGCTGTTCGGCGTGATCTTCGGCACGCTCGCCGCGCGCTTCGCCGGCACCTGGGCCGACACTGCGATCACGATACTGGCGCTGATCTTCTACGCCACGCCGCTGTTCTGGATATCGTTGATGGCGATCCTGTTGTTCTCCGTCACGATGGAGTGGCTGCCGAGCTTCGGCTACGAGACCGTCGGCGCCAATTACACCGGGCTTGCCCATGTGCTCGACGTCGGCGCGCATCTGATCCTCCCCGCCACCACGATCGGCCTGTTCTTCATGGCGACCTATGCCCGCATGACCCGCGCCTCGATGCTCGAGGTCAAGCGGCATGATTTCGTCAAGACCGCGCGCGCCAAGGGGCTGCGCGATGCCGTGATCCAGCGCCGCCACGTGCTGCGCAACGCGCTGCTGCCGGTCGTCACGCTCGCCGGCCTGCAAGCCGGCACGCTGGTCGGCGGCGCGGTGCTGACCGAAACCGTGTTCGCCTGGCCCGGCATCGGCCGCCTGATGTACGAGGCGCTCTTGCAGCGCGACTACAATCTGCTGCTCGGCGTCTTCGTCGTTTGCTCGGCGATGGTGCTGGCCTTCAACCTGATCACCGATCTGATCTACCGCTCGGTCGATCCGCGCATCGAGTTCGCGTCATGACCAAGTTCTGGCGCACCATGCTGCGCAACCCCGGCGGCGTGATCGGCCTCGTGATCCTCGTGATCGCAATCGCGATCGCGGCCTTCGGCCCGCTGCTGTTTCCGACCTCGCCCTGGCGCATGGTGCAGCGGCCATTCCTGCCGCCGTTCACGGTCGCAGGGCTCCCGCTCGGCACCGACGCGCTCGGCCGCGACGTGCTGGCCGGCATCATCTACGGGGCCCGCGTCTCGCTGTTGGTCGGGCTGGTCTCGACCATGGCCGCGCTTGCGGTCGGGATTCCCGTCGGCGCGGTCGCCGGCTATTTCGGCGGCAAGATCGGCGATGCACTGATGCGCTTCACCGAATTCTTCCAGACCGTGCCGAGCTTTGCGCTCGCGATCGTACTGGTCGCGATCCTGCAGCCTTCCATCATCTCCATCGTGCTCGCGATCGCGATCGTGAGCTGGCCGCCGGTGGCGCGCCTCGTGCGCGGCGAAGTGCTGTCGCTGCGCACCCGCGAATATGTCCAGGCCGCCGTCGTCACCGGGCAGAGCCACGGCTGGATCATCTGGCGCGAGATCCTCCCCAACGCGCTGTCGCCGGTGATCGTGCTGGCCTCGCTGATGGTTGCGACCGCGATTCTGCTGGAATCCTCGCTCTCCTTCCTCGGCCTCGGCGATCCCAATCTGATGTCCTGGGGCTACATGGTCGGCGCCGGCCGCACCGTGATCCGGCAGGCCTGGTGGATCACGCTGTTCCCGGGCATCGCGATCCTGCTCTCGGTGCTGGCGCTGAACCTGATCGGCGAAGGTCTCAACGACGCGCTCAATCCGCGCCTCAGCAAGGAAGGGCGCTGATGTCTGACGTTGCCGTCTCGATCAAGAACTTGAAACTCGCACTGCCGCCCGGCGCCGACCGCCCTTATGCCGTCGACGACATCTCCTTCGATCTCGCGCCCGGAAAAATCCTCTGCGTGGTCGGCGAGTCCGGCTCCGGCAAATCGATGTGCGCGCATGCGCTGATGGGGCTGTTGCCTGACACGATCGGCCGCGAGGCCGGCGAGATCGTCTATGATGGGCAGAACCTGCTCACCCTCGACGAGACCGGCTGGCTGGCACTGCGCGGCCGCCATATCGCGATGGTGTTCCAGGAGCCGATGACCGCGCTCAATCCGTTGATGCGAATCGGCGACCAGATCGCCGAGATGTTCGAGGCACACGACCTGCTGACGCCGAAGGAGCGCAAGCAGAAGGCGCTGCAGCTGCTCCGCGAGGTCGGCCTGCCCAACCCTGAAACATCGATGCGCGCCTATCCGCATCAGCTCTCCGGCGGCCAGCGCCAGCGCGCCATGATCGCGATGGCGCTCGCGCTGGAACCGGCGGTGCTGGTCGCGGACGAGCCGACCACCGCACTCGACGTCACGACGCAGGCGCAGATCCTGAAACTGATCCGCGACCTGCAGCGCAGCCGCAACATGGCGGTCATGTTCATCACCCATGATTTCGGCGTCGTTGCCGACATTGCCGACCGCGTCATCGTGCTCCAGCACGGCAAGGTGGTCGAACAGGGCGCGGCCGATGATGTGCTGGGCCGCCCGCAACATGCCTATACCCGCGCGCTGCTCGCAGCCGTCCCGTCGATGCAGCCGCCGCAGCGCGCTTCCCTCGCCGACCGCGCGAGGGCGGTCGAGGTCGTCGGCCTCGACAAGACCTATGTCAGCGGCGGCGGCTGGTTCCAGCCGGAGCGTCGCGTCCGCGCCGCCAATGAAGTGAATTTCGACATCCTCAAGGGTGAGACGCTCGGCCTCGTCGGCGAATCCGGCTCCGGCAAATCCTCGGTGGCGCGGCTGGTGATGCGGCTGATCGAGCCGGACCAGGGCACGGTACGCCTTGGCGATGTCGACTTCACGCAAATCGCTGGCCGAGAGTTGCGCAAGGCGCGCAGCCGCATCCAGATGATCTTTCAGGATCCCTTTGCGTCGCTCAATCCGCGCCGCAAGGTCGGCAACATCATCGCCGACGGACCGATCGCCCACGGCACCGATCCGGCAACGGCGCATAAGCGCGCCGGCGAGTTGCTCGGCCTCGTCGGCCTCAATGCCAGCGCGCTGGAACGCTACCCGCATGAATTCTCCGGCGGCCAGCGCCAGCGCATCGGTATCGCCCGTGCGCTGGCGCTGGAGCCGGAGGTCATCGTTGCCGACGAAGCGGTCTCCGCGCTCGACGTCTCCGTGCAGGCGCAGGTGCTGAACCTGCTCGAAGACCTCAAGGCGCGGCTTGGCCTTTCGATGCTGTTCATCACCCACGATCTGCGCGTCGCCGCGCAAATCTGCGACCGCATCGCGGTGATGCAGCGCGGCGCCATCGTCGAGCTGAAGCCGACCGCCGCATTGTTCTCCGCGCCCGAGCACGCCTACACGCGCGAGCTGCTTGCCGCCGTGCCCGGACAAATCTCATCGTCACAGGCGGCCTGATGCGTTGCGTTCTCGTCAGCAAGCGCCTCGACCTGCGCCGCTACTACGGCGCGGAGCTCGCGCGCATCGCGCCTCGCGTCGAGGTCGTTGATCACACCGCGGACACGCCTGCCGCCGATGTCCGCCTCGCGCTCGCCTGGCATCCACCGGACGACGCCTTCGCACGCTATCCCGACCTGCAGGCGGTGTGCTCGATCGCCGCCGGCGTCGACAACATCATAGCCTGCCCGAGCCTGCCGCCTGATGTCGACGTGATCCGCGTGGTCGATCCGGGACAGGCGCAGCTGATGTCGGGCTTCATCACCTGGAATGTGATCGGCCACCAGCGCGGCTTCAATGCGTTTCGCAACCAGCAGCGCGATCGCATCTGGCAGCGGCGCGAGCAACGGCGCGCGCAGGAGGTGCCGGTCGGCATTCTCGGCAATGGCGCGATCGGCCAGCAGGTGGCACGGGATCTCGCCTATCTCGGCTTTCCCGTGATGTCCTGGAGCCGGACAGAAAAGCCGGTGCCGGCAGGCGTGCGCGGCTTCCATGGCCCGGCGGGCCTGTCCGCCATGCTCGGCGAGACCGAGGTGCTGGTGAACCTGCTGCCGCTGACCTTCGAGACGCGCGGCATTCTCAATGCCAAGACCTTCGGCCGGATGCGGCACGGCGGCTATTTGATCCAGGTCGGCCGCGGCGAGCATCTCGTGGAAGATGATCTGCTCGCAGCACTCGACAGCGGGCAATTGTCCGGCGCTGCGCTCGATGTGTTCGTCACCGAACCGCTGCCACAGACCCATGCGTTCTGGTACCATCCGCAAATCGCGGTGACACCGCATGACGCCAGCGATGTCAGCATCAGCGCGGTCGCGACCACGGTGGCAGCGACGGCGGAGGCAGTCCGCGCCGGGCAGCGCCCGCCGCATGCGATCGACCGCGCCCGCGGTTACTAGAGCATGATCCGGAAAAGTGTGAAGCGGTTTTCCGAAAAGATCATGCTCCGATAAAAAGGCCACAGGATTTCTCGTGCAAGAGCGCCTTTCCACTGCACTCGACCCGATCGACGGGCTGCGCGCGGCATCGCCAATTCCGGAGGCCCGCGCACAGGCGCTGGCGCTCGAGCATTACGGCCTGCCGGCCTCCGTGCGCCGGCTCGACAGTGAGCGCGACCAGAATTTTCGGCTGCGCACGGCGGACGGTCGCGACTATGTGCTCAAGATCGCCAATCCCGCCGAGGATCGCAGTGTCACCAACCTGCAGACCGAGGTGCTGCGGCACGTCGCGTCACGGGATTCATCGCTGCCAATCCCACGCATCTTTCCGGCGCTGAACGGCGCAGTCGAGCTCGACGTCACCTTCGACGACGGCTCGACACGCATCGTGCGGCTGTTGTCGTTCCTCGCAGGCACGCCGATGCACCAGGTGCCGCCGTCGGCAAGGCTGCAGCGCGACCTCGGGCAATGCGCCGCGCGGCTGGCGCGCGCGATGCGCGACTTCCGCCATCCCGGCGCCGATCACAAGCTGCTGTGGGACATCCAGCACGCCGCCGAGCTGCGCCCGCTGATCGGCACCGTGCCGGCCGGCCAGCGCGATCTGGTCGAACGTTTCCTCGATGGGTTTGAGAGGCATGCGGTGCCTGTGTTGGCCGAACTGCCGAAGCAGCCGCTGCACAATGATCTCAATCCGCACAATGTCGTGGTCGAGCCCACTGACAATGAGCGGATCGCGGGAATCATCGACTTCGGCGACCTCACCTCGACCGCCCGGATCAACGACCTCGCCATCGCCTGTGCCTACCAGGTCGAGGACAGCGACGATGCGCTCAAGCCGGCGCTGGAGCTGGTCGCGGCCTACCACGCGGTCACTCCGCTCGCGCCGCGCGAGCGTGCGATCCTGTTCGATTTGATCGCGACACGCATGGTGATGACCATTGTCATCAGCAATATTCGCGCCGCTCGCTATCCCCAGAACAGCGCGTATATTCTGCGCAACAACAAGCAGGCCTCGGCCCGTCTCGCCCGGATCGCGAAGCTGTCGCGAGGGGATGCCCAGGCCCTGATCGAGCGCGCCTGCCAAGGGGAGTGATGCCGGTGCAGAATTCAACGCAAGCGATGATCGAGCGCCGCAACCGCCTGCTCGGGCCGGCCTACCGGCTGTTCTACGAAGAGCCGGTGCAGTTCGTCCGCGGCGAAGGCGTCTGGCTTTATGATCCCGCAGGCCAGCGCTATCTCGACGCCTACAACAACGTCGCCTGCGTCGGCCACAGCCATCCGCGCGTGGTCGAGGCGATCGCAAAGCAGGCTGCGACGCTCAACACCCACACGCGCTATCTGCACGAGACCATCCTCGATTACGCCGAGCGGCTGCTCGCGACGTTTCCGGCCGAGATCGGCAACATCATGTTCACCTGCACCGGCAGCGAGGCCAACGACCTCGCGCTGCGGGTGGCGCGGACCTGCACCGGCGGCACCGGTATCGTCGTCACCCAGACCGCCTATCACGGCGTCACCGGCGCGCTCGCCGAGATTTCGCCCTCGCTCAATCTGCCCGATCCGACCGCACCGCATGTGCGGCTGGTGCCGGCGCCACGCCCCGCGGGTGACAAGACCGGCGAGATCTTCGCCGGCCATGTCCGCGCCGCCTTCGAGGACATGAAGAAGAACGGCATCCGCCCCGCGGCGCTGCTGGTCGACACCATCTTCTCCAGCGACGGCGTGTTTGCCGATCCGCCCGGCTTCCTCGCCGCTGCCGTGGAGGCCGCGCATGCGGCCGGCGCGCTGTTCATCGCCGACGAGGTGCAGCCCGGCTTCGGCCGATGCGGCGACGGACTATGGGGCTTCGCCCGCCACAAGCTCATTCCCGACATGGTCACGATGGGCAAGCCGATGGGCAACGGCCACCCCATCGCCGCGATGGCGGCAAAACCTGCGCTGCTGAAAGAGTTCGGCGCGCGCTCGCGCTACTTCAACACCTTTGGCGGCAATCCCGTGTCTGCCGCTGCGGCCACCGCCGTGCTGGACGTGATCGAGCAGGAAGGCCTGACCGAGAACGCAAAGCGCGCCGGCGCCGATCTGCGTGAGCGATTGAATGCGTTGCGGAGCCGCCACGCACTGATCTCGGATGTCCGCGGCGCCGGCCTCTTCATCGGCGTCGAGCTGCGCCACGGCGATGCGCCGGCGACCAAGGAGACGGCGCGGCTCGTCAACCGCATGCGCGAACGCCATGTACTGATCAGCGCCGCCGGCCCCGACGGCAATGTGCTGAAGATCCGTCCGCCGCTGGTGTTCGGCACCGAGCATGCCGATCTTCTCGTCGAGACGCTGGATCAGGCGCTGCGCGAGATCGCAACGACCTAGATCCGGCCCACGGCAGGATACCATCGCAGCACCACGGACGCCCGATCAATCCAAAATCGGTATCAATCGATACTGCCTTGGGCTTGGACCCGCAGCCTCCTCCTCTCTACGACACTCCGTCAGGGAAACATTCGAGGAGGCGCGCCATGAGCGCAATTGTGTCTGCTACCGACGCGAGACGATCTCGCGTCAGGCTTCTGATCGTGACGATGCTGTTTCTCGTCACCACCGTGAACTACGCCGACCGCGCGACGCTGTCGATCGCCGGTCCCGCGCTTTCCAAGGAACTGCATCTCGATCCCGTGGCAATGGGCTACGTGTTCTCGGCGTTCGGCTGGTCCTATGTGATCGCGCAGGTTCCGGGCGGCTGGCTGCTCGATCGCTTCGGTTCCAAATGGGTCTACGCGCTCAGCATCACGATCTGGTCGATCTTCACGGTGATGCAGGGCTGGGTCGGCTTCCTCACCGGCGGCGCCGCGATCTTCGCGCTGTTCGCGCTGCGTTTCCTGGTCGGTCTGGCTGAAGCGCCGTCATTCCCCGCCAACGCCCGCATCGTCGCGGCCTGGTTCCCGGGCAATGAGCGCGGCACTGCATCCGCCTTCTTCAATTCCGGACAGTATTTCGCCACCGTGATCTTCGCGCCGCTGATGGGCTGGATCGCGCATGATTACGGCTGGCGCAACGTGTTCTATGTGATGGGTGCGCTCGGCATCATCATGGGCCTGGTCTGGATCAAGACCATCTACGGCCCGAAGGATCACCCCGGGATCAACGAAGCCGAGTTCGATTACATCAGGGAAGGCGGCGCACTGGTCGACATGGATGCGCCGAAGGAAGGCAAGACCGCGGACGCCGGCCCGAAATGGGATCACATCCGCCAGCTGCTGTCCAACCGCATGATGCTCGGCGTCTATATCGGCCAGTACTGCATCAACACGCTGACCTATTTCTTCCTGACCTGGTTCCCGGTCTACCTGGTCAAGGAACGCGGCCTGTCGATCCTGCAGGCGGGCTTCGTCGCCACCCTGCCGGCGCTGTGCGGCTTCATCGGCGGCGTGCTCGGCGGCGTGATCTCGGATGACATCCTGCGCCGCACGGGATCGCTGACCCTGGCGCGCAAGATCCCGATCGTCGGCGGCATGCTGCTGTCGATGTCGATCATCGCCTGCAACTATGTCGATGGCCAGGCGCTGGTGGTCGGCTTCATGGCGCTCGCCTTCTTCGGCAAGGGCATCGGCGCGCTCGGCTGGGCGGTCGTGTCAGACACCTCGCCGAAGGAAGCCGGCGGCGTCTCCGGCGGCCTGTTCAACACCTTCGGCAACCTGTCCTCGATCTCGACGCCGATCATCATCGGCTACATCCTGGCCGCCACCGGCTCGTTCAACGGCGCGCTGGTGTTCGTCGGGGCCAACGCCCTGGTTGCCGCGATCGCCTATCTCTTCATCGTCGGCGAGATCAAGCGCGTGCAGCTGAAGGCGGCGTAATCTTCACCTCTCCCCGCCCTTCTGCGGGGAGAGGTCGAAATTCGCAGCGCGAATTTCGGGTGAGGGGCAAGGCACGATGCATCGACAAATTTGCCTGTGTGCCGACTGATCGATCGAGGAGTCGGAGAAGCTGATTGTATGGCGCGATCCTGCACGGCCCCTCACCCGGATCGCATCTTGCGATGCGATCCGACCTCTCCCCGCTAAAGAGCAGGGAGAGGTGAGAAGGGACGTCTTTGTCTTTGGGAGGCATCGATGCTAGAACAGCCCAACAGACGCCTTATCCATCTAAGGCCAGTATCGATGTTCGACCTCAACCAGCTCCGCTGTTTCGTCACGGTGGCCGAGGAGCTGCATTTCGGCCGCGCCGCGGCGCGGCTCAACATGACGCAGCCGCCGCTGAGCCGGCAGATCCAGGTGCTCGAGCACATCATCGACGCGCCGCTGCTGGAGCGGACCAGCCGTTCGGTGCGGCTGACGCCGGCGGGGCGCAGCTTCCTGCCCGAGGCGCGGCGCATCCTGAAGCTTGCGGAAAGCGCCTCGCAAGTCGCGCGCCGCATCGCGCTCGGCAAGACCGGCTCGCTGAAGATCGGCTTCACCGCAGCCGCCGCCTACGGCTTCCTGCCCGAATTGATCGCGGCCTGCCGCGCGCGCCTGCCGGAGGTCGACTTCTCGCTGAAGGAGATGGTCTCCGGCGACCAGTTCGAGGCGCTCGCCACCGGCCAGATCGATGCCGGCCTGCTGCGCCCGCCGATCGCGCGGCCGGAGCTCGCGAGCAAGCGCGTCGTCGCGGAGCCGCTGCTGGCCGCGATCCCGAAGAAGCATCCGCTGGCGTCTGCCGAAACGGTGACGATCAAGGATTTCGACGACCAGCCCTTCGTGATGTATTCGCCCTATGAGAGCCGCTATTTCCACGATCTGCTGGTGGCGCTGTTCACCCGCGCCGACGTGCTGCCGCGCTATGTGCAGCAGCTGAGCCAGATCCACTCGATTCTGGCGATGGTGCGCGCCGGCCTCGGCGTCTCCATCGTGCCGGAGGCCGCCGCCAGCCTGAAGATCGCCGACGTGAAACTCAAGCCGCTGAAACTGCGCACGCCGGCGCCGGTCGAACTGTTCCTGGTGTGGCGGCGCGAGTACGACAATCCGCTGCTGCCCGCGCTGCTCGAAGTCGCCAACGAGGTTGCTGCGGCGCACATCAGCGATTGATACCGAGATAGCATCGTTCGATACCTCCATTGGCTTGGACCTGTATCGAACCATCTCCTAGAAAGTGCCTGTGAACGCGCCCGTTGAGCGCACCCCTTTCAGACAATTTCCGGAGCGAACGCCATGAGCAAGATGACCCCGCAGGAGATGGCCACGACGATCGGCGGCGGCCTGCTCTCCTTCCCCGTGACGCCCTTCAAGGCCGACTACTCCTTCGACGAGAAGACCTATCGCGAGAACATGGACTGGCTGTGCGGCTATGACGTCGCCGGCCTGTTCGCCGCCGGCGGCACCGGCGAGTTCTTCTCGCTGACGCCGAGCGAAGTTCCGCAGGTCGTCAAGATCGCGGTTGATGAGACCAAGGGACGCGTGCCCGTGCTGGCCGGCACCGGCTACGGCACCGCGATCGCGCGCGAGATCGCCATCGGCGCAGAAAAGGCCGGCGCTGACGGCCTGCTGCTGTTGCCGCCCTATCTCACCCATTCCGAGCAGGACGGCCTCGCCGCCCACGTCGAAGCGGTCTGCGCCTCCGTGAAGATCGGCGTCATCGTCTATAACCGCGACAACGCAATCCTGCAGCCCGACACGCTGGCGCGTCTCGCCGAGCGCTGCCCGAACCTGGTCGGCTACAAGGACGGTATCGGCGACATCGAGCTGATGACCCGCGTCTACACCAAGCTCGGCGACCGCCTGACCTATGTCGGCGGCCTGCCCACCGCTGAAACCTTCGCGCTGCCCTATCTCGACATGGGCGTGACGACCTATTCGTCCGCGGTGTTCAACTTCGTGCCGGAATTCGCCACCAACTTCTACGCCGCGGTGCGCAAGCGCGATCACGCGACGATCCATGCCGGGCTGAAGAACTTCATCCTGCCGCTAATCGAGATCCGCAACCGCAAGAAGGGTTATGCGGTCTCGATCATCAAGGCCGGCATGAAGGTGATCGGCCGCGACTCCGGTCCGGTGCGGTCGCCGCTGACCGATCTCACCGAGCAGGAGATCGCCGAGCTTGCGGCACTGGTGGCCAAGCTGCCGCAAGCCGCAAAGCAGCAGGCCGCCGAATAACAAGCCGAAACGGCGACAACAAAAGGGAGGAGCAAATGATCCAGGATTCGATCCGCAGCGGTTTTACCGGTGCACCCGTCGTCACCGCGATGGAAGTGATCCCCGTCGCCGGCCGCGACGGCATGCTCCTCAATCTGAGCGGCGCGCACGCGCCGTTCTTCACCCGCAACCTCGTCATCCTCACCGACAATTCCGGCCACACCGGCGTTGGTGAGGTGCCGGGCGGCGAGAAAATCAGGAAGACGCTGGAGGACGCCCGCGACCTCGTCGTCGGCCAGACCATCGGCGCCTGCAACAACATCCTGGCGTCGATGCGCCAGACCTTTGCCGACCGCGACGCCGGCGGCCGCGGCAAGCAGACATTCGACCTGCGCGTCACCATCCATGCCGTCACTGCAGTTGAATCCGCGCTGCTCGACCTGCTCGGCCAGCATCTCAATCTGCCCGTTGCCGCGCTGCTCGGCGAAGGCCAGCAACGCGCCAGCGTCGAAACGCTCGGCTACCTCTTCTTCGTCGGCGACCGCCGCAAGACCAGCTTGCCTTACGTCGAAGGCGAGACCGGCAAGCCGGATTGGTTCAACCTGCGCCATCAGGTGGCGATGACGCCCGACACCGTGGTGAGGCTCGCCGAGGCCACGCAGGCGCATTACGGCTTCGCCGATTTCAAGCTCAAGGGCGGCGTGCTGCGCGGCGAGCAGGAGATCGAGGCGGTCAGCGCGATCGCCAAGCGCTTCCCGAACGCCCGCGTCACGCTCGATCCGAACGGCGCCTGGTCGCTCGATGAAGCGATCGGCCTCTGCAAGGACATGCATGGCGTGCTCGCCTATGCCGAGGATCCCTGCGGCGCCGAGGCCGGTTTCTCCGGCCGCGAGATCATGGCCGAATTCCGCCGCGCTACGGGCCTGCCGACTGCGACCAACATGATCGCGACCGACTGGCGCCAGCTCTCGCATGCGATCCGTCTCGGCGCCGTCGACATTCCCCTCGCCGATCCGCATTTCTGGACCATGCAGGGCTCGGTGCGCGTCGCCCAGACCTGCCGCGACAACGGCCTGACCTGGGGCTCGCACTCCAACAACCATTTCGACATTTCGCTGGCGATGTTCACCCATGTCGGCGCCGCGGCACCCGGCAAGGTCACCGCGATCGACACCCACTGGATCTGGCAGGATGGCCAGGCCTTGACCAAGGAACCGCTGCAGATCAAGGGCGGCAAGATTGCGATTCCGGACCGCCCGGGCCTCGGCATCGAGCTCGATCGTGCTGCCATCGCGGCCGCGAACGCGCTATACAAGGAGCATGGGCTCGGCGCGCGCGATGACGCGCTCGCCATGCAGTTCCTGATCCCCGGCTGGACTTTTGACGACAAACGTCCCTGCCTCGTGCGTTAAACCAAGAAACGGTGTTGGAGAGAAGAATATGACGGTTTTGCAGAAGAACTTCATCGGCGGCGAATGGGTCGATGGCTCCGGCATCACGAAGAACATCAACCCGTCCAACACCAATGACGTGGTCGGCGAATACGCCAAGGCCGACAAGGCGCAGACCGAAAAGGCGATCGCTGCCGCCAAGGCCGCCGCCCCCGCCTGGGGGCGCTCGACCCCGCAGGAGCGGTTTGACGCGCTGAACAAGATCTCCGTCGAGATCCTCGCCCGCAAGGAAGAGCTCGGCCGCCTGCTCGCCCGCGAGGAAGGCAAGACGCTGCCGGAAGGCATCGGCGAGGTCGCGCGCGCCGGGCAGATCTTTGCGTTCTTCGCCGGCGAGGCGCTGCGGCTCACGGGCGAGAAGGGTGCGTCGGTGCGCCCGGGGCTCGAGGTCGAGATCACCCGCGAGCCGATGGGTGTCGTCGGCATGATCACGCCGTGGAATTTCCCGATCGCGATTCCAGCCTGGAAGATCGCGCCCGCGCTCTGCTACGGCAACACCGTCGTGTTCAAACCGGCCGAGCTGGTGCCCGGCTGCGGCCACGCGCTGTCCGAGATCATCGCGCGCTCGGGCATTCCGGCCGGCGTGTTCAATCTCGTGGTCGGCTCGGGCTCGGTGGTCGGCCAGACCTTGCTGGAGTCGCCCGATGTCGCCGCGATCTCCTTCACCGGTTCGGTGCAAACCGGACGCAAGATCGCGCAGGCCTGCGTGCTCTCCAATCCCATGAAGAAATTCCAGCTCGAGATGGGCGGCAAGAACCCGCTGGTCGTGCTCGACGATGCCGATCTCAAGGTCGCGGTCGAAGTCGCCGTCAACGGCGCCTATTTCTCGACCGGCCAGCGCTGCACGGCCTCCTCGCGTTTGATCGTCACCGCAGGGATCCATGACCGCTTCGTCGCCGCGATGACCGAACGGCTGAAGGGCCTGACGATCGACGACGCGTTGAAGAGCGGCGTGCATATCGGCCCTGTCGTCGACCAGAGCCAGCTCGACCAGGATCTCCGCTACATCAAGATCGGCCAGGACGAAGGCGCCAAGCTCGCCTGGGGCGGCGAATTGTTGAACCGCGAGACTCCCGGCTTTTATCTGCAGCCGGCGCTGTTCACCGAAGCCAACAACCAGATGCGGATCGCGCGCGAGGAAGTTTTCGGCCCGGTCGCCTGCGTGATCCGCGCCAAGGACTATGAAGAGGCGCTCGCGATCTCCAACGACACCGAGTTCGGCCTCGCCTCCGGCATCTGCACCACCAGCCTGAAATACGCCTCGCATTACAAGCGCAACAGCGAGGCCGGTATGGTGATGGTCAATTTGCCGACCGCCGGCGTCGACTATCACGTCCCGTTCGGCGGCCGCAAAGGCTCGAGCTACGGCGCGCGCGAACAGGGCGCCTATGCCCGCGAGTTCTACACCACGGTGAAGACGGCCTACACGTTCCCGGGGTGAAACGGGAAGACCGTAGGGTGGGTTAGCCCGCAGCTGCGCGAAGCGCAGTCCGCTGGCGTAACCCACCGCTTCTGCCCCCGCGGAAAGAGACAACGGTGGGTTACGCCTTCGGCTAACCCACCCTACAATTCCGTTCTTGAGGAAAGCGCATGGACCAGGACATCGCAGCAAAAGAGCAGCCTCGCTTCATCAAGCTCAACGCGCGCGACAATGTCGCGATCGTGGTCAATGATTTCGGCCTGCCGGCGGGCTCGCGCTTTGCCAATGGCCTGACGCTCCGCGCCTTCGTGCCGCAGGGCCACAAGACCGCGCTGGAGGACATCGCCGAAGGCGCGCCGATCGTGCGCTATGGCGAGGTGATCGGCACTGCGCTGTCGCCGATCCAGGCCGGCGAATGGGTCGATGAAGCCCGCATCCGCATGCCGGAAGCACCGGCGCTCGACAAGCTCGAGATATCAACGGCCGTTCCGCCCGCGCTGCTGCCGCTCGAAGGCTTTACTTTCGAAGGCTTTCGCAACAGCGACGGCTCAGTCGGCACCAAGAACATCCTCGGCATCTCCTCCTCCGTGCAATGTGTCAAGGGCACGATGGAGTTCGCGGTCAAGCGCATCCGCAATGAGCTGTTGCCCAAATATCCCAATGTCGACGACGTCGTGCCGCTGACCCACGCCTATGGCTGCGGCGTCGCCATCACGGCACCCGACGCGGTCGTGCCGATCCGCACGCTGCAAAACCTCGCGCTCAATCCCAATTTCGGCGGCGAGATTCTGGTGGTCGGCCTCGGCTGCGAGAAGCTCGCGCCGGAGCGTCTGGTGCCCGAAGGCGTCGACAACGCCATCGTCCGCATGCAGGACGAGGCCTTCGACGGCTTTGGTGCGATCGTCGAGGCGATCATGACCCAGGCCGATGCGCGGCTGAAGGTGCTCAACGCCCGCACGCGCGAGACCTGCCCGGCATCCGATCTGGTGATCGGCCTGCAATGCGGCGGCAGCGATGCGTTCTCCGGCGTCACCGCCAATCCCGCGGTCGGCTTCGCGGCAGATCTGCTGGTGCGCGCCGGCGCCACCGTGATGTTCTCTGAGGTCACCGAAGTGCGCGACGCGATCCAGCTCTTGACGCGCCGCGCGGTCAACGAGGATGTCGGCCGCGCGCTGGTGCGCGAGATGTCCTGGTATGATGCTTATCTGGCCCGCGGCGGCGCCGATCGCAGCGCCAACACCACGCCGGGCAACAAGAAGGGCGGGCTTGCCAACATCGTCGAGAAATCTCTCGGCTCGATCGTGAAGTCCGGCTCGGGCCCGATCCACGGCGTGCTGTCGCCCGGCGAGAAGGCACGGCAGAAGGGCATGCTGTTTGCGGCAACGCCTGCATCGGATTTCATCTGCGGTACACTGCAGCTTGCCTCCGGCATGACGCTGCAGGTGTTCACCACCGGCCGCGGCACGCCCTATGGTCTCGCCGCCGCACCCGTGATTAAGGTCGCGACCCGCAGCGAGCTGGCGCGACGCTGGAAGGACCTGATCGATTTCGACGCCGGCTGCATCGCGACCGGCGAGAAGACCATCGAGGAGACCGGCTGGGACCTGTTCCGCCTGATCCTCGACGTGGCAAGCGGAAAAACAAAGCCGTGGTCGGATCGTTGGGGCATCCACAACGATCTCACGCTGTTCAATCCGGCGCCGGTGACCTGAGGCGCAAGCCTCACGCAATGTTACATGTCGAAATGCACGCTTTTAGGCATTCCAAAAGCGCGAAATAATCGCATTTTTCGTCAGAACCTATTTCGACCTCTCCGCGACAAACCCGCAGTTCATGCCTTTCAGGAGATTGAGATGCGGATTCTTTTGTCGATTGCTGCGGCCGGTTTCGTGATTGCGAGCGGCGCCAGCGCCTTTGCCGGCGAATTGCCGAGCTACGAAGTGAAGTCGTTCCCGATCTCGCCGACCCAGGTGCAGCTGCTTGGCGCCGCCGGCGTCCAGGAGCAGACGCCGATGGTGACCCAGACGATTGCTGACATGCCTGCGTCGCCAGCGCAGATCGCCGTGCTGACGCCGCATCGCCAGCGCTTTGCTGAAGCGAATACGACTCGCTGAAGCGATATTCCTTCGACGAACACAGATCGAGCGCCGCCTTCAAGGGCGGCGTCGCGCTGAGTGCAGTCGCTACGTCATGCTGCCCGGCATGAAGCAGCGCACGCGCGGGTGCCCGTCGACATAGTGCTTCCACACCATCGTGCGTCCGATCTTGTTCGGCTCGGTGATCACGGCCCCTTCGGGCACCGTGACCCACTCGCTGTCGATGAACACGCGATATTGTCCCTTGTCCGATTCCCAGTCCGGATCGGCCACGACGTAGCCGTCGGCGTCCGAGCAGCATTGGCCAAATTTGCTGTGCAGGCTTTCGAACCATGGCTTGAGCGGTGAGTTGGCGTAGCGGCCGTCGTCGCGCGCAAGCGCCGACGTCGCAAGTCCCAACGCACCCAGCAGCACGGCCGCACGCGCAAGAGCATGCATGTGTCGTCTCCGCAGTGTCGTTCCCGCTGCGAAGCGCCGACGTCGCTCCTCGCCTGCCGTTCCCACGGCAGACGAACAGACGGCGAATCAAACGCCCCCAGCAACCTGTGACAAGGCTATGCAAAAGCGGCGCCAGACTGGATTCCGGGAGACTACGGTTCCGCTTTGGTCGCAGGCCACATTCGGGCCAGCGTCTCGTCTTTTTTTACCAGCGCATGCCAGAGCGTGGCAGAGATATGCAAAGTGACAACGACGTAGACCAGGTAAGCCAGCGTGTCGTGCGTCGCCTCACCGATCCGCGCGATGGCCTGATCGCCCGCGAACAGGCGCGGCCAGCTGAACAGCCCAAAATACTTCAGCGAGTAGCCGCCGGCCGACGAGAACAGGTAGCCGGTGACCGGCATGGCCAACAGCACGAGATAGAGTGCCCAGTGATTGAGCCGCGCTGCCCAACGCACGATGCGGCCGAACGATCGCGGCTCCGGCGGCGCGGATGTCGCCGACCGTACCAGGATGCGCAGGATCGCGAGCGCGAACAGGGTGACACCGAGCGACTTGTGGACCTCGAGCAGCTCGCGGCGCGGCGACGTGCCCGGCGGCTGGAAACCGCAGTAGCAGCCGATCAGCATCGCCGCGATGAAGAGCACCGCTGTTGCCCAGTGAATCCTGCGCAACAGCGGATCGTACGCGGCCGGCACTTCCCCTGACATCAGGCCTCGTCGGCGATGCCGTTGCGCAGCAGGCCGACGCGGTCGATCTCGACCTCGACGACATCGCCCGCCTTCATCCATAGCGGCGGCGTGCGCCGCGAACCGACGCCGCCGGGCGTGCCGGTCGCGATCACATCGCCCGGCTCGAGCCGGGTGAAGGACGAGCAATATTCGATCTGGCGCGGAATATCGAAGATCATCTGATCGATGGTGGTGTCCTGCACCACTTCGCCGTTCAGTCGCGTCTGCAGCCGCAGCTTGCCGATGGCGCCGACTTCGTCCGGCGTCACCAGATACGGACCGAAGCCGCCGGTCGAGGGAAAGTTCTTGCCGGGCGTGAACTGATGGGTGTGGCGCTGGAAGTCGCGCACGCTGCCTTCATTGTAGCAGGCGTAGCCGGCGATATGGCTGAACGCGTCGGCCTTCTGGATGTAGCGGCCGGGCTTGCCGATCACGATCGCAAGCTCGCCCTCGAAATCGAGATCGGTCGAGACGCGCGGGCGGATGATGTTGGTGAGATGCCCGGTCTGGCTGTTGGCGAAGCGGCCGAACACGGTCGGGTTCTCGACCTCCGAACGGCCGGTCTCCTTGCGGTGGTTCTCGTAGTTCAGGCCGATGCAGAGGATCTTGTCGGGGTTCGGAATGACGGGCAGGAAGCCGATCGACGACAGCGCGTGACGCTTGGCCTTCGCAGCCGAAGCGGCAATCTCCTTCAGCGCGTCCGCAGCAATCGCCGATTTGAGATCGGGGAAACGGTCGCGCAGCAGCGCGCCGAGATCGGCGACCTCGTCGCCCTCGACCAGGCCCCACGACGCCGCGTTGTTGACTTGAAAGCTTGCGAAGTTCATCTCTCGGTCCTCGTTGAAAGCTCAGGTCGATGCGGCCGGCACGATACCGGCCGAAGGTGACGGTGTTGCGGTCCTCGCAAATCGCGCGATGCTCCGCTCCGGGAAGATCAGCGCGAAGGCGGCGACGGCGCCGACGATCAGGATGCCGGCGGTGAAAGTCATGGCGTGAGCGTAGCCGAGCGCGACATTAGAGCCGGCTTCGCCGACGATCCAGCCCGTCAGCGCATTGGAGAACAGCGCAGATGCCGCGTTGCCGGAATAGATCACGACGATCAGCCGTCCGCGCTGCGCGGCCGGTGCGATGGCCCCCAGTGCGACCGGGCCGAAGATCGTGGTCAGGCTGGGCGCGGCGAAGGCGATCGCGACGCAGGCGAGCTGCAGTGCGCCCGAGGTCGCGATGCTGAGCAGCAGCGCACAGCCGGCAACGCCGAGCGCCAGGCCCGACGCATTGCCGAGACAGGCGCGCAGGCTCCAGCCCTGGCGCTGCAGGAATTGCGTCAGCCAGGAGCCGCCGAGCAGCAGCGGCGACTGGAAGATGTAGATCGCGGAGATGATCCAGCCGACATCGGTCGGCTTGTAGCCGAGCCCGAGTTGCAGGAACGGCGGCAGCCAGGTCGCCGAGATGCCGACGATCCAGTACGACATGGTCGACATGATGATGACGCCGATCACAGTCGGATCGCACCACAGCACGCGCGCCGGCACGGTCGCGGCATCAGTCGGCACATCATGCTTGTCGTTCGCCGCCGCATACGGCCCCTCGCCACCGATCACGCTCCACAGCAGCATCCAGGCGAGGCCGAGCAGGCCGCAGACCAGGAAACCAGTGCGCCAGCCGTAGCCAAGGATGATCCAGGTCAGGAATGGGCCGCCGGCCAGCAGGCCGACGCTGATGCCCTGCAGCACCACGGCGCTGGGCACGCTGCGCTTCTCCGCGGGAAACCAGTTGTAGCAGGCGTGCAAAGCGGTCGGCAGGCCCGGCCCCTCGCCGGCGCCGAGAATGATGCGGCAGACCACCAGCGTGATCACTGAGCTGGAGAAGAACACCGGGATCTGCGTCGCCGACCAGATCGCGGCGAGCAGCATCAGGATCCATTTCGCCGGGACACGTCCGATTACGAACAGGCCGACCGCCATGCCCGACAGCGAGAACAGCAGGAAGAAGCTGCTGCCGATCAGGCCGAACTCCTTCGGGCTGAGCGACAGGTCCTTCATGATGTGCACCGCCGAGAGGCCGAACACCAGCTTGTCGAAGAAGTTCAGCGTCTGGAACAGAAACAGCATGATGAGCACGGCGATGGCGCGTCCGCTCGTCGACGCCGTCAGGCCTGGTGATGACATGTTTCCCCCGTCATGTTTGTCATTGTGTTGTTTCAGCTCAGCCGCGCCTTGAGGTCCGACAGCATCGCCGCGAGCGACGTTGCATCGTCGGCAACGCCGTAGACGTAATGGTCGGGACGCACGATCGCGGCCGCGCAGCCGTGCTTGCCGAACCAGTTCGTCACCACGCCGTCGTCCTCGCGGACCGCATCTGCGGCATCGCCCGAGGCGATGCGGATCACGCGCAGGCCGAGCTCACCCGCTTGCGCCGCGATCTCGCGCGAGCGTGCCATTGCATTGTCGGCGGCGAGCACCAGCCGCCAGCCGGTGCCGCAGACGGAATCGAGCAGCCGCCGTCCGGCCTCCGTGCGCAGCCAGGGCTGCGGAAACAGCGTCCCGTTCGCCGCATGCGCAGCCGTGGCGAGCAGGCCGTGCGCCAGCGGCGGCACGATCTCCTGTCGTGTGATGGTGCGCGGCGTGCCGCCGCCTTCGGCGAGGATGCGCGCATCGCGCGCGGCGGCAGCATCGGGATCGCGTTCGCAGATCACGTGGCCAATCGCCTTGATGCGGCCCGTCAGCTCGCGCACATGGGCGCTGCGCTCGTCCTGGTAAGTGTCGAGCAGCGCATCGCTCGATTGGCCACGCAGCACCTGCTCCAGCTTCCAGGCGAGATTGGCGACGTCGCGAATGCCTTGGCACATGCCCTGGCCGATGAAGGGCGGCTGCTGATGCGCGGCATCGCCGGCGAGGAAGATGCGGCCGTCGCGCCATGTCTCGGCCACCAGCGCATGGAAACGGTAGCTCGCGGCGCGCCACAGCGTTGCGTCCTCAGGCGTCAGCCAGCGCGCCAGCAACCGCCAGACCTGCTCAGGCCGCTCCATCGCACGCGGGTCCTCGCCCGGCGAGAGCATGATCTCGAAGCGCCGGTGCGGACCGGGCCCGACGATGTAGGAGGTCGGCCGCGCCGGCTCGCAGAACTGGGCCGCGGTCTTCGGCAATTTCGCAAGGCCTGAACCATTGACCATGAGATCGACGACGAGCCAGGGCTCGTCGAACACGAGATCGTCGAAACCGATGCCGAGCTGCCGCCGAACGCCGCTCGAGGCGCCGTCGCAAGCGATGACGTAATCCGCGGTGACACTGCGCGTCGTTCCGTCATCGCCCTGCAGTTCGAGCGTCACGCCGTCTTTCGTTTGGCTGAGCTGCCGCAGCTCGGTCCCGAGTTCGACAGTTACCGATGCCTGAGCGCGCGCATGGTCGCGCAAGATTTCTTCCACCGGCGGCTGGGTGAACACCATGGTCGGCGTGTAGCCGAGTGGATATGGCTCGCTGACCATATCGATGCGACGGATCAATTGTCCTTGCGCGCCAAAGTGCTCGGAGGCCGGGAATGGCGCGATGTAGGGCCGCAGCCTTTCGGCGACGCCGAGGTTATCGAGCAGCCGAAAGATCTCATGATCCAGCGCGATCGCGCGCGGCTTGTCGTAGACGCTGCGGTCGCGATCGACGGCCAGCGTGCGGATGCCGTGCGCGCCGAGCAGATTGGCGGCGACCGCGCCGGAGGGACCAAATCCCACCACGACGACCTGATATTCGTTCGCACTGCGCGTCGCCAACTCGCTCACTCCGTCATGGCTTTGAAAGATCAGGCCGCGGCGTAGCCGACCGCGAGCTGCGCAGCCTTGACGTGCTCGGCCTTGGGCGGGGCGATGCCCCATTGATCGGTGCGGCCGGGCGGCCAGACCCATTGATGAGGCCCGCGAAACACGTAAGCGTCGTCGACCTGCAGCACCTCGGCCGTGTACTCGATCACGGTCCCGACAGGATCGATGAAGTAGGAGAACACATTGTCGCCGGGGCCGTGACGGCCGACGCCCCAGGCGATCGGGAATCCGGCATCGATCATCCGTCCCGAACCGCGCATCACCGACTCCAGGCTCGGCAGCAGGAAGGCGACGTGGTTGAGGCCGTTGACCTTGGCCTCGGCGATGACGACCGCATGGTGATCGCTGTTGCAGCGGACGAAGGCCATGATCTTCGACCGGTCGGTGAGATGGAAGCCGAGCGCCTTCTCGTAGAAGCGCGCGGAGCGATCGACATCGGTACTGTTGAGATTGACATGGGCGAGCCGCTCCGGCCGGTCGCCGCGCGGTTTCGGCGCGTGCGTGGCATCGCCATGGACGAAGCGCAGCACCCCGCCTTCCGGGCCGCGCAGCACCATCACCGTACCGCCATCGGGTGCGTCGTTGGGCGCAGGTGCAGAAATCAGCTGCGCGCCTTCCGCACGCGCATTCGCTGCGATGGATTCAAAATCATCTGATGATGCGACGCGAAACGTCACCGAGCGCAGCTCGGTCGTCGCGCTCCGATGCAGCGCGACGACGTGGTGATCGCTGCCGCTGGCGCGCAGATAGATGACGCCGGCCACTTCCGCGACGCGCTCGAGCCCCCAGACGTCGCAATAGAATTTTGCGGAGACGTCGATGTCAGGCGTGCCGAGGTCGACACTGCGCAGCGCCGTCACGGGAAAGCGGGGCATGAACGAGTCCTCCCCCGCCAAGGCCGGCGGGCGACAAATGGTCATTGTTGATCGCGGCGCCTTTGGGAGGCGACCGAGGCGTTTTATTACACAAAAATAGGAATGCAATAGAAATTTATAAATTTTATCGCCCGGCGGCCAGATGTATATGATACTGAGTCGCGGCCCGCCCGGGCTGGACATCAGGAGACCCTTCTAGTGGACGTGATCACGGCGCCCTCGCCGGCCCCATCGACCCAGGCGAGTCATGTCTACGACCTCCTGCGCGAGGATCTCTTGTCCGGGCGGCTCGCCCCGTCGCGCAAGCTGCAGATGCGCTTCCTGATGGAGACCTATCAGACCGGCCAGACCCCCCTACGCGAGGCGCTCAACCGCCTCACCGCCGACGGCCTCGTCGAGGTCCACGAGCAGCGCGGCTTCTATGTCAAGGACATCAGCCGCGCCGAGCTCGCCGAGCTGACCAAGACGCGCTGTTGGGTCGAGGGCCTGGCGCTGCGCGAGTCGATGGCGGCAGCGACGCCGCAATGGGAGGAGCAGCTGGTGCTGGCGCAGCATCGGCTCAGCCGCGTGCCGCGTTCGCTGAGCGCGACCGAGTTCGCGAACAATCCGGAATGGGAGAAGCTGCACCGCATCTATCATCACACGCTGATCGGCAATTGCGCCTCGCAGTCGCTGATCGCGTTCTGCGGCCAGCTCGCCGACCAGCTCTACCGCTATCGTCGGCTCTCGATCCGAAAGGCCTTTCCGTCGCGCCACATCGGCGACGAGCATGCCGCGATCGTCGAGGCCGTGCTGAGCGGCGATGCCGATCTCGCCGTGCAGCTGCTGACCCGGCATTACCAGCAGACGGCCGAAATCATCCTGCCGGATGAGACGATCTTTCCCGAGCTGAAGCAGACCGCGCGCTGAGAAACGAAAGGTCCGCCGCGAGCGTTCTCACGACGGACCTTTGCGCTCATCGGCTTGGAAGCGAATGGAACTTGCGTGAATGACCATTCACGTCAGTGGCGAAATGCTCATGTTCCCCGTGTTGAATAGCCGCAAATGCTGTCCCACGTCCTCTCACAGGAGGACGATCTCATGATGAAGCAGTCGCAACATTTCCTGGAGAACGCGGCCAATTGCGCGCAGCTCGCCGAGCGCGCGCCCGACGAGCCCAGCTTCAACAGATACAAGCGCATGGAGGCGGCCTGGCGCGCACTCGCCACAGAGCAGGACTGGCTGGACGGCGAGCTGCCGCCGGCGGCGCCCGAGCCCGCGTGATCGGGCGCGATCGCATCGCGCCAAATCGTGATGCGTTCCGGTGGATGAACGCATGCGGCGGCGGGAACCAAATCTTTCCCGATGCCATTGAGTTGGATGGATCGCTTGTTTCTCGCCATCATCATTTCGGGATTGCTGGTCATGGCGACAGTCCTGTCGCTGCTGGTTCTGCCGGGTGACAGCGTCACTCTGCTCCGCCCGCCGCCCGCACCGAGCATGTCGACCGGCCAGGTGCGGCCACGCCCGATGAATGAAGATGGGACGGCGGTGCAAGTGGGGGCACGGGATCGCAACTGAAAGAATTTGTAGGGTGGGCAAAGCGCAGCGTGCCCACCTTCGCGAGCACACAGCAACCTCATATGTCGTCCTGGCGAAAGCCAGGACCCATTACCCCGAATGCAAATTGTTGCACGGCGCTGGAACGACAAGTCCTTTTCACAACCCCTGCTGCGGCGTATGGGCCCTGGCTTTCGCCAGGGCGACGGGGATAGAGCGTCACTTTAGCTCAACGATCTCCACCCAGTTCGGCTTCTTGCCGACCGGATACGATTTCAGCCTGGTCAGCGCACCCGTGCCCTGATCGATGCCGTACACCGTCATGCCATCCGACAACTCGCCAACTGCGGCGAGATATTTTCCGCTGGGATCGATGTTGAAGCCGCGCGGCTGCTTCTCGGTGTCGACGCTGCCGATCGTCGTCAGCTTGCCGCTCGCAGCATCCACCTTGAAGGCGGCGATCGTGTTGGTGGTACGCTCGGAGGCGTAGAGGAAACGTCCGTCCGGCGACAGATGCAGGTCGGCCGCCCACGGCTTGCCGGTGAAGCCGGCCGGCAGCGCCGAGGTGCGCTGCACCTCCTGCCAAACGCCGCCCTTTGCATCATAGTTGAAGACCGCGACGTCGCCGTTCAGCTCGTGCACGAGATAAACGAACTTGCCGTTCGGATGAAACACGAAGTGCCGCGGGCCAGACTTCTCCGGCACCTTGATCGACGGCGGATCGTTCGCGGTCAGCGCGCCGGTCTTGGCATCGAACACAAAGCTCAGCACCTGGTCGGAGCCGAGATTGGTGGCATAGACGAAACGGTTGGCGGCGTCGGGCAGGATCGCATGCGCATTCAGCCCGGTCGGGATCACCTGGGCGGGCGCGCCGACCACGCCATCATCTCCGATCGGGTTCACCGCGATCTTGTTGCCGCCATAGGAGGCGCTGAACAGGAACTTGCCGGAGCGGTCGGTCGACACATAGGCCATGCTGTCGGCCAGCGGTCCGTTGCCGATGTGCTTGAGCATGCCGGTCTTCGGATCGATCGCGAAGCTGACCGCGACGTAAGGCTGCGAGCGGACGCCGGCGATCAGCACGCGATGGTCCGGCGTCAGCGCCAGCGGGGTCGACGAGCCCGGCTTCTCCACGCCGATGAAGGCCGCGGTCTGCACCGGCGTCATCTCGCCGGTCGCGGGGTCGAGACGGAAGACGCTGATATTGTTGCTGTCGGCGTTGCCGACATAGGCGAATGTATCGGCCATGACAGCCCCACCTCCGAGACCCAGCGCGAGCGCCGTGAGCGCGGCGGCGATCCGTCGTATCGATGTGAACATAATGCGTCTTCCCCCTGTCATATTTCTCCCCGTGCCATCGGCACGCGCTGTTGGGGCTGAGCATAGCGAGGCCGGCGCCGCCTCACCAAAAGCAAATTTGGATCGATTGATACCGAAATTGGATCGGTCGCGCAGGCGCTTCGCATCGTGCATCGCACCATTTGAGGTGTTTGAGGTGTCGCGGCCGCGCGCGTGCATCGTTCAAGACTTCCCGCGACACACGAGACCTCACGCGACGCTCGCAAGCGGGCGCGGACCGGATTAACCTCTCTCGGCCCGACCGGATCAACCGGTGGGCGATCACATCGGGAGGATTGCGATGACGCGACAGGACCAACCTGATCCGACGATCTCACGACGCACGCTTGTCCAGGGACTGGCGCTCACCGCCGGCGCCACGCTCGCCGCCGGCAGCGCGCTGGCCCAGACGGCCACTCCGCCGGGACCGCCGAGCACGATCACCACGCCACCGCGCGATTTCAGTCCGCGCGGCGCGCCGACCACCTATTTCTGGGACCCCGACGTCATCGCCGTCGATCCGTCCTTCAACGATCTCGCGCAACCCAACACGTCGATCACGCGGCTCTTCACCGGCGTGCTGTGGGCGGAAGGCCCGGCGTGGAGCGCACAGGGCCGCTATCTCCTGTGGAGCGACATTCCCAACAACCGGCAGATGCGTTGGAGCGAGGATGACGGCCGCGTCAGCGTGTTCCGCTCGCCCTCCAACAATTCCAACGGCAACTCGTTCGACTTCCAGGGCCGCCAGCTGTCCTGCGAGCATCTGACCCGCCGCGTGACGCGGTACGAGCATGACGGCACCGCGACCGTGCTCGCCGACAATTACAACGGCAAGAAACTGAACTCGCCGAACGACGTGGTCGCGCATCCCGATGGCAGTTACTGGTTCACCGATCCGCCCTATGGCGGCCAACTCTACGAGGGCGAGCCGGATGCCGCGGGCGGGCCGAGCAATGCCGGCGGAAAGCTCAATCCGAAGATCGGCCAACCGGCCGGCTTCGTGCCTGGCAAGCGCGAGTTGCCGACCAACTGTTATCGCATCGATCCATCCGGCCGCGTCGATCTCGTGGTGACCGAAGAGCAGGTTCCCGACCCGAACGGCCTCTGCTTCTCGCCGGACTTCAAGAAGCTCTATGTCGTCTCGACCGGCAAGGGACCGGGCGACACCGGGCCCGGCGGCAAGGGCGAGATCTTCGTGTTCGACGTCGGCGCCGACAACAAGCTCTCGAACGGCAAGCGTTTCAGCGAATGCATGGTCGACGGCATCAAATGCGGGCCGGACGGCGTGCGCTGCGACGTCAACGGCAATGTCTGGGCCTCCAGCAATGCCGGCCGCGCCACAGGCTACAACGGCGTGACGGTGTGGTCGCCGGACGGCAAGCTGCTCGGCCGCATCCGTCTGCCCGAGGTGTGCGGCAACGTCTGCTTCGGCGGCCCCAAGCGCAACCGCCTGTTCATGGCGGCGAGCCAGTCGCTGTATTCGGTGTTCACGGCGACGCAGGGGGCGGGCCCGGGCTGAGCGCGCACACACGATCACGTGAAACCGGCGTCGGCGGCAATCGCCGACGCCGGAATTGTATTCGGCCGCTTGCAAATCCGATCAGGTTGACGACAGTGGCTGCCAACGCGCGGGCATCTCAAGCACCGGCGGCTCATCAAGGAGGACACATGCTTCCCCACGTCACGCACGATCCGCGCTTCGAGCGACTGGTGTTCCCTCATGTCAACCTCGAGAAGCTCACCAGCGGCTGCCGCTGGGCCGAGGGCCCCGCCTATTTCCCGGCCGGCTGCTACCTCGTCTGGTCCGACATTCCCAACAATCGGATGATGCGGTTTGACGAGACGGATGGCTCGGTGTCGGTGTTCCGCGCGCCGAGCTTCAATTCCAACGGCAACACGACCGATCGTCAGGGGCGGCTGGTCAGTTGCGAGCACCTGATGCGGCGCGTGACCCGGACCGAGCATGACGGCTCGATCACGGTTCTCGCTGATCAGTTCGACGGCCGCCGGCTGAACTCGCCCAATGACGCCGTCGTCAAATCCGATGACTCGATCTGGTTCTCCGATCCGACCTACGGCATCGACAGCGACTATGAAGGCCTGCAAAGCCCGTCCGAGATCGGCGCCAACAATGTCTACCGGATCGACGCCGCAACCGGCAAGGTCACGTGCGTTGTGTCCGGCCGGGTGCAACCCAATGGGCTCGCGTTCTCGCCTGATGAGAAGCTGCTTTACGTTGCCGACACCGGCGCGACGCATGTCCGCGGGCTGCCCGCCACGATCTGGTCCTACAGAGTGGATGGAGCGCGGACGACCGGCGACGCGTCACTGTTCGCCACCTGCCCGGAAGGACTCTACGACGGCTTCCGCTGCGACATCCATGGCAACATCTGGACGTCGGCCGGCCGCAGCGTGTTCTGCTATGCGCCTGACGGTACGCACCTCGGCACGATTCCGATCGGCGAGATTGTCGCGAACGTCTGCTTCGGCGGCCCGCGCCGCAACCGGCTCTATATCTGCGGCCAGACCTCGCTGTATTCGATCTATCTCAACACGCGTGCGGCGGTCTAGCTCGTCACGCGCTCGCCGCGCCCGTAGACCAGCAGCATGAAGATGATGACGAGGCCGTAGATCACCTGCCGGCCGGCCTCGGGCATCTCCATGATCGACAGCACGCTGTTCAACAGCACGATCAGCACGACGCCGATCAGCGTGCCGAGATAGCGGCCGCGGCCACCGAGGATGTTGGTGCCGCCGATCACGACGGCTGCGATCGACGGCAGCAGATAGGCATCGCCCATGCCCTGATAGGCCTTGGTGGAATAGCCGGCCAGCAGCACGCCGGCGAGTGCGGCCGCGACGCCGCAGATCATGAAGCAGATCACGGTGACGCGGCGTGTGTCGACGCCGGCCAGATAGGCCGCCGCCTCCTTGTTGCCGATGGCATAGATGTAACGGCCGAGCGCGGTACGCTGGAGCATCACGGCGACCAGCACCGAGACCGCCGCCCAGACGAACAGGGCGTTGGGGATGCCGAGCGTGCGGTCGGCGGCGAGCGTCCGCATCAGATCGGTGGCGGCCGTCTGCGGCGCGTAGCCGCCGGTATGGGCAACCATCAGGCCGCGCATGACCGCATTGACGCCCAGCGTGAAGATCATCGAGGGCACGCGCAGATAGGCGACGCCGATGCCGTTGACGAGCCCGACCAGAAGCCCGATCCCGAGGCCGACGGGAATCGCGAGCGGTCCGCCGATCGACGTTGCCATCATCGCGGCGGCGGCCAGCGTCCACGGCACCGACAGATCGATCTGGGCGATCAGGATCACGATCATCATGCCGGCCGCCACGATGCCGAGGAAGGCACCGATCTGGAGCTGCTGCAACAGATAGGTCGGCGACAGCAGCGGCGCGCTGCCGAAACGGGCGAACGTATAGACGGTGCCCGCCACCAGGATGACCAGGATGAACAGCGCCGCAATCAGGATCGGGCGATCGTCGCGCGAGAGGCTGAGCGAGGCCGAATTCATCGAAACAGCTCCAACGTATTCTTGACGCGCAGGACGCCGAGCGCGCCGATGCTGACGGCCGCCAGCAGGATCACGCCCTCGAACAGCGGTTGCAGCAAGGGCGCGATATCGAAGATGCGGAAGAAGAAGGAGATCACGCGCAGGATCATGGCCCCGAAGATCGAGCCGATCGCGCTGCCGGTGCCGCCGAGCAGCGAGGTGCCGCCGATCACGACGGAGGCGATGGAGTTGAGCGTATAGGCGCCGGCCTGCGGGATGTCGGCATTGCCCGACGAGGTCTGGATGGCGAGGAACAGGCCGCCGCAGCCGGCGAAGAAGCCGGCCAACGTGAACGCCGCGATCTTGGCGCGGTCGATCGGGAGCCCCGACATGTAGGCCGCACCTTCGGCGGAGCCGACCGCATAGACGGCGCGGCCAAGCACGGAGCGGCGGAACGGCACCCAGACCACAAGCGCAATCAGGATGAGCAGCACGAACGGCACCGGAATCCAGGCCAGCGGCGCAAACCAGCCTGCGGCGCCGTCGTCGAAAATATGCACGGTCGCGGCGAAATCGCCGAGCGAATTGGTCAGCGCCCAGTTGAGGTCCTCGTCGATCTTGCCGCCCGGCGTCGGACGCAGGAACAGCGCAATGCCGATATAGACCGCACCGGTGGCGAGCGTCGCGATGATCGGCTGGATCCGTCCATAGACGACGACGCAGCCATTGATGAAGCCGGCCAGCGCCCCAATGGCGAGGCACACGACGATCCCGAGCAGGATGCCGCTGACGCCGCCGGGAAACGTGCCAAGACCGATATGCAGGCCGAAGATGTCGAGATGCAGCGGCGCGCCGGCGGCCGTGCCCGTCAGCAGGTAGCTCGCGAAGCATCCCACCATGGTCATGACGGCACCGACCGAAAGATCGAGCCCCGACGCCAGCACCGGCACGGTCTGGGCCATGGCCAGCATGGCAAGCGCAAAGATCTCGTCGCTGTTCTGCACCAGCACGGCCGAAGAGAAGCCCTTCGGATGCGAAAGGTTGTAGAGCACGTAGAGGACGGCAAACAACAGGACGGCGGTGACGATGCCGACGTTCTGGCGGACACGGATGGCAACATCGTCAAGCATGCACGGCTCCGGCGCCGGCCGGCGCTGACGCATCGATGTTCAGCGCGCTCGCGATGATGTTGGTCTCGGTGAGCTCGTCGCCCTGGAGTTCGCGCACGATACGGCCGTCATACATGATCGCCACCCTGTCGCAGCAGCCGATCAGCTCGTCATAGTCGGTCGAGTAGAACAGGATCGCGGCGCCCTGGTCCGCGAGCTCGCGCATCAGACGATAAAGCTCCTGCTTGGTGCCGACGTCGATGCCGCGGGTGGGATCGTTGAGCAGGATGATGCGCGGCTCGGTCATCAGCCATTTGGCGAGCACCACTTTCTGCTGGTTGCCGCCCGACAGCGTCGAGACCGCATCACCAGCCGCGCCGATCTTGATCTGAAGCCGCGCAACGGCACGCTTGACGGCCTCGCTCTCCTTGGCACGGTCGACCAGCGGTCCGGTCGAGATGGCGTCGAGCGAGGCGACCACCAGATTGTCCGCGATCGACATCGGCAGCATCAAGCCTTCGGTCTTGCGATCCTCGGGGACCAGCGCGATGCCCGCCGACTTCGCCGCCGCGGGAGAGCCGGGCCGCACCTCGCGCTCTTCCACCGTGACGCGCCCGGAGACACCGCGCAGCACGCCAAACAAGGCCAGCAGCAGCGTTTTCTGGCCTTGTCCGTCCAACCCGCCGAGACCGACGATCTCACCGGCGTCGACGCGGAGCGAGATGCGGTCGAGACGCCCCTCCCAGGACAATTTGTCGAGCGCCAGCATCGGCTTCGCCGAGCTGCGAGCGGGTTTGGGAGGATATTGCGCGGCAATGTCGCGGCCGATCATGAGCTGGACGATCTCTGCGGTCGAGCGCCTGCCCTTGTCGAAGGTTTCGATATGGCGCCCGTTGCGAAACACCGAGGCGCGGTCGGCAAGGGCCTCGACCTCATGCATGCGGTGCGAGATGTAGAGAATGGCGACACCATCGGACTTGAGCCGCGCGAGCATCGCGTAGACCTTCTCCACGTCGGCGCTGGTCAGCGCCGAGGTGGCCTCGTCGAGGATCAGAAGCTGCGGCTTCTTGCCGAGCGCCTTGGCGATCTCGACGATCTGGCGGCGCGACAGCGGCAGGTCGCGGACGCGCATCAGCGGGTTGACGTCCTCACACCCTATTTCGGCCAGCAGCTCCTCGGCGCGGCGGCGCTGCGCCCGCGCGTCGATCAGGCCGAACCGCCGCGGCGGCGCGGCGATCGAGATGTTGTCCGCGACCGAAAGGTCGGGCATCAGCGACAGCTCCTGGAAAATGCAGACAACGCCGGCGGCATTGGCGGCCGACGGGGTCGCGAAGCTGACGTCCCGTCCGGCAAGGCGCATGTGGCCGGAATCCGGTTGCACCACGCCTGCGATGATCTTGATCAGCGTCGATTTGCCGGCGCCGTTCTCGCCGAGCACGGCGTGGATCTTGCCGCGCGCGCAGGCGAAGTCGACGCCCTCCAGCGCCCGCACGCCGGCGTAGCGCTTGGAAATTCCGGACAGTTCGAGAAAGGCTCCTTGCGTCAGGACCGCATCCGACATGGCGCGTCCTCACGCAGCGGCGGCCCGGCCGGAGCCGGGCCGCAAGCAGGACATCTCCAGCGGCGTCACTGGGTGTTCTTCTCGCTCTGCGACATGATCTCCGGCGCCGTGAAATTCACGCCGCACGGCGTGAACTGGTTCGGCGCAAAGAAGTTCGCATTGAGCTCCGGCCAGTAATTGGTGCCGGGCTTGAGATCCTTGTAGGTCGCAACCGGAATCGGGATCGAGATCAGCTGCGGCATGACATTGCCCTGCAGCGCCGAGATCGCCGCCTTGGTGGCAATCGCAACCAGCGCCGGCGACTGGCCATAGGACATGCCCTTGAGGCCGTCCTTGGCGTGATCGGCGATCTGCTTGCGATACTCGTTCTCGCCCTCGCCCGACATCGGCACGAAGGGATGCTTGGCGGCCATCATCGCCTGCACCGTGCCGTCGGAGCCGCCCTGCGTGAACACGCCGTCGAAACGGCCGTGCACCGCAAGTGCGTCCGCCGTCACCTTCTGCGAGGTGCCGGTGTCCCAATTGCCGACCACTTCGGTGATCTTGAAGCTGTTGCCGGGCGCTTCCATCACCTCGCGGAAGCCGATGTGGCGATCACGGTCGACCGAATTGCCCGGCAGGCCGCGCACCTCGAGAATGTCGCCGGACTTCTTGCCGCCCTCATCGATGATCCATTTCGCCGACATGCGACCCATTTCCTTCTGGTCCTCGTTGACCATCATCACCTTGTCGGTGTCGAGGACGTTGTCGAAGGGGACCACCACCACGTTGTTCTTGTCGGCGAGGCGGATGATGCGGTCGAAGCCGTCGGGCGCCACCGCGATGGTGACGATGGCGTCGTAGCCCTGATTGATGAAGTCCTCCATCGCGCCGAGTTGCGCTGCAACATCGGTGCCGGTCGACACGACCTTGAACTCCTTGATGTGCTCCTTGATGCCCTTCTGCTCGGCAAAAGCCTTTGCCGTCTTCACCATCTGGATGCGCCAGGTGTTGCCGACGAACCCGTTGACGAGCGCGATCTTGTACGGGCCGGGCTTCTTGTCCCACTGGAAGAACTTGGTCTGAGCGGACCAGGGCTTGAAACATCCGGGATCAGCGCCCGGACCGGACACCACCTTGGGACCTGCCAAAGCACTGACCGGGGATAGTAGCAAGCCGGCACAAGCCAGCCCCGCAAGACGATGCGTCCACTCCATGTCCCTTCTCCTTGATTGTTTTTTGCGTTCCGACCCTTCAACTGGCTCGACGAAATGGCTCGACGGCCATGCGGGGAATTGAGCTTCCCACGCGATTGCCCGGCAAGGATGGCACGCAACCTGCGATGCGGACAAGGCGAATACCGTTGGGCCGTGCCTCACTCGCTCCGTGCACGGGCACGAACACCATCACAATTGCGGGAGGCTGTGCTGCATGGTGTGGCAGCACTGAAAATGCACTGACGACAAACGGATGTTCGCATCCGGCTCGACGCCGTGCGAACCCTCCATCCGTGACAACGACGGGACCACGCCACAGTCCGCGACCTGCTCCCTGGAAGGCCGCATGAAAAGAATGAGACTCAGGGAAAAATATGAACCGAGCCACCGACTGTTGCAGTGCGACGAACTTGCCCCCGGATCTGCTGCGTTCGCCTGCCCGAAGCCGAGCTGCAGCGCCTGCCTTGGCGTGCGAGGCGCGAGCGGCCTGTTCGTTGCCACGCGCGATCCGGGGACGACTAAGGGCGTGTTGACTTTCGAGGGTCCGATCCAAATACTCGGCAAAAAACTGCCGAAAAACATTGCAAAAAACGGTCACAGGGAGAACGCGATGCCGACTTCACGCAGAACACTGCTGAAGACTTCCGCGGCTGCCGCCGCAGCTTTCAGCTTCGATTGGACCCGCGCACAAGCTCAAGCCGAAACGTTGCGCATCGGCGTCATCTACGACCTGACCGGCCCGTTCGCGGCGGGCGGCTCGGTCGCCTCCTCGATCGGCGCGCAGATCGCGATCGATCTCGTCAACGAGAAGGGCGGCATCGGCGGCAAGACCAAGATCGTCCCCGTCAACGTCGATTCCCAGAGCAAGCCCGACGTCGCGATCAACGAGGCCAATCGCCTGATCGATCAGGAGAAGATCGAGATCCTCAACGGCGTCTATGCGAGCTCGCACGCAGTCCCGCTGGCGGCCAAGGTCGAGCAGCAGAAGAAGATCCTCTGGATCACGACCGCGGTGTCGACCGCCGTGTTCAAGGACAAGAACCTGCAATACGTCTTCCGCGCGCAGATCCATTCCGACCAGTACGGCCAGGCCTTTGCGTCCTTCATCGCCGAGCACGCCAAGGGCAAGCTCGGCATGGACCCCAAGGACGTGAAGGTCGCGCTGATCCATGAGGACGGCCCCTACGGCGTCGGCGTCGCCGCCGCCGACGAAGCCTACGCCAAGGAAAACGGCGTCCAGGTCGTGCTCAAGGAAGGCTATTCGGCCTCCGCGCCCGATCTCTCGGTGCTGGTGACAAAACTCAAGCGCGCCAAGGCCGATATCATCTCGCATGCCGGCTACAACCCCGACATCACGCTGTTCCTGCGCCAGGCGCGCGAGAGCGGGCTGAAGTTCAAGATGCTGTTCGGCGCCGGCGCCGGCTACAGCCAGCTCGACAAGCTACGCGAGACCTTTGGTGCCGACATCGACAATTTCTGCAACATCGACCCGGTGCCCGCGCAACTGCTCGATGGTTCAAAACTCGCGCCTGGCGTCGGCGATCTCACCAAGACCATGATCGCGCGCTATCGCGACAAGACCAAGGCCACCGAAGTGCCGCCGCACTGCTCGATGGGCTTCAACCAGACCTGGGTGCTGCTCAACAACGTGCTGCCGGTCGCCAAGGAGAAATACGGCGGCTTCGATCCCGAGGCGGTGCGCAAGGCGGCGCTCGACGTCGACATCCCCGCGGGCGGCACCATCCAGGGCTATGGCGTGAAATTCTACCCGCCGGGCACGCCGATGTCCGGCCAGAACGAGCGCTCGACCCCGGTCGTGATGCAAAACGCCGGCGAGAAGATCTCTGTGGTGTGGCCGACCGGCATCCGAACGCAGGACCCGGTCTTCCCGCTGCCGAAGGGCTCGATCTACGGGGCGTGATGGTCTTCGCCTCTCCCCGCTTGCGGGGAGAGGCCGGAATGCGCGCTGAAAGCGCGGATTCCGGGTGAGGGGGACTCTCCGCGCACTCCTCTGTCACTGTACCCGCGGAGAGTCCCCCTCACCCGCATCGCATCTCCGATGCGATGCGACCTCTCCCCGCAAGCGGGGCGAGGTGAAGAAAGACCGACACCGCCGCTCAACGTTCTCACAACACCACGCGTCGTCCCTCATCCGCCGCCCAATACCCCGCGTAATTCACCTTGATGGTCTCGAACGCCAGCGCCAGATCCGACAGCGGCTGCCGTCCCGTCGCGACGCATTCCATGAAGTCCTGGATCTCCTGCAGATAGCCGCGGGTCCATTCCTCCTCGAGGCAGACATATTGCCAGCCGGTTTTGCGGTCGACCTTCTCGGTGATGTAGACGCCGGCGAGCTTCTCCTCGCTGGTCTGGTAGCTCATCAAATGATTGTTCGGCGTGATGTTGGCGAACAGCGAGCCGCCTGAGGTGTAGGTCTCGATCAGATTGCGCACGCCGCCCATGATCATGTCGCCGGAGAACACCGTTGCCTTGGTGCCGTCGGAGAAGGTCGCGGTCAGCGTGCCCCAATCCTCGACGTCGACGGGACTAGCCTTGATGTAGGTCCGCTCCTCCGGCTTCAGGCCTGCGGTGACGTTGCCGACATCGCAGGTCACGCTCGCGACGTTGATCTTCTCACCACGCGCCTTCGCCTCGACCTGCTTGAGATAGAGCACCGCCGAGAGCGGATGGCAGCCCATCCGGATCAGCGAGCCGCCGCCGGTCATCGCCCATTGCGCGGCATGCGCGGCGTGCGAGCCGGAGTGGCTCTCCTCGCCCTTCATGAACAGGATCTTGTCTTTGGTCGCCTTGATGATCTCCGCGGTCTTGGTCACCGCCGGCGCGTAGACCCAGTCCTCGGCATACATGAAGAGACGGCCGGTCTTGGTGATGGCCGCGCGCGTCGCCTCCATCTCCTCCAGCACGCGCTGGTACATCAGCGCCTTCGGGACATGCTTGCCGATCGGCACTGCGTCGCCCTCGCGGCCAAAATAGCCGGCGAACGGCTTTTCGCAGATCACATGCTTGCCGGCCTGCATCGCCTCGACGATCATCGATGCGTGCAGATTGGGCGGCGTGCAGATGTCGATCACATCGATCTCGCGATCGGCGACCAGCTCGCGAAAGCTGCGATAAGCGGTCGGGATCTGATGCTTGCGGGCGAACTCGACGACATGGTCGCCGCGCGCCGCCACCGCCTTGACCTCGACATCGACGCCATAGACCCGGCGAAAGGCATACATGTGCAGCTCGGAGACGAAGCCGCAGCCGGCCAGACCAATCCTGATTTTTTTCATTTTTTGAAGCCTCCCTGAACCTGCAGAGGTCAGCCGCAAGCCGCCGCGAAGTCAAGGGCAGGCGTTGGAGTCAGCGCGCGACGACACCGTCGATCAGATTGAGGCCGAGCAGGAATTCGGAGGAGAATTGCGTGCGCACCAGCGGCTCGATCACAATTCCGCGCGCCAGCACGTCGGCTTCTGCGCGCCTTGCGGCCACGGCCTGCTCGACCGAGACGATCTCGAAGCGGAACGACGTGCCGGCGCGGGCCTGCGCCAGGCGGCCGAGATCGGGGCCGATCACGGTCGCGATCTTGGGATAGCCGCCGGTGGATTGCCGGTCGGCCATCAGCACGATCGGACGGCCATTGCCCGGCACCTGGATCGCACCCATCGCGATGCCATCGGAGAGGATGTTGTAGCCCTTCGCGTGGGTGAGCGTCGGCCCGTCGATGAAGAAGGCCATGCGGTCGGCCTTGGTCGACACGGTCCACGGTCCGTCGCGGAACGCGGCGATCTGATCTTGGGCGAAGTAATCGTCCTGCGGGCCGAGCACGACGCGGATGATGCCGGGCGGCCGATCAAGCCAGGGCGCTGCGATCACGCCGAGCGGCACCGCGGCGATATCGGGTGGTTCGACACGCAGCACATCGCCGGCCCTGAGCGCGCGGCCGTCGATGCCGCCGAAGTTCGTCCTTGTGTGCGTCGCGTTGGAGCCGAGCACCGGCGGCACCTTGATGCGGCCGGCGACGGCGAGATAGCACCACGCGCCGCTCTCGCCTGCGCGAATCCGAAAGGTGGCGCCGGGCTCCAGCGTGAGGATCAGCGCACCCGGCGGCAGCGCACGGCCGTCGAGCGTAACCGCGAACGCGCCGCCGGCAACCGCCAGCGTCAGCGGCGCGCCATCGGCCGTCACCTCGATGCCGCCGAGCGTGACCTCGATCGCGGTCGCGTCGCTGATATTGCCGACCGCGAGATTGGCGGTCGCGTGTGCCAGCGCATCCATCGGCCCCGCCGCGGTGATGCCATAGCGCAAATAGAAGTGACGGCCGCCGTCCTGCAGCGTCGTGCCCGGCCCGGCCGCGATGATCCGCAGCGATGCGTCCTGGCTCATGCGGCGCTCTTCCGCGCCACCACCTCGCCGCGGCCGGCGCGTTCGGCGAGCGCGTGATAGGTCGCCACATCGACCGGCTCGAACCGCAGTTGATCGCCCGGCTGGATGAAGAACGGATTGTCGCGCTCGGGGGCATAGAGCCGCTCCGGCGTGCAGCCGATCACGTACCAGCCAGTCGGCATCACAAAGGGCACGACGACGGACAGCCCGCCGGCAATCGAGACGCCGCCGGCCGGCTGCGGCGGCCGCGGCTCGGCACGCCGCGAGATCGCCAGCCGCTCCGGCACGCCGCCGAGATAGAGCTGGCCGGGCGAGAAGCCATACATGTAGACGCGGAGCGGCGTGCCGGTGTGCAGGCGCACGACCTCGTCACGCGACAGCTTGAGCAGGCCTGCGACTTCATCGAGGTCTTCCGCGAACGGCAATTCATAGCAGCACGGAAAACGCCAGGTCGTGCCCACTGTCGCCGATACGATCGTATCCGCCACCGCGCTGCGCGCGGCGTCCACCAGCCTGGCGCGATCGATCTGCAAGGGATCGTAATGGATCATCAGCGAGCGATAGGTCGGCACGCACTCGCGCACGCCCTTGGGCGGATCGGCGCGCAACGCGGTGTCGAGCGCGAGCACCTGCGCATTGATCACGGGATCGACGACGTCGCCGAACTCGACCACCAGCGCGGTCTCGCCGGCGTCGAGGAAACGCGGAGTGGTCGGCAGGCTCATGCCGCGGTCTGTCCGAACTGCCTCAGCGTGATCCCCGCCTGCTGCAACCGCTCGCGGATCAGCCGCGCGGTGGCGACCGCATGAACGGAATCGCCGTGCACGCAGATCGAGTCGATCGACGTCGGCAGCCGCGTGCCCTTGGCCGTGATCAGCGCTCTCGCCTCGATCATCGCGATCACGCGCGACGCCGCCTCCTCGGGATCGTGGATCATCGCACCGGGCTGGCCGCGCGGGATCAACTGGCCGGACTCGGTGTAGCCGCGATCGGCGTAGATTTCCTGATAGGCCGGGATGCCGGCGGCCTGCCCCGCCTTGATCACCTCGCTCAGCGCCGGCGCAAGGCAGGCAAGCTTCGGATCGACCGCGCGCTGGGCGCGGGTCACGGCATCGGCGACCTCGCGGTTCTCGCAGGCGATATTGCCGAGCGCGCCGTGAATCTTGACGTAGCTGATGCGGTGACCGGAATAGGCCGCGAGCGCCGCCGCGGCGCCGATCTGATAGGCGACGAAACGCTCGATCTCGCCGGTCGAATACGGCAGGCGCCGCCGGCCGAAGCCCGCGAGATCGGGATAGCCGGGATGGGCGCCGACCTGGACGCCGCGCTTCTGCGCCGTCGCGAAGGTGTGTCCCATCACATCAGGGTCGCCGGCATGGAAGCCGCAGGCGACATTGGCCGAGGTGACGATCGACAGCATCGCGTCGTCATCGCCGCAGGTATAGGTGCCAAAACCCTCGCCGAGATCGGAGTTGAGATCGATGGACGGCATTTTAGCACCCCTTGTCTTGCGGCCATGCCCGGCCTTCATCGCGACACGATATAGCAGATGAAGGCGGGCTGGGATCGCAGACGAGGTCCTATCTTTTCACATATGAGACCGGCGCGGGCACGTCGGCCAGAACGTCAGGCCGCGAGACCGACATGGCTGCGTCGGTCCGTCGCCAGCCCCTTCAGCACATCGGCCACGGCTGCGATCTTGCCCGCTTCGAGGTCGCGCAGCGGCGGGCGCACGCAGCCGCCGTTGAATCCGCGCAGGTTCATCGCGGCCTTGGTGGTCTGCGGCTGCCCGAATTCGCGCGCCAGGGCGCGGAACGGATACCAGAGCCGGTGCAGGTCGCGCGCGCTCGCCGCATCGCCAGCTTCCAGCGCACGATAGGTCGCCAGAATGAGCTCGGGCAGCGCGCAGCTGTTGGTCGAGCTCGTGCCGTCGAAACCGCACATCATCGGGCCGAGGAAGGCGAGATCGGAAGCGCAGAACAGGCGGATACGTCCCGAGAGCCGGTTGGCGATCTGGTCGATCGCGGTCGGCGACAGGTCGCCCTGCTTGACGCCGACGACACCCGGGATATCCGCGAGCTGCTCCAGCGTCGACGGCGACAGCGTGATGCCGATGCCGGGCGCGTTGTAGACGAGCACGCCGGTGCGCGAGAGCGGGATCATGTCGCGGAAGAACGCGACGATCTGGCCATCGGTGACCTCGGAAACGTAAGGCGGCGTCACCATCGGCAATCCGCCGAGATCGCCGGCAAGCGCCGTCAGCTCGCGCACGACGCGGACATCGGAGCCCGCGGTGCACAGCATCACCGGAACGCGGTCGCCGACGATATCCATGACGCGGCGAAACAGATCGGCCCGCTCCTCGGTCGACATCGCCGGAAACTCGCCATAGGTGCCGCCGATCAGGATGCCGTCGAAGCCGAGACCGATGACCCGTTCGATGTTGCGGGAAAGGCCCGCATGATCGAACGTGCCGTCCGCCTTGAACGGCGTGACCGTGATGTTGAACAGCCCGCGCAGCCGGGCGTGGCACTCGGTGATATCCTTCATGGCAATTGTCCTTGGATAGGCTTGGGGTCAGGCGGCGATGCGCAGGATCGGACGATCGAGCGTGCCGAGCGGGCGGCAACCGGTTTCGGTGACGACGATGGTTTCGCTCACGCCGACCGTGAACTGGCCGAAGATGCGCAGCGCCACCGGAAGATGGAACGTCATGCCCGGCCGCAATTCGGTGGTGATGCCGGTGTAGAGGCTCAGCACGCCGCCCTCGCCCCAATCGGGCGCGAACGCGATGCCGATGCTGTAGCCGACGCGCTTCTTGAAATTATCGGTGTAGCCGGCCTGATCGATCACGCGCTGGCAAGCCAGATGCGGCGCCTCGCAGGGCGCACCGGGCTTGATCGCCTCCAGCGCCGCATGAAGGCCATCCTGGCAGGTCTTCTCCATATCAACCGCGACTTGCGGCATCGCACCGAGCCAGGCGCAGCGCATCAGCGCGGCATGGTAACGATCGTGGCTTGCCGCCATTTCCAGGAAAGCCGGCTCGTCGGCGCCGATCCGGCCGCGGCGCCAGGTGCCGTGCGGCACGCCGGAGCGGCGGCCGACCGAGACCAGCGGCTCCATGCCGACATATTCGGAACCCGCGGCAATCGCCGTTCCGACCATGGCCGCGACCAAATCGTTCTCGCTCGCGCCGGATTTCACCGCGGCAAGGCCGGCGCGCATGCCGGCATCGACATAGGATGCCGCGGTCGCGATCTTCTCAAGCTCGGCGGCCGATTTCACGATGCGGAGCTGCTCGATGATCCCCGCGCCGTCATGCACCGTGCCGAGCTTGTCCTGCAGCGCCTCATAGGTTGCGACCGGCAGAAACCAGCCGCGCTTGTCGATCGCGATGCGCTTCGACGCCCAGCCGCGCGCCTTGATGACGTTGACCAGGAAATTCACCGGCTGGTCGCCGTCCTGATAGACCTCGGCGTCGGAGATAAATGTGTTGGCGATGAAGTTGAAATATTCGAGCTGCCGGACCACGAAGGCCGGCTCGCCATCGACGGGGAGCACCAGCGCCTGGAACGTGTAATAGCCCGGCGTCTGCTGCCCCGTCAGATAGAAGATGTTCTCAGGGCCAGTCACGACCATGACGTCGATGCCGGCCTGGGCCAGCAGCCTGCGTGCCCGCGCTATGCGCCCGTCATACTCCGCTTTCGGGAAGGCCGATTCCGCTCCCAGGCGAACGCCATTAATGTCCATATCCGTAGTCTCCGATGAGTTGGGTGGTCGCGGCATCAAAGGCGACGCCGAGGCCGGGGGCATGGTCGGCGCGCACTGCGCCTGCGGCGTATGAGACGCCAGAGACGGGATCGTCGAGCAGCCCGTCGGCGCCGTAGAGTTCTGCAAACGCCGGCGCGGTCGCACAGGCGACATGAAGGGCGGCAGCGGTCGCGGCCGCGCCCTCGTTCATCTGGCCGATCATGAAGGGCACGCGCGCATCGGCGAGCTGTCGCGCCGCCGCCATGGTCGGCGCGATGCCACCGAGCTTGACGAGTTTCAGATGCGCAAGGACGCAGCCGCCATAGCCGCAGATCCGCGTGACGTCGTCGGGCGCCGCGACGCTCTCGTCGAGCATCACGGGAAGCGGGCTTCGCCGGGCGAGATCATCGATCGCAGACCAGTCGCCGGGCGGCACCGGTTGCTCGACATAGGCCAGATCGAAGTCTGCGAGCGCGTCGAGCTTGGCGAGCGCCTCATCCCTGGCCCAGCGCCCGTTCGCGTCCGCAGCGATCTTCACGCCCGTCCCGAAGCGCACCCGCAGCGCGGCGATCCGGCGCAGATCCTCGGCAAAGTCACCAACCGCGATCCGGACCTTGAGGTCGCGATAGCCGCGATCGACATAGGCCTCGGCCTGCGCCAGGAAATCCTCATGCGACGACCAGAACAGGGTCTGGTTGGTCTTGCAGGCGACATCCGGCTTCGCGGTGCCGAGCCAGCCGGCCACGGTCTTGCCTTCCCGGCGCGCGACGAGATCATGCAGCGCGCAATCGATCAGCGTCTGCACCGGCGCGATGTAGGGAGTCTCCCACAACGCCATCATTGCGATCAGGTCGAGCGGATCGCGCCGCCAGTCGACGTCGCGGACGGCACTGACGGCGGACGCCACCACGTCCTTCGCTTCGTAACCGTTGAGATAGCCGATGTTGGCGCGCACCTCGCCGATGCCGACGGTCTCGCCGTCGTCGAGCCGCAGGTAGATCTCGGTCAGATGCGGGATGCTGCCTGATGACGCCGTATGCAGGACGAGCCCGCCGCCGTAATGCAGATCAGCCAGATGCAACGACACGCGCAAGGTCATAGGTCCTGGTTCCGCAACATGGCTTTCGCCACGTCACGATAGATCAGGCTGGAGGCGATGAACTCGTCGAGCGGCACGTATTCGTCGGGCTTGTGGGCGACGGCGAGGTCGCCGGGGCCGATCACCACGCCCTGCGCGCCGACGCTGCGGAAATGCACGAGGTCGCAACCGCCCTGGAAGCCGAAGGGACCGGGCTTGGCGACACCATGGGCGCGGCTCGCCGCGAGGCTCGCCTGCACGATCGGCGCATCCAGCGCGGTCTCCGTCGCACCACCGGTCGTCGCCTTGTAGTCGATGATTTCGGCGCGCAGGCCGAAGCGTTCGCGGGCGAGCACGAGCAGGTCGCCGATCTCGCGCTTGACCGCCCCCTCGTCCTCCCCCGGCACCATCCGCCGATCGAGCAGCAGGTCGCAGCCGGCAGGCAGCACATTGTCGGCGTGACCGCCATTGATCCGCGTCACGGTCAGGCTCGCCGCGCCGACCAGCGGATGGCTGCGGTGCCGCACGACCTTGTCGTGATGCTCGGCGACCAGTCCGAGCAACTCGGCGGCGCGATAGATCGCGTTCTCGCCGAGATGCGGCGTGCCGGAATGCGCAGCGACGCCATGCACCCGCACCACCGGGCGCAGGCTGCCCTTGTGCGCGCTGAAGATCGCATTCGAGGTCGGCTCGCCGATCACGGCGGCGTCGATCCTGGGCTGGCCCGCGGCATAGAATTTGGCGCCTTCACTGGCGATCTCCTCGTCGGCGACGAACACGGCCAGCAGCGTGCCCGACCAAGCCGCGCGATCGGCCGCGAGCATGCGCACCGCCTCCAGCATCGCCGCCAGCGGACCCTTGCAGTCGCAGGCGCCGCGCCCGTAGAGCCGGCCGTCTTTCTCGGTCAAGGCAAAGGGATCGGACGACCAGCCGCCGCCGGCCGGCACGACGTCCATATGGGTGTTGAAGGCAAAGACCGGCCCGCTGCCGTTTGCGAGCCGCGCGATGACGTTGACACGTCCGGGCTTGTATTCCTGCAGCGACACGTCGAAGCCGCTCGCGATCAGGAGCTCGCGCAGATAATGCGCCGCCGGCGCCTCGTGGCCCGGCGGATTCTGCGTGTCGATCGCGATCAGCGTGGCCAATTCCCGCTTCATGCGGCCGGCATCGGGAGAAGTGGACATCGAGGTGGCTCCGGACATCGGGCTCAGTGGAGAATCTGGTCGAGGAAGCGCTGCGCGCGCTCATTGACCTTGCCGCCGAAAAACTGATCGCTCGGCGCGCTTTCGATGATCTCGCCGCGCTCCATGAAGACGATCCGGTCGGCGGCGCGGCGGGCAAATCCCATCTCGTGGGTCACCACGATGCTGGTCATGCCCTCGGCGCTCAAGGTCGCCATGACGTCGAGCACCTCGCGGATCATTTCGGGATCGAGCGCCGAGGTCGGCTCATCATACAGCATCAGCTTTGGCCGCATCGCCAATGCACGCGCAATAGCGACGCGCTGCTGCTGGCCGCCGGACAATTCGTCGGGGAACGCATCCGCCTTCTCCGGAATCTGCACCTTGCGCAGCAATTCGGTCGCGATGTCGTGGGCGTCGGCACGGCTGACGCCCATGATCTTGACCGGCGCCAACATCACGTTCTCGATCGCGGAGAGATGAGAGAACAGCTCGAAATTCTGGAACACCATGCCGATCTGCCGCCGCAGCAGATGCGCGGTGCGGCGCGCGCGGGTGATGTTCTCGCCCTCGAAGAAGATGTCGCCGCCGTCGACGGCTTCGAGCAGGTTGACGCAGCGCAGCAGCGTCGACTTGCCGGAGCCCGACGGGCCGATCACGACCACGGTTTCCGAGGCCTCGACCGCGAGCGTGCAGGTCTTCAGCACCTGCGTCGCGCCAAAGCTCTTGTTGACCCCGATGATGTCAAGAAGCCGCTGCATGATCGCTCCGCCCTCAGCGCACCGCGAAGGATTTCGAGGTGCCGAGCATCCGCTCGGTCAACGACATCCGGCGCATCCGCTGCCGTTTCTTGGGATCGAGCGCGCGCTCCATCAGGACCTGCAGGCCCATGAACGCCGTCGTCATCGCGAGGTAATAGATGCCGGCCGCCGTCAACGCCTCGAAATAGCGGAAGTCGGCGCTCGCCGTCTGGTTGGCCACCAGCAGCAGCTCTTCCACCGCGATCACCGAGACGAGCGCACTGAGCTTCAGCATACCGATCATCTGGTTTCCGATCGGTGGCAGCACGATCCGCGCCGCCTGCGGAATCACCACGAGGCGCATCATCTGGGCGCCGGTCATGCCGAGCGCGAGGCCCGCGGTGCGCTGGCCCTTCTTCACCGCCTGCAGCCCCGAACGCAGGATCTCCGCCATGTAGGCGCCCTCGTTCAACGACAGCGCGAGCACGGCGCAGACGAAGGCCGAGAGCTTGATGCCGAACGACGGCAGCACATTGTAGATGAAGATGATCTGGAACAGCACGGGCGTGCCGCGGAACAGCCAGAGATAGCCGACCGAGACCACCGCGCCGGCACGGGTCCGGCTCTCCTGGATCAGCGCCAGCACGAGCCCGATCAGGACGCCGAAGAACAGCGACGCCACCGTCAACAGCAGCGTCATCGCCGCGCCGTGCACGAAGGCGGGCGATACCAGATACTGCAGGACGAGTTGGACCGACACCGGCGGCCCCTTATTCGAACAGCGACACGGAGGCCGGGAACTTCCAGGTCTCGATCAGTTTCTTGTAGGAGCCATCGGCGACGATCTCCTTCAGCGCCGCCTCGACCGCCGATTTCATTGCCGCATCGCCCTTGCGCACGGCCATGCCGATCTGCGTGTTGGCTTCGAATTCAGGACCTGCCACGGCGTAGACGCCCGGCACCTTGTCCATCAGCTCGACGGCGCCCGGCGTGGAGTTGAACAGCACGTCAGCGCGGCCCTGCCGCAGCGTCAGGGCCGAATCCTGCGCCGTCGGCAACGTCATCACGGTGACGGCGGCGAGCCCCTTGTCGCGGCATCGCTTGTCGTCCTGCCGCGCATAGGTTTCCTGGATGCCGCCGAGCGTGACTGCGATGGTCTTGCCGCACAGCGAATCGTCACGTCCGGTGATCTTGGCCGGATTGGCCGCCTGCACGATCACCAGCGTTCCGATCCGCAAGTAAGGCACGAAGTCGACCTGAGCGGCGCGCTGCTCGTTGATGTACATCGCCGAATTGATCAGATCGAGGCGTCCGCCCTGCAGCGCCACGATCAGGCCCTTGAACTCCATGTTCATCGGCTTCGGCTCGGCGCCGAGCTTCTTGCCCAACAGGCCGATCATGTCGATGTCGAAGCCCGAGAGCTTGCCATCCTTCTGGAATTCGAACGGCGCGAAGGTGCCGGCGACGCCATAGGTCAGCGTGCCTTTCTCGACCAGCGTGGCGGAGGAGAGGTCGGCTGCCGCGAGCGGCGCGGACAGGAAAAGCGACAGGAATCCGCAGACAAAGCGCAAGCGTGACATGGGTGGCACCTGTGGCTTGATTGTTTTATTGGAGATTATTATACAATCAATGCCGCATAGAGCGTCAAGCCCTATCCGCAGGCATTCCGTGATGAAGCTTTAGCCAAGGCGCAATTCGAAGCCAATTCATGGGGATAGGGCTCGCGGAGCTATTGTATCGGACCTTGCAACTCGTACTTTAGGAACAATCTCCTCGAATCCCCCATGGCGCGGTCGACCCAGCAAAACCGCTTCCGCCTGGCCAACCAGATCCTGGACGTCATCCGTGACGCCCGGCTGGAGCCCGGCCATCATCTGCGCGAGCAGCAACTCGCCGATCTCGTCGGCGTCTCGCGCACGCCGATCCGTTCGGCGCTCGACCTGCTTGCCGAGCGCGGCATCGTGGAAACGCGGAAGAACCACGGCTTCTTCCTGCGCAAGCCGTTCGATTCCCTGCATCGCATCGAGATCGCGGTGCCCTCGACGATCGAGGACGAGTTTTATGCCCGGCTGGTCCGCGACCGGCTCGAGAACCGGATTCCGAACTCGATCACGCAGAGCGAGATCGCCCGCCGCTACAAGGTCGATCGCGTCTCGTTGACGCGCACGCTGTCGCGGCTCGCCGAGGACGGCCTGATCGCGCGCAAGCAAGGCCATGGCTGGAGCTTCCTGCCGACGCTCGATTCCGTGGTCTCGCTCCGCGCCAGCTACGAGTTTCGCCTGACCATCGAGCCGTCAAGCTTCCTGCTGCCGACATTCAAGCCGGATCCCGGCGCGATCGAGCGGATGCGCCTGCAGCACCTCTATCTGATCTCGCATCCCGACATCGCCACGGTCAGCAGCACGCAGCTGTTCGAGACCGATGCGGCCTTTCATGAGATGTGCGCCGAATTCTGCGGCAATGCGTTCTTCTCCCAGGCGATCCAGTACCAGAACCGGCTGCGGCGCCTGCTGGAATTCGGCAGCTATTTCGACAGCCGCCGGGTCCGCGAATGGTGCAGGGAGCACCTCGCGATCATCGAGTCGATTGCATCAGGCGATCTTGCGCAGGCCTCCGGCCAGATGCGCGCCCATCTCGAACAGGCCCTGCGGGCCGCGCAGACGGCCCAGCAGCATTCGCGATCGTAAGGCGGTGGGCGATGCCGCCCACCGCGGCGCTGACGTTGGGCTAATCCATCTTGATGTTGGCGGCCTCGATCACCTTCTTCCAGCGCACCGTTTCGGACGCGATGTAGTCGGCGAAGGGTTTTGAATCCACGGCGACCGCAGCCGCGCCGAGCTCGGCCATCTTCGCCACCGTCTCCGGCTGCTGCATGAAGGCGCGGATCTCGGCCGACAGCTTCTCGACGATCGGCTTCGGCGTCGCCGCGGGGACGAAGAAGCCGTGCCAGGCGACCGCCTCGAAGCCGGGCAGGAATTCGGCGACCGCCGGCAGCTCCGGATCGAACGCGGCGCGCTTCGGGGTTGCGGTCGCGATCAGCGCCAGCTTGCCGGTCTTGGCGTGCGGCAGCAGCAGCGGCACGTTGTCGAAGGCGAGGTCGATCTGGCCGCTGAGCAGATCGGTGATCATCTGGCTCGAGCCCTTGTAGGGAACGTGCACCATCTTGGTGCCGGTCATCTGCTGAAACAATTCGCCGGCGAGATGCTGCGAGGTGCCGACGCCGGCCGAGCCGAACGAGACCTTGTCCGGATTGGCCTTCAGATAGGCGATCAGATCCGGCACGGTGCGCGCCTTGATCTTGTCGGGGTTGACCACGAGCACGTTGGGCACGACGCTGATCTGCGCCACCGGCGCCAGATCCTTCTCCGGCTGATAGCTGAGCTTCGCGCCATAGAGCGACGGATTGATCGCGAGCGCCGAGGTGCTGGCGAGACCGATCGTCATGCCATCGGGCGCTGCTTTCGCAAGCCGCGTCACGCCGAGGATCGAACCGGCGCCGCCGACATTCTCGATCACGAAGGGCTTGCCGAGCTTGGCCTGCAGCTGATTGCCGACCATGCGCGCGAAGATGTCCGCGGTGCCGCCGGCGGCGAAGGGGACGATCACACTCACCTGCTTGGACGGATAGCCATCCTGCGCGTTCGCGGGTGCCATCGCCAGCAGCAATGCGGACGCAAGACCAAACCACATCGATCTCATCGAAGTTTCCTCTGTTGTCTGTTGGTTGTTGATTGTTGCCGCGGAGCCGGATGGCTAGAGCGCGGCCTCGTACATTTTCAGGATCGCATCCCGGCTGAGCTCTGCCGGGTTGTTGTCGAGCAGCCGGCGAATCGCGTGCGCCTCGTCCGCCATCACGCCGAGATCGTCCCTGGGCACGCCGAGCGCGGACAGCCGCATCTCGATGCCGAGGCTGGTGCAGAAGCGATAGGCCGAGTCGAACGCAACCGTCTTGCGCTCGGGCAGGCCGAGCGCCTGCAGCACCGCGGCCGTCTTGGCCAAGGTCGCCGGCATGTTGAACGCCAGCGTGTGCGGGAAGATCACCGCGCACGCGAGTCCATGCGCGATGTGATGCCGCGTGCCGAGCGGATAGGCCACCGCGTGACCCGCCGTGGTGTTCACCGGCCCGAGGCAATAGCCGCCATAGAGTGAGGCCAGCGACAGCCCAGCGCGCGCCTCGCGATCGCCGCCGTCGACGACGGCGCGCTTGAGATATTTTCCGACCAGCCGCGCGCCTTCGAGCGCATAGAGGTCGATGGTCGGATGCGCCTTGCGGCTGGTATAAGCCTCGACGCAATGCGCCAGCGCATCGACGCCGGTTGCCGCCGTGACCTCCTTCGGCACCGTCATGGTGAGATCGGGATCGACGATTGCGATGTCGGCCAGCATGAAGCGGCTCTGCACCGCCTGCTTGTTCTGGCTGACGGGATCGGTGACCAGCGCGCGGGTGCCGGCCTCGCTGCCGGTGCCCGAGGTGGTCGGGATCTGCATCAGCGCGACGCTGCGGCCGGCGACCTTCTCAGGCCCGACGATATCGGCAAAGGCAACATCTGACGTGCAGAGCACCGCGACGAGCTTGGCGAGATCCATCGCGCTGCCGCCGCCGAAGCCGACGACAAGATCAGGCTTCGCTTCGCGCGCCATCGCGACCGCCTTGTCGAGATTGGGCAGGTCGGGCTCGGGCTTCACCTCGCCGAACACTTTCACAGCGCCCGGCAGCGCCAGCATGTCGACGCGGGCGGCGTTGAAGGGATCGGAAATCACCAGCGGCCGCTTGGCACCGATCCGTTCGGCGAAGCGGGCCGCGGCCGAGATGGTGCCGCAGCCGAACTCGAGGACGGTGGGACGGAGGATTTCGATCGGCGTAAAGGCGTTGGTCATCGTTTCGTTCGATCTCACTTGGATGCAGAAGCGCCGGCGGCAAGCCGCTCGGCGTAGTCGATCGCCTCAATCAGGCTGTGCTCGTTGGCGATGCCTTGGCCGGCGATATCGAAGGCGGTGCCGTGATCGACTGACGTGCGGATGATCGGCAGGCCCAGCGTGATGTTGACGCCGGACAGCTCCTGCCAGCGGCCGGTCGCGGGATCGACCTGGAAGCCGAGCAGTTTGACCGGGATGTGCCCCTGGTCGTGATACATCGCGACCGCAGCATCGTACTGGCCGGCGCGCAGCTTCACGAAGATGGTGTCGCCAGGCACGGGGCCGACGACATCGAGCCCGTCAGCGACCGCCTTGGCAATCGTCGGAGCTGAGACGTCGATGTCCTGTCGGCCAAACAGGCCGCCCTCGCCGGCATGGGGGTTGAGTGCGGCAATCGCGATCTTCGGCTTGGCGATGCCGAGCCGGCGCAGCGCATCGTGGGTGAGATCGATCACCATCCGCAGCCGCTCCGGCGTCAGCCGCTTCGGCACGTCCTCCAGCGCGACATGGGTCGAGACGTGGCTGACGCGCATGTTGCCGTGCGCGAGCAGCATCACCGAGCCGCGCACGCCGGTCAGATGCGCCAGCATCTCGGTATGGCCGGGAAAATGATAGCCGGCCTTGTTGAGCGCTTCCTTGTTGAGCGGCGCGGTGACGATCGCCGCAGTGCGGCCGGCCTGGGTCAGCCGCACACCGTGCTCGATCGCCTTGTAGGCAAAGCGGCCGCCATCGGCACTCAGCACGCCTGGCTTGATCGGCTCGCCTTCAGTGTCGGCTTGCAGGAAACAGAGGTTCGGCCACTCGCGGTCGTCGACGCTGACTTCCGGAATCGCCACGTCGGCGCCGAGCGCGGTCTTCGCGCCGTCCAGCGCAGCGCCGTTGCCGATGATCAGCAGGCGCAGATCGCCCTTCGCGATCCGCTCCTGCAATCCGACGCAGGCTTTGACGATGATCTCCGGCCCGATGCCGGCGGGATCGCCCATGGTGATGGCGAGATGGCGAGAGGTCATGTTGGACTCCTCATGGTGAGCAATTGATTGTCCCGGAGCAGGTCGCGCCACAGCTCGGCGGGGCCGAACGCACCGGATTTCGAGACCACGTGAACGCCGGCCCAGCGGCCGCCCTGCAGGATCGAGCACGGCAGGCCCGGCACGATCCGCCCCGTGACCTGCAGCGCATGCGCGCCGAGCGCGACACAGACCGCCTTCAGGGTTTCGCCGCCGGCAACGATCAGCGTGCCGGGCGGATCGAGCGTCGTAATCAGCGATGTCAGTTCCCGCGCGATGCGCCGCGCCGCTTCGCCGCGCGACAGCCCCTCGGCGAGGGCGAATTTCACCAGCGCTGCGCCGTCATCAGCAAGTTTGCGCTGAACCCGCGCGCCGCCCTCGCCTTCCCTGAGCGTGACGACGGCTTCGTCACACGCGGCGAGCTGCGAGGCCGTCACGGCCTGATCGGAGCCGAACAGGCCGAGCACCGGCTTCTTCAATTGCAGCGATGCCTCGGCACCGCGGCCGCGCGCCAGCGCGCCGGCGAGCCCGCCGCTGCCACACCACAGCACAGGCCCAGGCATCCGCCGCCCCATCTCGACCACACGATCGAGATCGAGGTCGCTCTCGGCATCGAACACCTGCACGCCGCCTTGCGACAGCGTGTCGGCGCGGCCTTGCTGCGCCTCGATGCCCTCTGCCTCCAGCTGAGACAACAGATTGTCGCCGACCCGATACCAGTCGCCCTCGACGGTGCGCGCGAATTGCTGACCGTCGACGGTGCGACGTCCCTGATAATTGAAGGCCGGCGCGACCACGCAGGACGCCCACGGACCGTTGCGCAGGCAGGCGCCGAGCTCGGCCGCCCAGGCGCCGCGCAGCAGGCTGTCGACTTTCTTGTAGGCGATGGTGCCGCCGCGCAGCTGTGGCGCCAGGCGTCCGACGATCTCGACGCTCTCCGCCTTGCTGCGTTCACGCGTGCCGCTGTCGATCGCAAGGCTCGCTGAATGCTGCGCAGCGGTGGCTTCCGGCCAGGTGACGTCGAACGGTCCGCACAGGCCGACGAACTCCGCCGCGGTGTCGAGCGCACCGGTCAGATCGTCGGCAAGCAGGCGGACGCTGGTCATGGTCAGGCCGCTCCCGCCGCGAAGATCTTGCCGGGATTCATCAGGCCCTTCGGGTCGAGCAATCGCTTGACGCCGCGCATCAGCTCGATGTCGAGCGGATCGGTGACGCGGGCCAGCCGGCCGCGATTGGTGATGCCGATACCGTGCTCGGCGCTGATCGCGCCACCTTGCGCTGCGGTCTCGTCATCGACGATTTCGTTGATCCAGGCGACCATTTCGGCAGTCGCCTGCGGGTCGCGGCAACGCGCGCGATCGAGCAATGCGATGACGTGAATGTTGCCGTCGCCGATATGGCCGTGCATCACGACGCGGGCATGCGGCACCGCTGCCATGATCCGCGCCTCGACATTGGTGACGAACACAGCCTGCCGCTCCAGCGGCACCACGCTGTCATGCGACACCACGTAACCGCTGCGCTTGTTGCCTTCGGAGACGCTGTGCCTGACAGCCCAGATCACCTTGGCTTGCGCGATGCTCGACGCCAGGATGGCGTCCTCGGCAAGCCCCGCCTCCATCGCATCGGCCAGCACGTCAGCGAGCGGCTCGTTGAGATCGACATTCGCGAGCGTGTCGGTGAGCTCGACGATCAGATACCACGGCGTGGTCAGTTCGAAGGGGATCGCGACATGCGGCACGGTCGCGGCGATCGCCTCGATCTGCGAGCGCGACAAGATCTCGAGGCTGCCGAGCCGGTCGCCGACCGCACCGCGCAGCCGCGCCATGATCTCGAGCGCCTGCTCGACACCCTGCAGCTTCAGCAGCGCCAGCGCCGAGCTGCGCGGCGGAGCGAACAGTTTCAGCACCGCCGCGGTGACGATGCCGAGCGTACCTTCCGCGCCGATGAACAGCTGCTTCAGCGCATAGCCCGTATTGTCCTTGCGCAGCGCGCGCAGGCCGTTGAAGACGCGGCCGTCGGGCAGCACCACTTCGAGCCCGAGCACGAGATCGCGCGTCGGGCCGTAGCGCAGCACGGCGGTGCCGCCGGCATTGGTCGAGATATTGCCGCCGATCTGGCAGGAGCCTTCGGCGCCGAGGCTCAAGGGAAAATAGCGATCGACGGATTTCGCCGCGGTCTGCACCTCCGCGAGGATGCAGCCGGCCTCCACCGTGATCGTGTTCGCGAGCGGACTGACATCGCGGACGCGGCGCATCCGGTCGAGCCGGATCACGACATTGCCGGCGCGATCATCGGGCGTCGCCGCGCCGCACATGCCGGTGTTGCCGCCCTGCGGCACGATCGCTAGTCCCTGCTCGGCGCAGCAGCGGACGACGGCCGAAACCTCGGCGGTCGAGCCGGGCTTCACCACCGCAACCGCGCGGCCCTGATAGCGGCCGCGCCAGTCCACCACATAGGCCTCCTGGTCGCCGGCGGACGCGATGACATGCTTGTCGCCGACGATCGCGGCCAGTCCTTGCAGCGCATCGGTGAAAGAGTCGGACATCGGATTGTCTCGGTCGCCCCGGCTCAAGCCGCGGCGGCAAACGCGCCGGCGCTCGCGAGCAGTTCCTTCAGCTGTGCCGCGGGCAAGGTCTCCAGCGGCGGCCGCAGCCGTTGCCAGCCGGCATGACCGGTGCGCTCGGCGACCAGCGCCTTCAGTGACGGCATCTGCGCAAAACGCGAGACCAGCTCGCGGGCCTTGACGATCCGCGCCTGCGCGGCCGCGAGGTCTGCGTCATCGTCGCTGTCGCGGAAATGCTTGAAGACATAGGCGAGATCGCGCGCGACCAGGTTCGAGGTCGCGGTGATGCAGCCCGCACCGCCCTTGCGCAGCAGCGGCAGCAGCAGGGGGTCCGCGCCGGCCAGCACCGAGAAGCCCGGGAAGCGCTCGACCATCGCGGTCATGTTGGCGAAATCGCCGGAGGAATCCTTGATGCCGACGATGGTTGACGGATAGGCCGCGCGCAGCCGCTCGATCAGCGCATGCGAGATCGGCTGCATCGACATTTGCGGGATGTGATAGAGCACGATCTTGAGGCGCGCATCGCCGATGCGCTGGATGATCTCGCTGTAGGCAGCATAGACACCGTCATCGCTGACGCCCTTGTAGTAGAACGGCGGCAGCATCACCACGGTCTCGACGCCGACCGACAGCGCGTGGCGCGTCAGCGCGACGGTGTCGGTGAACGCAGCAACACCGGTGCCCGGCAGCAGCTGGTTCGGCTTGATGCCGCCGGCGATCACGGCCTCCAGCAGCGCGGTGCGCTCGGCGACCGAGAAAGAATTCGCCTCGCCGGTGGTGCCGAGCATCGCGATGCCGTCGCAGCCCTCCGTCAGGAGATAGCGGCAATGCGCGACGAAGCGCGCATGATCAGGGGCCAGATCGGCATCGAGCGGCGTCAATGCTGCGGAAAACACGCCAGTTGGGTGCAGGGATGATGTGGACAAGCTTTCCTCCGGTCGCCGAAATCGGCATCTTGGCCGAAAAGCCGCTCTAGCCGGCTACAAGGCCATTGTTCGGAATGCGAACATTTGTTATGAATTGCGCGCTGTCGTAAATCCACCCTGCCCTTGCGTCAAGGGCGACGACCGTCATGGCAGGCATTCGATCATGGCCAAAGCTGCACCCAAGGCTGCAAAACGCGCTGAAGAGAAACCGCCGAAAAACCCCAAGAATTACGTCGCTTCAGTCGGCAAGGCCTTCGCCGTGCTGCAGAGTTTCACCAGCGAGGCGTTCGAGCTGACGCTGAGTGAAATTGCCGCACGCGCCGAGCTCGATCGCGGCACCACGTTCCGGCTGATCCAGACTTTGATCGAGCTCGGCTATCTTCAGGCCGTGCCGCAGAGCCGCCGGTTCCGGCTCGGCGTCGCCTGTCTCGATCTCGGCTACACCGTGCTGTCGGGCGGAACGCTGCGGTCGCTCGCCGAGCCGCTGCTGCGCGACCTCGTGCCTGCGGTGAGCGATGCCGCCTCGCTCGGCGCGCTCGACGGCGGCGACGTCATCTATCTCGCCCGCGTCGGCACCGGCCTCGACCGCCACAAGATGGATCGAAGGCCCGGCACGCGGATTCCCGCCTATAGCGCCGCCCTCGGCCACGTCATGCTGGCGCAGCTGCCGCGCGAGGAGCAGGTTCACCGGCTGGAAACGCGGCCGCGCATCAAACTGTCGGAGCGGACGCTGACCGATCTCGACGCGCTGCTCGATCGCCTCGATCTGGTGAAGCGGAAGGGCCACGCGGTGTCCGACGGCGAGAACGCCTACGGCCTGCGTACACTGGCCGCGCCGATCTTCGACGCGCAGGGACAGGTGATCGCGGGGCTGAGCATCACCGTCGATGCGACACGCATGGACATGGCGGCGTTTCGCGACCAGGCGCTGCCGCGGTTGCTCGATGCCGCCGGCAAGATGCAGGATCTCGCGATCAAGTCGGGCCTGTCGAGCTAACGCTTTCATGGAGAGGCGAACAGCATGACGCGGATCTATTCCCTCGCCTATCTCACCTCGGCTCCGCTGGCGCCGCCGGAGGCGCTGACGCTGGCCGGTAAGCTCGGCTATCAGGCGATCGGCGCGCGGATCGCGCCCGCGATGCCCGGCGGCGATTTCTCGCCGCTCACGACCGATGCCGCCATGCTGCGCGACAGCGTCCGCCGCATCACCGACACCGGCGTCAGCGTATTCGATGTCGAGATCATCAGGCTTGGTGCCGAATTCAAACCCGACGATGTCGCAGCGTTCCTCGACGTCGCCGCGCACTTGAAGGCACGCGCGATCCTGGTCGCCGGCGACGATCCGGACGAGGGACGGCTCACCGCGTCCTACGCAGCCTTCTGCCGCGCTGCGGCGCCGTTTGGTCTGACCGCCGATCTCGAATTCATGCCGTGGACCGCGGTGAAGGACGCGCAAAGCGCGCTCCGCATCGTCACCAACGCTGCGCAGCCAAATGGCCGCGTGCTGGTGGATGCGCTGCATGCGGCGCGCTCGACCACGACGCTCGAGGACATCGCCAACCTGCCGCGCGGACTGCTCAGCTACGCCCAGCTGTGCGACGCGCCCGCGGGCATTCCCACGACCACGGAAGAGATCATCTTCACCGCACGCTCCGCGCGGCTGTTGCCGGGTGACGGCGGCATCGATCTCAAGGGCATGCTCGGTGCCCTGCCGCATGATCTGCCGATCAGCCTGGAAATCCCGAACGACGAACAACTCGCAAAGCTCGGCCAGGAAGAATGGGCGCGTCGGGCGCTGGCGGCTGCGCGTAAGATCGCCGAGTAGCCCCTAGCCGCACTTTGCGTTTCTTCACCTCTCCCCGCTCTTTGGCGGGGAGAGGTCGGATCGCCCAAGGGCGATCCGGGTGAGGGGCCGTGCAGGACCGCGCCAAACAATTAGCCTCTCCGACTCCTCGATTGATCAGTCGGCACATAGCCGATGTGGGGCAGGCAGCGTGCCTTGCCCCTCACCCGCCGCGTGCGCTGCGCTCCGGCGTCGACCTCTCCCCGCTGAAGTGCGGCGAGAGGTGAACGCGCGACCTGCGCTTGACGGGGAGCCTCCTTGAGAGTTTAATAATCATCAACAACAAAAGTTCGCATTCCGAACATTCGCGATCCGGCATTGAACCGGACCTGAACGGGCCCAAGACCCGAATTCCGCGACACCAGAGGAAACGAAACAGATGCAAGCCATTTGGAATGGAGAGAGCACGCTCATCGTCGCGATGATCGTCGCCTATATCGCGTTCACCTCATGGCTCACCTTCCGGCTGCGCAGCAAGACCAGCGACCAGTTCATGACTGCGGCGCGTGCGATGCCTGCGGTCGTGGTCGGCGTGCTCATGATGTCGGAATTCGTCGGCGCCAAATCGACGGTCGGCACCGCGCAGGAGGCGTTCCAGTCCGGCATGGCGGCCGGCTGGGCCGTGCTCGGCGCCTCGATCGGCTTCCTGCTGTTCGGCTTGCTGATGGTGAAGAAGCTCTACAACTCAGGCGAATACACCATCTCGGCCGCGATCGCGCAGAAGTTCGGCAAGTCGACCATGCTCACGGTCTCCGTGATCATGATCTACGCGCTCTTGCTGGTGAATGTCGGCAATTACGTCAGCGGGGCGGCCGCGATCGCCACCGCCCTGCATGTCAGCCTGCCCGTTGCGATGTGCATCATCGCCGTGGTCTCGACCTTCTATTACGTGTTCGGCGGGATGAAGGGCGTGGCATGGGTCACGATCCTGCATAGCGCCTTCAAGATCGTCGGCATCTGCATCATCTTCGCGGTCGCGATGTCCCTGACCGGCGGCATCGCGCCGATGCAGGCCAAACTGCCCGCCTTCTATTTCAGCTGGGACGGCAAGATCGGCTTTGCCACCATCTTCGCCTGGACCTTCGGCACGGTCGGCGCGATTTTCTCGACCCAGTTCATCGTGCAGGCGATCTCGTCGACTCCCAGCGCCAACGACGCCCGCAAGGCCACGTTCTATGCCGCGGCGTTCTGCCTGCCGCTCGGCTTCCTGCTGGCGCTGATCGGCATTGCCGCCAAATATCTCTATCCCGACATGAACAGCCTCTACGCGCTGCCGGTATTCCTGGAGAAGATGCCACCGCTGGCGTCCGCTTTCGTCACGACCTCGCTGGTGGCCTCGATCTTCGTCAGCGTCTGCACGGTGGCGCTCGCAATCGCCTCGCTGGTGGTGCGCGATTTCTACGTGCCCTACTTCCAGCCTTCACCCGAGCGCGAGCTGAAGATGACCCGGGTGTTCTCGATCATCATCGGCATCGTGCCGCTGGTGTTCGTGTTCTTCATCCCGGAGATCCTGAAGCTGTCCTTCTTCACCCGCGCGCTGCGGCTGTCGATCACGATCGTCGCCATGATGGGCTTCTATCTGCCGCTGTTCTCGACCAACCGCGGCGCGACCGCGGGGCTGATCGGCGCCGCGCTCTCGACCACGGTCTGGTACCTGCTCGGCAATCCCTTCGGCATCGACAACATGTACATCGCCGCGGTGACGCCGCTGATCGTGATGGCGATCGAGCGCGTGGCGCTGCCGCGCACGCCGGCCGCACAGCCCGATGCCTTCATCCAGAGGACCCAGACATGACCGACGTCATCGACATCGCCGCCGACGGCGTGACGCGCAAGGTGGCTGATGACCCCGACCGTTTCGACGCCTTCATCCCCTCGCCCTGCGTGCAGAACCACGCCGCCAATTTGATGGAGCTTGCCAACGGCGACCTCGCCTGCGTCTGGTTCGGCGGCACGCAGGAGGGCATGTCCGATATCTCGGTCTATTTCTCCCGTCTCGCCCGCGGTGCGAAGCAATGGTCGAAGGCCGAAAAGCTCTCCGACGATTCGTCGCGATCCGAGCAGAACCCGGTGCTATTCCCGGCACCCGACGGCACGCTGTGGCTGATGTGGACCGCGCAGCTTGCCGGCAATCAGGACACCGCCCTGATCCGCCGCCGCCTCTCGCATGACCATGGCAAGAGCTGGGGCCCGATCGAGACACTGTTCCCCGAGACGCGCGGCCGCGGCACCTTCATCCGCCAACCGATCGTGGTGCTCGACAATGGCGACTGGCTGCTGCCGGTGTTCTATTGCCACAGCCTGCCGGGCAAGAAATGGAACGGCGACGAGGACACCAGCGCGGTGAAGATCTCCTCTGACCAGGGTGCGACCTGGCGCGACGTCGATGTGCCGGGCAGCCGCGGCTGCGTGCATATGTGCATCGCGCGCGTCAGCGACGGCTCCTTGCTCGCGATGTATCGGAGCCGCTGGGCCGATCACATCTATCAGAGCCGCTCCAGCGATCACGGTCGCAGCTGGTCGGCGCCGGTCGCCACTTCGCTGCCGAACAACAATTCCTCGATCCAGTTCACCCGGCTGGCCAACGGCCATCTCGCGCTGGTCTTCAACAATTCCAGCGCGGCCAACGCGACCGATCGCCGGCTGTCGCTCTATGACGAGATCGAGGATAACCTGCCGCCGGTGCTCGGCGGCGAGGCCGCCAAGACGGATGGCCGCTCCGCGTTCTGGGGCGCGCCGCGCGCACCGATGACGCTGGCGATCTCGACCGACGACGGGCGAAGCTGGACCCGACGCGATGTCGAGATCGGCGACGGCTATTGCCTGACCAACAACTCCCGCGACCAGACCAATCGCGAATTGTCCTATCCCTCGGTCAAGCAGACATCCGACGGCGCGCTACATATGGCCTTCACCTATCACCGCCGCGCGATCAAGCATGTCCGCGTGACCGAGCCATGGGTCGCCCGCGACGGCAAGGCCTAAGACCATGGCCGTGCAGCCGCACGCCCTCGTCACCGGCACCAGCTCCGGCATCGGCGCCGCCGTTGCGGCGCGGCTGCTGAGCGACGGCTGGCAGGTCACCGGCATCAGCCGCCGTCCGCCGGCGCTCGACCATCCGGCATTCCGTCATCTGCCGCTCGACTTGAGCGACGCCGCAGGCATCGAACGCACCGTCGCGGACGTGGCGCCGACGGCGCTGGTGCACGCGGCCGGCCTGCTCAAAGTCGGCAAGCTCGGCGAGCTCGCCCATGACGACGGCGCGGAGATGTGGCGGCTGCATGTCGACGTCGCCGAACGCCTCGCCAATCTGATCGCGCCGCGGCTGCGGCAGGGCGGCCGCATCGTCTTCATCGGCAGCCGCACCGCCTCGGGCGCCGCCGGCCGCGGGCAATATGCCGCGACGAAAGCGGCACTGGTGGCGATGGCGCGCTCCTGGGCCGCCGAACTCGCGCCGCGCGGCATCACCGTCAATGTCGTGGCGCCCGCCGCAACGGAAACGCCGATGCTGAACGATCCCGCGCGCGGCAGCGTCACGCCGAAGCTGCCGCCGATCGGGCGCTTCATCCGCCCCGAGGAGGTCGCAGCGGCCGTGGCGTTCCTGCTGTCAGCAGATGCGGGCGCCATCACCGGCCAGCAGCTCGTGATCTGCGGCGGCAGCTCGCTCTGATCTTGACCCTCATGGTGAGGAGCGCGTAGCGCGTCTCCGGACAATGCTTCGCATCGCCGGGCGTACCATGAGGCCCCGTCCGTGGCCTCGTCCTTCGAGACGCCGCTTCGCGGCTCCTCAGGATGAGGGTTGAGACTAAACCCCGCGGAACTTCTGCGCGCCGCCATCTGACGATTTCCGCGCCGCGTCGAAATTGCTCTCGATCCGCAGCAGCAAACGCCGCAGCCGCTTCATGTCGTCGCGGGACATGCCGGTCAATGCGACGTTCAAGATGGGCATGCCAATCGCCAGCGCCTTCTTGAAGGTGTCGCGGCCGGCGCGCTGCAGGTGAATAGTCATCGACCGCCGGTCTTCGGTATCGGGCACGCGCGAGATCCAGCCGCGCTGTTCCATCTTCGCCAGCGCCCGCGACAGGGTCGAGGCTTCCGTGGACGTCGCCTCCGACAGCTCCAGAATGCTGAGATCGTCCTTCTCGTGCAGAAAGGCCAGCACCCGCCATTGCGTGAACGTCAATCCAAACGACTCCAGCTCCAGCTCGAAGTCGGCATTGAGCTTCATCGCGACGCGATTGAGCAGGAAGGGCAAGAAATCCGTCTGGCCGGGATGGCCGGCCTCGTCGATCTCGGTCATCAATACGCACTCTTCGGCCGCGGCCCAGCTTCTGCCGCCAGCGCCAGGTCGATATGCGCCTTCAGGTTCTCCAGCAGCGCGCGGCGGTAGCCGGCGACGTCGAGGCCAGTCCAATCATAGAAGCCGCTGCCGGTCTTCAGGCCGAGCTTTCCTTCCTTCATGTGCCGGGCGATGATCTCGGGCGCGGTGAAGCGCGGATCCAGCGCGCCGGAAAGATATTCGCTGGCGTAATGCAGGATGTCGCAGCCGCCAAAATCGACGAACTCGAGCACGCCGAGGCAGGCGTAGCGCACCCCGAAGCCGACGCGGATCGCCTTGTCGATATCGGATGGCGTCGCGACGCCCTCCTGCACCATCCGCGCCGCCTCGTTCATAACTGTGCTTTGCAGCCGCGGCACGATGTAGCCGGCGGCCGGACCGCACATGACAGGCACCTTGCCGTGTTGCGTCAGGAAAGCGGTGAGGCGCGTCACGACGTCAGGATCGGTCCCGGCATGGGTCGACAGTTCGACCAGCGGGATCAGGAAGGCCGGATTGAGCCAATGCGCATTGAGGCAGCGCTGTGGTTCCGGCACCAGCGCGGCGATGTCGGTGGAGAGAAAGGTCGACGATGTCGACGCCACGATCGTTTCGCGCGGCAAAACATCGGCGATCGCGGCAAACGCCTCGCGCTTTGCTTCCAGCGTTTCGGGCACGGCCTCGAACAGGATCTTGGCGGACGCCAAGGCGGCCTTGGCTTCGTGGCGCCGCATCACGGTGATGCGCGCGTCCTTCGGCAATTCGATGCCGATCCCGGCCAGTGCCTGCGTGGTCTGCGCGATCTCTTGATCGATTTCAGCACACAGCTCCTCGAACTCGGCGTCCGAGCGCGGCTTGATGTCGAGCAGCACGCTTTCAACGCCGCCCTGCGCAAAGGCGAGCGCAATGCCGCGGCCCATCCGGCCGGCGCCGAGAATCGCGAGAGGTGCCGCGCTCATGCCACCGCTCCCTTCATCAACATATCCGTCATCTGCTGCGGCGACAGCTTCTGCAGGCCGAGCGACGTCATGGTGCGCGGCCCGTTGGCGAGATCGCGGCCACAGATTGCCGAGGCAATCGCAAGCAGGCCGGTTGCGGTCGGCGCCGGCACGCCGGCCCAGTTCGCGACCGAGACCAGGAAGGAAAGCCCATAGTGGACGTCCTCGGTCATGTAGCGATGCTCTGTGAGATTGATCTTCTCGCGCCAGTCGCCGCTGTCGACCAGCACCTTGTGGGTGTCGCCATACATCCAGCGGTCGCTGCTGTAGGTGTCGCGCAGCGGATAGTGATACGGCTTGTAGCCGAGCGCCTCACGCACCGCGATCCGCTCCTCGTCGAGCGCATCGGTGACGCGGCGCACCGCCGGCTGCGTGCCTTCGTTGTGGATGTCGAAACGGTCCTGGAATTCCAGGGGACCGGCATTCATCAGGATCAGCGGCGGATGGATGATCGGCCCGCCATTCATCAGCGCCGCCGACAGCGCGTCCTCGATCAGATGGATCGACGGAAACGCCTTCGACACCACCGCAAAGCCGCGCTCGCTGTGCCTGGTCGGGAAGAAGCCGGTCGGCAGCCGCACCGCGCGCACGGTGATCGCGATCTCGGCCGGGCCGTGCTTGCGCGTCAGATAAGGCAGCGTCCCGGTCTCGCCGAGGATCACATCGGCCTTGCAGCCGTGGCGGCGCAGCTGCTGCATCATCGCAAAGCTGCCGAACGTGCCGGGTGGCAGGAAGATCACCTGCCCGTCAGCGAGATGCGGCGCCATTGCCTGCGCGATCTCGTCCTGCGAGAAAGCCGGCGTCGGGATCACGATCAGCTCTGCGCCGCGCACGGCCGCGCCGATGTCGGTGGTGACGCAAGCGATCTTGACCTCGCGGACGCCCTTGGCGTCCTTCAGCGTCAACGCCTGCTTGGCCAGCACGGGCGCGAACGCCGCGGCATCGCGCCGCCAGAACCGGACTTCATGCCCCTGCTCCGTAAGATCGGCCGCCGCCGCATAGGACCCGTTGCCGCCACCGAGAACCGCGATCTGCATGGCTTGCTCCTCCCGCACTCATTTAATTGCATGCGCACGCAACTATCTCGGCAAACGCGGCGGGCGTCAAGTCCTCTGCTGCCGCAGTTCCGTCATGCCCGGGCATCCATGTTCTTGGCGTCCGCAAGAAAGACGGCGGTTGGCTCGCATAGGCAAGCGGAAGCGCCGCCGTCCTTCGGACGGCAATCCCCGGCCATGACGACGGGCCATTCGCGCCGCGGCGCGGCAGCACGGATGCTCACAAATTGTGCCAATGCTGCTGATTTGCGAGGCGACATTTGCAGGGGCTGACACAAGCGACCTTCGCTTCATTCGATCACGATCGATAATCGCGGGTTTTTGGCCGCCGCGATCTTTCCGCTGTCCAGGAAATAAGCAAAATTCCTTGCTGCACTGCACGCTGGACGAAGGAAATTGCGTACAAGACCCGCCGGCTCCTTGCGTTTGCGACGCGATGTTCGCAGCATCGTGTGCCATGCGAACACCCCTCACCTTGGCATACCCGTTGCACAGACTCTTCCGGCCCGGCGCTCGCGCGGCGTCGGCCAGCGTGCGACATGGACAATGGACTGAGTGCGAATGGCGACGTCAGCAGCGTTGGAATTGGTCCACCTGACCAAGAAATTCGGCGAGACCATCGCCGTCGATGCCATCGACCTGAGAATTCCCGGCGGCTCCTATTGTTGCCTGCTCGGGCCAAGCGGCTGCGGCAAGACCTCCACGCTCCGCATGATCGCCGGCCATGAATCGGCAACCTCCGGCGACATCATCGTCGGCGCCAAGAACGTCACCGACCTGCCGCCGGCCGGCCGTAGCACCGCGATGATGTTCCAGTCCTACGCGCTGTTTCCGCATCTGACCGTGCTCGACAATGTCGCCTTCGCGCTGAAGATGCGCGGCGTCGCCAAGGACGAGCGCTACGCCGAGGCGCGGAAACTGCTCGGGCTGGTCCACATGGAGCGCTACGAGGCGCGGCTGCCGGCGCAACTTTCCGGCGGCCAGCAGCAGCGCGTCGCGCTGGCGCGGGCGCTGATCACCTCACCGCAGATCCTGCTGCTGGACGAGCCGTTGTCGGCGCTCGATCCGTTCCTGCGCTTGCGGATGCGCGCCGAGCTGAAGCGGCTGCAGCGCGAGCTCGGCATCACCTTCATCCACGTCACCCACGGCCAGGACGAGGCGATGGCGCTGGCCGACCTCGTGGTGCTGATGAACGGCGGCAAGATCGAGCAGCAGGGCTCGCCGCGCGAAATCTTCAACCAGCCGCGCACCGAATTCGCCGCGCGCTTCATTGGCGGCCACAACGTCATTCCGCTCAACGGCGAGACCTATGCGGTGCGCGTCGACCGGCTGATCCTGAAGCGGCCGAGCGAGGCCGTCGACGGCCCCAGGGTCAACGGCACCATCAGCAAGATCGAATATCAGGGCACCTATGTCGTGGTCGCGATATCAGCCGATGACGGCACCGAGATCGCGGCGCAGCTGTCCGACTCCGAATTCGATAACGGCAATTACAGTGTCGGCGAGAAGGTGATCGTCACCTGGTGGCCGGCACTCGCGAGTGCACTCAATCCGAATCCTTCCGCAACCGTCGCGTCGCCCGAAGCGGTGGCCTGACAGTCAATCCACAGTGAATCCCTGGAGACGACCATGACCAAGACGACGAAACGTACAGGCATCAACCGCCGCGCGCTGCTCAAGGGTGCCGCCGGCGCGGCCGGCTTCGCCGCCGGCTCCGGCGCGATCACCGGCTTCCCCTACGTCATGTCGGCCGAGCCGAAGGTGCTGCGCTATCTCGGCACCGCCGTGAACGAGGGCGACGAGATCTCCAAGAAGTGCCTCGCCGATACCGGCATCAAGATCGAATACATCACCGCGACCACCGACGACGTCACCAAGCGCGTGATCACGCAGCCGAACTCGTTCGATGTGCTCGACACCGAATATTTCTCGCTCAAGAAGCTGGTGCCGTCGGGCAACATCTTTGCGCTCGACGCCCGCAAGATCAAGGAATTCGACAACATCACGCCGGTCTTCACCAAGGGCGAGACGCCCGGCGGCAAGAAGATCGGCAACCAGGGCACCGCGCCCTGGAAGGTGCTCTATCTCGAAGGCAAGGACTCCAAGGTCTTCTCGAAGACGGCGACCGAGTTCGTCACGCTGATCCCGACGGTCTACAACGCCGACACGCTCGGCATCCGTCCGGACCTGATCAAGCGGCCGATCAGCACGTGGGCCGAGCTGCTCAATCCCGAATTCAAGGGCAAGGCCTCGATCCTCAACATCCCCTCGATCGGCATCATGGATGCCGCGATGGTCGTGGAAGCCACCGGCGAATACAAATATGCCGACAAGGGCAACATGACCAAGGCCGAGATCGACCTGACCATGAAGAAGCTGACCGAGGCCAAGAAGGCCGGTCAGTTCCGCGCCTTCTGGAAGGACTTCAACGAGTCCGTCAACCTGATGGCGTCAGGCGAGACCGTGATCCAGTCGATGTGGTCGCCGGCGGTGACCAAGGTGCGCTCGATGGGTATCGCCTGCACCTTCCAGCCGCTCAAGGAAGGCTATCGCTCCTGGGCCTCCGGCTTCTGCGTCTCCAAGGCGGTGTCGGGACCGAAGCTCGACTGGGCCTATGAGTTCGTCAACTGGTATCTGTCCGGCTGGGCCGGCGCCTATCTCAACCGCCAGGGCTACTACTCGGCGGTGCTCTCCACCGCGAAGGCCAACATGACCGCCGACGAGTGGGGCTACTGGATGGAAGGCAAGCCCGCCGTCGGCGACATCAAGGCACCCGACGGCACGCTGATGGAGAAGGCCGGCGCGGTGCGCGACGGCGGCTCCTACGAGGACCGCATGGGCGCGGTGGCCTGCTGGAACGCCGTGATGGACGAGAACGACTACATGGTCCGCAAGTGGAACGAGTTCATCGCCGCCTGAGGCCATTCTGACGCATGCGATGCGCTTGCCGCGCCCCTCTCGGCGCGGCAAGCTGTTTTTTCACCCAGAGCAATCTCAAATGAGAATCGAGCTGCAACCGCAACGGCACCGCGCCCCCTCGCCCCGTTCTTACGGGGAGAGGGTTGGGGTGAGGGGCTGTCACCGCGAAGACGGTTACAGTTGGGTTCGCGGAGACTCCCCCTCACCCGGATTGCATCTGACGATGCAATCCGACCTCTCCCCGCAAGCGGGGCGAGGTGAAGCGGAGACCGCTCGCTGCTCTTTCGAAGCGACGGTGCAGTGATGCAACAACAAAGGTCCATCGCATGGCTGCAGGCCGGACCGATGATGTTCGTCTTTGCGCTGTTCTTCCTGCTGCCGCTGGTGCTCGTGATCATCGTCAGCGCCTGGGACTACAATGAATACCAGATGCTCCCGGCGTTCAGCTTCCGCGGCTACACCGACACGTTCGAAGGCTGCATCGCCGAGCTGCCCAATCTCTGCACCATCCTGAAGACCTACCTGAAGACCGTGAAGCTCTGCCTGATCACCTGGCTGCTCACGCTGGTGATCGGCTTCACGGTGGCCTACTTCCTCGCCTTCCACGTCCGCACCAAGACCTGGCAGATCGTGCTGTCGCTGCTGTGCACGATCCCGTTCTGGACCTCGAACGTGATCCGCATGATCGCCTGGATCCCGCTGCTCGGCCGCAATGGCCTGGTCAACAAGGGGCTGATGGGGATTGGCGTGATCAACCATCCGCTGGAATGGCTGCTGTTCTCCGAATTCTCCGTGGTGCTGGCGCTGGTGCACCTGTTCACCTTCTTCATGGTGGTGCCGATCTTCAATTCGATGGTGCGCATCGACAAGCGGCTGATCGAGGCGGCCTATGACGCTGGCGCCACCGGCTGGCAGACGCTCACCAACGTCGTCATTCCCTTGTCGAAGCCCGGCATCGTGATCGGCTCGATCTTCGTCATCACCATCGTGATGGGCGACTTCGTCACCATCGGCGTGATGGGCGGCCAGCAGATCGCCTCCGCCGGCAAGATCATCGAGTCCCGGCTGAACGCGCTGCAATTCCCGGCGGCCGCCGCAAATGCCGTGATCCTGCTCGGCATCACCATCCTGATCATCTCGGCGCTGACGCGCATCGTCGACGTGCGCAAGGAGCTGTAAGAGATGGGCGACAAGCGGCCTCGGTCCTTCTACATCCTCGCGGCGTTCTTCATCGCCTACGTCCTGTTCCTGTACGGGCCGATGTTCGCGATCTACATCCTGTCGTTCCAGGGTCCCGACGGCGGGCTGACGTTCCCGATGAACGGCGTGTCGCTGACCTGGTTCGGCAAGGTGTTCTCCGGCGCCGGCATCGTCGACATCGGCGCCGCCTTCAAGCGCTCGCTCAAGCTCGGTCTCGTCGTGATGGTGCTGACGGTGCTGCTGTCGGTCGCCGCCGGCATGGCGTTCCGCCGTTCGTTCCGCGGCGCCTCTATCCTGTTCTACACCGCGATCGCCAGCCTGATCATGCCGTCGATCATCACCTCGCTCGGCATCGCGCTGGAATTCCGCCTGTTCGACGATTTCCTGATCCAGCACGGCGCCAATGGCGGCCTCGGGGCCTGGGCCAAGGACTGGACCACCGCGATGGGCCTGTTCACCTCGGGCCTCGGCGCGCACCTCACCTGGACGCTGCCGTTTGGCCTCCTGATCATGTTCGCGATCTTCAACCGCTTCGACGGCAGGCTCGAGGAAGCCGCGCGCGATCTCGGCGCGACGCCGTGGCAGACCTTCCGCCACGTCGTGCTGCCGATCATCCTGCCTTCGGTGGTCGGTATCGGCCTGTTCGGCTTCACCCTGTCCTGGGATGAGCTGGCGCGCTCCAGCCAGGCGATCGGCTCGGTCAACACGCTGCCGCTGGAATTGCAGGGCCTGACCACGACGGTGACCAAGCCCGACATCTACGCGCTGGGCACGCTGACCAGCGCGGTCTCCTTCCTGGTGATCGCGATCGCGCTCGCCGTGATCCTGATCCTGCAGGCCCGGCAGCGCCGTCACGGCTCCGACGCCGGCCAGGGAATGATGTAGCGATGATGTAGCGCGACCAACCGCTCGCGCCTCCGGTTCCAATTGAAGAAACACCGGATTCACACGGATTTTCCGTGCCGCGTAGCTGAAGTATCAAAAGCGTGCTGAGACTGGGGCTAGGGACTTTCATCCCGTAACAATTTAATCCGGCCGGGCCGCTGACATCACTCAGCGGCCCAAATTGCTTTCACGGACAGCATCCCGCATGGCCCTTCTCAACCGATATTTCCCGACCGAGCGACTGCTGCAGATCATCTGCGTGCTCGGCGCGACGGTGCTGATGAAGCTGTTCAGCTGAGCCGGATTGCGACAACGACCGCACTCGACTCGAAGGCCATGCTCCCTTAAGTTGCAAGCATTCCGCTTGTAACCCAAGAGGAGCTGCCATGGCCGCATCCGCCGAGATTCTCGCCACGATTCCCGTGGACATGGAACCGAAATGGGTCGCCGCGAGCCCTGACGGGGCGCGCGCTTACGTGACCTTGTCGGATCTCAGCGGACCCGGTCCTTCCAAGGGCGCCCTCGCGGTGATCGACACCACAACGAACACGGTCACGGCCACCATTGCCGTGGGCAGGCAACCGAGCGGCGTGGTCGCCGATCACAGTCACGCCTACGTCGCCTGCCTTGGGCATGACGGCGGCGTGGTGAGCGTGATCGATACGACCACGAATATGGTCGTGGACACCATCAGCGTCAGCGGCCCGACAGGCCTCCCGCACGGACTGGCCATCACGCCGGATGGCCGCCAGCTCTACGTCTGCGCCGAGACCGGGGAAGGCACGGGCCAGGGCGCCGTGACGATCATCGATATCGGCACCAGGGCGATCGTCGCCACCGCCGCCATGAGTCCCTGCGATATCCAGTCGTCCGTCGCGATCACGCCAGACGGAGGGCGCGCCCTCGTGACTGATATCATCGGCTCCGGCCCGGCGGTCATCGACACCGCGACCCACGACCTCACCTTTCCACTTCAGACCAGCTTCGGTTGCGGGAGGTTGGCCATCACGCCGAACGGGCTCCTCGCCTATCTTGTCGGCGATGGCACCGACTCCGGCGACGTGATCGACCTCGCGGCCAACAAGTCCGTCGGGATCATCGACGTGTTCGGCGCCAACTCGACCGACGTCGCGGTGACGCCCGATGGCCGCCATGTCTATGTCAGCCAAAGGCCGGGAAAGTCGGCGGGCGGCCGGCTGCTCGTGTTCGACACCGCCACCCAGAAGCGCGTCGATCCCCCGATCAAGGTGCCGGAGTCGGCGGATGGCCTGGCGTTCACGCCGGATGGGCAGAGATTATACGTGTCGGACAAGCGCACCCGCTCCGTGCACGTCGTGGCGGTTCGCCCCTGAGCACGCTTGAACTCAGAACACCTGCGCGATGACGATCGCATAGACGACGAACACGACGCCGAGGCCCCAGACCATCGCCGGGATCTTCGCCCCGCGGCCGAGGGCGGCCTCCAGCGCGATATAGCTCAGCGTGCCCAGCGCCATGCCGTTGATGAGGTTGTTGGTCAGCACGGTGACCAGCAGGGTCAGCACGATCGGAACTGCGGTGGCGAGGTCCGTCATGTCGACCCGGGCCAGCCCCTGCATCATCAAGACACCGACCAGCACCAGCGCTGGCGCGGTGGCCTGCGGCGGGATGATGACGAAGATCGGCCAGAAGAACAGCGCGAGACAGAAGAACGCGGCGACCGTCAGCGAGGTCAGGCCGGTGCGGCCGCCGGCCTGCACGCCGGTGATCGACTCGATATAGGCCGTGACCACGGAGGTGCCGAGCAGCGGGCCGACGATCGAGGCCGTCGCGTCGGTCGCGAACGCCGCGGTGGCGTTCGGAATCGAGCCGTCGGGACGGCGCAGATTGGCGGCGCCGGTGACGCCGATCAGCGTGCCCAGCGTCGAGAAGAACTCGGCGCACAGGAAGTAGAACAATAGCGGCAGGGTGACGAGGAAGTGGCTGAAGAGGTAGCCGACATCGAGCGCCATGAAGGTCGAGGTCGGCCAGCGCGGCCAGGACAGGAACGCCGACGGCAATGTCGTGACCATCTTGCCGCCGGCACCGGGAACGAACAGTCCGATCACGGTCAGCGCCGCGATCGACAGGATCAGCGCTGCCGGAATCCGCACCGCCACCAGCACCGGTGTGAGCAACAGGCCGAACAGCGTCAGCAGCACCGGCGGGCTGCGCAGCGAGCCCATCGCGATGTAGGTCGAGGGATTCTGCACGATGAAGCCGGCGCCGCGCAGCGCGATGAACACGATCAGCGTCCCGACCGCGGCCTGGATGCCGACCTTCAGCGCTTCCGGCACGTCCTTCGCAACCTTCTCGCGCAACTTCGACAGGCTGAGGATCAAAAACAGCACGCCGGTGAAGGCGACCATGGCGAGCGCGCCCTGCCAGGGCATGCCCATCTGCTTGACGATCACATAGGTGAAGATGACGTTCGAGCCCATCGCCGGCGCGACCGCGAGCGGCAGATTGGCCCACAGCCCCATCATCACCGAGCCTAGGATGGCCGCGAGCGCGGTGGCGCTGACCAGATCGGCGCGGTCCATGCCGGCGTTGGACATGATCGCGGGATTGACCGCGATGATATAGGCCATCGCCGCGAAGGTGGTGGCGCCCGCCATCACCTCGCCGCCGACGCTGGTGCCGCGCTCGGTCAGGCCGAAGAAGCGGTCGACCGGGCCCACCGGCGCGGGAGCCGCGGAGGCCGCCTGCGGTGCCGTCATCTCGTTCATCGCTCTCGCTCCCTCACCAGACCACCGGATGCGCTTCGCCGGTCTGCACGTTGATGAAGCCGAGCGGCGCCTGCTCGCAGGGCGCGACCAGCACCCAGCTCCAGGGCGCGCAGGTCAGCGTCGCGAACATCAGCCGTTCGGGGAAACCCGGATACCAGCGCGGCCGGAACGTCGGCTCGTACATCCAGTCGACCTTGCGAGCTTCTGCGTAGAGCGCCTGCATCTCGGCATCGAGCGCCTGCGCGGAGCGGCAGCTCATCAGGCCGCCGACCTCGAAGCGGACGGTGGCGGCGAGCTCGCCCTCGCGCACCAGCGCCCAGCCGCCCTGCTGCGCGACCAGCGCGTTAACCGCCTTGGCCATCGCCGCATCGGAGGAGCCCACCACCCAGATGTTGTGCTTGTCATGCGCCACCGAGCAGGCCACCGCCGTCTCCGGCGTCCGCGGCCCGCAGCCGCGCCAGAACATCTTTGCGACGCGCCCGTCGCCGGAGAAGCGGTCGACGATCGCAAACTTGGTGATGGCCTCGCTCTCGTCGCGCTGCACGGCGCCGTCGCGCACCGGCAGATCGAGCGTGTAGAACTCGGGATGCCAGTGGAACGGACGGATCACGGCGGCCTTCATCGTGGCGCGCCCGGGTTCGGCGGCGAGCGCGAAATCCTCCGGCGTGATGGTGCGCTTGATGTTGACCGTCCTGGTCGCCCAGTCCGGCCATGCGATCTCCGGGACCGTGCCGAGATAGCGCTTGCCGTCCGACACCTGCGCACCGTCTGCCCAGACTTCCGCGATGGTGAGATTCGCCACGTCAGACAGCAGCACGACATCGCCGAAACGGCCCGGCGCAAGACTGCCGACGAACGGTGTCAGCCGCATATGCCGCGCCGGATTGATGGTGAGGCACTGGATCGCGATCTCGGCCGACAGGCCGGCCTCGATCGCGACCCGCGCATTGTGATCGCTGGCGCCGAGCTCGAGCGTGTGGCTGGCGCTGCGGTCGTCGGTGGTGAAGGCGATCTGCGACCAGTCCTGCAAGCCTTTCGCCAGCAGCCATTTGACGATCTCGTCCATCGCGTAGACGCGCAGCTCGACGAACAGGCCGCGGGTGAGCTTGTCCCAGGTCTCTTCCGGCGTCTGCACCTCGTGGTCGGAAGCGAGCCCCGCCGCGGCAAAGGCGTTGATCGAGGGCAGGTCGCGCAGGCCCGAGGCATGGCCTTCGACGACGCCGCGCGCCGCGAACGTCGCCTCGATCATGCCCCAGAGCCGCTGGTAGGAGGGGTTGTCGGGATTCCACACCGCCGGCCAGTCCATGACCTCGTCGAGCCCGGTGACCATCAGGCTCTCGGCCATGAAGCCGGCCTGCTCGTTATGGCCAAACCAGCCGCCGCCCCATTCATAGGCCGTCGGCGGCACCGCGGAGCCCGGCTGCGGAAAGATCTTCAGCGGCGAGCCGCGACGGCGCGCCTCGAACCAGAACTCGAGATTGCGTGGGCCGTTGACGTTGGAGAATTCGTGGCTCGCCTCGCAGGTCCAGGTATTGCCATGCGGCAGCACCAGCGCCGCTTCCCATTCCGGCGTGAGATGCGAGCTTTCGATATGCTTGTGCACCTCGCCGAAACCGGGCACGGCCGAAAGATCCGGCCGGTGCACCCGCTCGCGCACCTCGCCAGGATAGCTTCCCGCCGGTCCGACCCAGACGATGCGCCGGCCCTTGAACACAATCTCCTGATCCTCGCTCCAGGTGCGGCTGTGCACATCGAGCAGCCGGCCGACCCGCAAGCTGCGGTCGGCGGGACGGCGGCCGAGTGCGGTCAGCACCAGGTCCTGGCGAATCCGAACCTCATCGGCGGCGGTGATCATGAGATCGTCTGGCATCGCATTCATGGCTCGCCTCGTTCTACGCCGGCGCTTTCGCAGCCGTGGTTCGCTTGCGCGGCGGCTTGCCGGCCTTGCCGCTGCGCGCCGCAGCGGCATCGCGCTGGCGGACATCCTTCAGGAGTGTCGTGAGCGCCCACTCGATCGCGTCGGCGATCTCGGCGCTCGACATGCCGAAGTCCTCGCGCATCGCATTCCAGGCCAGCACATTGTTGAGATAGGACGCCAGCGCCTCCGCCTGACGGACCTCCTTCGGCGGAAGATGCTGCACCAGCGGCGCCATCGCCTTGCGATGCTGCGCAATCAGGTTCCGCCGGAAGCCGGCGCGCACCTTGCGGCCTGCCCGCGTCATCGCGATGGCGCGCGCCAGATGCGGATGCTGGTCGAACCGCTTGCACAGTTCGCGGTAGATGTCGGGCAATTCGTCTGGCGAGGTGAAGGGGATGTAGCTGAAGACGTTGTCCTCGATCCACTCGCCGGCGGCCGCGAACAGCTCGGCGCGGGTCTTGAAATGGCGATAGATGGTGCGTTCGGCGACCTTGGCGCGCTTGGCCACCGCGGCCATCGAGATGTCGTCGGCCTCCTCGTCCTCCAGCGTCTCCACGAAGGCCGCGACGATGCGCTGCCGCGTCATCTCGGCATATTCGTCGCGCAGGCTCGGGCCGCGCGCCCCTTCATGTCGCCTTGCTGCCTTCATGTCATAAGTCTGACATGACGGTCGGGCGCGTCAAGATGAGATTTGAGGCTGCCCTGCCGCCGGATGGCGCAGCCGTGCCGCCCCACGATGAACCCGCCCTTCGCCACGCGCGACAAAGGATCATCGCAAGTCAGCCTCGCGGGGACATCGTGATGAGCAGCATTGAAGCACGGCGTCTGCTGGCGATGCTCGCCATCGTCGCTGCCATGCCTTCGTCCACGTCCGCTGCGGAAACACGCGCGCTGGCCGACGCCTTGCGGTCCGGGCGGCCGAGCTGTCACGCCCGCATCTTCGACGCCACCGAGCTCGCGAGCCATCCCAACCAACGCGTCGCCGCGATTATGATCGAACGCACCGCGCAGGACGTCGCGACCGAACGCAAATGGGGCAAGCTCGAGCAGTTCGACGGCACCCCGGTGATCTCGGCAACGCTTCGCGTGCGCCTGCGCGGCGATCCGGCCAAACATTCCGCCCGGCTTGAATGTGCCGAGAGCGACGAAGGCGCGCTGGTGTGCACGACCCCGGCCTGCGCCGGGGGCGAGATCTATTTGGGCAGCGGCGGATCTGATGCGATCAACGTCTCGATCGGCGGCACGCTCAAGGACGGCCGCTTCATCGGCCACTACATCCACCTCGATGAATCCTGCGAAGCTCGCCCGGGCGGTCCGATCCTGCTGGAATCGGGAGACGGCGACCGCCGCTTCACGCTGACGGCAGCGCCGAAGGAAGCCTGCCGATGAAGGCGCTGACGTCCACGCTTGTCGTCGCCGCGATGCTGGCGCTGCCGGCCGCGGCGGTGCGCGCCGAGACCGATGTGCTGTTTCCGCCGGCGACGGCAGGCTGTTATGTCGGCGCCGAGGTCACGCCGATCACGGCCGGCGTCGCGCCCTATCGCAAGCCCGCCGTGCCGGTGACATCCGTGCGCCTCGAACGCAGCTATCCGCAACTTGCACATGAAGAAGAGCAGCCGCCCCGCGCCGATGGCGGGCGCATGATCAACCTCGCGGTCAGCGTGACGTTCGCGGATGCCGGCAAGCCAGGCGCGGTGAAGCGCTACAGCAGTGGCCGCTGGGAGCTGCTGCAGTGCACGGCCGACCTCTGCGACGCCGGCAACTACAAGGTCGAGCGCGAAGCCGGTGGCACGGTCCTGCTGCGCATGACCGGCGGCATGTATGTCGGCGGCGGCCCTTATCTCGAGACCGCCCACCGCCGCTTGCCGGACGGGCATGTCTATCGTCTTGTCGCGAGCCCGATGGCGGCGTGCCGGTGAGGCGGGCGGTCCTCTTGTCGTTTGGACCTTAATGCATCATGTCTGGTCAGCTTTCCGATTTGGTGCCTCATGCCAGCAAGCCCCCTGTCGCTTCGTATCGCCGATGAGATCAAGGAATTGATCCGCAGCGGCCGCATCCCGGTTGGCGAGCATCTCAGCACCCAGCGCCTCGCCGACCAGTTTGGCGTCTCGCGTTCGCCGGTCCGCGAGGCCATGATGGTCCTGGCCGACCAGCGCGTTCTGGAGCAGCACCTCAACCGAGGTTTCTTCGCGCGCGCGGTCGCGGAGCGCCGCACGAAAAAGCCACGGAGCGATGTGGCGGAATTGGCGGGAGGACCGCCCGAGTACGAGGCGCTTGCGGACGACTGGTTGACCGACCGCATCCCGTCCGAGGTGACGGAGCAGTTCCTGCGCAAGCGCTACGATCTGACCAAGGCCGAGTTGACCGACGTCTTGTTGCGCGCCGTTCGCGAAGGCTGGGCCGAACGCAAGCCGGGCTATGGCTGGCGCTTTCTCCCTGTGGCCAAGACGGCCGAGGCGTTCGAGCATATCTATCGATTTCGCATGCAGATCGAGCCGTCGGCGATGCTCGAGCCCACGTTCCGGATCGATCGGCAGGTGCTCGCCGAGCAACGCCGCATCCAGGAAAGCATGCTCGCGTCGGATATCGCGACGCTCCCAGCCGAGCGCCTGCTGCACAACGGTTCGCTCTTCCACGAGGAAATCATCAAGCTGTCCGGCAACATGTTCTTTCACCGGGCCCTCGTTCAGGTGAACCGGATGCGCCGGCTGCTCGAATACCGTTCAAAGGTCGATCGCCGGCGGCTTCACGTCCAGTGCACCGAGCATCTGCAGATCCTCTCTTTGCTCGAAAGCGGCAAAGTGGCCGACGCGTCCGACCTGATGCGCCGGCACCTGAGCGGCGCGCTGGCCCGGAAGTCGCCCGTCGTGCTGAAACGGGGCGAGGAGATGCGTGGCGGCACGCGCAAGTGATGGCAGTCGTCGCAGCGCGGCACACTGCTGCCCACCCGACACGACGGGCAGAACGATTTCGATTTGCGGAATCGTGCCAAGCCCCGGAATCAAAAGTTCCCCTGACGGTCCTCAGCCCAGTTTTCGGTATCTGCGTAGCCTGAAGCGCCCAGCCGAGTTGCACGTTGAGCGCGACAACCGAAGCAATGGATCGCCCCGGCCCGATGCTGAAATAAAATTTGATGGGATAAGTCAAAATGAGGACTTGATCGGCCCTCCTTCTTAAGCGCGCCACCGCGGCATTTGAATAGGCATTTAAATAGGTAAGAAGCGATGACAGATCATCAATTGGCTATTCACGCCATCAGCGAAGCCCAATGCATACTGGACGAATACCTTCAGCCCCGCCCCCACGACAATGAGCGCATCCTCGACAAGCTGGTGGAGGTTCTTGAGCGGCCCGATCTGGTCGTTGCCATAGCGCGACTGCAGCAACGAAGTAGCCCTTAGTGCTCAGATGGCCAAGCAACCTCCATCAGTTCTTTTGGCCGCCTGCATCGCGACGCTCCTGTTGACGGGCCCGCCAACTGCGCAAGCGAAGCAACCATGCAGCGCCGCGATGCCACAACATCCCCGCGAGTATTGGTCCTGGCGCCTGATCGACGGACGAAAATGCTGGTACGCAGGCAGGGCCAAGCTTTCGAAATCATCATTGGAGTGGCCTGCTGCAGCTCCGGCGCGATCGCAATCCAATCGAGACCTCGCAAGCGCGCGCGCAGAAGTGCCCGGCGATCCCATGGACTCAGAGGCGTCGGAGCTCACTCACCGAAACACTTTCGACGCCCTTTGGCGCGCAAGGGTGGAACTGCGCTAAGATCCGCCCTCGCTACGCGGATGAGGGTGATGTCATAAAGCGCACGAGAACCGCGCACCATCACCATCTCACGAGAGCATCAAATATTACCGCGACGACCCTGCAGAGCTCGAGTTCGACGCAAGCGAGGCGCCTTTATAGAGGCCATGGCCTGCTGCTTGAGGCTGCAATCTCGGTTCGTCCAGAACGCGCAATGTGCATCGACATAAGTCTGGTGCCCGCGCCCTTCAGCGTCGCTCCTTAGCTAGCCTGTTGGTGATGAAGAAACACCGTTGCGCGTCGAGCCATAACCCGAATGGGCTATCGCAGATGGATTATCCAATCCCTTGTTGAAGCAGCAATGATCGCGGGCTAGCATTTGCTTGTTTTCAAGAACAATGAATTTTCGCCATGCAGACAGCATTGAGTATTGCACTGATCACGACCGCCGTTCTCGGCCTGTTGGTCCTGGCATTACGATTTGGATTGAGGCGGGCATTCTCGCGCACGCTTAGGAAGCGTTGAGACGAGCGTTGGCCCTCGTTGGCCCCTGGGCTCGAGGCGAAAAGAGAATTGGAGTTTGTGTATGAGTTTCGAACGAATTTCGGATGAGAGCTTGACGCTTTATTACGAAAGCATCCGTCGTCAAGCCGACGCTGACCGAGGTCACAGACACCCCTTCACAGCCAGCCCAAGTGTTCGCGATCGGGCGGAAAAGCTGCGCGAGGAACTGGACAGGCGAAAGCTTCAATACTCGCCTATTCGATGGCCTACCTAGAGCATGATCCGGAAAAGTGTGAAGCGGTTTTCCCTCGCGACAAACGTCGAAGGCGCTTGCGCGGAGATCATGCTCAAACAAAGGGCAAAGCGCGATGACGATTCAACCTAATCTCATCACGCTTTAGCCAGCGGGTTGTTATCCCGAAGCGCACAGACTGAGAGTGGGACAGTTGATGTCCGTCTACGACCCATTGCGCCAGAGGCTGGAGACCGTCAAAGGGGCGAGCATCCGGCTTTCGTTCGCCGATCTCGAAGCCATCCTTGGAAAGCCCCTTCCCGTCTCAGCCTATAAATTCACGGCATGGTGGGGAAACAATTGCAGTGTCGGGCACGCGCAAACTCGAGCCTGGTTGAGTGCCGGATTTGAAGCTCGCACCGTATCGCTGAAAAACCGCACCGTCGAATTTCATCGCATTGGCAAGCAGGCAGGCTAGCGACCTCCGGCATCGGGCCCTCGTTCGGGTGAACCGAATGCGCCGACTGCTCCAAGGCACGTGATCAGTCACCGCAGCGCGGCAGACTGTTGCCCACGCGACACAACGGGCAAATCAGTTTCGATCTGCGGAATGGTGTCAAGCCCCGGAATCAAAAATATTTCTCTTTACATGAACTTCTGATTATGCTAACAATGGCGCGTCTCACTCGACACGAGGGGCGCTCGCGAACGCCACGGACGTGGGTGACGATGCGGTGGCCGCCGGGCGTGCGACAGGCGTGTGCGCGCAAGGCGGACGGTGAAGTCGTGTGGGCCTGCCGCCCCGATGCTGGTGGCAAGCACGCGAAAGGTCCAAAGCCGATCGCGGATGATGGTGGCACAAAAGCAGAGTCTCACCAGGGCGAGCACGTATAAGCCGTAACGCCATCGCGCAGGGAAGGCCGGATGCCTCCGCCGAACCTGTATGCTCGTGCGCGCACTTTT